>JANNQV010000028.1:0-253564 GCA_031400935.1 Armatimonadota bacterium
CTATCGGCCGGAGCCAACGAAGCCAACGGTAACGCCTCGAAAGTAAAGTCGCCTTATGGTCGCTGGGGATGGCGGGGACTTGTTGGGATTGGCTAGGTGTAGCGGGGAATTGCTTTGCCACTCCCATCAACACCCAGCCTCTCCCAGCAATTTTCCCAGTTCTTCCCCCACTTCCGTGAATTTGCCTGGAAAAGCCTTATAATGGAAACTTCAACCCAAGAATGGGGAGGATTCCATCATGAACCGTAATTCCATATTGTCTTTTATCATCGTTGCTACTGGAACGGGAGCATTACTTGCTACTACCGCGACTTCTCAGTTCGGTGCTCCGAAGGCATACGTAAATCTTCAGCCAACAACGCCAGGAACGAGTCAATCGGGCCACGCTAACATTAGCGGAACGCTTACTGCAGAGCAGTTTCAAGGTGGCGGCGCAGGGCTTGCAGGGGTCGACGCCAACCTGCTCGACGGGCTGGACTCGACCGCCTTCCTTCAGTCCATCCCCGTGCCGTTGAACCTCAGCGGCACAAGCTCCACGCACATCATTCGCGGCGCGAACGCCTCCACTAATGGCGGCTCCACGGGCGTTCTCGGAGTGTCCAGCGCTGCGAGTGGCATTACTTTCGGGGTTCATGGCCGTAGTGAGAGCACGGAAGGCACAGGGGTATACGGCTTCGCTCCGGCCCTCAGCGGGCCCACCTACGGGGTACTCGGCGAAAGCTACAGCACGGGTGGGCGGGGCATCTCCGGCTCGGCCTACGCCGGCAGCGGCATCACGTATGGCGTCCATGGCCAGAGCGCCAGCTCGGATGGACGTGGTGTCTACGGCTTGGCCACAGCCGCCTCCGGCTACACATACGGCGGCCGCTTCGAGAGCAACAGCATCAGCGGTTTCGGCGTTTACGCCGTTGCCACCGCCGTCACCCCCAACCCCACCTTCGGCGTGTACGCCGAGACCCGCAGCTCGTCCAACAACGCCGCTGGCGTCTACGGCGTTGCCACCGCCGGCACCGGCACCACCGCCGGCGTGTACGGCCTGAGCAGCGGCACGGACGGACGCGGAGTCTACGGCGAGGCCAGAGCCGGCTCCGGCACCAACTACGGCGTGTACGGGCAGAGCGTCAGCCAGAACGGCACTGGCGTCCACGGCAACTGCACGTTCGGAATCGGCGTCCACGGCGACGGGTTCGATGGTGTGAAGGGCGAAACGCGCGCTACGGACGGCCGCGGAATCTGGGGGAGAACTTCCGCCACATCCGGGTGCGGCGTCTTCGGCAATGCTACCGCCGGCAGCGGCGGCACTACTTACGGCGGGTACTTTGAGACCAACAGCATCGGCGCCAACTCCACGGGTGTTCGCGGCGAGGCCCGCGCCCAGAGCGGCACCACGTACGGCGTGTGGGGCGTGAGCCAAAGCACTACCTGGTACGGCGTGGTCGGTGTTAACGACCAAACAGGCAACACGATTACCTACGGAGTGTACGGACGGAGCGCCACCGCGTTCGCGCGCGGGGTCTACGGCGCAGCCACCGCCACCAGCGGCAACCCGGTTGGCGTGCTAGGTGAGAGTAATGGGATCGGATGGGGCCTCTACGCCCTCGGCAGCTCGGGCGCTAGCGGCACGAAGTCCTTCTGCATCGACCACCCGGACGACCCTGAGAACAAGTACCTGCTCCACTACTCGACAGAGAGCCCAATGCCGCAAAACTTCTATGTCGGCAATGTAGTTACCGATTCGCAAGGGTACGCATGGGTTGAGCTACCGGACTACTTTGGCGAGATCAACACGAACTTCAAATATCAGCTCACAGTGATTGACGAATCTGACTCCGATCACTTTATTTGGGCAAAAGTAGTTAAGAAGATCAACGGAAACGTGTTTCGAATTCGGACTAACGAGCCCAACATTGAAGTCTCGTGGCGCGTGGATGCCGACCGGAACGACCTTTACGTGCGCGATCGCAAGCCAAAGGATGTCGTTGAAAAGCAAGGGCGCGAGCGTGGAACCTATCAGCACCCCGAACTCTACGGAATGCCGAAGGAACGCGGGATGAACTATCGGCCTGAGCTAGAGAAGTTGGAAATGCCGGTTAAGCGAAAGGGATAGCTGGCAAGTTGTCTGCAGGTGGTTGACAGGTAGTTTGCTGGTCGTTTGCCAGTAGCAAGCAATGTGCCGACAATTGCCGACAACTTGCCGACAACTTGCAAACATTCCAAGCCACACCCAGCTACACCCAGCCATTCCCAGCCATAATTCCTACCATGCGAATTGGCATCCTCGGCGCGGGCGGAATGGGAAATGTTCACGCCCGGCACTACCAAAATATCCCCGGCGTTGAACTCACAATTTTCGAACCCATCGCCGAAAAAGCTGCCGAATATGCTGCCAAGTGGAACGCGAGACAAGCCGATTCGTACGACGAACTGCTGAAACAAGTTGACGTAGTAGATATCTGCCTTCCTACAAACCTCCACTTTGAAAATGGCAGAAAGGCAATCGCGGCAGGAAAAGCCGTTTTTATGGAAAAGCCACTTGCGGGAAACCTGAAGGACGCCGCAATCCTCGTTGAAGAATCTCAGAAGGCTGGCGTGCCATTTGCAGTTGGGCATGTGGTTCGCTACTTTGCCGAATACAAAAAAGCTCATGAAGTCATCGCATCCGGCGCTATCGGGACTCCGGCAGCCGCTCGAACTCGTCGCGGTGGGCTCGCTCCCAGAAGCCCTTGGTTTCAGGACTATGACGCATCTGGAGGCGTGATTCTTGATCTCGCCATCCACGATTTCGACTGGCTTCGTTGGACGCTTGGCGAAGTGAATTTAGTCACATCCCGTTCGACAGGCCTTTCCAAAGGCACTTGGCCGGATTACTCTCTAACAACTCTTTCATTTGAATCCGGAGCCTTCTCTCACACAGAAGCGACATGGATGGATCCAGCCGGATTTCGAGTTACCTTTTGCGTAAGTGGCTCAGAAGGAATGATCGAGCACGACAGTCGGAGAACTCAAATCCTCAAGACAACGACAGCCGAAAAGCCAACTGCGAACGAATCGCCGCTCCATTCTTCAGACGACCCGTTTTTCAAGCAGCTATCTGCATTTGTTGAATCAATCAAGAATGGGACACCTGTTCCCGTTTCTGCTGAAGAAGGGTTCAAGTCTTTGGCGGTCGCCCTTGCCGCGGTTGAAAGTGCGAAGACCCAAAAATCGGTTGTTCCATCAGCAGGATAACTTGCCAAAAATTTACAGCAAATCAGAACTAATCCCCTGAATTTCTCGTACAATACTATTAGTAGTGCGAAAACTTACCTTTTTGGGCACAATCACTCGCATTGCGTTGGCAATCTTCATCGGATTTGCCGCGCTCCCGTTTGCGCCAGCCACTTCATGCAGTGGCTCGAATTGCAAAAGCGATTGCCCGATGCACGAAGCAAAGGTTGAAACTAAATCTTGTTGCGCAGAAAAATCAAAACCAGTCGTCTGCATTTGCTGTTCAGAACAAATGCTAATCGCGGTTGCCACGATCCCTGATTCGCAATCCTTCGAGATCCGACTTATTGCGACGATCTCAACGAAACAAATCGGGGCCAAGAAGCCGATTCAAAGTCAATCGAACAAACTTGGACCCACTCACAATCACGACCCGCCATGCGCGATCCAAGTCGAAATTGATTCTCCTCGCGGCCCGCCAGCCATGGCATAACTCGTAGCATCTAGACGATGCTACAGCCAAAAGGCTCAAAAAGCCTCATGACAATTTCAGGAGAAAACAATGATTTCAACAATTATCGCAATTTCAATGCTCTCATCAGGAGCACTCTTCGCAGACGTCCAATGCGCCGTCCAACCCGATCCCATCAACCCAAAAATGGGGATGTTCGACTATGCCGGCGTCCGCTATGGCACATGCTGTGCTGGCTGCGTTCCGGCATTTACAAAAGAGCCGGCTAAATTCATCAAAGCCGCTGCCGAGGCAAACCGAACTATCGGCGTCGCACTATTCGACCCGACAACTGGAGTTCGCGTTGACGCAAAGAAGGCTACAGGCGGATTTTCAGACTATAAAGGAACTCGCTACTTCTTTGGAGCGGCGGCTTCAAAAACGACATTCGATGCAAATCCAAGCCAATTCGGAACCATACCAGTTAAGGAAGCTCTGTACTGCCCAGTGATGGGCCACGGAGTTGCAGATTACGCTTCAGCCGGAGCGGTAGCCGACTTTGATGGCGTCCGCTATTACTTGTGCTGCACAGATTGCCTTGGCAACTTCAAAGCAAGCCCCGGCCAATATGCGGCGAAAGCGTCTTCGAAAGCCGTTGCGCCAAAGCTGGTTAAAGCCCCTAAGGAAAAGAGCGGATGAAAGCGCTCATAACAATTTCGTTAGTCCTTGCGTTTTCTGGTACTGCCTTGGCACAAAGCCAAGGCGGATGCCCGCTCTGAACAGCAGGTGGATTTGGGGCCGGTTCGGCCTCAGGTGAGCGACCTAAATGGTTGCTCAATACAGTAATTGCGCCTGACACCGTGACCAAAGGGGAAACCTTCCTTTGGCATACAGTGGATGACAAACTTCAGGTAGGAGTTGCTTATCTTTGGAAGCAAGGCGCGTTTCGAGGACTTGCTAACTATGTGCTAATTCCTCAACAGGGCAACAGTCCAAATTTGCGAATTGGACTCGGTCTTCAAGGAATTGCAACAGGAAATCCAGGCTATTTCGCTACAAGCGAGAAAGTTTGGACATCGGGAAAGAATGACTTTTCCGCCTACGTTGGAATTGGTTTTCGCGCAAACGAAAATCATAGCCACATGTTAGGCGGAGCAAAAGTTACGCCAAATCATGGTCCTTGGACTTTTGGCATCCAACTCGACGGCCATAGCAAACATCCGTTTGTTTCCCGTCGAATGGCATCAAATATAGTTTTGGGTGCCTATTGGATCGAAACCAAGAGCTTAGGGATAATGGTAAGCCTAAGCAAGTAGCTCACTTAGCCCCTCCCTTTTTCGACGAAGGAGAAAGAGGGAGGGGTTGGGGAGGGAGTTCAGTCCAACTTCGTCCAGCGAGCGAACTTAAAATCTCAAGTTCCGCTCACTCCACCCCCTAACCCCCCTCCTCTTTGCTCGTTCCTCGCAGAATGGAGGGGGGAATCAGATAACTACCAACAATTCCGATCGCTAGTCCCGAATTTGGTAATCACATAACCATTGCGCTCTTCTTCTAGGCGATACCAATGGTAAACGCTCGTTCGTCGTCCCCATGGATCTGTGTATTCATGTCGGGCAACAACTTCGGCTTCATCTCGGTACGTTTTTACGGACTCAATTTCGTAGCTTCGCGTTTTGGAATTATAAATTCCGTCAAGCATTAGGTCGTAAAAATCGTCGGATTCGAGAGAATAGTCGTAGTTTCCGTTGCTGTAAATATGAATTCTATCCTTACCGGAAATCAATCGTCCAAGTGCTCTGCGATCTTGATTTTCAAATGCCTTGACAATGTCGTCAATCGCATAATCTACATCCGAACGATTGTTATTGTAGCTTCGGCCATTCCAAGAATCATAACGGTTGTACCGATAGTCGTTTCCTCGCCAAATCACAATTGGAATGCTTATGATTCTGATGCAATTATAGTTTAGGTACCCGGGTAGCGACGAATAGTAGTACCAAGGCGAAACCACGCAACGAGTAGACCAAGGGCTAAATACGTACCGGTTGCTCCAGAAATAGTCGTCGCACCAATCGTTGTTGTAATGGTAGTAGCCGTTTCGCCAGCTATTGTCATAGATGTTGCCGCGTTTTCGCGGGTTGTCTTCGCGCAAGACTAAGTTAGCAAGACTTTGCGAACTTGGGGCACCACGAATGATTACAGGCTCAATTCTTCCGCGGCCATTGTTCGAATTGTTTACGGAGCCATCGTAGCCACCTCGTCCGTTACGAGGAATTCGTCCCAACTGTTCTGAGCCTTGCTTGACCCCGGTAGGACCGTTTCCGCCTCGGACTGGAGGATTTGAAACTGGATTCTCACGCCCACCGCCGGATGGAGGATTATCTCCTCTTGTAATCGGATTTTCTCTCGGTGTGGTCCCGCCGCCAGCTTGCGGAGGATTCTCGCGAGGTTTTGGCACTTCCCTGCCACCACCAGATTGAGGTGGATTCTCTCGTGGCTTAGGTACTTCTCTGCCGCCGCCAGATTGGGGAGGATTCTCGCGAGGCTTGGGGGCTTCTCTGCCGCCGCCAGACTGGGGCGGGTTCTCCTTAGGTTTTGGAGTTTCTCTGCCACCGTCAGATTTGGGTGGATTTTCTCGTGGCTTTGGAGTTTCTCTGCCGCCGCCAGATTGGGGAGGCGAAGATGGGGGGCGATTTCCGCCACCATTGCCTTTTTGAAGCTGAGCACCAGCCGTCACTGAAAACAGTACGGCTCCGGCACTTAAAATTGCATACCAACGAAGTGATTTCATGATTTCCTCACAATATAGTAAGTCCTTTGAGGGACTCGTACCTATAAAACGATTCAGACCGCTATGTAGTTACGCACCATTACTACTGTACACCAACTTTTGTTTGGGAGTGCGCGCGCTTGACCGCGCTTTCGCACACGGACAAAGGAAAAGGGACAAGGGAAAACCTGGTATCTGGCATTGTCTTTTTTCCATTATCCTTTGTCCGATCCCATGAAAAAGCGCGGTCATGCGCGTGCACTCCCAAAGAGACTAACTCCAAATTCACACAGAACCTGCCAAAATTAACAGCATGGCAAAGCAAAGAGTAGCGATCATTCCCGGCGACGGCATCGGACCCGAAATTATGGATGTCACAATCGGCATTCTCGAACAAACCGGATTCGAAGCCGAATGGGTTTACCTTGATGCAGGCCTTGCGGCAATCGAGAAGGGAAAGGCGGCAATGCCACAAGAAACGATTGACACGATTCGAGAAATTGGCGTCGCATTAAAGAGCCCCACAACCACCCCAAGTGGCGGTGGCCATGTCAGCGCCAATGTGACACTTCGAAAGGCACTCGACCTCTTTGCAAACGTTCGCCCCGCGAAAATCATGCCGGGTGTGAAAAGCGCGTTCAGCGACAGAGACATTGACATCATCATTGTCCGCGAAAACACCGAGGACCTTTACGCTGGAATCGAATATATGCCGCACCCAGATGTTGCCCAATCCATTAAGGTTATCACTCGTGACGCCAGTTCGCGGCTGTTCAAATACACCTTCGATATGGCGAGAAAGCAGGGTCGAAAGCTAGTGACTGTGGTTCACAAAGCCAACATCATGAAGATCAGCGATGGGCTCTTCATTGAAGAATTTTATAAAGCAGCTGAGCTTAATAATGATATCGAAGCCAACGACATCATCGTTGATAATTGTTGCATGCAGCTTGTAACTAAGCCTGAGAAATTCGACGTTTTAGTCACTCAAAACCTTTACGGCGACATTATTTCTGATCTTTGCGCTGGACTTGTCGGCGGGCTCGGGCTCGCACCCGGTGCCAATATCGGCGTAAATTGCGCGGTTTTTGAAGCCGTCCACGGTTCAGCTCCGGACATTGCCGGAAAGGGCGTCGCAAACCCGACTGCACTGCTCATGAGCGCAGTCATGATGCTTAGATACCTCGGTCATCACGAGCAGGCAAACCAAATCGCGACCTCAGTTCTGCGAGTTTGCAAAGACGGAAAATGCCTAACCATTGACCTAGGAGGAAAGGCGAACACGAAAGAATATGTGGAAGAGTTGCTGAGCATCGCGGCTGGGGCATGACTATCCTCCTCCTCGGCGCAAAAGGAATGCTCGGCACAGATGTCGCTGAAGAAGTGCGCGGTCGGAGGTGGAACCTAATCGCCCTCGACCGCGAAGACTTCGACATTTCAAACCCCGAAGACTCCGCAAAAATTATCTCAGGCGAATATGGGAAGTTCGATTGGTGCATCAACTGCGCCGCCTACACTGCTGTTGATAAAGCCGAATCCGAACCTGACCTTGCGTTCGCAATCAACGGACTTGGTCCAAGCTATCTTTCCAAAGCAGTTGGAGCCGTTGGAGCAAGGCTCATCCAAATTAGCACAGACTTCGTTTTCGATGGTACAAAGACCACTCCCTATGAAACAGACGATCCAACCAACCCGCTTTCGGTCTATGGAAAGTCGAAGTTGATGGGAGAAGAAGGAGCGCTTTCAGGCTCGCCTGATGCTATCGTGCTTCGAACTTCTTGGCTCTTTGGATCGAATGGCAATTGCTTTCCTAAGACCATGATCCGAGCTTACGAGGCTGGCAAGCAACTCCGGGTAGTGGCTGACCAAATTGGTTGTCCAACCTATACAAAAGACCTCGCCCACGCGATCTGCCAAATGATCCAAAGCAACATTTCAGGTGGCATTTACCACTTTTGCGGCCCAGAAGCGATGTCGTGGCATGAATTTGCAGTGCGCACATTGCAAGCTTGGATTGAAGAAAAGGGAGAAGACGAGTTGCCAACCATTGATCCACTTCAAACCGAAGATTGGCCCACTCCGGCGACAAGGCCGAAATACTCCGTATTGGATAGTGAGGGGCTTCGAGAATTCGGAATTGCCCGGCTCAATAACGTTCAGAGTTGCCTTAAAGCCTTCTGTGGCGCTTCAGATAGCAAAGCTACACATTAGCTTCAAATGAACTTAAACAGTACCTGGTATTTTTACCTGCTTTATGGGCAAAAAAAATATAGACAACTTTAACGCCTTAATCTGACATATAATGCGTGATATGTACGGTTCACAGCCATCCGAAAATCCGACGACCCGTACAAACAAGTTTATCTCGGATGCTTCGGTTGCGTTTGGATTTGGACTCTTACTCCTGGTAACAAGCCTTGTTTTCGCAGAAGGCATATACTCTGCACCCAAGCGAACAACATTCTTTGACTTGAGCCGGGACCCTAAAGAGATTGCCGATCTACCGAAGGCAATTCAAGAGTCGGTTCGTCCAATTCTTAACGGACATCCGATCGCGGTTGTTGTTGTAATGCCTGATTGCCAGTCTTGCTCCGCAAAGAATATTCCGAACATCCTAAGAGTTTGGAAATCTGAGTTTGGTGACTCGGTAGCCTTTGCTTGGCTGCCGGAATCGAAACCAAAGCTTGCAAACTCGATTGAATACAGGCACCTAAATGTGACAATAAGAGACTTGGAGTCAATTCACATTCCTTTTCAGCCTCGTGCGTACGGAATCCACTCAAACGGACAAGTCATTTGCCAGGAGCCGTCGCAGAGCCTAAATGAGTTCAAGAGGTCACTACAATGAAACCTACTCGTGCATTTACCATGATAGATACTCTTGTATGCCTTTCTATCATCGCATTAATTGCTTCCTTATTGGCTCCAACGATAATTCAAGCAAAGGAATCTGCAAAGATCACAGTCACTCGTTCAAACCTCAGACAAATTGGCCTTGCGATTGCAATGTACCGTGAAACTTGGGGCGGCGAGGGAGTTTATGGAAACGCATGGGCTATGGGACTTCCTTGCGCTCCACAGCCCGACCGTATGCCGATACTTAGTCAGCTTTTGCCCCCAAATAGGAGCCATCCGTCATCCAGCGCAACTGGAACAGGCTACAAACAGATATTCGGGGTAGGTGGAATCGTAGGACCTCAATGGGAATCATATTCTCAGAAGGCGCAAGATTCATCTGTAATCTACGTTGATCCCTTCTTTAACCCGCCGTGGCTAGACCTTAATGCAAGCCAGTTCTATCCACTTTTCATCGTTGCTGTTCGACTCGATACCAGCGTGTTTCACGTTCGTAGAAAGGGCGAATGGCAACTTCCTACGTTCTGGGACGACAAAGAGGATGAATGATATAGAAGTCTATTGCACAAATCGAAAACTACGGAGACAACAATGAATAAATCGAGGAAGATCTTCCTTTTGGTATTGACGGCATGCGTACTGGTATTTACACCAAGCGCAACGGGCTACGACTGTACAGATCAAACTCCAGTTTGTACCCCAAATTGGAGCCAGCTTATTAGTATTGTTTCGTGTGATGATAGTGGCCCATTTAAGTGCTGTATAAAAAAAATGTATCACTATACATGCTATCCAGGCGGGCCCGTACGTACTATAATTAATGCTTATGAATACGATGCGAACGTCTGCCGCTATACATATGATTCTGAAGGAAAGGTAATTCATGCAGATTGCTTACTACAACCAGAAACGTAATGTGGCATATCGTTAGCCGAGAAGGGCACTTGCGGGATAGAATGAAAGTTCTCACTGCAATTGTAGTGTTGGGATTTGCATTTGCGGTCGTCTATATGCGCCGACCACGGTCCTTAGATCAAGATGCTGAGCGATGGTTGCTAGCGCATTTGGAAGGCAACTGTAGCCCTATTCTCGAAATGCTAACACCCGAAGAACGTCGTGGAATTGGGCTGGATGACGAGGGTGTTTGCAGAGTTCTGAAAGAGCGGGTCTTTCCATACACGACAAAAGCCAAGTTATTACGCATTGAAAGGAGGACAAGCTCCGAAACTGGTGGAAGTTGCACTGCATTATTAGAAGTCGGCAATGCCAAACAGTTTTCGGCCAATGGATTCGCTTTTCGCAGTTTTCCTCGCAGCGTCACTAGATTCAGGATGTCGCTCTCCCTGGCCTGGGCTATTCGCTCCCGGATTGACGGCTCGCATACAAAAGATTGGACATATTGTTTGCCCTATTTAGATGAAGAACTTCCGGCATTGAAAACACTTGGGTTTCGCGAGCTGTTACTTGACAACAGTTATCACAGCACAATCTCAATTGAAAAGTACGTCGTTCGTGAAAAGGGATCGATTCTACTGACAAAGAAATACAACGATTATATTAAACTTGGGACATCCCACGCGGACGCGCTTAAGAAGCTACAAAGTGAGTATTCAGGCTCCAAATAGATCGCTCAAATTTGATTTGGTTGCAAACTCCTTCGCCGCTCTTCTAAGAATTCAATTGCCTCCAAAACTGATGAATTCTTCATCAAATGCCGTATACTTAAACAGCGCAAGCAAAAACAGTCTGCATGGGGAGCCGTACAACGGCTGAGAGGTCTCGAATCGTCGGGACGACCCATTGACCTGATGCGGGTAATGCCGCCGTAGGGATTGTGGAAATTCGGTTCGGTTCATCCCTTCCGTCTATCGCAATCAAAGCGAAGACTGAGGACGCGCAAGGAACCGAACATGAAAAAAGCGTTTACACTTATCGAACTCCTCGTGGTTATCGCGATCATCGCAATTCTCGCGGCGATACTTTTCCCGGTCTTTGCTCAAGCCAAAGAAGCTGCCAAAAAGACCGCGTGTCTAAGCAACTCTCGACAAATCGGAATGGCGACAAAGATGTATTTAGGCGACTTCGACGACACGATGCCGATCTTTTATGCCTACAACAGCATTCCCCCAGCAGGGCAGACTGGCCATAAAGGCATCGAAGTGCTGCTTCTCCCCTACTGCAAGAACCAACAAGTGTTCAAATCGCCATTAGACCAGGGTGGGCCTTACTTAGCGGTTGATGTGCCTGGAGCCGACACTTACTGGAAGGCTTATGGTAGCAGCTACCGGTTTACGCAATGCGTTTTCAGCAAGGTGCCAGGCGAGAGTTCACAGAACAACACAATCTTAAATGACGATCAAATCGTTATCGAAACCCAGATTGAATTCTCCGCCGAAACGCGAGCGATCCGCCTCGAAATGTTCCCATTTTTCGACAAAAAATCGGACCCAGGATGCGCCCGTTACGGCTACGATTGCGACCCACCGTATAACTACTACAAGAGGTGGGGCTCGACTGGCGGTTCAATGATTTTTGTTGATGGCCACGCCAAGCACATCTCTGGCAGCGGCCAATTCGATCAAGCGCGAGTTGATGTGATCGGGCATAGGTCTGGCGAAGCGCATCCAACTAGCTGGACTGGAACTTGGTACGGAGTATGTGATTGATTGAGTCTTAGGGTCATTTATTTATGTTTTGGCTAGGTTAACAATCCCAGGTAAATGTGCTGGTTCGACTCGAAAATGGCATTCCACCAAGCGTGGGCAAGTCATAATAGATTCACTTTGCGCCACTAATTAATGGGCAAACTTGGAGAGGATTTATGAAAAGAACATTTTTTGTTTTAGGGTTAATGAGCGTCGTTGCCGCATCGCAAGCGGTCGTGATTGCAACTTGGACTTTTGAAGCACCTAACACACCAACGGGTTCTACCGGATTCGGTAATGGCCCTTGGAATCCTTCAGTCGGTGCAGGTGTAGGCAACGGGCTTCATGCCAGTGCCAATACAGCTTGGAGTACGCCAGTTGGAAACGGCTCTGCTTTTTCCGTCAGTTCGAACCAGTGGGCTATTGGAGACTACTATCAGTTCAGGGTTTCGACGATCAACATGAATGCGATTACAGTCAGTTGGTCGCAAGCAAGTAGCAATACTGGGCCAAGAGATTTCAACCTTCAATACAGCACGGATGGAACTTCATTCACAACATTTGCTGGATACATAGTCCTTCCAAATGCGACTCCAAATCCGACTTGGGGTTCTGTAACTAACCAACCAATCTACAACTTAAACGCGAATCTCAGTTCTGTGACAGCGATCAATAATCAAGCGAACGTATTCATTCGCATGACGAATTCGAGTACAGTTTCCGCTAATGGCGGAGTTGTTGCCCTTGCAGGCACAGACAGAGTTGATGACGTTTCAATCGGAGGAACCGTTGTTCCGGAACCAGCAACAATGGCTGTTGTTGGGCTTGGCGTAGCCGCTCTTTTGCGACGACGACGCAAGTAAGAGTTCGTTGTCGGTTGTTAGTTATTGGTTGTTAAATTTTAGCTGACAACTGACAGTCGTTTTATTTTGGCCCGAGAGCTCTGCTCTGGGGCCAAAATTGTTGTCGAACCTTCCAAAACGACTTCGCCATTCGCGAAGAACCATTGACTCGAAAGCCCTCCGATTTCTCGGAGGGCTCTGGTGAGGAGTGGGTTCGAAATTCGTTGTTGGTTGTGGGTTGTCAGTAGCCCGGCATCCGCGAATAACTAACAACCAATAACTAAAAACCAAAAACCGACTTACTGCCTTAGCAACGCCAAAATCCCCTGCGGAATCTGGTTCGCTTGCGCCAAAACCGACATTCCCGACTGAGCCAAAATCTGCTGGCGAGTCATGTTAGTGATTTCTATGGCCATGTCCGCATCGCGAATCTGGCTTTCTGAGCTCGTTAAATTCTCTTGGGCGATGCTGAGAGAGCGAACGTTAGATTCCAAGAAGTTCTTCTGGAAAGATCCGAGTTCGCCGCGCATTCTAGCCAATTGATTAACTGCGTCATCAATTACCCGCATTGCGTTTTGAGCGCCTGTTTGCGTGGTGACGTCAACATCAGCCATAGACATGTTTGCGACCGCGCCTGTTCCAAGTCTATTGGCAAATACGGTTGGCATTGAAAACTGAACCGATTGATCGGCGTTTCCGCCAATTTGGAATCGAACGTTTCCTGCTGTAACTTGTCCAACAACTGTATCCACGCCTGTAATCGTCGAGTTTCCATTTTCAGACATTACAATCGCGTTGCCATAAGCATCGGTGAGCTTCAGCCCTGATTCATTTGGACCTCGACCACCCGTGAACGGTACTGTCGTCACGCCAGCTGCGGTGGTCAAGGAAACGTTAAAGACGGCATCAACACCAGTCGAAGTTGCTGAAGATGCGTTGTGAATAATGTTCGAAGGATCGAAGAATGAAATTCCGAATTGCGAACCAAAGTTCTGTTGATTCAAATTGATTGAAACAGGACCAGCACCGCTGATCGTAGCGGTAACACCGGTAGTGCCCGACATCGTGTTGATCTTGTTGACCAACGATTGAACCGTTTCATTGCCGCTGCTTGTAAAGGAGTATCCGTTGATGACGAATGACCCTGCAGTCGGCACAATCGTGTTCGAATTAGCAAATGTATTGCCCAATGCAACCGACCCGCGAGTTCCTTGAACAACTTTGGCAACCGTTATGGCACCACTCTGAACTGTTGAACCTGCGAACGTTCCACCCATATAGATGCTTGAAACGTAGTTGACTGAAGTCACGTTTGCAAGAGTTCCAGAGGTTCCGTTGAGTAACTTTTTGTTTCCAAATTGTGTTTGCTCTGCAATTCGATTGATGGATTGAATCGTCGAACGAATCTGCGTCTGATTTGCTTCCAGGCTGGTCGCATCAACAACCGCAGTGTTCGCAGAATGAACCGCTAGAGCACGTACGTTTCGAAGCAAGCTCTGGATTTCGTCAAGGGCGGCCTCAGCCGTTTTCGACATATTCACAGCATCTTGCGAATTGCGGATTGCCTGCTCAATGCCCTTTAGTTGCGAGCGCATTCCTTCGCTAATGATCAAACCTGCGGGGTCATCTGCTGCGGAATTGATTCGCATACCGCTGCTAAGGCGACCAATGGTGGTTTGCATCTCCATTTGGTTGTGAGACAAATGTCGAAGTGCGTTCTGTGCCGATACGTTTGTGTTTATTCGGAAACTCACGTTATGTGCTCCTCTCGAATCTTTCTCATCACGATTTTAACTCGCAATTAGAAAAATCTTCAGATTTCATGTGAAATTCTCGGTGCGATATGGAATAACTTTAGGTTTCATTGCGAAAAAGCTCTTCTCAATTGTGGATTTTGGATTGTGGATTGCGGATTTGATCCTTGTTGTCGCCTTTGCTCAATCTGAAGCTTCCGACAGGTTGCGTCTGATATATCTCATTAAAGCAAGGCGAATCCATTTTGCAAATTCTCAGGAACATTTAATCGGCAAGAAAACGAAACCTCACAATCCAAAATCCAAAATCCAAAATCTAAAATCCAAAAGAGAGATTCCCTTCATAATCTCCCCATGCGCCGCGCACTAGGAAAAGGTCTTTCGCAACTACTCGGGGATGATAACGATTCACCATCTTCGACCGAAGTTTCGGTGAATTCGATTTCGCCAAACCCAAATCAGCCTCGAAAGAGCTTCGATCCAGAAGCGATTCAGCAGCTTGCCGACTCAATGAAATCCCATGGAATCTTGCAGCCGCTCATCGTTCGGCAGCTAGAAAACGGCAGATTCGAGCTAATTGCCGGAGAACGACGATTACGTGCAGCAAAGCTTGCTGGACTCACCGAAGTTCCCATCTTGATCAGGAGTGCCGGAGAACTTCAATCTTTAGAGCTTGCAATCGTCGAGAACGTTCAGCGCGAAGACATCTCTCCTCTCGATGCCGCCAGAGCATATCGCAAACTCTCTGATGAATTCAGGCTGACACAAGATCAAATCGCCGCAAAAGTTGGCAAATCGAGGGTTGCAATCGCAAACACTTTGCGGCTTCTAAAGCTGTCGCCAAAGATTCTTGAGGGGCTCGAAAGTGGTTTGATATCAGAAGGACACGCCAGAGCGCTCCTTCAAATTGAAGATGAAGCTCTTCAGCTTGCCATTTTCCAAAAAATTGTCGCCAACGGGCTATCGGTAAGAGATGTTGAAAAGGCGGCACAGCTCGCTTCTGCCATAAAGAAATCGAAACCAAAGAAACCGAAGACAAATGGCACCAGTGCAGTTCCAAACGAATGGCGCTACCTTCAAGATGGAATGTCAACCTACTTCAGTAGCCCTGTGAAGTTTGAACCTGCGCAAGTTGGCGGGAGAATCGTTATCGAGTTCTATTCAGACGACGACCTTTCTCGCATCTTAGATATTCTCGGCATTCACGCTTAGAGTTAACTTCAAGCCATGAAAATCGCTGCTGTCAATTGGAAACTTCGACCTATTCGGTCCGCAAGCGAATTCACTGATCACGCCATCGAATTGCTCGATACATGTAAGGCTCAAGGGGCAGAATTGGTTGTTTTTCCGGAATGCTTCACGCTAGAACTGCTTGCTCTGTCGCCAGCCGTTCCGCAAAATAAAATTGCAAAGCTCATACCCTCCAACACGATTGATCCCATAGTTGATTACTGCCAGAAGCTTGGCATGATCCTAGTTGCAGGTTCGACTTTTTTCGCGACGGAATCTGGATTTGTGAATGCGTCTAAAGCAATTTGGTCGGATGGCGGTACCGCCATTCAACCCAAAATGGTACTTACCCAATTTGAGTTGAACGTATGGAAGATCGAACCAGGAAATTCCTTGGCGGCGTTGCCCGATCCGAGATTTGGAGTTACAATTTGCTACGATTGCGAATTCCCTGAAGCCGGACGTGCGCTCGCAGAATCGGGCGTCCTATGCCAAATCGTCCCGGCGTTTACTCAAGATGAGCACGGCTTTTGGCGGGTGCGCAACTCATGCCTTGCCCGCGCGATTGAAAACCAGATATTTGTCGTACACAGTTCTTTGGTTGGCTCGCTCGGCAGAGAACCAGTTCCTTCGGCAGTAGGATCAAGTGCAATTATCGCCCCATCTGCCGAGCCATTCCCAGCTAACGGAATTCTGGCTGAATCCAAATGGAATGAGGAGTCAATCGCTGTGGCTCACCTTGAATTTGAAGCCATTTTCCAAGCTAGAGAGTCGGGTGATGTACGAAACTGGAACGATCGCAATCGGGGGAATTGGAGCAGGGCTTAAGGAGCGCGGGCGTCTCGCCTGCTTCTGTGTGCTGGACGTCTCGTCCAGCCGTCTATGAGCACGTTTGCTACAAATCGAGCTCCTGATAACAACTTACTGACCACTTGCCGACCCTACTTAACCTTAAGCCCGTTCCAAAATGTAAACTCTCGCTATGAGAACCCCCGTTCGAGGATTTGCGGCACTACGCACGTACCTTGAAATGATCAAAATAGAACACTCGATCTTCGCATTGCCGTTTGCGATGATTGGAATGATGTGGGGTTCAATGTCAATTAGCACATCGCCCTGGCCGGGGTGGGAGAAATTCGGACTGATTGTTTTGGCAATGGTCACTTGTCGAAGCGCAGCGATGGCGTTCAACCGAATTATTGATAGGAACATAGATGCGAACAACCCAAGAACTGCTATTCGAGCTTTGCCAGCAGGATTGCTACAGCTTCGCCATGCTAACATTTTTTTCTATGCAAGTTGTGCGATCTTCATTTTCTCGACCTATCTGCTAAACCCATTGGCTTTCGCACTTAGCCCAATTGCACTAGGGGTGACATTATTTTATAGTCTTACTAAACGCTTTACTCATCTATGTCATTTTATCCTGGGCTTATCGTTAGCCATTGCTCCAGCCGCCGCTTGGATTGCAGTCACCAGGGAACTTCATCCCGCCATTCTTCCTGTTGTTGGCGCCGTCATGTTCTGGACAGCTGGATTCGACATCATCTATTCGTTGCAAGACGAAGAGTTCGACAAGGAAAACGGCCTTCGATCCATCCCAGCTGCTGTCGGAAAGAAGAACGCCCTTATAATCAGCAGAACCTCTCACGCCATTGCGATCCTTCTCTTGGCATTCGCAGGATGGCAAATCGGAAGCCAAGTTTTTTGGTTCATTGGAGTTGGCGTTAGTGCGGCAATTCTTTACTATGAGCAATCCATCGTGAAGCCAGACGACCTCAGCCGCGTGAATCTTGCCTTTTTTACATTGAATGGGTTTGTGAGTCTGGGCCTCTTCGTGTTCGCTTTGGTTGACGCCCTTTTCCGCGCAGGCACACCAACTTAGGGTATCCATACAAAGTGCCACCAGAACTCAAAAACACCGCCTATATTGGAATGGGGATTTGTGGCGTGATGATTCTATTCAACCTTCTGATGGCACGAAAGAAGGGCATATCAAGAGTATTTCTATCGGCTGCATTTGCGGTATTTGGCTTGATTATTTTCTTATTTACACGAGATGGCAATCTTCTAGCTCTTGGTTTTTTGGGCGGAATAACACTGATGTTGTTGCTAGCCGATGCGATAGCGAGAGCGGCGAACAAGGAGAAAAAGAGCCCATGAGGGTCGGCATAGTCGGTATGGGCGCGGCGGGCATTCGCGCTGCACTCTTGCTTGAGAAGGCTGGCGTCGAAGTACGGCTGTTCGAAGCCCGCGACCGGGTCGCAGGGCGGCTTTGCACCGTTACCGACAACCAAGGAGTCGCTTACGATGCCGGCGGAGAGTGGGTAGACGCCGACCATTACCGAACCCTAGACCTCGCCAGGTCCCTCGGCGTTGAGCCAGACCCAACGCCACGCTGGCCGGGGATCGTTTGTTTTGAAGGAAAGACCTGCAAAGAAGACGATCTTTGGAACGATGCCCTGGAAGATGAACTTCGCTTACAATCGGCAGCGACGGAACTTTGCCGCAACATAGATAGCACTCCATGGGACACCCCGGAACTGTCTGCTCTTGACGACGTGACTCTTGCCGATTTCATTCGAGAAAATGCTACTTCAGACCGCGGCCGCTGGTGGCTGATGGCGAAATACCGATCTGATGAGGGAGACGACCCCGAACGAATCGGGCTACTCGGTTGGCTGATGGGATTCAAAAACTACATTGGGAGGGACGACGATGCGGCTTCGGCTTTCCGACTCTCCGGCGGGATGGGACGCCTATTTGAACTTGCAAGCAACAAAATCAAAACCCCAATTCAGCTTGAAAAAGCACTGCAGCGAATCGTTCACGACGGCCGAAAAGTCATTCTTCAATTTGAGCAAGGCGAAACAACGGTTGACCGGCTACTACTCACCATGCCGCCGCCCGCCCTTGAACGCATCGTCTTCGATCCTGCACTTCCCAAAGAAAAAAGGTGTGCGATCGAAGCCTGCGAAATGAGCCGTATCATCAAGATTTGTATGCAATTCGATTCGCCATGGTGGGAAGAACGACAGTGGTCTGGGAGCCTGATCTGCGATATGCCAGTCCAACAAATCTGGGAAGGCACAAAGGGAACAGTACCAATTTTGAACTGTTATATCTGCGGCAAAGATGCTGACTATTTCTTGCACAACAAGCAAGCGGTTCAAGCAGCAATTTCGCAATTAACTGAATTGATGCCCGAAGCTTCTCAGCACTTTGTGCGCGGAGTCATGTACGATTGGGTTGGCGATTCATTCGCGTACGGGGCCTTTCCCCACATGGCGCCCGGCTTTGTGATGAATCACCTGCAGCACATTTCAAGACCTTATGACCGAATTCATTTTGCAGGGGATTACACCGCAAATTGGTTTGGGTTCATCGAGGGAGCCCTTGAAAGTGCCGAAAGAGCGGTGCTAGAGATAATCAATGCGTGAACTCTTTTCAGGATTCAAGTGGCACGAGGACGAGGAGATTCAAGACCTCGTGGTTGAGGATGGCATCGTCGTATATCGCGGTCAGAAACAGCTTGGAATTGAAGCAGAAGTTGTTCACGATTGCTCTGGCAGAACCTTGTTTCCAAAGTGGGTTGATAATCATTGCCACATCCTCCCGACCGGGCTCGATCTGCTCAAATTGCAGTTAGGCCAACTTACAACACGTGACGAAATTCTTGATGCTGTTCGAGATCGAAACGCAACTTTGCCTCTTGGCGAATGGCTCATGGCTGTTCATTACGATCAAACCAAATTTGCAGATAGCCGCCATCTTACGCGCCAAGAATTGGACAAGATTTCGACGACGCGACCGATTCTCTTGAGGCACGTTTCAGGTCACGCAAGCATAGCCAACTCAGCAGCTCTACAAGCTGCAAATGTGGACGAATCAACTCCGAATCCTTCAGGTGGAGAGTTCAGCCGCGATGATTCGGGCAACCTAAATGGCCTTCTGTTGGAAGACGCACATGAGGCTGTTACAGCCGCCTCACCGAACCTAACGCTTGATCAAATGGTGGATGCCATCCTTGCCGCATCCAAAAAAATGAGTGCATTGGGAATTGGCGCAGCAGCGGATATGATGACGGGCCGATTCAACCTTGATCTAGAACTTCAAGCCTATCGAATAGCTGCTGAGAAAGGAGTCAATGTTAGGTTTCGGCTCTACATGCAATGGTCGCAAGTGTTCGGGTCTCGAAAAATTGATTCTTCTAGACTCCTCGATTTAGTCAAATTGATGGATCCGAATTCGTGTAAAGTGGCAGGCATTAAAATCTTCGCAGACGGCGCAATTGGTTCTGGCACAGCAGCAATCTTTGGAAAGTATGTGGGGCGGGAAAACGAAACTGACAATCAAGGCCAACTCATTTATGCCCCCGATCGCCTGTCCAAAATGGTCCAGATTGCAGATGAGGCTGGCTACCAAATCGCAATTCATAGCATCGGGAATCGGTCAACCGATGTTGTTATGGATACCTACGAAGCACTGCCTGGACCATCCATCCATCGAATTGAACATGCAATGATGCTTAGCGATGAACAGATTGAACGCATGGCAAGACTAAACTGCTTTGTTTCGATGCAGCCCGAATTCCTGGCGCAATTCGGCCACGCTTACTTAAAACAACTAGGGCCAGAGAGGGCGGGGAAACTCAAACGGTTTCGATCCGTCACAGATGCCGGTTTACGCCTGAGCCTAAGCAGCGACAGGCCAATCGTTTCGGGTGATCCAGAACTAGGGATAAGGTGCGCTCACAAAAGACCTTCCGGGTTCGATCCAATAGAAAACGTAACACCGTCAGAAGCAATCCGCGGTTACACCCAAGCCGGGGCTGACGCTATGGGCGATTCTGACTGCTTCGGTTCGTTGCTTCCGGGCCAATTCGCCGATTGTCGTTGGATATGAAAGGCATGCAAAAATTGATTGCCCCTGATTCAAATTAGGACTTGCGGCCTATCAAAATGCGAGCCAACACGAAGCTTCGGAACCAAAGAAGTCATTCAAGCGTTGAATTCTATGACGCATAACCTCCTTCCCAGGAGGGCAACTCAAAGCCCAAAACTGAGACCCTCCAACTAACCGCTCTCGCCCCCCAGCGAGGGCGGTTTGCTTTTAAACACCGTAAGTTCAAACGAAAATGTTTTTTCGTGGGAGTTGTGCAGGCTCTTCGAACATGATTCTCAAAATCGAGCAAGCATCATCGCCACGTCCCAAATTCGCAGATTCAATCACCCATGCACCAACCTCCGTCAATTGCCACGGAAGTTCAACGGACACACGTTCGCCTTTGGCAAACTCGCATTTGGCTCGCAATTTGGCACCCTTCGAGGAGACATCAATAAGCTGAGTAGCTGCACCATCAAGTTTGACAACCACAGCCGAATTGTTACATGCGAATCTCTTTGAATCCCTTCGGTCAATGTTAGAAATTGCGATGGGGCGCTCAACAATAATTTCGTGAGTGGCTTCATCTCGATCAACAACTTTTGAACGGAAAAGGACGATTCCCCTTTTTGTTGCGGTTTCAATTGTAACAAACTCTCCCACACGAATTGGAACAAAAAATTGCCTGGAAAGCAGTGATTCAAATCGCAAACCGCGATCCTCATCGCCAGCAAATCGCGAGCGATAGATTCCTGAAGATGTTTTAATGACGACTGCCGTTTCTGGCATCAGCATTTGCTTGGACGCCTGAATTCCAAATCGAATTCGATACCAAAACATGCCCAAAACGACGGATGCAACGAAAACCGATAAGCTGATCCCAATTAGCGTTAGTGTCATTTGAGAAAAATCCTGTATGTATAGTTTGAAGCCAAAGTCGGTATTCGTAAACGGAGCACGGAATTCGTTCTCGCAGATCTTGCCGAAGGGTAATCGAAGATCGGGACGCAACCCGGTCCACGGAATTCATTCCGTTAAACCGAAGTACGATCTAGCAACTCTTTCGTCGCAGCAAGCGCTTTGAGGGCCTCGCCTAGAGTAATCGTTGCATCTCCTAACATATCCTCAGACTTGTTAGAAAGAAATGATTGCACTTCGATTACACATTGACCCAGCAAGTTTAATGCCAAACTCAGCGAATCTTGGGACTTTGCATTAAGTTCTGTCGGAGGTGTCACAGCGCACAGAAAAAGTAGTCCCTCAATGCTTTTGCCTAGATTCTTTGCAGTCTCTCGATTGGCAGCTAATGTTGGCTGCAATCTCGATTTTTGAACCAACAAGCGAACACCCGCCGCGATTTCATCGCCGTTCCGATATAAAAGTCGGACAGAAAGTCTTTGAATGAATCCTCGATCCGCAGCCGAAACTTCGGACATGGACTTCCCTGCAGCTTCGATATCAGCTTTGCATTTGACCATGTCGCCCTTCATAGCAAATGCAAATGCCCGAAAATGAAGAGCTTCCGACATTGCACCTTTTGCCAAAGCCGCAACAAAATGCTCCAACGCAAAATCTACTCGCCCCATTACAAGTTGAGCTTCACCCAAGAGGCAACGAGTCACCTCATCATCTGGATTTCGAGTAATTGCTTCGTTCAAATCACGAATCGCTTGCGCCCCATTTCCGGTAAGCAATGCCCCTCGAGCGCAAAACCGCCAAAGATCAAGTTCTTCTGGAAATAGGCCGGCGGCTCGTCGAGCTTCGCTTGAAGCTTCATCAGGATTGCCAAAGCGCATCAGTCCATCAATTAGAGCCTTTCGTCGTTCCCAATCCATTGGCTCTATATCAACTGCGTCTCGAAGCAAAGCCAAAGCACTACGAATTTCACCCAACTTTGCAAGCCTTTCGAATTCAGCACGAATCGTAGAAAAATCGGCCTTTACGATTGGATCGTTTTGAGGTAACTGGCGGCTCACCACAGGAGTCGGATCAGGATCAGGAGTTTTGATCTTCGGTCTTGGAGTCAATCCCTTAAGCGCGTCCGAACCGAGTTGAAACAGCCAAGTTCTTGCAATGGAGCGAATTGTAGACTCTAAGCTGAGTTGGTCCTGAATTTCAGCTCCTAAACTTGTATTGTTCTTCCAAATTTGCCGTTTGCCACGAAACAATTCGGCATCGCAAAAGACATTGTTCTGATGCCGCATCCCACGGATAAACATGACGTATTCACAGCCAAGTTTCGACATCGCCGCAAAGGCTTGTTCGTCTGTCGGATTCTCTGGTGCTTCGGCCAAAATCTTAGTTTCGACAGCTTTCCGAAAAGTTGGGTCAGACGGCGACCATGTCAATGATTCTAATCGCCCATTTTCATCAATTTCCTGTGAAAAATACGGTCGAAGTTTGACATTGATATTCACGCCATTTTCTTCAGCGACCATCCTCTGCACGAGCAGAACTTTTGGAACGACTTGTCCCCAACTTGCCACAGCGGCTACAACAAAGAAAATGCAAAAAAAACTGCGCTTCATCCGCCCAAGACCTTAAGTGCGCGTTGGCAAGACTCAAGTTGCCTGTCCAAGTAAGCAGTATCGCCGGAACTGTTCTTGAGACGATCAGATATGGCCGCGATAGCTCGCTTATAGGCCGACGCTGCATTGCCAGTCTGTCCCAAGTTCGTATAGCATTGTCCCAGACGCTGGTTGATCGTAGCTGCGTCACCGCCCATAGCCAGCAGTCTTTCGTAGCTCTTCGCGGCTTGATCGTATTTTTGAAGCTGAAATTGTTGTCGTGCCGCTTCTGAGAGGGCCTTCGAACTCAAACCTTGATCCACGTCGCTCCCACCATTTCGATTAGTTGGAGACTTTGGTTTTACATTTATCTCGATAACACCAGGATCATCTTGCGGCTTCGATTGCTGTACTGTAGGATTCGTTTTTCCACCCTTGCCGTCGCCAACAGTTGGGTCAATTTCGTCTGGATTCGTGTTCGTGGGCCGATTTGGCCCAGTTGGAGTAATTGAAGGTGCTCCAGGATCGTATGGTCGAATATCGCCCGCCCCAGGACCAATTGGCGGAAGTGTCATTCCTGAATTGTTGGGTAGCCCTGTACCGCGATTTGGAACAACCCCACCTTCGACATTGTTTTTGATAGGTGGAACGTCGCCAGGATTAGCGGGCTTGTTTGGATCTGACGTGCCAGGTGATGGCTGACTGTTTGAATTTCTCTTCGATCCATTTCCAGAACTACCAAGCACGTTCTGTGGCTGATTTGAACTCATGGCTAGCTTGCGCAAATCATCATTTGATTGCGCGTTGGCTCGTTGAGCATAGACAGCAATAATCGCTCCTGCACCGACCACGAGCAGAACTGCCGCCGCTGCACCGATGAACGCTCGCTTTCTATCTGGTTGAGACGCATAAAGCACCTGAGCAGAAAGCGAATTCCGAAGTTGCTGTACCTTGATCTTATCCAACGACGAAATCGGATTCAGAACGACCACTCGCTCAAACGCTTCGAGTGCTTCCGCAATACGTCCTTGGCGTTCGTACACCATTCCTCGCAAAGACAATGCTTGAATGGAATCGGGGTTCTGCTCAACTGCCGAATGGGCAATAAGCAAAGCCTCATCCCCCCTCCCTTCTGCAAGCGCCTTTTGCCCTTCGGCGACAAAGGCTTCATGTTCGATGGTGGCGGCACCAATAGCGTCTGCAGATAACTCTTTACCGCAACCCTTGCAAAATTGGCTGTCAATACTGTTCGATGTTTGGCACGAAAGACATTCGATCATAATTCTCTTCCTTCATTGTACTATACGAAGTTCGATTCTAACGATTTTGAAGCTGAAAAGTTCTAGGGATGAGTTGGCAAGTGGTCTTCACGTTGTCGGCAAGTGGTTGGCACGTAGTTGGCAGGTGGTTTGCAAGTTGTTGGCAGTGGATGGCATTTTGACTTCCGCCTTCCGGTTCAATCCTAGACCCAAAACCCAAAACCCAAAACCAAAAATTGTCTACGCCGCCCTCGAAGCCCCGGCACCTTTGCGCTTGACTTCCCAGCGATAAACGTCGCTCAGTCCTCTGAAAGGATAGACGCGAAAACTATGGGTCAGTTTCTTAAGCGCCTGAATAAAAATATTCTGAGCACCCTGCTTGCTGTGCCCCCTCCGGCTGCCAATTTCCTCAAATGTATAGCCTTCTAGCCTCAAATGCAGCACAATTGATTGACGTTCGGTCAGCTTCGCAATTTCGAAGACATCACGACATTCATCCTGAAGAAGCGGATCATCCCGTCTTCCCATCAACAAATGCCCGTAGACCGGTTCCCTCCGTTCAGCCAATTTCAACTTTTGCCGCATCACATCGTCCGAGTAGCAGGGCCTTTCGGGCGATTTCTCGCAAAGCGCAAGCAGCGAATCGGCCACAAAAGCGATTTGCTCATTGGTCATATCAATTACCTCCAAACTAGTATATCTTCGTCTACTAACTTGTACAAGAGGTAGGTTCGTCAACCAGTATTTTTACTGGTTTGTGTTTGAGAGTCTGGAACTATGGTTCCCTCTCACAGGAGCGCAGCAACAGGGAAAGGGGGCAGGGGGTGAGGGTCAAATGAATTCGAACAACAGAATCGTGATTATTGCTTTACAGTCTCCCTCACAAACCCAGACCAGTCACCCAAATAGAGAGCTTCTTCTTCCAACATCACACCAAATCTTGCATGAACTTTTTCTTTTGCAAACTCCGCTAAGCTCCTTATCGAGGTCGCCGAAGCATCACAAACATTGACGATAAAGTTGGCGTGTCGGTCACTCAATCTGGCACCCTTGTGAATGATCCCCTTGATACCAGATTCCTCAATCAAGACACCTGCCGGAATCACTCCTGCCTTCCTCAAATCCGCTCTCAAGTTGGGCAAACTCGCGGCCAGTTCCAAGTTCATCACATTCTTAAAAAAACTTCCGCAACTTGCAGGGGCAGGCTGCTTAGCGATGCGTTGCCGTTGGTACTCTCGCGCTTCTTCATAAATTGCCTCCGGTCTCCCTTTAGGCAATTTCAATTCAATCTGCAATAAACATAGGGGAGTATCTGGCATACGCCGGAGGATCGAGTCTCTATATGAAAACTGAAGAACGCTAGATTCCATCCAATGCCGTTCTCCGTCCATTACTACTTCTACCCTCGTTAGAAACTCGTCAATAGAACTACGATACGCTCCGGCATTACTGACTAAAGCACCGCCAATAGAACCTGGAATCCCAACGGCGTACTCTAACCCAGCTAAGTTAGATTGGGCAGACTTAATAAACAGCTCCTGAAACGATAAGCCAGTAGAAGCAGTTACGCCCCCGTCGCTTTGAATCCCGAGTTCACGAGCTATGTTGAGTATGACAAGACCGGGAACGCCTTCATCGCTGGGAAGAATGTTGCTTCCCGAACCCAAATACGTTGTTTTCAAACCTGATTTCTGTGCCTCGATGGCACAGGAGGCAAGCTCATCAACTGTCCTACAAACAGTAAAAAACTCTGCATTTCCACCCGCACGCAATGTCGTGTAATTCTTTAACGAAACCGAATGCAATGCTTGTTGAATCATAGGGATGCAAATGGCTGTTTTGGAGTCGAAATACTTGGTTCGGCAATATAAAGTGGAACAAGTTTTGTCAAATCTATTGGGTATCCATGTTGTTCTATTGTCTCGATATTGAAAGAGGGATAGGTATCGGCAACACCTTCAATCCCATAACCGCAATAATCCAGTGGACTAAGATCGCTAGAAACTACCGGTGGTTGCCCTAACTCACGAACGCAGTAACTTCCTTTCTTATATGGTATCGCAACAGCCATATTGGAGGAAATCAGGTCAAAAGCTGTAACTGCAATCAGTTGAACTCCCGAACTGATCGCAAACATTTGAGCCATTGTAACGCCAACTTTCACTCCCGTAAATCCTCCTGGCCCTATATCTACTACTAATCTGTCAATAATGCTGAAGCCAGGCACAGCTTCTGCCACCCACGAAGCAACAAGTCCAGAGGCGTTTTGCTGCGCCATTTCACTTCGAGAAAATAGAACTTCCTCGCTCGAAAATACCGACACGGAAATCAGAGGGCTCGATGTGGAGATAGCAAGAGTCATGAGCCGGGTTCGAGGCTCATACCGCCAATCAAAGAATCGTAAACCAAAGTCAACTGCGTCGTCAACGGCACAGAAGATTGAAATTCGAGAAGCCAGTATAGATCGCCCTTTTCTCCGCCAGCAAGGTATTGAACCGGAAGGCTGTCTGCGCTTTTTCCGGACCGAATAATGCGAATGACGCTCGCCCCAGCGTTGTTTAGTACCGGACGCGACTCTGTCCTACTAGTGACAGAGGAAAACCGCTCCAACGTCGTAGAAGCTAGCGACATCAACGACGAAGTCATGGAAGGCGATTCGAGCGTGGAATGAGTTCTAATGATAATCGTTAGGCCGCTCAATGGGTGAACGGCCGACACAAAACCCGTTTCGCCCAGACTCGCCTTCCAACCATCAGGAACGCAAAGTTGAACTGGCTTTCCTGCAACAGTGATGGAAAGCTTGACAATGCCAATATCGAAACCTTTTTCCACGGCCGTGGCTGCGCCTATGGGAACTCGCTTGTTCTCGGGAATCTTTGGCGGCTTCCTCTTTGTGGCGGGCGCCTCGGTGGCTCTGCCTGGCCGCTCCGCTTCTGGCATTTTGCCGTCAATCGGGCGCAAAGATAGCAAAACTTCTTTCCATTTCGCTTCGGCATCGGCAATGCTCGATTCAGAAGCATTCAGCCGGTAGGATAATTTGAATTCCGTGGCTGCATAGATCAACCCTGAAATCGTCACAGATCGCCCGAAATCATTCAGATTCTGCATTCGAGCTAACAGTAAAGGAACCCCTGCAATTTCCTCGCGATTCTGGCCAAGAACGATCAACTTTTGCTGCTCAGCAAAATATTTTTGAGCGGATTCCCAAACTTCAGGAGCCGCCATAAAACTCACCGCGAAGATTTGTACCGTTGCGGCATCACCATTGCTGCCCAAAGGAAGAATGATAGTCCAATCATCCTTCTTTCTTGAAATTTTCGCCTCACTAGGAATCGTAAACTTCAAATTCGACGGCGAATGAACGAATTCAGCTTTTTTCTGCGGAGCCACCGCTATCAAGAATCCAAGAAAAAGTTCTGTCATATCCCTCCCGAGTTCTGACGATCCGAAGTCGGTAGCAGAATCACGAATTTTGCGCCGCTCCCTTCTTTGCCTATTTCCAAAACCGTACCACCATGAGCATCCGCAATGCCTTTAACTATAGAAAGGCCTAATCCCATCCCTTTCACACGACTGCTGTGAAAAGGCTCGAAAATCACCTCTTTGCGGCTTTCTTCGACGCCCGGCCCATTATCTTCTATCGAAAACTCCACAAACCGCCCGACAGGTCCCAATTTTGCCATTACCAAGGTATTTGCATCTGCCATTCGAGTTGAAATGCTGGTGTTTCCTTCCTCCACAAAGTGCAGCGCGTTTTCAATAAGTTCCGAGATTGCCCGACGAAGCTTATTCGCGTCAAACCTTAAGACCGGGATCGAATCTTCCAACCTCAATTCAAGCTTGACTCCGCTTCTCTTGGGAAAAACCTCTTCTACTGTCTCACGCACCAATTCGTTCAAATCGCCTTCGGTCAAATGAAGCTGCGCAGCGGTTACAAAATCGCGAAATTCTTGTAGCAACTCCTGGAGACGATTGATGTTC
The DNA here is from genome assembly GCA_031400935.1 of Armatimonadota bacterium. Taxonomy (GTDB): domain Bacteria; phylum Armatimonadota; class Fimbriimonadia; order Fimbriimonadales; family Fimbriimonadaceae; genus JANNJE01. Next base: position 28,387 of record JANNQV010000028.1, read on the forward strand.
GCTCCAAATCCCCTTTGAAGCTTTTGCAATTCTTTGACATCAACGGGTTCGCGCGAAAGTTGATATTCGAACTCGTTTGAATCGCCTTGAAGGGCAAATACTCGATTTCCAATCATGTGCGAACTCTTCGCACTAAGTTCGCCCCATGCGCTAAGCCTCTCGTTTTGAACAAGTTTGCCAATCGCCCGTACCGAGTCAATGGCGATTGCAGTTTGGTCGGAAATTGCAACCAAAAGCCGCTCGTCCGCCGATGTGAATCGGTTATCCAAGAATTCGTTATCCGGTATCTTTCTCAGAGCGCGAATCGCTCCAATGCTCTTTCCTCTAATCAAAATTGGAACTGCCAAAAAGGAAGCGATTTCCTCACTTGGAATCTCAGTAAATTTGCCTCGCCATCTTGGGTCGCCCTGCGGGCGTTCCAGCAAAATTGACTTGCCTTCGCTGCAAACCCATCCTGTAAATCCTTCTCCAGCTTCGTATGAAAACTCTCCCAAGCGATCTCGAAGCGCACCTGTAGATGCCCGGAGCACAAACGTCTGCGTTCTGTCGTCAAACAAGAATATGGAGCAAGCCTGGAATCGCAGGACTTGCTCTGCCACATCAATAACCCGGATCAAAATCTCTTCTTCGGTCAGCGCATCGTCAATCGCGGCGCCAATTTCAACCAATGCTTCTTCTCTGGCTCGGGCAATTTCCCTCTCCAGCACGAAAGCGGCTATTGAGGCAAACAACTTTCCCATTTCGATATCTGTGTCATGAAAATTGTCCAGCAAATCAGATTCAAAATCCAAAACCGCCTGCAATTTGCCATGCGAATCTCGAACAGGCACGGCCATCTCAGATTTCGTACTGGCATAAAGCTGGTGATAAACGGCAACTTCAGCCACATTTCCTGTGACAAATGGCTTGCCAGTCGCAGCAACTTGAGCCGTGATTCCAGTCCTTTTGCCGATATCTACCGCCAAAGAATGTTCGGATTCCTCGCCCTTCCAATCTGGCCCTGAACCAAATTCAAAGTCGAGTTGACCTTCTTCCCGATTCAGAATCGCAAAGAGCACATTTCGGCTTCTTGTAAACTCGCGAGCCGTTTCCGTGATAATTGTTATCGCCTCTGCAAAGCGGCCTTCTTGAAGTACACGTTCCAAAAGTTCGTGAATGGCGGCCACCGAGGTCATGAAAGTGAGTGTACTTGAGGGAGAATTTTGCAGGTTGGCAGTTGCCTATTTACTAAATTTCAAGAGACCCTCACCCCCTTACCCCCTCTCCCTCTTGCTACGCTTCAGGGAGAGGGGAATATCGCAATTCACAATCCACAATCTACAATCCACAATCCTCCGCATCCCAGCATTCACCCTCCCGGTACAATCCCAAAATGCTTGGCGCGGCGATGGAATCGGAAATTCGGGAGCAACCAAAAGTTCTCCATGAGAATTCCAGTGCCTATTTTGAATCGGCGAAGGAAGCAATTCAGGGCAAACAGTTCAAAATGGTGCTTTTGGTGGCACGGGGATCTAGCGACCACGCCGCTCTTTACGCCCGCTACCTATTCGAGATCGTATTAGGAATTCCCGTTATTTTAGCTGCGCCATCAGTCCTCACAAAATATGGCGTTCGAGTTCGATATGAAAACTGCCTCGCGATAGGAATCTCGCAAAGCGGAGCCGCGCCCGACGTTTCCGAAGTCATTTCTGCACTGCGACAGGACGGCCATACAACGATCGGAATCACAAATACAGCTGGCTCAAGGTTGGAACTAGGGGCAGAATCTACGATTTTCCTTAACGCAGGCATCGAAAAAAGTGTAGCGGCAACAAAGACCTATTCGGCTTCCCTGCTCGTCATTCTCCAAATCGCCCGTGCTCTTGGAGCGGAATTGCCTGATCCAGGTAATGCTCTGCCAAACGACGAATGGGTCTCGAGTTGTAATCAGATCGCCCAGGTTCAATCAGGCTGGATTGTCCGTTCTACGACCCTTTTTGCTCTCGCTAGAGGATACAGCTTTTGCACAGCCTTTGAAACAGCGCTGAAACTCATGGAATGCGCTTTGATTCCTTGCAAACCTTATTCAAGCGCAGACTTTCAACATGGACCCAAGGCTCTCGCTGGACCAGGTTCAACGGCGATCGTTTATGGCGATCCGCTGCCATTTCTCGAAATTCAGGGGTGCCATTCCATAGTTGCTCCTCGTCCTTTCCATGACTTGCCAGATTATTTGCAGCCAATTTGGGATATCGTTTTCGGGCAATGGCTTGCCCTCAGTGCAGCCAGGGCTCGAGGACTCGATCCCGATGATCCTCAGTTTTTGGATAAGGTGACGGAGACGCTTTGAGGGGGAGTTTTGGAGTCTTTTGCCTAGCAGTGTGCGGTAAGCAGTAAGCAGTTGTCGGTTATCTGTATTCACCCAGTTCACCCAGTTCACCCAGTTCACCCAAATCACCAAACACCCCAACACCCATACTCCAAAGAAAATGGACTCCATCAAATTCACCACGATCGCACACATGGGACGGCGGTTTCTCGTGCCAATCCAGCTTGAACAAGCCAGCGTGCTATTGAGGCATTTGAACCTGACCATCGAAGACAAGATCGTAGACTTTGGATGCGGGAAGGGCGAATTCCTGATCCGCGCCGCAGAACAATACGGCTGCGAAGGCCTTGGAATTGATAAAAACCCGACGTTCATTTTCGAAGCGAACTATGCCGCGGAGAATCACAATGTAAGCGAACTTGTAAAATTTGATCTGGCCGAAGGAAACAAGGTTTACAACGAATTGCATGGCTTTTCAGTCGGAATTTGCACGGGTGCAACCCACGCCTTAAACGGCTTTGATCGTGCTCTTCATATTTTTAACGAAATGCTCCAAGTTGGCGGACGGATCTTGATTGCGGAAGGCTTTTGGAACAAACCTCCCCGTCAAGAATACTTGGATCTTTTGGGCTGTGACGTATCGGAATTGAACACTCACGAAGCGAATCGCCGAATACTAGGTGAGTGTGGCTTTGAACTAATTCACTCAATGGTTAGCACGATCGAGGATTGGGATGCCTATGAAGGCGATTACGCGAAAGCCGTCTTTGATTATTTAAAGGAGTACCCGGACGATCCCGATTGCCCTGCAATGCTGAGCCGCATCCAAACGTGGAACGACGGATATAAGAATTGGGGAAGAGACACTCTTGGGCTTGGTTGGTACGTTGGCGAGAAGCGAGAAACAAGCTAAAATCCCAAAATGATTGGCAAAACATCTCTTGCATCCCTGCCCTACCTTCGAGACTATAAATCCAAACGAAGCTCGAGCTTTGATCGCCAGGGAAACAACAACGACTGGTTTACTTTTAAGCCAGGCGAAAAACAGAACATTTTTTTATCAAAAGATCCTGGTTGCATCAAGCATATTTGGATGACTGTCGGCAACGGCGGCCCTAATCATTTGCGAAGGATCACATTGCGAGCGTGGTGGGATGGCGAAGCGAATCCGAGCATCGAGGTACCGCTAGGAGATTTTTTTGGGATTGGGTTCAGTGTTCACAAGAATTTCACGTCCCTCCCTTTGCAAATGTCGCCCCAAGATGGCCGAGCCATGAACTGCTGGTTTCCTATGCCATTCAATGCCGCCAGAGTTGAAATTGAAAGTGAATGTCTAGAAGATTTCAACCTTTACTTCTACATTGATTACGAAGAATACGAGCAGCCTCACGACGACGATGTCGCCCGATTTCACACACAATGGCGACGCGAAAATCCGACGGAAGGATGGTTAACCGAACGGTTAAATAACGAGAATCTGTTCGACATTTGGGGGCGAAAACCCAACGTAAATGGGGCTGACAACTACACAATTCTTGAAGCGGAAGGCAACGGCATTTACGTAGGTTGCAACCTAAATGTTGACGTTTTCGAACGGCAAGGCAACGATTGGTACGGTGAAGGCGACGACATGATTTTCATTGACGGGGAACCTTGGCCGCCGTCGCTTCATGGCACGGGAACAGAAGATTACTTCAATACTGCGTTCTGCCCGACGACCGAATTTTCAGCACCTTTTCATGGGGTTACCGTTTATTCCGGAAATTCCAATTGGCCCTGGAAAGGGAGAAACTCCATGTACCGATTTCATATTGAAGACCCAATCCGGTTCCGAAAATCCATTCGCGTCACGATAGAGCACGGCCACGCAAACAAGCTTTCAAACGATTATTCGTCAACTGCTTATTGGTATCAATGCGAACCGCACTCAAAATTCCCTGAACTCGTACCGATCGAAGGCAGGCTGCCAAGGCCGATCGAGCCAGAATTTGGGAAGTAGATTTCCCACTACCTCAGATACAATCCTATTGTGAAGCACCAACTCCGCATTTTTGCGCTTCTGGCAATCTGCCTAATCGCCTCCCATGCGATTTCTCAAAAATTCGTCACAGAACAGTTCGATGTCAAAGCCAAAATTATGCCGAATCGAACCGTGGAATTCTCAGAATTCATCACGGTTCGATTTACCGAACGTCAGCGCGGCCTCATTCGAACGCTTCCTTTCCGTACCAAAGGATCAAAAGGTACTAGGAAAGTTCGCTACACTCTTGCAAGTGCCTCCGTTGATGGCGGGCCAACTCGAGCAGACGACAAGATTGACGGCGGCGATTGGAGCGTTCGACTTGGAGATGGAAACAAATGGCTCGAAGGCAGACACACATTCGTGCTTCGTTACCAGGTTCAAGGTGCGCTCACGGATATCGGTGATGACGGTTACAAACTTGGCCCTAGAACCGAATTTTTTTGGAATATGCTGCCAACGCATTGGCGTACGCAAATTCCAGCGGCAACAATCACAATAGACTTTCCCGAACCCGTAAACGACAAGTATGCCGCTCGAATTCTGTTTGGAGAACTTGGCACAAAATTTGGCGTTCAAGTTGAAAGCGACGGGAAGACCATTGGCGATCCGAGTTTGATTGATGCCAAATTCACATCAAAAACGCAATTGGTGTATTTCATCAAGAAGGCGAACCAGCCAGGATGGACGACAACAGTAATTCTTGGCTTGCCAGAAGGCACTATTGAGAAGGGCGGAGCCAACATAGTTCCAATTGGGCAATCCAACGACGAGCTTCGAGATCAAGAGGTTGACCGCTGGATTAAGCAAGTCCAAGCGAAGTCGAACCCTATTGGCGCGATTTTTCCAGCGATTCCCGCAATTCTTGCATTCTTGCTGTTTAAGAAGAAGCATGAAAAACCGCTTGTCGTTCGCTATGACCCGCCAGTCGGCATTTCAGCACCCGACGCAGGCATCATTGACGACACTCGATTTGACCCCAGGGACCTTTGTGCGGCGATCATTTCTATTGCCCAGAAGGGTTATTGGAACTTAGCCAAAGTTGGCGACAGTTCTGTCATCCAATTTGTCGAGAACCGAAAGAAGAAGCCCTTGAACGATTTTGAACAGTCGGTTTATGCTGCACTCGCACCTATGGCGCCCGAAGTCAGTGCTGAAACCTTAAAGACGGACTTTCGTCAGCAGTTCAAAGACCTTTCCGTGCAGTTGCAGCAACGCCACGACACCATGAGCTGGGCACCAAAATATGCAGCCGCCAACGGGTGCATAGGATGCCTCATCATTGGAATGAGCATCCCGCTTGCTTTAGTTCTCATCTCGTTTTTTGGATTTTGGTCACTCGCTGGAATTCCTCTTGCCATTTTCGTCAGCATTTTCGCAATAAGGCGAAGATCAAACTATAACGATATCGGCGATGATATTCGATGGCAAATCCGCGGCTTCAAGGAATTCATTAGGCGAGCCCACGAAAAAGAACTGAACTGGATGGCAGAAAAGCATCCGGATCAATCCGTATTCGAAAGTCTTTTGCCGTTTGCCGTTGCCTTCAATTTAGTGAAGGAGTGGGGACAGGCATTCGAAGGAGTCCAATTTGCCCCGCCCGAATGGTGTTCTGATGGCAGCAACATGACGATGTGGAATTACTTTTGGATTTCTAGCATGGTTAACGACTATTCAAACGAATGGAGCGATTCAATAAGCGATGCGATCTCCACATTCGATTCCGGAGGAATGTTTAGCGACGGCGGCAGCGGTTTCGGTTCGGACGACTATAGCAGTGGAGGAGGATTCGATGGCGGCGGTTCGAGCGGCGATGGCGGAGGCGGTGGAGGCGGGGATAGTTGGTAGCCCACATATGGAGCGCGGGCACTCAGCCCGCACAAGGTCCACGGACACTCAGTCCGTGCTTTTGCTAAAGGGATTTAAAACCTAAAAAACCCACACACTAAACCCTATACCCCGTACCCTATGCCCTTGGAAATGCTCTCTGACTACGACTACAACCTCCCCGAAGAACTGATAGCGCAATCGCCGCTCTCTGACAGGTCGGCATCGCGATTGCTCTGCCTTGATCGAAGCACCGGAAAGGTCAAACATGCCCGATTTCGCGAAGTCCCTCACCTATTTGAACCCGGCGACCTACTCGTTCTCAACGACACGCGAGTTACTGCCTTGCGGCTCTTTGGCAATCGGCAATCGGGAGGAAAAACTGAACTCTTACTTTTGAAAGACTTGGGAGATGGCAAGTTTGAAGCACTGGCAAAGCCCGCCAAGCGGCTCAAAATTGGTTCTATCATTGAATTCGAAAACGGCCTTCAAGGAAAAATTTCCGCAGAGTTAAGTGACGGACAGCGGGAAATTGATTTTTCTGATTCAAATGATTGGAAGGAACGACTGATGGAAATTGGCCAAACCCCGCTTCCGCCGTACATTACAGAAGAGCTTCAGGACTCAGAGCGATACCAAACTGTTTATGCTACATGTGGCGGAAGTGCCGCCGCCCCAACCGCTGGCCTTCATTTCACATCTGAAATCCTCTCGGAATTGGAACGAAATGGAATCGAAATCGCTCGAGTCACCCTTGATGTTGGACTCGACACATTCCGCCCAGTTCAAGCCGAAAACCTTGAGAATCACGTCATGCACGGCGAAGTATGTCGAATTGATGAGGCCAATGCAGACAAAATCAATAAATCAACAGCAAAAATTATCGCTGTTGGCACGACTGCTGTAAGAACCCTAGAATCCTTTGCTATCGGTCACCGCAAGGTCAAAAGCGGCGAAGTGTCAACCCAAATATTCATTCGTCCAGGCTATAATTTCCAAATCATTGACGGAATGTTTACCAATTTTCACTTGCCCCGCACTACTATGCTCATGATGATTTCAGCTTTCGCAAGTCAAGAATCCATCTTCAACGCCTATGAAGTCGCCGTGTGCGAAAATTACCGGTTTCTTTCATTTGGCGATAGCATGTTAATTTTTTAACCGCTTTTTTGAAACTTCCGCCTCTTAATGAAGTAGAATTTACCGGGCGGATTTCCGCCGATTTGTTAAGGGAAACTTCATTGAAACATAAAGAATTCGATCCACTCGCCTATATTGAGAACGCCTTTTTGGATGTTCCGAAATCGCCAAAGCCAACGAAGCTGAACCAAGAAGAGTTCGATGTTGATGTACCCACCATCGGCCAGTATTTGAAAAATGGAACTCCAGATCAGTCCAAAGCAGGTTCAAAGAAGCGATTCCGAAAGACCGAAATGAGCGCACCGCGCCCACGGCGTTCTAAGAAAGCCCATCAAGCAAGCTCGATTGACCCAACCCTTCAAGCTGTGTGGGAATCACTCCCAAAAAATGTCGAATTTCTTGCAGGTTCATTTAACGATGAAAACACCGCGAACTACTATCGCGGAGATTTCAAGGAATCTCGCCAAGAACTGATCAAACGACTTCTGGATCCCGAACTCTCGCTCGAAGAAACAAGCCGCCTTCTTGGAGTCGTACCTGCCACCGTTCGGCGATACACAAATCGAGGATGGCTGAATCACCACCGAACGATTGGCGGGCAGCGCAGGTTCCGGCTAAGCGATGTAGTTAAGTTTGTGGAGCTTCACGGAAGATTCCCGGAAGAGTAATGTGTCTACTTTAGGAGATCTCCCGTCTCGCAGTCAAAACTCGCCCGAATTCTCCCTTCCTTTGAAGGAAGGGAGATTGTACGCTGTAACTGCAAGTCTCACCTGAGTTCCACTCGACACTTCCATTCGTGGTAAAACATCGAAATGATAGGCATCAAACCGATGTCGGATTTGAAGTTGCTTGAGAGACGAATCACCTACAATGATGGCCGCGCTCCACTCGTTGCAGGGCAACCCGAAGTGCAGAAATATCGCGCTCAGGGCCGAGAGAACAATGAGCGGGTTGGGGCTTTTTCGGCTGTAGTGAGTGTTGTGACGGTGCCGTAGTTGCGGGAATAATCTAATGAGGTGTAAATGATGATTCCTTGGACAGCGGCAATTATTGGCGCGTATTGCATTGTTTGGCTGGCCGACATGATAACACCAAAAAGGGAAAACGGAACGTCAAAAGTCGGAAGCTTGGCCGTTCTGGCGATATTTCTCATTTTGTTTGCGCTGTACATGATCTTTGATGCTTCTCTGCGAGTGGAAGGTCAAATGCCTCGAATTCCGTTGTAGCGAGCCGCGAATGAAACACTTGATTTTCTTCTTATTCGCAATTCCGTTTGTCCTTGGCTGCTGTTGCCCATCACCGCCAGGATCGTATGATGCCGATTAGTACGGCAATAGCAGTTCGTCATCGAATGCTCCTCAAAAACCTGAAGCAATCGCTGAACCGACGTCCCTTGAAACGGACAAAGATCGTGCAAAGGCGAAGGCAGCTGAAGAAAAGGCGAGAGTAGCTGAGGAAAAGAGGAAGGTAGCTGAAGGAAAGAAGAAGAAGGCGCGTATCACTTCGCTAAAAGCAAAGATTCGCAAGAAGTACATAAAGTTTGACAACATTACGTGGTACCAGCATAAGAGCGAACCAAAGTACATGGACACGCGAAGTTTCCTAGTTGTTTACTTCCAATGTGATAGCAACGGAAACGCGGGAAACCTGCGAATCAAAAACGTATATACAGCCGACTCTTGGCTTCTTGTTGAAAGTTACCAAATAAAAACAGACGCTCAGACGTACGAGATCGAAAAGGGCTCCTTCTCTGTTGAAAGAGACAACGACTCTGAGGTTTGGGAGTGGTACGACGATCCTGTTGATGACCAAACTTTAACAATGCTGAGGGACATCTCAACCTCGAAGAGCGTGATGATTCGCTACAAAGGGCGACAATACCACCACGACCGAACAATGGGTGCCGCTGAGAAGAAAGCAATCGCAGAAATGCTCGAACTCTACGCGCTGTTGGGCGGCTGATGCATTTTTGATTTTGATGTCGCAACCCGGCATACCCAATCCCCAATTTCAGCCAAAATGGAACATTCATGCGAATTGCCATGTTCTCTGATTCAGCACTCCCCATTATCAATGGCGTGAGCCTGAGCGTGGATTCCCTTATCCAAGAATTGAGGCGGCAAGGGCACTCGGTTGATCTCTATACTGCTGGCCACCCGAAAGCAGAATCAGAGCCAAACACTTATCGGTTTCGAACTGTTCGGCTGCCATGGTCCCGTGATTATCCGGTTGTCGTTCCACCGTTTTACGGGATGTTGCGCGAGTTTCGCAAGCACACTTATGACGTAATCCACACACATACGCCGTTTACGACCGGATTTGTCGGGATGCGTTGGGCAGAATCTCATACACTCCCCATAGTTTCGACGTATCATACGCTCTACGACCGGTACGCGCACTATATTCCGCTCTTTCCAAAGCGTTATATCAGGTTCAAAATAGCCAAACACACTAGTTTTTATTACAACCATGTGGATCAAGTGATCTGTCCAAGCGTGGCAGCGATGAGGTGGCTTCGGCGGCAGGCAGTACGCACTCCGATTTCCATCATTCCGACCGCCTGCTTCGAAAAGCAAATGCTTGACAGGTACGAATGTCGGCGCAAGTTGGGCATGGGCTTGAACGAGCGGTACTTGCTCTATGTGGGAAGGCTCGCTAAAGAAAAGAACCTGGAGACCCTATTTTCAGCAGCAAAGCTTGCATTCAATCAAGATTCTACTTTGCGGCTTTGGCTAGTCGGCGATGGACCATATCGGGAAGAAAGCGTGGAGTTTGTCCGTAAGTTGGGCATCGGGGACCGAGTGAAATTTGTAGGATTCTTGCCTCGACACGAGGTAGATTCGTATTATGCAGCGGCTGACCTCTTTGTCTTTAGCTCGATTACAGAAACGCAGGGCCTGGTCATTCAAGAAGCGATGGCATACGGGCTTCCTGCAATTGTAGTAGTTGGCGGAGGAGCAGGAGACGGTGTAATTCAAGGTGAAAATGGATTTTTAGTAAAAAACGATCCAGCTACTTTTGCCCAAACCATTACAGATGTGCTTTGGAATGAATCCCTTTGGTCAAAGCTATCAGCAAATGCCTCTCGAAGCGTTCAGGAAAGGACTCCTGAGGCGATGGCGATTAAGATGCTAACCGTTTATGAAAGGGCGATTGGGAGCAAGACGGAACAGTTTGAGCCTGCTGAAGTAGCAGTTGAATCTCAGCCAAAATGAAGCTATGACACAATTGTCGCCCGAAGAGATTCTGCGCTATAGCCGGCACCTCATCATGCCAGAAGTTGCTCTAGCTGGGCAGGAAAAGCTGAAGCAAGCGCGAGTGCTTCTTGTCGGCGCTGGTGGGCTTGGTTCACCAGCCGCACTTTACTTGGCAGCGGCTGGAATCGGCACGATTGGGATTGTTGATTTTGACGTCGTGGACTTCACAAATCTGCAACGGCAAGTCATTCACGGCACAAGCGATGTTGGGAAAAGCAAATTGAAATCGGCACTAGAAGCGATCCAAGAAATCAACCCACTTGTGAATGTCATTTGTCACGAAACTCTGCTCTCAAGCGAAAACGCTTTGGAAATTCTTGGTGGCTACGACCTAGTCCTCGACGGTACAGACAATTTTCCCACACGATATTTGGTCAACGACGCATGCGTGATCCTTGGAAAGCCGAATATGTACGGCTCTATTTACCGATTCGATGGCCAAGCGACTGTATTTGGAGCCCCAGGTGGACCTTGTTACCGATGCCTCTTTCCGGAACCTCCGCCTCCCGGGACCGTGCCAAGTTGCGCCGAAGGCGGCGTATTAGGCATTTTGCCAGGCGTGATCGGCTTGATTCAAGCCACAGAAGCTGTTAAGACGATTCTTGGGATCGGAAAATCGCTTGCTGGCAGATTGCTTTTGTATGATGCCCTAAACATGGAGTTCCGGGAGCTTACGATCAAACGCGACCCATCATGTCCAGTTTGCGGCGATGCTCCGACGATTACTGAACTAGTGGACTATTACTCCTTCTGCGGAGTTCAGGGGCATGGATCGAATCAGGCGCTTTTTGATTCGAATATTGAGCCCGGCGAACTGAAATCACTTCGCGACTGTGGACATCCGTTCGTGCTAATTGATGTTCGAGAACCTCATGAATATGAGATCAACCGAATCGAAGGCTCGAAGCTGATCCCGCTTCGTGACTTGCCCGCTCGAATTCAAGAATTGAATTCTTCGGACGAATTTGTTGTCCTTTGCTTAGTTGGTGTCCGAAGCGCGGAGGCGTGCGAGTTTCTGCGCTCATCGGGCTTCGGAAAGGTACGAAATCTGACTGGTGGAATTCGCGCATGGATCGAGCAGGTTCAGCCCGAACTTCCCTATTATTAAGCCTGCATTACCCTCCGGCGATAGCTCCAATTACCATAAACGGCTGTTGGCCGGTCGCTATTGCATCGGGAAGCGGTGTTTCGTACGGCTCTAACGAGATGTCCTCACCGCACACAAAGAACCGCAAAAACGGCCTGCGCTTGAGCGTGCCATGATCTCGAATCGTGCCCCGTAAATTAGGATAGGCAGCTTCGATCGAATCCAGAACAGTCCCAATGGTCAAAGGCAATTTGGGCTCCACCGAAATCTCTGCTCCAACTCGGGCGAGATTTCGAAGGTGATGCGGAAGGATGACCTGTACCATGAATGCCACTATGGCAGAGTTTGGACCTCTACACTTAATACGCCTGGCAAATGCTCAGCAATTGCTGTCCAGTTGTCTCCGCCATCGGGCGAACAATAGACTGCTCCGCCGCTCGTGCCGAAATAGATGCCGCATTCAGGCATTTGGTCAACCGCCATCGCCTCTCGCAAGACGTTGACATAGCAATGAGATTGGGGCAGGCCGTTTGTTAGTGCTTCCCAATTGTTGCCCCCAGTCCGGCTTCGATAAACTCGCAACTTTCCATCTGGCGGAACATGCTCGCTGTCGCTCTTGATCGGCACAACATAGATTGTTTCAGGCTCGTGAGCGTGTACGTCAATCGGGAAGCCAAAATCGCTTGGCAAGCCCTCGCTGACTTCGGTCCACATGTCGCCCGCATTGTCGCTTCGCATAATGTCCCAATGCTTTTGCATGTAAAGCGTGTCTGGGTTAGAAGGATGGAATGCGATTCGGTGAACGCAATGGCCGACTTCCGCTTCTTCTTCTGGCATGAAATTAGATTTCAAACCCCTGTTGATCGGCTTCCAAGTCGTTCCGCCATCTTCGGTTCGAAAAACGCCTGCAGCAGAAATGGCAACCCACATTCTCTGAGGGTTTTTGGGATCAATGAGAATCGTATGAAGACACATTCCGCCCGCGCCCGGCTGCCAGTCTTTTCCTGTCGTGTGCTCGCGCAAACCGCTCAGTTCGCTCCACGATTTTCCGGCATCGCGTGAAACAAATAGTGCTGCGTCTTCAACACCTGCATAACACACGTCAGGGTCATCCAGAGATGGCTCTAAGTGCCAAACTCGCTTGAAAACCCATGGCACGGAAGTGCCATCGAACGTCTTATGATTTCCCGGAACTCCATCATAAACGAACTTGTTGCTCTCTCCGCCAGGCATTCCCCAATCATTCATGCGCTCTTCTTCTTTGCTTCCTGGGGTGTCCCAAGTCTTGCCGCCATCGTCTGAACGCTGAATCACCTGCCCAAACCAACCGCTGGTTTGAGAAGCGTAGATTCGATCTGGGTTCACAGGCGATGCCTTCAAATGGTAAATTTCCCAGCCCATAAAATGCGGGCCGTCAATTTCCCAGTTTTTGCGATCGCAGGAAGTGCAAATGAATGCGCCTTTTTTGGTGCCTACGAGGACTCTAACTTTGCTCATGGTTTAATCTCTACGAAATTGGTTACTTTGAGCGTACCCCGTCAATATCCATTACGAATTCCAAAATTTATTGTAAATCTGCGAAACTGTGATAATTACAAATGTTGATATCTGCAATGACTTCAGATTCGCAAACCCTCCATCCCCAACCCCTTCCTCCCAAGGAAGAACGGGGCTGTTTGGGCCTCCGAACTTTTTTCCTAGTTCTAGCTGTTCTCGCGCTCTCAAACGTCGCTCTAGCTCTCATTCCGTTTCCAAAGTCAGCAATTCCTCTTGTCGGCACTTTGGTAGGAGTCATTTTTCTTTCCCTTCCCATTTACGGACTCTTTCGAGGAGGAGATCATCGCTGGACGCCAAAGCTCGCTGGGGCATTCATCGCTGGTGGATTGATCGTGCATTTCGGCCTGATTTTTGCCATTCAAGCGAGAATTTTCCCTGGTGTTTCCGGCTCGATTGCTGGTGCAACCTCTCAAATCGGATTGATGGTTTGGTGCATCGGATTGGGTGCGCTATTGGCTACAAAGGCGATTCGCGAACCCAACTTGATTCTCCCTGTTTCGATCTTTTTAATTGGGTTTGATATTTTGCTTGTTCTGACTCCCATTGGAACAGTAAATCAAGTTTTGAGCAAAGCACCCCAGATTTTTGAAAGAATTGCGTACGTCGTACCAAAAGTTTCGGATACTTCTACCTTCGGCCCAGTTGGCGCGGCAGCTTTTATCGGCCCAGCCGATTTTGTATTTCTTGCCATGTTCTTCATCTGCCTTTATCGCTTCGGAATGAATGCGCGTGGAACCATGATTGCCCTGATTCCAGTACTAATCGGCTACATGGCGGCAGTTCGATTTTTAGGGCCGCTTCCCGCTCTCCCCCCTATTGCTATCTGTGTTTTGGCAGTAAATGCACGCTACTTCAAGATGAAAAAGGATGAAACAATTGCGACTGTTTTCGTCGCAATTCTCATGGCAGGGCTAATCATTTTTGGAGCGACTCGGCCAAAACCGCCACCTGGGCTTTTGCATACGGACACTGATTTAGAAGACCGAGTACGGGTAAAGAGGCCAATGCAAGTTTCGCCAGATCCACCGAATGAGTAAGCCCTTCCCGCGTTAAGAAATATGCCAAATCTTCGGTAGCTAAGTTCCCGCCAGCACCTTTCGCATAAGGGCATCCGCCGAGTCCTGCCGCACTAGAATCGAAAATCCGAATCCCCTTCTCTAATGCACAAGCTACGTTCGCGATTGCTGTTCCCCTCGTGTCATGAAAATGATAGGCAAGCTTTTCCTTCGGAATTTCGGCAAGAAGAGCTTTGGTTAGTTCACTCACTTCGTGGGGCGAAGCAACCCCAATCGTGTCGCCGATCGAAATCTCATCAACACCCAAATTCAAAAGTCGCAAGGCCACCGAAACAGCCTTGTCAGGTTCAATCTTCCCAGAAAAAGGACATTCAAAAGCTGTGCTGACATATCCTCGTACCCAACTCCCTGACGCCGATTCGCGAAGCTGAGCAACAATGTCGGCAAACCCGACAAGCGACTCTTCAATCGTCATGTTTATGTTCGCCTTTGTGAATTCGTCACTTGCAGCGGTGAACAGGGCGATTCGATGGCACCCAACGGAAAGGGCTTTTTGCAATCCCTTCATATTTGGAACCAAAGCAGAATATCGGGGGCCAACCGGAAGCTGAGGCCAAAGCTCTGTCGCATCCGCAAGCTGTGGCACCCACTTTGGAGAGACAAAACTCGTAGCTTCGATGTCTTCGAGCCCCGCTTCACTCAATGCCCGAATGAAGTCTAGTTTCAAGCCTGTAGGAACTGAAACTGACTCGTTTTGCAATCCGTCTCGAGGCCCCATTTCAGCGATGCAAACAAAGTCGCTCATTCGGCTTTTGGCTCCACTATCACCAATAGTTGACCTTCAATCACTTGATCGCCCTTGCTAATGGAGAGTTCTTTTACAGTTCCGTCGAACGGCGCAATAAACGGCTGCTGCGTTTTCATGGCCTCCAACACAATCAATTTCTGTCCAAGAGCAACTTCGTCGCCTTTTGAAACCATAACGTCCACTATCAATCCTGGCATAGGAGCGCGCATTTCGCCGCTATGTGCGGCAGCCGCTCGCTTCGTGCGAAGCGAAGATTTTTCAACAATATATTGCTGCCCGCGAAACGAAACATGCACCGCGTCGCCAACTCGTACAGCAAGTGCCGATTCGGCTTTGCCAGTCGAGCGAACCATCAACCTGTCGCCAAATGAAACAACTTTAGCCTCAGATTCTATAAGCTCAACTTCAACGCCATTTACAAATCTCTTCAAACATTAACTCCCGGTTCGGCTCTTATTATAAATAGCGGCGGCATTCACAAACGCTTCAAAAAGCGAACGAGTTGCGGGGTCTTCTGGCGTTCGTTCCGGATGCCATTGAACTCCTAAAAGCCAGCGATCGTCGGTTGACTCAATGCCTTCAATCGTGCCGTCTTCGTGCCTTGCTGAGATCCGCAAGCCCTCGCCAACCCGTCCAACAGCTTGATGATGGTAGCTTTTCCCGTTAACGGTTGTTCCCATTATTGCCGCTAGTTTTGAATCTGATAAGACGTTTGCCGGGGCCAGAGTACCGCCAGTATGAACATCTGTTCCGGCTCTGTCGGGAATGTGCTGTTCGAGATTTCCGCCTCTAATCACGTTCAAAAACTGGCAGCCGTAACAGATTCCAAGAATTGGCACTTCCTCTGGCAAAGCGCGGTAGAGCGCGGCTTCGATTTCAAAGCGTGTCCCGTCTTGGAGGTCAACTTCCGGGTGGTTTTCTTCGTCAAAACGACCTGCATCAATATCGAGCCCGCCAGGAATCAGCCAGCCATCTATCATCGTTGCGATGGCTTCAGCATCGGCTGTCGGCGGAATGATGATCGGAACGCCTCCTGCATCCGAAACCATCTGAGCATAGTTCCAATTGAGCTTCATTTCGCCCAATGACCGCGAATCATCCGGCTCAAATTTACTCTCAAGGGTGATTCCGATAATGGGCTTTTCGGACATACGCTATCCCACAATAATAAACTTGCTGATGATCTCCAAATTGGATTTGATCTTGAGAAGAAACTCTGCCGCGCCGACTCCATTGACGACTCGGTGGTCGAAGGTCAGAGTCAGATTCACTTGCCTTTGAAGCACCAAATCGTCTGTATCTTGATCTAAACCATTGAATATCGCTCCTAGGAATAATGTGCCTACGGCTGGAGGAACTACGACCGGAACGGCATCGCGCAAACCAAATGCTTGCATGTTCGTTAGGCTGATGGTTAGAGCTTCGCTGGCTTGGTCTTTTCCGCCACGAGCAAGTTCAATTTGGGCCCGACATTTGGCAGCAAAGGCAGGAAAATTGAGCGTATCGGCTTGCTCGATCACAGCGGTTACAAGCTCGTCACCAGGTAGCGCAACGGCAATTCCAAGGTTTGCGTGGTCGTAAGTTCTCAAAACTTCCTCGCCCCTCAAAGTGGAGCGGAATCCAGGAAAATCCTTTAAAGCCAGAGACACACAGTAAGCAAAGCATGTAAACGCAGATGGCTGAAAGTCGCCGCCATGCTGCTTCATCCGAGTCTTCAGATGCTCGATGGGCTCCCAGTTTGCGGTGACCGAAATCGTGCCGGGAACTGCAAGTTGATTTCCTCGTTGCAGCCTAGATGAAACCAATCTCTGCTTTGCGGAAATCTGATTTTCGACGTACGACCCACCGACTCCTGAGCCTGATTTTGCGGTAGCTACAACGCTTGGAGCACTTGAAGAACCGCCCGAAAGAAAGGCATCAATATCCGTAGGCATTAGTTTTGCCGTTTTTGCCGCCAAAGAAGCTAAAACTGAATCTGAAATGCCCTTCTCTTTCGCATAAGCGCGAGTTCTAGGCGGAATGTTCCCAGCCCTCAATGAACCGCTCGCATCGGGCTCATTGGAGACGTTTGCAGCCGCTATATGGGTTGGCTCGACGCTCACCGCAGAACCATGAACTTCCATTTCGCGCACGCCAGCCGCGACTTCCATTTCGGCAACGGCACCTCCGATGGGAAGGATCGTGTCCACTTCTGCCAGCCAGCGGATAATCGTGCCTTCGTACGGCGATTCCACGTCCATTACCGCTTTGTCCGTTTCCATCTGGTAAATCGGCTCATCGCGCTTGACGGTGTCGCCAGGCTGCTTCAAAACGCCGACCAACCGGGCTTCTTGAAGTCCCTCGCCGATTTGTGGAATTCGAACAGCTACAACTGGCATGTAGAGAATTATGGCAGGTGGGATGCAATTGGGTGATAGGACTCGTAGGATTTGGAGGACAGGGAGGACATATGAGTCCTACAAGTCCTATAGGACCTATTTGTTCTATTGAAAGAACCGCCCTAACCCGAAAACCGCAGCCTACTTCTTCAACACACCCTTAACGGTTGCCTCGACCGGCTCACCACCTGCCATCGGCACGATCCATCCGTGAAGTGTAAGTTCAAACTTCTGAACTTTGTTATCTTTGCCGATCCACCAAGTGCCGTCTGCTTTCGTCACGCCGCCTTCGCCCTCGGCGTATTTTGTGACAACTTTGAGTAAGTCAGCTTCTGAGCCCTTTGCCGTAAGGTCTATGCTTAATGGAATCTGGTCCTTTTCTTTCGATTCGAATTTCCATGTCGCATTGTCTTCGATAGATTTGTTAGGAAATGGGAAGAAGAAAGGCGCGAACATCCGCCGAAAATCTGGTGACTCGGCTTCCAATTTTGTTAAAAAACCATTTTCTGAATAAGTGCCATTCCAAGTCGTTGCTTCGCCCATTTCGTTGTCATCAACGGTCAAAGCGTTCATGGTTACCGATAGTGGAAATTTCCCGGCCTCCGCCTTTAGAGCATTGACAACGAAGTCAAAAGTAGCTCGATGCTCCTCTCCGCCTCCGGTTACAGTCACCGAAACAGCATAAACCAACTTTGTCTCAGCCTTTATAGGGGAATTCAAATCCCAGGCCATGGCACATGCAAGTGTAAAAATCATATCGTCCTCCTATGAGTTGTTACGTAAAACGGCGACAGAACATTCGCGTTGCAAAATAAGCAAAAAGCCCTACCAAAAGGCACGGCTTTCGCTGTCAAATGCAAGCCTACTTCGCTTCTTCCTTTGCGGGCTCGACTTCTTCTACTTTCTTATCGTCGTCGCCGTCAAAAAAGTCCTTCGCCTTTTCGAAGAGGTCTTTGCTATCCTTCACGATCATGTCAATGGCTTCTTTGCCTTCCTCAACAACGTTGCCAAGGATTTCCTTTCCTTTGTCCAACAAATCGTCGGTCGTGTTTTTCGGGTTTTCTGGTTGTTCGCTCAATTTATTCTCCTTTGCCAATCGGCAAGATCATTGTACAAAATTTCCGACGCCAAGGTTTCAACCCAGTTCATTGCTCGGTTTTCAAATTTCTGTCCAGCCTGCATCCACAACCCTTGTGTTGAAGTTTGAGATTCACGATATGAAAACTTGCGATCAAAAGTCCGCCTAGCACTGCCAAGATCGTACCTGCGAGATTCCGAGTTCCATCGTGCCCGCCGTGCCCTAAAAAGTGGGAAAGAACGATGCTCCCAAGTCCAGCAACGAAAACTGAAGCTGGCAGCCAGGAATGGTGCTGCCTCTTGCCGTGAAAAACTGCGAATCCACCAACCAGAAATGCTGTTCCGACAAATGCGAATTCAACAATCGGTTCGCTTATGAATTCAAGCCCGGCAACCGCCAAAAATCCCATCGCAAGGCCCGTCAAGATGCAATGGACAGCGCAAAGTGCACTTGCGCAAACACCAACTCTATCTAAAATCGCACTAGCCTTAGGACTCATTTTGAGCGACACCCCCATTCGTCAATGCAACTACATTACGATCTGGAAAAAACAATTTGACAATATAAGCCAGGATCACAGCTACACCGAGTACAGCCACGATTGCTGGACCGCTAGGCCAGCCTTGTGCGCCAGCCGACTCAATTGCGTCGTGGGTTGGCGTTTCATGTCCGAAGTGAAGGGCAGGTGCGTAAAAGGATAGTAACAGGCCACCAATTGATCCCAATATCCCAATAGGGATCGCGACCGCTGCCGCCCAGCCAATCTTCTCAATGAAAAAGAACGCAATGATCGCTGGCATGACGAGCCAAGAAAATACGACCAAAACTCCGGCAACCTTTACACTTGAAGCCACGACAATCGCCAGCAAGCCGTAAAACGCAAAATCTAAGAGCAAGGTCTTAAGCTTTGAGCGATCTGGATCGTCCTTAGTCAAAGTGACCTGAGTGATTGGCCTCCAAAGTGCCAGGAGCACCGCCATGATCACCCCATAAGTGATCGCTGTAGATTTGACTTCGGCATTACCAACAAAAATGATGTTTCCCGCCAGCATGTCTTTCAGTTCTTCTAGCCCATGTCCGGAAGGGGCACATTCCAAGACGATAATGGAAGCGGCGGTAGACAGAACATAAACTACTCCGATCAGTGCCTCGTGCGGAACTCTGCCCAATCGAAATCTAGAAAGAGAAATCAATAACGCGCCAGTAAGTGCAGAGGCCACAGCAAATTTGTAAGCTTCTGGCGAATTCGCATCGTGCCCATAGGCAATGGCAACAGACACGCCAAGAGCAGCAACCTGTGCAACAGCAAGATCAATAAAAATAAGTCCTCGCCGAACGATGTGAAGCCCAAACAGCGCATGTACCGGCGACATCAAAACTGCCGCCAAAACTGCTGGGCCTAGCAACAACCAGAATTCTTTCAAATCATTGCCTCCCAAGCGCTGCGGAAAGTCGAGAGATGATCGTATCGAACAGGGAAATATAGTCTCTAGCCGCTGCATCGTGTCCCACCGACCCAGGCAGGACGACAAGATTCGAACCTGCCCTCTCAGCGACAAACTGTCCGTTTTTCGTCGAATAGAATGGTTCTTGTATGATCACTTTTACACGATTTGCTTGCACAGTTCGGATAACAGATGCTACGTGCCCTGGCGAAGGGTCGAGCCCCGGCTTCGGTTCCAGTTCTGTTACAACTTTTAGGTCAAACCGGTTCAAAAAATAGGTCCAGCTTCGGTGATAAGTTACGACTGGCTGGCCTCGGAACTTGAGCATTTTTCCAGCCCATCCAGCTAGGTCGTTTAGGGCATTTTTTCCTCGCAAAGTCGCTGCCAAATCGCCAGCGTTGTCCCACGCCCATAGCTGGTCACCGCCGAATTCGTTGACAAGGTCGGCGCCGAACATTGCGTAATCCAAACGTTTGACAAAACTCTCTGCGTTACGATCAAAAAACTGAGCGTTGCCTCCATCTAGGCTCCCCATTTTATCAGCTAGCTTCCGGGCAATGATCCGCCCGTTGTATGGATCAAGCCAAATGTGTGGATTGCCGTAGGGATGAATATCACCTTGCGCTCTCGTAACTTGACCAGTCGGGATGCCCAGCACTTTCACCCAACTGCCTGCGTAAACATGCCCAGGTGCGCCAACGCGAATTTTGGGATTTCTACTCCCGTCCAAAATAGCCGATTCGTATCCGACTTCCAATTCAAGCCCGATTGCAACCCAAAGGCTTGCGCCTGCTGCTTTGCTCATGTAGCTTGGCTTGGCTTCAATTCTGTGCGGGTCACGAGCTCCAGTTATCAGAGAACTGACCTGCACACGATCCCCGCCGACTTCCTTAACAAGTGATGCAAGATCGGCAGTGGTCGTGATTACAGTTAGTTTCGCATCCGCCATTCCCGCGAACAGCATCCCGAAAACGCTAGTTATTAGAAGTCTTTTCATGATTAATACTTGTGCGCTGGGTGAGCCCCTATTGTCCATTGAAATTGAAAACTCAGGAGCGAACGTTTAGCTTCAAAATTGCTTGTGATTTGTTCGCATTCGAGCCGCCAATGATGAAACTCAGTAGGCTTGAGCGCTATTCCTACCAAATGGCTCCGGTGCGAGTCGCTGGTGCCAGGAATCTCGCTCGAATCGAAACCGGCCGTGACAAACAATCTGGGCATTACTTCATAAGTTCCTCGAATGAAGTAGCCAAATGCGGTTTCTTCTCCAGTTCCAGGTTTTGTCCAATAGGCTTCTGCTTCAAAGTTCGCTGATTTTCCCGCGGCGCCGGGATGCCATTTCATTACTGCGTCAATTCCAACGACCGAAGCTTGTGTATCACCACCCTTCATCAGTCGCTTTGCGCTCAAATACGATGCTCCGAATTGTGCAGAAAGGTCTTCGCTAAAATCAACAAATGTTCGGTACCTGCCAGCTAAAGCCGGGGCAGCAAGTGTAGCACCGTTGAAAACTGGCAATTCAGGATCAGAGTCTAAGACCTCAATTGTGAATTCGTTGAACCGATCGCCTGGCAACAAATAGCTTATAGAAATGCCGGGCTGGCGGAACCCCTCGTCTCCCAATACATCTCGAATTACCAATGGGTAATTCAAATAATTGAGTTGATCGCCATGGTTTCTTTGCACCCTTCCGACCGCCGCCGCAATTTTGCCGACTTTCAGCGTAATTCCGTGTCCGATGTTTGCATAACGCCCAAATGCTTCTTCCACTTCGACAACTGTTTCGCCATTTTCTTTGGCAATCGCAATGTACGCCTCTACTTTCAAGTGTGGGTCGGCATCGGCTGCAAATCCAAACTCGATTTCTCGGAAATCGAATTTTCTAGGTTCTCCTGATGAATCACTCAGCGTGCCGACAAAGTTGCCTGTAATCGCCATTTGTGGGTTGAAATAGCTGGGGCTTTGCTTAGCATCCTGAGCAACGATGGGAGAAATTGCATAAACTGCGGCGACTGCCGACTTGATAGCTGTAAAGATCATGAATGCCTCATAATGTCACTCTACCAGTCATTGATGGATAATTGCAAGTTCTTTGCAATATAAAGATTTTTGCATGAGGAGATTGGGTTGGACTATTAGGAAATGTGGGACTAGTTGGACTAAATTGTTCTCCTGAATATCTGTGTCCCACCTGTCCCACCTGTCCCACCTGTCCTACAAGTCCCACACAGTCCAACCTTTACTGTTCCCGGTACAATTCCCTCATCGGTGGTCTATGCCAAAACGAGTAGAAACAATTGTCCTTCACGATAGCTCGACGCCTGTCCTCGGCGATTTGCAAAAGGGCGGCAATGTGGTCGTCACATCGCTTGAAACTTTGCTCGATCAAGCCCGCGCGCACGCGCTTTGGCCGCTAACTTTCGGACTCGCCTGCTGCGCCATCGAAATGATGAGCACAGTCGCTTCGCGATTTGACCTCGCCCGTTTTGGCTCTGAAGCATTCCGTGCTACTCCTCGACAAGCCGACGTCATGATCATTGCTGGCCGTTTGAGCAAGAAGATGGCACCTGTGCTTCGCCAGATCTATGACCAAATGCCCGAACCCAAATGGGTGATCAGCATGGGCGCATGTGCCAGCACCGGCGGCGTATACAACAATTACGCAATCGTTCAAGGCGCAGACCAAGTCGTTCCAGTTGATGTTTATGTTCCAGGCTGCCCGCCATCACCCGATGCGCTAATTTTTGCGATTATGAAATTGCAAGAAAAGATCAAACGCAAAGAAGCGCGAAATTTCAAAGATTTGCGGCTGTTTGAACCAACTCCACGAACTCTTGAAGAGGTTCAATCGTGAGCCTCGGAATCTGGAAAGGCGTCGCCAAACCCGTCATTTCGGGAATGACGATCACCCTAAAGCGGCTCAAACACCGAAAAGTCACTGTCCAATATCCAGACGAACGAAGGGAGCACTACCCTCGAACTCGCTGGCGCCACTTTTTGACCATGTATGACGACGGGCTAGAAAAGTGCATCGGCTGTTCGCTTTGTGCTGGTGCCTGCCCAGCCAAATGCATCAACGTCGTTGCTGAAGAAAACACCGATGAGGCTCGATTTTCTCCGGGTGAAAGGTATGCAGTCCGCTACGAAATCAACATGCTCCGCTGCATCTTCTGCGGTTATTGCCAAGAGGCGTGCCCGACCACGGCAATCGTATTGAGGCAAGACTTCGAGCTTGCAAGCTACACCCGAGAAGAAAATATTTACACGAAAGATATGCTCATGGAAAAATATCCCGGTGAAGCTGATGAGTGTTTTAAGCCGTCAGCCGCTAAGTAGCGGGAATTGATTCCCTCTCTTTATTGCGAGAAACGTGTTTGTCGAAGCATAAATGATTAAGATTGGGAAACAATTACCGACAGACTAACCGAGGTCAAGAGAAACTCTAAAGGAATACGCATCAATAGTCCGAGGCACGCTTTCTGGGGGTCCACCAAAAATATTCTGGGCACTAATGAATGTGGGAAGGTCGTCCTTGAACGATAACGAATCAGAACGCCATCACAATGTTTTTTAAAGGAAGGTCTAAATTTGCGACGAGTTCAAGCACATATGCGTCAGGAGACCAAAGGGCGCAATTTGATACCGGACAGTCGGTGCAAGACGATTTACGCCGAATATGTTGATAGTGTTCGACTCAAGCTTTCGACAATCGTAAACATGCTGTCCCCTGGTATCGCACCAAGGAAGAAATCATGACTCTGGCCGCTATCCTATTACTGATCCCTACTACTAACTGTTCGCCGGCCCCAGAGGTGGAATCGAATCTGGCGATCCAAATCAAGTCACCGATCAAGCTCGCGGAGTACTTCAAGATTCGGCGAGTATCAGGCGCCTCCTTCAACTTCGATGAAACTTTGATTGCGTACAAGTCAGATGAAGGCGGGCGAATGGACATCTGGTCGCGCCCTGTTATTGGCGGCAATGCGAAACAACTCACCCATGCGAAGGGATTGATTGCGTCGTTCGGGTTTTCACCGACGTCGGACCTGCTTGTGTTTGGGGCGGACATCGGTGGCGACGAATTGATGCAACTTTACTTTACGAACTCAATGGGCAAGACTCCGGTAGCGTTATTTCCTGACGATCCCAAAACGACACGATCCGATTTCATACGGTGGGCAGAGGACGGCAATGCCCTCCTCTATACCTCAAACCGTCGCGAGGCGAAGTGGATGGACCTGTACGAATATCAGCTTTCGAGTAAAAAGTCGAAGCTGGTATGGAAGGCGTCTGGAAATCTCGCCTTTGCCTTGTCGAGCACAAATCACAAGCGCTTCATCTTAACGGAAGAGACTTCAGATGCCAACACGAACCTGTATGTTCAGGAACGCAGCCGCAAGTCAGCCAAGCTCCTCACGCCTCACCGAGGGGAAATCAGCAATTGGGCTGCCGATCTGAGCCCTGAGGCCAAGACTCTCTATTATGTTTCGGATGCGACCGGCGAGTTCGTCGCGCTACACGCGATTAATCTAACGACCATGAAGTCCCGAATCGTTAAGTCTGCGAAGTGGGATGTGTTCGATGCTCGGTATTCGCGTAAGGGGAAGTACTTTCTAACAAGCGTGAACAACGATGGAGCTACCGAGATCACAATCAGCGATGCCAAAGCTGGGAAACCTGTCGTGTTGCCTTCGGTCGCCAATTGGGGCAACTTGACCTCTTGCGAGTTCTCCAAGTCCGATCGCTGGCTCGCTGCACGGCTCGAAAGCGACCTCGCACCGCGATCATTGTGCCTCATAGATTTGAAAACGAGTATTGCGAGGCGCCTGTTCGACCCCTTGCCGGAGTCGCTCAAGAAAAGGTCCTTCTCACAAGCGAAGTCCATCCGCGTGAAGTCGTTCGACGGGCGCGAGGTCCCTGCCCTTCTCTACACACCTGCCGGAGACGGGCCGTTTCCTGCAGTGCTTGACATTCACGGCGGACCGACTTCGCAATCGTTGCGCAATTTCCGTCCGTTCACCCAGTATCTCGTAAGCAAGGGCTATGTCGTGCTGGTACCGAACGTGCGCGGTTCGACCGGATACGGAAAGACGTATATGTCGCTCGACAACAAAGATTTCGGCGGAGGTCCGCTAAAGGACGTGCTCGCGTGCAAGGCGTGGCTGATAGCGAACGCACAAGTGGACCCCCATCACGTCGCCATTATGGGCGAGAGTTATGGTGGGTACATGACGCTTGCGGCCGCAACCTTCGCACCAAAGGAGTTTGCCGCGCATGTGGACCTGTTCGGTGTTGTCGATCTGAAGTCCCTCGTCGAGAGCTTCCCTACCTATTGGGCCTCTTCGGCAACCTATATCTACCAGAAGTTCGGCAACCCGAACGACCCGAAGGACGCACAGTACCAGCACGATCGTAGCCCGCTCTACTTCGCAGACAGGATCGAGCGACCGCTACTGGTCATTCAGGGTGCGAACGACGCTCGTGTCCGGAAGGACCAATCGGATCGGTTAGTCGAGGCCGTGCGTCGGAGTGGTGTTCCGGTCGAGTACCTCGTGATCGAGGGAGAGGGGCACGGCTTTTCTAGTACGGAAAACAACCTGCGCGCACTCGAGGCAGCGGATCGCTTCCTCGACAAGCACGTTATCGGTCATGCGGGACGACCAAGAAGTGGTCGAGTCGTCGAATTGGGCAGAGCCGTCGAACCTTGGAGGCGTCCCGCAGCAGTCTCACGTCTGAATCATCTGCACCGGTGAGCACTACGAGGACAAGACGAAGTTCAACTTCGCAATGGGCAAAAGTGCCGGGACGGACTTCTCAGACGAGTTCAAACTCTTCCATATGCTCCGGAATGACAACATCCCACCCCAGTTCCGCCACGATCTTTTCCTTCAAAACCTCTTGCGCCGTCGGTTCACCATGAACCACAAACGTCTTTTTTGGAGGAGTCTTGAACCCGCGAAGCCATGTCATCATCTCGCCTTGGTCGCAATGCGCCGAAAGCGAGTTGAGCTTGTCAACTTCGGCATTAACCCGAACTGGCTGCCCGAAAATCTCAATTTCTTCCGCTCCTTCAATCATTCGTCTGCCCAACGTCCCTTCTGCCTGATAGCCGGTGAAGAGAACAAAAGTTGAAGGGTCGGGCAAGCGAGTTCGCAAGTGGTGAACCACCCTCCCGCCGTTTGCCATGCCACTTCCAGCGATGATGACGAGTGGTCCGCTTCGGGAGTTCAATGCCTTGGATTGCTCACGGTCTCGAACATATTCGAGGCGATCTGGCTCCATAGGATTGTCATTTTCTGAAAGGGCAATCTTCATGTCTTTGTCATGTTCGTCTGCCGCATCAAAATAGAGCCTGCTAGCGCTCGTAGCCATTGGGCTGTCCACAAAAACCGGAATTCGGCCCAGCCTGCCCTCGTCTTGCAAAGCCTTGATGAAGAAAAGAAGCTCTTGGGTTCGCCCGATGCTAAAGCTAGGAACGATGACGCACCTGCCGTTCTGAATCGCGTCGTTTAAGATCACGTCCAATCGGTCTTTGGGGTCTTCTGTCGAATGAATTCGGTCGCCATAAGTGCTTTCGATAACCAAATATTCTGCAAATTCGACCATCGTTGGGTCTTTGATAATGGGTGTATTGAACCTGCCGAGGTCGCCCGACATCATGATTCGCTCACCGTTTGGAAAATAGATTTCGGCAAACGCGCTTCCCAAAATATGCCCTGCTGGCATGTATCGCCATGAAGCTCCGCCGGGAAGATCGTTGAAGTCCCAATAATGGATCGGCTTCATGTTTTTCAGCGCCGCGAAAGCCTGCTTTTCGTTGTAAAGCGGCCCCGTTTGACCGGGATGAAGATAGCCCTTTCGCGCTTTGTATTCGAAATCTTCTTCTTGAATTCGGCCCGAATCGGGAAGACTTACACGGCAAAGCCCAATCGTCGCCGGAGTTGCATAAATCGGCCCGTTGTAGCCTTCAGCGACCAGTTTAGGCAGATAGCCAATGTGATCCATATGGGCATGAGTGAGCACAATGGCGTCAATCTCTTTGGGACCAACAGGAAGAGGCTGCCAGTTTCGCTCTTGAAGTTCGCGAGAACCTTGAAACATTCCGCAATCAACTAGAATTTTCTTTCCGTCAATTGTCAAAAGATGTTTTGAACCTGTAACGGTTCGCGCAGCGCCGCAAAATTGTATGTTGATCGCCATGGTCTGGCGTCATTATGGCGTTTTTAGAAGAATGGCGGAACGACGACGTTATCTTTGTTCTGTGCGTCGGAAATCAGGACTTCGTACGAATCCGCTTTCCACTTCTTGCCGTCGTGAATCAGATTCACTCGAACCACCGGCCTTTCGGAACCGCCCCAGTCAAGTTTAGTTGTGCCGACCGCCATGACTTTGGCCTTTGTTTTCGAAATCCAGAAAACTTTGTGATAAAGGAGTTCGCCGCCAGCTTCGGAGTCATCGTATGCCGCTTCAGTAGCATCTTTGACTTTGTCGCCATATTTCATGGTAACGCCTTCAATGGCAATGTATGGCAAAACGAGCGTTACAACGAAGAGGAAGCCAAAGATTCGCCACGACTTCATTTCGTCTCTTGTTTGAATTGCACGCGTTACGACATAAAGAAATGTCACAACGCCTGAAATGACCATGGCTCCGCCGATATAAATGATGACTCCAAACATAGTTTGATCCTATTTAGGTTATCGGAAGAGTTTTCTCTCACAAATAGACCTTTTCCGATGTAACATTAGCGAATGACGTGTTCGGCATGGATCGCAAAGGTAGCTTTGGCGGCAATAGCCACTTCAATTGCAATGGCAGCGTCTCATCACGAAGCGACCTACGACATCGTAATCCGTAACGGGAAAATCATTGATGGAACGGGAAACCCGGCTTATTCCGGTTCGATTGGGATCAAAAACGGCAAGATCGCATTTATTGGCGCAATTGACGATACATTCGAAAAGGAAATTGACGCGAAAGGCCAAGTTGTTTGCCCTGGGTTCATTGACGTGCACACTCATGCCGAAAACGTTCTTGAACTCCCAAATGCCGAGAATTTCACTCGAATGGGAGTGACGACAATTGTCGTCGGAAACTGCGGCGGATCAGAAGAGAGCCTCTCGAAATTCTTTTCTGACATCGAAAAGAAAACCGTTTCCGTGAATGTCGCGAGCTTGTACGGGCACAACACGATTCGCAGAAAGGTCATGGGAGGCAATTTCAGTCGCCCACCAACTGACATCGAATTGACGGAGATGAAGACATTTGTTGATCAAGCCATGCGGGATGGTGCCGTTGGACTTTCGACAGGCCTCATCTACTTGCCCGGCACTTATTCAAAAACAGACGAAATTGTCGAACTTGCCAAGATTTCTGCGACTTACGGCGGGCTATATGCAAGCCATATGCGAAATGAGAGCATTCGAGTTTTTGAAGCCATTGACGAATTTTTGACAGTAGCGAAAGAAGCAAAGATTCGGGCTGAACTGAGCCATATAAAGGTTGGCGGGGAGTCTATGTGGGGGAAATCTCCGGAGATTCTTGCGAAACTCGAAAAAGCTCGTGAAAACGGATTTGAAATCACTCAAGATCAATATGCCTACACAGCTTCTAGCACTTCCCTATCCGTACTGATTCCCGACGCTTACCTTGAGGGTGGAAGCGACGAATACAGAAAGAGGATGCTGGATGCAGGCACGAGGATGCGGGCTGCAGAAGAGATGAAAGCAATTCTCTTGAAGCGAAACACCAAGGATTACACCTACGCCGTGATTGCAAACTGCAATTCAAACAAAGCGCTCAACGGCAAAAATCTAGTAGAGGCGACAAAGATTCTTACAGGCAAAGACGGCCTCGACGACCAGATCGAAACGATCTTCAATCTTCAATCCGCTGGCGGTGCATCGTGCATTTTTCACGGAATGTCAGAAGGCGATGTAGCCAATTTTATGAGCCATCCCTACACGATGATTGCCAGCGATGCCTCGTGTCGAGATAAGAATGAAAGCATCCCGCACCCTAGAGGCTACGGCAACAATGCACGAGTATTGGGACGATATGTTCGTGATCTAAAGGTTTTGAAAATCGAAGACGCCATTCGCAAAATGACTTCGCTTCCCGCCCAAACATTTCGACTCAAAAATCGTGGAACTTTGGCAGAAGGCAAACAAGCGGACATCGTAATTTTTGATCCAAAGACAGTCGGCGACCCTGCGACCTACACAGATCCGCACCATTTTGCGGAAGGGTTCTCATACGTTATGATAAACGGAAAGCTTGTGATCGAAGATGGAGAGTTGACCGGAATAAGGCCAGGGCAAGTTGTACGAGGGCCGGGATTTAGGAAGAAGAGCCGCGACAATCCAAGCATTTTCAAGTAGGACAGTTTGGACAAGTAGGTCTTGTTAGACGAACCAGTCCTAAAAGTCCAACCTGTCCAAAATGTCCTACTTTCCGATTTGTCCAATGAGTCCCATCTTCGCATTTCAGGCGTCTAGTAAAATAGGAACAACTATGCAAAACAAATTCTTTTGGCTTATTGGAGCTACCGCCGCTCTTGCAGGATGCGGAGGGAGCAATGAAAACAGCAATTACCTTCCCATGACGCGGAAAAATGTGACACCCGAAGCCGTTGATCGAGCCACTAAAAGCCTGACTCTTGGCAAAGGTGCAAAAGTCATTCAGGGAGCGACGGACTTTGGATTCCGCATGTTTCGGCAAATTGCTGGCGAAAAGCCAACATCCAATAGCTTTATTTCCCCGCTCAGCATTTCCATGGCGCTGGGCATGACCTACAACGGAGCAGGCGGAGGCACTAAGGAAGCGTTTGACAAGGTACTTGGGCTAGAAAACCTGCTCACTACGGAAATCAATCCTGCGTTTCGGGATCTTCAAACCACGCTAGTCGGTGCCGACAAAAAGGTAACCGTCAACATCGCAAATTCGATTTGGACGGATCGAAAGTTCGAACCAAAACGCGAATTCCTTTCTGCCAACACAGACTATTTCGCGGCAAAGGTCCAGTCCATTGACATTCAATCGCCAGACGCGGTCAAAGCCATCAACGATTGGGTGAAGCAAGAAACAGAAGAGAAAATTCCGAAGCTCTTTGATGAACTAAGCAAAGACACAGTTTGCGTGCTGGTCAACGCGATCTACTTCAACGGGCTTTGGACAACACCTTTCAAAAAGGCCGATTCGAAAGAGCTGCCGTTCACAGGATTTGATGGTAAAGAAGACAAAACCATGATGATGAACAGATCAGCCCATGATTTTGACTATCAAAAAGCAGAGAAATTTACAGCAGTTCGTCTTCCTTATGGCGATGCCCGGCTCTCAATGGTCGTATTGCTGCCGAACCAAAATGTCGGCGTTGGACCGATTATCAAGGAACTAAACGCAAAGAATTGGACGAACTGGATGGCAAAGTTCAAGCCGATGGAGGGCTCGGTTACGATTCCAAAGTGGAAAGTTGAAGGCACTTTTGAACTAAAACAACCACTCAGCGACTTAGGGCTAGGCGTCGCTTTTGAGGAAGGCAAAGCAGACTTCACCAAAATGGCAAATGTCAAAGTAGGAGAACTTTTCATTTCGAGAGTGGTTCACAAGACGATGGTTGACGTTTCCGAAGAAGGAACCGAAGCTGCAGCGGCAACAGGTGTTGAAATGGCAGCTACCGCAGCACCGGCACCAACTGAAAGGTTTGAATTTGTTGCAAATCGGCCATTTCTTTATGCGATCGTTGATAAGCAAACAAATTTGACGCTGTTCTTCGGGGTTTTTGGAAAGCCTTGATTTCAGAGTATATTTGGGAGTGCGCGGTCTTGACCGCGCTTTAGATTGGAATCTAGGCGAGACTCTACGATCAGAGCCCTTTTAAAAGCTGGAAAAAGCGCGGTCAAGACCGCGCACTCCCAAAACCATGTGCGCCAGATTCACCTTAAAATCTTCTAGCGACGTAGTCGGCGGCCTTTTCGGCCTGGACGACATTCCAGAACTTCTTCC
The DNA here is from genome assembly GCA_031400935.1 of Armatimonadota bacterium. Taxonomy (GTDB): domain Bacteria; phylum Armatimonadota; class Fimbriimonadia; order Fimbriimonadales; family Fimbriimonadaceae; genus JANNJE01. The sequence goes on from JANNQV010000028.1 coordinate 59,312, forward strand.
GCGATACAACGTCGCTCCGACTCAAGATATTTTGGGAGTCATTTCGGTGGAAGGAAAGCGTACAAGTGCAATTTTCAGATGGGGACTCATTCCAAGCTGGGCAAAGGATTCCTCCCTCGGACAACGAATGCTCAATGCTCGAAGCGAAACGGCTTCAGAGAAACCATCTTTCCGGAATGCTCTGCGAAAGCGCCGCTGCCTCATTGTTTGCGACGGGTTTTATGAATGGACTGATCCCGACGAAGACACCGCCGCTTATATGTCCGGCGGATCGCTGTTTGGCGGAGAACTGCTCAGCAAGAAAGAGGATGGGAAACTTCCTCGGCAACCGTGGTGGATTGGTCGAAAAGACCGAATGCCGTTCGCATTTGCAGGGCTTTGGGAACTCAATCAGCTAACTGAACTTGGAGCAGTCGAAACATGCTGTATCCTCACAACGACTCCAAATGAACTGCTCGAACCGATGCACGACCGAATGCCGGTGATTTTGCATCCGAAAGATTGGGATTTGTGGCTCGATCCAGATTTCAGCTTGGTGCCAGCGCTTGAAGCCCTCATGGTCCCCTGCCCTTCCGATGAAATGGAGACTTTTAAAGTGGCGCCAAAAGTGAATTCACCACGAGCCTTCGGTCCGGAACTGATTGATCCTCTACCTTTGGCGGGGTAGCCTATGAATCAGAAATAGACGCTAGATCGTCTGCTGGGTAAGAAAATGCCAAAATACGACGTTATTGTGCCCGCAGGAGGCTACTTAAAGACGCACATGGCCGACGTTGTCGGAACGAAGGCTAAGCCGCTCATTCGCTTCGAAGGGCAAACCATTTTGTATCGCGTTCTTACTGCACTTCGAGCCTCAGAATGTGTTGGAAGAATTGCTGTCGTTGGTTCAAAAGAAGTCGTTGCGCACGAAGACGCAAAACTCGCCGACTTTGTATTGCTGGAAAGAGAAACGGGACCGCAAAATATCATAGCGGGACTTGACGCCTTAAGCGATGCGGGAACAACTGAACGGGTCATGATTTGCACGTCTGACCTGTGTTTCATCACGCCTGAATCCATTTGCGAGTTTGCTGATAAATTCGGAGATCGAGATTTTTATGCGCCGCTTATCGAGGAAGATGCGTGGGAGGAGGCATTCCCAACGTGTGCCGCCACTTTTGTCAAGCTGCTCGATGGGAAATTCACTCTTGGATGCCTATACGGCATCAGGACAGAAGCTTTGAAACGGGCACTCGCACACATTGAAAAGGTTTTCTCCCGACGCAAAAGCAAGCTTGGAATGGCGAGGCTACTTGGATTCCAGTTTGTGTACGCCTACTTAGTTAAGAAACTTACAGTCAAGGATGTCGTCAACAAGGTCGGCGAGGTGTTGGGTAGCACTATAGAACCCATTTGGCAATCGCCACCAGAATTGGCATTTGACATTGATGCACTTGAAGACTATCATTACGCATTGCAAAACTATCGAAATTGCACACAAGGGAAATGGACGCCGCCAAGGGCGGAGTAGCCAGTAATTCGGATATTTGATTTCCCCTTCCTCCCTTTTCCAAACTTTCAATTTTCATCGAAAAGGGAGGAAGGGGTTAGGGGATGGAGGGTTTTTCGGACGTATACAAACTGTATAGTACTAATCATTTGACACTCCCTACTTTTCAAGTTCCATCTTCGAACAGTGTAAGGTCGTCTTCACGACTTCCCCATCTCTTTGTAATACGCTTTTTGGGATTCAGGAATCCAAATTCCAGGAGCAGGATTTGCCATCCGCATTAATACAGGATCATTTGCGAAGAGCTCTAGCCCTCGTATCGCAGAGTCAATGGATTCCTGAAACTCCCCAATTTCCCGTAGAGAAAGCGCAAGCCAGCGGAATGCATCAAGCGCGGATTCTCCATCTTCAGAATTCGGATCAAAATCTGCAACTTGAGCCAAATTGCTGGCTTCGCGGAGTATCGGAATCCCCCCTTTGAAATCTCTTTGCCTCGTAATTTTCAGGCGTGCGATTTCAACTCGAAGCGCGATTGATTGCGTGTTCTCATTTAGGCCTTCATTCAAATATTCAATTGCTGTTGCCACCGCCGAATCTTTACGTTCGTTTGCCAATACGGTTGCCCCAATCGTCCAGCCTGGCAAAAATTGAGGATCAAGCCATGTCATTAGGCGGTAGAGCGGAAGAGCGCTCTTTGGGTCTATGTGCGTGTGTCCATGCATGTCGGAAAACGATTGCGTTGCTCGCTCGATGTCTCCGAAAAATCCCCTTGGATCGCTATTTTTGGCTGGAATTGCAGTCACATGGCGAACTTCGTCGCCGATTGCATCATGCCAACCGTCTGCATCATGGATTTGCTCTTCACCAGCAGCAATTTCTGCATCGGTTTGGGCTCTCAATTCGACGCCGTTATGCAAGTAAAGGTCTGTTTTTAGCCAAAGCCAACTTGATGTGCTAGTGCGAAACTGTCCGAGTAAAGAAGCTCCCGCGTGAGTTTCATGCGCCTCAAGACCTGCTGGCTTGCCTGGCGGATTTACGATTTTTGAAATGTTTTTGGTCAGCTGCCCTGAACTTACCAAGAGTACGATTGAACCAATCGCCCAGAATCCCGAGTTCGTCATTATATTGCTCGTCTCCGGAATTTCGCCCAACTAAATGTGAGCATCGCAGTTGAATAGATCGCCATGTAACCTGCTAGAGCGAGAACCACCCATGCCGGTACGAGAGTCCAGTTCTGGTTAGTTGCTCGCGATCCTAAATCAAACAGTCCAACTTGTGGCAGGAGGTTTGAAACACTTGTGTAGAGCCATGCCAAATCGGGACTGCCAAGAGCCGCCATTGTAAGCCCTCGAAGCATCATTGACGAACCAAAGAGGAGTACAAGGCTCAGGGTTGTTGCCGCTGCGGGCGTGAGATATGCGCTTAAAGCGAGTGAAAATGCACAAACTAGAACGAGTCCCATCATTTTGCAAATAGCGTATTGAATGAGAATCAATTCGAACGTCACGCCAAAGGTGAACAGGGCAATCGCAACCATCGCAGCCAACAATGAGAATGAAATCCAGCTAACAGCAACCGCCCCAAGAAACTTGCCAAATAGAAAATCAAAGCGGCTAACCGGACGTGCGAGCAACGGATACAGCGTTCGATTCTTGATCTCATCTGGCAGCATTCGGCTAGAAGCGAGCACTGCCAGAACCGTCGAAAAGATACTCAGAACAGTAAGTCCTAGGTCTTTCGCAAAGAGTTCCAAGCCCGAAAACCCAAAGAAACCGAGTGCTCCTGCCGACAGAATTGTCAGCAAACCTAGAATTGCGACGACCCAAATGTCCTTTCGTCGAACCGATTCGAGAACAACTCCACGTGCCAATGCCTTCCAAATCAACAATTTCTTCACGCTGCCACTCCTAACGTTTCTAAGAAATAATCTTCGAGCGAGCCTTGTTCAGCTACAATGTCTGTCACTTTGCCACCGGAAATTTTCACTCGATCTATTGCCTCAATCAATGCATCCTTTGTGGCAAAACTTGCTCGCATATTGCCAGATTCGTCTTCTTCAAATTCCATGGAGAGGTCGAAAAGGCTCGTTTCACCATTGTATGTTAGTAAGTATTTCGAAAGGGATGCTTCAACCTCTTTGAGGTTTCGCTCTGCAATCAATTTCCCTTTGTCAATGATCAATATTCGATCGCAGATCCGACTGACTTCGCTGAGTTCGTGACTTGAGAAAAAGAGCGTGGTTCCCTGTTTGTTTTTTTCCTGAAGCAATGCCCTCAGTTCGCGTCTTCCAATTGGGTCTAGGCCGCTCGTGACTTCATCGAGAATCAGCAATTCTGGGTTTCCGAGCAAAGACTGAGCAATACCGACGCGTTGGAGCATTCCCTTTGAAAGTGTTCGGTTCTGTTTTTTCTGACTTCCTTTCAAGCCAACTCGCTCTAAAAGTTCGAAAGTTTCATTTCGAAGCGCCTTCCCTTTCAAGCCTTGCAGTTCTCCGTATAAAGTGAGTGTTTCGAAAGGGGTGAGGAACGGATAGTACATCGCCACCTCTGGCAAATAGCCGGTTCGGCTCCTGGATTCAATTGAACCAGATTCTGATTCCAAAACCTTCGCTGAACCTGAATACGGTTCAATAAAGCCCATCAGTACTTTCAGAGTCGAGCTTTTTCCAGCTCCGTTTGGTCCTAAAAATCCGACAATTTCGCCCTTTTCTACTCCAAATGAGAGCCCTGAGACAGCTTCCACAGGCTTCCCTGATTTCGAGCGATAGCGTACATGGAGCCCTTGACAATTAATTGCAAAACTCATTCTAATCTGATAATCGGAAAGTTGAGAAGGAACTTTAGGTTTTTTGGGAACCATTTGGGAGTCCGCGGGCTTGACCGCGCTTTTGCGAACTTGTTCGGGTTAGCTCGGTTTGGTTCGGGGGTTCGGATTCGTCTGTGACGAAACCGAACAAATCCGAACTAATCCGTACCAATCCGAACGAAGTATGGCGTGGTCAAGCCCGCGCATTCCCAAATAGTGCCGCAGCCAAAATTCGATGAAAATGATGCGTCCCAATCTCGCGTTTGGGCGAGTATCGGCCCCGATCATAAAACCTCGAATTCATCCCCTTTTGCACCATTTCGACTACGGCTTCGTCTTCTCTTTCCACTCGATCAAGCGCCCCACCAGCTCCTTCCCACATTTCACTTTCTTTCCAAACATAGCCGATGAAGGAAACTCGCGTCAGATCGGGAGCAATAGGCCGAACTACGTTTACCGAAAGCCCCCAGGGATAGAAATTCAGCATCAGATTTGGGAACATCCAAAAGTAATACGCGCTCACATTTTGTCCAAAATCAGGATGATCGCTTGGCAATTCAAATGTCGCTTCGGTTCCTTTTGAAATCCCGACCTGCAAAACGCCATGGTCCCAAAGCTCGTATCGGTAGTCGTCATACGAAAGCACGGCATTCAAATCGGCGTGGATGTACGGAATGTGGAAGCCTTCCAAATAGTTGTCGCAATACAAAGCCCAATGCCCTTTCACCATGTAGTCTCGTGTTCTTGCAGGATGATGGAAGAACTCGACAAATGGCAAAAAACCGACTTTGTCTGCCATCGGTCCGCACCAATCTTCAAATGAGCAACCTGGTGCAATCGAGGCAAAAAGCCACTTTCCCCATTGATGCAAATCAACGCTTTTGAGGTGGTCGGTTTCGCATGGGAAACCTTCGACGCCTTCAAATTCCGGCATGAACTGAAATTTGCCGTCAAGTCCAAACCGCCTTCCATGATAGCGGCAGCGCAAAGAATTCTCGACTCCGGCGCCTTCTACAACGATGTTTCCTCGATGCGTGCAGACATTTGAAACGCAGTGAATTTGGTCGTCTCTGTCTCGGGTTAACACTAGGGGCTCATCCAAAGTGCTTTCAAGAAACGTAAATGGGTGGACTTGCCCTGGCACCTTGACCATATCCGTATCGCCGACAAATTGCCAACTTTTGGCGAATACAGCTTCCTTGCTTCGCTCGAATTCGTTTGGATCCACGTACCAACTTGCTGGCGGAGTCCAGGCTTTTTCGATTTCAGGGTGAATCTCGAAGGGCATGAGGAGATTATGATGGATGGTTCGTTTTGGGAGTGCGCCGACCATGTCGGCGCTTTTAGCACATTTTAAAAATAACTGCGGAAACTAATTTATTTTGGGATTCCAATAGAAAGCGCCGACATGGTCGGCGCACTCCCTCCCCCAAAAAAGCACTCCCAAAACTCACAAAATCCCCTTCGGAGGCATCAAAATGACTTCATCTACCGTTCGGTCGGCAGGCAAATGAATCAGATCCCGAATGGTTTCGCCAATGGCCTTTGGAGCTAGCATGTCTCGCCTATCTGGCGCCAGTTCAAGCGAATCCCAAATGGCAGTATCGGTTGCCCCAACAGTCAGCGAAGTGCAATGAATTCCAAACTTCCGATACTCGACATTTAACGTCTCGCCGAATTTTCGAAGTCCTGCTTTCGCCGTTGAATACGCACTCAATCCAAAAAATGTGTGCTGCGCGGCGATGCTCAAAACATTCACGATTCGCCCTCCGCCTTGTTCTCTCATGGGTCCAATCAGACGGTGGCAGATTCGCATCGGCGCAATGAGCATGAGGTCCATCATTTCTTGAACGTCATGCCAGTGCATATCATGAAAGGAGCCGACTCCTAAGTTTCCGGCAGCATTAACTACCGCCAACTTTGACTCCAAGTTCTTGACCGCAAAATCCTCGCAAACTTTGTCGAGCTGAACAGGAACGGTTAGATCAACTGCCCGAAAATGTGCCTCCGCTCCTCGGCGAATGCACTCTTGAGCTAGGGCATCAATTGGATCTTCCCTTCGTGCGACAAAGTACAAATTTGTGCCGGGTTGAGCTAATTCAAGAGCAGTTGCCTTGCCGATCCCCGAACTTGCCCCCGTTATAAATATCGCCGTTGGCCTATCCACGTGTGACCTCAAAAATGTTTCTCGCCGTTTCTTGCAAGCGAACCTTTTCGAGAACACCGGGGACTTTTCCTTCTAATTGATCCCAAATGGCCAAGGCAACAATCTCCGAGGTTGGGTTCATTCCAGCCAGTTCTGGAACATCGCAGTTTAAGTGCTTGTGGTCATATCTGTCCACAACTCGAGATTCAACCACACGATCTAGTTCGCCTAAGTCGGCGAGGAATCCAGTTTGAGGGTCTGGTGAACCTGAAAGTGTCACATCCAAAATATAGTTGTGCCCATGCCCTGCCGGGTTGTTGCACTTTCCATAAAGCTCAAGATTTTGAGCCTCAGACATTTCAGGAACATGAAGCCGGTGTGCAGCGGCAAATTCGTAGCTTCGAGTAATCGTCATTTTGTTTTTCAACTTATCTAATTCGGCGAATAGACCAGGCATTTCCTCTAATTTCAAATGAGAGACTTCGACTCCGGGAGCGATTTCGACCAGTTTTGAATCTATGAACTTCAATAGGTTTTCGAGGCAAGGCGCAACATTTCGGAATTCTTGAATCTCATCGTTGATGCTTTTCTGATTAAACAAGGTGACGATTCGATCATTCAGAATGTCGTCCAAATCCTTGATATTGATAACCATTCCATTTTTCGAATCAACAAAGCCCTGGATCGAGCAATAAAGAACGTAGTTGTGGCCATGGTTGAATGGCGAAGCCAATGAGCCAAAAATCTTTCTGTTCTCTTCCGCAGATGCATCGGAAAACCAATAGCGATGCCCGCTGGAAAAAGTCACTCTGCGGGTCAATGTTACGGGTTTCATGTTTTCTTCATTCTAGTATGGATGGCATGGAACGCGGAATTCATTCCATCCTGCGCCTCTATCTGTACTTCCGAAACGGCTGCCCTAACGCCTCCGGCCCCGCCGCCCCTTTACCTACGACAATCAACACTAATAAAGCTGCAACATAAGGCATTGCCAACAGCAGCCGAAACGGAATGTCCCATCCCTTCGACTGCGCGAGAAACTGGATTGATTCAAGCCAGCCAATTAGCAAACACGACGTCAGAACCCACTGAGGCTTCCACCGGCCAAAGGTAACCATAGCAATCGCAACAAATCCTCTTCCCTGAGTCATGTTTTCAGAAAACGAACCCGCAATCCCAATTGAAAGTTCTGCGCCAGCAATCCCAGCCAAAATGCCGCCAATTGCAAGAGCAACGAATCGAACCTTCCTTACAGATACGCGAGCGGATTCAGCCGCTTCAGGGTATTCGCCACAAGCTCTCAGCGAAAGCCCCCATTTTGTCTTATATAGCAAAAATCCAAAAACTGGCACCAAGAGCACGGAAAACGCCATCACAAAATCAATTCCGCCCCATTTCGGCAATACAGGTGCGCCCGCCGAAGAGCCTGTCATGCCGAATTGGTTTTGATACAGATAGGCAGTTACTCCCAATGACAAAAATATCATCGCAATGCCAACTACGACCTGATCCGCTAGAAGGTCAATAGCAAGCTTTCCAATGATAAGTGCCATTATAAGCCCAGCACCTGCTCCGAAGATTAAGCCTAGCCATGGGTTACCTGTCACCGAACTAATGGCGAACGCCGTGAACGCACCAACTAGCATTTGTCCTTCCAATCCTATATTCAAAATTCCAGATCGTTGGACTATGACGTCGCCCATCGCCGCACAAAGAATTGGCGTTGAAAACAGCCAAACTGCGATCCAATCAATCATTGGTTACTCCAGCCACTTGACGGCGCTCGCTCACAGCCTTGCCAATGACGAAGAGAATTACCGCGACGGCCTGAACGACATAAACAATAGCGGCACCCGAAGGAGTGTAACGAGACAATTGATCAGAACCCGCAAAAAGAGCACCGAAAAGCACAGCGGAAGTAGCAGTGCCCAGTGGATTCAGCAATCCAACGAGCGCAACTGGAATTCCCAGAAATCCCCAATTTTGGCTAAATCCTGCATCAACTGTTCCGGTGATTCCTTGGTAATTCAGCGAAGCCGCCAATCCGCAAAGTCCGCCAGAAATCAGCATCGCGATATGCTGGCTTCGCGCGACATTCCAACCCGATGCCCGCGCAACGCCTTCATTCGATCCGATTACTCGAACGCGAAAGCCTTCATAAGTTCGGAAAAGCCAAATTGCAATTCCAATGCAAGCAACAAGAGAAAGCAAAATTCCAAGATGAAAATCCGTTTGTCGGTCTGGACGAAAAAACATCACGGAATCTGGCAGCGAAGCGGTCTGCGGCAATTGGTGATTAGGCTCTTGAAGTGGGCCCGTAACAGCCCAACCAAGCAAATGAACTGCTATAAAGTTCAGCAAGATCGTTGAAATTACAAGCGGAACTCCGCGTTTGACCCATAGCCAACTTGCGAATCCGGCATAGAGAGATCCTCCAAGTACTGCCCCTAGTACCATCGTAACTTGCAGGATAATTCCGGGTGATATCGGTACGAAAGCATAAGCGGCGGAAGCGAACATGCCGCCCATTAGCATTTGTCCTTCGCCGCCAATATTGTAAAGCCCGGCTCTCCAAGCTACGACAACGGCTAGGCCTGTTAATAGAATTGGACCCGCGATTGCCAGCGTTCTTGCTATGCCAAATTTCCCTCCAAATGCTCCTTGGCCGAGTAGCGAGAACGATTCAAGAATTGGAAGTTGAAAGACAAACAAAACTCCTGCAATTACGCAAAGAAAGGCAAGCAATCCAATCACGATCAGGGGCAGTTTCTTCATGAAGTTGCACCTGAAACGGCTTCTTTCAAACTGTCTCTCAACTTGCCTTGAGACATGAAGATTGTACAGTCGGCAAGCGCGCTCAGCTCATCCAAGTCGGTAGAAAAAACGAGAACCGCGACGCCAGATTCGGCTGCTTCGATCAGTTTGCGATGGACATCGAGGGTGGCACGAACATCGAGGCCGCGAGTTGGATTGACCGCGACAATGACTATCGGTTTTTGTTCAAGAATTCGGGCGATAATGGCCTTTTGTTGATTTCCCCCGCTAAGTGTGCGAATTGGGTCGTCCATAGACGACGTTCGAACGTCGTACTTTTCAATCCAGCCTTTCGCTTCCGATTTAAGTTCTCGCAACGGAATGAGGCCTCGCTTTTCCCGACCAGCAGCGCCAATAAGCAGGTTTTCAAGAACGCTCATTTGTAATGCCAAACCATTTCGATGCCTGTCCTGGGGGATGTAAGCAACACTCTCAAAGGGTTCGCCTTTGCTTCCTGGAAAAGTCATTCCGCCGCGAAATGAGCGAATGCCAGCCACTGCTTCAGCCAGTTCCACTTGTCCGTTGCCGTCAACTCCGCCAATTCCAACAATCTCGCCCCGATTTATCGAAAGAGAGACACCGCAAACTGCTTCATTTCCACGGTCGGCATTTACATATACATTGTTCAAGACGACGCTTCCTTCGTGAAAAATTGGCTCACGTTTTTTCAACCCCGAAGGAAATTCGCCAACCATCCACGACGCCACTTGTTCAACGTTTACGTTCGAAGTAGGCTCGGAGGCAACGACTTTTCCATTTCGGAGCACCGTGATTTGATCGGCGACGGACATGACTTCGGACAATTTGTGAGCGATCAAAACAATTGTTTTGCCAATAGCGCACAAATCCTTGAGCCGAAGCATCAAATCTTCAACTTCGGCAGGTGAAAGCACCGCGGTAGGCTCATCAAGGACGAGTATTGACTTGTCTTCTGCTAGGGCTTTTACAATTTCGATTCGTTGTTGCATTCCTACGGAGAGGTCACGAATCAAGGTCTCTAGAGGCAATTCCCATCCAAGTTCCTCTGCGATCTTTGCTTCGTTTTCGATGCTTGGAAGCATTGTTCCTGGAGTTCGATTTGAAGCTGAAAGCTGCAAATTTTCTCGAACGGATAATGCTGGAACCAGCATGAAGTGCTGATGCACCATCGCAACTGAATCCGCGGTGCCTATATCGGCATTTGGTGCAGAAATGGAACCTGAATCAGCTTTCAAATTCCCTGCAAGAATGTTGACGAGCGTGGATTTGCCAGCTCCGTTTTCTCCGACTATTGCGTGAATCTGCCCTTCTAACAAGGCGATTGTGACGTCGTCAAGTGCTTGAACACTGCCATATTTCTTGCTCAACGAGCTTGCTTCGAGGGCAATGGATTGGGAGGTGTTCATTGTGACGTGAAGGATGTTGGCAGTTGGCGGTGGGCAGTTGGCAGTGGGCAATTTCCGATCTCAACTGTTCACTTTTGAATCAATACAAAATCCAAAATCCAAAATCCAAAATGCCTAAAACTCATCCTTTGGAACAATCTTCACACCCGCCTTGATGTCATCGCGCATTTTGATGACTTTCTCGACCACGCCTTCTGGCAGTTTCGCGCTCGATTCGCCGTTCAGAATGAAATCAATTGCATCCGCTTCCATTCCCATGAGCACGATTTCTCCCGTAAACGAGCCAGCTTGAACCCTTTGCGCCAACTTCAAAAAGGCAGGCTTAGCATTGATTACCGCGCTGCCGATGATGATTCCGCTTGGATCGTTGTTTTGGTCGAGATTCGCCCCAAATGCCCAAACTCCCTTTTCTTTGCAAGCCGCGAAAACTCCATCTGCTGCGGCATTGGCCTGATGAATTACAAAATCAGCACCCTCTTGGATGGCGGTTAGAGTTGCCAATTTTGCCTTCGCGTCGTCCTGCCCGCTTCCCGTAAAGATTTCCTTGACAACAATTCTGGGGTTTGCAAATAGGGCTCCAGCTTTGAAGGCTTTGAAAGTCGAACGGATCGAGGGCACGTCATCGCCGCCGATCATCACAACGACTCCGGTCTTACTCGAAAGGCCAGCCAAGTAGCCGGCGACGTAAAAACCTTGCTCCAAATAAAACCTGAATGCTCCGACGTTCGCCGCTGTTTTCCCTCCCGAACTGGACACGAAAACGGTGTCAGGGAAATCTTTTGCGACCTCTATTGCGGGTTCGTTGTACTCAAATCCGTGCCCAAAAACTAGCTTGTAGCCTTGCTGAGCATACGAACGCATCGAATCCTTGATCTTCGCTCCCCCAGCCTCTTGATTGCTGACGGTCGCATTCATTTCCGATTCGATGCTCTTCAATCCATCGTAAGCCATCGCGCTCCAACCCGCATCGCTAACTGGGCCGGGAGTAAGAAGGGCGACTTTGAATCCAGATTCGGTAGATTTGGATTCAGAAGTAGCGGATTCAGTTGTTGGTGGTGTGCCACAGGCAGAAATCGCCAAGGCAGCGAAAGCGGAAATAGCAGGCCAAAGTTTCATGTTTGAATTCTACCGGGGGATGTGCAGGGTTTAGGGACTAGGGACTAGGGTTTAGGGTTTGTGGTTTTGTGTCTAAGCTAAAGGAATCTCCAGCCACTTGCCAACCACTTGCGAACCACTTGCGAACCACCTGCGAACCCGTTCACTTCCCTCGCGTTCGAGCCAGACGAACCACTTCAACCCGATCCTCTTCAGAAATGATTTCCAACGGTAAAACTAGGAAGCCAGGTTTCCCAAACAGAAGTACCAAAGTGTCGGAGATGATGCTCACGTCCCGAATCGAAGCAAGCTGAGCTGTTGTTACTCCACCCAAATCATTGTGAATTTCTAGACGCGTTTCCCCAAATTCATAGTGCATTTCTCGTTCGAACATCTGCGCTGCGCGCGCGCTCATCACCATCGAATATCGGATCGGCACTGTGAACGGATACACCAAGAAAATAATGCCGATATACAGCCCTAATCCATCCCGACGCATGATGAGAAAAAAAATGCCTAGCAGGACCGATAGGAGATAGATCGCCCAAAACCGTTTCAAGTAGTAAACGGTTGCAACGCGGGAAAATCGGGCGCGGTCGAATTTGTATGAAGGAGAAATGATGTCCATTTGAGATGTCGAGGCGATTCTACCAGCGTTCCGGTTCCCCCTCCTTTTTCGACGAAGGAGAAAAAGAAGGGGGTTAGTGGGAGGAGTCCGAGTGAAATCCTCCAATCGTTTCCAGCCAAAATGTAACGTGTCCGAAACTCCTGCCCAACTCCTTGACCTTTGCCACAGAATTGCCGACCCTTCAAAGGGTTTATGCATCGTAGCGGAAGGCAATATCAGCCTAACGGACAGCGAAGGAACGCTTTGGATCAAAGCCAGCGGCGAACAGATGGCAACAATCGCGCTTGAAGGACTCTGCGAGGTTCGTATCTCAGAAGTCGTCCGCGCAATAGATTTGCTAATGCGCGATGCCTCTGAAGTCCGAAACGCGCTCAATACATGCTGTGTGAAGAAAGGCGAAGCCGTTCCTTCAACCGAAACCTATATGCACGCCTCGCTGATGGATCAGACTGGATGCACGGTAGTGATTCACACGCATCCAACCGAATTGCTAAAACTCCTTTGCCACACAGATGCAGATTTTTACGCGAATCGCAGAATTTTTCCCGACGAAATTGTTTTATGTGGGCCAGCTGCTTGCTATGTGCCGTACGTTGCTCCCGGACTTCCTTTGGCGATTTCGATTCACGAAAGAGTGGCTCGATTCCGGGAGAGATACGGAATTTGGCCCAAAACAATCTGGCTCCAAAACCATGGCCTCATCTGCATCGGAAACTCAATTGGAGAAGCAGAAGCTGCCACATATATGTCCGCGAAGGCTGCTGAGGTTATCGTTGGAGCCTTGCAGTGCAAGGCTGAAATCCATTGGCTAACTCAAGAAGAAATTGATCTGATTTATGAATGGCCGGACGAGCATTATCGTCAGCAGAAACTTTAAGACCTTAGGATCAATTTCGAGGCGGCTTTGTTGAAGTCTGCCCCATTTTTTGCCTCTTCTTAGCATCTTCAGCAAGCATTGCATCAAATGTCTTTTGCTGTTTTTTGTTGAGCAGCACCCGAATCTGCTTATTCACTAGTGCACGATCCGCAGCTATTTTCGACTTGCGGTCTGAGTCCGAAATTTTCGTGTTTTTCGCCAATATTTTCAATCGTTCGACTTGCATATTAACTAGTTTCGTAATCTTGTTTTTTTGATCAACCGTTAATGAGAGTTTCTTTGCGAATTCAGCCATTCGCGCTTCTGTTGAACGCGGTTTGACAGGAGAAGTGTGGCGCTGCTGCCCCTGAGGTCCAATTGTGATCTGTGAAAAGCACGTGGCGATGCTAAAAAAGCAAAAGGAAATTAATGCGAATCGCAAAGTTTTCATTGTCTTTCCACAGAATAAAACGAATGGCTTGGCAAGATGGTTCATCGTCGAATCAAGTCCAAAATGCGAGACCTGTTCAAACCCTCCTTCCCCCAACCCCTTCCTCCCAGGAAGAGGAAGGGGAGCCACACCCCAAAAACGACTAGCCGCCGACTGCGTTCAATGCAGCTAGGAGCTTTGTCTTTTCTTCTTCGGTCAGCGGGGCACCCTTTGAAGGAGGCATTTTTCCAGCAGTGACTTCATCAGACATTTTCTTTAGCCAGTCTGCCTTCGCTGTAGCATCGGCATTTGTAGCCAGCAGGGAGAAATCCAAGCCGCCCTTCGGAGCAGCACCTGAATGGCAGCCAATGCATTTTGTAGCGATGATCGGTTTTGCATCAGTCTCAAACGATGCTGTTGTCGGAGCAACTGAATCGGAAACCGCCGGTTCTGGATTCGTTGACTCGGTCATTGCAGCCGAATCTGAAGATGTTGAAGACATGTTTGAAGCAGAGCTCGAATCTGCAATCTCGTTCGATGCACCGCCGGAGCATCCGAAAACTGCAAATACGACGCCCAATGCGATTAAAAGTGATGTTGTTCGAAGCATGTAAAAGTATGGGCTATTTAGCATGCGCAAATGCAAGTGCCTGGGAAATTTGCAAATGAGGGTAGAACAGGCACAAAGAGTGGTGAAATTCAGTATTTTTGCTAGCATGATTTGAATATTTTTGGAGTATTCTATTGGTTCAGTCGGCAATCCGATTGGTTGCATTATTTAGTTTTGGGAGTAGAAAAATGAAGAGAACAGTTTTTGGGTTAGCTTTAGTGGCAGGATTTGCCGCTCACAGTCAAGCTTTGATTTGGGGATTTTCAGCGCCAATTATTGCAGGCAACCAAGAAGTTCCACCGACTAGCTCAACTGCGTATGGGACAGCTTCTTATACAATCAACGACCAGAATTGGCTCATTCAGGGAACCGTCAACGTTTGGGGGCTTTCGCCGACGGCTATTACTGGAATGCATATTCATGAAGCGCCTGTCGGAGTAAATGGACCGGTTAGATTCAATATTGGAACCAATAGCACAACATTCAACCAGGGCACTTTTTGGATTTATGCGTTTTCTGGAACATTGGCAACAGCGAACAATGCAGCTTTCTTGACAACAATGATCAACGGTGGAACTTATATCAATGTTCACACTTCAGAGTTTCCAGGTGGAGCTATCAGAGGACAAGTTGACTGCACTGGCGTTGTGCCAGAGCCTGCAACCATGGCCGTTCTTGGGCTAGGCGTGATTCCATTTTTACGACGACGACGCAAGTAAATTGACTCTATCTCCTAAATTGAATCCCCGACAATCTGCCGGGGATTTTTTGTTTGCAGGCCTATTTCAACCATTTGGGATCAACATCGTTGAATCCCCATTTTTGAAGTTGCTTTCCCCATTCGCCAAGATTCGATTTGTCAATCTTCATCAGCTCCATCTTGTTGAAGGCTTCGACATTCTCGCCCTTGATTACTTTGCGGAAAACGATGTTCACACTGGTATGCCCCCAATCGTAAATTGGTTGAGCAAAGAGCACAGGCGCAATTCCCTTCTCGATGTATGGCAGTTGGGCCGGCAGACAGTCTACGGCCACGATTTTGACCTTCATTGGGTCGAGCTCAGTCAGCAACGCCGGAGCGAAAAGGGGCCAACCGCCGATCATTGCCCAGCCATTGATTTCGGGGTGCGCTTTCATTTCGCGCTGAACCGCCGCAGTTGCATCCTGTGGAGATTCGATGTGATACACCGTATTCACGATCTTCACATTCGAGTGAGATTTTGCTGCCTCTTCAACTCCCTTCACTCTCTTTTGAAGATTCGGTGCATTTTGGTTGCCGGCGAGAATTGCAACATTGAGCTGCCCAGCTCCAGCTTGTGCAACTAGCTCATCAAGAACCATTTTGCCAACTTCCATATCATCTGCGCCGAAAAATGCAAACCGTTTCGAATCGCCACAATCGCTGTCAAAGCACATAACGGCAACTCCTTTGTCCACCGCTTCGTCAATCGCGCCTTTGACCTTAGCGGCATCGGAACAAGCTATGATAATCGCGTCTGCGCCGTTGTTGACAGCTTGAGCAATTCGCTTTGCCTGTTCTTGCCCGTCTTCCGTTGGCGGCGTTTGCCAATCTACGGTGACTGTCACGCCTTCCTTTTCGGTGAGTTCCTTGGCGGCGGCTTCGGCACCAATTTTGGCAGCTTGGAATACCGGGTTGTTTTGGCTCTTGGCAATCAAAGTGATTTTGAGGGACGTCTTTTTGTTGCCATCTGCCGCTGTTGAGGTTTTTGGGTTTGTATTGCCTGATACGATTGCTTCTGATCCGCTTCCTCCCGAACACCCGAGCATCGTCAAAGCTACGAGGGCAAGTGAGATATAAAATGAGTTTTTCATGGCTTCTCCGGTGTTTAGGTCTTTTGTAAGATGATTCTAACTGATTTGCATTTCGATCTGTCCCATGCCGTCCACCCACCACGGTGCCGAATAGGAAATCAAGCTGATCTGCTTCTCAGTTACCGGCGATGGAGATGGGAGTTCATGCCGTTGTGAACCATAGAAAAGAGCACCAGACATCTCCTTGCAGTGTAGGAAGAATGCGAATTGCGGTGTACCAACTTCATCGAGCAATACTGTTTCATTCCAGGCAGATTGCCAATTCGATCGATCAAAGTCATCCGGGCAATCGCATGGATAGACGAAATCACCAAAGCGAATTTCACTGATTGGTCCATTGTGTTCGATAAGAATAAGCCAAGCACTGTTCCACAATTGCAGAATTTGCAGTTCGAAATCAGGACCACCTACTTCGTCAACGTCTTTCTTAAATGCCTCAGCATCAAATGGCCACTTGCTAACTTGCATAACATTCATACAATTCCCCTCCGCCGAATTCGATCAATCGCCAACGCCGTAATGATGATGCAGCCCGTCACGATTTCTTGGATGTTGTTCGGAAACCCCGCCTGAGAGCAGCCTGCCCGAATGGTAGAAATCACCAGAGCACCCAGAAGCGAGCCCACAATGGTCCCTTGCCCGCCAGAAAGGCTTGCCCCGCCGATAACTACCGCCGCAATCACGTCCAGTTCTAATCCTGAAGCAACTGTGGGATCACCAACCGTAAGTCTCGAAAACTGCATCAGTCCGGCAAGACCCACAAACAGACCGGCAAGAGCGAACACCTTGCCGCGTACCGATGTCGGAGAAATGCCTGCAAGCCGTGCGGCTTCTTCATTCGCTCCGACTGCAACCACGTTTCGACCGAACACCGTTCGCTCCAGCAGCAGCGCAGCCGCCAATCCGCTCAGAACGACGAGCCAAACTCCAATTGGAAAGATCTGCCATTGCTTGTCTGGGCTTAGTCGAGCCAAAATGTCTGCCATCCAGGTCATTGGGGCATCAATCTTCTGATTATTTGCAAGTCCTTTCGCAATGCCTCGAAAGATCAACAAAGTCCCTAAAGTTACGATGAACGGAGATAACTTTAGCCGATTGATGAGCTGGCCGTTAATCGCTCCGGCAACTACGCCAGCAAGTACTCCTCCAGTCGCTGCGACTACCGGAGAATGCCCTCGCGCCAATAGCCAAGCGATACAAACTGTGACAAACGCAACAACCGAACCGACCGAAAGATCCAGCATCCCGCAGACAATGACGAAAGTCATTCCGATCGCGCAAAAACCGACGATTGCCGTCTGCCGAAAGACGGTTTCAAGATTCCCTTGCGAGGCAAACGCAAGGCCACTTTCTTTGTCTTTCGTCAGCCAAATGTAGCTGACGAAAAACACAATGACAACAAGCCATGTGGCGAGAAGTCCGAGGAGGTTTTTCCAGTTCATTTGTTAGGTTGTTAGCAGGTGGTTGGCAGGTGGCTAGCAGGTTGTTAGCAAGTTGTTGTCAAGTGATTAGCAACCTGAAACCAACTTGCCAACAACCTGCAAACTATATGCCGACGCGCCACAAAAATCACCCCTTCGGCGGCGAAAGCAGCTCAGCAATCGTTGGCTCGCCCATGTTCGCCTTCGTCACAACTTCGGCCCCGGTATCAATTCGCTTTTCAACCGTTTCTTTCTTCAAATGCGCGGCCATTGTCTTCACGCCCAAGTAGCCCATTTTTCGCGGATTTTGAACCATAAGCGCGTCAATATGACCGTTAGTCAGTCCTTCGATCAGCTTTGTCGATGCATCAAAACCGACAAATTTCACCTTGCCCGCGAGACCAGCATCTTGCAATGCGCGCATCATTCCAAATGTCGAACTCTCATTGGGACAAAGCACTCCGTCGAATTGCTTGAAGGCTGCTAGCAAGTTTTCGGATGCCTTTTGAGCCGTTTCGACCGTGGAGCCAGCAAACTGATTGCTACTGACAATCGTGATGTTCGAAGCGGTCTTTAGCGCATCCAAAAAGCCATTTTCGCGTTCCGTTGTACTTGCTGAACCTTCTTGGTATCGAAGAACGATCACCTTTTTAGGTTCTTTGCCGAGCATTTCGACCATGTGCATTCCGCCTCGTTTGCCGGCCTCATAGTTGTTTGTCGAGACAAAACTAACGGTCGCGATATCCTTCAGGCCAGAGTCAATTATTACTACCGGAATCCCGGATTTCTGGGCTTCGTCAACAGGAATTCGTAGCGCGGTATCGTCGAGAGGGGCAAGAACAATGCCGTCCACCTTTTGGGTCGTGAAGTCCTCCACAACCTTGATCTGGTCTTCTCGGTCGTCTTCCTTCATTGGGCCTTTCCAAATGATTTCGACGTTTCCAAGCTCCGCGGCAGCTTTATCGGCTCCCTCGTGGATGGACTTCCAGAATTCGTGAGTGGCACCCTTAGGGATCACGGCAATTCGAAGTTTTTTCGACGTGTCGCTTGAACCTGTCGCAGTGGAATCGCCTGATTCAGCAGAGGAACCGCAACCGACTAGGGCAATCGCAGCAAGAGAGAAAAGAAAAATTCGCTTCATAGCACACCTTCAATTCGAGATGGTCTATTGTAGTCCCTTCTTTTTGTCAAGTGGGTGATGGGGATGAATGAGGTGAATTGGATGATTAGCATGAATTGGGTGAAGCCAACGTTGATTACCAGGTTGCAATGTGGGTTGACCCGTAGCTCCCCTTTCACTCACTTCACCCAATTCACCCAATTCACCCAATTCACCCAATTCACCCAAGTCACACCCCACCGGGTATAATTCCTTGTCGCTCCCGACCTGTCGGGGTGGCAATTTCAACGCCTCGGAGGAACGCAAACACATGCCCGGAACCGGCACAGTTATTCAAGTTATGGGTCCCGTTGTTGACTGTCGTTTTAAGACAGACAACCTTCCCAACATCTACAATTCGATCACGATTACGGACGAAAAGCGAGGGATCAACCTCACTTGTGAAGTAGCCCAGCACCTTGGCGATGACATCGTGCGTACCATTGCTTTGAGCACGACGGATGGCTTGGTGCGCGGCATGGAAGCTTTCGATACTGGATCGCCAATTTCCGTTCCTGTTGGAAATGTGACTTTGGGCAGAGTATTCAACCTCTTAGGTTTGCCAATTGACGGTGGAGACCCACTGCCAGCCGATACTCCAAAGAACCCGATTCACCGAGACCCGCCAACCTATATCGAGCAATCTACGAAAGTTGAACTCCTGCCTACTGGGCTTAAAGTTGTTGACCTCTTAATTCCGTTTAATAAGGGTGGAAAGATTGGACTTTTCGGTGGTGCAGGACTAGGCAAAACTGTTCTCATCCAAGAATTGATTCGAAACATCGCTGTTGAAGCTTCAGGCGTTTCGGTTTTCGCTGGCGTTGGCGAAAGAACTCGCGAAGGAAACGACCTTTGGCTCGAAATGTCTCATGCCAAGTTCAAAGACGTTGACGGCGAGGAAAAGCGAGTTATTGACAAAACTGCAATGGTGTTCGGCCAGATGAACGAGCCGCCAGGAGCACGTCTTCGAGTTGCTCTTACTGCGCTAACAATGGCCGAGTATTTCCGCGACGAATCAGGGCAAGACGTTCTGATCTTTGTAGACAACATTTTCCGGTTCGTTCAAGCTGGTTCTGAGGTATCTGCGCTTCTTGGACGAATGCCAAGCGCTGTAGGATATCAGCCAACACTAGCTACAGAAATGGGATTCTTGCAGGAGCGAATTACATCAACCAACAAGGGCTCGGTAACATCGGTTCAAGCGGTTTATGTTCCAGCTGACGACCCTTCTGACCCTGCTCCAGCCACGACGTTCTCTCACCTTGACGCTTACGTTTATCTGGATCGTGCAATTGCTTCCAAGGGACTTTATCCTGCGGTTGACCCATTGGCTTCGACCTCGAAAAACCTCGACCCGCGAATCGTTGGCGAAGAGCACTACAAGGTTGCACGGGCTGTTCAGCAGACTCTTCAGAGATATCGAGAATTACAAGACATCATCGCAATTTTGGGAATTGACGAACTTTCAGACGATGACAAGCAGGTTGTAGCTCGTGCCAGAAAGGTTGAAAGATTCCTTTCGCAGCCAAACTTTGTTGCCGAGCAGTTCACTGGAAACCCTGGCCGATATGTAACCGTTGAAGATACGGTTGCCGCGTTTAAGGAACTCATGGACGGCAATCTGGACGACATTCCTGAGCAAGCCTTCCTTTACTGTGGCGGGCTCGAAGACGTTCGTGAAAAAGCTGCGAAATTGAAGGCGATGGCATAGGCTATGGCAAAGTCTTTTCAACTTTCCATCGTCGCACCGGACAGAAATGTCGCGGAACTTGAGGTTGAATCGGTAACCGTTCCAGGAATTGCGGGATATTTTGGCGTTTGGGCGGGACATGAGCCGATTATTGCCGCATTGAAGCCGGGAATCATCGAATTCTTGGCGGGCGGTGGTAGACAATACGCTTCGATTGGTGGCGGATTTGCCGAAGTATCGCCTACAAACGTTACGATACTTGCCGACGACGCGCAACTTGCAACTGAGATTGATCTCGCAAAGGCTGAGTTTGACCTTGAAGAAGCTCTTCGTGCGCTGAAAGGCGAGGTTTCCACGATGACAACCGCGGAAGCAGCAGACGCGGTCGAAAGAGCAATGTTCCGAATCAGAGCCGCCAAGAAATCTTCGTGATTTTCACTGGCAGATTCGCAATTAGTTTTCGTTAGTCAATATCGCACTTCAGAGGTACAGCCAGACTGAAGTTTGGGGTCCAGATGCAGGCTGAAGCCTGCGTCCTTTGACCACCCCGAACTTCACCCAATTCACCCAATTCACAAATCAGAAAGCCCGATCAAAACTGATCGGGCTTTCTGATTTTTAGTAAGGTAAGGACTTAGCGTCCGCCGTACTTGCCGCCTTTGCCGCCGCCGTAGCCACCGCCACCGCCGCCGCTGCCGCCACGGCCACCGCCGCCACCGCCGCCGCCAGATCGGAAGCCACCGCCACCGCCACCGCCGCCATAGCCGCCACCACCGCCGCCTCGAGGACGATCTTCGCGAGGTCGAGCTTCGTCAACCTTGATGGCTCGTCCGCCGAGTTCGCTGCCATTTAGGGCTTCGACTGCTTCTGCGGCTCGCGATTCTTCAACATCAAGGAATGCAATTCCCTTGTCTCCAAGAACGCGGCAGGATACTGGCTGATAGTCACCAAAGTGCATCATTACATCGGATTCCGATGCCGAGTACGGCAAATTACCGATAAAAAGTGTTTTTGTATTCATTTGTGCTCCTTTGCGTGGGGCGAGGATTCCGGAGCACAAACATTCTTGACACTCGAAAGCAACCCAACGCAATTCATATGCTGCCCCAATTTTGAGGCACTGGTAATTGTGGCACATTCCTTCATTGGACGGAAAAGGGAAAAGAGAAAATATGGAATAATATCAACGTCGAGGAGCGTTGCAAACCCGAAGATTCGGGACCAGGCTCGACAAGTATAACGGCGCTCGCAATCGAAAAACCGGTTGCGAGCGCTTTTCGTTTTGAAATACTTCATGCGAAAAGCGCTCGATACGGACAATTGGAGAGAACGATGCAAACGATAACAAATCCTATGAAAACTGATTTTCACGTCGCAGACCTTGGCCTAGCAGGTTGGGGCAGAAAAGAAATGGCGATCGCCGAAACCGAAATGCCCGGTTTGATGGCAATCCGAGACGAATATTCGACTTCAAAGCCACTTGCAGGAGCACGAATCGCCGGCTCGCTTCACATGACGATTCAAACAGCTGTCCTCATCGAGACTCTTGAAGCGCTTGGTGCCGAAGTTCGATGGGCAAGCTGCAACATTTACTCTACGCAAGATCATGCCGCTTCGGCCATCGCAGCAACTGGAACGCCAGTTTTTGCATTCAAAGGCGAATCGCTGGAGGAATATTGGGAATTCACCCACAAAATTTTTGAGTGGTCCGATGGCGGAACGCCAAACATGATTTTGGACGATGGCGGCGATGCCACTTTGCTAGTACTTTTGGGTTCGAAAGCCGAAAGCGATGCAAGCGTTTTGGCGAATCCTGCCAGTGAAGAAGAAGTTGCACTTTTCAATTCAATAGAGAAGAAACTTGCATCAGATTCATCGTTCTACAGCCGAATCAAAGCAAACATCAAGGGCGTTAGCGAAGAGACTACGACCGGCGTTCATCGCCTTTACGAAATGCAAAAGAAGGGCGAACTTCCCTTTCCTTGCTTCAACGTAAACGACAGCGTTACCAAGTCAAAGTTCGACAACTTGTATGGCTGCCGAGAGTCGTTGGTTGATGGAATCAAGCGAGCGACCGACGTAATGGTCGCCGGAAAGATCGCGCTTGTTTGCGGATACGGCGATGTGGGTAAAGGCTCAGCACAAGCACTTCGTGCATTGAGCGCTCAAGTTTGGGTTACCGAAGTGGATCCGATTTGCGCACTTCAAGCAGCGATGGAAGGCTACAAAGTCGTGACAACTGATTACGCCGCAAGCAAAGCAGACATTTTTGTGACTGCGACTGGCAACTATCATGTCATCACCCACGCCCACATGAAAGCGATGAAGAACAACGCAATTCTTTGCAATATCGGGCATTTTGACAACGAAATTGACGTGGCATCTCTTAACGACTACGAATGGGATGAGATCAAGCCGCAGGTGGATCACGTAATTTTCCCCGATGGAAAACGTATCATTTTGCTTGCGAAGGGCAGACTCGTTAACCTCGGTTGCGGGACAGGGCACCCAAGCTACGTAATGTCTTCCAGCTTTGCAAATCAGGTCTTGGCGCAAATCGAGCTGTGGACGAAGAAGGGCGAATACGCTCCCGGCGTATATGTTTTGCCGAAAATCTTGGACGAAAAGGTGGCGAGGCTTCAACTTCAAAAACTAGATGCGGAGTTAACTGAGCTTTCAGATCATCAGGCGAATTATATTGGAGTTTCGAAGAAGGGCCCGTTTAAGAGCGAGCACTATCGGTATTAAGTAAGGGAGCGCGAGAATTGAATGGAGCGCGGACGATTGAATCGATTGCGCTCCTTTCTATTGCAGTACAATTCTTGAATGGCTACCACTGCTCCCGCCGACCAAAGCATTGCCCGAATCACCGAAATTCGTCACGATCTCCACGCACATCCGCAGCTCATGTTTCAAGAGACTTATGCTTCTCAAAGAGTCCAAGATGAGTTAAGAAATGCTGGAATTGAATTCAAAACTGGACTTGCCAAAGGAACGGGTGTTTTGGGCTACTTGCCTGCGACAGCCAATCCAGAGTCTGCTTTGACCATAGCCTTGCGAGCGGACATGGACGCATTGCCAATTCAAGAAGAGACAGAAGTCTCCTATACCAGCCAATTTCCGGGCGTTATGCATGCATGCGGGCACGACGGCCACACTTCAATCCTGATTGGTGCAGCCCATCAGCTTTCTCAAATGCGCGAAAGGCGCAACAACATTCTTTTTGTTTTCCAACCTGCTGAGGAAGGCGGCGCGGGCGGAATGATGATGCGAGATGAGGGCTGCCTTGATGGCTCCATTCTTGGCAAAAAGGCGGATTACATTTTTGGATTGCATGGATGGACGACAGTTGGATTGGGCCATGTCGCGACTCGCGTCGGCCCAATGATGGCGGCGACTAATCAATTCACCATCACTCTTCGTGGCAAGGGCGGACATGCCGCCGCTCCGCAAACAACTCGCGATCCAATCGTAGCTGCTGCTCATTTGGTGACCGCGCTCCAAACGATTTGTTCAAGAAACACCGATCCGTTTGACCAAATCGTCGTAACCGTTGGCATTTTAAAAGCTGGTTCAGCGCAAAACATCATCCCAGAAACCGCTTATATCGAAGGCACGGTCCGAACTCTCAAAGCGGAAACTCGATTGTCGGCTGAAGAGCAATTGAAGAGGACCGCAAACGGCATCGCTGAGACTTTTGAAATGACTGTCGAAACCCACTGGGAACACGGTTATCCAGCAACGGTAAATGACGGCGGAGCCGTTGACCGATTTCTTGAAGTCGCTGTTTCGACTCTAGGAGCCGAGTGGGTTTCCGATGACGCGGTACCAACCATGGGAGGAGAAGACTTTAGTTACTACGGGGCATCTTGCCCGGCTTGCTTCTTCCAACTAGGGCTGATTCCTGTTGGCAAAGATTCTTATCCTAGCGTTCATACTCCTCAATTTGATTTCAATGATGATGCCATTGAGATTGGAATGAAAATGATGGTGGCTTTAGCGACTAGTTAAGTGTTGCTATCGCACTCTCAATAGCTTCAACGATCCGTTTGTTCTGTTCACCATTCTTTACGGCTGTCCGAAGATAATGGCCTTTAAAGCTTGGACTTAACGAGTCGCAATTTCGCAGGAACACACTTATTGATTCGCAATATTTGACAACATCCGCGGTAACGGGCTTATCTAATCGGCATAATATGAAATTCGCTGCGCTGGCATGGGTTCTGAGCCCCGGAATTGCTGAGAGAGTAAGATCTAACTCAACCCTTTTTTGCCTTGTTAATTCAGCCATTTCGGCGTAATAGGCTTCATCGCGCAGCGCTTCAACTGCTGCTAACTGAGCAAGGGATCCCACTCCCCACGGAGGATCATATGGCACAAGGGAACGTACAAACTCAGGATGTGCAATCAGATAGCCGACACGTAATCCGCTCAGAGCATAGAACTTAGACATTGATTTGCAAACAGTGACTCGATGATCGGTACTTGCTATGGCCTCCATCGTGGGACGATTCGGGTCGAAGTCAACGTAAGTTTCGTCTATCCAAAGCTTGGAATCCGAAGGGAGCGCACCGATCAGATCTTGAATTTGTTCTCTTGAGAGCGATGCTCCGGTTGGCGTATTGGGATTTACAAGCACAGTTAGCCGACTCCTCTGAACAGCCTGAATCAATTCATTGAGGTTTATGCGAAAGTCGTTTTCCGGCTGGAGCATAACTATCCTGACACGCGCTCCATGACGTTCTAGCACATGCCGATATTCGCCATAAGTGGGATCAAGAATAGTAACTTCATCTCCAGTCTGGAATAGCTTTGGAAGTACCCAAAACATGAGGCTAGAAGAGCCTGAACCAAGCAAGATTGATTCCTCGTCAATTTTTCTGTACTCCGAAATCGCCTTGACAAGACCTTCACCACGCGTTGGCGGGCTCGTCTTGACAAGCCAGGTCAGATTCTCTTGAAGTGCCTTAATTACGTTTGGCGACGGATCGTACCACGCATCCAAGACATCCGCATTGACAACGTTTTTGGCTCTTTCCAAATGCCGAAAGTCAACGCCAATTGCGTCAAAAAATGCACCACCATGCTCAGTTCGTAATGGATCGGTCACGCCAGCATGTTACTGAGTTTGTGATTGCATCGGTTTTTCACCGAAAAATCCAGATAATAATCAAAAGTACGGCAATGAAAATCGGCAGTACGACAGCAATTACAAACCTCTGGTGACGGCGAGGCGTTCGACGCCCTTCTTTCAAGGCAATGTTCAGCATTTTCAATGCTTCTTGTTCTGCCGCCGATTGACGGTCTCGTTGTTCGTTCGTCAATTTCGGGCCCTCTATTACTCCCTCCCCAACCCCTCCCTCATTCTCCTGCGTCGAATAAGGGAGGGGATCGGACTACTTCACAACAGCCGACTTAATCCGATCGCCGCGCTGGATTTTGCCAACGACATCCATTCCGTCCGTGACTTTTCCAACCACTGCATAAGAATTCCAAAGCCGGAATGCTTCCCGCCTGATGATGAATAGCTGAGAATCGCCAGGAAGTTGCAGCCCGTTTGATGCAACACCTACAACTCCTCGATAAAAATCGACATCCCTCGAACCTTCAAAAACCGAAATGTCTTTGCCCGATCCACCATCGCCGACGGACTCGCTTGGTACCATCTTGCCTGTTTTCGGATCCTTCACGTCTAGTGGCTCATTGATGCTCTCTGGTGCGCCCCATTGCGTCACCCACCATTCGACTCGATGGAATCGCTGACGATCATAGAAACCCTTTTTGACCAGAGCGAGCACATGTTTGACGGTTTCCGGCGATCTAGCTGGATCTGTGGTTATTGTAAACGAGCCGCCACTCGCTAGTGAAAAGACAATCTTGGGGCCCGACGGCTTGTAATCGTCGGCTGTTGGAACTCCTTGTTGTGAATGGGCTGAGATGAGTGAGCATGCGACAAGTATGGAAAGCATGTCTTGAGAATTCGGCGGGTGATCAAAAAGTCCTGCTACTGTCAGTTATTGGTTTTCAAAGAAAAACGCTTCCCTGCATCCTCGCAAACGTGTATACAAATCATCCAATCCATACAACCTATACTATGCATGCAATCTTCTACCCAAGTACACTCTTTCGAGTGCAAAACCGATTTGATGTAATTGTTGTGGGGGCTGGGCATGCTGGGATTGAAGCTGCCTTGGCTTCGGCACGTATGGGGCTTAGAACTGCTTGCATCACGATCAACAAAGAGCGCATCGGTCATTTGCCTTGTAATTGCAGCATCGGCGGACCTGCAAAGGGTCATTTGGCGAGAGAAGTTGACGCACTTGGCGGACAGATGGGGCTGACTTCCGACCTTGCGATGACCCACATTCGGCGAGTTGGAACCGGAAAGGGACCGGCGGTTCAAACCGTCCGGGCGCATGTTTGCAAGAATCTTTATCCTAGATTGATGAGAGAGATTATGGAGGGGAAGGGTTCGGAAAGCGGACGCGGGGAAAAGGTTGTAGGGTATGGGGTACAGGGTATTGAATTTAGCGGCAACCAACAACTAAAAACTGATAACCAACAACCAATAACTGACAACTTGACCATCATCGAAGGCACCGTCGAAACTGTTGCAACGAAGAATTCCAAAGTAATTGGTGTTTACGTCCTGCCAACAACTAATAACCAACAACCAATAACAAACAACAGACAACCGACAACCGACAACGAACCCATATTCATCGAAGCCCCTTCCGTCGTTCTCACAACGGGGACTTTTCTCAACGGACTTTGTCATCGCGGCAACGAGAAATTTGTTGCTGCGCGTCATGGCGACCCGGCAGTAGGCGGCCTCTCTCAATTCTTAGTCGAGAATGGACACGAACTTCGCCGATTTAAGACCGGCACGACTCCACGAGTTCGGCTTTCCTCGCTCAACCTTGAAGGGCTCGAGAGTTTTGCTAGCGAGCCAGAAGCCGGGACGATTAGCTTCATGCCTCGGCCACGGCCGATGGTCAGAGAGTTGTATCCATGTTGGCAGACTCATACCAATGCAAAAACCCATGAAGTTGTTGGTTCCAGGCTTAGCGAAAGCGCAATGTATTCTGGGCAGATCGAAGGCGTTGGCCCACGATATTGTCCAAGTATTGAAGATAAAGTTGTAAAATTCGCGGATAAAGATCGCCACCCAATCTTTCTGGAAATCGAAGAATGGGACGGCGGATCGGTGTATGTTCAGGGGTTTTCAAGCTCCCTGTCTTCCGAAGCGCAACATGCCGCATTGACCACCATTGTCGGCCTTGAAAATGTCGAAGTGCTTCGATACGGCTATGCGGTGGAATATGACATGGCAAGCCCGTTGGCGCTCAATGCGACTTTGATGTCCAAAAATGTTTCTGGACTATTTTTAGCAGGCCAGATCAACGGAACGAGCGGATATGAAGAAGCCGCAGCTCAGGGAATTATTGCTGGAATTAACGCCGCCCGATTTGCTCGTAACGACTCTGAATTTGTATTGGCACGAGATCAAGCCTTCATAGGAGTTATGATTGACGATTTGGTAACTAAAGGCGTTGACGATCCGTATCGAATGCTGACTGCAAGGGCCGAGCATCGCTTACTTTTGCGTCATGACAATGCCGATACACGACTTACGCCGTTAGCAAAGGAGATCGGACTTTGCGACGAAAATAGGTGGGCAAGATTCTCCAAAAAGACTGAGCAAATTGATGAAGGAACGGCCGCTCTCAAGTCGTTCGAAGTGGGTTCAAGGCACCGAGTGCAGCTTGCCGAAGTCGGGCAGGCAGACGTTGACAACAAGACTGATTTGTTTGATCTGATGCGAAGAGCTTCGTTTTCAATGTCCGATGCATTGGCCTTTGCAAGCCTTGTAGATTCAACATTTCCTGCGTGGATGAGCGATATTTCCGATTGCGAAATCCGAAGCGAGGCTTTTGCCCAAATTGATTTGGCGGCGAAATTCTCTGGATACTTGGAGATTCAAAAACGAACGGCTAGCAGAAGCCGGAAGGTGGATTCGATACGAATTCCAGAGCATTTAGACTATTACGAATTGAAGGGATTGAGCCATGAGACAAAGGAAAAGCTCTCAAAAGTCCGTCCAACCAATTTGGGGCAAGCTTCGAGAGTTCCGGGTGTTCGGCCGACAGATATTGCATTGCTGGGCGGGATTCTAAAGCATCGCGGTGAGCGCTTGCAGACTAAAGTCTGCGGTTCAGATGCAGACTGAAGTCTGCGTTCCATTAGGCTAAACTTTAATCATGTCGGAGCTGAGATACCACCCATATCTGAAAACTTGGGTGATTACGGCAACGCATAGGCAAGACCGCACTTATCATCCACCTCCTGGATTTTGCCCGCTTTGCCCTACGAAACCTGGAGAATTTGAAACTGAAATTCCTTTCGATGACTACGACATCGTGGTTTTTGAGAACAAATTTCCTTCGATGAGTCAGCTTGCACCGGAACCGGACGTTGTGGGATCAGCACTTTGTCCAGTACGCCCTTCGGAAGGCGTTTGCGAAGTAATTTGCTATTCGTCAGATCACAATGCAACATTTGCCACTTTGCCTATCGAACAGATTCGCAAATTGACAAGAATTTGGAAGGAACGCTATTGCGAATTAGCAAAAACAGAAGGCATAGAATACGTTTTTATATTTGAAAATAGAGGCGAAGTAATTGGTGTAACATTAACTCATCCGCATGGGCAAATATATGCTTACCCTTTCATTCCGTATACTTTACAAACCGAGCTTATGGCGGAGCATGAGCATTTTGAAACTACTGGGGAATTATTGGCTGACGACTGGCTAGAATTCGAGATCGTTGAATCTGAAGGAAAGCGCGTGCTATTTGAAAATGACTCGTTTGTAGCGTTGGTTCCGTTTTTCGCTCGTTACACTTTTGAAGCACACATAGTAGCTAAAAAGCCACTTTCGTGCCTTGGCGAATTTGTCGAATCCGATCTCGATGATTTAGCCGATGCACTTTCAAGGCTTACAAAAGCATACGACAAATTATTTAATTTCTCGCTTCCATACATCATGGCAATGCATCAGTATGATGCATCTTGGAGCCGCTTTCATGTAGAGTTTTACCCACCAAATCGAACCGCTGAAAAACTTAAGTATTTGGCTGGAAGCGAAGCAGGTGCCGGAGCTTTTACGAACGATATGCTTCCCGAAGATGCAGCCGATGCTTTGCGGTTAGCCTTATCCAAAGTGGGGAACGACTAAAATTCATCTCTTGATACGTATCGGAATCGAGAAACTGGCTCTGCAGTTCGTTCCAAAATAGCGATTTCTTGCGTAAACTCCTCGGTGATCTCGCGCCCACCCGGATCAATAGCAATAATTTCTCGCCAAATTGACTCAAGTTCATCAATCGCAGTATCGTAGCCTGCGGTCGCCAGATGAGCCGTGCTTAGCTTGTCTTCGATAAAGGTTGCCGCGACTTGGCCAGCAGCCAGATATGCAAAATTGGTCCGGGCGTGATAGTCACCGTCATAATCCACCATTACAAATCTGTCGGTAGCAGGCGCATCGGAAACTTCTGCGAAGAGTGATAAGGCGACGAAAGGAGCCGAAGAAAAGTCGGCAAAAGCCCGTTTGATCGGTTGGGCAACAGCATTCACTACTCGCTGAATCGTCACGTCGCGCTCACTTCGCTGATAGCCTTCATGATGAGCAAAATCGAGTGCGGCCATGCGAATCATTTCGATATCCGATTGCTGACCGATTCCTGCCATTGCAAGGTGGTCGTACACTTCAAACAGCTTTCGAGCTTGTCTTTTGTAAGTAAATAGCACGATACCAGCGTCAATAGAGACAGCAAGCACTGGTGTTCCAAGCGCAAGCCTCGATTCTACGTATCCGGCCCGATGGCCGACTGCTTCTTGCCAATCAAACGGCGTATTCATGCTTGTTGTTATACGTCATTTTCGAATTACGTTGACGAAGCCAGGGCAAGTCAGTTCAAATGATGGCGTATCGCTCTATCTGCGTGTTTCGGAACCAGGTACGATTCGCGCAATCTCGCTCCTATCGTGGAATGCGAGTATGAAGGGATGCTGGGATGCGGGAACAACCATCAACCAACAACCAACAACTGGCAAAGAGATTCAAGCGGCTCTTTCAATCACAACTTTTTGGCCTTGGACTGGTCATTTCCGTTTTGTTTATCGTCATCACGCTTGCTGCACCGCAGATTCCAGTGCGAGGAACAGATCACACTGTCAACAGCTTCCTACGCCCCGAAACGCTGATTCAACTTGCCACCGACACCAGTTTCTTTGCGATATTGGCTGTCGGAATGTCACTCGTGATGCTGTCAGGCGGTATTGACCTCTCCGTAGGTTCAACTTATGCGCTTAGCGGTGTTCTGACGGCGATGGCTTTGCAATCGCTGGGCGAGACAATGTCCACGGGACTCCTATTGATCGTTGCTCTGGGCATCTGCTTGGGAATAGGGCTACTTGCAGGGCTCATAAATGGAAGTTTGGTCGTGTCATTGGGGGTTCATCCATTTGTAGTCACAGTCGGGACCATGTGGGTTTATCGGGGCATCGCATTTGTAACCAGTAAAGCTCAAAGCATAAACATGCCCGAAAGTCTGACCGCGATTACAAAAAACACGATGGGGCTTCCGAAGGGGCTCTATCCAATTCCAACCCTAGTCATGGCTGCTACCGCCCTTGCTTTCGCCTTATATCTTCATAAGACTATTGCAGGTAGGAACATATACGCGGTTGGCGGAAACGCCGACGCAGCACACTTCGCAGGAATCCGAATCCCGAAAGTCTTCATCGGCGTTTATTCGCTTTGCGGGCTCACAGCTGCTCTTTCGGCGTATCTAGGTGCAACGTATTATGGAGCCGCCAACAGCGCCGATGGGCAAGGATACGAACTCTACGCTATCGCTTCCGCGGTTGTTGGTGGGGTGAGCTTGAACGGCGGGCGCGGAACAGCCTTCGGTGCAGTCCTTGGAGCGCTCTTGATCGCTACGATGCGGCAAGCAATTTCAACTCTGAGCCTGAATTCTAACTACGAGTACATCATCATTGGCAGTTCGCTCGTGATTGCCGTATTTTTGGATCATTGGGGAAGGAAGAGGATTCGGGGGTAGTCATTGTGGATTGTGGATTTTGGATTTTGGATTCCGAAGAGAGCATGGTGATGAACATTGCGGCAATCAGAGTCTAGTGAGATAGTTCAAGGTAATGCATTATCGAGGAACGCATGGAGAATAGTTGACTATTCAATCCAAAATCCACAATCCACAATCCAAAATTGAGCAAAACTTAAACCACTTTCTCAATTTTCCCCCTAAAGAAAGTTGAAGAACTTTCCTAGGATTAGTGACAGGCGGCGATCAATCGGCGCAAAACGGACGAAGGTATGCAAAAACTTGTCGGAGGAATCGCCGCATTTGTCGCAATCGCTGCGGGAATTCTATGCTCCGTTGAGCCTGTTACCATCGTTTTACGCGCGGCACTGGCATTTCTTTTAGGAAGTCTTGCTACACAAGTGTGGTACGTCTTCTTTACTGTTCGCGTCCATACTTTAGATGTTGAGCAGGACTATCATAAAATTCCCGTCGAGCAAGACGAGGCGCCGCCAGCTCAAGCAGCCTAAAAATCCAAGGAAAGAGGTAGCCCATTGTCACTGACCCCTGATCAAATCAAGAAAGCGTGGATCCAGTTTAAGGTCTATCGAGACCCAGAAGCCCGAATTTCCATCATTAATCATTTTTCATACTTAGTGAAAATCACAGCTGGGAGATTGGTAACAAGCCTTCCTGGCGGAATGGACCGGGAAGATCTGATTGGTTCGGGGGTTATCGGTCTTGTGAAGAGTGTGGATCAATTCGACCCAACTCGCGATGTTAAATTTGAAACTTATGCCATTGCTTTGATTCGCGGTGCGATTCTGGAGATGCTACGAGACGAAGACTGGGTTCCAAGAAGCATTCGAGAGAAGCTCAAAGCACTGGATCGCGCCGTAATGCATTTGGAAACTAAGAACGGCACACCTCCAACTTCTCGCGAAGTCGCGGAGTACATGGTAATCAGCGAACAAGAAGTTGACGAATTACTCGTTCGTATGGGCCGAACGAATGTTTACAGCTTGGACGACATCCTTTCAACCAGCGATGGCGACGACCACATCCACTTCGTTGAGCTGATTGTTGACGAAGACGCAAATCCGGCCGGTGAAACGGAAGGACGAGAAATTCGAAGAATTCTCACTTCGGGCGTGGACAAACTTCCCGAGCGAGAGCGGCTTGTTGTTGCCCTTTACTATTTTGAAGGCTTGACTTTCAAAGAGATTGGAAAGGTCCTTGGCGTTTCTGAATCTCGAGTTTATCAATTGCATACACAAGCGATGAACCGCTTGAGAAACCACATGCACGCAGAAGGCGGTGTTCCCGCAAGGTAGGCCAACAATGGCCGAAATCCCACGAATTGCCTCAATAACCCCAACCCAACCCGTTACTCCGCACGCCACCCGTGTGCACAAATCTGGCGACTCGCCAGATCATCATGAGCAGAATCACGAACGAAAGCATGATTCTGTTGAAATCGAGGACGAAGAGGTATCGGTTGAACCAGTCCGAGCTCAAGTTCCTGACGATGAACATCTAGATATTTCGGTGTAGGTCATTGGGTCATTGGATCATTGGGTTGCAAGCTGCTGTGTCTGCGAAGTGACACCCTGAATCAATCTTCTCCATAAGCTTGCCTCGCATTTGGCCCAACCATTCAATCACACGATTACCCAATAACCTGATGACCAAATGACCAAATGACCCTTCTGGCACGTTTCTTGCCGAAACATTGTTATCATTCAAGAAGGCCGATCCGATTAGGGCTGGTATTATTGACAGTTACAAGAGACGGGAGTTACCGATTTGAAACAAGCATTTGGAATTACATTTATCATTGCCTCTTTAGCGGCACTTTCAGGTTGCAACAAGGGAGGATCCACGGGCAGTCCTGCCAGCGGCCCAACATTACTTTCCGTAAACGGCGAAAACATTTCGTACGAACAGCTCAACCGGCATTTAGCTAAAAAGCCATCTATTCGAGTTAGCACGCAAAGCGGCGTTGTTGAAGCAAATGTTGCAGAACCACTCGATTTTCAAGCTTTACAAGACCTGATCGGCCAAAAAGTCATCATGCAACTTGCCAAGGATGAGGGTGTTTATCCGACCGCGGCAGAAATTGACGCTGAACTCAAATTTCGAACGAAGCTTAATCCAACGTACCTAAAAACACTAAATGCAAGTGGCGTTATGTTTGAAACAGTGAAGGAAAACTTAGCCCTAGAACTAGCTCGAGAAAAATTATTGACAAAGGGCATTACAGTCACTGCCAAAGAAGCTGATGACTATATCAAAAACAATCCGACACAATTTATGGATCCGGCTTCAGCAGATTTGCTTTGGGTATTTGTAAAAGCAAAAGGCGACCAGGCAATGGTTGACAGCGAAATTGCGAGCGGCCAAAGTTTCGCTCCGATTGCGGCACGATTTAGCCAATATCCTGGCGCAGCAGAACAAGGCGGTAAATTCCCTCAACGAGCGATTTCGCAAATGCGTCCCGAACTGCAAAAGGTCGTTAACGAAACACCTATTGGAAGGGTAAGCAAATGGCTCCAGTTATCTGATGGCTTTGCTATCTTCTACGTTGAAAAGAAGACGCCAGCCAAGGCTGTTGTCATGAATGCCGACAAAAAGGAACTTGTACGCCGATCAATTGCTCGTACTCGTGGCGAGCAAGCCACCGATCTTGGCAAAAAGGTACTCGACAAGATCAAAGCAAGCCAAATAAAGGTCAACGACACTGCGCTTGCAGAGCTTTGGAAGCGAGCCGCTGAAAATCTTGCAAAGCAAGCGAATCAGGCAGGAAGTCAAGCACCGACATCCGCGAATCCTCCTACAGCAAATCCGCCAACCGCGAATCCAACGACTAGCGGGGGATAGGGTTGGCGGAATGGGTTTAGGGTGCAGGGTTTAGGGTTTAGAAATTTCCGGGTTCTGACCCTATACCCTAGACCCCACACCCCTCCCACTACGCCGTCCAAGCAAATGGCTCGGCGTCCGTAAGGACCCGAGCTTCGTTTTCATAAGCACGAATCAAATACTCGGGAAGGGTGAAAAGTGCGTTGTGGAATCTTCCCGTGTAATACCGATTTTTCACGCCTCTGGCGGCATGACGGGACTCGATTTCACTTTGACTGAGGCTAAGCGGGTTCTGAGTTTTGCTCGCCAAGACAAATCCCCAAGGCTGAAAGAAAGTGCTCACAATTCCAAAATATCCAGCGACGTGCGGGAAAACTTCCCCTAAGGTTTTGATGCAGCTCATCATGCAAACTGGATAATTTTCGCTCGCCGATCCCGCTTGCATGGCGAAGACTCCATCCTCGCCCATCGCGTCGTAAGCGATCTGAAAATATTCTTTGGTGAATAGGAATTGTGCAGGGCCGTCTTCGTGAGGATTAGGTAAATCGCTGAGAATCACATCAAAGTTGGCCCCATTGTGCTCGGCAAGCCATGCCCGTGCGTCTGTGTGAAGTAGCGTCGTTCGAGGGTCTTCAAATGCCCCCTGATGCCATTCGGGCATGTGGACTTTCACCATATCCACAAGCTCTTCGTCAATGTCCACCATCCACGCTTGCTCGACCGTGTTGTGCGTTAGCGCTTCTCGCAGAGTCGCCCCTTCTCCGCCGCCGCAGACCAAGACCCTTTTAGGATTCGGGTGAAGGGTCATGGCTGGCTGGCTCATACATTCGTGGAAAACATATTCGTCCAGGATCGAGGTCTGGATGTTGTAGTCGAGGAACAGCGATTTCCCAAACCGGGGCACTTCAACGATCTGATAGGTCTGGTACTTCGTTCGTCCTTCCAGAATCATCTTCTCAACGCGGTACTGCCAAACGGCTGCCCTCGTGTGCGTTTCGTTGATAAACATTCCAGTTGCGCCAAGTTCGCTCATGAGGGCAAATTGTGGCAGATTTTTCGGGCGATGTTGGGACTAAGTAGGATTAAAGAACTCTTGGAGCAACTGGCTCACCTCTTTAGCCTCAAAATCGTGGGCAAAGAGTAGTAATGAAAAGCGATAGAACTTGGCATCATCGTTGGCTACAACGATGAAGAAGGGAGTCTCGCTACCTGGGACAGATTGAACTGAAAATTTCAAGTAAGTTCCAAAGTCATATAGTGGAACATTGCCCAAGAGAAACTGACCGCCTTGGCGTCGAAAAACATAGGTAGTTTCGCAACGCTTGGCAAAGAAAACTACGGCCAACAACATAGCCGCGCCAAGCAACCAGCAGAACGTGACTGCTAAAGTGCTCCAAGGAAATGGTCCGTCCAACAAGCCGACAAAAGGTTGAGTTCTAAATATCCAAACTCCAACAGTAAGACTGAATACAGCAAACACAGCCCCAGCCACAATTTGCTGCCATTTGAAGCTAATCGAGCTGTGATACCGGATTTCATCATCTTCAACCACGAAAACCAAGTTCCCGATATAGCGGGTAGCCATTGTGTTGATTTTGACTCAATCATTGAAGAACTACTCGTCGGACTCCTTGTCAATAGCTACTTGGCAAACAGTGCTTGCCAAAGATCAGCACGCCAAGATACTCTTAAAGTTAGTGGAAACATTCATCATCCTCCTTCGCGGTATCAATGTCGGAGGGAACAATCTCATCAAAATGGCAGAGCTAAAGAAGATTGCCTCCGATCTTGGGTTTGACAATCCACGAGCGCTGCTGCAAAGCGGAAACCTCGTTGTCGGGGCCGATCCCGCCTGCGAAGTTGCTGAATTGCTGAGTTCCGCCCTGCTAGAACGGAAGCAAATGAGGATCAGCGCGCTGATTCGTTCGAAATCAGAGCTAGGAGAAATTATCCTCTCAAACCCATTTCTAGAAGAAGCGAAAAGCGATCCGAGCCATTTGGTTGTCACTTTCCTACCAGCTGAGCCTCCCGAAGGATTAGTGGAACAGGTGCAAGCGGCAATCGTCGGTCCAGAGAAAATGCGCGGACATGGGAAACACGTTTACGTTGTCTATCCAGTTGGAATCGGCGATTCGAAGGTCTCAAGAACGCCAGGTTGGAATGAACTAATGGGCGGTGGGACTGCTAGAAATTGGAATACAGTGTTGAAGCTGGCGGAGTTGGCGGGCCGTTAGCGGTTGGCAGTTAGCGGATGGTTGGCATGTTGTTGGCGATCCATTCGCACGCCGCATTCTCGCATCCTCCCGACCGAGTTTTCGCGCACCGCTGTCAACTCTTTCATCTCCGGAATCGCTTCAACAACCGATGGGTGACGCCGCCTTTTTATGTTCTTAACTTTAAGAAGTCTATGCTAGCAGAATGGTATTTACGGCCCTCTGTTTGATGTTGCAAAACCCGCAATCCGTGTTTCTTGATTGGAGCGCTCCAGCAGGAATGGAATACGCTCAAGTCGTTCCCGGAGGGCGAACTGTCCTGCCAAATGGTAGATTCCTGACGCCAAAAGGCAATCGAGTATGGGTTGGTGAAGGCTTGTGGCACCTTGTCAGAAGCGACGATGGCGAAGCCCTTGCAGGCATTCACACCGGCGATGGCTATAAGGAAGATTCGGGACCTGGAATCGTTATCTATTCGAATCTAAAGTCTCTAAAATGGACTCGAAAGCACGTCGCTATCAAGGATATTGCACCCTGTGGGACCTTTACGCCAGACGGGAAGAGATTTCTTGTGAGCTTAGGAGAATCAGGTGCACTGGGGATATTCGAAACGACAAATTGGACTCAAATCGGAAAGGTTGAGTCAAATGATAAAACCCACAAGTTTTCCTACCTGAACGACATTGCCGTCTCTAAAGACGGTAAAAAGGCGTTTGCTGTTGACGTCGCTGGCGGACGAGTGATTTCCTTTGACCTCAAATCAAATTCCTTGATTGATTCTGCGCCTGCAGGGCGCGAGCCATACACATGCAAACTCTCGTCAAGCGGATCCAGTTTGTTTGTTGCTAACATCGGAATGTTCGATTACAGCCTGGTCCCGCCCCCAGCCACTGAAGGATTCAGCCAAAGGGGACTTTCTATTCCGGCATTTGGATTCCCGAGCCGGAAGGCCGAACTAGGCAAATTCATGGAGGGAAGGCAGGTTCCGGGACTTGGCAAGGCACAGGTCGTGGATGCCCAATCAGTGTGGAGATATTCTCTAGATTCGAAGCTTGTTGCGGCTCGAAAAGCGACTTCGGGGATCCTAATTCACTCCCCTGCGGATCAGGGAAAATCCGTCGGAGGAAGTGCTCCAAATGAGTTGCTGGTTCGTGGAAAAGAACTCTATGTCAGCAATGCGAACAATGACTCCATTTCCGTTTTTGATGCCACTTCGCTCAAGATTCTTCGAACCATACGCCTGCAACCTCATCCATCGTTGAACCTGTTTCGAGGAGTAATCCCTTCAGGAATGGCGATGGATCAAGCAGGAAAACGATTGTACGTTTGCGAAAGCGGACTGAATGCGGTCGCAGTTATTGAACCACAGTCGGGAAAGACCCTAGGCCATATTCCGACAGGCTGGTTTCCGATGAAGGTCGTGCTCTCGAAGGACGAAAGGACTCTTTACATCGCGACGCAAAAAGGGCTTGGAAGAGGGCCGAGGGGGCCTGAATTTGCAAGGAAACCGGAGGACGAGCGATTTGGGCTTCCCGATATGCCTTCAATGATTGACGCAACACCAGTTCCCTCCGCTTCGACACTTTCAAGCTATTCCAAGGAAGTTCTGTTGAACAACGGATTGAGTCCCGTTTCTAAGCAAGTAAACCCGATCGCCGGCGCCCCCGGAAAGCCGAGCTCCAAGATCAAATACGTTGTCTTCATCACAAAAGAAAACCACACCTACGACGGCATTTTTGGGGGGCTCAAATTCACTCGTGGAAAACCTGAATATGCAGAGTTTGGAATGGAAGGCTGGATTCGCGAAAAGGGAATGGCGGAACGGCTGCCGATAATGCCGAACCACATCCGCCTAGCCGAGCAATTTGGAATCTCTGATAACTTTTACATGGAACCGCAAGCAAGCGGAGACGGGCACCGATGGTTAGTTGGCGTGTACCCAAGCTTGTGGACAACTCGCGTTTTCTACGCTGGATGGGATTTCAAGAGGACCAACGAAGCGCCGGGCAGGCTTGTTAGTTTTGGTTCAAATGGCTCGCAGATTCCAGAAGATTATCTGGAAAATGGATCCCTTTGGGAGCACCTTGCTCGGAACGGCATTCCGTTCCGCAACTATGGCGAAGGCTACGAGTTGCCAGATAACGATGAAGAGATAATGACAAATCGGAGTGGAGCTTTTACACAAGTGAATTACCCTATGCCTCAAGTTCTTTATCAAAACACATGCTTCAACTTCCCTGCTTACAATAACAACATTCCCGACATAGCAAGGGCGGATTGGTTTTTCGAAGATATCGTCAACTATCGAGAGTCTCACTCGGGCGCTTTGCCGAAATTTCTCAACATTGCAATTTGCAACGACCATGGCTCTTCGCCCATGCCCAACCGAGGTTATCCATACACGTGCAGTTTCATGGCGGATAACGACTTAGCCCTAGGAAGAATCGTGGAATTCCTATCGAAGCAGCCTGAATGGAAAGAAATGGCGATCTTTGTCACACAAGACGATCCTGGCGGCGACAACGATCATGTTGACCGACACCGGAGCTTTGTACTTGGAATTTCGCCTTGGATCAAGCGAGGCTATGTCAGCCACCAGCACACCAGCATCATGTCAATCATAAAGCAGATTTATCGGCTCTTTGGGTTAGGTCCGAACAACATGTACGATGCTGTTGCGACGGATATGTCTGATTTCTTTACAGACAAGCCGGACTTCACTCCCTATCAGTCGGTGCTTACGGACCCGAGGGTGTTTAAGCCAAACGATACGTTTGATCCATTTGATCCCAATTTTGTTCGGCGAAGAAGTGAAAAGCCAGAAGCAGAGATGGACGATCCAGAGTTTGTAGAAAAGCTACGAAATCGGTAGGAGATGTGCAGTTCAGAGATTTGGCTGTCAAGGGACAGATTTACTATGTTGTCAACCGCTGGCTGTCAGAGAACATTTGAGGCACAATTCACGGAACTGCCAATTTGAGACAAATTCCAAACTTGTCGAAGAACGCATTATGGCCGGGTCCTCTGACACAACTATCTCAAGATGTGTCTGGACGGCCATTTCAAATTAGTGCCTTGTCTCCCAAAGACAAAAAAAGACCGGGAGTGCATTTCTGCACCCCCGAATCTCCCTCTCCCAAGTTACAATTGGTTAGTTTGACCAATTATCTCTAAACTATTCCGTCCAGAAGCAGTTGCTGCCAGGGCCGGAGGCGCTGGTGCATTGTGGGTAGTTTGCGATAATCCATGCAGGAATATCTTTGCAAAGGATGTTGTCTGGAATGTTGGTTCCATCAGGCGATGTTGCGTTCAAGCGTACAAGAAAGTCTGGCATTTGGCAATACGCCGTCTCTGCAAGTTTCGTGTTTGCCGCCATTATGAACCTGTCGTTAAATGCGCCCGCCATAAAGCCACCGCGGACCTTTACAGTTTTTGCGTGGCCGTCAACGAATGCATAGTTGAATTGTCCACCATGGCGTAGAGCCTTGTTCGTTCTTCCGTTGTACGTATCAGCTGCGAAGCCGATTCCAAGGGTCATTCGAGGTGTGTCATAGGTATCGCCAAAAGCAAATGTTTCGGCAACTGTCTCAACCGATGTTGTGCTAACGCCAACCAGATAGCTCTGATTGGTGACTGGCACTCGTTGCTGCAGACCGAGAAGGCCGCCGCCTCGCCAGCCGATCGGACCCCAGTTATAACCGTAGCCGGAATATCGCTTGGCGCCCAACTTTTGTCCTAGCGCGTTGTAGCTTGTTGGGCCACCCTCATTTCGTTCAGGCGAATAGATCAGTTCAATTGATTTGAAGTATGGGAACATGCCAAACCACCATTCTTGCGAACAGCCGCTTGTATCCGTTAACGTGCAAGGGCCACTTCCGCCCCAGAGTGAAGGAGTTACATCATCATAGTCAGTGACATAGATGTGCATGGCGGTTCCAAGTTGCTTGACGTTAGAAAGTGAAGCCGTTTTCTTTGCTGCAGCCTTTGCTTGAGCGAAAACGGGAAAAAGAATAGCAGCGAGAATCGCAATAATTGCGATCACGACGAGTAGTTCAATTAATGTAAATGCTTTTTTCATAATGCACCTCGCAAATATGTTTGCGCCAGTGCATTAACGGAAGGTGATGAGAGGGTTATGAATTGGCTAGGGTTTGGTTAAGGAATGGGTCGTAGGTTGGCGGTGGCAGTTTCTATTCGTCCAATCCATACAATTCATCCCCTATTCGAAGCTAAAAACAACCTTCCCCGCTTTGCCAGCTTCCATCAATTCCATAGCCATCGCGAATTCTGTAAAGTGCATTTCGTGAGTAATCACTGGATCAAGCTTCAATTTCCCGGATTGCAAAAGTTCCCCCATTTGGTCCCATGTTTGCCATAACTTTCTTCCAACAATGCCGTGAACGTCAATTCCCTTGAAGATGAGGTCATTGAATTGGAGCGACTGCGTATTCTCGTGAAAGACGCCTAAAAGGCTAATTCTTCCTCCCGGGCGTACGTGCTTCGTTGCCAAAGTCAGCGAACTGGGATGCCCGGACATTTCAAGCACACCATCAAATCCGTCCGGAGCAAGCTTGGAAAGGCTCCCGTCTACATCGTCTGTCTTCGGGTTGAAGACAAATTCGATGCCGATTTGTTTGGCAAGTTCAATTCGGTATGGAGAAACTTCCGTCCCGACAACTAACTCTGCACCAAGAGCCTGGCAAATCGTTGCCGAAAAAAGTCCAATAGGGCCGAGTCCCGTTATGAGAATTTTTTGCCCTGCCACTGGCCCTGCAAGCGCGGTATGAACTGCATTTCCAAGCGCATCTTGGAACGCCGCGATTTTCTTGGGGATGGTACGGCTAGTGGGACGAGCGTTGTCTTTTGGGATGACAACGTACTCGGCGAATCCGCCATCAATGTCAACGCCTAAAATCGTGGTGTTCACGCAAACGTGAGCTTGCCCTTCCCTGCACTGACGGCAATGTCCGCAAACGATATGGGATTCGCTAGATACAAAGTCGCCGACTTGCCGGTCGGCAACGCCATCGCCGACTTCCACAACCGTTCCGCAAAATTCGTGCCCAATGATTCGAGGCGGCCTTATTCGGCTTTGTGACCAAGGGTCCCATTGGTAAATATGGAGATCGGTTCCGCAAACGGAAGCCGCTTCGAGTTTGATTTTTACGTGCCCTGGCTGTATTTGGGGTTCTGGGGCATCTATTAGCTGTACGCCTCGCTCCGGGCGTGTTTTTGCAATGGCTTTCACGCCGATTAGGATACCGTTGCGTGGCTTGCGGCGTCCCGCCCAAGACCCTTTGGCCTCTCACGAGCCGCTTTATTGGCTCGCAAAGTCGCTAAGGTCGCAGAGATCTGACTTGGAATTCTCTATCAAACTACTAGTTCTCGCTTCCCCTTTGCGAGCTTTGCGCCTTAGCGTGAAACATTTCCGGAATCTCACGCAATGGTCGCAGAGGTTCGCGGATCAAATCAGAGTTCAGGGTTTAGGGTTTAGGGGTTATTCGAACCTCCTTAACCTCCGCGTGAAACAAGAAAGCCGAAATCTCACGAGCCACTCGATGGCTCGCAAAGTCGCTAAGGTCGCAGAGATCGGACTTGGAATTCTCAATCAAACTACTTGTTCTCGCCTACCCTTTGCGAGCTTTACGCCTTGGCGTGAAACAAGAAACCGATTTCCTACGCGACTCGAACTATCCCATAACCGTAAAAATTCTCTCGAACCGATCCCGAATCGGATTCAATCGTCGCGGTAGCTGGATAGGTAAGCTCCAAGACCCCAGGCTGTGATTGATCCCTGATTTGCTCGAAATCTCCCCACTGCCGAATCGGCTTTGCCCCCAACGCACAAAGCGCTTCAACGGCA
Organism: Armatimonadota bacterium; assembly: GCA_031400935.1. Lineage (GTDB taxonomy): Bacteria > Armatimonadota > Fimbriimonadia > Fimbriimonadales > Fimbriimonadaceae > JANNJE01. The sequence continues at coordinate 101,714 of JANNQV010000028.1, forward strand.
AGTTCGTTTGATTGTCTTGAAATTGCGACGCGACAAAGACGACGGCGCAACGCATCTGTGCAGCCTGCCCATGTACCGCCTTCTCGAAACCGTGAATGAGCCACAATCGCCCACTCCGACCATGCATAAAGAAGTGTGTTTCTTTCCATCGCTTGGGCAGGTGTAAAAGGTGCATCGGGCTCACAAACGCTCAATACAGCCGAATTTCGTTGAGCCGACTGGTTGACCCCGCAAGGCAAAATCGAAACCGCTGCCGACGGAAGTATCCCGCCAGATTTCAACGCCCCCTGAATCGCAGCCTTATCGCAGCCGATGGCACCTCCTGAGACGACAAGATGACCTGATTCAGCCGCTGCAGAACCCACATTTCTTGCCCAAGATTCTACTCCGCGGCTGACTTGCCGAGTCCCAACAATCGTGATACCGGAACCTGAACGCCAAGAGTTGCCGTTCCACCATACTGCCGGAGGGGCTGAACTACCCAGCCTTTCTAGCCAGCGTGCGGGATAGCACGAATCTACCGGAGTCAAAATCCGAAGTCGTGCATGAAAATCTTCGGCTTTGGAAATCAGTTTCGAATCTGCCAAAAGCAGCCCTTCCAAGTCAAATCCATGCCGACGAAGAGCTTTAGGCGCCGTGCCGAAAGTAGCGCATTCGAGGCGCAGTTTCGACAAAATTTTGTGCCAACTGGGTCGTTTTGGCTCAGCAAATCGGCTCAACCCCCGCAGATAAAGGGCTGCCAGCAGTACAGAATGCTGTCTTTCGAGTTCGAAATCGGAAACAAAGCTCAAATTTGCCGCCATCTTGCATATTATGACGGCGTTCCATTTCGCTTTGGACACTTCGCCCTAGAAAACTACCAGGTCATGAAACGCCTTCAGGAGTGTAAACTCCCCAACGCCAAATGTTAAAGCACACTGATTTGACCCGAAAGCGAATTGAACAGTTCGTGAAGTACGAATTAGAAGAAAAACTTGTCATTGATTCGGAATTATTGGAAATTTGGCATTGCGATCAGCCGTACACAAGCCAGACTGAAGCTGAAGCTGGCAAGTGGACCAAAGTCGAACCCGGTTTCAAATTTGGACCCGCTTATTCGACGTCCTGGTTTCGAGTCAAAGGCGTGGTTCCGGTGAGATTTAAGGGACTTTCCATTGGATTGATGGCGGAAGTCGGCGGAGAACGCACGATTTGGCGGAACAACTCTCCTTGGATTGGGGTGGACGTCGAACATGAAGTTGTCCCCCTGTGGACATGGGGATTTCAAGGCGTCGTTCCAATCGAAGTCAAGCCAAACGACAACATTGATTTTTGGATTCAAAGTTATTGCCGGAACCCGCAGGTTTCGGTGCATCGAGAAGGTGCTCCAAGAGAGGAGCTTGTTGAAACTGTAAAATTCGCCAAACTCGTCTGCATTGATTTGGAACGCAAAGAACTCGCGTTTGACGCCTCGTTTTCGTTGAGCCTGTTGACTTCACTTCTCGAGACTGATCCGTCGTATCACACGATCCTTCGCGCCTTGAACCGAATCTGCAACACATTTAGCGAAGAAAATCGCGAGACGATTCCTCAATGCCGAAAAATACTTAGAGATGCTCTCAACAGCATCAATAGCGAGGCAAAGCACACCGTGTTTCCGGTTGGTCACGCCCACCTGGACACCGCTTGGCTTTGGCCGTTGGAGATCACGCGAAAAAAGATGGCGCATACAACAGCCAATCAGCTCCGGCTGATGGAGCGTTATCCGGAATACGTGTTCGTCCACAGCCAGGCCTCGCAGTACGAATGGCTCGAAACCGAATATCCCAAACTTTTTGAAGAAGTGAAGGCAGCCATCAAGCGCGGCCAATGGGAGCCTGTGGGTTCAATGTGGGTCGAGGCGGATTGCAACCTCACCGGAGGCGAATCGTTGATTCGACAGTTCCTCTACGGCCGAAAGTATTTCAGAGACAAATTTGATTTCGAAACTCAAGACATGTGGCTACCCGACGTTTTTGGCTATGCTGCGGCGCTCCCTCAAATCCTCAAGAAGTTCAATATCAAGTACTTCCTAACTCAGAAGATCAGCTGGAATCAGTTCAACAAATTCCCCCACAACACGTTTTGGTGGCAAGGAATAGATGGCACTAAAGTCTGGTCGCACTTCCCCCCTTCAGACACTTACATCGGCGATTGCACGCCGAAACAGATCATGGAATCCGTGCAAAAGCACAAGGATCATGGCCGGTCAGACTCGTCGTTATATGTGTTTGGGTGGGGTGATGGCGGCGGCGGACCGACAGAAAAGCACTTGGAGTACTTGCGCAGAGCGCAAGCTGCGCCTATTCTTCCTGACATTCAATTTGGCAAGCGAGCCGTTGACTTTTTCAAGGACGCAAAAGCCAAGAGCCGCGATTTGCCTGTTTGGGTCGGCGAACTCTATTTAGAACTTCACAGAGGAACCTACACAAGCCAAGCTGCATGCAAAAAGGGAAATCGAGTGAGCGAGTTCTTGCTCCGCGATGCAGAATGGCTTGCTTGCTTTGCTCCCAACTTGCCGTACCCTGCCGAGGAACTTGAAAGTGCTTGGAAACTGACTCTGTTAAACCAATTCCATGATATTATTCCAGGCTCATCGGTACGTGAAGTTTACGAGGACAGTGACAAAGACTACGCTCATATTTCAGAAATTGGAAACAAGGTTATTACTGCGAGTTTGAAGGCAATAGGTGACCGCCTTGACACCCAAAATATGACGAATCCTCACGCAGTTTTTCAGAATTCGATTGTGGTTACCCAGGCCGAGATTCCTTGGCAATCCAAAAGCATTCCGAATTCTTTAACTACCGATGATGAGAGTTATCCAGTTCAATTCATCGAGGAGTTTGGTGAGAAGAAGCTCATTTTTCAGACGCCTCATTCCGCACTTAGCACAGTGAGCGTAGTGGACTTTTCTGACACTTTGCCAACTGCACGATACCGCTTGCGAGCCGGGAATCGAAAGATTGAAAATGGTGAACTTTCGGTTCGATTTGATTCAAATGGCAACATCACTTCAATTCAAAGTCTTGACGATGGCTCTGAATTTGTTCAGCCTGGTGCTTTAGCAAACATGTTTCAGCTTTTCGACGACAAACCGCTCTTTTGGACAGCCTGGGATGTTGATCTGTATTCGTTTGAAACAGCGAAAGACCTGTTGCGATGCGAGTCCTTTGAAATTGTGGAGCGCGGGCCTGTTCGAGTAGCCGTCGAAGTTGTTCGGAGTTTTTCGAAGAGCAAAATTTGTCAGCGAATCAGCCTCGGACCAACGCCAGGAATTCGATTCGACACGGAGATTGATTGGCACGAAGAAGACAAAATGCTCAAAGTGGCATTTCCACTTAACCTGAATGCGGCAAAGGCAACTTATGAGATTCAGTTCGGCCATGTGGAACGGCCAACCCATTCCAACACGAGTTGGGACATGGCGAGGTTTGAAGTTCCGGCTCAAAAATGGGTGGACCTTAGTGAGGGCGATCACGGGGTCGCATTGCTAAATGACTGCAAATATGGATACGACTGTCGTGGCAATGTGCTTCGGATGAGCCTCCTGCGATCTCCAAAAGCTCCGGATCCATTGTGCGATATGGGTATTCACAGATTTACCTATGTGCTCCTGCCTCATTTTGGGCCACTGAATCAAGCTGGAATCGTTCATTCTGCTTATGCGCTTAACGCGCCATTGAGACATTTTGCACTTGAACCCGCATCTGGAGCCCGAGAGGCTCTGCCTCCCTTTATCGTTTGCGATGACAGGAATTTGGTGATCGAATCCGTCAAACGTGCAGAAGACGGCGACGGAATTATAGTTCGACTATATGAATGTCATAACGCCAGAGGGCAAGCAGAAATTGTCACGGCATTTGAGCCAGCACAGGTTACAATGTGCGATTTAGAAGAAAACGAGCATGACGATCTGGAAATCGTAGATGGTGCTGTACCCATTCGCTATGCACCATTTGAAATCATAACTTTGAAGTTTCGGTTCTAGAAACGGTAGCAGCCAATTAGTGCACAAACTTATAGCCGACGCCGCGCACGGTAATAATTCTCTCTGGCGTACTGGGAGCAGGTTCGATTCGCATCCGAAGCCATCGAACATGAACGTCAATTGTTCGTGTAGTAACAAATGCATCCTTGCCCCAAACTCGGTCGAGCAAAATATCACGATCGAACACTTGACCCGGATTTCGAGCCAGAAAATAGAGTAGAGCAAATTCTTTTGGCGACAGTTCAATGATTTTTCCGTCTAGCGTTACTTCATGGCTCCGCGGATCTACTTTCAAATCTCCTGTCTCGACGATTTCAAGGGGTGCTTCACCTGTCGCACGGCGCAAAACCGCTTTCACCCTTGCGGCCAATTCAACTAGGTTGAAAGGCTTTGTCACATAGTCATCGGCACCCATATCGAGGCCCTTGATTCGATCTTGATCGTCCGATCTAGCACTTACAAAGATAATTGGAGTTGAAGATTCTTTGCGAACTGCGTTACAAAATTCGTACCCGCTTCGTTGCGGAAGCATAATGTCGAGCAAGACAAGATCAGGCTTGACCCGGCGAAACAGCCGCATTCCTTCTTCCGCCGTTTCGGCAGTAAAAGTTGTGTAGCCTTCGCGGCGCATTTTGTTCTCTACTGTTTCCAGCAGAGTGGGTTCGTCATCAACGATCAGTAGTTTCAAGCTTTTCCAACCTTCCTTTTTCTTCGGCAATCGAACCGAAAACTAACCTCGGCTGGAGAGCAATATGCTACTTTCCAGCCGTCATGATTTCAACATTTGCTCTCGGGACCGTAACCTCAGCCCCATCTAGCAACTTTGCTTTCAAAACACGAACCTCCGTCCCGGATTCCAGCACGACTAACTGCGCTGGCAATGCGGTGACGGTTCCCAAATCCCCAAAGTACGGCTCTCGAATCATCCGAATCGTGGTACCTACTGTTAACTCGGCTCCAGATTGCTGAACTGGCGCATCTCCTTTCGTATCGGAGATTGTCACGACCAGTTCGGGCCGAATTACACCTGCCCGAATCTGAGTTGCGCCATTGATACTTGCCGTTTTGCCTTCTAGCGTTTGAAGTAAATCGAACGTTCGCTGAGCCATGTTTAGGTATCCAAAACCTTCGGTCACCAGTAATGAAAGCGGAATGTTCTCGGTTCCAGTGATGGCGACGCCTATTTCGTAGCCCAAATACTGAGAAAGATCAGCATCGCGGACACCTCCGGCAATTATTCCGATCACTCCCAAACGCCCTGCCTTCTCGAGCGCATCATAAGTGAATCCCGCACCACAAACCAGTATCTTCCCTGCATCGGATTCATGGATTTCGTCGGCCTTGAGAATATGGTCAGGGCCATGAGCTTTCATCGTCACGATGCCCGTTCGTTCCCCTCCGACACCAAAAATGCCTTGAACCATGGCACCACGAGTCTCAACAATTGCACCTTCATTTGGCAATACTTCAATGATTTTGCCCTTGAGGTATGCAGTAATTTCAACTGGAATTGAAGGTTCGCGGATCAACATGCTACCCGTCACTTCTGAGATGGACTCGACAGTACCTGTATGTTCACTTGCAGCCGTCGGCGCCGCAAAGAGCCCAAACATCTTTTTTCCTTGGGCTACTATCTGCCCCTTTTCAACTGCGTCGCCGGGTTTGACGATGACAAAAGTTACCGCGTCTTTAGGCTCAACTCCAAATTTGTCTGCGAGTTTGACAGTCTGCAAAACTCCTGGCAGCAATGCCCTGGCAAGGACTGTTGAAGGCTCGACATCGGCCCCAACTTGAACAACGACATCGCCCTTGATCGGCAAACGACGCGTTCGCCGCACAATGATGTCGCCGCTAACAGTTAATCCAGGTGTATATGCACTTCCCAATGTTTCAAATCCTCCGGTACCCTGGCAAAGCCAAGTAGCGGGAGTTTACTCGGAGGCTCAGAATCATCGCATTTGAACCGAATTCTATCTTGGCGACTCAATGTTAGGCAATTGTTAAGGAATTCGATTCATGGGGGATGCTGGGATTTTTGATTTTGGATTTTGGATTTTGGATTTTGGATTTTTTGGATTGCGGGATGCTTGATGCGGGAAACTGCTAACTGCCATCCGCTAACAACTTGCCAACTACTTGGAAACAACCCGGAGCGGATCACCTATCCGAATCTCTCCCTCACCGTTTGGAATCAGATTTTGCCCAAAAATGACCTTCTTTTCGAAATTTCTGAACTTGGCAAGCGTCACCAAAGGCTCTTCGCCATGCTTCATTCCGGTCATCTGATCTTGTGTTGTAACGCGGCACCTTGCACAAGGTTTGGCGACTCTAAAGGAAACGTCCCCGATCTGAACTATCGTCCAACTGTCTTCATCCCATGCCTTAAAGCCTTCAACAACGATGTTTGGCCTGAACCGATTCATAGGGAGCGGATTTCCCATCCTACGATTTAGGTCTTCAAGGGACGATTGATTCGCTATCAAGATTGGAAAACCGTCCGCAAAGCTGACGAACTCGCCCGAATTTGCGAAATCTGGGTCAATTTGTCGCTTCGATTGCGCGGTCAGTTTCACTAGCCTACAAGGAGTGGCAAGAGCCTGAGTCAGCCACATCGAAGCATCATCACCCATATCTTGAGCCTCGATATGGTCCTTCCAGATCGTAACTTTGCAGTTAGTCGCAAACGATTCGTTTTGAACTGAAATTTGTCCCTTGCCCTCGCTTCGGAGAGTCATTCCACTTTCATCAATCAGCGCCCGAATCGTTGCCAGCCTTGGCAAGTTTCTTTGCGTGATAAACACGTTCTCCATATCTACAACCAGATATCTCCGGTCAAACTCGAGTCCAAGATTCGTGATTTTTGAAGATTCAAGATCAATCCCTCGCATGGATTTGACCGGATAGATTGAAAGGCTGCTTACTTTTCCAAGCGATGTTGACATTAGAGGTCCCGATCCGAACTGTGCCCTGGAAACAGCTTAGCTTGCGGGTCGAGCCTTTGCTTTGCAACGCATACGGCTGTTACAGCCTCACCAACTCCATTTGCAATTAATTTGAGCTTGCCAGGGAAACCTGCAACGTCACCGACCGCGAACACGCCCGGAATTGACGTCTCCATCGTCGTCGGATTCACTTGAACTTGGTTCTTTTCAATTTCGATACTCCAATTCTTGATTGGGCCGAGCGAACTTTTGAAGCCGACATTTACAATCAAGGCATCAACTTCCAACCTCTCGATTGCCTTTGATTCAACATTTTCAAGCGAAATCGCCTCTAATCTTTCCGTTCCGTGTAACTCCTTAACGACGTTCCACAATTGCATTTTCACCGACGACTCTTTGACTTTTCGAACCGAATCTTCGTGGGCTCGAAATTGGTCGCGGCGATGGATGAGGGCAATGGATTCAGCTATTGGCTCCAGCGCCATGCACCAATCAAACGCGCTGTCTCCTCCGCCAACGATTCCGATTCGCTTTCCTTTGAATTCAGAAAGGGATTTGACTCCGTAATGAATTCCTCGCCCTTCAAATTCCGCTTCTCGTTCCACGCCAATTCTGGTGGGCGAAAACGCTCCTGCTCCGGCTGCGATGATGAGTGTTCTGGTTGGCAGTTCGACACCATTTCGAGTTACGATCATCATGTTTTCGCCAATGACTTCGAGGGTCTCGACGGTCTCTTCGAGAACGATTTCAGGCGAAAACTGTGTGCCTTGTTTTACCATTTCCGATGCTAAGTCTTTTGCAAGAATTTTTGGAAAGCCCGGCATATCGTAAACATATTTCTCAGGATAAAGCGCAACAAGTTGCCCGCCAAGCTCGCTTAAGCTATCAACGATTCGAACTGACATTCCGCGTAAGCCAGCATAAAATGCAGCGAAAAGCCCAACCGGACCTCCGCCAAGAATTGTTACGTCTACAAATTCGTGAGACATTGAATTCTGATTGTGGCAGGGTTGTCAATCGAATAGGAAATGGCGATTCAATCATTTTATGGGGTGTACTCTTGCGATGATTGGCAATGAAACGGCAAATATTACAGTCGAAGCGATCGCCTCAAGCACATTTCGCGGTTTTGAACTGCGAAAATTTGCGATGGAACAGATCGCAACTTTGCCAAATTACAATTGGTGCGGAGTTTACATACTTGATGGCAACCAGCTCGTTCTCGACGCCTACATTGGCGCGGCAACGGACCATGTTCGGATTCCTATCGGAAGGGGAGTTTGCGGCACAGCCGTTGCTGAGAACGCGAATCAGATAGTCGAAGATGTGTCCAAATTAGAGAATTATCTTGCGTGTTCACTTACGACGAAATCAGAAATTGTGGTTTTGATTCGAGATGCTTCAGGCGAGATTCTTGGTCAGATTGATATTGACGGACATGCAGTTGGGGCTTTTGACGAGTCGGATGAAGAGTTTTTGGAAAGTGGTGGAAAGCTGTTGGCGGAACGCTGGCTATAGGTGCATTAGCAAGTCGTTTGCAGGTGGTTGAACGTTATTGACATCTCGGTTGTTGCGTAGCGACCTAAGAGACAAAAGAGACAAAGGGGACTGAGAAAACAATCCATTCGGTTTATCCAATCCAAACAATCCATTCAATCCATACAAACCATTCGAGCCTTACTCACAGACCAGGTACAATTCCATTTCGCGTTGCCGATGACGCTTCCCCCTCTTCTGGCATTCGCGATCCAAATTTACGTTTTTGAGGTTTTCTTATGGCAAAAAAAGTTGCAAGCGTCATCAAATTGAATATCCCTGCCGGTAAAGGCACTCCTGCTCCTCCTGTCGGTCCTGCACTCGGACAAGCTGGCATCAACATGATGGAGTTTTTGAAAAAGTTCAACGAACAAACAGCTCCGCAAATGGGCTTCGTGATGCCCGTTGAGATTATTGTTTACGAAGATCGGTCCTACAGCTTTGTAATCAAACAGCCTCTGGTTTCAGACTTGATTAAGCGAGCAGCCGGAATCGAAAAGGGTGCCCAAAACCCGAAAACTGAGACGGTTGGCACACTTACTCGAGAAAAATTAGCTGAAGTCGCAAAGCTTAAAATGGCTGACCTCAACACAGATGACCTAGAAATGGCGATGAGAATTGTTGCAGGTTCGGCTAGGCAGATGGGCGTCAAAGTCGCTGACTAACTTAAAAATGGGACGTTTGGAGTCCATTTTTCGACTTGGTTTTCAAAATCTAACCTGAGCTGAAATTCTCTACAAATTTCTCCCCTTAAGATAACGAGTTTTTGTCCTAAAATCGTAACATATCTAAACGATATCCATCTAAAATAAAGAAACCTAGAAATGAAAGCGTGGAAAGCCGTTGGAACAATAGCGCTCCTAATTGGAGCTGTGCAAGGATTTGCTCAGCTTTCTGAGCCCGCTGCGCATGGACCAAGCCAAGTTGCAGCCGATTTACTTAAAGAAGCCGCTGGTTCGGATGGCGCATTTGTTGCCTCTGGTACGGTTCGATCCAACTTTCAGAAAGACGACCTTGCAACACTGATCCAATTTCCAGACGATGAAGTCGTGATTGTCCTGCTCAAAGGATCAGAATTGCGACAGGCGTTTGAGCGGTCTGTTTCGCTCTATCCCCAGGCCAACGCTAGTTTCCTTCAGGTTTCCGGATTCGAAATCGCTTTTTCTCCAGATGCTTCTGTGGGGCAAAGGATCAAATCTATTACTGTCAATGGCAATAAGCTTGACGACTCAAAAGAGTATACAATCGCCATGCCGAGCTCTTTGGGACGCGGTGGATATGGCTATTTTCGTATCTGGGACCGAGCAAAGATCACTAAAACCCTTGATTCGACCGTTGGGAAAGTTTTGGCTGGTAAAAAATCAGTAGAATCAAAGCCAAGATGGATCGTCCAATAATTGTGATCCTTAGCGCCACTCTCGCACTTTCCGCACTTTGTCTGTCTTGTTCTGCGAGCACTGTTGATTCAATTCAAGGTTCAACGACTGCAGGTGAATCCAAAATTGTCGGGCAAACTCCGATGCCTGTACAGTTTCCCTTTACATTCGATAAAGCTAAGGCATGGGCGCATCTGATGAAGCAATGCGCTTTCGGTCCACGCACTTCTGGAACAGAAGCTCATCGGCTCTGCCGAGATTGGCTTCTTGAAGAAGTCAAGAAAGCCTGCGGCAACTCACGACTTCAGCCATTTTCGCATCGTTGGTCGCAATCTGGAAAGCCGATTAATATGTGGAACGTGATCGGAGAGCAAAATTGGAAGGACGCGACGACGCGTGTTGTTGTATTAGCCCACTGGGACACGCGTCCAACAGCCGACATGGAATATGACTACAAGAACCAGAAGAAGCCTATTCTAGGCGCAAACGACGGGGCTTCTGGGGTTGCGGTTCTACTCGAACTCATGCGAGTAACGAAGGACATACTTCCAAAGGACCTCGGCGTCATGTATTTGCTCGTTGATGGCGAAGACTTGGGTCCAAACTTGGATGAGATGTTCTTAGGGGCAGCCTATTTTAGCAAAAATCCCGGACAGTTGAAGCCCGATTACGGCATCTTGATAGACATGATCGGCGACAAAAATCTCTCGATCCCGATGGAGCCGAACAGCGATGATTGGGCTTCTCCCCTACTCAAAGCTTTTTATCAACATGCCTCCAAGGCAGGGCTTGGCAAGTGGTTTCCGCAAACATGGGGCACACGCATTGAAGACGACCACATTCCGATGAACCAAAACGGAATTCCAACGATCGACTTAATTGATTTTACTTACGATGCGTGGCACACGCTTGCCGATACACCTGACAAATGCTCGCCCGATTCTTTGGAGCATGTCGGTGCTGCCCTGGAGACTTGGTTGATGAAAACTCCGGTATGGAAGTATCCGGCTCGAAACTGAACTTACTACACTGGTGATTTCGAAGACTGAAAGCCCTCTGCAATGCAGTTGGCATTGTTGCTATGTCATTCTCATGCCATGCCATTGATCGAAATCGTCTGTCAATCTCCCGAAGATTGCCGAATGGCTCAGGAGGCTGGGGCGGGTCGTATTGAATTTGTGTCCTCAATTGAACTTGGTGGTCTGTCAGCGTCAGTTGAAGCAGTCCGGCAGGCTGTTCGGACCTGCTCGATTCCAATTCTGGTGATGGTGCGCCCTCGTAGCGGGGGGTTCCATTTTTCCCCATTAGAAGAGGAGCTTTTAATTGAAGAATCAAAGTTTTGGCTAACTCAATCCGACGTTCATCTTCAGGGAATCGTAACCGGAGCACTGAACAAAAATGCCGAACTTGAACTAAGAGTTCTAAAGCAGATTGCTGAAAGCAAGGGCGAGAATACACTTGTATGCCACAGGTGCTTTGATTTGACGGCAGATCCATTTGCCGCAATGGAGCAGTTGATTGACCTTGGATTTACAAGAATTTTGACGAGCGGCCAACGATCAACTGCAATGGAGGGAATCGAGCTACTTCGAGAGCTTCGAGAAAGAGCGGCAGGGCGAATTGAAATTCTGCCTGCTGGCGGAATCCGTGCTGAAAATGCGGCGACAGTTCTTTCCAGGACTGGGTGCAACCAGGTTCATTTGGGTCCCTTTCTTTCCATCGAATCTGTTTCGAAAAATGCCGAGCGCGGAATTGACTATGGTGGGCACTTAGTAGTTGATGAGGAAGAGATTCGGCGTTTGCGGAAAGCAATAGAAGCACGCGAAGAGGTCAATTAGCGACTCACCGAAATGCAACCCAATTCATACTCCTTGGTTTGATGGCTATCGAAATTTGTATCTGATCTTTGCGATCCAATTTGCCTGATTTCTCAATTAAGCCTGAAATCGAGTACCGACAACTTCCGCGCAAACCCGAGTAGTAGAGTGGCACGGTTATTGTGGCTTTGACTGGCTCGTTTGACGGATTGTAGGCGACAAGCATCGCCATAGTCGGCAAATTCGGATTCACATGAACCGCCGCGTCGACATTTCGTCCGTCAGCGCGTTTGATATGAATCACGTCAGATTCTAGAATGGCTCGGTGCTTCTTGAACCACGTTACTGCATCAATAACGACCTTCTTCGTTTCAGGAGAATCGTATAATCTTGGGCCGCGATAGCATGATTGCGCCCCAAAACCGAAGTTGTTCAGAAGGTGCTGCTCATAATCTTGCAGGTGGTCCTTGAGAGGCTCAATAGTGGCTTCGTTTCCTCCTCCTTGGTATTCGACAAGGGGAGTCATCATCCAACCCATTGTTGGCGTTTTGTCCCAAGTTCCATCGAACAGGTTTTGTCTGGCATGGATATGCTGCTGGGCCCGGGGCAGCGACCAATTGGACTCCCGATAACCCATTCCTGTCTTGTTTGATCCGGTCAGGAAATACCAATCTGGAACGTTCAAATAGGTTCCGTTTGCCCTGCATTCCCGATAGTAGTCTCGAATGGCAATCCACTGATTCCATTGAGAATCTTCAAGTCCCTTGTGTCCTGGGTGCAATGTGGAGGCACAATGGTCTCCCGGATAGTTTCCGTCGTGCTCTAAGAGTTGGAATCCCGTTTCCTTCATGAACTTCCGAATCGTCTGGAAATACTGAATCCCCCATTTGCTGCAAAGACAAGGCGAACTTCCAAAAATGGCTCCTCCCGTCTTTCCAGTGAGCGGATTGATCACGTCGTTTTCATCATCAATTCGCCGACTGGCGAGTAGTGAATACCCGCCCAGTTCAACTCCCTTTTGGTTAGCGTACTCTCGGAATTGTTTGAATTTAGATATGTTTTCATTTCCTAAATTCTCCATATCCAGTCCCGACCAAAAGCTGATAATGACAATTTCAAAACCACATTCCGCGGCTTGATCTATTGCGGGCAGCACTACTTTCGGATCTACGGACGTAAGGTGCAGCATGATCGGGTTTTCCGTAACCCATGGGGAGAGCATTCGATAGAACCGCCTCAGTGCAAGCGATTTTCGTTCTCGCTCGTCGGAATCGTGAATGATCTCAAAGGTGCGGAAACTCTCAAACGCCTTGCCAAATGCAATGGTTTGGTTTGGCCCCTTCGGCGGACGGACTTCGAGGAGACAAGGGGTTCTGCGCTCATAGTTCACTTGAGTTGCGTAGTCTGGATCAGGCAACCAATAGGCATTCTTGCAATGAACGGAATTGTCAAATCCGCCAAATGCATAGTCGCTGAGAATCGACACATTTGGCAAGAGCCATTGATCTTGCCCATCCACGGTTGATTGACGTTCGACGAAACTCAGGTTCTCAGAGATGAACGAGTCGAGAACAACTGCCGACCCTGAATTGTTGATCACTCTTACGGACTTGCAGAAAGTTGGCGATCCGTCATAGAGTTCAAAGCGAACATCCACTCGAATTCCGGCAGCCTTTGAGTTTTCTGCTGCTTGAAACGTCAAGGTCAATGATGCCCCAGGAGCGGGCCAAGGACGACTTTCGCAGTGCCTCACGCGTTTCCAATCAAATGGTGCTACCGTTTTGCCGACTTCAAATTTCACGAATTGAAATGCGCCAGGAATCGGCTTGAGTTGATTGAGCCAGTCATCAGTTAGAAAAGCGTGATTGGGCTGCCCAGTTAGTCCGCCAATTGCGTACTTCTCTCCGTTTAGGGTTAGCCATGCTTCTGGTTTGGCTGCGCGAAGAAAAGTTTCCTTGGTTAGCAAATGATCAATCGCAACCGTAGCCGCATTTGGCGAGAGGCGAAACGTACGAGAGACGATTCCGTTGGACAGAACGATCTCATTTGGTGTACCTGTACGAAACACGCCAGCTTTTGTCGAAACGCCTTCGACCAGCCAATCGCCCGATGCTCCGAGTTTCGGAACAATGGGCAAGCCAGATACTTGCGATGCAAAAGTAGTCCCAAGAATAACGGCCATGATCACGCCATCATTTTGTCAGCCTTTTACCAACAAAAGTTATGGAGCCCTGTCGCTGAGAGGCTCCTTTCGAATTAGGATTCGTGTTTCGGCTGTTGTGAGAGCTGGCCAAAGATATCCACAGCCACTGTCGCTAGGCAAAGATTTTGCCCTCTTGCTCAAAATAGGTCACGTGCCCGAATCCACCTTTGTCGCCGATGAATTGGCAATGAAACGCCTCGCGGGCGAGTTAATCACTCGCTTTCAGATTGGCGACATGGTCTTGCTTTTTGGCGATCTTGGGGCGGGGAAAACTACATTTGTCCGCGGCATTTTGGAGTCACTGAATTGGAAAGGAATCGTTCGTTCGCCTACATTCAATTTGATGCAGGTGTTTGAGACGGAACCGCCCATCGTCCATGCTGACCTTTATCGCCTCAGCGGAGATGCCGATTTTGGGCTTGAAGAGGCTGGAAACGGGCGAATTACGTTTGTGGAATGGCCCGAAAGATTTGCATCGCTCTTATCGCGCACAGACTGCTGGCGGATCAAAATTGAGATTCTTAAAGACGGGCGAAACGTATGCATTTTGCTTCCTGGTGAACAGGTACCCTAACTTGAAATGAGAATTGGTTTTCTTAGCACTGCACACATGCATGCATGGGGTTATGGGGCCGCATTACAGAATTGTGACGACGCCCAAATTTCCAGTGTTTGGGACGACAATGTTGAGCGCGGCAGAGCATTTGCATCCAAATTTGGTGCGAAGTTTGAATCGGATCGCGCAATCGTGATTGAGCAAAGCGACGCATTGATCATCGCTTCAGAAAACATGTCGCATATCGAGCATTTGGAAGCCTGCCACCAGTCCGGAAAGCCAGTTCTTTGCGAAAAGCCCATCATAGGCAGCGAATCGCACGTGGAATGTCTTCAGGCCCTCATCGCCGACGATGCGAAGATCATGACTGCGTTTCCGTGTCGATACTCACCAGCTTTTGTCCGGCTAAGCGAAAGGGTTAGGAACGGCGAAATCGGTAAGATTTTGTCCATTTGCGCTACAAATCGAGGGCGTTGCCCGTTTGATTGGTTTGTCGAAACGGACAAATCGGGCGGTGGGGCAATGATTGATCACGTGGTTCATGTTGCCGATTTGCTATCAGTTCTGCTTGGAAAGCAGCCTCTATATGTTCAAGCGCAGACTGGCCGGAACATGTATAAGCAGGATTGGGAAGATACGGCAATGCTCACGCTTGACTATGAAGACGGAACCTTTGCCACGCTTGATTCAAGCTGGTCGTTCCCGCAAGGTTACAAAACTTGGGGCGACGTTACGATGAACATTGTTGGTGACAAGGGTGTAATTGAGCTCGATTTGTTTGGCCAAGGGATGGAAATGAGCGTGGCTGGAACTTCAAATGTTGTCGGCTTTGGCAGCGATTTGGACAATTTGCTTGTTGCTGACTTTCTTCGCTTCGCGAAAGGAGAAATCGAGTGTCCGATTTCAGCGCGGGCTGGCCTTGATGCTACCCAAGTCGCATTGCAAGGCTATGAAAGTGCAAGAACTACTGTCGCTTAGCTGGCCTTGCGTTCACAACGGGTGCTTTCCATTCCGCTACCTTCCGCCATCGAGTAGACTCATAAAGTTCGGCGATTGTAGGCTTGCGTCCGCCCGACCAAACAACAACATGCTGCCCTAGCCTTGCCAGCTTTTTGTCCAATCCAATTTTGAGCTTAGCCCCGGTTTCGAGCGATAGCGCAAACATACCTGAGTCGTCTCTCAATACGCCAACCCAAGGGGCTTGGGTATCAAGAGATCGGATTTCTCCGTTCGTTTCATATATGCTTGACTTCGTCAATGTGTTCAAGTCCACCCATCCAATCAGGTGAGCTCCGTCTTTTGTTTCCTCGATAAAACACGCATTTCCACCTTCACCAAGAAGCAAGTCTTCCAGATTTGAACCAATACTCTTTCGCTTCACTTTTCCGTCGCTTAGTTGAATTTGAGCTACGCTCCATTCATCCTTCGAGGTGTCCGTTACAATGATGCTATGGCCAATGATTGGCAGGGAATTAGAATTTCTAGGAAGCACGATGTTTGAGAATCGCGCAATGGGTTCGGGCGAGAGGTTTTTCGATGTCAAGTCAATTCGAAGGAGTCCATCAAACCAAGTGCTCCCCTGAGGTGTCCTCCAACGAATCAACAAAAACACTCTGTTGCTAAATCTTCGATGAGCCATTAGCTCAGTTTTTGACGGATCGTATCCTCCATATTCTAAGAGAAGCTGATTTTTGGCAATTTGCATTCGGTCAAACCACCGGCCGTCGGTAGCTAGTGATTCAAGGCGGGTGCTGACAAGCTTCGAGCCGCGACGCAGGTTCAATCCTCGGGAATCCCAGACCACATAGTTATCGTCCTTCCTGTAGTTCGCCGTCATCGGTTGGGTAGGCTTCGTTTGGCGACTAACAATTGGAGCGTAGAATTTCTTCTTTCCAAACTCGGCGACCCATTGCTGGTTTTGCAGAGTAAGCTTTGGAGCAGGTTCTTGCTGTGCTTGTCCAAGACTTGTCAGAACGGCGAGAAAGATCGAATGGATCATTGCTTAATAGGATAACACGATGCGGTGCGAAGATTGCTTGCGATACGATAGCGAAGTGAAGAAATGCCTCGATTCCAAGCTAAATCCTGCTTCGTGGTCATCAGCCATTGATGTCTCCAACATGTTCGGCTTGCGAGCGATTTGCGTATTCAACGATCATCGGGAGAGGTTGGTAAGGTGTCGGGCTAGCGACAGATACAGCCATAGGGTCAGCCAGGAATCCAAATCAAAACTAATGAACGGTACTTACAGGCTCAGAAAGCAGCACGGCATAGCCATCGGGATCAGCAACCAAAAACGTTCGCTCGCCCCAAACTGCCATTTCTAAACCACGGAGCACCTTGACATCGTGGTTTTGCAGGTCCTTCGCGATGGACTGCAAGCCCTGAACACGGAACTTCATCACCTGCCCGCCGCTTCTTTCGAGCATTGGGTTTTGCTCATCCTTAGGCTGCTGGAGTAAGAGAATTACCGTTTTACCCGTGACTATGTAGGCTAAACGATGGCCGTCAAATTCCTCAGACTTTTTGATCGGCAAGTGAAGCAACCCATGGTAAAACGCAAGCGATTGATCAAGATCGCCTACATCTAAAATCAGGTTGGTGAATACGTTTTCCATTGCGAATTATCAAACTTGATAATTAGTTCGCCGGCTAGACCGATAATTCCTTCTCAGACTCGCCATAATGAGGTATGCCTGTCGGAGACCTTCGAAAACTCTGGAATCTTCACCTTATTGACGAGGCATTGCATGGAATTCGCTCTCGGGCAGGAGCACTAGACCCGGGCCGCAAAATCATCAAAGAAATTGATGCTTTGCAAGCCGCTTGCGACGAAATTGCTAAGACCTCCACCGAACTTCATAGTGAACAAACCGACCTTGAACTGAAACAAGCTTCGATTTCTGAAAAGATGAAGAAAATCGAAAAGAGCCTTTACGGCGGCATGATTATCAGCCCGAGGGAAGTCGAAGCCTACCAAAAAGAGATCGAAATGCTTCGAAAGCAGCGAAGCGAAATGGACGACCGCTTGCTAGAATTGATCGAGATCGTTGGTCCTGCGCAGGCCGAAACTGACAAGGCCAAGAAGCTGGTGGACGCCAAAAAGGCTGAACTTCAGCAGTACCAAAAGCAGATTGTTGTAGAAAAATCGAGACTTGAAGGTGCATATAAAGAGGCAAGCGCACAAAGAGCTTTTGCCACTGCGGAAGTGCCACCAGTATTACTTAACAGGTACGAACCGATTGTGAAAAAGCATGGCACCGGAATGGCCAGAATCACAAAAGGCAGGTCGTGCGAAGCCTGTGGTCTGCAACTTGGCGAAAAAATTATCGAGATGGTCAAGGACGAGCGCCCTGTGCCTTGCGAGGCTTGCCACCGAATACTCTATTTTTCTGAAGGCTTGGTGTGAAGCGCTTATTCTTCCTTTCTTTTGCATTGCTGGTAGGCGGGAGTTGCGCCCAATGGCCTTCGACGGGCGGCGGACCGGGCGGGTTGAGGCTCACTTTTTCCATGACAATGTCTGGGGACATCAATCCAAATTACGTTTATTTTGTCGCGTTTAACCCATCTGTTGATGAAATCCCGACAGTTCAAGGTCCCATTCCGGTCATTTCGCCGCCGTGGGGAAACGGGTTCGTCTCGGGTAGCTCAACGCACTTTATGAGATGGGATGATTTTCAATCGCCAAAGTACCAAATTTATGCGTTTTTGAACACTACATTGTTAGACTTTTTTGCCGTGGGCGTACCAGTGCAAGAACTTCCAGTCGGGCCGGGGAGCCGAGAGATTCGATTTGAAATTGAACTTGACCAGATTGCCGGAACAACCCCTCCAGAAGATCTCAAGTCCATTCAATTGAATTTTCTAACTATGAACGTCGTCCCTCAAGGCTCAGCTGGTAGCAAAGTTTGGGATGCATTGGGCAACGGATCCATTCCTTCCGAGATCAACGATTTTGTGACCATTCCGCTTCGAGTTGGCATTTACAACAACGCCACTTTTCAGTTCAGAGAGCCAAATGGTGACTGCATTGATCCGGGATTGGACATCATTGATTGGCAGGTCGAAATCCGAAATTGAGCCATGCCAAAGGTATCCGTTCTGCTTACGTGCTTCAACCACATTGCCTATATGCCAGAGGCGCTTGATAGCATTCGATGCCAATCTTTTGGTGATTATGAAATCATTGCAATAGATGATGGTTCAAGTGACGAAACTCGAGAGTGGCTTACCGAAAACGCCAAAGATTGCAAACTTATTTTCAATGAAACGAACCTAGGAACTTATGGCTCCCTGAACCGAGCCTTGAGTGAAGCTTCCGGAGAATTTGTCGCCATATTGAATGATGATGATGTTTGGTTGCCTGACAAACTGGCTCGTCAAACTGAGTTACTTCAAACCAATCCGAAAGTTGGTTTGGTTCACACCGACGGCCTTTTTATTGATGGAAGTGGTGGGACAATCGAGGGTTCGCCACTCGGTTTTGAGTTTCCGAAAACTGTGACCGGAAATGTCCTATTGGCATTGCTCCACCAGAACAAAATAATAGCCAGCGCGGCTTTGGTGCGGAAGGAGTGTTTCGATCGTCTGGGAGGATTCAACGAGAGCTATTTTGGTTCCGGAGACTGGGAAATGTGGCTTCGGATTGCAGAGGAGTTTGAAGTCGGATTTGTGAAAGAAGAACTCACTAAATACCGAGTTCATGGCGCAAACGCAAGCCACAAATTGGACCGAATTTGGCAGGATGATCAGAAACTGAGAGAGTGGATTCGTACTCGATATGACCAGTATCGCGCAATGGGATTCGCTTCCACGGAACTTACGAAAGCAATTTCTCACAACGAGGCCTGCTTAGGCACGATATACACATTGAACGGGAATCCTGCCAAGGGGCGTTCCGCATATTTTTCATCCATTCGCATGGCGCCTCTTCGCATCAAAAGCTATCTTCGCTGGATTACGACATGGTTGCCACGTTCATGGTTTCGAGGTTCGATTCGATTATAAGGTTGCCTAATGGAACGAATATATCTCGATCATGCTGCTTCTTCTCCATTAGCGCCGGGAGTTCGGGATGCTATGGAGCCTTGGATTTCTGGTGAGTTCGGAAATGCGAGCAGCTTATATGAAGAAGGCCGAAAGGCTAAGGATGCTATTGATCAGGCTCGAGAAGTTGTTAGCAGAGCCCTTGGATGCGAATTTGGGGAAATTACTTTTACATCGAGCGGAACGGAGGCCGCGAACCTTGCCGTCATTGGCTTTGCCCTTGCAAATAGAGGGACTACTCGAAATCGAATTTTTCTGGGAGCCGCCGAGCATCATTGCGTGATCGAGACTGAAGAACTTTTGAGATCGCTTGGCTTTGAGGTGCAACTTATTCCGGTTGATTCGGAAGCAAGAATTCAGATTGATTGGCTTACTAAAATCATGGATGACGCAGTTCTCTTGGTGAGCGTTCAGTCTGCAAACAACGAAACTGGCACACTTCAGCCCGTCCAAGAGGTTTCCAAGTTATGCAATGAAGCAGGTACGACCTATCATTGCGATGCCGTTCAATCATTAGGCAACCAAACGGATAATGAAGCATTCATGGAAGCAGATATGGTTTCCATTTCAGCACATAAGATCGGAGGGCCTAAGGGCGTTGGTGCACTTTTCGTTCGGGCAGGGACCAAGATAACTCCGCTTCTGATCGGTGGCGGTCAAGAGCGCGAAATGAGAGCAGGAACTGAAAACGTGGCGGGAATCGTGGGCTTTGGAGAAGCCGTGAAGGCTCTCCAGGCTGATTCATATCGAACGAACCGAAAGGCTCAAGCCCGAAACGTTTTTTCAAACTTATTAAAGGGAGATTCGAATTGGGTGCCTACAGTTCAAAACGTAGACGATGTGCTTCCTGGACATTGCCACGGCAGATTCAAAGGCATTAGTGCCGAATCCATGCTTATTCGTTTGGACGGAAAGGGAATTTCCGCCAGCAGCGGCGCGGCCTGTAGTTCAGGCTCAACTATGCCTAGCCATGTCATGCAAGCTTGTGGCTATTCCGAGCAACAAGCTAAAGAAGCCTTACGATTTACATTCGGCTGGAACTCGACCATTGAGCAAGCAAATGAAGCGGCTCATCGGGTTCTGGAAGCTGTGTCTGCGGTACGCTCAAGCTCAACTCGATGAGCCCTCCAATCGAAGAATACACCCCCCGCGAAATCGTCGCAGAACTCGATAAATACATCATCGGCCAAGATGCTGCCAAACGAGCCGTTGCCATCGCTTTGCGAAATCGGTACCGACGGCAGCAGCTTCCGCTCGAGGAGCGTGACGACGTTTTGCCAAAAAACATTCTCATGATGGGACCGACTGGGGTTGGCAAAACCGAAATCGCCAGAAGGCTTGCTCAGCTTGCTAGAGCACCATTTGTAAAGGTTGAAGCTACAAAATTTACGGAAGTAGGCTATGTGGGGCGCGATGTTGACGCTATGGTTCGTGATCTCGTAGCCAATTCAGTTAGGCTAGTTGAGCGCGAGCGTGCGGAAGCGGTCGAAGACCGGGCAAAAGAACTTGCGCTCAACCGCATGGCGGAACTCCTTGAATCTCAATCTGATGAAACTTCCCCCACTCCAAGGGCGGCATTTCCAATGTTTGGCGGAATGCCAATCATTTCGGATGCGTCCGAAGATGACGATGGAGAAGAAACAGATGGTTTTCAAGCGTACGACTGGCAGACTGAAGAAAACCAGCGACAAGAAAGAATCGCCGCGATTCGTGAAAGACTGACTAACGGCGACTTGCGAGATGAATTCGTAGAAATTGAGATTGAAGAAGCCAACAACCCCTTTTTACAAGTTTTCACTCCCGGAGGAATGGAGGAAATGGGACTGGATATGAACCAACTTCCCGGGAATTTTGGTTCAAAAAGGTCGAGTTTCAAAGCTTCTGTCGCTGAAGCGATGCCAGTTTTGGTCGAAGAAGAAGCCAAAAAGTGCATTGACCAAGGGAGCGTGAACCGTGAAGCCCTGAAACGAGCTGAGCAAACCGGAATCATCTTCATTGACGAAATTGATAAAGTGGCTGTAAGTCAAACCAAAGGCGCAGGGCCAGATGTCAGCCGCGAGGGAGTTCAACGCGACCTTCTGCCCATCATCGAAGGCTCCACTGTTCAGAGCAAATTTGGGGCGATTCGCACAGACCACATCCTGTTTATCGCTGCCGGCGCATTTCACATGAGTTCGCCGAGCGACCTCATTCCAGAGCTTCAAGGCAGGTTGCCAATTCGGGTTGAGCTTGACCCATTAACCGAAAACGATTTCGGAAGAATTCTCAAAGAGCCCAAGAACGCTTTGACGAAACAATATGTAAAGCTGCTGGCAGTTGACGGCTACCAGCTCAGTTTTGCGCCCGAAGCACTGGATGCAATCGCTCATTTCGCTTCGGAAATCAACAAGAAGATTGAGAACATTGGTGCCCGGAGGCTGCATACGGTGATGGAAAAATTATTGGAAGATCACCTCTTTGATGCACCAGAAAAGGGACCGAAAACGGTTGCAATAGACGCAGAAACGGTACATTTGAAATTGGAAAAATTTACAAATCACTTGGCATCTGCTAGAAAAATTCTGTAAAGTGAGGCTAAAGGCGAAACGGATTTTGCCGAAAGGAAAAGCATGGACTGGCGAAAACGACTTTGGAAGCAGCGTTTTTGGGAGTGCGCGGGCATGACCGTGCTTTTCATATGCAGTTTCGCTACGGCATCCGAACCTAATCAGGAAACTCCTTTAATTGAAAAACAAGACCATTTTTCCACCGAACACACCAAGGCAATTCGGAAATATTGGAGCACCCCAAATAGATATGTATCCGAGGTTCCGACTGATTGGCTGAGAACCGGCCTGTGGCAAGTTCGCTTGACAGTAGAAGGCTCAAAGTGGCTTTGGAACTACAACAAGGCGAGAGGGCTTGGCAAATTTGGAACGAATCCACTAACGCCGATTGTAAAAATAAAGCCCGAAGATGCAACTGAATGGGAGGCTTGGATTGACGCCAAAGTCGCTTGGGATCGCATTGCGGCACTAGAAGAGGCAAGCCGGCTGAACCAGACTGTGATTCCGGGATTCGTCGTTCCAAAAGTCAATGAAACTACTGATCCTGGTGAACCACCTGCTGGTTTGCTTGAGCTTGTGAGCAATCCCCCGGTTTTTGCCGAAGTTGTAGTCCCACTGCAGCACACGATTCGGTTTGAGGACGGCTCAGAAGTTCGATACCAAGATAACCCGAAAATGCCGGTTCGCTATGCGTACTACCGATTCGAAAGGGGAGTGATGTCGGGGGGCGTAAAGGTCCGAACTATGCCCGAATGGACTCTGGACAAGCTGTTTCGTGAGGCTGGGGTCAACGACAGCGACCGGAACGTCATGGCGGCGGTTTCGCTCTTGGAGGGCGGGTTCGACTCTGTGAACACGTACGACACAGGCTTTGTCTCAGTGGGGCTGATCCAGTTTGCGAGCCTGAAAGAAGGCGGCGGTTCGTTGGGGCGACTGCTAAAACGGATGAAGACCCGCTCACCCGAAGATTTCGCTCGGTTTTTTACCATTTTTGGTATTGAAGTGTCTGATGACTCCAAACTGGTCGCCTTGGACCATGCAACAGGGGCAGACCTTACGGGTGCTGACGCCAACGCAAAGATCATTGAAGACAAGCGACTCATCGCAGTCTTTCAACATGCAGGGCTTCGCAGTGATTCGTTTCAAATGGAGCAAATCCGTAGCGCATACGCCGATTATTATCCCGGAAACGACGTGATAGAAATAACCCTAAGCGGGCGTCAACTTAGGATGAAGGTCAGCGATTTCATAAGAAGCGAAGCCGGAATGGCGACGCTTATGGATCGCAAAGTGAATACCGGCACGCTTGATCCTTTGTCTTTTGTTCTAATCACGCTTGCACAAGAGAAGTGGGTCTCGTCAGTGAATGAATTTGCCAAGATTGAGCGAGAGATCATCGTCCGCATGAAGTTCCGTCGTGACTTTCTGGCTGACAAAAACTTGACTCAACCAAAATAATTCACGCAACTCAGTCAATTAGCTAGTGCAAGATCGCGCTAAGACGTCGCCCGAACTTTTCTCTGAAAATCAGCAATCGTTGTCCGCCCACTCACCCGGACTCTTGGAAGCATCAGCATGTCTTCTTCGGGCGTTACGACCCCACCGCCTTTCTTCCATCCGGCAACGTATCCAGCGATCTTTGCCCGCTCCTTCACAAAGTCGTTGTAGCAGCCAGCCGGATAGGCGACAGAAGTAACCCGGTCTTGAATTTTGAATTCGATCAATCGCTTGGATTCGGCAAGTTCGTAGTCCAGAGTTGCCTGATCAAGAGAAGTCAAGTCGTAGTGATGGATTGTATGAGATCCGTAGCCAAACCCCGCTTTTTCTCTCATTTCCAAAACATCGTTCCAACTTAAACGGTCAGGTCTGCCAAAGTTGTTTGTTACAAGGAAAACAGTTGCGGGCACTTTGTATCTGAGAAGAATCGGAAATGCCCGTTCAAAGTTGTCCTTGTAGCCATCATCTAGTGTGATGCAAACAGCCTTTTCTGGAAGCTCGCGCCCTTCTTGGACTGCGCGTTCTACCTCGCTTGCAAGAAGAACAGAATATCCATTTTCAACTAAGAATTTGACTTGCTGCTCAAAGTCCGCCGGGCTTACTGTCAGATCGCAAAGCAACGGGCTTCTTTGCTCCTTTTCGTCAAGTTCGTCAATTCGGTGATACATGAGCACGGGGACTGCGAACTGCTTCGTGACCGCTACAAGCTTCTTTGTTGGAGCTTCGACACGTTTTCCCTCAACAGGCTCAAATTTGCAACCAATTCCGAGGCTCAGAACTAACAAGACGGCATAGAATCTCATGGTTATGGGTTGCAACGAGCAAATCTTTGCTTGCGTTCCCATTTTGATTGCACCGTGGAATACAGAATAGAATTATTCGCGTTCGAAGCCATATCCCAAAGGTATCCTTAGCCGTGCTCGCTGCTATAGCCATCGCCATGATCTTTGAACCTGCTGATTACAAGAAGTGGGGATGCGAAACGCTGAACCAGATCCGCCGCGAACTCTACCTGCCCAAGCAAAAACTGTATTCAGAAATGGGAGGCGAAAAGAAAGTAGTCGCCTTCAATTGGCCAGCGGGAGTGATGCTTTCTGCGCTCACGGCAGGGGCGAAAGTCGAACCCAAATACAAACCCTGGCTTAGGGAATACGCCGATGCTTGCGAGGCCTATTGGAACACCGATGGCACAGTTGCAGGATACAGCGTTCTACCGAAACAGAAGCCAAGCGATCGCTTTTACGATGACAACGCTTGGATGTGCCTGGCGCTTATCGAAACTTCGGAAGTCTTAGGAGATAAGACATACCTAGCCTGGGCAGAAGCCGCTTTCAGGTTCGTTTGGAGCGGCTGGGACGACAAACTTGGAGGCGGAATCTATTGGCGAGAGCGAGAAAAGAAAAGCAAGAATTGCTGCTCGAACGCGCCGAGTGCAGTATGTGCTTTCCGATTGTATCAACTGACCCAGAAACAAGAATATCTAAAAAAGGCAGAGGACATCGCGGCATTCACCTGGACGAATTTCTATGATGCAGAAACTGGCCTCCTTTCGGACAATAAGAACTTGAGCGGAAAGGTGGACATAACGAAGTGGTCTTACAACACCGCTCTGATGATCCGTTATTACATGGAACGAGCGAACGCTACGAGTCATCTGGAAGCGGATGCCTGTAACCAGACTGCGAAGAAGCTAGCGAATGCGGCAGTTTTGCATTGGATGAAGGGCGATACAATTGCTGATGATGCCGCATTTTCTCATTTGCTTTTTGAGGCATTAGTTCTGTTCAATCGCTCAGCCAAAGACGCCGATCTCACTTTGAAACTGAATCTTGCCCTCACAACTTTGCACAATCGCAATCGAGATGCAAACGGACATTATGGGAAGCGATGGGAGACGGTGCAAACGACGCCGTACCAGCAGTTCCGGCTCATTGATCAAGCCAGCGCCGCGAGAGCGTTCTTTTTGATGGCAGGGCGAGCCAGCGAGTAAAGCTGCGACACAAAACTAAGACTTGTGCCGCTGCTCAGAATCCTCTTGATCGGAATG
This sequence comes from Armatimonadota bacterium, assembly GCA_031400935.1. Taxonomy (GTDB): domain Bacteria; phylum Armatimonadota; class Fimbriimonadia; order Fimbriimonadales; family Fimbriimonadaceae; genus JANNJE01. The sequence continues at coordinate 127,289 of JANNQV010000028.1, forward strand.
ATGAGGATGGCTCAATTCCTCTCGTGCCTGAGCATCATACCGAAGCTGTTCCAGCACAGATTGCATCGCCGTAGTCGAAGAAAACTGCTCCGTAAGCGTTGCGGGGCCACCGGCGAGAGCTTCGACGCGATCCGCCATTTCTGTTAGGTTTAGTATGTCGCGCTCGATTTGCTTTTTCAGCGCGGCAGAACTTTCTGGCGTTCGCTCCAGAACGGCAATTTGGTTGAAAATCGAGATCATCGCCTCATCGGCAGCCGCTTGTGCGGCTGGCACAATTCGTTCGATAGCCGCGTTTCCTGAGCGTTTATTGGCTTTGTACACGCCGCTTGCCCGGTTGAACTGAGCGGCGGCGCGATCCACCAGCTCAAAAGCCTCGGGGCGTAGCATTTGTGAAGATGTTTTTCGGCCAAAGATGGCTCCAAGGCTGAGATGCTCCATCCATTGATTCCACTGGTTGGCGCCTGGCGAAAACCGATTTTGATCAAACTGCCATCCGATGTGGCTCATGATTCGGTACACCAATTGAATGGCATCGCGAGTGAGCTTAACCTCCGATTTGGGGAGAATGCGGCTCTTCATTCGCACGTAAACAGTCACGACGCCAAGAACTAGGCCTATAGTTAAGGAAATTGGGCTCAGAATTTGGAACACTCGCGCGCTCGGGTCATCCCAAACTTGCCCGACTATCGTAAAGCCGATTCCGAGGCAGGTCTGCACTACGGAGTTGATGAGCAGCGCCAGATTGCCGCCTCGCCAGCCTCCAATAAAGCCGAGCAGCGCGATTCCCCGATCCCAAAGAAACCGGTCAAGGGAGGATGGCTCAGAAACAACTGGCTTATTCACGATTGGTATTGTTTACGATTTGAGTGTTCGTTTGGGTTGCAGGTGACGAGGGATCGGGAGTGGGTCGCAACATCAAAAATTCGGCATCAATTGCCGTCGCACCCTTCGCCCTGAACTCCAACTTTTCACCTCATGTCCTGCCACCCGTCCGCTCTAAGCAACTCGCAAAATCTTCTCCATCTTACGTCCTTTCGCCAATTCGTCCACCAACTTGTCTAAATACCTTGCTTGTTTAGTTGTGGGGTTTTCAATTTCTTCTATTCTATAACCACAAATTACTCCTGTTATGAGATGAGCGTTTGGGTTTAATTTTGCCTTCTTAAAGAACGTTTCAAATGTTGCTTTCTCATCAATGAGTTTTTGCAGTTTTTTGTCATCAAAACCTGTCAACCACTCTATGACTTGATGCAATTCTTCCTTTGACCTGCCTTTGCTCTCAACTTTTGTGATGTAGTGCGGATAAACGGAAGCAAACATCATTTTTGCTATACGTTCATTGTGTTCGGGTGTTATTTTCATACCTTATGTTTTAGTGATTATCTCTCAGTATAGTTTGAAATTACTTAATAGTTGCGATCCCCCGACCTCCACAGCAGGTGAACTTGGTAGATATCCGGGTGGCACGGTCTTAAGTTTCGACCTCAAGAATTGGCAGTGATTGACAATGTGCCGGTCGAAACTTAGGCCGTGAACTTCCAATTGCATTTACTTGATAACTGACTGACAGTTTCCACTTGTGGTCTACCATGGCCTTTCATTGCTCAACCAATGCCACAGTAATTTCAATTCGTGACCAAGGAATGTAAGACCATGCCACCCTTCTTTGCAAATTTTTGGCTGAAGTCCTGCCACCCGTCGCAGGTCGAATTGCGGCTGTTTCCCTAATTAGACTCGTTATACGGTCCAGTAGTTAACCCCTGGGTCTATTCAGGCGGCTTGGGCTTCGAAGAAAGCCTTACAATGCCAGTGACAAACAGCACAAGGCCAAGTGGAACCAGGCAAATTCCAGAGACGAAGCCCAGATAGACCGCCCCAAAGAAAACAGATTCTCCACCAGGCTGCACAGAGTGTCCGGTGGAGATAACCAGAATGGGTAAGCAGAGGAAAGGAATAGCGCCAATGACAATCCCAGTCACAATGAGAGCAGTGGCGCCTTTCCTCCTTTCATCATCATTCATGGCGAGATTGTACTGGGGATGGCGGCGTGTCGCTTATCAAATGTTTGATGGGGCAATCCCATTTAGCAGCTGAACATCAAAAACCAAAACAGCATCAGGCGGTATGCCTGCCGGTGGCACTCCACTGCTTCCGTAGCACAATTATGGCCCTGCCTTGAATTTCCGTCGTCCGCCGAACCGCATTCCTTCGATTCCATAGTTCAATCCGGCGATTGTATTCCGGTCGCCTAACACCGCTTGATATTGAACTCCGGATTGGATAAGGTCGCCGTGGTTTAAGTATAAGTCGTACTGAATTTCAATTCGGTCCCCGGTTTTAACTTCGTCACCCGACCCCACAATGTCTTCCAATATTCTAATTCCGGGTTTCATCCGATGAGTATTTCCTTCTATGGCAAGTATGTCTGCTTGACTGCGCGGGTGCCACGGTCAAACGACGAAGGAGATTGGCCGTGCTCGTTTTCCGACTACAAATGCTTCAATGAGCACTGTCATGTTCGTACCTCACATGGCAGTGGCACCCAGCTTCTGGAACTTCCAGGATATCCAGCCCACCCGTCGCCATCAAATTCGAACAACGACAATTTGAGATTGTTGAAGGCCATCTCTGACGTGCATTTAGCACTAACATGAAACTCTACCGAACACTCGGTTGAGCCTTCAGTCTGATGCATCAACGGTAAATTTGATACTCGAACGAAATCCAGTGGAGACTTCATTTTAAACTGAGATTCTGCGACATTGAGGTTAATGCATCAAAGTCTACACCCTTCTCCCTTGATCGGAGAGAATGGAAGTCCCTAGTCCCCTGTCATCTCGACCGTCCCAGGTGGGAGGGCGACCTTCTTCTGCCAACTCTTCCAGTATTCAGGATCTTCGATCTCGAGTGCGGCGGCGGTGAGGCGGAGCGGGCGGTAGGTATCGAGCATGACCGCAAGCTCTTCGGTTCGGGTTGCCGTCATCGAAGCTTCAACCGCGCCAGGCTGCGGGCCGTGCGGAATCCCGAGCGGATGCAATGTGATCGAGCCTTCTTCGATCCCTTTTCTCGAGCCGAATTTATCGTTGCAATAATAAAGCACTTCATCTGAATCCACATTCGAGTGGTTATAGGGCACTTTGATCGCGTCGGGATAATAGTCGAGCATTCTCGGGCAGAACGAACAGATCACAAACCCTTGGCCCTGAAAAGTCTGGTGGATCGGCGGCGGCATGTGGATAGCGCCAGTGATCGGCTGGAAGTCCATGATGTTGAAAGTGTACGGATAGCAATAGCCATCCCACCCCACGATATCTAGCACGTTGAACGGATAGGTGTACAGCGTGTGCCGGAACCGCGTGCGGATCATGACTTTGGTTTCTTCGGCTTTGTCAATCACCTTAAGTTCAGTTGGCGGATGGAAATCGCGCTCTTTGTACGGCGCGTGCTCTAGGCATTGACCGTATTCGTTGCGATACCTGCGCGGAATGGACACCGGCCCATAGCTGACGATGGCGAGCATGTGGACGTTCAGTTGGTCGAAATTGAGCTTGTAATACGTTCCTTTCGGGATGACAATGTAGTCGCCCTTTTTGAAATTGAGCGTGCCGAACATCGAATCCATCGTGCCGGTGCCATCGTGCATGTAGAGGATTTCATCGCCATCGGAATTCTTGTAAAACCACTGCATCTGCTGCGCGACGTAAACCTGGTTCCATTCGCAATCGCCATTGCCCATTAGGCAGATTCGTCCGGTTACGGCGCAGCCTTTTGGCGCAGCGCGCTTTGTTTTTAGGTGGCGGTGGCGAAGCGGTTCGTCTTCCAGGAATTCGGGTTTGATGCTTCCGAAATCTTCCCATGAGCTGACCAACGTAGGCAGATTGATGTGGTAGAGCGTGGACATCGGGCCGCTGAAGCCTTCGGTTCCAAAAAGCTCTTCGGCGTACATTCCGCCGTCTGGTTTTCGGAATGCGATGTGATGTTTTTTTGGGACTTTTCCAAGTGTGTGGTATCGGGGCATTGTTCGTGCAGTTTACAATGCCGGGTTTGAAGAGTGCTGTGTTGGGATTTTGTTTCTCGCAAAGGCGCAAGGTTCGCAAACGGGAGGCGTTTAGTTTCACGAAGGGGCCGCGAAGGTTCGCTAACATTAGTTTTTTTTCTCGCAAAGGCGCAAAGTTCGCAAACGGGAGGCGTTTAGTTTCACGCGAGGGCCGCAGAGGTACGCAGAGCGCTCTTTGCGAGCTTTGCGCCTTTGCGAGAGTTAGTTACTCTCAATTCGCGGAGCTAAATCTAATGTTAATCAGAATCTGTGGTTGAAGCGGCTCCGCGGACCGGGATGCGGAGCATTGGCTCAGGAAATTGCAAATTTCGCGTTCGAGTGGCTCCGCGCTCCATTTGTGTATCCTTAGCGAATGTATCGTTGGATGCGAACTGGGCATAAATGGATTGGCATTTGCATTGCCCTGATTTTGTGCTCGATAGCCGTTACTGGCTTTCTTCTAGCAACCAAAGGGACGTTCGGCTGGATTCGGCCACCGGAAGCAAAGGCAAGCGAAAAGCGGGCGGACACTCTTGCAAATGCCGTTTCGCTGGAAACGGTCTTAGGTTCTGTATTGGCTCTAAACCTGGCAGAAATCAAGGATGTTGGCGATATTGACCGAATTGATTACCGCCCGAAATCGCATATCTACAAAGTGGTGAGCAAGGAAGGCTACAAGGAAGTGCAAGTGGATGCGGCAACTGGAAAAGTTCTTCAAGTCGCAATTCGAAACGACCAGCTTGCCGAAGATATTCATGACTTGTCCTTTTTTGGAAATGCGATCAAGGATTTTGGGTTACCTGTCGTTGCTGTTGGGCTGCTCTTGATGGCTGTTTCGGGGATAACAATTTTCTTTGTGCCCGTTGTGCGTAGAGCCAAATTTCGCAAATCGGGCAAGATGCCTAAAAATTTGCCCTAGTATTCTCCATTCGCGAAGCTAGAGGTTCGATCTTTGACATTCTTGCGTGTGAGGGGCTCCGCGGACCGGGATGCGGAGCTTTGCCTGAAACGATTGGTATGAAAATCCTGTTAGTGGCTCCGCGCTCCTGAAGCTTTGCGCACCTTTGCGTCCTTCGAATGAAACTTTCAAGAACAAATACGATTTTCACCCTAAGGAATTGAGGAAGATGTGCCGTTATTCATATCAGAGACATTGTCTCGGATAGAAAAAGGCACGACGGGGGCGACCCCGATCACGCAAAGCCAACGGGTGTTTTGATTTTCGGTTACCAATGATGAATCAAAAGATGGCCGGGTTGCCTGTCGGAAGGAATGGAAAAAACCATGCAAGTATCCGACATTGAAATACAAAAAATTCTGACGCATCGCGTCGAGATCATCGCAGAAATTGATTCCCTGATGGAAGGGATCAATGAGCCTGAATTCGCAATCCCTGACGAATTGGTTCAAGCTATCACCAAAAGGGTCATTGAAATGCCAGATCGTCAAGATCGTATTGATGAATTGAAGTCCAAGATTGATTCGGGACAATACAACCCAAGTTCAGCCGAGATCGTAGATTCTATGATCCGGCGAACGATTGCCGATTCAGTCCGCTAGTCTTTATGCCCACTTAGCAGCTGGTTGAGTGGGCACATTTGCGCCCCGCATCCACTCTTCGTTTACAACGCCCAAATACCATTGGCCTACGGTTTCGGCAGAAGTTTCGTGCCAATCGTAAAGATAGCCTTTTACAAGGTCGTCCTTTTGCAGGGCAGTCGTGATTTTGTGTCTGGGCAGCCATATCTCGCCCAAAACAGGATAAAACTCGCCCGGCATTGGGGCAAGCATAAACCGATAGTCGTCCGTGACATCTACGACGACCACTTTAGTGAGATTCCATTCCCACAATTCACCGCAAAGTTCGGCCATGGTCGGGTTCGCTCCTTCGCGAATACAGACGTAGAACTTCGGCGATTCGCCGCAAAGTCAATGTTCTGAGCTACGGAGTTGAGGCTCAATGTCTGGTTTGATGTCAACGGGCTGCCGAAATGCGCCCTCAATTTCTTCTTTGATACTGAGCTTTGGCAGATCGTGAATGGAGTCGCTTGCCGACCGAAATGGTAGCAAAACGGTAACTCTTCGGTTCATAAAGCTATACGGATCGTCAGGTAATTTGAGTTTCGTGTCGGCAAAGCCACGCACTTCTGCATATTGGCTGTTCGACACTCCGTATCGAGACAGCACGCGACGCATTTCTAGAGCTCTATAGCAAGAAAGGTCCCAGTTTGTAAAGGTTCCACTTGCATAAGGTTCTGCATCGGTATGTCCTTCAACTTTAATGGCCCGCTTCGACTTTGCGAGCATCGGAGTTACAGTTGCGATTAGTTCTTCCGCTAATGGCCGAATTTTGTAGTCGCCAGACAGAAAGAAAACTGAACCTGCAGCCTCGACAAATTCAAGCCGAAGACCTTCTTCTGTAACTGAGATTTCAACATGTTCGAGCAGTGCTTTTAGGTCTGGAATTTGTTTGGAGCTTTCCTCTAGTTCCTCTTTCATTTCCTTTTCCAGTTTTACGAGCTCTTCTTTTTCTCGTTGATGATCTATTGTCTTTTCACCACCGCTTCCTGAGCCCATCGTTTCTTTCGACTTTGGTGAACCTGGCATGGGGAACACGGTTTGAGATTTTGGCGGGCTTTTGAGCATTCCAAATGGGTCATTGAAATAGCCTTGAATCATTGATTTTTTTTCAGGCTCCATTCCCATAATCCACATGACCATAAAGAACGCCATCATGGCTGTTACAAAGTCGGCATAAGCAACTTTCCATGATCCGCCATGGTGTCCTGCCGCCATGACTTTTTTCTTTTTTATGATGATGGGTGTGCCGTCTGCCATTGGATTCTCTTTTTGGTTATCGGTTGTTGGTTGTCAGTTGTCGGTCGCCGGTTGTTAGTTGTCGCTGAAATCCGCTCTCCACATTCCACACTCCACACTCCGCATTCCGCACTCCACACTCCGCCCTCCCCTATGCAACTTTCTTTTCTTTCACCGTAGTTTCCATTTCTGCAAATCCTGGCCGAACGCTTGGATCAATATTCCTTCTTGCAAACTCGACACAAGTGATCGGCGATTCGCCTCTCGCGAAGCTAAACAATGCAAACCGAATGCAATTTAAATAGTGTCCCTCGCTGTTAAGTCGCGCCATCATCGCTGCTGCCATAGGACCCATTACGCCATAACACAGGAGAATTCCAAGGAAAGTGCCGACAAGAGCTGCCGCAACAGAATGGCCAATCGCTGCGGCATCGCCGCCAATCTTGCCCATTGTGATGATAACGCCGAGTACAGCCGCAACAATTCCAAATCCTGGCATGGCATCTCCGACTGTTTGCACAGCGTGCGCAGGGATATGTGCCTCTGCGTGAGCTGTTTCCAGGTCAATTTCCATCATTTCAGATAAATCGTGTGGCCCAACTGCGCCTGTCAAAATCACCTTCATCGTGTCGCAAAAGAAATTTTGCGCGTGATGATTGTTTAGAAAAGAAGGGTAAATGCTGATTATAGATGACTCTTCTGGTTTCTCGATATGGGTTTCCAAACCTAGCAAGCCTTCCTTTCGTGCAACATTGAAGAGCTGATACATCATCTTGAGAAGATCTAAATAGGCTTCTTTCGTAAACGGGTCGGGCTTTAGTAGGCCTTGAGTTGCCTTGATGGTAGCCTTGAAACCATTCATTCCATTGGCAGCGAGCAAGGAACCAATACCTGCTCCGATCAGAATGATGAATTCGTTAATTTGTATGAGCACGCCGATCTGGCCGCCATGCATCATATAGCCAACCAAGGTTGCACCCAAGACAATTGCAATTCCTATGATCGTGAACATTGATTCCTACAAACTCCCAAAAACGTTCAAGCCACAAAATGGCTCGCTAAATTACTTGTTCCACATTTTCCCGGTAAATATCCAGACTTTTCCCCAAGTTTCGAATTTGGTTCGCTCATTGCGCCACAATGGAATTATCGGCATCGCGATATCCATTTCTTTCGTTCACAATTCCCTACAATGAGTATCGTTCAGAACATTGATCAGCAAAAAATTAAGTTGCTTGACGCTCATACGGTGAATCAAATCGCTGCGGGCGAAGTTGTGGAGCGGCCTGCTTCTGTGGTCAAAGAATTGGTGGAAAACGCCATTGATGCGGGTGCACTTCGAATCACAGTTCAATTGATAGATTCTGGCAGGGAGTTGATTTCGGTCACGGATGACGGATGTGGAATGTCCCGCGATGACTGCATTTCATCGTTGCAAAGACACGCTACTTCTAAAATTGGGAGCCTCGAAGACTTATTGGGAGCTTTGACATTGGGTTTCAGAGGCGAGGCATTGCCTTCGATTGCATCGGTTTCAAGGATGACCCTAAGCTCTGCGCTGCAACCTGGCTCGCGGACAAAGCTGATCATCGAAGGTGGAAAGGTGATTTCCGTTGGCAGTGAGCCAGGACCCAAAGGAACTACGATTTCCGTCGAAGACCTCTTTTACAACACACCAGCCAGACTCAAATTTCTGAAGTCGCAGTCAACTGAACTTGGGCAGTGCCTTGAAATTGTTCAAAAATACGCGATTGCTTATCCTAGCATCGCGATTGCAGCTTCTCACAACGGGCAAGAAGTTCTATCAACCACAGGTTCTGGCCAGCTTGACGAAGCACTTTCTGGCGTGTGGAGCCGCGAAGTCGTGCGTTCGCTTGTCGCAGTCGATAACGAGATTGCCGGAATCACTGTTCGAGGGTTTGTGGCTCCGCCTCATTTTACGAAACCGACTCGTGCAATGCAGCTGATCTATGTAAACGGTAGACCGGTAAAAAATCGAACACTGATGGCAGCTTTGGATCAGGCATATCGTTCCTTGACTCCGGAGCGGAGATTCCCAGTGGCAGTACTACTATTGGAAATTGAACCTTCTCGAATTGACGTAAATGTGTCCCCGACAAAAACCGAGGTCAAATTTGCTCAAGATGGGGCGGCATTCGATGCGATTCGGTATGCGGTAAAGCAAGCCTTGCTGGATTCTGGCATGATCCCTAGTGCTGAGGCAATCGCCGTTGTAAATGCGGCGCTGGCTGACTCTGGCTCATTGGGTTTTGGCCCAATAGGTTCAAGCGGCGAGCTTTCATTTTTGGCGCAGTCGCCAATTCAAGCCTATCCTACAGAAACGGGGAGTCCGCATTTTGCTACGCCTACTATTTCACATGAAAAGCCTCCGGTTGGTTCCCTAGATACTGTTCGTTATCCATTTGCAACTTTACTTGACGGGTTGAAAGTGTTGGGACAAATCCTAAGGACATTTATCATTGCTGAGAATCGGGGCGGTTTGGTGATTATTGATCAGCATGTAGCTCACGAGCGAGTGCTTTATGAGTACCTTTGCGGGCTCAAGGGGCCGACTGCAATTGAGATTCAGCGACTTTTGGTTCCCGAAACTCTGCACCTAGATAAACGATCTGCAATGCTTTTGACTGATAAACTGGATGCGATTCGGGAGGTCGGTTTTGAAATAGAACCATTTGGTGGGGAATCGTTCGTTGTTCGAGCTGCTCCAGCCGCACTTCGTGGGAAGAATCCGCTAAAAGTACTTCAAGATTTGGCAGACGAATTGGTTGAATCAACTGTCAACAAGAAACTCACTCCAACGCGAGAATCAATTTGGATCATGGCTTCGTGCAAAATGGCGATTAAGGCTGGCGATCCACTTTCTATTCCCGAGATGGAAAAACTCATTCTCGATTTAGCTGAAACAGAAAATCCATACCTGTGCCCCCATGGCAGGCCAATTACTGTTACGCTTGGAGTGAATGACCTGTTGAGGAAATTTGGGAGAATATAGTCGAGGTAATTGGACCATTAGGTCATTGGGTCATTGTAGACTGTGGATCGTGGATTGCGAGTTCTGTATGGCAATTAAAGTCGCGCTAGTCACCGGTAATGTTATGCCATTCAACTACAAATGTACCCCTAGGTCTAGGCTGATTTTGGTTTTGGATAATTCTGAGCCTGTTTGTCTACCGACAATCCACAATCCACAATCCACAATCCAAGAGGTTCGGCTTTGACTATCCTCGGAATTGACCCCGGACTAGAACGAATAGGGTGGGCATGTATTCGTCGCGAAGGATCGAAGCTCATAGCCATAGAATATGGTCTCATTCAGACGCCAAGAATTCTAATTCCTGACAGGCTAAAACTAATCCACGATCAAGTGAACGGGCTGATTGATAAGTTCAAACCAGATGCCCTAGCATCCGAGCGGCAACTATTCGCAGCTAACAAAACAACTGCACTAGATGTTGCAAAAGCTTTGGGGGTCATCTTGCTTTCAGCAGCAGATAAAGGAATTAGCTGGGCAGAATATACACCGCCACAAATAAAGCTTGCAGTCGTTGGAGTTGGAACGGCCGAAAAACACCAAGTTCAATTCATGGTAACTCGCTTGTTAGGTTTGAAGGAGCCACCAAAGCCGGACGATGTTGCAGATGCATTGGCAATTGCAATCTGCCACGCATTGCAAAGTCGAATCTCAACAAAATAATTAAGCAGCTGATTCAAGTAGTTGCACTACTGCGAGCCTTTCAGCCCTCGGACGATTTTTTAACGAACCCATCACCCATGCGGCGAATTCAATGTCGCTCGCTTGATGAATCAAGTCAACAGTTTCGCCGTTAATCGTGATTGGGATGGTAAGTTCATTCTTCGTCCAACTCGATAGCGGCACATGCAAGGAAACGTCTTTTGGCGCAACCGTTACCGATGGCCACAGTTCAGGCGATTGCAACGACCATTTTGCGACCAATACTTCTGAGTTTCTTGATATATTTGCCGTATAATCTAAATTAAGTTTGCGAAAAGTAGTTGAGCCTAAATGATAGAGAAAAGAGCCCTCCGCAATCCAAATTGAGTAACCCGATAAATGGGTCCTCAAATTGTAATCATCATCTTCAAAATTTCCAAGACCAAAGATTGGATCAAAGCCACCAATCTCATTCAGTAGGTCCGGATGAATCAGTAAACATAAACCACGAAGTTGCCGTACTTGGTTGACAGAGCTAGCGGTGGTAACGCGATACTCTCCCGCCTTAGTCAACATATCATTGTACGAATCTGGCGAGCCAAACTCGATGAATTGCGGACCGTTAACATAGTTGCTGACGGGCCCTATCAAACCTGGTTTTAGGGCTAAGGTTTCCAACCCTTTTAAGCTCCAGACCAATTCGCCTAAGCAATCAACGTCGGGCAGAACGTCATCGTTGATCACGCCGAAATAGTCAAATGTTCCCCGCTGCTGGAGATATTCGAGTCCGCGATTGCACCCTTGGCCAAAACCTAAATTTGCTTCGTTTTCAAGAATGGTCAATATTCCTTCGGGTAGGCCGTTTGCAGTTTCTTTCAAATGGGCAATTGTTTCGGGCGAACTTCCATTTGCGACTACCGCGAATTCAATGGTGCCTGGATAAGTGCGAATTAGGCTAAAGATCGCTTCTCGAACTTCGTTTGGCGAGTCAACGGTTGGCATTGCGAACCCGATTCTCGGCCATCCAAACGCCGTTTCTTCGTTGATCAAAGCAACCCACCAACTGGATTCTTCAAATCCAGAGTCCACCAACCGATGAGGAAAAGTTTCTTCCTGGGCCAAAAAGCGAACCGACTTTCCAGAAAATCGCGATTCAATCGCAACTTGGAAGGTATTGAATGTCCAGTTATCGTCGGCTTGGCATCCAATCGCGATCAGGCCGTCAAATGAACTCAAATTCGCCAGGAATTGATCAGAATCAGGTGAATAATTGAGCGATTCTAGGCAAAGAAGCACTTCGGCGTTTGGGATTGGAGAATGTGCAGGCGCAGGAACAAATCCGAATCGGTCGCTTGATTGCAGTTCGCCGATCTCTTTTGAATCCGAAATTAACGTTACGGTCTCCGCAATGTACGAAGCGTACCGGACCCCACATTTTGTGCTTGCCCCAAGATCAATCACCGTACGATCCTGAATCCATGGTCGGAGCGTGAGATATCGCATCCATTGACGCGTTTCTTCCGTCAAATTTTCATTCCAAAACGACTGTTTTTCAACTGCTTGCATTCGAATTCACCATTTCCAATCTTGATATCGGATGAATTTTGGAATTCTCAAGTGCTTTGTGAGGTTTTCTACTCAAAAACCTCACAGTGCCCCATAGAATTCAACTTGCAACCAACTTCTACTTTTGAAGGTAGCCTTACCCGTAATGCCGGAACCGAATCATGTGATCGTAAACGAGTGGAACGCCTCGTTTTTTTTGATTCAAACACCGTTTGGCCTTGTTATCAACTCGCTTCATTTGAAGGCTGAAAAGACAACCATTGATCCTGAGCCGTTTTCACTTCAATTGGCCGATCCGGCGACATGGGAGGCTTTTGTCGAGCAAGCCGCGGTTCAAATGTTTGTTGAAAATCAAATCCCTGATACGATTCGGGAGATCAAAGTTGAGATTGTGCAAGACAGCATAAATGTGACGGCAAAGGTGAAAGTCATTGTTGAAATCGAAGCCATCGCAAAGTGCTCGATGCGAATCCATGATGGAAAGCAGCTTTTTGTTGAAGTTGAATCTGTTAGTGTCGGTGGCGCTGCCGTTCGGAATTTGGTTCAGCAACAACTTGATAAAGTGAACCCAATTTTGGATTCAAAGGACTTACCGCTAAACCTTACTTTTGAACGTATCGAATTGCGTAAAGGCGAGATTGCGATGTTTGGGTTTGCGGAGCCGTAGGTACAATACAAAATCCCCAACACTCAGGGTGAATCGTGGGCGAGTGGCGAAATTGGTAGACGCACTGGATTTAGGTTCCAGCGCCTAATAAGCGTGAGAGTTCGAGTCTCTCCTTGCCCACCAAGTTTTTTTTGAATTGGGTGACTTCTTGATTTGGGTGAAGTGGGTGAGACCGAATGCGCTTTGAGATAGAATCCTAATCAAACCGATATGATCTCATTACTCACAATCACTGCTTTGGCCGCCATACCTTCCTTTCCAGAATTTGTCCCAGCCCCACGTGAATTTCGCGCCGCGTGGGTTGCGACGGTGGACAATATTGATTGGCCCTCCAAAAAGACGCTAACTACTGAACTGCAGCAAGCCGAACTCAAGCGCATTTTCTCTGTGGCCGAAAAAGCTGGACTCAACGCAATCGTTTTTCAAATTCGACCGTCTTGCGACAGCCTCTATTTCTCAAAAATCGAGCCATGGTCGGAATTCTTGACCGGCCAACAAGGCAAGCCGCCCGACCCCTATTGGGATCCGCTCGAATTCGCGATTGAGGAAGCTCACGCACGAGGAATCGAACTTCACGCTTGGTTCAACCCGTATCGGGCAAAGCACTTTTTGGCGACAGGGCCGCTTGCATCGAACCACATATTCTATCAAAATCCGCAAGCGACAAAGAAGTACGGGCGCTATTTGTGGCTCGATCCGGGCGAACCTGCAACTCCCAAAAGGACCCTTGACGTGATTTTAGATGTCGTCAATCGCTACGATCTTGATGGTGTTCATATTGACGACTATTTTTATCCGTATGCGGAATCGGATTCAGACAAGAACAAGATTCCGTTTCCAGATAACAACAGTTTTCAGGCGTATCTCACTTCCGGTGGAACCCTTGACAAAAAAGACTGGCGCCGCAAAAATGTGAATGATTTCGTCAAAAACTTCTACGAATCAGTCAAAAGAACAAAGCCCTGGGTAAAAGTTGGAATTTCTCCGTTTGGCATTGCGAGACCGAATCAGCCCGAAGGAATCAAGGCGGGAGTTGACCAATATGACGACCCGCTCTATGCTGATTGCAGGCTTTGGTTCGCAGAGGGTTGGTGCGACTATTTCACTCCCCAACTCTATTGGCCGATTGATTCGCCGGGTCAACCGTATGGCAAATTGCTCGAATGGTGGGCGGAGCAAAACGAAAAGAAGCGGCACCTTTGGCCGGGGAATTACACAAGCCGAATGATTCCCGGAGTAGGATCTTGGAAACTCGAAGAAGTAACCAAGCAAATTGAGTTGACGAGAAAAGCCAAGGGTTCGACAGGAAACGTCCATTTCAGCTTCAAAGTGTTTTTGAAAAACGAGCAGGCGATCGTCTCAAAACTCGGGTCTGGCCTTTACAAATCGAAAGCACTCGTTCCTGATATGCCGTGGCTCGGCAAAACGGCACCCAAAACGCCCGTCGTCAAACTTATCAAAAGCAGGGGAGAAACTCTTTTGAGATGGGCATCTGACAAGGCTGCACGGTCAAGGTGCGTGTATCAACTTGAAAACGGTGTTTGGCGGCTGACGGACGTTTTGCCAGGTGCCGCGGACGAGTTAGTTTTTGACCAAACTAGCTTGAAAAAGGTCTCAGCATTTGCGGTAACCGCACTCAGTCCGGTTGGAATTGAATCTAAACCAGCCATTAAGTTGGTCAGATAAGATCAGTTTCCCATTTTTGGAAACATAGACTTGGGAGCCTTGTACTTTTCTGCCCAATCCACCCAGGGAACATCCGTTGCACCAAGAAACCAAGTTACAACTGTCCATTTTCCGCCCTCTTTGCGTAGCAGGGCACCGAAATTTTCATCAAAAGCACCAGAGTCAAATTGCTCTTTGTAATCTGATTTGCGAAAATCTAGCGACTTTCCGTTAGCCGCTTTTGGCGCACCGAAAACAAATGCCCATTCATTGGTTGTATTCAAATGAGTGATGACAAACACGACCTTTTGGCCGTGCATGGATTTTTGGATTGGAACCCGCAAAACATCTAAAATGGCTTTGCGAACCGGAGAGCCAATTTTCGGGGTTGTTGCTGTTTGAGCAAATGTAAATGGGGCCAAAGTAGAAAGGGCGAGGGCAAGTGCAATTCTTCGCATTCTTCAGTCTATCTCAGATTTCTCGTATCGGGAACCAAGGAAAAGCGTATCATTCGTAAGAGAACTTATGAGGGCATTCGCATTTTTGGCAGCACTCGGCACAATGTGCCTAGCAGAAGCACAAGAATATTGGCATTTTGGAAAGCCGATGAGGATGTATGGGGTTTACCGGCGGGTGTTTGGAAACCCAAATCAGCTCTTCGCAAGCGGCAACGGGCAACAAGAAACCAGCTCATCGGAGCGCTTCAACGCCAATTCGAAAAATTCTTACTCTGATGAAGCCTACGCAAACATCGAAGTTATTACCCAAGAAGTTAACTTTGATGGAAAAACTTGTACGAAATTCATTTCTTCATGGGATGATTTGCCTGTTCGAGAATCAAATATGAGGAAGATGAACGCCGACCAGCGGTTGCAAGCCATGCTCGCCGTGACTCATCGAAAATATGAAACCGTAGTTGATCCAGAGGGTAACCCTAAGCTCATTTATTCTGACCACAATGATGGCCGGGGGCAAATCAAAGTTTGGGCGAAGTTCAATAAAGACGATGTACAAGTTACAATTGAAAATAAGCAAGGTACGAAAAAACTGATCATCAATCCTGCTTATGGGGTCGAGGCGTTTCGAAACCCGATTCCCGAAATTCTTAAGTCGGCAGGCAATGACCGAACCCAAAAACGCTACTGCACCATTGACCCAAAAACAGGCGGAATTTTAGATTTCACAGTTCAATACAAATCGAAATTCAAGGGCAAAATTGACCGAACCGAGTATTCCGGCTATGTCATTGAGCTAACTGGTGCGTTTGGCAAGCGGTTCTTGTTGGTTTCCGACAAGGGCGAATTGCTGCAGGTGGATTATGGCAATGAGCATGATTACATCAATGCGGTGTTCACCAAGGATTTGAGCAAGCCTTAGGGTTTTGGGAGTGCGGCAACTTGTTCGTGCTATGCTTTTAAAGGATTCGTAAATTTAGTGAAGTCTCTAGAAATCTGCCGTATACTGTTACTGAAATGCTGCCCATTCTAGCAATTCTCATTGTCGGCCAAAAGGAACCGCTCTATTTTCCTCCATCAAGGAACCTTGAGCCAACAGTTCGACCCTATGTTGAAATACCGCTGTTCAAGGCGATGAAGTGCATAACGGTAAACGAATACAAAAGCACCGATAAACCCACAAAGATAACGACAATATCTCGGGTATATCGTTTCACTTACAAAGCAAGATACTCGGAAGAAGATAAGAGATGGAGGAGCATTTTCCCTAAGAAAGATGGTTGGTCAATAGATGCTACTGAACCCAAATTTGTTGTTTTCGAAAAGCCAGTAAAGCACCCAAAAATAAGATGGCAAGCCCTGATTTTGCATAGTGGACGAATCGTCTTCGACCCTGCTGCTAGGGCGCAAACGAAGGTTATCCGTGATCCCGAATGGGTTTGGATTTCATTTAATGAAGTCTTGACTCGAAAGAATTGGTAATCGTTTCGCAATGATCCCTCGACTTTCGTGTGCTGTATTGGTAATGGGATGCCCTTGAGGCACCTTAGTTCGTCTCAGGCTGGACTACCGTCTCCACAGGCAGTGGAGGCGGAACAGCCTTCCTTGAAGGCTCCTGCTCACTTGATTTGCCCCCCAAGCTCGAAAGCTTCTCTACCAAATCCACGCCAAAAATCTGTTTCATCTGCTCGTTAGCTACTAAAGCCTTTACTGCAAAAGATTGATCCCCGCCGCCGCCTGATAGGCTTTGGCCAATGACCGTCACCTTGTCAATCCTGGTTTCGGCGATGATGCCCGTCATGGCTTCGACAATCGCTGGAAGCTTTTGCATGACAAGCAGTTGCTTTCCATTTTCACCGGAAGCCTTCAAAGTCTTTGCGACCAGAGTCAAGGCTTCGGCACGTGCGCGTCCTTCTTCGACAACCGTTGCCACATCTGCCATCGCTTTTTGCTCGGATGCTTCTGCAGCGGCTTTGGCGGGCTGGATGACGTCGGCTTCCAGCTTGCGACGAACCAATTCGATTCGCGCCTTTTGCACTTCAACTTCTGCACTTGTTTTGGCGACGCCTGCGTTTACGATTGCAAGCTCTTCTGCGATGAGCGCATCTCGGCGGGACATGATTTCTCGAAGCTTCCTTTCGGCGTCGGCATTGGTATAGGCGATTTGCCCGTCTACTTGAGCTTTGGTCTCTCGCTCCAGGTTTTCAGCCGACCGAATGACCGATTCTGCTTTTGCCATTGCTTCCGCAATTCTAGCGTTTGAAATAACTTCAGCGCTTTTCTTGCGGCCAATCGAATCCAGATATTTAACGTCGTCTTGTACGTTTTGAATCTTGAGCGTGTCTACAACTAGTCCGAGCGCGGTCATGTCCGCTTCCACTTCTTGGACTAGCCTTTCAGCAAATAGAATCTTGTCTTCGTTAACTTCTTCTGGCGTCATCGTGGCTAGAACTCCACGAAGGGAGCCTTCGAGAGTGGCCTTTGCAATCGCCGCGATTTCGGCACGGGTTTTGCCCAAGAAGCGTTCAATCGAATTGTTGAGCAACGGCTCGTGACCAGCGACTTTGATGTTGGCGACGCCTTGAACATTTAGAGGAATTCCGCCTTTTCCATAAGCTCCCGCTGCGGTCAAATCAATGACCATATTCGAGAGGTCCATCTTGTCAACGGTCGTGATTAGAGGAAGCCGAAAACCGCGCCCGCCCTTTACAATCTTGTAGCCGAGGCGTCTGCCGCCTGCGAAACGGGATGGGCCGGAAAAAATGAGAACTTCATTCGGCGAACTCACGTAAATGAAATTTTTGAGGCTGATGACAAAAACCAGAAGCGAAAAACCGATTACTCCGCCGATGACAATGATGCTACCCAGGATTCCTTCCATTACGATTTGCCTCCAGATTTCTTGGCGGTTGGCGCCGGAGTTTCAGACGCCGACTCGACTGCAATTGAGATCGTTTTGGGAATATCTATCCCGGTGGTGTCCGCTACAGATTTGAAGATTGTGCTCAACATTGCCGGATATGCTGAAAGCACGGCGGGCAGAGTTGATCCGTCTCCCGAATCAATCAGGTTCACATTGCTGATCTTGACCTTATCAACACCCAGCGAAGCGGCGGCGAGGAGCTTTTCAATGTCGTCCAGAAGATAAATGCTCAGGGCATCGGTTCCTGCTTCTTCCCAGGCTTTGCTTAGCAGTTCCGTGGCCTGGCTGACAGCCATACCCCTTGCACGAAACACTGCTGCATCGCCTTTGGCTTGAAATTCCCTTGCAATTCGGTCGGCTTCTGCTGGAAGGATGGTATCCACTTGCAGCCGAATTCCTTCAAGTTCGGCTCTTAGTTTCTGCAATTCTTGTTCTGCAACGGCTCTAGCTTGCCGGGCAGCGGCAAGGGTTCGCTCTTCTTCAGATTTGATTTTTGAATCGAGGTCCGCTTGAATTCGTCGCAAGTCGTTTTTCATCTGCGCTATGTTTGCGTCCACTTGCGCTTTCACAACATTGCTTCTTGCTGTTGATTCTGCTTCGACTAATTCAGCGGCACGCTTTGCGTCGGACTCGGACATTTCGGCGTTCTTGACGACGTTGGCAATGGCTTCTCGCCCTATTGAATCCAGATAGTGAGTGTCATCCGAAACATGAAGGATTTTGAAAGTGTCTAGGTGTATGCCAAGTTTGTTTAGGTCGAGCTCAGATTCTCGGCTTAGCTCGTCCGCGAATTTCAACCGGTCTTCATTCACTTCTTCTGGAGTCAATCGAGCCAAGACACCTCGAAGATGGCCTTCTAAAGTTTCCTTTGCCACTCTTTTGATTTCGTTTGGGTCGCGTCCGACGAATCGCTCCACCGCGTTTCCGATTAGCCTTTCATCGTTCGTAATTTTCACGTTTGCGATGGCTTCTATCGAGAGCGGGATTCCGCCTTGAGAATACGCATTTCGAATGGTGATTGGCACTTCGTTAGTTGCAAGAGACATTCGCTGAACTGTGTGTATGATGGGAATTCGCCAGCCACGGCCGCCGAAAAGCGCGAAAAATCCTCTAGTCGAACCATCAGCCATTCTGCTCTTCCGTCCATTGAATATGAGCACTTCATTTGGCGGACAAATAAAGAGCATGCTCCGAATGATCGCCATAACTACAAAGAAGGCGACGAGGACAAATAAAGCAGTTAGGACGCCTTGTTTGATCGCTGCTTCAGTTGCAGGCTGGATAAGCGAATTTGGATCGGCTTGCAATAGGAATTGAAATGTTTTCATGCGTTTAAGCTCTCTGGGCTTCCGAATGCGGATTCTCGGCTGACCACTTTCACGCGGTCGCCGTCAAGGTCAACAATGACAACAAAATCTCCAGCTTCGATGGATTTTGGCTCGACACATGAAGCCAGGAGGTCTAAAACATCTCCCTTAACTGTCACTCTGATTCGGCCCAACTGCCCATCGCGAATGGCAACCATGACTTGGCCTTCTAGTCCTACAATGTCGTTTTCTGTCACTGTGCTGGTGTGCTCTGTTCGGCTCAAGGAACGAATCGTATAAGAAACAGCTAGGCCCAGAATCAATGCTGTAGCACTTGCGAGAATCACAACAGTTGGCTCCGTTTGCTTGACAAGAGTTGAAAGCAATAAGCCGCTGAGGCCAAACGCCATCGCGAAATATGTCCAAAATCGAACTGAGAAGAACGGAATCCAGACATCGGCGTGGCCCGCGTCATGATCGTGACCGATTTCGTGCCCATCGCCGCCAAACGTGTGTTCGTGCCCGCTGTCGCCGGCAAAAGCTCCTATTAGGGCGAGAATTCCCCCGATTGCGGCCGCGGCGATATATATACTGAGCATCGAATTTGTCCGAGATTTCGGAACTTACAATGAATTACGTAAGTTCTTGCATTCGGGTTTCGACGTGACGGCAGACAAATCCTTTACCAATAGTGATTTAAGGAAGAAATCCGTTGCGATGCCGCGAAACCACTTCAAAGGAGTGCTCAAAAACCTGATGGGTAAGGTCATTCCAATTGTGATAGATGTCCGGAAGCTGCTCCAAAGTCACAAAATCAACACCAAGCGACTCCGTCTTGAATTCGATTTCCCTCATTTCTCGAACTCCAGAGACGTAGCAATCTGCCCATCGAACCTCACGGCGTTCTGAAATTTGGTAGCAGCCGATGTATTGAACGTGGTCAAGAACGGCTCCACCCTCTTCCCTTGCTTCGCGACAAACCGTTTCAAGAGATTCTTCCATCGGTTCAACTCTGCCGCTTGGAATGCACCAACCTCGGTCAGCGATGTTGCAAATTAGAACTTTGTCGTCAACCCATGGGAATACGAGAGCTGCAAATGCGCGAAGCGGCGCCCGAAAGGGCGCCGGAAAAAACTGCATGGTTTGCCGGCCGTATCGGCCTGATGGAAATTTTTTCACCTGTTAGCAATCACTTTGCCCAATATCTGTCCCCTTTCGATTGGGCCTATCTTGCGGCTGTCTTCGGAAATTTCCCGATTGTCTCCAATGACGTAGTATTTACCTGGTGGCACTACATAATCGCCACTTGATATATTCCATTCTTCAGGCGTGTTGAAAAAATCAATGGTGTCGCCAGGCAAGCCATATACCCGCTTGATCACTTCTTCACCGGTTGGATTGCGAAAAACGATGACATCTTTTTGCCGAATGGCACCGACAAGCCAGTAAGCCTTGCTCACTAACAGCCGCTCTTTGTCAGTGTATGTAGGTTCCATCGAATTGCCAGTGACAACGACAGTTTTGAAGTTGAAAAACATAAATACGGTTATTGCGAGCACTCCCAATAACGTAAGTCCGAACCCTGTAATTTTTGCCCGCCGCTTTTGAACTTCTGCCATCTTAGTATTCTATAGCTTATCTGAAACGAAATCCTTCGTGGCTGTCCGCTATACTTATGGAAGCGTTTGACGCTTCAAAGGCTCATGAGTGGATTTCTTCTATTGCTGTCTGAAAATATTTCGTGGATCGTTATTGTGCTCAGCCTTTTTGTTGTTGGGCTTACTCTAGCGTTATTTCGATTATCGGCACTAGTTCGAAAAAATCAGGATATTTGGAACGATTTGCTTGGCGAAACGACGACTGGGAACCTCGAATTGATTCTCAGAGACCATTTGCGCGAACGATTGGCGTTACAGTCAAATCTTGAAGATGCCAAAAAGCAAATTGCAAACCTTGAAGAAAGGATGGCAACAGCAAAACGCCATGTCGGCCTTGTTCGATACGATGCCTACCCAGATGTAGGCGGATCGCAAAGCTTTGCCCTCGCCGTTTACGACGACCATGGCAATGGAGCTATCGTGAACGGCCTTGTGGGTCGTTTGGATTGCAGAGTGTACTGTAAGCCGCTTGTGGCTGGAAAATCTGACCGGAGTTTATCCATTGAAGAAACCCGGGCAATTGAAGATGCTGTTTCACGCGAGCCAAGGGCGGTACTTACTTCATGAGCCAGCAAGCTGAAGACTTGGTTTTGATCGAACGAGCCCAAAAGGGGGATCGAACTGCGTTCGATGATTTGATTCGCCGCCACGAACGAAGGGCGTACCAATATGCATATCGTTTAACTTCGAATCAAGAAGAAGCATGCGATGTCGTTTCCGATGCATTTATCCGTGTTTATTCTGCGATCCAAAATTTCAAAGGAAACAGTGCTTTTTCAACATGGCTTTATCGAATCATAACGAACTGTTTCTTAGACCTTCGAAAGAAAGAAAAGAACAAGTCGCATTTGAGCCTTGACCAGACCATTTCTGGAGTAGATGGTGAGATGGAACGTCAGATAGAAGATGATCGCCCTGGACCTGACGGCGAAGCTGAGCGGAACCAGAGAGAGCGATCCATGGAATCAGCGGTATCCAAATTGCCAGAGTATCAGCGTGCGATGATAGTTATGTATCATGGCGAAGGGCTTGCGTACGAAGAAATTGCGGAGGCTTTAGACCTACCAATTGGTACCGTAAAAAGCCGATTAAACCGTGCTCGCCTGCAAATTCGCGAGCATTTAGTAAAAGATTCGGAACTCTTTAACATAACCTGAAGTCAAACGGGATAGATATGAATGCGAAAAAAGCTCAAGAATATTTCTCTCTGCACTTTGAAGGAGAACTGACAGGTGGTCTGCTCGATCAATTTGAGCGAGCACTGAAGACGGATGCACAGGTCCAGGCAGAGTATCGCGCGTTTGTCCAGACTATGAATACGCTCGAAGATTTGAAGGCGCCAATTGCCGAACCAAATTTTGACCTGCACGAAGTCATCTCGCAGCGGATGGACAAGCATCTGTACGATTTGGATCGAATGCCAGCGAATCAATTCTGGACGTCTTGGCGAAAGCTAGCAGTCGGCGGAATTGCTGTTCTTGCAGTCGTAGGCGCATTTGCCTCTATTTGGAGTCGTGGAAAGTCAAACCAGGCAAACCCAATTCCATCAATTGGCGGACCAAAGATCGAGAAGCGAATGAAAACGAGTTTTGACATGACCCGAATGGAGTTGATGCTAGCTGACAATGTTTGGACCTTGAACTATAAATCCACTGAGCAAGAAACAATTACGATAAGCTCAATTGGTTCTCCTGAAAAGGAAGTCAATCTAGAACAAAACGATACTCTGGAATCTCCTTTGAGGAATTCTGGAACCGATTCAATCTTGGTTGAAGTTCATTCGAATCGAGTTCAAAACCCCATGTTCATTGCTTTGCCTAGCGAATCCGCTGGCCGAATGAGAAATGACGGGAACGGTACGTTAGGCGAGTTTGCAACTTCGCTCTCAGTAGCATTTGGAAAGCCTGTCGTCGCCATTGCAAAAGAGGGCGAAGCAAAGTTTTCGTGGATGCTAGCCGAAATTACGGATGTGGCTAGTATTGCCGAAATTGTAAAGGCGTTCGGTTACAGTGTCGAACAAAAGGAAAACGGCGTAATTTGGATTCTCTAGTTCGATTTTTGAATCTTTCTTAATCTTGCCGCAATTGATTTAGAAACTTCCGCTCGAAACACTCTTTCGTTTTCTAGTGAATTGATAGAGTAGCTAACGGTGTTTACATGACCCGCAAGATTCAGGTTGAGTGCAGCCATAGCGCTGTTTCTTGCACGACTCAAGTCCCCTTTCCCTAGCAAACGGCTCGTCTTAGACAGCGGGTCTAGAATTGGTGAGCGATTTTCATCCCATCGTTCTCCGTCGCGAACATAATGCAGGTCAGCAAGTTTTATTGAGCGAGTGAGCTTTTCTCTGTCTATTTCAATTGAATCCACCAGTTTCTGAATTTCCAAAAGATGCGTTTCATCACATTGCATTGCGACTTCCGAAAGAATTCGGAGCAAACTTCGCTCCCTCATTGCAAAGTATCCGACCGAATCCACATCGGTATCCTTCATAGATTGGGAAAGGCCGACTGCGAGGGTGAGATCGTCAATTGCACGACTCGTATTCGTTTTAAATTCAAAAGAAGCATTTGAACTAAGAGTGGCAATGAGCACGTCGAGATTGGTTCGGATCTGCCCCTTGATTCCATCACGAGACGAATCCAGGATGTTTGTCATTTGGAAGCTTTCTAATTTGCCTGTTTTTCTTCCGTCTAGCCATCGCTGACCGATTGATCGGGCACTTTCTGCTACTTTATCCTGATCTCGATCGTGACGTAGCTGCTGAATTTCTGAAACTAGCGGGCTGTACGACAGAAGCTGCGCATGGGTTTTGGGAGCATAGTTGTAGACATCAAAACTAGGAACCGTAACTCTTGCATCAATCGCAAGAGCCAATAGCATCAAAATCGGGCTTGCGATCATGAAATCGTAAAGCAGTCTTCGCCCCAACATAGGTTCGATTGTTGGAACTTGATGGCAGAATCATCACCACAAAATTGACAGGGTTCACCAAATGAGTCTGTTCCTGTTAGTTTGGGCTGGCTCTGCCTATGTCTCTAAACCTATCTTGTCAAATTCGGTGAACCCTAATCAAACCGGACAAACAATCAACTACCTATTCTTCCTTGCAACTGCTTTCGAGCCTTTTCGACGAACTACTCTCTTTGAGCGAGTGGATGGGCCTGCTTCACGCTTCTTTCGCAAAAGGTCCTGTGCATCGCTTGCAGATAGTGTTGCTGGGTCAAGCGACTTCGGAATCGTGGCGTTGGTCGTTCCATCTGTGACATAAGGTCCAAATCGGCCCGGAAGAACCTTTACCGGTCCTGCACAATCTGGCAGTTCGCCAAATTCTTGAATCGGTCCCGCACTCTGGCGCGAAGCCCGGGCAGAAGCCATTTTGTCCATGGCGAGGACTTCGACAGCCTCAGCAATGGTCATTTTGGGTGAATGCCGCCAGTTTTCATAGTTGCGAATGACCTTTCCGCTTTGAATGTAAGGCCCGTATTTTCCAATTCGAAACAGAATCGGCTCGCCCAATTCTGGGTGAATACCAATTTCAATTGGCATTTGACACAGCATGTCAAGGTCTTCCTTTGAGAGATCTCTTGGATCGGTTTCTGGAGGCACTGAAACCCAAGTTGGCTTCAATTTGTCAGTGATCTCCTGTTCCGTTCGTTCGACTTCTAAGTAGAATCCGCCCCTCTGTTTCAGCAAGAGATTTCTGCCCGTTTGGGGATGAATTCCAACCGATTCCAATTCGGGCCGAGCAGCAGAAAAGAGCTTTATGGCTTCGGCGACATTCAATTCAGCGGGAGGCATATCGTCTGGCACGTTTGCGAATCGCTTTGACGAGGCTTCGCCTAGCTGGAGAAATGGATCGCCGCCTTTGCCAACTCGAACGATAATCGGCTCGCCGGAATCCGGATGATTTCCAATCGTGACATTGGCGAAAGGTATATCAGCTTTTCGGTTATCAACGGCCTCTTTCAGACCTATTGATCCGTTTCCACCTAGAAAGAAATCACGCAAATAAGTCCTAGAGTCTTGTTTTCCTCCGGCAATCTCGTCCAAAGTTTCATCCATTTTTGCTGTAAATCGCAGGTCTGAGAACTCGGAAAAATGGTTGTCAAGAACTTCTACAACGAGAAAGGCCGTAAAGGTTGGCACTAACTCACGCGCTTTTTTCCAAACATAGCCTCGATCCACGATGACTGAAATAATCTGGGCATAAGTTGACGGCCTGCCAATTCCCAAGTCTTCTAAAGCCTTGATTAAAGATGCATCCGTGAATCGAGCAGGCGGTTTTGTTTCGTGTCTCGCTGAATCAACCGAAATGAGCATGACCTCGTCGCCAACTTTCATCGCTGGAAGGATACGTTCCTTTCCTTCCAATTCTGCATCGGCATCGTCCACATCCTCGACGTATGCGAGCAAAAATCCAGGAAATGTAATCTGCTTTCCCGATGCCCCAAAAACCAGAGATTTCTTGGTTACTTCAGCTTCGATTTCAACTTGAGTTCGTTGGACTTCAGCTGGCTTCATTTGACTCGCCAGTGTTCGCCTGTAAATTAGGTCGTAGAGCTTAAAATGGGATTCGCTCAACGCCAATAGGGATTGACGCATTGAGTCTGGCGAGCGTTGGAAATCTGTGGGGCGGATCGCTTCATGGGCTTCTTGTGCGTTTGCAACTTTGCTCGCATATCGGTGTGGCTTTGTAGGCAAGTATTCAGCCCCGAACCGGTCCCGGATCACATCTCTCGCTTGCTGAACAGCCGATTCGGCGAGGCTCAAGCTGTCTGTCCTCATATAAGTGATCAAACCAACTCGCTCGCCACCGAAATCTACACCTTCATAGAGGTCTTGGGCAATTCGCATGGTTCGGTCCGCGGGGAACCCAAACTTTCTGTTTGCTTCCTGTTGGAGTGTCGTGGTCCGAAATGGCGCTGGCTGCTTTTCTTGGCCCGGGTTTGTCTCAATTGACAAAATTGTCCACGGTTTTGCCGCTTTGGCGGACTCTGCAAAGTTCCCTGCTGCCGACTCATCAAGAAGCAATACCTTTTTTGAATTCAGTTCTCCAGTTAACTCGTCGAAATCCTTGCCCGTCGCGAGATTTTGGCTCTCAATTCGTTTGAGTACTATGCCGAACTGCTGGCCTTTTGCCTCCACTTCTGCCTTCAAATCCCAATAAATCGAGATCACAAAGTCTCTACGCCGCCTTTCTCGTTCGACGATCAGCTTGACCGCGGGACTTTGAACTCTTCCGGCAGAAAGCTCTTTTGCCACCTTGCTCCACAAAACTGGCGACAATGTATAACCATAAAGCCGGTCCAAAATTCGCCTTGCTTCTTGGGCCTCGACCAACCGCTCATCAATTGGTCTCGGGTTTTTGAGAGCATCAAGAATGGCGCTTTTCGTTATTTCGTGGAAAGCGATTCGGTGTACCTTAACTCCTTTTTTTGGCTTTAGCACAGCAAGCAAATGCCAAGAAATAGATTCGCCTTCACGATCCTCGTCAGTTGCGAGCACGATTTCATCCATTCCTACGAGTGCTTTTTTGAGCTTGTCAACATATCGTGACTTTTCACTTGGCACCTCATAAAACGGTTCAAAATTATTGTCAACATCTACTGCAAAATCTGCCCACCATTTCTTTCGGTGTTCCTCTGGCAAGCCCTTTCGGTTTGCAGGAAGGTCTCGAATATGCCCTACGCTCGCTTCAACTTGGTATGAGGAGTCTAAGAATCGGCTGATCGTTTTTGCTTTTGCTGGAGATTCGACGATGACGAGAGTTTTTGCCATTTTATTAGTGCGCTATTTTTAACGGAAGTGGTTCAGAAAGGCTGCCCGACACAATGATGTCAGGGCAATTTCTAGGTGTCAAGACGCTCAATATACTCTTTTATAGCAAGAATCCGATTTTCGACGTACAATACAGTGAGTTGCAAGCATGAAATCAATTCGCACTTTGTTGTTGTCCTCTATTTTTGTGCTGGCATTTCCTCCAAGCCTAGCTGTTGCTGAAGATTCGTATTTGGGACTCTTTATTCAAGGCCAGCGGATAGGATACGTTTCAAGCAGCGAAGAACCTACAACCTTGAACGGCAAACCGGCAAAAGTCACTCGATCGAGAACGTACATGGACGCAGGACTTTTGGGAGCCGCCTTGGTCACTGTCATTGATCAAACCACTTGGGTTGGAAGCGACGGTCGCCCAATTCTTGTCAAGTTCTCGATGACGAGTTCGGGAAGGTCACAAAAAGTTGAAGCGAACTTCAATTCTGGTGACGTGCGAATTGCAATCAACAATAATGGAGCACGAACCACAAAAGTTCTGCCGATTCCAAAAGACTTGCCAATAGTAGATGACGCGCTGAATTCTTTGTTCTCGGGATCGGTTCAACCAGGGCAATTCAAAGAATTCTATGTATTAGATTCCATGACTGCCACTTTTGTCAAAAATAAGGCGACCGCTAATGGAGTCTCAAAGGTTCAGATTGATGGCATCGAAACTACGGCTCAAACAGTTTTAATTGCTGAGCCTCGAATGTCCATGACGGTCTATCTTTCCTTAAAGGGCGATTTCCTCCAGGCTACAGCAATGGGCGGCATGCTTCTAAAGCCAATTTCAAAAGAGGAAGCCTTGAAGCCTTCTGAAGGCGGTACGCCTGTAGATTTAGCCGAAGTAACTCGAATTCCGGTTGCAGGGATGACAGAAACTCCGTCCAACCTTCGTTCGGCAACGTATCGGTTCACCGGAGGCGATCTTTCAAGAGTTCCCACCGATGCCAGCCAGTCCATCAAAAAGGAAGCCAAAGGATGGCTAGTTACGATTCGCCCTGCGGTCGCAGTTTCGAGGCCAGAATTTAGAACAATTGCTTCTCTTGCAAAGGCGCAGCCAGCTTGGATTCAGCCTGGGCTTCATATTGCTAGCAACGATCCAATATTGAGAAAACAAGCCCTCCAAATTTTAGGCAAAGAAACGTCACCGATTTTGGGAGCAAAACGTCTCGGAAAAGCCGTCAATAAGATGATGAACCCAAATGCGGGAATTGGAGTCTTACGGGATGCAACAGAAATACTCCTGACAAAGGAGGGGGTATGCCGCGATTACGCAATCCTGACTGCTAGTTTTTTGCGAGCCGCAAAAATCCCTGCCCGGTTAGTCAGCGGGCTTGTGTATGACAATGAAGCATTCTATTATCATGCTTGGGTCGAATCTTGGGATGGAAAGGAGTGGTTTGGCATAGACACAACTCGTTCAGATTTGGCAGTGACTCCGGGACATATTAAGTTGGCCCAAGGATCTGTAGAGGACGCATTTCTGTTTACATTTCTTGATCAGACCAGAGTCCAAGTACTTCGGACCGAGAAAACGAAGAAGGAGATCAGGAATTGACTCGGGGCCAGAAAATTTTTATAGCCCTGTTTGCTATTGCAAGCGGAGTTGGATTCGGTTTCGGAAGTCCGGCGGCAGTTCAAAAAGTATACGATTGGAATGCCAAGATCGAAAATCCATCGGGTATTCCTCAGATATATCCTGCGGCCACCAGTTTCTCAAATATTGCCACTGGCGTCTTTCTAGGCATTGTATTTGGAGCACTAGTTGGCTCCCGACTCACCAGATTGTGGGAGTATTTTGGAGTTAAGTGGGAAGCCTTTGACAGGGGCGACAAAGTAAATATTGTTGTGGGAATCTTTGGCGGCTTAATTGCAAGCACACCAATCGTAACGTTGATAGGCTCTTTGAATCTAGGGCAATATCACTTCGTCGCATTGTTTGGAATTTGGCTCGGTTGCGTTAGCGCAACGGTATACGCTCTACATTCGATGGGAGATGTGTTGCCTTGGGCGAAAGAGAGCGGCCAGGCAAAACGGCGCGGGATAAAGATTCTCGACACCAATATCCTTATTGATGGCAGAATCTACGATATTGCCCGGACCGGGTTCCTAGACGGACAGCTTTACGTTCCCAGATTTGTTTTAGAAGAGCTCCAATATATTGCCGACAGTCACGATGCGCTACGGCGACAAAGAGGCAGAAGGGGACTGGATGTTTTGCGAATGCTCCAAGCGGATTATCCCACCGAAGTGGGCACCCAAGACAAGATGGCACCCGATGTTGGCGATGAAGTGGACTCGCGGCTTGTTCGACTTGCCCGCGCCATGGGTGCAGATATTGTGACAAACGACTTCAACCTGAACCGCGTAGCGAGCCTTCAACAGGTAAGAGTTTTGAACCTAAATGACTTAGCATTGGCGATTCGGCCAAACGTTCTTCCCTCTGAAGGTTTGGCGTTGACTATTGTTCGAGAAGGCAGCCAGTCTGGCCAAGGAATAGGATATATGGAAGACGGCACAATGGTGGTGGTTGAGAACGGAAGGAGTCATGTCGGTCAAACAGTTGATGTGACGGTAATTCAAGTCATTCAAACGGAACGAGGAAAGATGATTTTTGGTGAAATTGAAGAGGAAGATCCTAATGCTTCGTCGAATTCATATTCACAGGGTAACGATCCCAGTCATCGAGCAGCGAAAAGGCACGAATAGACCTTACAAATGAGCGTATATGCCGCGATTTTGGCAGCCGGAAAAGGCACCCGATTTGGTGCCGACAAAATTTCTTTGCTCGTTCGCGGAAAGCCCGTTTGGAAATGGTCGTACGATTCGTTACTTTCTCATAAACTTATCAAGGGTGTGGGAATTGTTTGTGCTCCAAAAGACATTGACGAATTTCGAGAAATTGCACCCGAAGCACTATTCGTAACTGCTGGCGGTAGACATCGAATGGAAAGCTCGCGCAATGCCCTTGATGCGCTTCCTTCGGACGCAGATATCATTCTGATTCAAGATGCTGCGCGCCCATTTGTGGATTCCAATGTAGTAGACCGGCTTATCGTCGCAACCCAAGAATTTGGTGCCGCCGCACCAGCCATTGATGTTCCAGACACCGTTCGACTGGTTCAACCCAATGATCAGGCAAAAGTATTGAACAGAAATCTATTGAGAGCGATGCAGACTCCCCAAGCAGCAAACGTTGAACTACTGCGTAAGGCATTTGCGATGGAGAATTGTGAAACAGTGACGGATGAAATGTCGCTCATTGAGGCCATTGGCGAAGTTCCAACGCTTGTCGAAGGGCATCCCGATTCCTTCAAAATCACTCTCCCATCAGACTTGGCGAGGTTTGCCGCTCTTCTCGGCCCACCAGAAGTAAGAACAGGATTTGGCTACGATGTTCACCGATTCTCTTCCGACCGTTCACGAAAGCTCATGCTGGGAGGAATTCATTTTGAGGGTGAACCTGCTCTCGAAGGGCATTCAGATGCAGATGCTGTGCTGCACGCAATTGTTGACGCCCTACTAGGAGCGGCTGGACTCGGCGATATTGGCGTCCATTTTCCAAATACGGAACCAATGTGGGGCGGAGAGCCTTCGGTGACTTTTTTGCGCCACGCTAGAATACTCTTAGAGGAATCTGGCTGGAAAGTGAAGAACATTGATGTTACAGTTGTCGCCGAAACGCCGAAAGTTATGGGGCGAGCCAGCGAGTTGCGAGAGCTTTGGTCACATGAGCTTGGCCTAACAGAATTTCAAGTCAATTTGAAAGCAACAACAAACGAGGGAATGGGTGCGATTGGCCGTAGTGAAGGCATAGCGGCTTACGCAGTCGCAACAATCGTTCAGTTTCCTTAAGGAGAAGCTATGGAAGTAGTTGTACGAAACGCAGACGGTAAGGTCTCAGACAAGGACCGAGAATATGCCGTAAAGAAGCTAGGTCAGCTCGACCGATACTTCAACAAAGCTCAAAAACTCGAGCTGGTTCATCGGGAAGAAAAACTGGGGCATCAGCTCGAAATCACAGTGTTCGCCGACGGCATGACGATTCGTGGTGAGGAGTACGATCCATCCATGACCGCAGCAATTGATCGGCTTCATGATAAGCTCGAATCGAGGCTTCGCAAGTTCAAAGGGCGACTTGTAGATCGGCACAGAAGGAACGGCCACAAAGTACCCACTGCCTTTGCTGAAGAATCACATATCGAGGAGGAAATTGAGCCACGAGTCGTCGTTTCAGAGCATAAGCATTTCCTTTTGAAACCGATGTCTCGCGAAGAAGCGGCTTTGCAGATGGAAATGGTTGACCTGGCGTTTTACGTTTTCAAAAACGAAGACAATGGGATTTTTGAAGTGCTTTACAAGCGTAAGAATGGTAGCTACGGGCTGATGCATCCAGAGGCGTAGTACGTGCATGGTGGGCATTTGGGTATGGCCGTTGTCCTAGTAACAATTGGACCAGTACGCGCTAGGAACAACTTACAACAAAATCAGAATTCAGTAACTTCATTCTCTTTGACCTCGACTCTAAATGTCCTAGTTCCGACCTTCAAGTGATATTCTCCGATAGGCAGGGCGATGATCTGTCCGCCCTGAATTTTCATGACCAGCTGATCCTTTGAGTCGTGGATCGCGAGCTGGTTTGCGTAGTCAGCGGTCGAGTGCAATGCTCCGAGCAAAATGCGCGTCGCGTGCCCTGCTGTGACGGGCACATCCAGTAACCAC
This sequence comes from Armatimonadota bacterium, assembly GCA_031400935.1. Classification (GTDB taxonomy): domain Bacteria; phylum Armatimonadota; class Fimbriimonadia; order Fimbriimonadales; family Fimbriimonadaceae; genus JANNJE01. Next base: position 158,616 of record JANNQV010000028.1, read on the forward strand.
ATGCCGTTGATTCTCATGTCGTATCTGCCTTCCAACACGCGGTGCTCCGATTTGAAGAACTCGTGATACTCGTCCGATTCGTGTTTACCTGGCAAGTAAACGTAAATCGCCTGGTACGTTGAACTAGTCTTTTCGTGCCATTTAGTACGGACAATGCCATTTCGCCCCAACGCCCCAGAGTCAGGCTCAATGACCCAAGGGTTTTTCGCTCCAGCCTGTACAGGAGTGTCTTTGCCACTACGGGTTCCTGTCCATGAACCAGCATTCGTATCCGGAGTGTCGGTCGAGCTCCACGTCCCCGTGAAGGAGTTGCCAGTAGGCGACAGTTTGAACAAGGCCGAGCCGCATGAGCCGTTGACAGTTTGTACCCATGTTAGCCGCAGCGTATTGCCTCGCACGATTCCGTCAATGTGGCCACCCTTTGCCTGGTCCTCATAAGTTCCTCTAACAAGGTCACCCTTCTGGGTTAGGATCATTTTGCCGCTAGTTGTCTCCCAGTTGCCGGCAAAGTTGCCGCCTTGAACTCCTGTCGGGAAAAGCCCTTTGCGAACTCCGCCCCATAGCGTGCCAGCAGCGTCGGGATCGCTGCCGCTGTTCCACATTCCAATGAAGCCGTTGCCGCTTTCTGAGAGCTTGAACTTTCCGGACCCACCTAATTTGTCCTCTTGATGCAGCCAGGTAAAGCGCATAACGTTACCCGACACAAGCCCATCAACGAGACCGTCCTTGTAAACGTATTTGCCTGTGACGCTAGTGCCCTTTTGACGTAATTCCATAGCACCATAGTTTGTTATCCAGCCGCCGTCGAAACCAGTCGGCTCTAGCTTGGTTGCTCCCACAAGGGGATCGGTAGGCTTGTCTACGCCGAGGCCAAAGGTTTCATTGCCCAATCGAAACTCGAAGTTCAACGAATATGCATCAATCTGAGCCTTTCGAACTGATTCCTTTACATTGGGTGTCGGCCGAAGAAATGCGATCTTTCCTTCTGGAGTCCAGCCGAGGCATACGACTCCAACGCTGTCTGATGACGGTCCAATTCTCTTGAATCCGGTGCCATCGGGTTTGATCAAGCACACCTGTGTGGGTGAACTTGTTGTAAATGCGATCCACAGACCGTCTTTGGAAAAATGTGCTCCGGATAAAGAAGGCAATCCAGCAGGCGTTATGTCTTGCCTGACGCCATTCTTGTCAAAGATGAATAGTTTGGAATTAGAAACGAGCAAGGTTTTTTTTCCTTGCGACGTAAAGTCCCCACATTGAGTTTGGGTATTTCCCGCGCCGGGCCCAAACACACGCAAAGCCTTATCTAGGGTGAAACTGTAGAAGAATACGCCTAGGTTCTGTTCATCGCCGTTGTCACCAGTAAGATTCCTCCCCGTAAAGAAGGGCGTAGTGCCGTCGTCGCCCCACCAGCAAGTTTCATAGGCCTGCTTAGCGTTTATGGGCAACAGCCTATCGTCGGAGCCGTCCAACTTCATAACATGAACACGCGTGCCCGTCAAATAGGCGATGCGCGAGCCGTCCTTGCTTATTGATGCTTTTAACTGGAATCCCGGCTTGCGGATGCGAGTTTCCGTTTTGGTCTCGAAATTGTAAACGTAGACGTCATTTTCCGCATCTATTGCCCGAAGATAAACGGTGCGGCGCAATTTGTTTTCGGACCAGTCGAGAGATCTGGCAAAGGGGATATTCTGTGCGATCGTCTCGATCTTCGTCCCGCTAAGATCCATCGTGCAGACTTGCCAAGTCGGTAGTTCTTGGGTACGGATTGCAATGTCGTCAAGGCTCGAAAAGCCTACCGATGCAACTATGGTAGTCACCGCAAACGGCAATACGATAAGAATGATTGGATAAAAGTTACTCTTCAACTTCTTCCTCCTATCGCCATTGTAGCGCAGATTGGAGTCGCGCCTTCAATTCATTGTCACCGTCTTTGTGCCATTTCTTTATTGCGTTTAGTTTTGCGAATAACTACGCTACAATAGGATTGCATGCGAACATGGATATTGCTTCTAGCACTTTCTGGAATGATGATCGCCGCCAGCGGTTGGACAAGAGTGACCAACACTCGATCAGCGTTCTTGCCTGCCTTCGCTCAGGCAAAGGTCAAATGTGCAAACCCATCATGTAAAAAGCCCAACAAGGCGACGAACAACGCATGCGAGAATTGCGGGCAAGCGCTCTACGAAAACGTGAACATTTGCAAAGAAAGGAACCTCAAAGCCAACGGTTTCTGCAGAAACACGGAAATCAAGCGGCTTGCGAGATCGGAAAAGCGGGCTAAGTGCACGACTCACAAAGCTTCTGCCCCCAATGAACGCATCGTTAGAGTCAAAGTCTGCCCATTATCGCATCTCGAAGCCAACGACGAATGCCCAACCTATGATGTGATTGAGTTTCCAGAGTCTAAGAGGCCAAACACTTGCGACAAGCACTTTGCTTCGGAAGCGACGGTTTTAGTAGACGTCTGCAAAGAATCGGGGAAGAAGGCGACCTCGTTTTGCGTAGATACAGAACCAAGAAGGATTCCAAAGTCGAAAGCTGACATAGACTGCGATATTGATACGCACAGAGTCAAAGTTGATCCAAAAAACGATCCAGCAAGCAGGACACCTAGACTACGATGGAAAGTGGGTGACCGAATCGAGCGCACACTCACAGTATCAGGCGAGGTGGAGCTTGAACAGATGGTTGGCACGATGACTTCCATCGAAACTATAACTGCCGCTAATTCGCAAGACTATACAGTGAAGTCTGTAACGAGTGGCAAGATGACAGTTGCCGGCATAGAAATAGACGTTCCAAGTAGCGAGCAAACCCAAAGATTGTTCTTAAACGGAGCGCTGGCCGAAGTTATTGGACTAGAATCGGAATTTGAAACTTCCATGTTTGGGTTCATTGTTTTGCCTGACCGACCGTTCACAGACGGCCTGAAATGGAATTATTTATTGCCAAAGGCAATTTCACGTGGGCCGTACGATTTGAATCACGAATTCGTTGCGCAAACAAGGGAAACCATTGACGGCCAATCTTGTTACAGGGTTACAGCCACCTTCCGTGAAAATGGCGGCATCGGTACCGGGCGAGGGACGTTTTGGATTAGCTTGAATGATTTTGATGCAGTACGAGCAGAATGCGCTTTTTCGAATTGCACGGTGAGCGAGGGCGTTATAATGAATTCGTTGAAAATCTCGATGACCCGCAAGAAGCGTTGAGAGTGAAGAATATTAGTCTCTATTGGCTCTGCGAAGAAGTAGTTTGTAGTTTGATGTCGGCAATTCGACATCCCATAACCTCTCTATCAACTCCCCCTCTCGGCGCAATCATCTGGCATGGCGAGTAAGTTAGGCCTTCCGCCTTACCCCACTACTCCACAACAAGCAAGCAGTCAGTGGCGAAGTTTCTACAGTTCCTCGCCTATGGTATCGTTTCTTGACAAGCACAAATGCAAAACTACCAACTAGGCGAGAAGATTGGGCAGGGCGGAATGGGACTTGTTTACAAGGCCCACGACCCTGGCCTGGATCGAGACGTTGCCATCAAGTTCATGGACGAAGCGCTGGCACATGACCCGGTCTGCGTCGAAAGGTTCCTGCGCGAAGCTCGCCTCTTAGCCAAAATTGACCATCCGAATGTTGTTCGAGTGCTTGGCGCGGGGAAGGACGAAAGAGACCGCCCATACTTTGTAATGGAGCTATTGCAAGGGATTTCGCTTTCGGAACGAATACGAAACGGCCCTCTCCCTGAAGCAGAGGCAGTCGAAATCGCCTGCCAAACTCTGGGCGCACTTGGCGAGGCCCATTCTCACGGAATCATCCACCGAGACATCAAGGCGAGCAACATACTTCTGTGCTCGGGAGGGCGCGTAAAGGTTATTGATTTTGGAATCGCTCGCGACGAAGTGGCTTCGAGCGTGACCAGCACGGGAAAGGTGATCGGAACCCCCTCGTATATGAGCCCGGAACAGGCGATGGGCGAAAAAGCAAGTCCGCAAAGCGATATCTATAGCTTAGGAATTCTAATGTACGAAATGCTCGTCGGGCATGTTCCGTTTCGCTCTGAAACCCCGGTCGCAGTTTTGCGAATGCACACAGATCACCCGCCTCCTGCGCTGCCTGGATTCCTTTCTCCGAAGCTGCGAAGCGCTGTTGCTTGGGCTCTGGAAAAGCGTCCGGAACGCAGGTTCAAAACCGCCGATGCAATGCTGAATGAATTGCGTTCGAGCGTTGGCTCAGGCTCCAAAACTCCTGCAAAAGGAACGCCGAAACAGCAAATTTTCGCGCCTAAATCCGACCCGAATGTTGGAAATGCTCCAGATAAGAAGAGTTTTTTGGTGCCAGCTTTACTGATAGTTTTTGTTGTCGGGGCAATTGGAATTGCATGGATAAGCGGCGCATTTGGAGGGGCGTCGGCATCGAATGATCCAGGCTCCGGCACAGCCACATCAGTTGCCTCCGAAGAATCAGAGCCAGCCAGTAGTTCAACCGCCCTGCCAACGGTCGAAACGAAGAAAGAGACAAGGGATATTGCGTACAAGACAAAGACTCAGAACTCTTCGTCGCTCGCAAAGGGTAAGACGCAGGTTCTGACCGAGGGTCGAAATGGGACTCTCGAAATTACCTATCAAGTAACCACGGATAGTGATGGAAAAGTTACAAAGAAGGAAGTCAGCAGAACGACGGTTGTGCCAGCGCAAGATCGCGTAGTTCGGGTCGGGACAAAATCAACTTCGCCACCACCGGCTCCAAAGAAAACAAATTGTCCAAGGTGTGGCGTAAGAAAGCCAAATAGGTTCTGCGGAGTCTGCGGCTACCCTGGCCCCGACGCTCGTGGAGCTTAGGCCTGAGTCAGCACCTACCGTGACCGTACAATTTGGTTGTGTCTATTAACTACATTCACCAAGACATTCCAATTCATTGCTGGACCCTCATGAAACGCTCATTCAAGGGGTAGCCCTGACGTGAGCGGAAAATAGGTTGATGCATCCGAAGGCTTGACTCTAATCGCATCGGCTCATTTTTGTGTTTAGTAGGATTTGCAAGTCAATCATTGGAGTATGATTCGGTGACTGATGGCGACGTTTAGGACATCACTTGTCAAGTACCGCAAAGGCTTCATTTGGATGCTAATTTGTGGAGCTTGCGTAATTTTTGCTTATACCAAATGGGGAAGCCCTTACATAACTGAGCGGCGGAACAAACAACTCATTCTTGAACGCTGGACAGCTATGTTTTATGAGCAGATTCCTTCGTTCGAATTGTTGTGGAACAGATCAATGGAGTGCAAAAGCGAGTTCTCAACAGAGTATACAGGCGCTTGGCTAAATGACTCGAATCATGGATATTCCTATGGATTCGTTTGGTCGGAAGAAAAGGAAAGAGTTATTGGTAGCTATCATGCAGAATTTGCATTTTTTGAGAAGACAGCCAAGCCGATAAGCTCCTCTTATAGGCTAAAGATTACAGGCACTGAGGTAATGGCAATATTGTCCGATCCGCTAAAGGCAGGAATCATGCCTAACGTACCGATTCTCAAACGCATAAAGGCAGAAAATGCACCGTCTCCTCAAAAGAGGGCCATCCAAAGTTTTGGAAAAGAAATCCAAGCTGAAATACGATCCATGAAGGGAATGGGAGATCGCAAATTGAACCTTTGGGGAATGGAAATCTTCATTTCGTTCGATGCCGCGAAAAACATGGAGCTTACAATGCGAATGCCGTTGCCCAATCCGTACATTGCAACTCCAGTAAAAATGGACTGGAGCGAGGATTTAAGATTTGGTCGAACTGCGGTTCCTAAAATCTATAAGATGCTTGCAAATTCTACATTTAAGGGAAAGGTTTCAGTTAGTCGCGAATTGTATTTTCGCGGCTTTATTGTGAATAGTCATGGTGCTCACGGTCACGCTAGATTTGTAGTCCTGGCGGCTAGCGGCCAGGTTTATCGCGTTTACATTACGGAGCAACGTAATGGAAAAGACGTTGAAATTTCAATTCATGCTGCACATCCATATTCATATCACACAGAAGTTCCTTTGATCGCACGTGACCTTCGTCCTAGCTTTCAAGAATATGTTTTTCGCCAGAGTTTTCCATCAGGCAAGATTCCGATCAACCCAAGATTGCCTGCCCAATTCCATCTCAGTTTGGATAAAGATATTCCTAAAATAACTGGCGATTATCCCGAGGATTAAGACAATTCCTTGCTACTGAAACTTCGATTTACCGAACTTGTATCATCTCAATATTGGCAAAGCCAATGACGCCGCCACCGTGGGAGTTCGGTAGACGTACGATGGAAACCTCGGCGGAATTCGAACTGCCGGAATCCCACTCGTAGAAGACCTCGGCATATCTGCTATGGCCGCCGAGTTGGGGCTGGCTACGGTCGCCGTTGACTCGAATTTCGTACGAGTTGACCCATTCGGGGCCCCCGCTCAACCCGATCTCTTGGAAGCTGACCCGATACTTGGTACGCGGTTTGCATTTCACTTTGGCTGACCAAACCGTGAACAAATGAGAACCGCCAGAGTTCATGAACAGCACTTGCCCGCCGCCGGGGGCGGAGAACGGATGGGCGGGGACGTTTGTGTGGAGATGGACAGGCGAATTGAACGCCGGGACGACAGTATAGTAGCCGCCCCAAAGGCAGTTTGGGCTCGGCTTGATGTACTCCCTGTCGGAGTCGAAGCCCCAGTTTCCAAGAGCAAAATCGCCGTTGGCGATGATGTTGTTCAGTAATGATCGCTTTACTGGTCGGTCGCGAAGGTCCTCGTTCGTTCCTCGCGTCTCGTTTTCCTTTTGCAGGACTTCTCTATACTTCTGGGCTATCGTCAGAGTTCGCTTGATGTCCTCGTCTTCCAAGTTCGGGTACTGCTTAGAAGTTGAAGTAATTGCTGTGTAAAGTTTGCTCTCGGCTTGGCGGTACTTTTGGCCTTCGCATGATGCGGCCATGTCATGTATAGCTTGAGCCAGTACTGCAATGGCGTAGTTTTTGGCGACTGAGCGGTCTTCTTTCTTGCCATCCTGCCCGTCACCTGTCAGAGCGACGAACGAGTTTTGGCTCGTCTCGACCGTATTTTTGCGCTCTAAATCGTAGTAGGCGAGTCGCGCTTTCACAGCCAGCCGTGAACGATCTGAAGTCCCCGCGCGAGCCGTGAAGCGTACGAGCACTACCTGAGTCATTCCGCTGTTCATGTTGTCGAGCTTGACCTTAATGGAGCGTTCGCCCAATTTAGGCTCATAACCGTAAACCTTGTCCAACACGAGGCCTGGGCCGAATTCGATCTCCAAGTTCGGTTCTGTCGCAACGGGCGAGATCAGGCTTTGCAATTCCTTGACGAACACCTTGTCAACATCCGCCGCATCCGCAACGAAATGGTAAAGTCCTCGACCGCTTTTGGCAAGATCGCGAAGCAAATCCTTGTTGAGATCGAGTCCGACGCCGATGGTGGATAAGTCAATTCCCCGGTCGTTGTATCCCTGCGAGGCGCTTGCGATGGTTTTGGGATCGGTCACGCCCTGGTTCGCGATTCCGTCGGTAAGCAGAATAACCCGATTCGTCGAATCTTTTCGATAGTTTTTCATCGCTTCTTGATAGCCCAGCATTAGGCCCGCATTGATGTTGGTGGAACTTCCAGGCACGATCTCGCTGATGAGTCCCTTGATGCTCTCTCTATCCGACACCCGCTTGGCAGGGAGAAGCACTTGCGCCTCAGAATCGAAAACCACGATAGAAAGCGTGTCAATCGGACGAAGTTGGGAAACGAGTGTCAGAAGGGCAGATTTGACTCGGGTGAGCTTGTTTGCCGCCGCCATCGAGCCGCTCTTATCTATGACGAGGGATAAATTGAGGGGGCGAAGCTGCTGCCGGTCGTGGGCGAGCGATGTGGCAAGGCCGATTTGAAGAACCGCGAACCCGTCACTGCCTACGGACTCGCGGTCCCAGCGGACATCCATTGCAACGGCTTCGCCCGCCTTAGGGCGTCCGATTTCGTGGCGATGGTAGTTGATGAAATCCTCGATGATGACTTCGCGGGAGGCTGGAATCATTCCCAAGCCGCTCAGGAACTTGGTTCGCGCCGCGCCAGCGGTCGAAACGCCGTCCTGGGCAATGCTGGTGCCTGCTATGGCAAGAAGCAAAAAGGCGAGGCAAGAGTATTGAATGCGAGTGTTTCGGATAATCGGCGACATGAATTCCCTCCGGTCCAGGCGGCCGCAGCCAACCCTGGTAAGTCGGACGCTCCTGTTGCCTTGCGGGTTACGCCAGAAGTTGATGTGAGAGCTCTGCGGCATACAGAGTTGCATTGCCCATTTCCATTCCGACCTTAGTTTCCATGTGTGGTTTCTCCTTTCCCTAACCTTGCTAACGAGTTACGGCTTATAGAGTTTCCGATTTTCGCCTTTCCTGAAGCTTCGAGTAGGTTTCGGGAAACAGTTTTCTTAATGCGCTTTCAGCAGCATTGGCGAGAACTGGAACGTGATCAGTTGCGACCGACCAAATAACCACCAAATCAACGTCGAAATAACCATGAACAAGACGATTTCGGAATCCGCGCACTTTGTCAATCGGCACTTCCGGCATCTCCTCCAACGATGCCGTTTGTAGTTTTACGCACGCTTCGCCAATTACGATCAGCAGATATTGAGTTGCTGAACATAGCATGTCGTTTGAGTCAAATTCACTAGGTTCGGTGCCCTTTAACATTTTTTCGAGCTTCGCAGAAGCTTCTATTATGTCAACTAGGTACAAGTCATCAAGCCGCGAAGACAACTTGGGCCTCCTGTAGCACTCGATCTCGGATCACCCATTTCAACAAACGGGGCTCAACTAGGTCAACTTTGATGCCAAGCAAATCAGATAGTTCATTCTCGAAATCAACCATCTCGAAAAGGCCAACGCGGGCATTGGGCAAGAATTCGACCAAAAGGTCAACGTCGCTATCGTTTCCTGCCTCGCCATGCAGGTATGAACCGAATAACGATAGCCGAGCTACCTGCCTTTGGCGGCAGAACTCAGCGATTTCAGGTTTATCGAGGAAGCTCGGCATCGGCTTCATATCAGTTGAATTGTACCGTTGCTTTGGTGCCGTTCGACAAGATTGAGCTTTTATCCCTCGTTGGGTGCCTGGTCATGGCTCGAAGATTTCCGAGTTATGGTTCAGAAGGAATGCCTTGAACAAAGTCGTGCGCTCCTCGACAGGAATGACAAATCACCCAATCATCCCTGTTTTTCAATTCGACCAATGCGTCTGCGGCACTAGAACAGTATCCGTATCCATTCATTCCCATATAAGCAACGATTTTCTCGTCGCGGAACTCCTCGATGAAACTTACTACAGACTCGAATCCGCAATCTTTGTTCGCTTTCACATCAGGAGGCATATTGTCCCAAACGTCAGGTAAATAAGTGACCCAATCAGTTTCCCATCTCCAATTCAGTTCTGGAATTCTGAACCACCAAAGTGTTATCACGCGATCCAATTCGACAGTAATAGTCATCGGATCGGGAACCGATGGATTTTCGGAGGGAATGTTAATTTCCAATGTGAAAACAGACAGACCGTCAACGATGTTTTCCTTGGCAGACATGAATCTCACCCAATCGGGGTAGTAATTTGAAAAGTACTTGGCTGCATGTAAACAGAACCGCTCCAGGCGCAACTTCTTTAAATCACGCTGCACAGACATTCATAAATGTTACTCGAGTGCAAACTTGGCATTACAATGTGCAAACGGAAAGGACACCTCTACTAGAAAATAGGGAAAGCCCCGACTAGCGGGGCTCCCTTTCTCTCCTTCTCCGGAATGAAAGCTTGTTAGCTTTTTGGGCTACATTCCTGCTGCGTTTCTTTCGTGCATAGCTGCCGAAGCCTCACAGGCTTTTCCCTTCGTAGTTTTGCCATCCGCGTATGCTGCTGCTGCTTCCTCGCGGTCTGCTGCGGCGGCTTCAAGTTCCTTGGCTTTCTCTTCGTTGCCGCGCATTCGGGCATCTGCGGCGGCAGCCCAATTCGTTGCTGCCAGAGTCCACTGATATGCTGCCTTTCGAAAGTTTTCCTTTATAGTGTCATCGGTTTGAGCGTCCGCAGAATCTTTCCAACCTGCGGCTTCTTTCTTGGCGGCTTCCGCTTTTTCGAGGTCCTTTTCGTATTCAGTGTTGCCAGTTGGACAAGTTGCAGGAATCGTAAATGTTCCTACTCGATCTGCTATGAACCTTACAGAAACTGTGTTCCTCGCTCCGCCCGAAGTGCGAAATTTGCCAACGCTGTTCACCGTTACCGCGTCGTTCATTCGATCTTCGATAAAGACGTCAACTGGCTTGTCGGTGCCTTCGATGATCAAGGTTCGAGTAGACGTCTGTCCCACAACCATCTTGGGCTGGTTCGAATCCCAGCTCAATTTGATTGCGCAAGTATCGAACGAATAGGTTTGGCCGTTGGCGTTCATGGTTACCGTAGTTGGTCCGGCTGGCGCATCAATCGGAGCCAGAATCTTCATCGAGGTCGAAGATGCGGCTAAGACTTTAGCGGGCTTGTTGCCAAACATGACGGTTTGCCCGCTAAGCGTTCCTGGCATTCCATTACAAGGAATGTTGACAATCGAACCCGGCTGAATGAACTGCGGAGGATTGATGATCGCAGGAGCACTTGGCGAGGGCCGAAGCGAATTGATGATCATCGAGGTAACGATTCCTCCGGCGATGATCTTCGCTGATTTCCAATTGTCGGGAGTTTTTGCAGTCACGACGCCGTTCAAATCGGTCGTCGCTTCGATCTTGCCCATAGCTCCGCCATCAATCGTTACGGGCGCATTTGCAATGACTTGGCCGGTTAGTGTAGCGACTGTGAGTTGGAAAGATTGCCCTGCATTTGCAGAATTCGGGGCGCAGATGAGGATGTTGCTTGGGTCGCCAAATGGATTTTGCGAATTCGAAATCGGGCGGCCTTCTGAGTCTCGCTTAATTGACCGTTTCGGTTTTCCGCCTTCGTATTCCGTTTCGTCTTTAGAGCCGTCAGGATGGTAAACCACTTTTCGACGAATCGAACCATCGTTGTTGTATTCGGTAGTTTCGATGTCGCCGTTTGGGCTAACCTTTCTTATTGGACGGCCCTTTTCATCATAGTCGATCCTTTCGGTAACTTTGCCTTCGCCATCAAGAGTGCCTTCCGACACCTTTCGACCTTTTTCATCATAAGTCGTGATTTTTCGAGGATTACCGGCTTTATCGAAATCGCTGAATTCTGATTTTTTGTTGCCCTTTTCGTCGTATCTGGTCTCTTTTGTCGGCTTTCCATCGGGCCCGTATTCAGTTTCTTTTGTTTTGGTGCCGTTCTTATCCCATTCAGTGGTCTTTGTAGGTTGGCCATCTTTGTATTCGGTTTCCGATTTTTTGCCGTTGCCGGGGGCGTCGTGGTAGTCGGTTTTCTTGGTCGTTTTGCCGTCGGCATCCTTTTCTTCTTCAGAAACAGTTCGCTTGGGTGAAGAACCAGCGGGGTCATTTACTACAGTAGTCTTGCTTCCTCCGTCTGGAGTCTTAACTTCAGTAGTAGTCTTTCTGTCATTTCCATCCTCATCAAGGGAACGAGTTTCGACTTCTGTCGTCTTCTTCTTTTCCTTTCGATTGGGATGCCCTTCTCGTTCAGTGTAGTCGGTTGTGGTTGTGGTTTTCTTGACCACCTTTCCTGTCTTTGTATTAGTTTCAGTCTTGGTCGTAGTAACTCTTTTTGCACCGTCGGTACTAGTGGTCTTTTCCGTTGTAGTCGTTTGACCAAAGTATGCGATTGAAAGTTCAGAAGCGCGGACCACCGTTGCGATCAAGTTGTCGAAAGGTTGCGCGATTGCGCTCATTTGGCAAGTTGTTAGTAACGCTAATGCCCAAATTTTTGTTTTCACAGATTTCCTCCGGGCCTTCGGCGCTTTGTTTGTTTCGCCTCGGCCTATGCGGCTAAGTAGCTAATTCTCCTTAGTATGTTCCTAAATGGGTCATAAGTCTTGGGTAACTTGACCTAATGGATGAGCCATTTGTCCCATATCAGCCTGAACGCAAGAAGATTGACGAAACTTTTGAAACCCTGAAAACTGACCTAACAGTTGCCCAAGCAAGAAGGACGGTGAGGATGTTTGCGCCTGATCCTGTGCCTCGAGAAGCTATTGAGACTGCGTTACTAATTGCAGGAACTGCTCCAAGCGGAGCGCATCGTCAGCCGTGGTTCTTTGTGGCAATTTCTGATCCTGAATTCAAGAGGAAGCTTCGGGAAGCCGCAGAAATTGAAGAGAGGGAGTTCTATGAAAGGAAGGCTCCTCAGGACTGGCTAGATGCGCTCAAGCCGTTGGGAACCGATTTCGTGAAAACTCACTTGACAGATGCTCCATGGGTAATTGTAGTTTTCCGCAGAGACCACGAGGTCGGGCCGAGTGGCGAGAAGTTGAAAAACTACTATATGACAGAGAGCGTTGGCATTGCAGTTGGTTTTCTGATTCAGGCTTTGCATCGTGCGGGTTTAGCGACCCTAACCCATACTCCGTCGCCAATGACCTTTCTGAGGGAGCTTTGCGGCAGGCCGCTGAATGAAAAGCCGTTTCTAGTTCTCCCAGTCGGGTATCCGGCATCAGGTTGTATGGTGCCAAATCTGGGAAGAAAGAATCTGGATGAGATAGCTGAGTTCGTAAAGTAACTCACTCATTTGCCCATTTGTTTATGAGCCACCAGGCCCCTTGGTCGTGCGGAACAAACTTTTGGTGAGTAATGTGTTCAAAGGCTGGAAGATAGCCCAACGAACCGTCGCCAAATTGCCGAATCCTTTGCAAGACTGTTTCAATGTGTCGCTTGGCAATTCGGCAGCGTTCAATGTCTGCCAGACTTCCGCCAATCCGTTGATGAGTTCGTTTGGCGACCATTTCGAGATCGTCAAAGAGCTTTCGAGTTACGCTGAGTACACCAATCGCCTTTTCGGTCTCGCCTTTTGCATAATGGATTCGCGCTCGTTCGGCGATTTGAACGAACTCAACAGCGCTGCGGCCAAAGAAGGAGATTCCCTTTGTCGCTTCATCGGGAGCGATTTGAAGCGATTCTTCGAGAATTTGCCAGGCGGCGTCTCCCACTTCTCCCGAAAGTTTTTCGCCATGATGAAGCCATGCCAAAAACGGATTTGCATTCAAGAGCAGTCTCACTTTCAATGAGCTGCGGGTTTTAGAATGAGCAAAACAGCCTCCTGCTTCTTGAAGACGAATTCCCATCATTTCTGCCCAAAGCCCGTGCCGTTCTGAAACCCGATCATACGACTCTAAGAATCGCCCGGAAGCGCCGTTTAGAATTTCACCCGATGCTTCGATTGCGGGAAGAATCGTATCGTAGCTTCCAAAAAGTGCGTTCTCCCAAGTCGTTACGCAAACTCCGTGACAACTCAAATTAACGACGTCTTTGACTACAGCCCGGACGTTTTCTTCGGACTCCGTGAGATGCATCCAAGTTGCATTGTAGGTTTGAAGGGTGGGACATCCTACAACTTCAAACCCCTTGTCAATGAATTTTTGCGCCGATTCTTTGATCCCGCTAAAATACTGCCAGTCAAAGATCAGCGTTTCCTTTGATAAAGGGGATAGAGCTTCAGAATGTTCAAGGAACATGTCGCCCCAGACCGCCGGACGCCTGCCTTGGGCAGAAACCCATTGTGTCAATGGGCCGAAGTGCGCGCCGTAAAGTTTGGCCTTGCCGTCTCCAGATTCCGCTTCAACTTTGGACTTGCATATCTCGCATTGGCCAAGTTGCCAAGTCTCGTCTCCGCCAATATGAATGATTTCGGAATCAAAACATGACATGATATCAGCAAGCAATCCTTTGCAAAGCTCAACAAAGTCAGAATTCGAAGGGCAAGCCTGCATTCCTTGAAATCGGACTTCTCGATACTTTTTGCCTTCTTCCGTATAGATCATCCCTTCAAAATGACCGAGCAAATTCACAAATGGGATGAGCTGAAGATTGGGGAATTCGGTTTGCAATTGCTGAATCATTTCTGGAGTAACGCAACCTTTCCCATGCGACCATGGTGTCGAAGGATAGGCGAAGCGGTGCTCTATATAGAGTCCAAGCGCGTTGTAACCGGAATCTAGAGATGCTTTGCAAAACCTGCGAAGATGGTCTAAGGTCGGCGATTGTTCCCGGGCGAGGTCGTACATCCACATTCGGAGTTGCATGAGAGAGAAGGTACCGCTATTTTGGGAGTGCGCGGGCTTGACAGCGCCTTTCTTGAACTGATTCGTAAGAATTGCGCGGTCAAGCCCGCGCACTCCCAAATTACGTCAATTCCACCGCAACCTCTGTGCAAAAGTGCCGCCCTTCATTCGTTAGTTTGATGCGTTCGCCTGATTCAGCCAACCATCCTCGCCCAATGCACTTGCCAATTCCTGAAGAGTTCAAAACAAGTTGCCTTTCAATTCCTTCTGCCAAACGCAATCCCAAAAAAATCCCCTCAATCTGCAAGTTTTTCAATGAGACATTTTCAGATTCAAAGGCGATTTGATCACCGCTTTCAACCGAATCGGAATACTGCTTCGGATGCTTCCAGTTTGTGTATCTAACTGCGCCATCGTAACCGGTGAAAGAAGCAAGATTTTGCCCGTCCATCGTGCCAACTGCACCTGGGCCATAGCCAGCATACTTTTCGCCTTTCCAATAGCAGAGGTTGTGTAGGCAGGCCTTTCCTGGCTTGGCGAAGTTTGAGATTTCGTAAGATTCGTAACCCGCCTCTGATGCCATTTCGTGGGCGATATCGTACATTGCTACTTGCTCTTCGTCATCAGGAACGATCAGCGTTCCTTTGTGAAAATCCTTGTAAAAGCGGGTGTTTTCCTCGATTGTGAGGCAGTAAAGGCTCAGATGTTCTGGCCCGAGATCAATGGCTGTTTGAAGATTGGATCGCCATGCTGATTGCGATTGATGCGGCAGAGCGAACATAAGATCAAGATTCAAATTCTCAAATCCTGCGCTTCGCGCAGCAGAAACAGCCTTCCCAATATCTCCAGCAGCGTGGATTCGGTCGAGCCGAATCAAATCGTCGCTCTGAAAACTTTGGGCACCGATCGAGACGCGGTTGAACCCGGCTTGTTTCATCGCTTTGAATTTTGAAGCGTCAACAGTTCCGGGGTTTGCTTCGCTTGTGATTTCGCAATCCTCGATTGGTGGATGGGTCTCGATAACCGCTTGCAAGAGTCCGCACAATTGTCCTTCTGATAGAAATGTCGGAGTTCCGCCGCCAAAGAAAATGGTCTTTGCGGGAATTCCGTTCCATGGGGAATTCCGGATTTCCCGTTCAATCGCCGCAACTGTTCGAGGGATGATTTCGCCATCCATCGCATAGCTGTTGAAGTCGCAATATCCGCATTTGCTTGGGCAAAACGGGGTGTGAACGTAGACGGCGACAGGAACAGACATTAGTTCATTGTGGCGCATCGCCTGGCATTGCCCAAGCTGCACTGAATAGAATGTTTCTATGATCGTTGCTACGATTCTTAGTTGTATAACCGTAACTCAGATTCCACTGACCACAATCTTTACAGCAGAAAGCATTGGAAGCGGACCCTACAGAGCTTTTTCCAAGCCAGAAAGTGTGACCATCCAATCGGTTTATCCCGCGAATCGAGGCGAAAAGGTTGAAAGGCAATTTGGAGTCATAAAACTCAGATTTGTGACAAGGCCTCACCCTATCAAGCCTCAATTTGTGCAAACTCTAAAAGAAAACTTTTCCCATCCGTATCGGACTTTAGAGCAAAACTGTGTGTTCCACCCTGATCATCATATCGTTTTTCGAAATGGCAATGATGTGCTGGAAGCGATCACCTGCTTTACATGCGATGAGTTAATGGTGATCGCAAACGGCAGATACATTGACCGGGTTTCGATGGGCCCCCCAAAAAAGTTGCGAATGATATTTACAAGTTCTGTGCCGCTAAGTGATACTTTACGCGCTTCTTCGGAAGAATGGCTCTCGCGTGAATGTGTTAACGCTTTTTCTGAAGCGACAGGAGGAATGGTTTCTCAGGCCAGATACAATGGGTCCAAACTTCCAGCTTTGTCAGCTCAAATACGGGCAGTTGGAGCAACACGATTGTCAGAAGCCGATCTTCAAATTCTGTTTGATGTTCTTGAAGTTCACTGCTTCAACAACCGCCTCACATTTCGATTTGCACAGCCAACATTGAAGAGCCTTACTCCGCCGGAGGCCTATGTTCAACTGAACACGAAGGGCCGTGTTAGCCTCGTTTTCTACGCTGCATACAGCCGCGCTCAGCTCTATGTTGGCGGCAAAGCGTCCCGAGTGATTGACCTCTTCGGGATCGAAGACCGCCTGCAAGCATTCTTGATTCCTAGACTTAGTTCACAATGAACATTGTTTTCGTCTGAAATTGCGAAACAAACACCATGGAATGGATCACCGACTCTCAAATTTGGATTAGCTTCCTCACACTAGCCGTGCTGGAAATTGTTCTCGGCGTTGACAACATTGTCTTCATCTCGATCCTGGCTGGAAAGTTACCACCAGAGCAACGGCACAAAGCTCGTCAGATGGGGCTTGCATTGGCACTCATCACCCGCATATTGCTGCTGTTGAGCATTACATGGGTGATGGGTCTCACGGCTCCTTTGTTCCAAGTTTTGGAACGTAACGTTTCGGGAAGAGACCTCATCCTCTTTACTGGCGGTTTGTTTCTGATCTACAAGGCCGTGACCGAGATTCACAACAAGCTTGAAGGTGACGAGCACACGATTCACACTCCGAATGTCGTTTCATTTGGCGGGGTTATCGGCCAAATCTTAGTTTTGGACATCGTCTTCTCGCTGGATTCAGTAATTACTGCTGTTGGGATGGCAAGCAATGTCGGGGTCATGATCGCCGCAGTTGTCGTAGCTGTTGGAGTTATGCTCTTTCTAGCGGCACCATTAAGCAGTTTTGTCGAAAAACACCCAACTGTCAAAATTCTCGCGCTCGCTTTCTTAGTGTTGATTGGCGTGAATCTGGTTGCCGAGAGCTTCCATCAAGCGATTCCGAAGGGCTACACGTACTTTGCAATGGGGTTTGCCGTTATGGTTGAGATGCTGAATTTGAGGGTTCATAGGAAATCGGCTCCCGTTAGGCTTCATGAAGAGTCCATGCCGCCAGATGTTTAGGCCGGGTTCCCCTTCCTCCCAAGGGAGGAAGGGGAACAGATTTACCTCTCCCAAGTTGCGTCTTCGACTTTCAGCTTGGCGAAAAACTCCTTCCCGCCGACCTTGAGAACTACTCGGTAGTCGCCGACAGCGAGCCTTCTTCCGCCGCCGAAGCGGACGGAGTTCAGACCAGCCTTTGTGCCTCCTGTGAGGGATTGGACTACTGTTCCGATGGCATCTTGAACCTCAACTTTGACCTCGCCTGCAGCGTCGGCTTTGAGGTGATAGAAGATGTCCGTTCCTGGTTGCGTGTTTCGAGCAATCCAAACCCTGTCGCCGTCTCCAGTCGTGCCGTCGCTGCCGCCGAGGATTAAAATGTTCTGTGGCGTTGCGAGGTGGGCATCTTTCGCAAGATTGGCTTCTGTAAGCTCTTCAAGGGCAGAGACGTTCATCGTCCAAATGCTTCTGCCATGAGTTCCGATCACTAGATCAAGTTCCCTTGCATGAATCTGAACGTCGTTTACGGGAACTGTCGGAAATCCCGCCTTGACCTTTGTCCAAGACTTGCCCCGGTCGAGCGAAGTCCAAAGTCCATATTCGGTTCCGAGGAACAACAAGTTTGGATTTTTGAGGCCGTCGCGAATCACATGAACAGGCTCGGTTGGCGGAAGATTGGCGTTCAACTTCGACCATGTTTTGCCAAAGTCTTCCGTCGCATAAACGTAAGTATTGAAGTCGTTCATCCGATGATTGTCAAAGGTTGCGTAGGCTCGTCCGGCTTCATGAGCAGAAGCATGAACTCTCGTCACCCAGCCAAATTTTGGAGCGTCAGGCATATTTGCGTTGACCTGAGTCCAAGTCTTGCCTGTGTCCTGAGTCACCCAAACATTGCCGTCGTCTGTCCCAACCCAAATCACTCCCATCTTCGCAGGCGATTCGGAAATCGTAACAATTGTGCAATGCCTTTCTGCGCCGGTGTCTTCGGGAGTCGTGCTTCCAAATCCAACTTTGAGCTTGTCCGGATTATTAGTGGACAGATCTGGGCTGATTACGTCCCAATTTGTTCCTCGGTTCACACTACGAAATAGGAAGTTTCCACCAACATAAACCGTTTGCGAGTTGAACGGCGAAAGTGCGATTGGAGTGTTCCAATTGAATCTAGCGCGACCTGATAGTGGCGGATTCGTATTTCGCGTGTTAGGCTGAATTCCGGCGCCTCCGCCAGTCTTCACGTTTTGCCTACCTACTGCGCCGCCCTGACTTTCAGTGTAAACGGTCGTCCAATCGTTGGGATCAACTACTGTGAAAAATCCGTCTCCACCGCCAGCGTTATACCAATCTTGAAAAGTAGTACCGCCATGCTTAGTCTGAGTCGGGCCGCCCCATGATCCGTTGTCTTGAAGTCCGCCATAAACGTAATACGGCTTTCGATTATCCCAGCCAATTGCATAGAACTGGCCAAGAACCATCGTGTTCATGTGCTCCCACGTAACGCCTCGATCTCGAGTCTGATACACACCGCCGTCGCTTCCCGTAATGATGTGGTTGCTGTCGGTTGGATTCACCCAACAGGCGTGGTAGTCAACATGAACGCGGTCATTGATCGGCATACCTCGGAACGTTTTCCCTTGATCGTCGCTGACGTGCATGCTAACGCCTAACACGTAAATTCGGTTCGCATCTTGGGTATCAAACCTTGGCAAAGAGAAGTAGAACGGCCGCGGATTTGTGCTGCTTGCCTTTTCCCAGCTTTCGCCTTTGTCTCTACTAATGAATGTTCCTCCCACTGTCGTCCTCCTCCATTGGCCGGCTGCCGTGTCAGGAGTAGGAACGGAGGCTTCGATAGTTGCCACCATCAGCTTCGTATCTTTGAAATGGAAGGAGATTCCCATTCGACCGAACATAACTCCTGCGTCGCTTGGCAGCCCCTTTGTTATCTTTTTCCAGTTTTTTCCAGCATCTGTGGATTTATACATACCGGAGCCTTCACCGCCACTAATCCAATTGAACGGAGACCTCATTCTTTCCCACATCGCAGCGAATAGAATGTTTGGATTTGTGGGGTCCATCACAAAATCTGCTGGACCGGTTTTGTCGTTCACATAAAGAATCTTGTCCCAAGTCTTTCCGCCGTCCGTTGATTTATAGATTCCTCGATCTTCGCTGGCTCCCCATAGTCGTCCGGTCGCGCCAACGTAGATCGTGTCGTCGTTTCTGGGGTCAATCAAGATGTCGCAAATATGGTGAGTAGCTTCCAGGCCCATGTGTTTCCAGATTTTCCCACCATCTTTCGACATGTAAACGCCATTGCCCCAGCTTGTCGAGTTACGGCTGCTAGCTTCACCCATTCCGACCCAAACGATGTTCGGGTCTTTTTGCGAAATTGCTACTGCACCCATGCCAGAAACGGCTGCCGAGTCAAAAACCGGAGTCATTTTCACGCCAGCGCTTTCGGTTTTCCAAAGTCCTCCGCCAGCAGTTGCGACGTAGAAAATTCGTGGGTCTTTGTTGAAAACGGCGATGTCAGCGATGCGGCCGCCCATTACTGTCGGGCCGAGCGCACGAGGCGTTATGCCGTTCAAAAGACTCTCTTGGGCTACTGATGACGATACAAGGATTGACAATGCTGTCAGGGCAAGGATAATGCGTTTCATAGGCTTCGTTACGTTACCAGGTTCTAACAACCATATTGATTATCAGGATTAACGAATTTTCAGCCGAATTCAAGAAATTTCATCGCCAAACAAAAAATCAGCGCACTGACCAAAGGTTAGTGCGCTGATTCAAAAGAGTCTGAACTCTTATTCGCCGGCTTCGACTGCTGGCTCAGTCGCTACTTCAACGGAAGCGCTCTTTTCGACTGGAGCTTCCGATGGCCTTTCCCGGGTTTCTCTGGGTTCACGGTGGTCTCGGCTATCCATAGGAGTATCGTACGGCCTGTCGCGACGATCTCGCCTAAATCCTGAACTTCGAGTATCGGCGGGCGGCTCGCTCAAAACGAATGGAAGGAGTGCAAGCTCGCGAGCCCTTCGAATGGCTCGAGCGATCATTCGCTGCTGCTTGGCAGTATTTCCCGTTTGTCGGCTCGAAATCATCTTGCCGCGCTCATTCACAAAGCGTCGCAAAATTGCAATTTCTTTGTAATCAACATAGTGAATTTTTTGGATTGTAAGGTAGCTAACCTTACGTCGTTTGCGGCCTTTGAATCTGCCGCCTTCTGGGGCATCTTTATCGCGCCCGAATCCTGTGCCGTTTGAAACTTCTTCGTTCATGGAAAACCTGTTCGATGATGCGAACGAAAATCTTCGCATCAAGCGAAAAAGTATAGCACGGAATGGGTGTTCGAAGCTAGCGTCCAATCCTAGACTAGGAAACAGCCTGGACCGCTGGAATCCTTACAACTGCATTTGCCGTTTCCGCTGATGCTTCGTGACGCATGATTGTGGTGAGCCGTCTCTGGATTTCACGATCGTTTGCGTTGGACAATTCTGTCAGATCAACGAGTGCATAGTAAATCTGAATCGCAAGGCGATGGCGGTCACAAAGCGACTGGGGTGCTGATTTTGCGATGTCTCGCTCCATAAGCGAGACTAGCTCCCAAAAAGCGCAGGCTCGTCCTGCAGGGGCACGAGATCGCAGAAATGTCGTAGTTAAGATCGGCTTCCGACGAATTACCGACTTCACATATGGCTCAATTGCTAAGAATGACCAATTTGGAACAGGCTTCATTTTTCTTAACCCTCGAAAATAAGGACGGAACTATACTTGAATTGATGCTTTGTTAACTGACGATTAAGTATTGATAGGCGTTTTTTGCTGAAAATTCCAACTTGACACTACTAAAGTGGCGTCTAATGAAATGCGGCACTAACGCCAAGGAAGTTGTGGAACATCCTGCCTTCATGTTTTTCGGAGCAATCATAGGGCTCACCATCGGAGTCCCGCTTTTGGCATTGTACGAGTTCGGCATGTTTAGATACGGCCAAGGGCTTGCTGAACGAGTTCCCACCCGAATTTCAGATCGGAATGTCTTAATAGTCATTTCTTTAGCCTGGCTTCCAGTCACTTCGATAGTGCTTTTGCTTCCAGGTGATCCTTTTTTCAAGGTGCTCCTTTGGGTGATTGTCTATTTGATGAACGCATATCCTTCCGCTGTCGGACTGATTTCGCGTCGGCAGTACCTTGAAGATCAAGAAGTGAAGCGACACCGCAGAAACGTAGATGTTTGGCTCGCTGACTGGGAATGCAAGGACGCCGAAGCAACTTCTGAAGACGATTGGAAAGCGATTTTGCAAAGTGGAGAAGATGAGTCGAATTGATGTTTTGGAATTGCGCCCGAAAACATGGAATAAGCTGAGCGTGAATTCAGTTTCTGCGGCCCAGTCTGCGCTCTCGCTCATTCAATTGGGAAATTCCAAGTTGCTAGACGCAACCCAGTTCCTTGGAAGCGGGAACCCAGACCAAGTGCTAGATGGCTTCGTTGCGTTGCAACAGGCAAAGAATTCTATGCGAATGGCATCCGTTCTGATTCTGTCGCAACAAGAAGTGGACGACGCAATTCTCGACATTCTCGCTTAACAATTTGTCTCCAATAGAATTTTATGGATTCATTTGGTAAGCTAATCAAATGAGCGGATCGGAAGATTTGATTGGTGCAGTTCTTGTAGCGAATGAAGCAATCGCTTCGGCACTAGAACAACCATTCCGCGACGTAGGCCTGAACTTTGGCACGTTCGAACTCCTAGCAGCTGTACGCTCGGCTCGCGGACAATGTTCTCAAGCTCAACTTGCTTCACGACTTGGAATTCGGCCAGCATCGCTTTGTGAAGCCGTACAGATTGCAACCAGAAAGGGTTTGGTAGAGCAAGTTCCATCTACCTCGGACAGGCGAGTGAAGAATGTTTCCCTCACTCATAAAGGGGAGCAAGCCATGAAAAAAGCTGCCCAAGCATTGTCCTCACTTGGCTCTAAAATTGAAGCAAAGATTTCTAAGCGCGATTTGGACGATGCCGTCAGGACGCTCGAACGGATCGGAGAGATCATTTCACCTTCAGTTGATTAGGTGACCTAAGACAATTCATAAGATTTGATCCACTCTTGGTGCGTTCTGTCTAAATCTTCCGTCTTGAAAGTTGTCGAAAAGGTATGCCATGTTACGAGTTGTCGGAGTTCAACCACACGAATCTGAAGGCTTGGAATTTGTGCTTCTCCAAAATCAGGGGCATATGCGCCTTATATTGCGTGGCCACGCCGTCTTTAGCGAGACTGCAATTTCTGGCGGAGACATCCACAATGCAGGCCACATTTTTTCAGAAGAAGAATCCATCGGCCCTGGCTTGTTTGTCATGCTTTCGACAGGTTGCGGCGAACCTCATTGGGGGCGAACAAAAGACGGCGCTTATGTGTTTCACACTTACATGGATCGAACGTCGCCTGTATGGCAACATTGTTCGGCACCCTTCCATGTTTTAGGCGTACAGCATACATATATTGATCGTTCATCGAAAATAGAGTACTTGGTCGCAAAGTAGCTAAGACTTAGAATGCAATGCGTTCATGGCGGCTTCTGTTCCATTATTCAAAATCAGCTCTACAGCTTCGATTCCCAATTTAAGCATTCCATCAACAACTAGTCTTTCATCAGGATGAAAACTGCCTAAGACGTGGTCAACGGTGTCGTCTTTGTCCACTCTGCCAATTCCTAGTTTGACCCTTGGATATTCGGTCGTCCCAATCGATGAGATGATAGATTTATGCCCGTTATGTCCGCCTGCTGATCCTTCTGTTCGAATGCGAACTCTGCCGACAGGCAGATCGGTATCGTCGGCAAGGACCAGGCAGTGTTTGGCGTCAAGCCCAAGCTGCCGCAGCATAGGTGAAACCGCTTGCCCACTAAGATTCATGTAGGTTAGCGGTTTGACTAAAGCGACCCCTATTCCGCAAAGTTTCCCGATTCCAAAGCGCGACCGATGCTTGCTTTGGTCGAGTTTCATTTTGTTGATGGATGCCAATGCGTCCAGCAACTCAAAGCCGATATTGTGCCGAGTGCCTTTGTATTCGGAACCGGGATTGCCGAGGCCGACGATCAGCCATTCGACAACTATCTGCTCCTTGGGGCGCTTTCGAAACATGGTTATTGTCCTACCATCTCGTCTATTTGGACGAACGGAAGATTGGCGTCCGGCGACAAATAACCAGACAACATTAACCCAATCAAAGCTAGCCCTAATATTAATCTGTATCCCACAAACACCAATGTGCTACGAGTTTTTAGAAATCTCATAAAATAGGCAATCGTGGCATATCCAACGGCAAATGAGAAAAGGTTTGCTACCAAAATTGGAATCAAATTTGTGCCAAGAAGCTCCTTACGATGACTCAATATTGAGTAAACGCCAGCACCTAAAACGCTTGGCACCGAGAGAACAAAAGCGTATCGTGCCGAGGTCTCGCGATCAAATCCAGCAAATAACGCACCTGCCAAAGTTGATCCGCTTCGGCTCGCGCCGGGAATCAATGCCACTGCCTGCCACAACCCCACCCAAATACCGTCCTTTATCGTTGCGGAGGACAATGCCCTCGACTGTTTTCCAACACGCTCGGACACCGCTAAGACCAAACCCATGAAAATTAAACTGAAAGCGATAACCCACAAAGATCGAGCCTGGTTTTCAATCGTATCCTTCAATAGAACCCCAAGCACGATAATCGGTAGAGTGCCAAGAAATATCCCCCAACCGAGTCGGTATTCAGGTACATCGCGCTCGGCAGAGTTTAACAGTCCGCGAACCCAGCCAGAGAGAATTGAACTCAGGTCCTTCCAAAAGTAGACTAAAACGGCAACCAGGGTTCCCAATTGAATAGCAGCAGTAAATGCGGCTCCAGGATCTGCCCAACCAAAGACAGCCGGAACGATTCGAAGGTGCGCTGTGCTTGAAATTGGAAGCCATTCTGTCAGTCCCTGGATGATTCCAAGAATGATGGCCTGGACTAACTCCACATGGCCACCTTTGGCGATTCGACACCCAAATATTGAAGGACGACATTGCGGATTCGCTCTGCCGCATGGCCATCTCCGTATGGGCTGGATGCTTTCGACATCCGTTCGTAGGACTCCTTCGATTCAAGCAATTCGCAAGTTGCCGAAAGGATGTTCTCCGTTTCGGTACCCACTATTCGAGCTGTGCCGACTTCAACGCCTTCTGGCCGTTCGGTTGTGTCTCGCAGGACGAGTATTGGTTTTCCAAATGCTGGGGCTTCTTCCTGAACTCCACCCGAATCAGTTAAAATCAAATGAGACCGTTTCATGAGCTGAACGAATCCAGAATAATCCGGCGGTTCGATGAGGGCAACCCTTTCATGATCGCCCAAAACACGAGTGATCGTGTCCCGAACTTGCGGGTTTTTGTGCATTGGGACGACGAGAAATGTATCTGAATACTTGTCGAGGATGGTTCGCACGGCCTCGGCAATTCTTCTTTGCGGTTCTCCCCAGTTTTCCCGCCGATGCGTGGTTAGCAACAAAATCCGTTCACTTCTATCTGCAAACGGAAGTTCTGAAGATTGACCAGCAATTTGAAGGACGGCGTCAATTCCTGTGTTTCCGGTTACAAAGACTTTGTTCACATCGTGCTTTTCATCATAGAGGTTTTTAGCTGCCCAGGTTGTTGGCGCAAAATGGTGAGTTGCGATGAGACTTGTGGTTCGCCGATTGAACTCTTCGGGAAAAGGGTTATCAATCGAATCAGTCCGAAGTCCCGCCTCGACATGACCAAACGGTAGCCTTCGATAGAAGGAGCCAAGGCTCGCGCAAAATGTGGTGGTCGTATCTCCTTGGGCAATTACGTAGTCGGGCGCGATGTCGCAAAACAGCTTGTCAAGCCCTTCGAGGCATCGGGTCGTAACCTCAGCTAAAGTCTGTCCGTGGCGCATGATTTCAAGATCGTGGTCAGCTTTCAATCCAAATGAATCCAACGCCTGATCGAGCATTTCTCGGTGCTGCCCGCTCGAAACCAAAACAGTCTCGCACAGGTCCGGAAATTTCTTCAATTCAAGTACAACAGGGGCACTTTTGATCGCATCCGGCCTTGTGCCAACGACGCAAACGATTCGGGGTTTAGCCATTGGATTTAACCACCAGCATCAACAAAATCCCGCTCAAAGTTGCCGCTACGGCATACAGAATCAACACCGTCTGCCGCTGGCTATAACCTTTACCAAGCAAGGTGTGATGAACATGCCTCTTGTCCGCGACATAGATTGGTTGTCGAGCCAAAATGCGTCTAGTCACGACGACAAAGGCGTCAAAAATCGGAACGCCGAACGCCAAGATCGGAATAACAAGAGCAAATGCAGCAGCGACTTTGAGAGCACCCACAACGCTCAAGCAGGCCAAAGAAAACCCCAAAATGTAGGCTCCGCCAGTTCCCATGATGATTTTGGCAGGATTGTAGTTGTGCCTCAAAAAGCCGAGCGAGGCGCCACCAATCGCAGCAGCAACCAGAGCGACTCTTGGCTGGCCGGAATACGTTGCAATGATTGCGAGAGTCGTTGCTGAAATCGCCGCAATTCCGGCAGCAAGGCCATCAACTCCGTCAATTGTATCCATCGTTTTAGTGACTACAAATATGTAGATCGCGGTGATTGGTATGGCAAGCCACCACACATGCAAATCGAGATATTGTCCGTCAGAAAATGGGATTCCAATTGAGTTGATCTGAATCCGCCCCGATTTATCAAACAGAAACTGAATAGCAATTCCTGCAACCAGCAAAACGAGCAATTGAATTTTTGCACTGTATTGGAAGAGGTCATCGAGTGCGCCAGCGACCACAAGCACTCCGCCCACCAAGAAAATTCCAATCAGATAAAGGGGGAACGGGTTCGACTTCGGATAGGCAAATGGAAGAATGGCTAAAAGCGAAACCAGAATTCCTAAGAAAATCGCGATTCCGCCCCATCTCGGAAGCGGTTCGGTATGGATTCGGCGACTATCGCGAGTTGGGTCGTCTACTGCCCCCATTTTTACTGCGAGCTTTAAGATGAATGGCGTCAGAAGCATGGTAATGGCAAGAGCCACCATGCCTGTGAGAATTGGATAGCGAAATCCTTCTAGAAATTTGCCTTGGGTGACGTCAGAACCAGCTAGCCATGAAATCATGCAGGCTGCAGCTCCAAACGCTCCAATTTTCCTGATTTGTAAAGAAACACGTCTATATTCCCATCCCGAAAAAGCTCTTTTGAAAACTCGTCCGGATAGTCTCCTTCATAGATGACGCGATTGATGCCCGCATTGATGATCATTTTTGCGCAGGCGTTGCAAGGTTGGCATGCAACGTAAATTGAGGCGCCTTCACAGGCGATTCCAATCTTGGCTGCCTGAAGGAGTGCGTTTTGCTCTGCATGGAGCGATCGAATACAATGCCCAGCCCTCATGCATCCGTTCGGCCAATCGTTTTCTGGGCCGCCTTCGGGACAGTGCGGAAGTCCTGCAGGGGCTCCGTTGTAGCCTGTGGCAAGGATGCGCTTGTCACGCACAATTACTGCCCCTACTGCGCGTCTTGGGCAGGTTGCGCGAGTGGAGACGAGTTTGGCAATCTCCATGAAATATTCGTCCCAAGAAGGGCGTGCGTCCATATAGGGAGATTATGGCGTGAAGGGCGGTAGTTTGTGGGAGCCGCTAAGTCCAATTGGGCCAACTTGTCCAACAAGTCCCACTTCATATACTCACGCCACTGGCAGGGCCGTCAAATGCCTTCTTGGCTTTATAACCTCTTCTTCTCTGACAATTTCATGATATAGAGAATCTCGCTCAACCGGAATTCGCCCGGCTTCCAAGATCATTTCCTTCATCGAATCTTCTGTCAGTTGCTGAGATTTGTCACCCCACTTTCCCGTCTCATAGGTGATCTCGTATTCTTGCACTGTGCCGTCAGCATCATCGGCACCATACCAAAGCGCCATCTGCGTAACAGGGATCGTGTTCATGATCCAAAAACTCTTGATATGATCGAAATTGTCTAACATCAAGCGTGAAACTGCTATATTTCGAAGATCGCATTCGGCGGTCAGAGGCGCGATATCTTCTAGTTCAGTGCCCTCAGGATGGAACGAAAGCGGTGTCATCGTAAGGAAGTTTCCAGTTTCGTCTTGCAGCTCGCGCAACTGAATCAGGTGGTCAACTCGTTCTTCGACCGTTTCGATGTGCCCATAAAGCATGGTTGCATATTGCTTCAATCCGAGTTTTGCAGCGATCCGAGCGACTTCTTTCCACTGCTCGCCATTTAGCTTTTTGCCAAAGAGTTCATGATGAACTCGTTCGCTCAAAATCTCGATTCCGCCACCGGGGAGAGAATCCAAACCAGCTTCAATCAAATCCCGCAACGCATGTTCAATGGAAACTTTTCCGACTCTTGCGATTTCTACAATTTCAACCGCGGTAAAGGCCTTGACATGAACTCCGGGCCGAGATTCTTTGACCGTTCGCACCAAGTCCATGTAGTACGAATATGGGAGCCGCGGGTTGATGCCGCCGACCATGTGAACTTCGGTGATGGGAATATCCTTGTGCCAATCGAGCCGCCTCATCACTTCGGGCATGTCGTATTCGTATGGGGTCGGCCCGCCCTTTTTGGCGTAAAAGCTGCAGAATTTGCAGAACTTGTTGCAGATATTGGTGTAGTTGATGTGCTGGTTTCGTACCCAATAGGTCTTCCTTCCGTGCTTCCTTTCGCGAACGAGATTCGCCATGTATCCGACGGCAGTCAAGTTGGGCGTGTTGTAAAGCCGAACTCCGTCTTCAAAACTGAGCCGTTCGCCGGCTTCGACTTTTCGGTATATGTCTATCAGTTCAGTTCCGACTGCTTTTTCAGAGGAGAGTTCGAGAAAGGATTGCATTACAGCACTAGGGTACCCGATGAGATTTCAATGATCGTTGAAAGTTGCTCACGCCCCCTCAGGAAGCGCAGGAGGGCCACTTCCCCCTCCCAACGTCAAAGCCTTTGGCTGCCACACCCAGCCTTTGGTATCGCTGATCTCAACCTGCTCCCTGCCAATCGCCATTGCACCGCCCGGAACGTATTGCGCCGCCGCTTCGCTGATTGCAATCCCTCCCGGAGGGGCGACTTTTTGCATGTGCGCTGCAATGTCAATCACCGAAGCAAAGTTAAGCTTTGTAATGTCTTCGCCAGCGGGGGCGTTGACCACTCCATAGTGAATTCCAGCCCGAAGTACAATGGGGCTCCCAATCTTGTTTTTGAAAGCATTTAGCTCGACGATTCCGCTCTGCATATATCGCGCCGCAGAATAGGCTTGTTGGGGGTGCTCGAAAGCGCAAGTGACTCCATCGCCAGCGGTCGAATGGACTTTACCGCCGTACTTGGTAACGATCCACGAAACCCAATTGTGATACTCGGTGAACGTGTATTCTACGCTTAGCGAATCTGCGTTTTGTTTGAGTTGAGTCGAGCCAACAACGTCCAAACTCAAAAAAGAAATGGATTGCTCGCCTGATCTTAGCCGGTCTTGAAGGTCAACTAGCTGTCGTAAAAGATCTTGCCGCTCTGTTTGAGAATCCCTTCCTCCGATTTCCTTTTTCAACCTGGAGGCAATGGTTTGGATCGCTAACGCCCCCAACCCAAACCCGATGATAAATGGGAGGATCAATCCAGATGAAACTGTTTCGGTTCCTCGAAAAGCCAAAAGGAAGAGAGACCGAGTTACGAAGAAAACACCGCCGAACAATGCCCCTGCAATTAACGCCGTTTTCGTTTCCCGACTAACGGCGAAGTTCCACAAAGCAGCAATCAAGATTGCTCCTGCCGCTACACCCATGAGGCCAAATTGATCGCCAAATTTTGAACCGACAACGTTCAAGAGTCCAAAATTAGTAGCTAAAATGCCGCTTCCAACATATCGGCGAGTGTCTGGGTCAAGCCCCAAAATTGCGTGCCGAATCGAAGAAAGTAAGCCACGCTTTGTCTTGCCTTCGGGCATTCTGCCGACGATTGCTCGGACATGTTCAACGGGCAAGTGCGACAGTTCAGCGACAGCTGCAATGGCTTCATCGTCAAGTTCTGAACCCATTGACATGCGAAGCCGTTCAGCAAGCTCAAGCATGTGCACAACTTGATGCTCTGAAATGTCTTCTATGTGCTCAAGTGATTTTGTTTCCACGAGTTTATTGTTAAGGGTTTAAAAAGACATTCATGCAGTTGCTTGAATCAAAAACGATTGAGAATACTCTTTAGTTTATAGCCGTACAAACTTACAAATGAGATTGTACTCGCCAGAATACGATTTCTAAGCACGGAAGGATGCGAATTTGCGTCTAGTTAGGAAAGATGGACGAGCCAATAACCTCAAGGTGGGTCGGTTTTGCGTGGGGAATCATTGCCCTTTCGTTTGCCATGTTTCTCACCGGAGGAGCCCTTTCTAGCATCTATCGGCCTCAACGAGCTGCTGTAGACGAGATATTTCGCCCTGCGATTGAAAGCGGTTTCTGGCATTGGATAGCTGGGTTTCATTATTGGGGATCGGCCTTTTTGCTTGTTGCCTCCGCATTTTCAATCGTTTGGCTGTTTTTAGCAGGATTCAGGAGTCGGGCTCGAAAATTTTGGTTCCCTTCGCTGTTATTCGCGTTAATTTGCTTTTCCTTACAAGTAACCGGAAACGCGTTGCCGCTCGACCAGCATGACGTTCGAAGCGCAAACGTGGAAATCTCGATTGCGGCTCAAGCTCCTGTTGTGGGGCAAAAAATGGCGGAATTTCTTCGACAGGGTGCGACTTATTCTGATTCTACAACTCGACTTTGGTACGGATTGAGCATCGGTCTAGTCGTTGTGATGGCGCTCGTTTGGCTTTGGCAGTTTGTTTTGCTTCGTTCAAAAACAGGAGCCAAGCTGGACATTTTTGACCGAGTTCTTGGCGCAATGGTTGTTGCCGTTCCAATTTGTCTTGCTGCAATGCTCCCGCGGGCAACGGGCGAGATTTACAATCAAGTAGATGCATCGTCTCTCGCGGCAAACCCAAGCTGGTACATACTGCCGCTGCACTGCTTGCTGGGACTTTTTGCTTCCATTTCTCCCAATTTGGGATGGGTGGGAGCCATGCTAATTCCCGGAGTCTTGACTCTGATTGCCCTGACTGCACCACGTTGGGCACTTGCTTTTTCGCCCCGAAAGAGATTAGGGGTTGTTCTTGGATGTTCGGCAGTACTTGTATTGCTTATTGCTTTTTCAGGAGTAAATCCTGCTCCTATTTCGGGTGTTCAACCAGTTGAAATTGAAAGTGTAGGCAAATCTGGACCTCCAATTGACAACGATCTTGTCTTAATAGGGAGCAAGATGTTTAAGAAAAACTGTACGGGTTGCCACGGCATCGAAGGACATGGGGCGACTGCTCCCGATCTCCGAATCATTTCCAAACGAATTCAAGATCCAAATTGGTACATGGACTTCATTCGCGATCCTAGATCAAAACGATCTGGTTCTACCATGCCAGGCTTCCCGAATTTGCCCATAGAAGAGCTAAAGGGATTGGCGGACTGGGTTCGAAGCCGGAACCCGTAGGACTTTACGATTTGCCCGAATCGGTTTACAAGCTACATAGTATTCAACTCTTTCGGAATCTCGCGCAAAGGTCGCTAAGGATCGCAGCAACAAATTGCATAACTCAGCGTGAAACAAAACAGGTTGAAAATATCTCGCCAACGAATGGCTCGCAAAGACGCTAAGAACGCAAAGAATTGTTCCGATCCAAATCTTGTTCGATTGTGTGATCAGAGTTAATTTCCCTTTGCGAGCTTTGCGTCTTTGCGTGAAAGACAAAAAATTGCCTTTTCTCCCCAAATGGACAAGTCTACGGACAACCGTTCGGTGGTGGTGGCGGGGGGCCAGAAGCCGGACTGATTACTATGTTTGTAAGCAAGAGCACATTTGCACCCACGGAAAGTGCTGGAAGTGGTGCCGTGCAGGTTGCATCGAGCATCGTGTAACGCTTTGAACTGTAGAGATACTGCTTGTAAAATCCAGAACTAATTGATGAAGACCTAATATGAAATCTGGTTGCCGTTGTAGGCACAGCGGCGGAGAACGAACCATTCGGTATCGTGGTTGCCGTAGCGACTATGGTGTTGCCGTTTTTGAACTCGACAATCGCATTCCCGATACCGCCAAATGTATTCCCGTCAACTACACGCCCTCTGACCGTAGCCGTTGTAGGGTCAACTGAAATAGCCGAAGTATCGGAGCCGGTTACCCCGATTCTTGTTGCAGTTATCGTCGAAACCCCACTGGCAGGAGCCGTAAAAGTCGCAGTTCCAATTCCCGTCGGCGAAACAAGCCCGGCATCCGAACTCCACGATACATCCACATTCAAGAAATTCGCTTGAGCCTGAAGTTGAACAGTTCCACCTGCTCCAACATTTGCTGTTGAAGGATATAGGGACAGCGCACCGCCTCCATTCGTTCCATTGGTTCCTGTTGACCCACCTCCGCCGCAGCCAACACTTGAAATTCCAATGAGAATTCCAATAACAAGAAAAGCGCATATTGCGGGGAGGATGGTTCGCATGAGAGTTGAAGTTACCTTACCGTTTGACCGCATGAGAACCCCAATCGGTTCATCCAAGTTCATCGGAGTGGAACGAATCAGGGAAAATTGAAGCAAATTCGAATTCTCTTTGGAGTCCCGACTCATCAACGCACACAATTCTGCAATTTGTTGACGCGAACTCCGAAATCACTTGGCGGCAAGCCCCGCATGGCGTTCCGCCGTCTTTTGTTGCAACGACAACCAAATCAATTTCAATCTCTCCAAAGAGTGCGACCGCAGTGCAAATTGCACTTCTCTCGGCGCATTGACAGAGTCCAAACGAGATATTTTCGACATTGCACCCGCCGACAAGATGCCCCTCGCCATTCGCCTGAAAGCCAATCGCTGCGCCAACTGCATATTTGCTGTAGGGGTTGTATGCGTTCTGACGGGTTTGATTCGCTAATGCGACCGCTTCTTCGATCATATGAATATTTTTGTACAATTTCGTTAAAGAACGTTTCTAGAAACGGAAGGGGCGCCAGGCAGAATTACGTCCGCGACGGCGAACGATCTTCGAATATCTTGCAGGCAAACCTTAGCGCGATGTCCGATGTGTTCGTGCCCCTCAATAAGTTCTATATAATAGCCACTATCCGTCCAGCCGACGACCTTATTTGTGTTTTCAAACGAAGAACGCCGAACATTGCATTCAACAACTTGTGCGCGTCGAAATCCCATTTGCTCCCCGTCTTGTTTCTCAATTGTGCTAGAAGTTATTTCGTATTCTTCGTATTCCATATCAAAGTTCGCACGAATATAGATACCTCTTCGCATTTCGTGTTCAAGGTTCTCGACATTCTCACCATCTGCCCCAATTAGAGCCTCAACCGCAGCTGGGTGACATTCGACAAAGAACGCATTACCTGCATCGCCGATCTTTCGCCACATGTCTCGTTCGATCCAAAGCGAGACCGTTTCCTTGCTTGGGATTCTGCCTTGGCCTAAGCACATTGGACAAATATCCGAAATCGCTTCCGTGACCGATTCGCCAGTTCGTTTCCTGGTGATTTCGACAAGTCCTAGCGATGAAACTCGTCCAATACGAGTTCTCGCTCGGTCTCTTGCTAGCTTGTTTGTAAAGTGGTCTAGAACACGTTTCTTATCGTCAACTGATTCCATATCAATGAAATCAATAACGATTATTCCTCCCATGTCACGCAGACGAAGCTGCCTGCAAACCTCGTCGGCAGCTTCCATATTCGTTTTTAAAATCGTATCGCTCAGCGAAGTCGTGCCAACTTGTTTGCCCGTGTTGATGTCAATTGCAGTCAGAGCTTCCATCTCGTCAACTACCAAGTATCCGCCCGCTTTCAGCCACACCTTATGTTGGAGTAATCGCTCTAGTTCTCTCTCAATGTTATAGGCATCGTAAATGGGTACATCTTTGTCATAAAGCGTTATTTTGTCGCGAAGTTCTGGTGCAACGACGCCAGCAACCATATTTACCTTTTCATATTCGTCAGGATCGTCAATGACCATTCGGTCAATTTCTTCTCCAAAAATATCCCGTACAGTTCGATAAAGCAGCGTTTGGTCTCGATGAACGCACGCAGGCGCCCTATGCCGTTTTGCGTTTTGAAGTACCTGCCCCCATAATTGGACAAGATATATCGTGTCTTGCTTCAGTTCGGTTTCAGTTCGTCCTTCACATTCCGAACGCATAATTAAGGCGAAACCTTCGGGGCAAATTCTATCTCCGATTCGGCGAAGTCTTTCGCGCTCGTTCCTATCCTCTATCTTGCGGCTGACGCCAGCATGGCGCTGCGATTCAGGCATCAAAACGACATATCGGCCAGGCAGGGCAATTCGAGTTGAAACCCTTGCTCCTTTAGTGCCTCTTGGACCCTTGGTGACCTGCACCATGACATGTTGGCCTTGCTTTAGCAGATCCTTTATCTTCCTTCGGCGGAGTTCGCTGCGTTTCAATCCCGCAGGAGAATTATCTGAATTGTCGTCTGGAACAATATCGGCTACATAGAGAAATGCATTTCTCTCTAGCCCAATATCCACAAATGCCGCGTCCATCCCTGGAAGCACGTTTTGTACGATTCCCTTGAAAATGGAACCTACAACGCGCTCATCGCGTTCGACCCTGTATTCCATCAACTCGTTATCTTCGAGGACGGCTATTCGGGTTTCACGGTTAGTCACGTTGACCACAATGTCAACGGTAGGCGGTCGGTTGCTTGCTGGAACAGTTCTGGTTCGGCTTGTCGAGGTTCGAGTTGAAGTTCGTTTTATGTTTGTGCGCCCGTTGCGCATGATGGGATGCCCCCTGTAAATTCGCTTCGATCTTCGCCGAACGGTCAGTGGGCGAGAAATCGTGTAACCAAATTGTACCTATGTTCGGCTAAGACGTTAGTCCACCCAGCTTTGATTCGAAGTCAGGCACTTACATTGCACAGGAGGTTGCACTTAAGGCGGGACTCCAATCTCCAGACAAATCCCTGACTGCCGACAAGACTTTTACAAGCTTTGCCCCATTTTCTGTTAGGGCATATTCGACATGCGGCGGCACTTCGGCAAAAACGGTTTTCTGCAAGATTCCATCTTGCTCAAGCCGATTTAAGCATCGGTGCAAGGCCTTCGTAGTTAGGCCATCATATTCTTTTTCAATTCGCCCGGGACGACTCACACCCCTTCCAAGTGAGTCAAAAATTGCCAAAGACCATTTGCAACCCAAAATTTCGGTTATTCTGTTGTACGCTTCGGGATTTCCAGCAACTGCCTCGTCTACCATAGCTGCATTATAACAAATCTTGGAGCCAAACTGACAAAAAAGACAGTAACTGACATTTTTGTCAGTTCTTGTAATTGCGAAATGCGCACTTCACAATATTCTTAGCGCAAGAGCGCTGGAGGATACAAATGAACACTTTGAAACTAATTTTGGTTGCAATGGCAGCCTGCTTGACCGCAGTTGCCGGAACGCAGGACCCACACAAGGTCGGTCCGAATATTTATAAAACCAAATTGGAAAACGAGCGATGTCGTGTCTATGAAATCACATTTAAGCCAGGGGCCTCAATTGGAATTCATGCGCATCCTGATCATGTGGTATACGTCGTAACTGCTGGCACTTTGCAAATTACAGAGCAAGGAAAGGCTCCGATTAAGCTGGTTGGCAAAATAGGCGACACCTTTTTCTTGCCTGCTCAAAAGCATTCAGCAAAGAATATCGGCAAAACGACCATGAAAGCGCTTGTGGTCGAGTTGCGCTGAGCCATTTGGAAGTCCGCGGGCTTGACCGCGCCTTTCTTTGAAATTGGATAAAGGAAAATGGATTCGGGATAAAGTCAGATTCGACGCTTTTCTTTATCCCTTGTCCCGTGTCCTTACGTGGTTGAAAAGCACGGTCAAGCCTGCGCAGACCCAAAACTAACGCGGCTTCCCCCGAATCTCAAAACAATTCCTGCACCGAGCCTCGTAGCTCTCGGTAGCTCCGATAAGCACAATTGGATCATCCCACTTCACAGGTTTGCCATCAACCATTCGGTATGTGTGGCTTGCCGGTGCGCCGCATTTCATGCAAATCGCCCGAAGTTTGATGACCTGATCTGCAGCAATCAGCAATTCAGCCATTGGCCCAAACGGCTGACGACGAAAATCTTGATCCAGTCCTGCGCAGATGACTTCGACGCCTTGATCAGCAAGCTCAACGCACAGATTCACGAGCGTTCGGTCGAAAAACTGGGCTTCTTCGATACAGACAACTTCGGTTTCTGGGTCTACAAGCTTTCTCAACTCCGCAACGCTCAGAGCCGGAATTGCTTCGTGCTGAACTCCCATGTGTGTGACAACCATTGTTTGGTGGTATCGGTCGTCAATCGCTGGCTTGAAAACTTGCACCTTTTTCTTTGCGTAAAGTGCCCGGCGAGCCAGTCGAATCAGTTCTTCTGACTTGCCTGCAAACATCGAACCGCAAACAACCGTTAGCGAACCTAAAATTCGCAACCGTTTTGAAGTGGTTTTGTTAGATTTCTTCGTTTTTGCTGCAGGCACGACTCTATTCTCCTAAATCATCAACATCCAGTTCGTACATTTCTTCCATTTCGTCCGCCATATCGTCGTCCATTGCCCTTCCCATTTCCCGAACCATTTCGCGGGCTTCTGCTGGAGATTCGGGCTCGTTCATATTTTCCAAACGATCTGCCATCTCGTCAACTCTTTGATCCTCTGTTCGGTACTTTGCAACTCGGCTAACAAGTTTATCGGCACTCGTCCCCGAGCAATGTGGGCATTCTAATTCACCAGAATCTGCGGTCATTCCTACCAAACTGGCAAATTTCTTTCCGCATTGATTGCATCGAAACTCAAAAATTGGCATGTTGTTTGGCAGTGCGCAGGCTCGAACTCAAAGAATTCCACTCCTCAACAGATCTTTCAACACTAAGAGTCCCTCAACTTTTCCATCAGTTGCAATTGGCACTTCTCCAATCTTCCTTGGCAAATTCTGGAAATACTCTAGCGCTTCGACGGCAAGCAAATCAGAAGGAAGTGTTGAAGGCGAAGGTGTCATTAGCTCATTGGCAGGCGTCTCAAATGGATTTGTGTGCTGTAAAAAGTGCCTTCGAAGGTCGCCATCGGTGATTAGCCCTAGAATCGCTTTGCCCTCATCTGCAACAATCGAAGCACCCGCACCGGCATGAGTAATGGACTTCATGACCTCAATTGCTGTCGTTTCTGGTCGGACGATAGAAACATCGGCACCAGTCCGCATTACATCGCCGACCTTCAACAACAAGCGTTTGCCAAGCGCCCCGCTTGGATGAAACTTTGCAAAATCGTCTTTGGAGAACTTGCGGCGAACCATTACCGCGACAGCCAGAGCGTCGCTTAACGCCAACATTGCTGTCGTACTAGTAGTGGGGGCCAAATTGTTGGGACATGCCTCATCAGTTACGAATGTCTCGATTACTAAGTCGGCTAGACGTCCGGCAGAACTCTGCGGCCTGCCAGTCATCAAAATCACTTTTGCCCCGATGGTCTGGAGTGCTGGAAATAGGCGTACAAGTTCATCACTTTCGCCGCTATGGCTATACATTAGTACAACATCGCTTGCTGTAACCATTCCCAAATCGCCATGAAGCGCTTCGCCCGCATGAAGAAACAGCGATGGCGTTCCGGTGCTTGAAAGCGTTCCGGCTGTCTTCTTTGCTATGTGACCTGACTTGCCGATTCCGCAAGCAATCACTCTTCCCTTGCATTCTAAAATCCAATCAATAGCTGTCGAATGAGAATTGTTCAGCTTTGACGCAAGGCCATCTATTGCTAAAGCTTCATGTCGAAGTGTTTGAGCAAGGATTTCTAGGCTCATCGAAGCGGCGCGCTCCTTCCCAAAATCGTCTTTCCAAAAAGGCTTGCAATCCATTCGACTGCAGTTTTGGCAGTCGCATTGTTTGTGTCAATGATTGGATTGATTTCAACCACGTCAAGGCCCGCAAGCGAATAAGGCGAGTTCGGATGTTGGAGCAGTTCATGAAGCATTTCGCCCATTACATGCATTTCTCGATAAGTAAGTCCGCCTCGAACTGCAGTGCCTGTTCCGGGAGCAAGAAATGGGTCTAGCGAATCAACGTCAAAGCTAATCCACAATTTTTTAGCACCAATCCTCTTTAGCCAAGCATCAATTCGACTAACCATTTCAGCGATGCCATGCCGATCAATTTCGGACATGGTTGCCATATAACCGCCTTCCATGCTTCGGAAAAAATCCTTTTCTCCTTGGTCAACATCGCGAACGGCAAACCATCCAACAGACTTGTTGTTAAGTGCAGGTTTGCCTACGATTTCTTGCTGCAATCGCGACCATTGTTCGTCAGCAACTCCCTTTTGGTACGGTCCAACGGCCCCTGATTCCATTGCGAATGGCAAGTCCATTAACGCGCCAAGTACCATTCCATGCAGATTTCCAGATGGCGACGTCGCGGGGGTGTTTATGTCCATGTGAGCGTCAATCCACAAAACGGCAAGGTCGCTTCCGAAAACACTTAGAGCACCGGAGACCGAGCCAATCGAATTGCTGTGATCGCCGCCAAGAACGATGGCCGTCGAACCTGTTTCGCAAGCCTTTTTCACAAGAGTTCGAATTTGCGAATAGTTGTCAAATGCGGGCTCAAAATTTTTCAGTCCGCCGATTACCGTGGACTCTTCTTTCAAGGCAATGTCGCCGCGATCCAGCCAATCCAGACCTAATTCGGTAAGCAAGCTCGCAAGATTAGCAAGTCGGGCAGCGGCTGGGCCAAGGCGGCTTCCAGGCCGAAATCCGCATCCATCCCAAGGCGCTCCAATGATCTCAATCACGATTCGGAAGTGTACACGAGTCCGCCATTTGAAGGCTTCGAACGCGAACAGTCAGTTTTGAACTGGATTCAAGACTATCGAACGATTCGCACAACAATTCGGTCCACTCTTTCTGTCCATCCATCAACTGCGCTTGTGTCAGCCGTAGGCACCCATAGAAGCCTAGCTTTGATTTGACCGGATGCTGAAACAAATCGGCTCGGATTGTTTGTGACATTTACAATGATTCGAGAATCTGAAATCGTTGATGCCCAAGCATCAACGTTAACCCAAGTGCCAGCAACTTGATCATAAAGCCGCACGATTTGTGTTAAGTCAGTTCTGGATGCACCCGTTTCGACAGCAATATAAAGCTCAAGCACAGGCCCAGGAGTCGCTGCATAAGTAAGTTCGATATCTCCATTTGCGTCAAACTCGTCGTTCAAAATAATTACTGACAAGTTATCGCTGGAAGCAAGATCAGCGACTGTGCCCCCGAACAGTAGCCCTCCCAAAACATTCATGGTGACCGGGGAATAGGTTTTGGGAAGGTCAAACTTCCACATTCCTCGTCCGTATGTGGCAGCATACAGTGTTTGGAGCCCTGGTGCGATTTTTACGTCATTCGCTCTAACATTTGGCAGTCCCAACGGACGCGTTGCCGAAGTCCATGAAGCTCCGCCGTTTTCGGTCATGAATACGCCAAGGTCTGTACCTACGAACCAGGTTCGG
Organism: Armatimonadota bacterium; assembly: GCA_031400935.1. Taxonomy (GTDB): domain Bacteria; phylum Armatimonadota; class Fimbriimonadia; order Fimbriimonadales; family Fimbriimonadaceae; genus JANNJE01. The sequence goes on from JANNQV010000028.1 coordinate 197,367, forward strand.
TCAAAGTCAAAAATGTCAGAGCAGATTGATTGTGCAGGGACATTTGGCAATCCCGTAATTCCCGATCCGCTCACGTCGGTCCAAGTTCTAGCCGCTCCCGCCAAAGTGTTTGGACACTTCCAAACATGCCCAGAGCCCGTTCCAGAAACAGTAACTAATATCTCATTTTTGTTAGCCGGATTCGCTGAAATATGAGTAATTGTTCGGTTTGGCAGGCTCGTTAGGCCGATATTGATCTGCGTCCAGGTAACTCCCTTGTCGGTAGACATCCAAACCTGACCGTCGCTTGCTCCGGTGTAAATTCTATTCGTGTCACCCGGCGCAATGGTGATTGCCCGCAGATTTCCAGAAGCACTCAAAAGCTGGCCGCCCAGCCTCGCCGTCCAAACTCCTGTCGCATCATCCCGACGCCACAGATAATTTGTGCCCGCGTAGAGCAAGTTGTAATTGTTAGGATCAAGGACGATTGGCGCAATGAACGCTTTCGAATCGCCGCCAGTGCTCGGAGTAATTGTCGTTTGGCTTGACCAATAGTTGCTCGTTCGATAGACTCCAAGCGACTGCGAAGTGGTGTATTGAATGTTCGGTGAAGACTGATTGATGCAGCTAAATCCGCCATCGCCGCCGCCGCAATTCTCCCAATTGGCAAGGTCTCCAACAGAAGCCGGCGTAGCATTGTCTTGGGTGCCCCCAATCATGACGTTTGCATTAGAATTGTGAAAATCGGCTTTGTAGAACATGCTTACGCCAAGGTTTCGGTTCAAATATGTCCAACCTCCGTTGTTCGTCGCGGGATCGAATGTGTATCGGTACGCACCGCCATCGCCGCCAATGTAAACGCGATTCGGATTTGTCGGATCGGGAATGCAAAAGTGCTGATCGTTGTGAGTGAGTGCTCCAGCTACGTACGTTGGGCCGCCAATGGATCGCCAAGTTGCCCCACCATCGTAAGATTGAGCCGCATCAATCATGCCGACATAGATGACGTCTTGAGGACCAGGTCGCGAGGAGACATTCAGGTACCAGTTGTAGGTGCCTTGACTCCAAAAATAGTTGCTTGTTCCATTAGGAAATGTGCCCGTGATGTTGGTCCAGGTTACTCCTTGATTCACACTCTTGTGAACCTGGCGATCGGCGTTTACGACCATGTAAACAGTATCCGGAAACACCGGCGAAGCACAAACAGAAATTACAGAGTGATTGGTTGCCGCAGAAGCCAGAGTCGTCAGTTTCGTCCATGTCGCCCCTCGGTCAAGTGAGCGCCAAACATTGCCTCCAGTTCCTCCTCCGGAAACGTAGTAAGCGCGAACGCCATTTGTTGTGTTCAAAGCGCCAATCGAAACCTGCGACCAATTGAAAGCAGAATTGAGCACATTTGTCCATGACGTGCCGCCGTTCGTTGATCGCCACACGAACCCTGAACCCCCTGAACCCCTGCCGGTTGAAACTGTAACGATGTTCGGGTTTTCTGGGTCAATTGCAATGGAACTGACTGCGCGAGTGCCGAATTCTGGCCGTCCCAAATTCGTCCATGTCGCTCCGCCATCTAGCGACTTCATGATTCCAAATTGGTAGCCGATTCCTCCGGAATAGTCGCCGGTTCCCACATAAATGATGTTTCCGTTGGTTGGGTGCACGGCGATACTGCTAACGGTTAACCATTCCCAGCCGTCGGTGAGCGCAGTCCAATCAATGCCGCCGTTGGTTGACTTCCAAACGCCTCCCCATCCGCCGCCAAGATAAAGCGTATTTGGATTCGTAGGATCAACTGCCAATGCGTTCACTCTGCCATTGATCGGGCGAACTCCGTAATACGTCGAATAGGGGATATCTAGGTTGGTTGGGCCGACGAATTGCCACTGCATCGTGCCAAGCGAGTCGCCCAATCGCCCGTATGCTGGCGGCATTTGATCTCGCTGCACGACGCCTTCTTCATAGGCTTTGTAGTTGACTCTGTTGTTGGGATAGGCTCGTTCTTCGAGCCAATAGCGATAGGCTTCGTAGTAACCAGTCTTGATTTTGTCCATCCTTTCCAAGGGTGGCAATCCGAGAATTTTCGCCATTTTTTCCCGGTCAGAATTGCGCCCTTTCATTTCCGCAATCGTTTTGTTGACTGCAGATAGCGAGTTCAAATTGGTGTCATCCAAGTGACTCAACGCAGTTCCCTTTCGAACAAATAGGACGGATTTATCTTTGCGAATCGAGGCTAATTCTGCTGCTTCATCTGTTGTGAGGGACATTCGGAAAATCGAGTATTTTTCATCCGTTTCGATCAACTTGCCAAAATCGTTCAAGCGTGAAACAGTGGAAGCGAGCTTCCCTTTCTTTACGCCAATGGACAACACAGATTGCGCCATCAGTTGGCTTGCCGCCAGTACCAAGGCAATCACGATAAATATTCGCTTTTGAAACATATTCCTAACCCTGTTAACAGGATAGCAGGCAGGACCGCAAAAGTTCGCAGTTTTTTCTCTGTTCCTTCACAAATCTGGTAAGAGGCACTCAAAGCATGCGCAGTCAACCGCCAACCAACAACCAACAAACAACAAACAACAACTCCAAAAATGGTAGCTTCCCTCTATGCCGCCAAAACGCTACACCTGCCATCGAGCAGCAAGGCCATTGAGAATTGATGGCAAGATTTCTGACGCGCAATGGGAAAACGCGCCTTGTACCGACGACTTCGTAGACATCGAAGGCGACAAAAAACCAGAGCCGCGGTTCCGCACAAGAGTGAAAATGCTTTGGGATTCGGAGTTTCTCTACATCGCCGCCGAAATGGAAGAGCCGCACGTTTGGGCGACGCTTACAGAGCACGATTCGGTGATTTTTCAAGACAATGATTTTGAAGTCTTCATTGATCCCGATGGCGATGCCGAGCGTTACTTTGAGTTCGAAATCAATGCTCTCAACACTGGCTGGGACCTGTATTTAGAAAAGGCGTATCGCGACGGCGGTTCGGCGGACAACAGTTGGGACATGCCGGGCTACAAATCGGCAGTTCATGTAAACGGAACACTAAACGATCCCTCCGACATTGATATAGGCTGGACAGTCGAGATCGCAATGCCATGGGAGAGTATGAAGGATGGAGGAATGCCAGTACCCCCACATCCGGGCGATGTTTGGCGTATCAACTTCAGCCGGGTTCAATGGCAAGTGGACATAATTAACGGCAAATATGTGAAGCGTCCAGGGCTGAAAGAAGACAACTGGGTTTGGAGTCCCCAAGGCGTGATTGACATGCACCAGCCCGAAATGTGGGGGTTTTTGGATCTGAGGGATTAGAGGGGACGAGATATTTTGTATTTTCGGACTTTGGATCGTGGAATTCGCCATCCGATAGCCGACAACAAACAACGAATTTCGGCATGAAATAGAATCGGCACGTCACCGGCACTACAACGAAATCCTGTCATAATTGCTAGTATCAATAGCAGGAAAACTGACTTATACTGAATCGGAATAGTCCCATGAGAGTGGGACAGGAGAATTTATGCGACATACAATATCAGTTTGCTTGGCGACAAGCGCTCTCATGGCGGTAGCGGCAACCGGCAACGCCTTCAATTTGCTTTCGAACCCCGGATTTGAAACAGGTTCGATTTCGCCGTGGTTTCAGGCCAGAGAATGGGGCACCAACGGCATAGGCCAGATTTGGCACGCTACTAACACGGATTCGAATACCGGTTCTTGGTCTGGCAAGGTCGAGTCTAACAAGGAGATTCGCCAGAACTTTCTTGGCGGGCCAGTTTCAACCGCTTTGATTACAGCGGTTTCTGTTTGGGTTAAAGTGCCAGAAATATCGTCATTTGGAATCTGGCTGTACTATTCCGACGCTACAGAGGAAATGTCTATTCATACAGGCTCCAATGCCTGGGTCCAATACAATGTGACAGCGAATCTCGACGTTGGAAAGTCGTTGAGCGGATTCGGCGTAAACGGCTACAGTGGCGGTGGTCCTGCGGCGGACATCGTGTTTGCCGACGACGGCTTAGTGGAATCCGCTGTTCCTGAACCGGCAACACTTGCGGCTCTTGGTATTGGTGCAGTGGCGTTCGTTCGTCGCCGTAGGTCACTAAGCAAATAGTCGGCTCGAACTTAGCTTGAATACAGAAAGTGGAGTGCACCTTTGCACTCCACTTTTATGAGGGATCAACCCCTACCCACCCTTCGACAGCTTCATTTCCATAAACTTGAGCGGTTTGTCGTTCCCAGCGATAGTGACCTCACCAGATTCGAGCCACTCCCCCTTATCAGTAATCGTCATAGTGAACTTGATTTTCGGAGCCCCTTCTCGCACGATCTCCCACCAAAACCCTTTTTCGATAACATGAAGCTCAAATTCGGAAGATGGCTGATTGAACAAGTGGGCTTGGAATCGGTACTTCTTGTTCGGAACATCGTAAGTGATAACTGCGAGCGTTTCGTGTACCACCGCTTTTGTTTCGGGGTTGAAGAACTTTCCTTCGATTAAGAGTGCCTTGCCCTGGAGCTTCTTCTGAACAGTTTCGCCGCCAGTGTAGGTCACATTCTGGCCTGGGCCGGTCATTGAGAACCCACCTCCGCTCCATGAGCCAACGAGGAAATCGAGCTTTGCCATAGCTGCAATTTCTTCTGGTGAGGGACCGGCAGAGGGGCGCTGGGCAAAAAGAACAAGTGCGATTGAAGGGACTAGAACCATAGTTGATTATTGCATAGCTTCAAAAAATGGCCCTGGCGGCAATCCTAAACATCACGCCTTTGAACTCTTAACTTTCTCTAAACCTGTTAACGGAAATTGCAATTCGAAAAGTTGAGAACACAATGAGGTAGAAGAAAATGGACATTGGAAAGCTCTCTGGTACGAATACTGAATCTGGCATGTTTGTAATGCTCAGTTCTCTCCAAAAGAGCAAGAACGAAGCAATTGAAACTGCAACCAAATTGCCTCCTGAAATTAATGCAATTTGAGTGCCGCACCTGACAGCTTCATCAACCGAATCCCATTTGGCGTGATCGGAAAAGCTCCTAAGTTGAAATCGCGAAGTCTTGTAATGCATTAATGCCATCAGAGTCCCGATTACGCACCAGATTGCAACGGCGAGTTTGGGAAAAGCACCGTGTTTGGGAACAGCGTCAAGTGCGAAACAGGCTGCGTTGCCGACAACACTGGATACGATTAACCATAACCAGAACGAGATTGAAACAGTCTTAATGACTTTGAGAATGTTCAAGTTCTGCAGGAATTACTCCAATAGTTAGATCAACTTGCAACTTTCACATAAGCTACAGTTGAACCCGGAGCTGGAACTTCTTCGCCATCTGATTTGGCTGATTCGATCCAAAGTTCAATTGCTTCTCGGATGTGCTCAATCGCTTCTTCTCGATCCTTTCCCCAACTAACACAACCTGGCAGGTCGGGGGCGCTCACTGAATATCTGCCATCTTCTTCTAATTCCAAAATAATTGGATATTCTTTCATAGTTTGATTCCTGCTTTCTTTACTATATCACGCAATGTCCCTTTCGGCAAATCGCCATGGTGCATTGGAACTACAACTCGTCCGGTTCGTTCTGCATGTTTGAATACGGCGTGCGATCCGCGCTGACGATCCTTGTACCAACCCGCTTTCTCGACCAAGCTGACGACCTCTTTTGCTGTCATGCTTTTACGTTACCTTCGAATACTAAGTTCGAGAATCGCATGTATGTAAGGTTGTGATGCGCCCCCATCCTATCCTTCCCCCGTCACGCTTCGTCTGTTCCCTTCGAAATTTAGAATTATGTGATGGGGGAAGGGATCGTAGCGGGTAAAACTCACAAATGCGAACGCTCGCCCTAATTGCCCTTGCAACATTTGTCGGATTGGCTCAGGCCCGAATTGAATACACAGCCACAGTTGAACTCCCCGACAAGCTGAAAATCGAAATTCGAGTCCCAATCAAGGATGCGGTTACCAAGTTCCAAATTCCCAACTTTGCTCCTGGACACTATGTTTTGCTCAACAGCCCTGCCGATGTAAAAAACGTAACAGCAGAAGGGCCAGAAGGTATAGAGGCAAAAGTTACGAAAGAGGATAACAACACCTATTCGGTAGCTACGCCTTCTCGTGGGATGCTCACTTTCCGATACCAAAAGACCGCACGAATCAACGAGGGGGCGTTTCTTTGGCAAGGGCCGTACGAATACATGTATGTCCTAGGCCGAAAGGACGAAGCTTGCATGCTAACTTTCCAAGGGCCGGAGAATTTTAAGTTCGCGGTTTCGCTGGACCCAGCCGGAAACAACAAATATTGGGCTCCGAATTATGATGTTCTCGCGGATTGCCCCGTGACTGCGGGCGATTTGCTGATGGACAACTACACGGTTGCTGGCAAGCCGCATTTTATCGTTCTTTATGGGGCAGCAAAGACAGATGTGGACCGCCCGAAACTCAACCAGATTTGCAAGTCGCTAACCGAAGAGCAAGTCAGATTCTTTGGCGGCGCACCATACAAAAGGTACATGTGGCATTTCAGGGTGAATGATACAGTTGATGGCGGCGGCGGGCTCGAGCACTTGAACAGCACGAATATCAGCCTAGCCAGCGGACTTGGCAATGGCGTGATCTCTGTTCTATCTCACGAATTCTTCCATTTGTGGAATGTGAAAAGAATTCGTTCGGCTCCGCTTGGACCATTTGATTATTTGAAGATTCCTAAGACCGGGGCGCTATGGTGGCTCGAAGGCGTAACCGATTATTATGCTGATATCATCCTCGCTCGCTCAAAAGTGCTGCCAGAAGACAACTTTTGGAGTTCAATCGCTTCAAATGTTTACATAACCCGAGGAAACGAAAACAGGCTCAAGATCTCTCCGTATGATTCCAGTTTTCGGGTTGGAGAAGCCAGCGGCGGAAGGGGGAACAGCGCGGGTCTTTTGGTGAACTATTACAACACGGGCTGGGTTTTGGGACTCTGTTTGGACTTAGAAATCAGGGATCGTACTAAGGGTATCCGATCACTCGACGACGTAACTCGCGCATTATTCGAGCTATGCAAGAACGACAAACCCGGCTTTGCCGAAGATGAAATTCGTAAGCTGCTCATTCGATTTGGTGGGCCAGAAATGGGGCCGATCTATGACAAATGGGTGATGCAGCCTGGAGAGCTTCCGGTTGAAGAACAGCTCGCAAAAGCTGGATTTCTTTATGAAGTGGCTCCTAGGCGCGTCCCAGACCTGGGCTTCTCGGCAACGCAATCACGAAGCGATGAAGCAATGAGAATCAATTCAGTTAAACCGTTTGCGAATGGACTTTTGAAAGTTGGAGACTTGATCGTTGAGATAAATGGAGTGGCTTGCGTTGGAAAAACAACAAGGGCCATTCGTCAAGGGTACGATGCGGGACTTGCAAGGCAGTCGTTCTCCGATTCTGGAAAACTAAAAGTTAAGCGGGACGGGCAGGTTGTAGAAGTGATGATTTCGCCTGAAGTCTTGAAGTTATCGAGCTCTGTAGTGAAATCTGTTGCCTCGCCATCTGAGCAACATCTTAGAGTGCGGCAAAGCTGGCTAAATTAGAGACTTTTCGATAAGGTTTTTGCGAGCATCCCTCCTTTGCGTGAGGCTCCGAGCAATCTGATTTCACGTGGTGGCCGCGGAGGAACGCAGAATAGTTCCGCGAACCTTTGCGAGCTTTGCGCCTTAGCGTGAGAATCTAATTTTGAAAACTATTGCAAGCCAAAACTTGGCTCGCGAAGACGCAAAGCGTGAATCTGCGGTTTTGGCAATGACGAGTCTATTTTACTTGTGTGTGTCAGAAATGACGCCGCGAATCTTTGCGGTCTAAATAGGAGATTTCAGTTCCAAGAATCTTTGCGAGCTTTGCGCCTTTGCGTGAGAATCCATTCGTGGAACCATTGGCAAGCTAATTTTCGGCTCTCAAAGGCGCAAAGCTCGCAAAGTACGTATCGGCCAGAACGGCAATCGCAAATATTCGTTGAGGCGCAGGAACTCTTTTTCAGTATCTTGTGTTGAACTCCCCGAAGGTACACTCCTAGCCCATGCTGATCGGAAGGCGTAACGCCCGTGATGCCTTTGAACGGCAGGCTGAAATAGTGTTTCCTTCAGTTTTTGGCACCGCTTTGCGGCTAACAAAGTCGCGGGAAGATGCTGAAGACTTGGCGCAAGAGGCTATTGTGCGAGCGTATGATGCTTTTGACCGGTTCGATGGATCGAACTTCAAAGCATGGATGCTGCGAATTGTAACGAACTTGTACATCAACAAGTACCGGCAAAGACAGCGAGGCCCACAGATCGCTTCGATTGATGATGATGCGATTTATGAACCGGCAGCTATGTCGGGTATGGAACCGGATCATCAGGTCTTCGATGAACTTGTCGGAGAAGAAGTTGAGACAGCATTAGCGAATGTGCCGGAAGATTTTCGGCTCGCCGTATTGCTAAGTGACATTGAAGGGATGAGCTATCAAGAAATTGCCGATATAATGAACGTGCCGATAGGTACAGTCCGATCAAGATTAGCCCGAGGCAGGGCTATACTTAGACAGCAACTTTACGAATTTGCAAAGCAAGAAGGGTACGTGAGAGAAGAGAGCAAAAATGACTGATTACACCATTCTCCATGCCCTAGCAGACGGTGAGCTTAGCGGCCCAGACAAGGCCACAGCCGAAGAGTTATTGCGAACCGATCCTATCGCGAACGCCGAGTTTCAAGCTACTGTTGCGATCAAGAAGACCATCGCATCCAAAAATCAAATTCACGTTGACCCAAAGAGCTGGCAAGCTGCAGTCGGTCGCATCAGCGAACTCGACAAACGTAAGAAGGCCGAAGGATTTGTCGGAAAATATGCCTGGGGAATGTGCACAATCATTTTTGCACTGATCCTCAGCACTGGGCTTATGCGGCACTTTAAAGGGAGCCCTGTTGGCACCGGAGACATCGCACAATACGCAGCAGCTCTACAACCATTTAGCCGCGACGTAAAGAATACCGGGCAAGACATGCGATCCTGGATTCGAGATGTGTCGTACGGTGCACCAATCCAAATTGATCCCGGATTCATGACGGTTCATCGCTATGCGCAGCGTATCGAGGAAAACCGAAGCACTACCTTTCTTCTGTGTTCAGATAGCATCGGCCCGATGACTCTAATCGTCGTGAAAGGCGCAAATGGAATTTCAGGCGCTGAGCAAATGGCCAAGCAGGGAAATTATCTGATCGGACAGATCGGAAACTCAAATTGCATTTGCTGGAGCGATTCGGGGTTTGTGATTACTCTGTTCGGAAACCGTCCTTACGAAGCATTAGCAAAAGTCGCTGAAGGCATCGCGCTTCGCTAGCGGGCGTTTCCTTGGGAAGGGCCCTGTAAAATGATCAATTGGGGCGGAAGTAAATGTTAAACTGGTAGTCACGCTTGCGTCTCCTAATGACCTAATGATCCGATTCATCCAAGTCACCCATTTCACGAGGCATTCGTCCCGAATCTGAATTACGTTCTGGTATCCTTTTAGTTCGCTCAGGGGTATAGCTCAGTTGGTAGAGCGACGGTCTCCAAAACCGTAGGTCGCGGGTTCGATCCCTGCTGCCCCTGCCAGTAAATTGAATCTAAAATTGCCAAATTTGGCCCTCTCACTGAATAGTCATTTTTAGATTTGTGTGCCTATAGTGTGCCGCTTTTTCCACAATGGGCCAAAAATTCAAAGGGTCTGAGCGGCCATTTGAACCATGAGTACACACCTCTTCATGGGTATATTCAATGTGTCGTTATACAAAACAGGTCGAACGCAATACTGGTGATCCCTGCAATGCGGCAACGGTATGGAAAGTCGAATAAGACCGGCAATCGAGGACCAGTTCGGTCCCATACTCCTCGTTACAGAAACTTCAAGCCCGAATCCAGAGGATATTGAAAACCTTCTAGGTATCGATAAATTTGTTGTTTGCGATTTTTACATTCAAGGCTGTGAAGAGTGGCCAAAAGAAAAGTGGGGCTACTAGCGAAACGGCATTTCCGTGATTGATCACCATGCCCCAGACAAGCGGTGGGAACGCCGAATCAGCAGCGGCAATCTTTCAAGGCGCTTTGTAGAGATAAGAGGAAGCTGCAAACTCGCAGTTATCAACCACACAGCTTGCGACAGCATCCTCTCCGCTGGAATCGCAACTGGAATTCTTGAGCCGTCGGATGCATATGACAAGGCGGTAATTGCCGCAGATCATACTTGCAGAGAAAACCAAATTGCAGATCTGCTTCAATCCATAACTGCCGAGCGCAACTTAGCGCTGTTCTTCGAATGCCTCAAAGACTTGGAGCAAGGCACTCCGATTCCGGAGCGGGCTAGAAACGTTCTCGAAGATCGAAGTCAAGAACGGCTCCTCGCAATGCAACTGGTGAGCAAGCGGCTGGTCGAGCGGGGAAAGCTCGCCTGCTTTGAATTTTAAACAAGAATTGAAGGAGAGCTCGTTTCTCCATTTGTTCCACGTTCATGGGCTGTTGTTGGCCCAAAGTTTCGATACCTAACTTGCGCTCGCATCACAAGGCTGCCAGGCTGAATGAACCAATTCGGTGAAATCCCTGTTCAAATTGGGATAGAGTCTTCGAATGTTGTGCTTAATCCTGCTAACGACCTTCTTGTCGCAAGCGCACCCAGTGGCCATGCCGCTGACAATGTCCACCTTGGTGGCGGCTGATCTACGGTGCGAGTATCAAGTGAACCCTATTGGGATAGATGCCGCGCGACCTCGGCTGGGTTGGAAGCTCATTGGTTCAGGCGACATCCGCGGTAGGCAGCAAAGCGCATTCCGCATCCTTGTCGCGAGCTCTTCAAAGCTCCTGGAGCAGAACACGGGCGACCTTTGGGATAGCCAAAAGGTGGCTAGCGCCGAACAAAACCAGATTGGCTATTCTGGCGATGCGCTGAAGTCCTTGCAGGCATGTTATTGGAAAGTGCAGGTCTGGGAAGGCAAGACGCCGGGGGATTGGAGCAAGCCAAGTCGTTGGGAGATGGGGATATTAAAGCCAAACGACTGGGTCGGCAAGTGGATCAATGACGGCAAAGAGAACCCGAAATCGGATGCCGAGTTCTATGCTGACGATCCCGCGCCACTCTTCCGGAAGGAGTTCGCCGTGCAAAAGCCAGTCGCTAGGGCGCGGGTGGCGATATCTGGTCTTGGTTTTTACGAAGCAACGCTGAACGGCATTCGGATCGGGGATCATGTGCTCGATCCCGGCTGGACGAGGTTCGAGAAGCGGGTCGAATACAACATCTACGACGTGACCGCGCTGATAGCACTAGGAGACAACTGCCTGGGGCTCCAACTCGGAAACGGCTGGTTCAACCCGCTGCCGCTCAAGCTGTTCGGCAGCTTCAACCTCCGCGAGCACCTAGCGGTTGGACGACCGCGAGTCATCGCCCAACTGAGAATTCAGTATCGCGACGGCTCGGTGAAAACAATTGCAACGGACCAGACCTGGAGGGCCGGCGAGAGCGCGATCCGCCGGAACAACATTTATCTCGGCGAGTGGGTTGACGCCCGAAAGGAGCCGCAGAGATGGGACAAGCCGGGGTTCGACGACTCGAAGTGGCGCGCTCCAGGGCTTGCACAGGAAAGTCTTGGCCAGCTCGTCGCGCCATCTCAACCTCCGATCCGGGTCACGGCGAGATGGAACGCGGTGAAGGTTCGCGAGCAAAGGACTGGGGCCTATATCTACGACTTAGGTGTCAATTTTTCTGGATGGCTCAGCCTCAAGCTTAACGTTCCCAGGGGTACGGAAATCCATCTGCGTTACGGCGAACTCCTCTACCCGGATGGTGCCCTGAATCCAATGACGAGCGTCGCGGGGCAGATCAAGGGCTTCCGGCAAGGCACAAAGGAGAGCGTTGGCGGGCCAGGAGCGCCAGAGATTGCCTGGCAGGCCGACACCTACATCGCCCGTGGCGGCGGAGAAATGTACACGCCGCGGTTCACCTTCCACGCGTTTCGTTATCTCGAGATCACTGGCTTGCCCGCGCAGCTTCCGCTTTCATCGGTGACAGCTTCACGACTGAACTCGGATGTCGAAGAGGTCGGTTCGTTCGAGTGCTCGAACCCGATGCTCAACGAGATCCAAGCCATGTGCCGACGCACGTTCTTGTCGAACATCTTCAGCGTCCAGTCGGACTGCCCCCACCGGGAGCGGCTGGGCTATGGCGGCGACATCGTCGCGACGAGCGAAGCATTCATGGCGAACTTCGCCATGTCCGGCTTCTATAGAAAAGCTGTGCGCGACTGGTCCGATAGTGCTCTGGCGGATGGCATGTTCACCGACACTTCGCCTTTCATCGGTATTCAATACTGCGGCGTTATCTGGGCGCTGGCACACCCGCTTCTGATCGACCAGCTCTACCGGCATTACGGTGATCGAAGGATAGGCGAGGAAGAGTACGCGGCCGCCAAGCGCTGGCTGAACCTGATCGAGAAGAAGTATCCAAACGGCATCGTGACCGATGGTCTGAGCGACCACGAGGGTTTGGCGCCCGCCCCCGCTGACGCGATGGTGACACCAATGTACTTCTTCAGTGCAAAGCTCCTAGCCGCGCAAGCATTGAGGCTTAACCTTCGCACGGATGAATCTCATTACAAGCAACTTGCCGAGAAGATCCGTGGCGCGTACCTCGCCAAGTTCGTGGACCCTGTCAATGGAAAGGTGGGGCCGGGAACACAGGCAAGCCAGTCGTTCGCGCTCTACACCGGCATCGTGACGGAGTCATTGCGCCCCAGAGTGTTCGCATATCTTGTGCGGGATATTGAGAACCACAGTAACCACCTCACCACGGGAATTCTTGGAACAAAGTTCATGCTGGACGTGCTTTCCAGAAACGGACGAGGCGACCTTGCCTACGCTATCGTGACTCAGCCAGATTTCCCAGGATGGGGTTGGATGCTGAAGAACGGTGCCACGACACTATGGGAGCATTGGGAGTTCAGCGACAACACATATTCGCATAATCACCCCATGTTTGGTTCCGTGAGCCAATGGATGATGAACTGGCTGGGAGGCATTCAACCAGCCGTGAACTCGGTTGGTTTCGACCAGATCGTGATTCATCCGCAAACGCCCAAGGGCCTTAACTGGGTCAGGTCGAGCTACAAGAGCATCCGCGGGAAGATTGTCAGCAACTGGATTCAGCAAGGAAAGGTCCTCAAGTTCGAGTTCGTAATTCCCATAAACTCGCGGGCTCGCATCTATTTGCCAGCAGAGTCGGCTGAGGACATTACTGAGGGCGGGCAGCCTTTAACGAGAATCCATCAAACAAAAGATCATTTGGTGAACTTTGCTGTCGGGTCGGGCCACTACTCCTTCGCGGTTCGACGCCGATAGCTTTCACTTCACCGCCCAGCTACGCAGATGTCTGACCGCTTGTCATCTTGCTACCTGAAAGTCTGGCGCGTTACGATCGGCACATAGCCAACTCCGAGTCCTCGGGGTAGCTTGACCAGCAATGCGGGATCAAGGGACGCCAGAACTCCCTTTGTGGGAGAGGCCATGTATTCCCTTTTGGGAGTCCATTGAGCGTGAATTTTCTCTACGATCCGTTGGAGCCGAGCTTTCTCCTCTGGGCTCAGATCGGCATCCTGCAAGGACGGCTGGTCAACAAATCGGTACCAGTAGTAGGTCGCCACGCTCCCATCGGATAGATTTGCAGTGAATGGTCCTGCTTTGGGACCGGGCTTGTGCCAAACATCGTTCGGTCCTGGCGGCGAAATGTAGGTTTGACCGCCGCGCGGTGGCAAGAAATTAGCTGCTACCAGCCGAGTCTCGCTTGGGATGACCCGCTGCGTAATCGCATGCAATACCTTACCGTCCTGCCGGAAGTACTCTGGGAAGGACCCCCGCTTCGTCGTACCCTTCCAAGGCTCCATTGCGCTCTGCTTCCATCGGAGCCCGAACGTATTCGAGCTAAGCGTTGCGGTCTCCACCCAGTTTTCGATGCCGTGGATTGGAGAGTTATCAGAACCTTGCCGTACTGTCAGTGGACGGGCTCGAACAGTAGGGACACTCGCCCCTTTCATGTCAAATTTCCCCGTTGGAATATCTCCACCAGCGATCCAATGTTCGACTTGGCTATAGAGCGCATCCTTGGAGTAATGGGTTAGCTGATGAATCAATATGGTATGCCCATCTTTGTCAACGGGAAACTGCAACTTGGGAATCTTGGTAAACGTTCCTCCGTTTGCATCTTTGGCAAGGAAGCTGGGGACTGTGTTTACTTCGATTGCTCCCCCCGTGACCAGTCCAGGCCGAGCATCCAGTCCACGTGCTACAGCAGGCGGATGAATGCGGGAGATTCGGCTCCATGTGGCAGGAGTATAAAAGGCAACCGGTCCCCTGAAGTTGGTGGTGTTGAGGAACATCGTCCAGGATTGATTCCCAGTAGGAACCTGCAACCCCGCCGTGGTCGTCTTCGCTTCTGTCAACGGCAATGCCATCCAAGCGTAACCAAGAAGTTCGCCGCAGGTCCCTGGGCGAAAGGTCAGCCCGTCGGGAGGTACGAGCAGGCATGGGCTGAGTTGGGCAATTCCCATTTGATCGGACTTCAATGCTCGCGTATCTCCAAAGCCCCAGCCAGGCGACGAAATTTCGTGGTTGTATCCGTTCGCGGTACCGTTCATGCGGAACTTGGCAGTCGTGGACCCGAACCGAGTGCTGGCCCAAAATCCTAGCCCGCCCTCGATGGTCTGAAAAACATCCCGGTAGCTCGGCCCTCGCTCAGGCCAGTTATCCCGAGCGACCGTGCCTTTAGGCAAAAGGGGCCAGTCGACCTTGCGATTTTCGGGAACGATCCAGATTGAGGCAAGCCCGATTTGGAAATCGCGGAGGGGCTTGTCGAGCAATGGCCAAGCCGTAGCGTACAGGCTCACGCCATAACTGTAAACTTCAGACGGTTCGGTCACGCTCATGCTGATGTAGCCCGCCAATCCCTGCGACTTGAGTTGAGGTTCCTGAGAGGCTCCCCAGCCCATCGAATAGTCCAATACAAATACGGTTGCTAATATCATCTCAAATCACTCCACCGTCTTCATTTGGATCTCACGCAGGTTCATCGGCTTCCAGGCCTCGGCGACTGCACGGACCACAAGGGTGTTCTTCCCAGCCACGACCGGAAACGTGCCCAGGTCCACAGATCGGTAGGAATCGTACGAACCTGTGTTCGGGGACTCATATCGCTTCGTATTGTTGCCCAGCGTGATCGTGAATGCTGCTGTGACAGGCGCGGCGATCTCCGTGGTCAAACTCACGGTGCCCGCCCGTGCCGCCGTGAACGTCCACTCCGCGTAATCCCTCGGTTCCGTCCAGAAGCCGAGGTTGGGCTTTCCGCCGCGCTCTTCGGACTGAAGGCCGCCGTGCAACGTTGCGTCTTCGGGTTTTAAGGCGAGTGAGATGCCGAGCTTCAGGGTCAACTCAGGCTGGTTGATCTCGATTCCGCCCTTCACCACCAGAACGACCGTCGTTGAAACCTTGTCTGGCGCCTGTGCCGGCACGTCGATCTCAAGGCCATCCTTCGTGCTCCTCCAAATGAGTTTCTTCCCCCCGACCAATAGAGACGCGGAACCCACGTTGTTCTTCAGTCCGGGCACTAGCAGTTTGCCGTTCATGGGCCAATCGAAGACGTGGAGGTAGAGGGTGGCGCCGTCCTTTCCTAGAACCTTTGTGCTGCGGCCCCAGGGGAGCTTCTTGAACGGGCTAGCAGACGTGGCGTAAATGGCGGATCTGTTCCTCTTCATCCAAGCGCCGACCGTAGCAAGGCGTTCGACCGAAGGCGCCGGGATCTCGCCCAGCGACGTGGGTCCGACGTTTAACAGGAAGTTCCCGCCTTTGCTGGCAATGTCCACAAGAGTACGAATCAGGTTTTCGCTCGACTTCCAGTTGTGGTCAGTGCTCTTGAAGCCCCACGTGTCGTTCATCGTCATGCAGGTTTCCCAATCGCGTCCCGGATATCCGGTCGCCGGGACGAACTGCTCCGGCGTTTCCGTGTCGCCTTGGTATTGCCCAAGGCGGTTGTTGTAAATGATGCCAGGCTGGAGTTTGAGGATAGGAAGCAGCAGGTCGGCGCGCTCCTTGGTCATCTCGTAGGGTGTGTCCCACCAAAGCACCGAGACCTTCCCGTACTTCGTGAGAATTTCCTTGACTTGCGGCACGGCGACCTTCTTAATATATTCAGTCATGTCGCGGTCTTGTTTCGGGTCCCAGTGTCCGCCCGCTGCCGAGCCGCCATTGTTCCAGTCTTGCGCTTGACTATAGTAGAAACCGAGCCGAATGCCATGCTTCTGGCAAGCCTTGGCAAGCTCTGCGAGCGGATCGCGTCCGAATGGCGTCGCCTTCACTATGTTCCAGTCCGAGGCCCTCGAGTCGAACATCGCGAAGCCATCATGGTGCTTGCTAGTGATTACGATGTATTTCATTCCGGCGTTCTTGGCAATCCGAACCCACTTGTCGGCGTCGTACTTGACCGGGTTGAACTCTCTGGCATAGGCACGGTAGCGGTCAACGGGAATCTTCCCTTGATGCATGATCCACTCGCCGATCCCCCCAATCTCCTTGCCGTCGTAGACTCCTGCGGGTACCGAGTAGACGCCCCAGTGGATGAACATTCCAAAGCGCGCTTCTCGGAACCATTTCATCCGACTATCTCGTTGAGTGGTCGTCTCAAATGCATGCGGGTCCGGGCTCGCCTGAGAGTGCATTGCAGAAAGAACGGAAAGGGCGATGAGCAGGCTCATATCAATACGCTACCCGAAACTGGAGGGATTCCTTGCGCGGCCTGGTGGACAGATCAATCTCCACAGTTTGTAGTCAGCCTTGCGTCAGCAACTTATGCGCGGCATTTCGGTACAGAGGCGGAATGTTCGAATCGTGTCCTCCAACCTCTACCAAAACTTCTAGTCATTCACTACCCGTGCTCGCTAGCGAATACTAACTGCCTGTCGAAAAGCGGCCTCTCCACCAACGATCGGCAAGCTGATTTTCGTTGCATCAAGATCAACCGTCAGTTTGGTACCAGCCTTTGGCCAAACCGTGAAATCCCGATCACTAGAGAGAATCATTAGAGCGATTCGCTTGCCAGCAGGGATAATCTGGTCGTCCGGTTGCAGGTCGAATGTGAGGGTCACAAACTCGTTCGGCTTCAAGGGGTTTCCAGGATACATCGAATGGTAATTGCCTCCCGTTTTAAGCGATTTTGCATTCTGAGGATCGGCCCAACCCCGCGTGATGAGGTTCTGCGTTCCAATAGGCCCTTCAATCCAGGGTAATTGAACCAAATAGACTGACAGGTTTGCCGCGGGTGCACTCGAGGCAAGTCGAATGGTTACCCGAGATGTTCCTGAAAGGTGAACCGGTGCTGCCAGTTCAGGCGTCGAGTAGATGAGCCGGTTTGGTGATTTACCAGATTGAGCAAGCGCAGGAGCACTGAATTCTACATCGTCAACCAGTTCTTCAATTCCCTGCTTGGAGCCTGCATGTGGCGCTAAGCTCCCTTGACTATTGCCACCCGCAGACAAGAAGAAAGTGACCGGTGACGCATCGGGATTCGGGTAATCAGCGTACGAGATTGGGGTCGTGGCAGTCCCCCGAGGTGCGCCGGGCGCTCTCTCCCTCACAATATACGATTTTGGACCAAGTTCGACACCGTTTTTCACTCCGTAAAGGAAGCGAGTGAACCACTTGTTCATCAGTTCGAATGGGGGATCGCCGCCGTGTCCACCTTGGTGGAAGTATTGTACGAGCGGCACCCGTCCCTTGATTGCCTCGCTTATCCGGACGCTGTGCTCCGGCACCACGTTCCAGTCGTTAAAGGCATGAGCCATAAGGACCGCACATTTGATGTTCTTCGTAAACCGAAGAAGGTCGCGATCAGCCCAAAATGAATTGTAATCGCCCGTGCGACGGTCGCGTCCCTTTACGAATTCGCCGTCGCGGTACAACTTGTTGCTCGTCTCGCGGCCAGCCAGGTCGCCGCTGTTAATAAAGTCATAGAGAGAGTCAATATCCTCGCCAAGCCAACCTCCTGGGTGCCGGACGAGTCCGTTGGACCGGTAGTAGTGGTAGTAGGAGGTGTTGGGTGCTACTGGAATGATAGCCTCGAGGCCCTTGACTCCAGTCGTAGCCGCCGCCAGCGGGATCGTTCCGTTGTAGGACGTGCCAGTCATTCCAACTTTTCCGGTGCACCAGGTTGCGTGCATTTCAATGTGGCCATCCGAAGTCGTGTAGCCCTTCGCGCGACCGTTAAGCCAGTCAATCACGGCCTTGGGAGCTAGACGCTCAGGTGCGCCTCCCACGGTAGGGCTCCCGCCGGACAGCCCTGTACCCGGAGCTTCCGAGTGAACGACGGCGAAGCCGCGAGGAACCCATGTAGCGACGAGGGAGTTTGAGACATTCTTTCGGTTCGCATCAAAACCAATTAGCGGGTGCGATGTTCGCGGTGGCGGTTCTTCTCCAACTTCCTGCTTGACGTCCCAAAGAATCGAGCGACCACTGGCAGTACCGGCAAAATAAGGTGACGACTCGTAAATTACTGGCACACGCAGACCTTCTGTCCCAGTTTGCTTTTGGCGCGTGACATCAGCATGCATGCGGTCTCTCTTTCCATCTCGATCAGAGTCAAACTCAGTCTCCACCCACAACTGTTCGCGGATCCATTCGCTAGCATTGGCGAACGCGGAGACGATTTGTGCTTGACCGTCTACGAATGCTGGCCTAGCGGTCAGATTCTGGGCCGAACTCGAAACGGACAGCACCCCGAATGCGACGACCCAGCTTCGCACTAGGAGATACCGAAAGTGAAATGGCGTGATAGTGGACATTGCGATTTGATTATGAAACAGTGCCTGCATATTGGTTTCTGATTGCAGCAGGAGGACCCCTGAGGGAATTGCTGTACTCCGACAACTTTGTGAGATTCGAAACGCTTCCTGAAATCTCGACCAATTTCGTCAACCCCTGAATTCGACTTCAGTGCACGTCAATTACTGGATCACCGAGTACATCCCGCCGAGGCGTGATTCCTAATCCTGGAGCCAAGGAGGCATGCATGGCTCCGTTCAAGCGTTGCGGAGCGCCTTCGGCAATGCTCACCGTTACATAACTGTTGAAATCTGTTGAAGTGAACCGGCTGGACTCCGGAGTGCTATGCGCCAAATGGGCAATCGCCGCTGTCACGATGTCTCCGCCCCAACTGTCCTCGATAGTCATTGCAATCCCTCGTGATACGCACAAGTCCCGCACTTGGCGAGCCTTGCTGATGCCACCTAACTTGCTGATCTTGATGTTAACGACGTCCATGGCGAGGTCATTTTGAGCCCTCATCAGCATTTCCAGTGAATCAATGTTCTCATCAAGGATAAAAGGGTGATTGGTGTGTCTACGAACTGACAGACACTCTTCGTAGGTCTTGCATGGCTGTTCAATGTAAACGTCAATATCTTTGACTGCATTCACTACTCGCATAGCTTCATGCAGAGTCCACCCAGTGTTGGCGTCTGCAACCAATCGGTCACCTGGTTCCAGTTTGGCTGAAACGGCACGGATGCGCTGAATATCAACGTCTGGATCGCCTCCAACTTTAAGCTGGAATCGCCTGTAGCCCTCGGCTCTATATTTCCCAACCTTCTCTGCCATCTCGTCAGGTGATTCCTGTGAGATTGCGCGGTACAAGGTGACATCCTGCCCTGATCGTCCACCAAGCAAAGTGCAAACCGGAAGACCTGCGACCTTTCCCAAAATGTCCCAACACGCCATGTCTATGCCTGACTTGACATAAGGGTGTCCTTGAAGGGCGGAATCCATTCGGCAGTTCAGGACGCTGATTTCGCAAGGATCGAAACCAATGAGGTGAGGTCCGAGTTCTAAAATGCCTGCCCGAACTCCGGCCGCATAGGCGGGCAAATAGAAAGGGCCAAGCGGACAGACTTCTCCCCAGCCCGTTACCCCCTCGTTCGTTTCAATCTCGATGACGGTGCTGTCGAACACAGAGACAGATTTCCCGCCCGACCATTTGTAACTTCCTTCGTAAAGAGGAAGGTCAATTTGATATGCGCGTATTGCTTTGATCACCATTCTGAACCTATCTTAACCCAAAATAAAGCAGCTTTACCACTTGAGTGCCAAGGTGACGAGTGGATTCCCATATTCGAGCAATGGTGCTAACCTATGATTCTTATGCATCAAATGTGGTTGATATGTTTCGGGATCTTAGCATCAAGTTTGCAAGAACTTCCCAGCACCCCAACTGCTGCACAATTGACTGTGAATAACAGGGCCATCAACCCATCAACACTTCTCTGGTTCTCTTCACCCGCGACAAAGTGGGACGAAGCCCTGCCGGTTGGAAATGGACGCCTCGGCGCGATGGTCTTCGGCACACTTGAAGAGGAGCGAATCCAACTGAATGAGAACACATACTGGTCGGGCGGACCCTATTCGACGGTAGTTGCTGGAGGCCACAAGTCGCTTCCTGAGATTCAGCGTCTCGTTTTCGAAGGAAGAAACTTTGATGCTCACAACCTCTTCGGCCGAAAACTCATGGGCTACCCGGTTGAGCAACAGAAGTACCAAAGCCTAGCCAATCTACACTTGACGTTTTCCCACGGTGGGAAGGTAACCGACTATCAACGCGCGCTTGACTTGGAAACTGGCACTACGACAGTGACGTACATGGTCAATGGTGTCCAATATAGGCGCGAAGTTTTTTCATCAGCGCCGGACCAGGTGATTGTCGTACGACTTACTGCTAATCGCCCGGGATCTCTGAGCTTGATTGCCAATCTCCGGGGCGTTAGAAACCAGGCTCACTCAAACTACGGAACGGACTATTTTCAGATGGACGCTGTGGGCTCTGACGGACTCGCTGTTACTGGCAGGTCGGCTGACTATCTTGGCGTTGAAGGAAAGCTGAGGTACGAAGGGAGAGCAAAGGCAGTTTTAGAAGGCGGTTCAGTCACCACTCAAGGTGTTAATTTAGTGATAAAGGAAGCTAATGCGGTGACCCTAGTCTTTGTCGCCGCAACAAACTTTGTCAATTACAAAGACGTAAGCGCGGACCAACACGCCAGAGTGGAAAATTATTTGCTCAATTTGGATGGCAAATCCTACGATTCCTTGAAGCATACAGCGGTTCAAGACTATAAAAAGCTTTTTGACAGAGTATCGTTGAAACTTCCAACCACAGAAAATTCCTTCCTGACGACAACTGAGCGAAAGGCAAAGAACCAGACCGAGCCGGACCCAAGCCTAGCTGCACTCGTGTACAACTTCGGCCGGTACGTGCTAATTTCCTCGTCTCGCCCAGGATCGCAGCCAGCGAACCTGCAAGGCATTTGGAATGACGACATGAACCCAATGTGGGATTCGAAGTACACAACCAACATCAACACAGAGATGAACTATTGGCCAGCCGAATCAGCCAACTTGGGGGAGTTGACCGAGCCACTCTTCATGCTTATACGGGAGGTAGCAGATCAAGGTACGCGAGTCGCTAAGGAGCACTACGGCAAGCGCGGGTGGGTTTTTCACCAAAACACTGACTTGTGGCGTGTGGCGGCTCCGATGGATGGCCCGAGCTGGGGCACTTTCACAGTAGGCGGAGCATGGCTGTGCACCCACATTTGGGAGCATTATCTATACACTCGGGACAAAGAGTTCTTAACGGCCAATTTCCCGCTGATCCAAGGCTCGATTCAGTTTTTCCTCGACTTTCTTGTCAAACACCCCAACGGCAAATGGCTCGTAACCAACCCCTCGACTTCACCCGAAAACTTCCCGGACGGCGGCGGCAATAAGCCGTTCTTCGATGAAACCACGGGGGCAGTGCTCCAGGGGACACAGATCTGCGCTGGGTCTTCCATAGATATGCAGATTCTGCATGACTTGTTCGGCTACTATTTGGAAGCTTCAAGGGAGTTAGGTGTGAATTCTCCATTGGTCAAAAAGGCCGAACTAGCGAGAGCCCAATTTGTTCCGCCTCAAATCGGAGCGAGCGGTGCGCTTCAAGAATGGTCAGACGACTGGACTTCGTTGGAGAAGAACCATCGCCATTTTTCACATCTTTACGGCCTGTATCCTGGCCGAATGCTCTGGGACAAACGAACGCCGGAACTCATCGAGTCATTCAAAAAGGTTTTAGAGGAACGTGGCGATGGCGGGACTGGCTGGTCACGTTCATGGAAAATGGCCCTCTGGGCGCGGCTAGGCGACGGCAACCGCGCCAATAAGGTTTTCAAGGGTTACCTAAAGGAACAGAGTTGCGCACAGCTGTTCGCATTGTGCGGCAAAGCTATGCAAGTTGATGGGACGCTGGGTGCAACTGCCGCGATCACGGAGATGCTCATTCAGTCTCATGAAGGATTCATTCGCCTGCTACCCGCGTTGCCAAGTGAATGGAAGGACGGCGAGTTCAGCGGCGTCTGCGCCCGTGGCGGGTTTCAGCTAGATATACAGTGGGCAGAAGGCAAAGTCACCAAAGCAACAGTTTTCTCGAAAGCAGGAGAAATCTGCAGAATCAGAGTTGGTCAACCCGTCAAAATTTCTTGTGAAGGTCAGGCTGTCAAAACCAGACAGCTTACGGATGGAGTTGTCGAGTTCTCAACGCTTAAAGGGAAATCGTATGTGCTTCAATCCCAACAGAATCTCGCTGGCTCTTAGACTTCCATAATGTTCGGAAGATGAACTACAAACAAATCTCATTCATACATTGGTTGCCAAGAGAACTTCAGTAGTCTGATACCGCTTAGCAATTGTGATTGCTAAGTGCTGAATTGTCATGGAATGGAAGATCAGTCACTGTCTTGCACTTAATGTGTTCATTTGTTTCGATGCTGCAGTAAGAATCAGTAATTACTAGGAATTTCGTAAAACGCTGGTAAATTGGAAGAACTCATTTTTGATTGTGCGAATTGAGTGCCTATAGTGTGCCAACTACGCCAAAGTGAACCTAGATCAGACAATCTCAACCAGCATCCTTTCAAACTGATTGAACCTAAAACGAACACATCCGAACAGAATCACTAGGTTCAATCTCGGTCTCCAAAACCGTAGGTCGCGGGTTCGATCCCTGCTGCCCCTGCTGTTTTTTCGGACGACGCATTACAGCTAGAAATCAATTGCTCTGAGCTTGTGGCGAATGTATTTGGGAGTGCGCCGGCCATGTCGGCGCTTTTTGAACACTTCAACATCTACTGTTGAACCTAGTTTCTTTTGGAATTCCAAGAAAAAGCGCCGACATGGCCTGCGCACTCCCAAACTAGGTTGAATCGAAGAGAATCGCGAAACAATTGATATAGAATGGTCTTTCCATGCTGAACGTCGAATGTGTTTTACTGACAGGCGGAAAGAGCCGTCGGATGGGTCAGAACAAAGCCGCCTTGGTGTTTGAAGGCGAGTCTATTTTGAACCGAACCAGGCGACTTCTTGAAAGCGAAAGTTTTCCAGTCACCGTTCTTGGACCGGAAGGAAAGCAAGACGCAAACCCATTTGCAGGCCCACTTGCCGCCTTGGCTGACTTTTCGCCTGAGGCAAAATGGATATTTGTGGCTTCGTGTGATATGCCGTTATTTGATGCCCGAATTGTTCGTGTGCTCTATGAAATGGCAACTGGCTTCGATGCGGCAATCCCCTCTTTTGGTGGAACACTTCAACCCCTTTGCGGACTCTATCAT
Source organism: Armatimonadota bacterium (assembly GCA_031400935.1). Taxonomy (GTDB): domain Bacteria; phylum Armatimonadota; class Fimbriimonadia; order Fimbriimonadales; family Fimbriimonadaceae; genus JANNJE01. Next base: position 221,040 of record JANNQV010000028.1, read on the forward strand.
AGTTCCGCACTGAAAATTGCGGGCAAACTTTCATTGGCTGGCGAATCGCGAATCATGACTTGGGTTTCCGGGCTCAACGTAATTGAAGTCAATGAGAAGAACATTTGCATTGCGAAACTCAATTCATACTGTGTTCGAAGTGCAAATACACCGGACGAATGGATGGACCTCTTGCGAATTGCGGATAAGCCGTAAAATAGTCACAAGCAAACAATGCACGCTCTAAAGGTCCTTGAATTCGATTCCATCTTGGCTCGACTCGCCAAACACTGCGAGACAGAGCTTGGTGCTGAACTGTCTACAAAGTTGTTGCCATTGTTCGGCGACGCCGAAGTTTGGAATTTGCAAGCCCAAACGTCAGAAGCTTACGTTCTTTTGGGTAAAGATTCTCCGCCATCTTTAGGCAGAGTCCTCGATCTTCGCCAAGCATTGATTCGAGCTGAAAAGGGCGGAGTTCTTGGCGTAGGAGAGCTATTTTGCATCGGCGAACTTCTTGCGTCCCTACGGGCAGCAAAGCTGTTTTTTCAGTCACGGCCTGAAAAATGCCCAATACTTCACGAATTGGTTCAGTATTTTCCAGAAGAGCCCAAACTTGAGTACGATTTGCTCGATTCGCTAGAGTCAGACGGTGAAGTCAAAGATACTGCTAGCCCTGCACTCGCAACCCTTCGAAAGCGAAAGTTTCAGGCCTCCGCTCGAATTTTGGGAAAAATTCAAAGCTATGTCTCTGGCAAAGCTCGCGAATATCTGAGTGATCCCTTGTTTACGATTCGAGACGGGCGGTATGTCATTCCGGTTAAGTCGGAGCATCGTGCAAAGATCCGTGGAATTATTCATGACACATCAGGAACGGGTCAAACAGTCTATATTGAGCCCGACGATGTTTTGAAGGCAGGCAACGAACTTCGCGAAATTGAAGGTCAAGAGCGTGAAGAAATTCAGCGAATTCTCGCTGAATTTTCAGTTCGAGTCGGGCAGGTTGCATCAACAGCTTGTCCAGCGATTGTTAAGGCGGCTGATCTTGACCTCATACTAGCTAAGGCTCGTTTAGGCTTTGAAATGGAGGCGTTGCCGCCCCGAAAGTCCAAATCTGCAAGCCTAAAATTGGACGGAGCACGACATCCTTTACTAGACAGATCCATCGTTGTTCCCGTCACGATTGAGGTAGGTCTAGACTTTGAAGGATTGCTCATAACCGGTCCAAATACAGGTGGCAAAACGGTAGCAATCAAGTGTGCAGGTCTTTGCGTTTTGATGGCGCAAAGCGGTCTTATGATCCCAGCCCGCGACTGCGAATTTGGAACATTTAGTCAGATTTGGGCGGACATTGGCGACGAACAAAGCATCGCTCAATCTCTTTCAACCTTCAGCGGGCATATCAAGAACATTGCAGAGGCACTACAGTCAGTTCGGCCAGGAGCTTTGGCGCTGTTTGACGAGCTTGGAGCCGGGACCGATCCCGCTGAAGGCGCCGCATTAGCCAAAGCTATTTTGCGAACCATGCAAGCAAAGGGTGCGCGAATCATAGCGAGTACCCACTACGGCGAACTGAAGGCTTTTGCCTATTCTGAACCAGGCTTCTTAAATGCTGCGATGGAGTTTGATGCCAGATCGCTTCGCCCTACTTATCGCTTAATGCTCGGAGCACCCGGCGCAAGTCAAGCAATGAAAATAGCAGAGCGGTATGGAATTCCAAGTGCTGTAATCGAAGATGCAAAATCGGCACTTGGCGATCAGCAGCAAGACATTGCTCAAATGATCGAGCAATTAGAACTGGCTCAAAAACTGGCTCGAAATGCTCAAAGTGAAGCTGATCGGAAGTCTGCCGAACTGCGGCAAGCCGACCAGCTCGCTGCGCAAAAACTAGCGGAAGCCAATGAAATTCGCAGAAATGTAAATCAACAGGCGAAGGACGAAATCGAAAACACGTTACGCGAATTGAGGCTTCAAGCAGCTGAAATTTTTGATTCGTTAAAACATGGAACGGTAGATCAGAAGAAGATTGATGAGGCTCGAAAACAGCTAAAAACAGTTCAATCGTTGGGAGAAGAGGAAGCCGTTCGCTTTGAAATCCCTATCCTCAAGCCTGCGAAGTCCTTAAAGTTTTCGAAGGGCGTGACGGTACGAGTAGATGGTTACTCCCAGCATGGTGTTTTACTTGAAGAGCCGAAAAACCACAAAGCTTTGGTGCAAATTGGCGCGTTGAAATTGACAGTCGCAACTAGCAAATTAACAGCGTACGAAACGCCTACAGCTCCAAATTATTCGCCGAAAAAGTCCAAAGCGAATATCCTACTTCAAAGGGCTGCTTCTGCCTCAACAGAAATCTCTCTGCGAGCGATGAGAGCCGAGGACGCATTCACTGATTTGGAAAAATTTGTTGACGATGCCGTACTTGGAAGCCTTCACCGAATACGAATTGTTCATGGCAAAGGCGAGGGAATATTACGGCGAATGGTACATGACTATCTGAAGCGCCGAAAGGAAATCGAGTCGTTCCAAATGGCGGAGTCTGGTGAAGGTGGCGACGGAGTAACTGTTGCGTTTTTGAAATAGGAGTTTGCACTTCATTATTTCACTTAGTATTGAATCCAAAACGGAAAGCATTAAATTTTTATATCAGTCAGAAATGCGGCGAAAAGTTCAGCTGCTTTTCTTCGAAATTCCAACGACAAACAATGCCAGAGCCGCTCCGGCTAAAACCGGCACCGCCGGTTGTTTCTGATTGATTCAGCCAGTTTTGCAAGCGATCATTAGCAGGTGATAACCAAATCCGACTATTGCGCCTATTATTGCTGTGAATATGTATTTAGATATTGGAGTCATTGGCTTGGTGATTGGCTTCCCTACTTCTTCCTTAACAATGTGATAGAGGGTCCATCGGGAGCTGTAAGCGCAAATTCATCATTTCCGTTCCATTTCAATATCGCCAGTTGAGGTTTACCTTTTTGCGATTCGAACTGCGATTTTATCATTGGCTCCATCTCTTTCGCAACCCCTGTTACAGACACCTCTTTGGGAGTCATCGTAATTTTGGTTTCCTCCGTTGATTTCCAGTCACCCTTGATTGTGATTTCAGAAAAAAATGATCCGGCGGCCTGCGGAATGGGCACTTTCATGACCTGAACGAACGTGCCATCTGCATTCATCACTTGGTTTAGCTTGATTTTTTGCCCCATTTGACTGACTTCGCCTTCCCACGTGCCTACAAGTTTGTTGCCGACCTTACAACCGGAAAGCATAAGCAAGACAACCAAGAAGTGAACTGGGCACAGTTTCATATAACAAAGTGTATCCGCTTTTACCTGCCATTCACTATCTAAGGCACCGAATTACACAGTATTCTTTGTCCATGAAGGACGAGACGGCGATGACCAAGGCAGTTCGAAACTGGCTAGATCAGCTTGAATCTGTATACGGTCCGACCAGATTTCGATCCAGGTTTGACCCAATGGAAGAACTCATTTCCTGCATTCTGAGTCAGCATACCAGCGACATAAATTCTTTCCCCGCCTTTTCCCGTCTGCGAGAGCAATTTCCAGATTGGGATGAACTTGCAAAGGCTCCTTTGGCTCAAATCTCAAAGGTTATTCAAAACGCCGGGTTAGCAAATCAAAAGGCGAAGGGGATAAAAGCTTGCCTTATTGAGATCAAGAATAGAATTGGAAGCTATGACCTCTCTTTTCTTCGTGCGCTACAAATGCGTGAAGCTCGAATATGGCTTGAGAGCCTTCCTTGGGTTGGACCCAAAACAGCTTCCATTGTCTTGGCATTTTCCTTCGGAATGCCGGCGATTCCTGTAGATACTCACATCTTTCGAGTATCAAAGCGCCTCGGACTGCTTGACCAAGGAACAAACGAAGGTAAATCGCACGACGCACTTCTCAAATTAGTGCCCGAAGACTGCGCTTTCCGGTTCCATTGCTTGCTGATTGAACATGGGCGAAAAACCTGTCGAGCACGTTCGCCATTTTGTAGCGCCTGTGTTCTCAACCAAGATTGTCCTTCTGCAAATCGGAATTCAAGTGAATTGGATTCGAAGAATGAAAATGTCCTAAGGCAAAAGGTCGCCAAAAAACGTCAAATTACTAGAATCAATTGAAGTTGCACACTACAGCTCATTTTCGGATCCATGCGTTAGGGTTTACTGCTATTTTGAATCTTTGGTAACTGATGCCTTGCAACCTTTTTTCCCGCATATCAATATATTGTCTTGCTAGGCTGGCCAAGGTATGAACTGGCTCGCAATTGCGCTTGGATTCGGAGCATATCTTTTAGGTTCGATTCCCGTTGGAGTGCTTGTCGCCAAATCTAAAGGCATTGACATCCTGAATACAGGAAGCGGCAGCATCGGGGCCACAAATGTTTACCGGACTCTTGGACGCGGCCCTGGATTTTTCGTATTTGTGCTAGACGTTCTAAAGGGACTGATTCCAGCCCTGCTCGCCAGAATTTGGTTTCATGAGCCGATGTTTCCATTCGCAATTGGCCTCTGCGCAGTGATTGGGCATTCCCTCTCGCCATGGTTGAAATTCAAAGGCGGAAAAGGCATCGCGACGGGTGTTGGCGCCCTTTTAGGGAGCATCCCTCTTGTCGCCGTAGCTGGGCTTGCTTGCTTCTTATTCAGTGTTTTGTTGACACGGTACATCAGTTTCGGATCAATTTTGGCAGCACTCTCTCTTGCCCCACTTGGCTTTGCATTTGGTTTGCCAATTTCAATGACAATTCCGCTTGCTATCCTCGGCTTGTTTGTCGTGTATCGTCACAAGTCAAACATAATTCGTCTAATGAACGGCACCGAGCCAAAATTCGATTGGAAAGGGGGAAACCCTTCCAGTAGCGATGAAAATGCGAATGGCAGTATGAAGTCCGATTTCGAATTGCAAGAAGCTGAAAGGACTAAAGACAGTACGGAGGAGCCTGAAGACCGTGCTTGATCGCGTTACCGACAACCCATTTGCGTTCGCGACCGGATGCGCGGTATGGATTCCGTTAGCCATTTGGGTTGTAGTGCTTGTCGGTTGGATGATTACGGCTGAAATTGATGCAATCACAGGCATTTTGGGAATTGGATTGGCATTTGTCATTGGATATCTGGCACTTGATCCGCCAACCCCAATCTTGCCACCGTTGCTCTTTGCCACCGCAATTGCTACGTTAATTCTAACTCCGATCGCTCAAGGCTTGATAAAAACCTCCGAAATGCGCTCTATTGATGTTGATGCAGTGGAAAAAGCATACGACCTTTTGACTGACCGTCCGCAAAATGAAGGAGCAAGAGTGCGAATGGCGCGGTGCCTTTTTAACCTCGGCTACGTAGCTCATGCGGTTGATATCGCAGAACAAGCCCTATCTAACGCTGATAAGAGAATTTTTCGTGAAGATTTGCATGTGCTCAACACCTGGAAACAAAGGTTGAATAGCCCGAGAATTCCTCCACTTCGCGCAATTGTATGCGTTCACTGCGGAAAATCCAATATGCCTCATAAGATTTTCTGCGAGAGGTGTGGGGCGAGGTTCTTAGCAGATTATATTCGTGGCCGATTTCTGACGCCTGGCCTTAAAGCGAAGCTTTTGGTGGCTTGGCTAGGGGCGACTTTCTTGTTGGTAGGAGTTCCCTTGCTAGCAGCAATCCTTCCGCCGATTGGTGCTGTAGTTGGTATTGCGATACTTCTGATCGTAGGCACATTGTTTCTGGTTTGGGCTTGGAAGAGAATTGAGCAAAAGCAATGAAACGAGTTGACCGCCTCATATTGAAAGAGCTTTTGGTCCCGTTTTTGATCGGAACACTTACGATCTTACTTTTGTTCCAGGCCAACCAGCTTATCTATCTGTTCAAGACTTATTCACCTACCGCAGTTCCTTGGTCGGCAACTGTTCAAATGCTGTTGTTCGATTCGCCTAAATGGCTTGCGATGTCCCTTACAATGGGCACATCATTAGCCACTGCATTGGCAATTTCTCGCCTGGCTCGTGAATCTGAAATCACTGCAATACGCTCAATCGGTGTCCCGATTTACAGAATCCTGATGCCTGTCGTATGTTTTGGCCTGGCTGCTTCTGTAGTGAGTTTCGTTGTGGCTGAGTACGTCCAACCAGTTGCTTCAAAAAGCTCCAAGAAGCTCGCTGCCGAATTGTATTTGAAAGCTGCTCTGCCAGATTTCACTTCAAATGTCACGGTCAAGCTAAGCAACCGACTCGCAATTATTGGAACCGTCTCAAGAGTCGGCGACAAAACAGTGGCACTATCAAACATTTTGCTCTATGAGAAATCGAATGACGAACGGACCACGTTGACTATTTCAAAATCGGGTAGATACAGCGACGGTATTTGGCTTCTTGATTCGCCAAACGTGTGGATTTTTGAAGGTGAAGATCTCCTCAGATTGTCAACGCCTGAGACAATGGAAATCTTGGAACCGATTACGATTGAGTCGCTGTTTGCTCCGTCGGAGCCAGATGAGCAAACTAGCTCCGAGCTTCACAAAGGGCTTCTTGATGCACGAAAGCAAGGGGCGGACACCAGAAGGCTGGAAGTCGCGATAGCAAAGCGGATTGCAATTCCGGCTTCATGTGCCGTCCTAGCATTGGTTTCTCCCATCTTTGCGATCCTATATTCTCGGTCAGGCGCTTTCATGGGAGTCTTACTGGGCGTGTTGGTTTCGATGGCATATTACAATGCGTTTATCATCTCAACCGAGGTTCTGGGTCCAAATGGCTTCTTGTCGCCATGGTTGGCGGCATGGCTGCCAAATATCGTTTTCATTGCTGCCGGAATGATCGGAGTTCGGAAACTCGAATGAGATTTAGTTTCCTTTTCTTAGCCGTTCTATTGTCTTCTTTGGTGCAAGCGCAAGTTTCGTTTGCTCCTGCCCTAAAACCATTGTTTCAAAAACTGACAAATGCGGGATTTTTGCAATCTACACCTCTTGCCAAACCCTTGCCAACGGAACCCGGCACTAAGCTGCCCGATCCTGTAATTACCGATCCAGAACAAGCTGGATCAGCTTCAGATCGCGAGATTCATATCATTAAGGCCAACACCAGATTTCTTGGAAATCTTGTGTTTCTTGATGGCGGCGTGCATATTCGGTACCGAGGCTACGACATCACTGCCGATTCAGTTCAGGGCGACCGATTGACACAAGTGTTCACCTTAGTCGGAGGCGCACAGCTGATTGGGAAGGACGCGGTGATCACAGCCGAATCCATAACGATGGATTTCAAGACTCGAACCTATTCCGTGTCTCAACACCGGGCCGTCCTCCACCCAGAATTGCTGGGAGGAAACGCAAATGGAGACGTGTTTCTGAAAGGAGAACGGGGGACCGGTAGCGAAACTTTGATTCGAACATTCGATGGATCACTAACAACTTGCGAACTCGATGTGCCGCACTACCAAATTGACGGCCGCGACATCGTGGTTCGACCTGAAAAGCGAATCATTTTGAGAGATACGAGGTTTCGAGTTCTGGGAAGGACTTGGCTTAGAATTCCGTACCTTTCCATTCCATTAGACACTCGTCGAGACCGTTACACACCTCAGATTGGACAAAGTCGAGACGAAGGTTACTTTATCAAAACCCTCTGGGGAATTCCATTGGAAGGTGACAGAGACCTAGATATCAACGTTGACTATTTTTCAAAACTTGGCGCAGGTTTGGGAGGCAGATACCGATTTGCCGGAGAAGCGAACCAAGGGTACCTAAAGGCATACGGCATTCTAGGAACGGACCCGACCGTTGAATTGTCTGGTGGATATCGGCAATCATTTGGAGCAAACTTACTCTCAATCGAATCCAATTACCAACAGAGAAACTACCTGAATGCTCCTGAGAACACACTCTGGACTTCAAGGGCAAGCCTCCAGTTGCCAAACGGCCGAAACAACACGAGGATCTCGTTCTATCGGACATCAAACGAAGGCAACACATTTCAGACCGTTACGCAAACGGTCGGTATTTCAGATGATCGAAGTTTCGGAAGATTGACTCGGTGGAACTTAGGAGTCAACTGGGTGCAGAATCGCTCCGAGTTTGTCTCCTCGTCTGTAAAGCGAGAACAAGTTGAAATCAGTTTTAGAGGCTCTCACGATGTCAAAAAGGCGGTCGCTGAAATCGAATATCAGCGGACAATTCCCGTAGGCGATACAACAAATTTCTTTTCCTCAGCGGATAGGACTCCTGTGCTCCTAGTAAGGACAGATTCGAACCGCCTTTTCGGCCCAAAGTTCGCCAAGAATCTGCCATTTTCAACACAGTTATCAATAGGAGAATTTGCGAATTCCGCAACGACGTCCCGCATTGGAAGAGCACACTTTGATATCAATGTCAGTAAACCAGACGATTCAAGTTCAGTTCAATCTTGGGGGGGGAATTTACGATTTAGGCAAAGCATGTATTCGGATAATACGGCGCAATATTCTGCAATCGTAAACAGTTCATTTAGGAGAGCGTTTAATGAAAGAACGGCTCTGACTATTCGATACAATTATTCGAAACCAACTGGATTCACACCCCTTTCATTTGACAGGCTCGGCCAGTCTAACGTCGCTACAGCTGATTTAAGCGCACACCCAAGCCGATCCTTTTCTATCGGAGTCCAAACAGGTTACGACTTTAGATTCAAAGAAAACAACTTGGATACTGCTTGGCAACAAGTTTCACTTCGCACTGAATATCGGCCCAATGATTCCATTCTAGCTCGAGGATTATCAACTTATGATCCGACGCTCAGCAAATGGTCAAACACTCGGATTGATATTTCGGTTGATCGTGGAAACGCCTTTTATGGCATTGGCGCACGTTATGATGGTATCCGTGGTACTTGGGGGAATTTAAATTTATTTGTAGATGGATTGAAACTTGGTAAGATCACTGCAAGTGCATTACTTAATTACAATGGATACACCAAGCAGTTTGATACTAAGCAGTTCTCGCTCATATACGATATGCATTGCACAGAAGCAGTGCTGCAAGTGTTAGAAAGTAATGTTGGCTTCCGGCCTGGCCGCCAAGTGTATTTCTTCCTACGGATCAAAGCACTGCCATTCTCAACTCCCTTTGGAACTGGAACTCAGGGGCAGCCAATCGGAATCGGGACTGGATTTGGGAATTAGATTAACTGCTCGCGCTTCCATAACTCAGCAGCGACCTTTGCCAAAACCAGCGTGCAAGCAAAAACATCACAAGCGACCACAAAATTCCGCCTGCAATTACAACAGGTTGCGCGCCTGATTTCAGCTGCGATGCCGGAAAATGCGCCAGGAATGCTATCGGAACCGCATAGGTGAAAATCTTCTGCACCCAAGTCCCATAAATGTCTATCGGAAATCGGCACATTCCCATCGCCGTGTCGCTGAGCACCCACAGATTGTCAACCCGAACCCAATAGATTGCGAGCGTCATCATCATGAAGTTCAGGCTGTAAAAAATGAGGATCGAACTCGCCATTAACAAAGAAAATCCTACGATATCCAAGAGAGAAGGGTGGAATCCCGCAGTTATCGTTCCATACACAATCACGCCGATGGCCACTATAATCGCCCCTGTCTGGGCAATGTCGAACTTCCGCGTCGAAACCCAAAATTGCGAATCCACTGGTTTCGTAAGGACAAAATCGAGCGATCCCTGACGAATGCTTTCCGGAATTTCAATGACCGAAAAGAAGAAGCCTCGCATTACATGATCAAGCAAAAAAATCGTCCCAGCAAGTAAGAATCCTGCCCCTCGATTCCACCCACCGACACTATCTGTCTTGCTGTAAACCACAAGCAGAATCAAAATGAAGAATCCAGTCCAAGTAACGTTTTGTAGCAGTTTCGCAAAGAAATTTACACGAAACTCCATGTCCCGTTGAAGCGAGCTTTTCAGAAAAACACAATAAATGCGCCAAAGCCGGAGCATGGGCAAACGATACCCGCTATACTTTGCCCGTGCTTGCGGTTGCTATCACGATTTTGTTTTGCGCTCTTTCTATGGGAGTTGGCGATTTGATTGTCCGAAGGTGGACAGCGGATTTCGACCCAACAGCAAGACTTGGATTTGCGGGTTTTTTTGGTCTTGCAGCGGCTGGCGCTGTTTTGTTTCTGGGAGTCATTGCAAACGGGTACTTGAGCCAATTCGTTTGGGCGATGGCAATGATTGCAGCAGTTGTTGGCATTTTGGGTTGGCGAAGCCTCTATCCATCGGTATCGCTCCAACTAGAAAAGGGGCCTTGGCTACTGGCCGGAGTTGGTGCCGGAATTGCCGTGCTTTTCGCCATTATCTGCGCTGCAGGTCCAAGCGACTCCTTGGATTGGGACTCATTGGCATATCACCTGGCCGTTCCTAAACTTTGGCTGCAGCACGGGCAAATTGACCATATCTCTTTTATCCACCATAGCAATTTCCCGTTTCTAGTTGATAATTTGTACCTGTTTGGCTTGCAATGGGGCGGTGCAGCAGGGGCCAAAGCGTTTTCGCCATGCTATGTGTTCTTCGGCTGTTTGACGATTTTTGGACTGGTGAGGCAATGGTTCGGAAAGCCGGCGGCATGGTGGTCAACCCTTGCCGTCATTGGTATTCCGACGGTTCTATGGGAATCGGGAACTGCGTACATTGACGCTGCTCATGGAATTTGGGCTGGGCTTGGAATTCTGCTCGCCGCCAGATGGAGTGCAACTCAAAACAAAAGCGAATTGGCTCTCGCTTGTCTCTGCCTCGGCTGTGCTGCCGCAAGCAAGTACACGGGACTTCAAACGGTTTTCGCAGTCAGTCTTTGCATTGCCCTGTTTCACTTAAGGAGCAATGGAGCGAGATTTTCAATTCAGAAAGCTGCGCTTGTTGGTGTGGTTTCAATTGCCATGGCGTCTCCATGGCTATTTCGAAATGTTGTCAACACTGGAAATCCGGTGTTTCCATTCTTTTACGAGAAATTTGGTGGTAAGAATTGGGACCAGTTTTCAGCCGACATCTACCGAGATGAGCAACAGACTTTCGGCGTGGGCCGAACGGAAACGGGCCGCGATTGGGGCCAAATCGGCCATGCCGTTTTAGGACTTGGCTTCCAACCGGGGCGGTACACAAATCCTCGCCAAACCGAAGGCGGCGGCTTTCCAACAGGTGCACTCGGATTCGTCTTTTTGGCCTCTGGAATTGCTTGGTGCCTATCTGGAAAAGTCAAACGGTTTGAGGGATTTGTTCTTGCCTCAGTTGGAATCAGCTTTTTGATGTGGTTTGCTCTAAGCCAGCAAAGCCGGTATATGGTGAACGTTGCTATACCACTAGCTGTGTTAGTTGGTCCTGCTGTTGTTCGATTGCAAATTGGTAAACTACTTGCCGTTTTGACCGCATCGCAGCTTGCTTATGGCCAATGGATGGTGTACGAAATTGCGGTAAAAGCCAAGCTGCCAGTCGTATTGGGACAGAAGTCTGTTGAAGAATTTCACAAGACAAACGGTCCGTCCTTTGCTCTGTCGGCTCCTAGAATCAATGAATTGGTGAAAGACGGACGTGTTGCCTTGTTTGACGAGGTTTTTGGCTTCTATCTCGATGTTCCTTACTTTTGGGCGAATCCTGGGCATAGCACAGAGATTCCTTATGCGTCTTTGACTACTGAAGCCAATTTCGCTTCTGCAATGAAGGCTCTTGGAATTACCCATTGCTTCATCAATTTGAGCTTGATGGCAACTGAAAATCGGACCAAGTTCTTAGCGGATTGCGGGCTCCAGCCGGGCTCAGGCTATTCGCCGGCAGAACAGGATTCAATGATGAAAGACCCTCGGTCGAAGTGGCCGATCTTGTTTGCAGAAGCTGTCAAGGCTGGTGCGATTCAACCGGTGGAGAGTGGTCCGGGTGGGATTCTGTTTCAGCTTCGATAGGAGGAACAGTTTGACCTCGATATTGCTTCAAACAGGTATCCTCTCAGAGTGAAATACCGACGGCTTGGCAACTCAGGACTCAAGGTTAGCGAGGTCGCTTTAGGCGGCTGGCTCACGCAAGGAAGAAGCATTGACGACGCGACAACAGAGATCATCGTCCATAAAGCCTACGATCTGGGAATCAACCTTTTTGATACAGCTGATGTTTACAATATTGGCGAAGCCGAAAAAGCTCTGGGAAAGGCCATTGTTGGACTCAGTAGGCAATCCCTCGTTATCGCCACAAAATGCTTTTGGCCGATGTCCGAAGACGTGAACGACCGCGGCCTTTCGCGCAAGCACATTTTTGAATCGGTAGAAAACTCTCTCGTGCGAATGGGCATTGACTACATTGACCTCATGCAGTGCCATCGCTACGATGAAACTACGCCAGTCGAAGAAACCGTTCGAGCCATGGGCGACCTCATTCGTCAAGGCAAAATTCTCTATTGGGGAGTTTCTGTTTGGACCGCACCCCAAATCGCGGATGCTTGCCAAATCGCAGACTCTCTGAACATTCCCCGGCCAATCAGCAATCAGCCGCCATACAGCATGTTGAGGCCCGAAATCGAGGATGCCGTTTTGCTCGAATGTGAAAAGCAAGGAATAGGGCAAATTGTCTTTTCTCCGCTGGCACAAGGCGTACTAACTGGCAAATACCTTCCTGGCAAACCTCTTCCTGAAGGTTCGCGCGGGGCCGACGATAAATCCAACACATTTATGGCGGATGTGTTGACAGATTCAACCCTGGAACGAGTTCAGAAGCTAAAAGCGTTCGCAGAATCAAAGGGATGCACAGTCGGCCAATTTGCTTTGGCGTGGTGCCTCAGACAATCGAATATCGCTTCGGTAATCGTCGGGGCAAGTAAAATTGACCAGATTGAAGAAAACGCGGCTTGTACAGATATCGAACTCAGTGCCAGCGACTTCGAAGACGGAATGAAGATTCTTCAGGGGATCCACTGATAAAGGTCGCATAAAAAGCAAAACGAAATGAGCGATTCTGAAAATTCTCAATTTGAAACATCTATTCCAATCGCAGAAACTGCTTTTGAAAAGCGGCGCGGGATTCGACATGTCGAGATTCGCTCAGGCTATGCTCAAGTTCATGTCACCCAGTTAAAAGTACCGATCTCCGAAACAAGATTAGACATTCTGCAAGCGGTGGGCAACGCAGAAATTTCTGTTGATTTTCTAAAATTCACACCGACAGGTGTAAGCTTCATGGTGCAAGACCTTGTCGCTGAAAAAACAACACGTATCTTAGAGAATTTTGGAGCCATGTTTTCCCTAGCCGCAAATCGGCATATCGTCACGGTTCATGCTGTAAACATGCGCGACGAGCAAGGCTTAATAGCCGATGTCATGGCACACGCCATTCGGTCTGGCGCGAAGCTCGAACACATTACAGATATGCATGACAGAATGCTGATCGTCGTCGCCGCCGAAGAATCGGAGCTCCTCCGCGCCGCTTTGCAAGAGCTTGCACAGGGGAAAAATGGCAATTAAAGTGCTGAAGTTTGGAGGCACAAGTGTCGCTACACCCGAGGCTCGAAAGCTATCTGCGATGCGGGTCATTTCGGCAGTGCAGCAAGGCTATTCGCCAGTTGTCGTTGTGAGTGCAATTGGGCGACGAGGAGCGCCGTACGCGACCGACACGCTTTTGCAAATGATCCGTGAAATTGACCCCGATGTAGAACCAGACGCGCGGGAAGTTGACCTGTTAATCGCATGCGGCGAAATTCTCAGCGCAGTTGTTTTTGCACATACGCTAAAAACTCTCGGCCAGCCTGCCCAAGCGTTTCGAGGAGGTCAAGCGGGAATTCGGACAGATGGAGTTTTTGGAAATGCCAGAATCATGGCCATTCATCCGGTCAGCCTACTTCGAAGCATCGAAAAGGGATTTGTGCCAGTGGTTTGCGGCTTTCAAGGAATCTACGTTCCTCCCGAAGGCGGCCCCGGAGGTGAACTCACTACGCTGGGCCGAGGAGGGAGCGATACGACTGCTGCCGCATTGGGAGCAGCATTAAAGGCGGAGTCGGTAGAAATTTTGACCGACGTTGACGGCGTAAAAGTCGCGGATCCTGACGCAGTTCCCGATGCGGCAACGTTAAGCCGAATCACTTATGACGAGGTTGCAGAAATCGCTCACCTTGGCGCACGGGTAGTGCATCCTAGAGCCGCCGAAATCGCAATGAGCTACCAAATTCCACTTTGGATCAAGAATACATTTTCAGATAATCCTGGCACGGAAATAGTGACCCGTGGCGAACTTGCAGAACGGCGACTTACTGGGGTCGCACATACGGGACAGTTGGTATATTTATCGTTCCACTTGGAGTCCATTCCAGATAGTCACCGTACCAATTTGGAAAGCCGGATTTTTGAGATGATGGCGCGTTACGACATTAACCTCTATATGCTCAATTTGAGCCCTCTTGGAACGGGTTTTGCAGTTTCCCGAACGCAATTTCCTATGGTTCAAGAGCTTCTCGATGCACTAGTGATTCCGCTTAAAGATGGCGAACAACCAATTGTTGTGCTCATGCAACTCGGCAATACAGAATCACAGGCAGTTACAACTCAACGAGAATTGTTAGCATCTCTTGGCAAAATCCATGTGGTTCCGGTGGAGCAAACCGAAGGCTGCACAATGGTTTCACTAGTTGCAGCGAGCCAAATGCCAAGACCCGCACTTTTTGTCTCTGTGCTCAGAACGCTCCATGAAGCAAAAATCCCGGTCCTGCAAACCGCAGACAGCGATTTATCCATCTCAGTTTTGGTGCCAGAAGCAGAATGTTATCGCGCCGTTCGATTGATACATGATCGCTTTGAGGGAGACGCCGGAGCCCTTCTGTAATGCAGATCGAATTGCCGACCAATCGTCCGGCAATTATGGGAATCCTCAATGTAACGCCCGACAGTTTCAGCGACGGCGGACTGTTTTTTGAACCAGAAATCGCCATCAAACGCGGCCTCCTGATGATCGGCGAAGGTGCCGACCTTATAGACATTGGGGGTGAATCAACACGCCCTGGCGCAAAGTCAGTTAGTATCGAAGAAGAACTGAAGCGTGTGCTGCCAGTTGTATTCGAACTCGCAAGACGAGGAGCTAGCGTTTCTATTGACACAACAAAAGCTGAAGTTGCAAGAGAGGCAATTTCTGCAGGAGCAAAGATTGTAAACGATGTTTCTGGACTTCGCGATCCAGCAATGATCGAAGTCTGTGCAGAAGCTGGTTGCACCGTTTGCATCATGCATATGCAAGGGAAACCGGCAACAATGCAATCCAATCCACTTTACGGCGATGTTGTGCGGGATGTAAAAGAATATCTGTTTCATGCTGCAACGCTTGCCGAAAAAGAGGGCGTGAATAAAGATCGAATTTGGATAGATCCCGGCATCGGTTTCGGCAAAACTGTTGAAAATAATTGCGAGATTTTGAAGAGGCTCGATGAATTTGTTCGACTTGGCTACCCGGTCCTAGTGGGCGTATCGTGCAAGTCGTTTCTTGGCAAAATATTGGGATCAGAAAGCTCCCCGCTCCCTGCTGATCAACGATTAGAAGCGACTCTTGCTGCCCAAGTTGTAGCTCAAACAAACGGCGCACGGATTTTGAGGGTTCACGACGTTTTGGCGGCAAAAAGGGCATCTGTGATCTGTTCGGCGATTTCGAGCTAGTTTGAATCACACTTTCTGCGTTTTCCATCGCCCACGCTTGAAGAGAATCATGCTCAAGATTCCCTGAACAAATTGAGTTGCGCTCATTGCTATCCAAGCCCCTCCAGCCCCCAATCCTAGCCCAAATGGCAATTTCCAATCAACAGCACCAAACGAAACAGTTGTCCCTGCGCCTAATGCCAACAGAATCGCCATTGGCACCCTGAGTCCCCAAAGGGAAAACAGCGTAATCCAAAGTGGTGTCTTAGTATCGCCCGCTCCCTGCATGGCTCCGAGCATGACCATGGCATACGCAAATCCAACTTCTGTAATGCAAAGGTATCGAAGCAACACGGTCGCTTGGTGAGCGATGACCGGCTTTCCGACGATCATCAATTCCGCAATTTGAGGCGCAAAAATGAAAATGGGAACGCTCAACATCCCTGTGACAAGTGCAGCATGATGGGCCCCAAGCCAAGCGATTCGTTCTGCGCGGTCTGGCCGCTTCATTCCCAAACTTTGTCCAACCAAAGCTGCAACAGCCATCGAAAGTCCAAAGCTCGGCATGAACATGACTGATTCTATGGCAAACCCTGGTCGCATTGCCGCAACTGCGTTTCCAGCATCCGAAGAGAACTTCAGCACAACGGTGAAAACCGCAAGCGAGGCAACTCGAAGGACAGCCATGACAGCCGTAGGAAAAGCTATGCGAACAACTCTGCGAACATACGACATCATGGGTACGGTCAATTTGAGCATATTCCCCAAAGGCGTCTTTCCAGAATAAATTAGATAGCCAATTGCACTGATCCATGCCGAAATCGAAAGAGCAGTGGCGGATCCTTGCAACCCCAAATTGAATCCAGGAATCCCGATTCCGCCGGGCCCCTGACGTGGCGGAAAGATCAAGATGAAATTCAACAGAATGTGCAGGAGTATTTGAATTCCGGAAATTACCATCGGGCTCTTGGTGTCGCCGATCCCACGCATCGAACCTGCTAGCGACTGGATGATATAGATTGCTGGCAACCCAAGAACGTAGATTCCCAGGAATTGAATCATCAGCCGCTTCCCTTCGGTTTCTCCATTTGGAAGAAACAAGTTCGCAGTAGATGGAGCAGCTAAGAATCCAACCACGGCAAGCAAGATTCCGCAACCGATTGCAACCATTACAGACTGCTTGCAAGACCGCCGAAACTCCCCAAGTTCTCCTGCGCCATAAGCTCGGCTCACTAGGGCTGTAGAAGCGGTCCCAACTGCCATGGCAAGGCTAAAAAGCAGAAACTGGATATTCGTGATTCCGCCATAAGCAACCAAAGCTGAGCGCGGCAAATGCCCGATAAATGCAGAATCGAGAAGGTTGTTTAGAACGCCAAGAGAGTTCAGCAAAACCGCCGGCCAAGCCAATTCCCAAAGGGTTCTGGAAAAATTTTCAGGCTGGTCGTCGGTCAATTCCTGCGAAACTTCAAGCTCGACGGATTGGGACAATAGAAGTTCAGGGTACCGAAGTGGCAACTATTGTGGCTCGACCGTCCCGGTCGAGTGTGCCATTGGCGTCCCGCTCATTTCCGAAATGACCGGACTTCCTCGACCGGGACGGTCAAGCCACATTGCGAGAAGGGTACAACAATGACCTAGATTCTATGAAATACGAAATATTGCATCAACCTTCGTTCTCTGTTGCACGGCTCATGCTGGAGCCAGGAGACACGATTCGAGCCGAATCTGGCGCTATGGTCAGCATGTCGCCAACTGTCACGATGGAAGCCAAGATGCACGGCGGCATTGGAAAAGCCATTGGAAGACTCTTTGGCGGTGAAAGCCTTTTTCAGACAACTTTCACTGCAACCCATGGGCCTGGCGAGCTACTTCTTGCACCGACTTTGCTTGGCGACATCGTTCCTGTTCAGCTTTCTAACACCGGGATGATGATCACGAGCGGATGCTTTCTTGCCAGCGAACTTTCTGTAGAACTAGAAACCAAAGCTAACTTTAAGAACTTTTTTGCAGGCGAAGGTTTGTTCTTGTTACGAGCTTCTGGGCAAGGATTTGTTCTCGTTTCCTGCTTTGGCGCGATTTACGCCGTTGATTTGCAACCAGGCCAGCCGTATATTGTAGATACTGGGCACATCGTTGCTTTTAGTGATTCCATGCAATTTGAAGTGCGAAGAGCCGCCAAGAGTTTGATCGGTTCGTTCACATCCGGCGAAGGATTCGTGGCCCACTTTTCTGGTCCGGGCCGCCTTTATGTTCAAACACGATCACCGCAAGGATTTGGTTCTTGGATGTCTCAATTTGTTCCGAGGGGTTCGTAATGTTGAAATCGTTTTTTCTTCTTTTGCTGACCGCTGGAACCATTGGATGCGGTACGTCTCCGGTTCCCCACCTTTCGTTTGAATCACTAGATCAAAAAGGCAAAGTTGTTAAACTTAGCGATCTTCGCGGAAAAGTTGTTCTCTTAGACTTCTGGGCAACTTGGTGTGGGCCCTGTAAGGAATCAAAGCCCTTTATCGTGGAATTGCACGACAAATACAAATCAAAAGGGCTGTTCGTGGTCGGATTATCAAACGAGAGACGAGCCGTCGTTGAAAAGTTTGAAGAAGAGGAAACTTTAAAGTACCCAGTATTTCTAGATAACGACAATTCGGTAAATATTACTTTGAATGTCGGAGCCTATCCAACAGTCATAATTTTTGGCAAGGGTGGCGAATTGCTCTTTGAAGGGCATCCCGATGAAAAAGAGGAAATCCTTCGAATTCTCGAAGAGCATTTGAATTAACAGTCTCAATTGAAACTCAAAATTCCGCGCTGCCAGGAACTCTGTAATATGGAATAACATCCCTGATGTTCTTCATTCCTGTGACATACATCAACAACCTTTCAAGTCCTAATCCGAACCCAGAATGAGGCGCACTTCCAAATTTCCTTAGGTCTAGATACCACCAATAGGCTTCTAGTGGCAGCCCCATTTCTGCGATTCTTCTTTCCAGTACATCAAGCCTTTCTTCTCGTTGAGAACCACCGATTATCTCGCCTATTCTCGGAGCTAATACGTCCATTGCTCGAACCGTTTTGTTGTCGTCGTTCAATCGCATGTAAAACGCTTTGATGTCTTTGGGGTAATCCGTTAGAATGACGGGTCGGCCCACTTTGACTTCCGTAAGCCACCTTTCATGCTCGCTTTGCAAGTCGCATCCCCAGAAAACTGGATATTCGAATTTCTCTCCGCTCGATTCCAAAATCTTGATCGCCTCCGTGTAAGGCATTCTCTCAAAAGGCGATTCCACCACGTGTTTTAGAGTGTTGAGAAGTTCGGGTTCGATGCGCTGGTTGAAGAAGTCAAGGTCTTGGCCACAGTTATCTAGGGCATATTGAATTACGTATTTCAGGAATTCTTCGGCGAGGTTCATGTTGCCTTCGAGAGAGCAAAACGCTTGTTCCGGCTCGACCATCCAAAATTCGGCGAGATGTCTTGCTGTCGAACTATTTTCAGCACGAAACGTCGGACCGAAAGTGTAAACATTAGTCAGTCCTAGAGCCAAAGTTTCTGCTTCAAGCTGCCCTGAAACCGTGAGAAAAGCTGGCTTGCCAAAAAAATCATCTTTGTAGTCTTTGCCGCTAAGGTGAGGAATAGGGCTCCCATCTGCTCCCATTCCTGGTTCCAAGAGTGTCGAAACCGCGAACATTGAGCCTGCGCCTTCGGCGTCGCTCGCCGTGATGATTGGAGTGTGAATGTAATGAAATCCATGCTCGTGAAAAAACTTGTGGATGGCAAAACTGATTTGTGCTCGAACGCGAAAAACGGCACCAAACGTGTTTCCGCGAACACGAAGATGTGCAATTTCTCGCAAAAACTCAAACGATGCCCCTTTCTTTTGGAGTGGATATTTTTCGGGATCGGCTTCGCCAAAAATCCCCACGCCCGTTGCCAAAAGTTCAGTTGGCTGCCCTGCTGCTGGAGACTCCACCATAGAGCCATCGAACCGAACGCATGCGCCAGTCGTTATCTTCTTTAAGGTCTCGGCTGAAATGGAACCTTCATTTACTACAACTTGCAGATCGCGAAAGCAGGATCCGTCGCTTACTTGCACAAAGCTGATTCCCTTACTGTCTCGCCGAGTCTTCACCCATCCGAATGCCTGCGCCTCGGTTCCTGGCGCAAGGTCGAAGAGGTCTTTGATGTATTGGCGACGAAAGTCCATGGGTTCAAATTGTACCGGAGCGACAGATTGATTCAACGGTAAGCTATCCAATCCCGTAGAGTATCGGTAATGGCAGTCTGGAATTTGCTAGAAAAGTTGTGGATCAAGTTGAATCGGACTTCGAAGACTTGCCACTGTTGCGGGCCGAAAAATGTGAGTTATGCCCACTACGGGGAGTTAGTGTGGTGTTGGCAAGACTGGCTTCTTATGTGCACTTGCCTTTGGGTCATTGCTTTGCCATGGTTCCTCTTCTTTAGAAAGCGAGACTACAAATGTCTTGATTGCAATGCTCATTGAGAATAGAAATTCGTGCTTCAATTCGGCTCCATCCCTGCAAAACTACGTGCAACTCGCCGATAAAAAAAGTGAACTACTGCAATCGCAGTTAGGGAGTCGAGACACAAGTATGGGTTACAGCCGCACGAATCGAGGAGATCAGACGGTCAGCATTAGTGTTGCTGGGCGAATCACAGCAATCGAAGTTCACACGCTTCGGTATTGGGAAAAAGAGTTCGCCGACATTTTGCATCCGATTCGAACCGAAGGTGGTCAGCGACGCTATCGCCCTGAGGATATTCAAACTGTATTCGTAATCAAGCGACTTCTTCGTGACGAAATGTTTAGCATCGCCGGTGCAAAAAGGCACTTGGCAAACCAGTTTCGAGTAGCAGCGTAGCATTGCCGTCCCGGCAATGAACTCCGGAGCCACTATGTCAAATTCTCATTCTGCTATCGTTCAATCTCAATCGCTATTTTCGGCGCGTAAGTATCAAGAAGCCCTTCAAGCTATTGAATTAGCCGTAACAACTGACCCAAAAGTGGGTGAACTTCAGGCTGAACTTGGACGCATACTTTGCTATTTTCAGCGAGAGAATGAGGCAGTAGATTGCCTTGAGAAAGCTTGGCCTGCATCCGGTTCCAAAGAACTTGCGGGGATTCTTGCCAACTATGTGAACTCCCGCAAAGAACTGACCCAGCGATTGGACCTACCAGACAGTAAAGGCGATGAACTCTGGAATCGAATGCAGCCATTTTGGCCCGCTTCGCCTGAGTTTGTTGGCAACAAAATTTCGGCAATTCTCATCGTCAAGAACGAGGAGAATCACCTTGAGCGATGTCTTCAAAGCATTCAAGGCGGCGTTGACGAGATTATTGTCGTTGATACAGGTTCAACCGACAAAACCGTCGAGATCGCCGAGTCATTTGGCGCGACAATCGGACACTTTGAATGGTGCAACGATTTTTCAGCAGCGAGAAACTACTCTTTGGGACTTGCCACTGGAGATTGGGCTCTCTGGATTGATGCTGATGAGGCTGTAACACCAGAAAGCTGGAATCCGATCTATGAAGCCGTAGTTCGTCCTCACTTCGGAGGCTATTTCACCAGAATCGTCAATTTTACAGACGAAAACGAAACGACCGAATACACTCACGCGCCAATTCGGCTATTCAGGATTGATCCGCGTGTTCGATTTACGGGTTCGATCCATGAGCAGATTTCTCCAGCGATTGATGCTCTAGCTTGGCCGACGGCACATCTGGACAAAGTCACGATTCACCACTTCGGATACAAACCAAGCGAAATCGAAGCGAAAGACAAACTGAACCGCACAATTGACATGCTGCAAGTCGAGATTGAGAGGGAACCTAATGATTCTTTTCATTGGTTTAACCTTGCAAATGTTTATTCGGTAGCCAAACGATATTCAGATTCAGTTGATGCTGCGAAAAAGTGCATCTCACTCATGGAGCCAAACCACATGTTCGCTTCATTGACGTATCAACTTCTGGCTGGCGGTCTGAATTCTGTGGACCAAGCCGACGCAGCAGTTGATGTAGCGCTTGAAGCAAAGCAGGCGGGCTGTTTCACCATTCTTAACCAATTTGAGCTTGCTCATTCTTACCTGTTGCTTCGCAAATTTGAAGAAGGCTTGGTAGCCATCGAAGCTTGCATGAATATGCGTTGGCTCGATGACATGACTGGCGACAGAGGTATTACGACACACAAAAGTCATGTCTTGAAGGGACAAATTTTGTGCGAATTGAACCGCTTGGAAGAAGCAGAAACCTGTATTGACTTTGCACTTGCTATTGACCCTGCCTTTGGACTTTCAAAATTCGCAAAAGCAGTTATTCTGGAACGCAAGGGCAAACATGACGAAGCAGAAAATTGGTTCAAAAACTGTCTTTCAGACCCATCTGTCGCATGGCAATCTCTTAAGGGCTTGGGGCGAATCTCTAGTGAAAACGAGAATTGGACCGAAGCCAAAGATTATTCTTGGGCAGCATTGGAGGCTCGGCCAAATGACAAAGAAGCTTGGATCATTTGGGCAAAAGCATTGGAAGCCATCGGTGATCTTGCATTAATGATCGAGGCATATCAAGCTTACACCGAGAAGCACGGCGACCATGCAGACGTTTTGACGAATTGGGGACGGTCTTTGGAGTCGCAAGGCGACCTGCCTGGAGCTGTTGAAAAATATCTGCTTTCTACTGAGGTGGACCCAACTTGCTCAAACGCTTGGCTCAATTTGGGCGATCTCTTGTTCAAAGCGGGTAGCTTTGGCGAAGCCGCAACGAGCTATCAAAATGCGTTGCAAATCGAGCCTGTTCAGCCTGAAGCCTGGTTTTGCTTGGGCAATTGTTGTGGAAATCTCAACGTTTGGGAGGCTGCGGTTTCTGCATACAATCAAGCATTGACGATTGATCCGGATCATACTGGCGCTGCGCACAATTTGGAAGTTGCTAAAGGCGAATTGACTGCGGCGTAACGCCGTGTCCAAAAATTGCTACTTCTATCCTTTCAAACACATGGGACATATGGGACCCATAGGACATATAAGTCCTATATGTCCTATGTTCGGACCAGCTTGGACTTATATCACGCCCTTCTCCCTCAATTTCGGATAATGGCATGCCTTGAACTTTTTGCCGCTTCCACAAGGACAGGAGTCATTCCGGCCGACCTTTGACCAATCTTGCTTTGACTCGTCGAACGAGACGCTTGAACCAATCGCTGCCATCGCAGGAATCGAATCGCCGGCTTCCATTCGAACCATTGCAGGCGCTTCATCGGCAGACTCTTCAGATTGCTGAGCATCTTGAACCTGAATCTCCGCCCGAAAGATCATTCGCACCGCTTGATCACGGATCTGTTTGAGCGTGGTTTGGAAGAGGTCAAAAGTCTCTCGCTTGTAAGCAACTAGAGGATCGGTTTGGCCGTATCCTCTTAGGCCAATGCCTTCGCGGATGTACTCGACCATCTGCAAATGCTCCATCCACTTGTCGTTAACGGCGCGAAGCATGACCTGCTGTTCGAGCGAAGCCATAATCTCGTCACCATATCGCTCGGCTTTTTGTTCATACGCAGCCATCGCAAATTCTGTGCATTTGTCAATGAGTTCATCGCCCACTGGAATCGCTCGAAGATCGTCTACCGATGCAAAATCAACAAGCGGGAAAAGTCCATTTAGGTCTTCGTACAGAAGGCCGTGATCGTAATTTCTTCCTTCGTTTTCATCTATTACCCAGGCGTCGTTAACGATGTCCGTAATCATCTGTTTGATGAATTCCACGAGGTCTTCGCGAACGTGCTTGCCGAGCAAGACTTCGCGCCTCATGCCATAAATGTGCTCGCGCTGAGCGTTCAAAACGTCGTCATATTCGAGTACATGCTTTCGAGCTTCAAAATAGTGGTTTTCTATTCGCTCTTGCGTTTTCTCTATCATTCGGCTCAGGAATTTTGCGTTCACTTCTTCCATTGGCGGCCATGCCTTGAGCAGTGGATTTTCGAGCATATTCGCGTTGAAAATCTTCCAAAGCTGGTCTTCGAGAGACACATAGAACCTGCTCTCGCCAGGGTCGCCTTGTCGGCCCGATCTTCCTCGAAGCTGGTTGTCAATTCGGCGGCTTTCATGCCGTTCTGTGCCAAGGATATATACTCCGTCAAGTGCTCGAACCACTTCAGCAACCTCTCGTCGTTCTTGGTCGCTCAATGGAAGTGGAGGAGCAGCACGTTCCTTACCACCGCGACGGAAGCTAGAAAAAGTGGATTCGTATTGTTCCAAAAGAGGGTCGCCATCTGAATCTCTCGCTCGAACGATCTGCTCATCTTGAATTCGTCCGCCAAGCAAAATATCTACGCCACGGCCAGCCATATTTGTTGCAATAGTCACAGCGCCTTTTCGACCAGCTTCAGCGATAATTAGCGCCTCTCGCTCATGGAATTTTGCGTTTAAGATGTTGTGCGGAATACCGTGAGTCAGCCCTTCTTCCAAGTACGATTTGTTTTCGCTTGTCAGCTTCCATTGTTCGAGCGCCCAGTCCATATTTTCTTGTGAAAATGCCTCACCGCTAAATCCAATCTTGCTCGCGAAATTTGCTAATGCCTTTCGGTCTTGGTCAGCGAGAGGAGTATTCGTGATTTCAATTACATCCTTCACAATGTCCTTGGGGACATCCTTTTTGACTTCCAAATGGTATCGAAGCCTTTGCGACAGCACTAATTTCTGCAAAAGGTCGGTCGTCAAACGTGTTGACATAACTTCCGACATTTCGATAGAACGAGTGCCGATTAGAACGGGTTGCTGCTTGGAATACAAACGCAAGACGTCCCAAGTAATCGCGCGAAACTTCGCTTCAAGCGTCTTGAAAATGATGTCGCCGTGATCAATTCGGATCATAGGGCGATGTGTCGGAACGCAGACCACATCGAGGCCGTAAATTTTTCGAAATTCGTCTTCTTCTGTTTTCGCTGTACCCGTCATTCCAGCGAGTTTTTCGTAAAGTCGGAAGAGATTCTGGAAAGTGATAACTGCAACGGTTTGGCTCTCACGCTGAACAGTTACGTTTTCCTTAGCCTCAAGCGCTTGATGAAGTCCATCGCTCAACCGCCTTCCAAACATGAGCCTGCCGGTGTTTTCATCAACTAGTACAACTTCGTTACCGCGAACTACATAGTCCACATCTTTGTCAAAAAGCGCGACTGCTTTTACGGCAGCATTGACGTGATGCAAAATCTTTGGATCGCTCGCGATGTTGTCAATCTCCATCGTCTCTTCGACAAGGTCCATGCCATCTTCAGTAAGTGAAACCGAATGGTTTTTCTTGTCAGCTTTGTAGTGAGTTTCGTTTTCAAGCTTCTTTGCGATTTCATTGATGTGCTTGTAAAGCGAGACATCCTCGTTGCTTGCGCCCGAGATAATGTGTGGTGTTCTGGCCTCGTCAATGAGGATCGAGTCAACTTCGTCAACGATTGCGTAATGAAGTTCTCGCATCGAAAGTTGCGAAATATCGAACGCCATATTGTCGCGAAGATAGTCGAATCCAAACTCATGGTTTGTGCCATAAACAACGTCGCATAGATAGGCTTCTCGACGTGAACAAGAAACCAGATTCATATATCTTGGATCGCCGAGTTGGTCTGCTCCAGGAACATAAAGGTAGCTCCCGCCGAGCTCTTCTGTGTCTTCGCCTTGGCCCTGAATAATGCCAAGCGATATTCCGAGAAAATGGAAAATGGGACCCATCCAGACTGCGTCACGACGAGCTAGGTAATCGTTGGCGGTAACGAGATGCGCTCCGCGGCCCGTTAAGGCATTTAAGATCAGCGGTGCAACTGCAGCAAGGGTCTTTCCTTCGCCCGTTTTCATTTCGGAGATTCGGCCTTGGTGGAGCACCATGCTGCCAACATGCTGAACGTCAAAGTGACGCATTCCGAGTGTGCGACTCGAGACCTCACGGACTACGGCAAACACTTCCGGAAGTAGTTGGTCTAAGGTCTTGCCTGTTGCAATTTGCTCTTTGAAGGAAGGGCCTTTGGCTCGCAATGCATCATCGTCGAGGGCAGATATCTCGGTTTCAAATGCGTTGATTTGCGCCACGATTGGAAGCAGCATGTCAACGTCTTTCTTGCTAGTGTCGAATATTTTTCGTAGGAAATTCATTTTTTATCTCAGGGTATGGGGTTTAGGGTGCAGGGTACTGGGCGGGGGCTTTCGGAAAGAAACGCAGACTTTAGTCTGCATCTGGATCACAGACTTTAGTCTGTAAAATCCGCGCAAATACGAATGAGCGCTAGAAAATCGAGCGACACAGAAACAATGTCGCCGAACTAAGCCGGCCCAGCACGATTCGGATGAATCCTTGAAGCGACGACTGAAGCCAAACGCTCTGTCCGAATAGGATGAATCTGAATCCGGATGAGGGATTCAGAAATCGGTTCTGAATCTTGCGAATTTGTTTCTGTATCAAACCATTGAATCAGCAAATTCGTAACTGTCGCGATTCGTCGCGACGTTTCAATTGCGATCGCATCCGAATCAAGATCGTCCGAATTCTCAATACAACGCTTGCCCTCAAGTCGCGGGTCGCAAAGTAGGGCCAAAGCTTCCGTAAACTGGCTCGATGCAATACCACGATCTATTCCAAGTGAACCTTGGAGGATTAGAATCAGCAGTGCAGGCAAAAATGGAAGCATTTTTCTTCTTCCACTATTATAGACGGGAATCGTTCGTAATTGAGCGTATTTGGGACCAATTGTTGTCAATTATCAGTTCTCGGATATCAGTCAAAAGTGGATCGGAAGGCAGATTTCGTAGCCGTATTTTCGGTTTCGAGAGCCAACCTGATTTACACTTTGTGCAAATTTAGCGGCAACAATGACAATGTCAACAACCTGCCAGCAACTTGCAAACCACTTGCCAAACACATGCCAAATTTCCATACGATGAAGCTTCCAGTCCAAAAAGCCGATCATGTATACTAGGATCGCTGCGGAGAGATGGCTGAGTGGACGAAAGCGCCCGCCTGCTAAGTGGGTAAGGGGTTAAACCCTTCTCGGGTTCGAATCCCGATCTCTCCGCCATTCTGATTTGTATGGAAGGCAATGAGGCTTGCAAGTAGATAGCAGGTTGTACACAAGTCGCCGCCAACACCCGACATCCAACACCCGAAACCCAAAACCATAAACCTAAAACCCATGCCCCCACGAATCCTGCCCGCATTACTCGTTACAGCCCTCGCGTTTTCGAGCGGATACAGCCAAACGCTGCAAGAATATGTCGCGTTGCGAAAGAAACACGGAATCAAGGTTGCCTTTGAAGTTTCAGCACTTGATGTCTTGATCGGAACAAAGACGATTGAAATTGCCGGCGTTATCAAAGGCTCATTTTCGATAAGCGGAAAAACAACCTATTTACTCGAACGATTGGACGAAAGCACCGTTGACATCGAATCAAAAACACCGATTGCATGGCTTCAGGGCAACGAAGTGCATTGCAGACTCCTTATTCGGGCTTCGAGGCAAACTGAGACGTCGTCGCTTCATGCTGAACTCCTCGGAGCCGCTCCCGAAGCAGACATTGCTCGCTTGGAAGCTCTTGCCAGACCCAAAACTCCGACAAAAATCAATCACCCGACGACCAAGCCGCCACTTTCAGGTCCGATCGGCAAGGGGCAACCTGTTGCAGCTAATTGGACGCTCAGTGACACAGAACTTATCAGAAGCTATGGTTCTTACATTAAGGGCTATAACAAGCGCTTAACCGACGAGCAAGCAATCGTAATCGCACAGGGAATCATTGGTTTCAGTAAACGCTATGGCGTTGACTCTCGCCTCATTATGGCAATGGTGTTGGTCGAAAGCGGCTTCAATCCAGACAGCCGAAGCAAACCTGGCGCGATGGGATTGGGACAATTGATGCCTGGTACAGCTCAAAGCCTCGGGCTTTCGAATGCTTACGATCCGATGCAGAATTTGTATGGCACGACACGTGTCATTCGTGGCCATATTGACAAGTATAAAAAAATTACTGGTAACGACTACGAATCGTTGATTTTGGCGTTGGCAGCGTACAACTCAGGCTCGGGCACCGTGCGAAGAAACAACTATCAAGTCCCCCCGTATCGCGAGACCCAGAACTACATCCGAAAGGTGATCGGGGCTTATCGCCGGTTTTTGGGTTATTGAGCAGGAATCAGTCCTTCAAAATCCTGCCATACCCGTCATACTTCAAATTGCCACTTAGAATGAGTACGCCATCTATCAGCGGCCAAAGCACTCCAACGCCGGTACAAAGAGTAACAAATAGCTGAATGACTCCAATCGCCGCATAGCCAAGATACATCCTTCCGACGCCTGGAAGCACGATGTTCAATATCCCACCTGCGACCTTCGACTTGTCGCTTCGCAGCGCAGGAAAATTGCCCATAGGAGACATTGCCGGATACGAATCTTGATATGGTGAAGGCGATCCGTAAGGTTGATAGCTCCCAGATGCTTGAGGCTGCATGACTGGAGGAGCAGTTCGTGGCATATTTGGCGGCGGAGGAGGCGCCATCATCGCAGGTGCAGATGCGAATTTCGCCTTCAAATCTCCGACGTGATCGGCAGGGAGCCATTGCGGCATTCCGGTGCACCAGATATATGTTTCGCGCACCACAACGCCCCCTTCAATCAACTCTTCCATTTGATCGAGGGTGAGCGGACCAAGTTGCCCGTAATGCCCAATGTAAAACCAATCCGCCACGTGTTGCTGTTACCTTACGACCATTGTATCTTGAGGGATGCAGGTTTTTGGGGCAATGTAGGGATTTTGGGAGTTTCGGAAGTGATTTCCTAGAACTCGATCATCACAAACTCCACGCAATGCATCTACAGATGGCTCAAAAGTAGAAATGAAACGGGCATTGAGCGACTTCGCTATTCTTCAGGAATGCACAAACACGAAGACGTGATTTTCGTATCTGCCTTTGCCCAAGTCCTTTGAAACTTTGCCAGAGTTATCGAAGCGTCGGCTGCCTTCCCTAGTGCTTCTTGGCACTTGCTCAAACCAAAAAGCGACCAACCATTCTTGGGAAGGTTCTTTAGGTCTTGCCAGAAGATCTGTTCGGCCTCTTTGTAGCGCTTCTCCCTCAGGAGCAATGCTCCTAATGTGTGCCGGACGGGTTGAATCCAATCTGGCGGTTCAGAATACCGTAGGGCATCCTCGGCTTGAACAGCCTTTCGCAAGGTTGATACCGCCATGTCTACATAGCCTTCGGCCACCAAAATCTCGCCAATCATCAATAGGTTTGCAACATTCAGAAGATCGCTTGCCTTGTTGTTCCCAAACATCGCCTCGGCGAGAACTTTCTTTCTAGCTTCGTCAAAAAGCAGTTGTTCAGCCCTTGCCTCAAACGGCATACTTTTTGCAGCATAGGCAATTGCTCGGGAGGAATGGCGCAAAGCAGTACTTAAAGGAAAGTGAGCAGGAAACTCTGGCATTGCAAGCACATCGTCCCATCTGCCAAATCGAACACGTACTTCAGTTGGCATAGCAAAGAAACCGTCAACGAACGGAGACATCTCCTTTTGATAATCCAATGGAATTGCAGCGACCATAGCATCAATTGACTTTTCCGCAAGTGCTCTTTGTCCATTCATCATCGCTGAGAACGCAAGCATGTGGTTGTTGTGCGCCATATAGACGCGATAAATCGGTGCCACTTTGTGCTCTGACCGATACTTTGCATCCACTACCATCGCCCTTGCATTTGCCTCGATGGACTTCTGCCACTCGCCGACACGAACATCAATGTGCGACGGCATATGGACGTTGTGCCCTAGTCCAGGTTGAAGAAATCGAAGGCGGTCAGAAGCAGCAACAGCAAGCCCAGGATTTGGCGACGCCTCGACAGCGTGAATGTACAAATGAAGAGCAAACGGATGGTTTGGAGAGACCCTTATCGTCTTTTGGATTGTGGATACGATTTCCGTTGTGCCAGGTTGAGGCGTCCCGTCTTTCTTCCACAAATCCCATGGGCGAAGGTCCATCATGGATTCTGCAAACAGTGCGCCAGCATCAGGGTCATTTGGATTCTTTGCGAAGGTTTCTCGCATTGCGATTGCGTAGGCTCTGTCAAGTGGTCCGCGGGAACCTTGGGGCCACATGAAGCGCGTCGCCGCTGCGCGGATTAGCTCCGCATCCGCTTTATTCCTTGCCTTCAATTTCAATGCTTTTTGTATGGCATTGTATGCCTCCATTTCTTCATCAGGAGGCACCATAGGAAAATTGATGTGCGGCCCATTCGCGGTCGCCAATCCCCAATAGGCCATTGCGCACTTTGGGTCTTGACGAATTGCCTCACGAAACGACTTTTTCGATTCGCCATGATGAAATGCGTACAGCATGTTTAGACCCTGATCAAAGTACTTTTGAGCCATTGCGTGGTTTGTTACCTTGCGCGAATAGACTCCGGTGCCTCGAAAAAGAGGCATCTGTGCTTGAGTGCCAGATGTTTGGATTGCGGCGATGAAGAGTAGCGTTGTCATAGTTTTCTCTGTGCTCCTTGCGCATATTCTCGCTCATTGAAATCCAAATTGCAAGTCCATTACTAAACTCGAAGTTGCTTTGAAGCTTCGCGAGCAACTCTCCATACCGAATCGCTGTCTTTGCCATCCACGATCCAAACCAAATTGTCCGCTCGAAAGGCCACCCTACCATTGCCCGACATGAAGCCATCATTCGAACCAACTTGAGCTATCAAACCGTTGATCTTGGCTTCGTCTTTCGTATAACGGAGATGCACGATCTTGCCATCTATCTGGATGCAAAAGCAACCAGAATCTGGAGTTCGTTCGGATTCAATAATCCTTCCGATATTTTGCGGAAGTCGAGCTAACTTGATCCCATTTCGATCTTCAATCCAAGCAGCCGCTTCGGTAAAACTCTTGGCGGCAAGGGCTTCATAAGCCGGTCGGCGATCCACTCGCGCTATCCCGATAGCAGCCATCAAGATTCCGGCGGCAAGGGCTGGCTTCCAAGCCAATTGCGGAAATGAAACCTTGGCTTGCTTTGGCACCATAGCCTGCAATCGGCTTAGAGGAACTTCTTCTGACAGTCCTTCTCTCCTTATGCTTGCAAGGAATTCTCGCACTTCGTTCAATTGCCCCTTGGCATTGGCATCTTCAGCGAGAGTCTGATCTGCAATGACTCGCTCGTCAGCGGAGAGAGTTCCATCCAAATATGCGTACCAATCAACTTTATTCAAAGCTTCCCCCCATCACCGCAAGTACCCGTTCTCTCAAGACGTTTCGGCCACGGAAAAGTCTGGAGCGAACTGTGCCGACGGGAACATCGAGAACCGACGCAACTTCTTCGTACGACATGCCTTCCACATCGCAAAGCTGAATTACGAGCCGATGATGACTTTCCAGACATTCTAATTGCTGAAGAATCGTTTGCGCTTGGTCACGATTCGCAACTGAAACCCAAAGATCGTCTCGAAACGGTTCTTCCCAATCGAAATCGGATAGCTGAAGATCAGGTTCAGGCTTTCGAAATCTTGCGAGGTTTTCGTTGTACAGAATTCGCAAAAGCCATGCCCTTAGGTGGCGTCCGTCGAACCGATTCCAAGCTGAAAACGCCCGAATGAGAGTTTCCTGCACTAAGTCTTCGGCGTCAAACGCCGACTTCGCCATTCGTTTTGCAACCCGGTACAAAACCGGAAGCTCGCCTCGAATAGCGGTTTCAAAATCTCGTGTCTGTCCTCGTAAGCTCAAATATAATGCTCCGGAGTTCGTCTTTGGGAGTGCGCGGGCTTGACCGCGCTTTTCCCCTGGTATTCCTCAAATCGTTTGTATCATTACCCACTTCCAAGTTGGTTTTTTGCGCGGTCAAGCCCGCGCGGTACCAATGAGTGTTTCTTTGCGATGTGAATGAGTTTGCCGTTCCAAAAGTTCCGCAACGAGAGCGGAACTCCTTTTACCATTTTTGCATTTCCCCTTCGAAAAATGACTTTGGAGGTCAAACAAATGAACAAAATCCTATTACTAGTAACCCTTTTCGCTTTCGCCATAGTGGCTGTTCCGTTCGGAATTGCCCAGACAGGAACGAAGAAGATGGACACAACCGCCCATGTTTGCGCGAAATGCGACATGGCTTCGATGAAGGCGGGCAAATGCCCTTGCGGCTCTGAAACTTCGATGATGAAAGGCCGTGTCGCCCATGTCTGTTCCCATTGCAACACATCTTCTAAGAAGGCTGGCAACTGTAGCAAGTGCAAGATGGCAATGAAGAAGAGTTTTGTTACCTATTCTTGCGATCATTGCAAAATGAGTGCTGGCAAGGCTGGAAACTGCAAGATGTGCAAGATGCCGATGAAGAAGCATGTCGTTCCGATGATGTAAATGAACCACAACGCCCTCTTCAAAGGGCCTTTTAGTATAGTAATGCCCAACTGCAAAGTTGGGCATTACGTTTTTGCCTTCCTGACCAGGAAAGCTGGATTTAGTAGGTTCAACCCCATGTAAGCGTCCCCGGTGCGCTGGAAAAGTCAATTTCGACCATTTTCATTCTAGCCGATTTTGCCATTGCCTCATTAAGCGCTTTGACGCTTTCTGCACCGTAGCCCTCGAACACTCTTTCGATTTTGCCATTGGTGCCGACCTGAACCGTCGTAATGGAATATCGCAACTTGTAGGCTCCGATTGCCGCCTTAGTTGGGTCAGAAAGAAGCGGATAGTTCACTGCGAACCGCTCGGTCCACGCCTTTGCTCCTTCGGAGTCAGCATTAACCACGCCAATAAGCGAAGTTTTTTCGCCGTAGGCTTTTTGGAGCGAATTGAACAACGCCGAAGCCTTCGCATTGTGAGGGCATCTCTGCTTCCAAAACACCACGAACGCCGGCTTTTCTTTGGCAAGTTTTGCCAAGGAATACGTCTTCCCATCGGGAGCCATGCCCTCGATGGCGGGTGCCATATTTCCAGCCGGGAGATAGTTTTC
>JANNQV010000029.1:0-3897 GCA_031400935.1 Armatimonadota bacterium
CGGACCGAAGGATTCATTTTGAGATTCAAAGTCGAGCTCCGAATTGGCGGCTGCGCCCGAAGAAGGCAGTCCAGTTGCTGTAAATGTCATCGTATCGGCGCTGTCGCCACTATTCCCGGATGCAGGACCATTTCCACCAACTGAAAAAATGAAGTAAGTGTCCGCGTTCGTATCAACGAATGCTCTCTCGATCAGATCTCGGAGATAGGATTCAAATTTTTGTTCGGCACGAAACACTTCTCGCTGAGGGAGAATGGTTGTGTGGTAACGGACAGCGGCGGAATATGCCGCCGATGCTCCAACAGTAATCAGTGCCATCATCACGCTGACCACAAGCAGTTCTAAGAGTGTCAATCCACGTTTTCTCATTGCGACGTAGCCCCAGCCGCTTGGCCAACATCGTATAGAAGCGTTGTGACCGTGAATCCGCGATTTTCGTCTTCCCCCGCTTTTGAAACGCTTAATCTGACGATGAGGAGAGCTTCAACTTCAGATGGCTCGGTTTCAAGAGTCCATTCAAGATTTGGGCTTCCTTCATCCTCAAACGTGCCATCCAGCGGTGCGTTTTGAATCTCGTCCGTTGCAATCAGTTCATCCAATTTTTGGTGAGCTAGTTGTTGTGTTCGCTGCGATTCGCGCACATTTACCTCGGTTCGATTTAGAGAAGCAAGTGCCTGCAAACTGCCTACTACACCAATACCTAGAAGCACAACAGCTACTAAGACTTCGATGAGGGAGAAACCGCGACGCAATTATCCGCCCTCCGGAACTCGCTGCTCTAGTTCGCCAGCCTGCCATTCGTCAGTTCCTAGTTCGGGCAATTCACCATCTACCCATCGTCCAGCCCCAGTCTGCGCATAAAGCTGAAGGGATTGAGCTTTTCCATCGAAGCTAAAGTTGATGCCACCGCCATCGCACGTTCCATCACTATAGAAGCGCAGTTCCCAATCTGATCCGGCAGCGTCGGATTTACCGATCCTCGCCCCAGTAACCTCGACATCAGCCGGAATAGAAACACTGCTCCCGACTTCCTGCCCGTCAACAGATTGAACTTGCAGCTCGTTTGATTGGCTGTCGTATGCTAAAACCAAGCTCTCGCTTCGACTTATTGCATTCGCACGAATCGTTCGAATTGCGCCAGGCAATTCAATCGTAAATTTTCTGACATCATCGCCACGACGTAACGAATACAATCTGGGCACTACCAATGCAGAAAAAAGAGCAAAAATAAGCACGACTACGCTAACTTCAATTAACGTAAATCCCTTGCACTTACGATTGCCTAAGATCACTGCTGAACATCACCTGCGCCTTGGAAGATGTCGATACCTTCCCCTTCACCACCTTCGGCACCATCACCGCCATAGCTTCCAAGAAGAAAGCTCTCTTCTCCATCTGCCCCGGGATACTCGTATACATAATCAAATCCCCAAGGGTCGGGCGGAATTGGATCCATAGAATACGGGCCCTTCCAGTTATTCACGTCCGACGGAGCCGAACGAAGAGCTTGAAGCCCTTCCTCTGTACTCGGGAATCGACCGACATCCAGCCGAAATGTCTGAATCATGGAACTCAAACGGGCAACGTCGGTTGCTGCTTTCGACCGTTTAGCATCACTGGTTCTACCAATGATTCTAGGAACGATAAGTGCTGCCAAAATCGCCAAAATGAGCATGACAACGATCAACTCGATCAATGTAAAACCCCTTCGGCCAATCCCGTTTGACTGAAATGTATTTTTCTTCATAGTTTTTCCTGCCTTGGATAGATTTCTAAAGGCTACTTAATGGCGTCTTGTGCCATGAATATGGGTAACAAGATTGAGATCACGACAAACGCAACAAATGCTCCCATAACTAGGACGATGATGGGTTCAAGCATTGACATCAGCTTCCTCATGCCATTGTCAACTTCGAAATCAAGAGAGTCGCTCACCCGATTGAGCATCTTTGGCAAGTCGCCCGTTTCTTCACCAATTGCAACCATATGGGTTAGCACAGGTGGAAACACAGCGGTATCTTGCATTGCTTGATGAATAGATCGACCCTCACGAACCTCATCTGCCACTTGGTCGCTGGTTCGCTGAAACACCCGGTTTCCAGCCGCCAGCCCTGAAAGTCTGAGTGCTTCCAAAATCGGAACACCGCCAAAAACTAGGGTTGAGAGTGTTCTGGCATATCTGGAAATCACGGCTTTGGTAATTACTTTTCCAGCAACAGGCAATCGAAGCAACATCCGGTCACGCATCCACGCCCCAGACTCAGACATAGCCCACCCACGATACAAAAGATAAGTTCCTGCCATTGAAGCAAGAATCAAGATGTAATTTTGAGTGATAACAGCGGTCGTTCCGAGAAGGATCTTTGTGGACAAGGGAAGTTCGTTCTTCATATCTCGAAAGATAAGTGACAGCCTTGGAACGACAAAAGTTAGCAAGAAAATCACTACTCCAATTGCAACCGATCCCAAAACTGCTGGATAAACCATTGCTGCCGACAATTGACTTCGCCGGGTTACTTCAATTTGTTGAAATTCTGCAAGTCTTGAACAGACTTCAGCAAATTGCCCGCTCGCCTCGCCAGCACGCAATGTCTCGGTGAACAAAGGCGGAAACAACTTCGGATGCTTTGCGAGTGCCTGGGAAACGGGCAAACCACTTCGAACATCTTCTAAGGCGCTCAAAGCGATTTCAGCAAGAACTGGGCTTTCAGATTGCTCTGCGATAACTTGCAAAACTCGGTCAAGTGGCAATCCCGCAGCAGCGAGATCCGACATCCTTCGGCTCATCAGTGCCAGTTCTGCTTTCGATACTTTGCGGCTCTGCCCAAATGTGGAAGTCTGAGCTTTTGATTTTTCCTCAGAAATTTCAACAACAAACCTGCCTTCAGTCTTAATCGTGGCGATCGCAGTATCTCGGTCCTTCGCCTCAATTTGGCCGGATTTACGCGCCCCAGAAACGTCTAACGCAACATAAGAGTAATTTGTCATATTGCTTCCCTCTGGCAGACACGAAGAACTTCTTCCGGTGTAGTCTTTCCGCTCAATACTGCCAGTCGTCCGTCTCCAAGTAGTGTTCTCATGCCTTGTGCTCGAACCGCATATTCTTTGATCACTGAAGACGAAACTCGATCTACTGTCATTTTGCGAACTTCTTCATCAATAATTAGTAATTCGTAAACACCCTGACGCCCTTTGAATCCAGAACCTTGGCACTTATCGCATCCCACACCCTTCCGCAGATCGCCCTTCTTTACATCGTCTTTTGAAATTCCGATAGCCTCTAATGCTTCATCGCTGTAAGCAAAGGGTTGCGAACAGAAAGCACAATTTCGTCGAACCAGTCGTTGGGCTATGACACCAACTAAAGATGATGCAACCAGATATGGCTCTACTTCCATGTCCATGAGCCGAGTTATCGCACCAGCGGAGTCGTTGGTGTGAAGCGTACTGAATACAAGGTGACCCGTGAGCGCCGCATGAATCGATATCTCCGCTGTTTCATAATCGCGGATTTCACCAACCATGATAATGTCAGGGTCTTGTCGAACAATGCTTCGAAGTCCGTTTGCAAATGTCAGGCCGATATTAGCGCGAACTTGAATCTGCCCAATTCCGGGAACCTGATATTCCACGGGATCTTCGATAGTCAGGATGTTGGTCGTTGGGGAATAAATCTCTTGTAGCGAAGCATAAAGCGAAGTTGATTTACCTGAACCTGTTGGACCTGTAGCCAAAATGATCCCATAAGGCATTGATATGAGTCGGCGGTACTTTTCGAGCACGTCTAGGTTCATTCCTAGCTCTTCCATACCCATCATGGCGGTTCCCTTGTCGAGAATTCTCATGACGGCGCGTTCGCCAAAAACCGTAGGGACAATAGAAACACGAACGTCAATC
>JANNQV010000030.1:0-10560 GCA_031400935.1 Armatimonadota bacterium
GAGTCAAGAATCTCACCGTGCATTGCACCGATCAAGGCAAATTGTCAGGTATGGAATTTCACAAAACTCGAATGTGGAACGAGGCTTCCCGAGCCGCCCTCATGAACTATCTTTCGCAAATTGATGCCAAAGACACGATTATTCATTCCCATTGCTACTACGGAATGCTCTCTAGTTCTATTATTGATGCTGCGATATCGAGCGGAATACCCACATTGATAACGATGCACGACTACGGTATTGCCTGCCCGCAACGCAATTTCTTCCATTACGGCGAAAACAAAATCTGCCACCGAAAACCGCTATCGCTGTCTTGCATTTGCACAAATTGCACTTCTGGATCCATGAGATCAAAGATTCCGATGATCGCTGTGTCAATGGCGCAAAGGCACCGGGCAAGAGTCGCAGAGCGAGTTGACTTTGTGGCCTTTGTATCAGAATTTAGTCAAGAAATCCTGTCGCCGTTTCTCAATTCAAATGCAAGGCAGTTTCTGGTTCAAAATCCGGTAGACGTAACTCAAACGCCACGAGCTACGAACGAATCAAATTCGGAATTCGTGTTCATTGGCCGAATGGTTGCCGAAAAGGCTCCCGTTCAGGTGGCGCTGGCGGCTCGCGAAGCTGGAGTAAAGGCACTTTTTATTGGCGATGGCCCCGAAAGAGAGGAAGTGCTTCGTGTCAACCCTGATGCCGAATGCACCGGTTGGCTCGATGCCGCCGGGGTGCACGAAAGGCTTTCAAAGGCGAGGGCATTTGTCATGCCAAGCATTTGGTACGAATGCTCGCCCCTTTCAACAATCGAGGCTCAGGCTCATGGCCTGCCAGTGATTGTTGCCGA
Source organism: Armatimonadota bacterium (assembly GCA_031400935.1). Classification (GTDB taxonomy): domain Bacteria; phylum Armatimonadota; class Fimbriimonadia; order Fimbriimonadales; family Fimbriimonadaceae; genus JANNJE01. Next base: position 839 of record JANNQV010000030.1, read on the forward strand.
CACCAACGCCTCTCGCGAAGCTGTCGAGAATGGTGCAACTGGCCTAATTTACAACGGCGGAAATCTTGAACAATTGATTGATGCAATGGTCAAATTAAGGGACAACGCAACCGTTCGGCAAATGAGCGAAACGACTTACGAGCGATTCTGGTCGTCGCCACCTTCGATGGACAGGCATTTGGACCGTCTTGAGGAAGTTTATCGCGAGATTAGTGCCAAATAGCCCCTCCCTTTTTCGAGGAACGCCTGCCCCGCCGTAGGGAAATGAAATCGGGAAGAAAGAGGGAGGGGTTGGAGTGGGAGTTCCGGGTTATTTTATGAAACACTTCCCAACTTCAAAATTTCTGCAAGAGTTGTCTCAGCCGTCTTCTCCCAACTAAATTGCTTTGCCCTCTCAATTCCAGTTTCGACCATTTGCTCCCGGTCAACAGCACCGTCCAAAAACTTTTCCATCATCGTTGCCATTTCTTCCACATTTTCAGGATCAAAATAGAGAACAGCATCGCCGCCGACTTCGGGCAGCGCGCCCCGGTCGCTTGTCAGAACCGGTGTGCCATACATCATGCCCTCTAGGACTGGAATGCCAAACCCTTCGTCAATCGAAGCGCAAATGAATGCCTCAGATCGAGCGAAAAGATCGGGAAGGTTTTCGTCTAGCACGTAGCCTAGAAATACGACCCTGTTTTCGAGCCCAAGATTTGAGACTGAATCAAAGATGGAACTTTCGTTCCAACCCTTTCCTCCACCAATTACAAGTCCAAAGTCATCTTCATTAGACTCTTGGCAGAGTTTGCCAAACGCTTCGATCAGCCTGCCCAGATTCTTTCGTGGCTCTAGAGTCCCCAAAGTGAAGAAGTAGCGATCAAATGGAACCCCCAAACCTTGCAACCTTTCTTTGGAGACTGAAGAGTACGTTACTCTCTCGCCAACGTTCCCCGGTCCGTTTGGAGTGACGACAACTGAATTTGAGCTTACGTTCGGAAATCGCTTTAGTAACCGATCTTTGGTGTTTTGACTGACCGAAAAAATGAGATCACTTTTCAAAATCTGCTGGGTGGCTAGACCTTTCATAGATTCCAAAACCGACTCATCGAACGCCTGCGGATGATCAAATGGAAACAAATCATGAACAGTTACAGCTTTCTTGATGAGGGAATGATTGCACGTTGGGCCTGTCAGCACAAAGAGCACATCAATTCGATGTCTAAGTAAATATGGCGTACGGTGAAAAGCCCTCCACAGACGATATTTCTCTGGTATTACTTTGAGGTGAAAGTTTTCTCTTGTAGTCCAATCTGAGGGAACTTCAAATGCGGATGTTGCCATCAAATGCCACTCGTGCCCTTCTCCAATACGTAGCAAATGGTCAATGATGGAATAGCTGTACCGCCCAACGCCTGCATGGCGAAAGTTGGCACCTCCAACCAGATTTTCTGCTTGAATGGCAATCCGCATGGCTTACAGCTTCAGCATTTGACCTTCGACGGAGACGCCTCGATTTTGGCCTTGCCTCGGCGGAATTGGAAGGAGTTTTTCAGGCAATCCGTGCGCATTTCGAGTCAGATCACTGCTGTCAAAGAGCAGAGAGGTAGTTGGGGGATTTGGTATGTCATCTTTGTATTTTCGACTGCATTGATCGTTCATCGCATATCCAAATTTTCCGGGCTGATCTCGATACTCAGGCGAAACTAGCTTTTTCGCACTCTCGTTCTTGTCCATATCATAGGCCCTCATCCGATTTTCAACTTCTACCATCCAGCCGGAACCATGAGGGAAAGCGTCTTCGCTTTCGTGGTAGAGCATCATCGCCTGGTGCATAGACTTGAAATTCTGCATCGTGTTTCCATCGTAGGTTCGCTTGTCTACCTTTTCAAATAGACCGACCTTCCATGCCGACTTTATCACCGGCCCGAGCCACCAGCCCAGTCCAACAAGCACAACCAGCCCAAAAATGAGGCAGCCTCTCCTTCTTTTGCGTGGCGTGGATTCAGAAATCGGTTCGCTTTGCTCTTCCATTTTGGTTATAGACGAAGTTTGGCATGTCAGAGAACTTTGAAGCCGGGCAAAGTAAACTTCATTTGTGCAACCTCGCCAAATTCCCTTGATTTGCAAACCGACTCCCATGCACCGATTGGAGAGGCTTTCGAACGCATTGAAGACCGATCTATGGATCAAGCGCGACGACCTAACGGGGTTTGGCTTTGGAGGAAACAAGGGGAGGAAGATCGAGTTTCTGTTGGCCGAGGCGATTGATTCAAAAGCGACCGCTATAGTGTGCCAAGGCGCGATTCAGTCTAATTTTGTCCGTCAATTAGGGGCGGCGTGCTCGATGTTTGGCTTGCGATGCGTAGCAGCGGTAATGAACATGCCCTATTACGCGGCGGCGGGCAAGCCCACCGGAACAAAGCACGTTGGTGGGGGCAATCGAATTCTGGACGATTTGTTTGGAGTCGAATTGCGAATATTCCCTGATGGCGATTGGGAGCAACTTGCGAAACACGCTGGCGAAGTGGCATTGGAACTCACCTTACAAGGCGAATCGCCCTATCTCATTGCAATCGGCGGATCGTCCGCTCTAGGGGCGTATTCATTTCATCTCGCTGGAGAAGAAGTAATTGCGACAGGCGAACAGTTTGACTTTTTAGTAACCCCCAGCAGCAGCGGAAGCACTCATGCGGGACTGGCATATTGCTTTCAAGGCACCAAAACGAAAGTGATCGGAATTTCTGCGGACCCCGACCCAGATGATGAATTGGCGCATGACATTGTCAGTCTTTGCGATTTAGTTGGAGGCATCACTGGTATTGAAAAGAAAATTAGAAGAGCCGATATTGATTTGCGTATGGGATATTGCGGCGAGGCTTATGGCATTCCCAGTGAAGCTGGAACAAAGGCAATAGAACAATTCGCGAAAAGGGAAGGGATTATTCTTGATCCGGTTTATTCTGGAAAGGCAGCGGCGGGGCTTTTTGCCCTGATTGAGTCAGGCGAGATTGGCGGAAAGATTCTGTTTTGGCACACAGGCGGCTCCCCGACCTTGTTCACGACCCCGCAATAGCGCTCGACCGAACTGGAGCAAATGGATTCTTCGCATAGCTAGCAGGAGGATCAAGGAATCGGTAAACACATACAGCCAGAAAAACAGCAACAAAGCCCAACAGAATCCGATTCGCGGCTTTTGAATAAACAAAAAATCTTTGCTGCTTCCAAGCCCAAAACGCTGCAATTGCAGATGCGCTAAACGCCAAATACAAAAAAGGTCCAAACTGATGCGCTTGAAACGAGGTCGTAATCTTGCCGTGCAACAATGCTGTCCAGCTTGTCGTCAAGCCGCATCCAGGGCAAGGACGATTCAACAGAAAAGCGCTCGCGCACGGCGGCAATCCGAGTTGGCGGTGCGTTCCATGTCCGTCGGGATGCGGGGTTAGAATGAAGCCAATGATGGTTATGGCAGCCCAAACTCCAAACCAAAGCAAGTAGCTCGAAACAGCTTTTTTGGTGGCTGCTGGCTCAGTTCGAAGCAACGATTGCCTCCAGCGGAATGACGCATTCTGGCTGTAACATTGGGCCATCGGCGTGCGCAATTCCAATGATCTCGCCAGCCGGATCAGCGAGTGCAACCTTGCCCGAAACGCCTCTTTGTCCAGCACCGATTGGCATTCCGTTGCGAATGGCGGCGACCTCAGTTTCGTTGAGTTTCAGAATCGTCATGGGTTTGAGGGCTTCCGAAAGGGGCATCAAGCGGCTTGGTTCAAGCTCTTCTATTGAATTTGCGCCTTCGATGCGAAACCTGCCTGCCTGGGTTCGGTGAAGGCCGCAAAGGTGCGCCCCGCACCCAATCGCCTCGCCTAAATCATGTGCAAGTGTTCTCATGTATGTCCCACCAGAACAAATAACGCGAATTTCGGCGGTTTCGTTGTGCCAATCCTCGAATTTGATGTCGTCAATTTGCACGATTCGGGCTTGCCTTACTACTTCGATGCCCTTTCTTGCATAGGTGTAAAGAGGTTTCCCATCCTTTTTTACAGCCGAATACATCGGCGGCATTTGTTCGATTCGACCCAAAAATTTCGCTTTGGCAGATTCGGCGATTTTTTCAATATTGGTTGGAACAGTTCCTTCAAAAATCACTTGCCCCTCAATGTCTTGAGTATCCATTGCGATCCCAAAACGAACTTGGCAAATATATTCCTTTGGTTCCAAAGACAAATATTGAAGGAACCGAGTTGCGGGGCCGATTGCAACAACGAGCAATCCCGTGGCGATCGGGTCGAGCGTCCCAGCATGGCCGACACGCTTGGTGCCAAGCTTGCGCCGGATTCCGTTCACGACATCATGCGAGGAAATGCCCGAGGGCTTGTCAATTAATGCGATCCCAAGCATTCTCGCATCCTTGGAACGACTAGAGAAACTACTTCTGAAATCGGCATATCAAACGAGCATCCAGCCGCATTGTGATGCCCGCCGCCGCCAAATTCGCGGGCTACAGCTGCAACGTCGTGCTTGCCTCTTGACCGAAGGCTCACCCTCACCCAATCTGGCTTTGTTTCCCGAAAAAGGGCGGCGATTTCTACTGAACTGATCGAAAGCATCTCGTTCACAAAGCCTTCAGTATCCTCGTCTTTGGCGCCGACAAGCTGAAATTGATCATGGGTCATTTGCCCCCACGCCACCCGATTCTGAACTTCTAAAGTCATGGTTTCAAGCAGAAATCCTAAGAGTCGAACGGCTGCCAGAGGTTTGCGCTGAAAAATCTCTTCAGAAACTAATCCAATGTTCCCGCCTGCTTCGAGAAGGCGACTGGCAAGCATGAGAGCCTCCGCATTTGTGTTTCGAAATCGGAAGCTGCCGGTATCCGTTACAATCCCAGTCAGAAGGCAAGTCGCCATTTCAGGAGTGATTTCTGCATCCATTTCCAATAACAACCTTGCCAAAATGGCACAAGTCGCGGCGGCTGTTTGATCAATAATTCGCAGATCGCCGGGTGCCTCGTGTGGAATATGGTGATCAATTACTACGAGCCGCTTGGCTTTAGAAAGATGTTCCGCGGGGTCGCCAAGCCGCTCAATTGAGTCCAAATCGAGCATGACGGCCAGATCGTGCGATTCCATTTCAGGCTTCAGCTTTACTTTTTCAATATGAGGCAAGAACTCTAAATTCGCCGGCGGAACATGGTGGCAAAGAACTTCGTTTGCTAAACCAATCGCATCAAAGTAAAGTGAAAGTGCAATTGCTGAACCTAAAGCATCTCCGTCTGGGTTCAAATGCGTACCGATCAGCGCCGAAGAAGCCGACTGACATTCAGATTGGAATTGGGATGCAGTTGACAGCATAAAGGTTCCCGACGAGCTTCAAGCTTACTTTATTGGGCGCGATTTGTTCGGATCGGCAGCTATTCGGTATGGATTAGTTGCTTCGTATGGGTTCAATGGATGCGGAGCTTTAGTTCGAGCTTTTAAGAGCATAACCTAACAGTTGCTCCACGCTCCTTTCGATTCAAAGACCCGGAGTTCTTGGTTGGCCGCTAAATGCACCGAAGTTCGTTAAATTTGATGGACTTCCACCCGAATTTGTCATTCGATAAATTTCCCTGCCGAATCCAAATGGCCTTGAAAAGAAGATGTATTGGCCGTTGCCCGAATAGCATGGGTCGTCGTCGTTCAACATTGAAGTGGTCAATCTATTGAGTCCGCCTCCGGTTGCATTTACGACCATAACTTGACCGATGACTTCACCCAAAGAGCCGTAATCTCGTACAAAAACGATTTTGGATCCATCGGGGCTGAAGGCTGGGTTCCATTCATCAGAACTGTTCGAAGTTAGTTGCGTTTTCCCAGACCCATCGGCATTCATGACATAAATGTCGTCATTTGTGTCACCTGAAACAAATGCGATTTTTGTGCCGTCAGGACTCCACTGGCCTTGAACTGCGCCGCTCGATTCAAAAGTTAGCTGGGTTGCCGAACCACCTGAAAACGGAATGGTAAACAATTGAGGTGTTCCGAAGCGGTTAGATGTGAACAGAACTGAAATGCCACTTGGCGAAATGGATGGCTCAGAATTATCGTCGCTCGTGTCGGCAATCGAAACAAAACCGGCGCCGCTTGATAAGATTCCGAAGACTCTCGCGAAAAGGCTAACAGAAGTGAAGACAATTTTTGTTCCGTCAAGAGATGAGCTTGGTTGTTCGGCTTGCTCGCCATTTGTCGAAATAGAAGCTAACCCCGATCCGTCATTGTTCAATTTGAACAATTCAGGAAGGCCGTCTTTGTCGCTAGAAAAATAGAAGTAGTCTGGAACAGATCCACCTGTCGTGCTTCCTGTGGTTGAACCAGTTGTACTACCGGTCGTGGCTCCAGTTGTTGATCCGGTGGTTGCGCCGGTTGTGCTTCCAGTTGTCGCGCCAGTCGTGCTTCCCGTCGTCGCGCCTGTAGTCGTTCCGCTGCCTGCTCCACCGCCACCGCATCCAATCGCGATCATTGCGATGCAATAGAAAACAACAGCGGAAATGGTTCCCGCTCTAGATTCCCAAAATTCTCGACCCCTCATGGTCGTAATTTTCGGTACGTTTGAACCGAGACTGTAGCATAGTGAATCTAGACTTCGCCGAAAAGTTTGGTTCGTCTTGCCAAGCAGGAGTCAAACAGCAAATTTGGATCAAGAAGTTTCTTCCATTTTCGAAATTCTGATAACTTCTCGGTACCAAGCCAGCGCTCAATATCTTGAGTACGAAGCGTCGAATCTTTTGCCAGATAAAACTTACCGCCAGCATCCAAAACGGCATCATTCATAGCCCAGCAAAGCTCTTGAAGCGATTTCCAATTGCTGCTAGTGACTTTGAAATCCATGGCTAGAGAAAAACCATCAACGCCGTGGCTGAGCAAGAATGAGTCTGAACGATGGCGTTTCATTACGGTCAAGAAATTGGTGAGTCCAGCTTGCTGCTGCATTTGAATGAGCCGAGGGAAGAGTTCTCGGGCGGATGCGTCAGGAACGAAGCATTGGAATTGGATAAACCCTCCCGGCGAATACGATTTCTCCCACCCTGGCACGTAGTCGAGCAAAAATGAAAAGGCGACTAGACTTTGGCGAAATTCGTGCCTTTTGGACGTTTTTGAGGCTAGGAATTTGGCTTTGTTGAGAAAACGAATGCCCCTTTGGCTATTCAGTTTCTTTAGAAATTTCCAAACTTGCGATTTGGGAATCAGTCCAAGAATTCGTGATGGAAGCACCTGATTGTCTACTTCTAGCAAATCTGGTCTGGCTTCTTTGCAGTGCTTCGCTGAGTGAAAGAGACCTCGACCAGAATTCGCTTCTGCTCCAAATGCATTCACCCACGAGACCATGTAATCGGCATTAGCTTGATTGGCTTCGAAAGCAGCGAATTGCTCATCCCAACTTTTGCATACAACTGCAGAAACATCCAATATCCCTGAATTGACCTTTTTAAGCTTGATTTTGGCTTCGAAGATGCAGGCGAGCAATCCAGCCGAAGAAATGATCACATGAAACTCATCGTCTTTCGGACTCAATTTTCGGATAGAGCAATCAGCAAACAAAACCGTCATTTCTTGAACATGCTCCCCTAGCGTTCCGACTGAAAACGCATTTTTCCCATGGATATTCATTGCGAGTACGCCTCCGATTGTGGGAAACATCGTTCCAGGAACCACGGGCGGCCAAAAGCCAAGTGGAAGGGAAGCCTGCCACAAGTCGCCAATTGTTGCGCCGCATCCTACGGTTGCAATTCCTGATTCAGCGTCAATTTGGCATGAATTCAATTTGCAAAGATCTATTGCGATCTCTTCGGCAAGAATGGCGGCATCGCCGTAGCTCTTTCCTGCCCCCCGAAGAACGATTTTTCGGCCATTCTCCGTTGCGAATCGGAACACTTCGGCTAATTCTTCAAGCGATTCAGGTTCAAAAGTATAAGAGTCAGAGTCTGTTACGAATCCGAAACCTGACAGCCGTCGCATTCGGGGCCGAGGCAAAATCAAAGGCGAAGCCTCCGAAAAATCGGGCTTGGAATGTGCCTGATGATCAAGAAAATCAGCCAATGCGTCGGTTTCAAGTAGTGCTCTCCACCTCTATTCATTTTTTTGAGAATCAGCTTAGCTGCTGTTTCGGCTGACATCATTTTGGATTGATCCAAATGCGCTGTCATCGGAGTGGCAATGGGCCCCGGTTTAATGGTTACAACTTTTATGCCCTGCCGTGAAAGGCGATTTCGCAATGCCTCTAGATACGTAGCCATCGCTGCTTTGGAGGCGTTATAGACAGGCTGGGCGTGTCTGCCACGATCTCCTGCGACGCTTCCAATTCCTACGATCGTTCCGGCACCAACATCTTGAAATCGCCTTGCGGCCTCGTTCAGCCAGGCTACGCACCCGAGGAAGTTGGTTTCGATCATATCGCGATCTTTGGAAGTATCAAATTCGTCCGCTGCGACTTCTGGCATCACGCCCGCTACATAGATGATTAGGTCAAGTCCGCCTAGGTCTCGGCAAATTTCTTCAAAGAGTTGCGGCACGTCCTGAATCTGGCGAACATCGTGTTCGTACGCGGAGATCATTTCGGGATTTGAGAGGCACGCTCTATTGAGTTTTTCGAAACTTCTGCCAATGATGGCGACTTTGCACCCATCTATAGCGAGCATCCACGCAAGCTCGGCTCCCAACCCAGATGAGCCGCCTACGATGATCGCTTTTTTAGGCTTCACTTCAGCCCACCGAATCCCCAAGCATGAGTCATCGCAAGACCCGCTGTAATGAGAAAACCGATTACGGAAGCAATCACATGCTGATCAGTTAGCAAAATCATGTCTGGCTCTTCTCCATCTCCTTCGTGGAACACCCGATAAAGGTACCGGCAGATTCCGTAGGCAACGAAAAACGCTGTTGCGAGAAGTCCAGGATGCGCTTTTGCAGTTGCGCTCTCGGAGGAATAAATCCCGTAAGAGATCATCGAAGCTCCAGCGAAGATTCCGACCATCATATTGAGAATTGGCAGGCTATAGCCTCCTAAACTTTCTCTCGATACGGTTCGTTCTTCACCCATTTTGATAAATTCATCACGACGCTTTGCAAAGCCGAGCATAAGCGCCAACGTCATCGTGCAAACAAATAGCCAATTGGAGATCGTCACATTTAAGGCGAGCGGTCCCAGAACGGCTCGCATCACAAAACCAATCGCAATCAAAAAGACATCGGTAATAGGGAGTTTTTTGAAGCCGAGATTGTAAATTGCTTGCAAGCAAAAATAAGCCACGATGAGCCATAAGCAAGCAGGATTGATTGAGAACGCGACTGACAGTGCCCCCGCCGAAAGAGCGAAAACAAGGACCAATGCCATAGCGGTTGATACCGTTCCAGACGCGATTGGTCGATCCTTCTTCCGCGGGTGATTTCGATCCCGTTTCGCGTCAATCAGATCGTTGACTACATAAGTTGCAGAACTCGCTAAGCACATTGCCGCGAATGCCATGAGTGTAAGGCGAATGGACTCAGGATCGAATGCTGCGGTAAAAAGCATCGCGGCAAAGACCAAAAAGTTTTTGGTCCATTGCTTTACCCGCAGTAAGTGCAAAATCGCGATTGCCATAGTTGTCTCAAAGGCACAAAATCACATAGCACTTTCGTACACGCGCCACGTTTGTTCCAGTACAGCCTCAACGGAATAACGATTTTCAACGAACTTTCGTCCCTCCAATCCCATTTTTGTTC
>JANNQV010000031.1:0-3734 GCA_031400935.1 Armatimonadota bacterium
AGAAAGTACTTGCAGGCTTGCCAAATATATTCGGGTGCGAACGATCAGGTGGACTGGGTTTTACGAGAATGGGAATCAGTTCTTGATGGACTAGAAACCGACCCAATGGCGATGGGAGACCGAATTGACTGGGTTGCCAAATGGCAAATTGTCGAGATGTACCGAAGTGAAAACGGGCTCGAATGGAGCGATGATGCGCTTCATTCCGTAGATTTGGAGTATCACAACATTGACCCCGAAAAAAGTCTTTTTTCGGCTTGGCGCCAAATGAACGATACCCAAACCATGTGCAAAGAGCTTGAAATCCTCGACGCCATCACCGATCCGCCAACCGACACTCGCGCCTTCGCAAGAGGGAAATTGGTTGACTTTGTACTCTCCAAACCCGCACAACGGTTCTATATGTTCGATTGGAACGGTGTGGCAGTCAATCGGCACTATTTTGTTGATTTGAGCAACCCGTTTGAGTCGTATGAGCACGAGATTGAAGCATTGGGGACCTGATTTGATTCCATAATTGTCTCTCGTTTGCAGATCAGATTTCAATCTGCACTTTCCAATCAAGATTCCGTATACTTGATCCATTGCTCGTTCAAATTAACGAGTTGGAGGTTTGAAACGGAAACAATGACTTCGATGACTCCAGAGATGGAGTCCCTAAAGATACGGCTAAAAGCCACTTGGGAAGCGGGCGATTACGGGGTTTTTGCCACCTATCTGCTAACAGGAGCGCTTGAATTTTTCAAACGCTTGAATATTCCCTTAGGCACCACTTTGCTTGACGTTGGCTGCGGCGCAGGACAACTGACTATTCCGGCGGCCGAATCTGGAATTGATGTAACTGGAATTGACCTTGCCCAAAATCTGGTAGATCAAGCCAACGAGAAGCTCACTTCCAAAGGATTTCAACCCACCGTTCATCAAGGCGATGCTGAAAGCCTAGATTTTCCAGATGCATCGTTTGACACCGTAATGAGCCTAATTGGATCCATGTTTGCACCTCGACCAGAGCTTGTCGCTTCAGAAATAGTTCGAGTTTGCAAGCCCGGCGGACAAATCATCATGGGCAACTGGACTCCTGAAGGCCACATCGGGCAGATGTTCAAAGTGATAGGCAGCCACGTTCCACCGCCAGCCATCTTCCCTTCTCCGCTCCTTTGGGGCAAGGAAGATGTTGTTCGAGAGAGGTTTGGCGATTCAGTTACCGATCTTCAAATTACAAAGCGATCCTATCCATTCCGATATCCAATGCCACCATCTGGAGTTGTTGATTTCTTCATCGAATACTACGGCCCAACTCTTCGAGCGTATGGTTCTTTATCTGATGAAGCAAAGCCCAATTTCAGAAACGATCTTATTGAGCTTTGGAGTCGAAACAATTTGGCGACTGATGGGGCGACCTATGTCGAAGCTGAGTACATTGAGGTCATTGGAATTCGAGCCTGATTCGGCAATACTTGAAACATGAGATGGCTCGTCACAGGATTTGGTGCGTTCGAGGACGTTTCCGACAATGTAACGAGCCATGTCGCTCCATTGATGGGGGAGCCGTTTCATATTCTCGAAGTGTCCTACCAAGCGGTTGATGAGTTCCTGACATCCCTTGATCCAGAGTCCTTTGATGCTTTGCTCGCGTTGGGGCATGACAAAAGGGCAGATCGAATTCGAATCGAAACCCTGGGACGAAATGTCATCGGCCCAAGACCAGACGTTCGAGGGTACTTGCCGCCTTCGCCGCAAACAGGATCAGACACAGTTCCAGCTTCCCTTTGGAATCTGATTGGCCTCCAAGATTGCGATCATTGGACAATTAGTGAAGATGCTGGGGACTACTTATGCAATTACATGCTTTATCAGGCATCGAAAACGTTTCCAAGTAAGTTGATCGGCTTTTTACATTTGCCCCCAGCCGAAGTTGTTTCACTTGAAGAGCAATCGGCAGGGATTCGAGAACTCATGAATTTCGTACAGAGTGCGGTGGGCACCAATTTGCAAACGCAGGGATAGTGGAATTTTGGATAGTAAATCTAACGAAAACTAGCCCGGACTCCATTTGGGGACCACAAAACAATTTGCTTCCTGGAGCCTTCATTATTTGGATCGCCATCTACTAATTGATTCTTGCGATTCCAGTGAAGGCTCCAAGATTCATTGCTCTGATCCTCAGAAAGTCTCTGATTGAGAACCCGTTTTTCATTCTTGGTATCAAAAACCCAAAGGCGTCCATATCCCTTTGCTTTGGCAGGATATGTGATTCCAAATCCTGCAAAATACCGACCTGTGGTAGATTCGGAGATAGATCTGTTCTCACCACTAACTTCGTCAATGACTTTCTCATCCAACCGGACCAGTTGGACTGAACCGCCTCAGCCACAGTCAGAGCCTGCAGAATACAAATAATAATGTGGTTTTGTTGGCCCGACATTGGCACCAGCTTTTCTCAGCTCCATTTCAGATATAGCGATGTCTGGATCTGTACCCCGCTCAATGTCCCGAACTACCAGCTTGATTCCTTTGTAAGCTCGCTTAGGAAGAGAAATCGAATGCCATCCCATTTTGTCGGATAGTAAAACTGTCTTGATGGGGTTTTCGTCACCAGTGTAGGTCCAATTCGAGTCATAGATGTCTATTTTGACAATTCTGGCGTTTCGAGAGAAGGTCGCTCGATCTTTATTGTAGCCATTCATGATTCGAATCTCATCCAATACAATGGGAGCTGTTCGAGTTAGATGAACCCAGCTACGTTCTTCTAGTGATCGGAGTTTCTTCGAGATAGTCTTTCCGTCAACCTCCTCCACGTTAACCGGATCGCCAAATGTGCCGCTAAACACCCATGCTGTTGAAGGATTCTTATCAAACATTAAAGGAATCGGATAGCTAGAATGCCGCATTCCAAACCAAGATTCTTCTCCAGTCGAAACTTTCCAGCCTCCCCAAGAGGCGTTTGTGTGTTCGCCGTCCGCAAGGCAGGCACACGATATTGACATTAGAATTGCAATTGGTAACCAACGAAAATTGGACACTTCAATTCTTGGGACGTATCACGCTGCTAATCGTGTTGCAATTTTCGCCCAGTTTAGGCTAATATATCCTTCTTGCTCGGCAATTTACTGAACGCATACTCAATTTCTAACGGCACATTGGTGCCGTCGCGTTTGGTTGCCCGCCGTCGTAGCCGCCGCCCTCGTATCTAGGGGGTTTGCCTTGGACGAGCCACGCACTTAGGTTCCCGCAAATCTCCTGCATTCTTTTGTTATCGGTTGTCAGTTGTCAGCGGTTGGCGGTTAGCTGTTGGCAGTTGCCGGAATCCGCTTCCCGCCTTCCGCACTTTCGTACAACCCATCAACTGACAACTGACACTAGCCCTAAACCCTAGACCCTAGACCCCATACCCCGGAGCCCCCATGGCATTACAAGATTATCAAAAACTCATAAACAGTCACCACAATCATCACGCTTCAATTGAACCTTCGAAGCCAAAGCATATCCTAGCAGCATCTGACCTGAATGGCGAAGAAATTCGCTTAATTCTCGATACCGCAAAGTTCCTCAAGCGGCAACGAGCAAAAAACCCGCATATCGTCGCCCCGCTTGCAAACCGCATGATGGCAATGATCTTTGAAAAGCAATCGCTGAGAACCCGGGTTTCATTTGAAACAGGCTGGAACGAGCTTGGCGGGCATGCGATTTATCTGACCAAAAACGATATTGAAATGGGCAAGCGAGAGTCAATT
>JANNQV010000032.1:0-170402 GCA_031400935.1 Armatimonadota bacterium
TAAATCTTCGTTTTCAAATTCGTCTTGCGAAATATTTGAAACGCTTTCTTGACGAAATATTTCATCGTTTTTATTGAAGATTTTTTCAGCTGTGCGTTCTGTTCTTTTAACACTTATAATTTTTTTTGAGACAGTTTTTGACTTTTCCTTAACAATGATAGGTTTTTTTGTAACTGTTGTGGTAATTGATTTTGGATTTCCCTTTTTATCTGTCTTGACAGTTTTTGTTTGTGCGTTCAAACCAATTGCACATAATCCAAATATCAAGCAAACTTTAAAGGCAGAAACTACAATCCAACTTACCGATTGCGATAAGGCGTAACTTTCCAAATGATTTTTTTTGTAATTCAAAATGAAACTTGGTTAAACAGTAGTTGTTGATGTTTTAAAAATCCGCCGACTTGGCCGGCGCACTCCAAAAGCACTCCCGAATTTTACGCTTGAGGCCGATTTGGATCTGCGGGCGGCTCTTCACCGTCAACCACAGTATTCTCAAACGTGGTCGCATCCGAATCCACATTTGCCGGAGGCTCAGGTGCCGTTGGCGGTTCTGGATCGCTCGGCGGCTTTGGCGCGTCTTGACCCGGCCAAGAAGCCGGCGCTTCTGGCATATTGCCCATAGTGCTCGGGTCTCGTGGATATCCGCTTGGGCTGAGGTACGCCTCGCCACTTGGTGAGCCGACAAATTTGTGATAAGCGAGTGCTTGAGCTATGTACATGATTGGCATAGTCACAATAATGCCGATGCAACATGCAAAAAAGCCAACAAAAGCAAACAGTGCCGAAACAAAGAGGTAGAGGCCTGCCATCGCCCATTGGCCCTTGAGCATTTCTATGCTCTCTTTAAATGCATCGACGGCCGAAAGATTTCGATCGTAAATTAGCGGCACCATAAACATAAGCAATGCAGCAATGAATAGAGAGCCTATCAAACAAGCTAGGAGTCCCAACATGGTTGCCAGCGCATACAAAATGCCTGCCAGAAAGTAGGCTCCAAAATTCTTAAAACCTGCGAACAGATCCTCAAATCTAGCAGCTTCACCTCGAAGCAACTTTAGAGTGAAAATGATTATTCCAGCCCAAAGCGTGTAGGTAATAGCATTCGTAACAAAGCTTCCGATCATTTGCGCAAAAATGCCCGCAAACATCATCCCCAGAGCTGCCTCGCCAGAGCCTGTAGCACTGGACATTCCAAAAAGCACCTGCATCGGTATCTGTAACGCGAATGAAATCGCATAGCTAATTACCATTGTAATTAGCCCCATTGCGATGTACTCGCCGATGCGGCTCTTGAGAATATTCCAACATTCGCCTAACCAGGCGATCTCTATCTTGACGTTTTGTGGTTGACTGCTAAAATCCATAGGTTCACTTACCTTCTTTCGAACCAGACGGAACTGAATCCGAGTTCGATGCCTAGTTTCATAAATTCGACGCCAAGCCCCGGATTCCTGCATCATGTTGCAAGTATCGAAAAGAACCGTCGCTCCAGACTCCAAACATAATTTCAGGGAAGCTTGAGCCCAACTCCATCCCTCTTTAATATTATCGCAGACAGATGTTGATTGACTGCAGTTTCTGGTTAGCAATCGGCGGTTGCCTGTTCGACGTCTGTATTCTCAATCCCAAGTCCAATGACCTTATATTCCTGTCCCCGTAGCCTCTTCCCACATTCCGGGTTCTAGTCCTTCAAGTGTAATTTCGCCAATACTCCAGCGAACAAGTCGAAGAGTTGGGCAGCCCACTGCCGCCGTCATCCTTCGTACCTGCCTGTTCTTGCCCTCCGTTATCAAAATACTGATCCAACTTGTCGGAATTTTTGCCCGGTAACGAATTGGAGGATCACGAGGCGGCAATTGGGGTTCATTGATAACTTCTACTTTCGCTGGCTTTGTCATTCCATCCTTCAATCGAACTCCCTTCCGCAAAGACTCGATTGCCTGCTCACTCGGAATACCCTCTACTTGAACCCAATATGTCTTTTCCTTTTCGAACTTCGGTGATGTGATTCTTGTCGCTGTTGGTCCGTGATCGGTTAGGAGCAATAGGCCTTCAGAGTCTTTGTCAAGCCTTCCTGCTGCATATACTCCGGGCAAATTAATAAAGTCTGCCAACGTTGCCCGGTCCTCTTGATCAGTGAATTGACAAAGGACGTTGTATGGCTTCCAAAATCGAATCAGCATCTACTTTAGTTACTTCAACCACGATAGGCTTTCGATAATCTTCTTTCCATCGGAAATCGCAATGTTTTCCCCAGCCACTAATACATATTTTGGATATCCCTTTTGCTTTAGCTCGTACCAAGTAATGTGCCACATCAAATAGGGTTTTTTGGTCACGTATTCCATTTCGAATGCACCAATAACCGAATTCTTCCCTATTTCTGTTCCAGTAGCTTCAAGAGTATCTCCATTCGGCAGATCGAAAAATGGGTCGCCAATTCCATCGCTTGCGAATTGAACAAAGAAAGATGACTTTGTTCCGGGCTTTTCATATCGCAGGTGGACATCGCGCATAAACATCTCCTTTTCTTGGACAACATTTGACTTCACTAATTTGAATCCCTTTGGAATCCAGGTCGGAACAACGATTCGGAGCTTCGATGCCTTTAGTTTTGTCTTGAAGGTCGTTGGGATTTGGGCGACTTTACCGGAAGTAGTTTGGGCGGATGATACGGCAACTGAGCACAGAAGTGCCACTGCTCCAACAAGTTTCCACAGAATAGTGCTCATCGGAAAACAGACGTACCATAGTGTTTTCTGGCACCAAATAGTTCAAGATATTGGCAACTTTCGACTTCACCACCAGCCCCCTTCTCATCCTCCCCAATGGTGTTTGCCTTTCCGAGTCGCTGCACTCATAATCCTTCGGCGGAATCTGCGATCGGCGGGGCGTGCCTTCGTCAGATAAGGAGGGGACTATTTACTCCGAAAAGCCGTCATCTTCTCAACAAAACCCGGAAAATACGGTCGAGAATCCCACGGTCCCGGAGCCGCTTCTGGATGATATTGAATGCTTTCGGCAAATAGGTCTGGAACTGCGATTCCTTCGACCGTTCCGTCGTTTAAGTTCAATTGAGTTACTTCTGCACCAGTCCCCTTAAGAGAATCTGGATCAACCGCATAGCCATGATTTTGCGAAGTAATTGTAACTCGTCCTGACCTTAAATCCTGCACCGGATGATTCGCGCCTCGATGCCCGAATTTGAGCTTAAAAGTTGTTCCCCCTACAGCTTGGCAGAGCAATTGATTGCCCAAGCAAATTCCAAACATCGGGCGTTTTCCGAGCAAGTTGCGAACCGTCACCACGACCCCGCCTAACCGTGCCGGATCGCCCGGCCCTGGGGAAAGCAAAATCCCGTCTGGTTGCCATGCCATGACTTCATCAGCGGAAACTGTAGCCGGAAGAACTATTGGACGGCATCCGGCTCGCCAAAACCGGCGCAAAATATTGAATTTGAGTCCGCAATCAATGACGACAAGTCGCAAGCGCTCGTCGTCTTCGGGCTCTTCGATTGATTCTTTTCCGGTCGGTCCCCATTTGTAAGGTGCTTTTGTCGTGACATCCAGAACGAAGTCGGTTTCATCGTAACCCGCTCTCGCCCGAAGTTGCTCCAATGCCTCCGAAGGATCGTTGCTTGTGATAGCGCCCATCGTCACGCCACCAGATCGAATCTTCTTGGTCAGCGCCCTCGTGTCAATGCCTTGGATGGCAGAAATGCTCCGATCTAAAAGCAATGTGTTTAATGATCTCGTGGATCGCCAATTTGAAGGCTGAGAGCATGCTTCGTGAACAATGATTCCCATCGGCTGGATTTGATCGGACTCAAAGTCCTCTTCATTGATCCCGTAATTTCCGATCAATGGATATGTAAAGGTCACCATTTGACCAGCGTAACTGGGGTCGGTGAGGACTTCTTGGTAGCCGGTCATTCCGGTATTGAAAACGACTTCGCCAAAGCAAGTACCGGAGGCGCCCAGCTGTTTCCCAGGCAAAATCGAACCGTCAGAGAGAACCAAATATGTGGTCAATTGTAGAATTCCGAAGGTCGTCTGACCCACGAAATTGTACCTCACAGGCTACTTCAACCGCGAATCAAAACTTCAGAATCTTCGGCAACAAAAACAGTTATTCTCGAACCAATGGCAGGGCGAATGTTTCGACCCTTGAAAATCCCTCTGATTTTGTCGCCGACTTCAGAAGCAAGTCCGCCAAGCTCTTCGATGGCTGCCAAAACCAACGTGGCTTCTCCGCCAGAAAGTGCAGAGATGTTGCCTCTTCTCAAAGAGTCCAGGGTGGTGGCGATTCGATTGATTCCATCGGCAGCGGATTTTTGCTTGCCAATGATCTGCTCCGTTTGGGAGTAGCCAAACTGACGAAGAAGGTCGTTGAGTTTCTGATCATCGCTCAGTTGCACTTTTAGTTCTTCGAGGGATTTTGAGCCTTCAATCATTTCTGTAATGGCCGCAAGTGCTTCCTTTTTCGCTGAATCATCATAAGTTGAATGCGAAATTGCATTGGCAATCGGGGATGAAATTGTATCTCCCGTAAATCCAAAATCAGTGTCTTCAGCATCCAATAGACCGAGCATCTCTATTTGCTTACCTCCAACTTGTTCGATTGGATTAAGCTTCATTCGCAATCTTGCAGGAGAATTCATAACAGATGAAAGGGCGCCAGCCGCTCTCGATTGAGTGATTTCGCCCGAAACAGGCGTTCCCATAGCTATCAGTATTTTGCCGGTTGCGTCTGTAACATTTTCACACACCACAAGTGGCACGCGATGCCCCTCTTCAGTGCCACCTGAATCTAACTTTTCGAGGAGCATTAGCTTGACTTCGGTGCCTCGGATTAGCTTGAAAGCTACGAGTTCGGGTTCCTTTTTGAGACTAGAAGTGGCACAACCCACAATGTACGCAGAGGCGATTATTGCAAACGAAACGCTCTTGAATTCAAAGTTCATAGTCCGTTCAACACTCAGTCTTCCATTAAGGTTTCATTCGGCGAAAATTGAACACTTCGGTCTTTTCTTTGCCGTTTTCTTTTCCTTCAAGCGTGCAAATCAACATCCCAGCTTTCCCCGGTTCATAGCAAATGTTCGTGGGATAGTCATTTTCCTTATTTGTAAATACAACTCTTAGGTCCTTCAAGTTGCTAAGCGCAAACGGTTTTGGAACCCCACGACTCTTTGAAGGAGCACCAAGGATCATCCACATAACTAGGCCTTTCTCGCCCATTTCGATAGAAGCAAATTCCATAAAGTCCACTTTGCCTTTTGAAATGAATCTTCCGACTGACTGCATCGTGCCCCCGACGGCTGGGAGCCAATGCTCTTCAAAAATTCCTCCCCAAATCTCGGCGGTCCATGCACCAGCCATGAACGAAAGGTCGTTTACGCTTACATCTGAGGTTTTCAAACCTTGTTGTCCTCCGGAAATTAGAATCGTTGCTACTATGTTTGAAATCATTTGTTATCTCTTTTTTGGTATATGGTTGGCAGGTGGTTGCACGTTGCTTATCAATCCACACCCCATACCCGTTACCCCACTCTAACAAGCAAAAACTACCCCAATTCATCTCCCCGGATCCAAAAGTACCGCGACCGACCTCACTTGTGGCTCAAAATCATTCCGCAATTCTATAAACTTGCCTCGGAATTCTATCGGGCATCGTCCAGCCAAACCAACCATCGCCTGAATTCTCACGCCTGGTTTTGGATCAGAGAGAGCCTTGCCAAGCTCATTCAGGGCTTCAACCGTACCTAGAGCCGCATAGATTTCGCATCCGATTCGGGCCTTTCGGATTTCGGGCTCCCTTAGATAAACTGCAGCCGATGCCATCGCTGGAGTTGCAAATGATGATAGGAGCGAAATGGCAGCATTTCGAATTTGGCGGTCTGGCGAATCAAGTAATGCTTGAGCCGTTCCGCTCGATTGCGGGTCGGCAAATTTCTTTAGTGACCGAAGACAGTTCACAACAAGCTCCGAATCAGCTTTCGAACACAAAACCATTAGCTCAGAAACAGCTAACGGATTATTGAATTCGCCTGCTCCTCTGGCCGCTAGTCGCTGCAATGAGGGTCTCTGAAGAGCCTGAATGATTACCGCGCCGGCTTCGTTAAATCCAAAATCTAAGCAGATTTGCAGCGCATTTGCAGCCTTATTATCGTTAGAGTCAGTGACTTTTAGAGCAATTAGGTTGCGAGCGTCCTGGCCAATAGCCTCAATGATTTCACCCAATACAAGTAGCTCCAGCTCAGAAAAACTTGCCAATCGCCGCGAAACAAGAGACTCTATCGCAGGAAGGCCGAAGGCAATCAAACTGAAGATCGCGTCCATTCGAGCTTTGCCGATCGACCGTGAAGCGGAATCAAAGATCGCATCGAGTTGACTAACAGTCGGCAATGGCTTACTGCCGGGTCGGGGCGGAACCTCAATTTCAGGAATCGTCGAGAGCTTAGTCTTGGTTTCTTGGTCATAAGCCACGCCGCCGTTTGCGTTGAGACGAGCCGACACATTTTCCATTCCCCATCCGTAATGGTCGGGCCCATTTAGATCAGCAAATACTGAGATTGAATGCGAATCGCCTGAGTAAATTGTTTGCCCTGGAGACCCAGAATATCTGTCTTCGCCGTCACCATCGAGGAAAAGCGAGACTCCGTTTGCTGTAGCGAAACATGGACGGAATTGTGCCGTCGCGTACAAATCGTCACCATCCCGGTCGAAAAGCACTGCAATCCCAAAATCATGGGACCTTGCATGTCCAATGTCTTCTTTGCAAAGATACGAGTCATTTCCCTGTAAATCCATCGCGAAACCGCATCCAAATGACTGCCCGTACGCTTGAGCATTTCCTTTAGCTACATAACTGTCGTCTCCAAATCTGTCGTAAATCGAGCCTAAAGCAAGCCAAGTCGCCGAGCCTTGCGCCGAATATCCAGCAACATAAACGTCATCGCCGCTTAAGTCCGTCAAGAGGCCCATTCCTCCTGGAAGACCGCCCAGTGCTCCTCTTTCTCCTTCCGCAAATCCTTGTGCCATCGAACCAGAGTTTTTCGAATTGCAACGATATGTGTCATCGCCGCCTAGATCGGCGAGCCATCCAATTCCATTTGCACGAGCCGAACCTTGCGACCAACGAATTGCATCAAATGTATCTTTGCCCAGAGTGTCAATGCATAGACCAATTCCAAAGGCTCCAAATCCTTGTGTAAGACGGCTTGATTGGTATAAGTCGTTGCCACCTTTCTTGTGGAAAACACCGACTCCTGCTATTCCTGACCCATAAGAAACTGAACCGCCGCGAAACACATCGTTTCCGCCGAGATCATAAGCTAATCCGATGCCAAGAATTGCGGCACCGATGCTCAAGTCAGGAGTTTTGTAGCGATCATTTCCGCCAAGATCGAGCAGGACGGATGCGTATCCCACGCCAGCGCCGTGACGCCCAGAATACTCGTCATCCCCTCCCAAATCTAGGGTCAAAACCGCGTCTTTGTCTCTGTGAACGTTCGGGCCAATTCCGCCAAGAACGCAAACCAATTTGCCAACATTGAACCTCAACTGGCCTGTAAACGGGTTCGTTTTTGCTGTTGCCTGAAACCTTGGAATTTGGTCGTCCAGCGACTCTGCTAACTCGATAGCTGCATTTCGAATTCGAGCAAGATCTACTTTTTCCATGAGTTCCAAAATCGCCGATTGACGGAGCCTCGCGTTTCGAACGAAATCAGGTTTGAAATCTGGATCATCGTCAATCCAATTTGGTAAAGACTCGATGAGCCCACGGCGTTCTTCGGCAGAAATTCTTTCCGTCGCTGCGCGAATTTCTGAACTTGCTTTAGATATGGCATTTGCAAAGGCTCCGATTATCGAGCGATAGGCTTCTGGAACGGAATCTGGAACAGCACCGGCAATTTGCGGCGAAGCTGGAGTCCGCGAGCCAACGGAATACTGGGCAGTTGCCGACTTCAACATTCTTACAGGATTCGAGTTTGCGCTTGAATGAAATTCCATCAAGCGCTCAATTGTTCCAACTGGCGATTGAAGCGCCGCTCCAACAAGCGATGGCGAACTTCCATTTGAAGGAAGGTCTTTCGCAATTCTAAGTTCAGATGAAGCTACATTGCCGAGAAACAATGCTTTTTCAAGCCCTTCCTTTTCATTTGGAGTTAGCTGAGCCAAACAATTCACGGAAATCATGGAGGCTGCAAAGCAAACGCAACGAAAATTCATTCGGTTTCCACCATACCGCGATGGACGGATTCAGCGATGGAAAAGGCGGGTATTCGCTTTTCATCGAACAATCGTTCATCGAACGGTGCGATTCCTTCGGCGAGCTTGCCCGATCTTGATTTCATTGCAATTCCAGACGTGTTTGCTTGGCTGGAAGGTGAAAAAAGACTCATCTGAATCTCATGTTCCAACGAATCTTCAAAAAGCGGAAGCAAAAGGCGACGGTTCAGTTCTGATGCGAGCCACGACAATTCCTCAAAATGCTCGCTGGCTCGAAATTCGCTGAATTCATTAATGAGGCAAATTGAAAGCTCGTTTGTCCGTATCCAATTCAGCAAAAATTCAAAATTTATTCTTGTTCCATCTCGAAATTCGGAGCGGTTGCAATGCTTCCATCCGGCGAGTCGCGTCAGGCCTTGAAGCCGGATAGAGTTACTGCACACATAGCCAACTTCGCCAAACCGAATCCCCAAATTGGTGACGTGTTGCCGCCATCCGCCGCCCCAAGGCCAAAGCAAGTTGATCGGTGGCAATTCGTTGTCAATTCTTCGCAAATTGAAGTCTTGCTCCGAGAGCAAATTGATAGAATCGTCTATAAATCTCCTCAAATAGTTTTCATCTTCGCAATTCGGCAGTACAGCCTGTACTGGCTTTCCATTCGCCTGATCCGGAGAAGTAGATTCGCTTTCGGGCGAGCCGTTTTCAATGACAAGACCGTGCTCAGCACCTTCGCTTTCGCAGATCGTAATCCGTCTCGTGTTCAATTGTTTGGAAAGGTCCAGGACAAGCCTTTGGGTTTCAAAATCAAGTTGAACTTTTGGAATATCAATCGTCCCATTTTTGGTAGAGAGCAATGATAAGTGATAGTGAGCCGACCGATCAGGAGGGTCATAGCCCAATGCAGCTACAGTCAGAGGACCCTGCTGCATCGAGACCGAATCGCGCTCCAGGCCAAGATATTCAGCTTCAAGATTCCCCTTCCCTTCTGAATTTCTAACCATCGAAACCGTCCCGTGATCGCGAAATCTGGCCAGACATGGCATTTCTGATCGGATGACCGACAATTCGCCATCGGGGTCATGCAAATCTGGCGCAATGAGTATGAATCGCCGCATCTAACCCAGTCCACTCAATGGCTGAATCAGCGGAAGAATTGAAGCGAATGCTTCGACGATCTCGGGGACGAAACGTGTTCCAGTGTGGCTTCGAAGTTGTGCCAAAGCTTCTTCTTCGGACGCACTCGGCTGAGTGTCACTTGAATGGGCTGAAGAGTCAAACGCCACGCAAACTGCGATAATCTGCGTTTCTGTTGGCATCTGATCAGATGTCCTATCGCGGATACCAGTCGAAACAAAGTGTTCGTGTAACGAGCATAAAATTGGGATGACATCTTGAAGCCATTCGATTGGCTCTAAGATTTCGTGAATCTTTGAAACAAATAACTTTACGTCGCTATAAGCAAGGTCCGATACAGGTTCTGCGCTTGCATCCAATTCCGTCCGGACAGTGATGGGTGCCAGATTGTGAAGTTGAGCGGCATATCGCAAAGTCAGCAAGTTTTCATCTGACAATCCAAGCTTTTCGCCTGTCGCGACGGCGTAAACAGCAACACGGTCTGCTTTCTGAATCTCGCTGCCTTTGTGGTTTCCAAGTTCCCGAATCAGGCTTCGAACAACTTGATTTCTCTCTGCAAGTTCATACATGGTGATATTACAACCCTTCGTTATTGGCACCATTCTTCCATTGCGGAGCTAAGGTCTCCGCTATTGATCGCAAGTCGAAACAGTGGCTCCGCGGACCAGGATGCGGAGCTCATGCCGTGAAATTTGCAATTGCTCTGAAGTTGTGGCTCCGCGCTCCATTCGTGTTCAGTCCCTTCCGAACCGGTTCCCAGCATTTTATTCATAAATTGATCTACCTAAAACCTTTACGGCGTCACGGATATCTTGTTCATCCATAGTTCGAGGATCAATCCACACGATGTCCCGCTCAATTCGGCCAAGAATAGCTGGAGTTGACAAGCGAAGTCTTTTGGCAAATTCTTCTGCATTTTTGGTTCGAATTCCAACTCGGAAAGTTGAAATCCCTGTTCCTGGCGCAGAGCCGCCGCCAATCTCCGTGAATCCGGCTTCTAGATAGGCCGATTTTCCAATTGCCTTTTGAATTCGAAATGCAGCCCGTTTGACTTCTTCAAGCGGCCTACGAATCGCCCACATGGTTGGGATTTCGTCCGAACGACTTTGAGCATGAAGTCTCAAAGTGGCCTCTAGCCCAGCCAAAGAAAGCTTGTCAATGCGCATTGCCCTGGTTAACGGGTGTTGTCGAATTGCTTGAATTGCAGACTTGGAACCCAGAATAATTCCTGCTTGGGTGCCGCCCAACAATTTGTCGCCGCTGCTGAGTACCAAATTGGCTCCCGCACTCAAGGATCGCTGAACTACTGGTTCCTCTTGCAAAAGGTCGGGAAGCGAACCAGCAAGTGCGCCGCTTCCGATATCGTCAATCAGAATCCAGCCGTTTGCGTGGGCATGTGCTGCGAGTTCTTCGACGCTTGGCTCTTCGACAAAGCCAATGACTTTGAAATTGCTCGGATGGCACCTTAAAATGGCGGCGGCATCTTCTTCAAACTTGTAATCCGAAATTCGTGTTTTGTTTGTGCAGCCAACTTCAATCAATTTGCACCCAGATTGCTTGACGATATCGGGCATTCGGAATGAACCTCCGATCTCGACCATTTGCCCACGTGAAAGATAGACTCCCTTACCGGCGCAATGAGCAGCCAAAGAAAGAAAAACTGCTGCAGCGCAATTATTGACGACAAGTGCGTCCGCCGCGCCAGTTAAATCACAAAGGAGACCACGGACATGCTCCTGACGGTCGCCCCGTTTGCCCGATTCAAGATCAATTTCGACAGCACTATGGTGCCTAGCAGCGATTTCAATGGCATCTGCAGCGGCATTTGCAATTCTGGAGCGACCGATCCCGGTATGCAAAATGACTCCCGACGCGTTGATCACTCTTTTTACCGAAGGCGAAGTCATTTGAACCGCAAAATCAGCTGCTGATTCAGAAATTTCCTGAGGAGTTGGAATTTCGCCGCCCGACTGCGCAAGCGACCTTGCGCGGGTAATCGCATTGCGGGCCGCATCGTTTCGAACGGGTTCAGAAAAGGCCGCCAACCTTGAATCTTGAGCCAAAACATCTACTTTGGGCAGGTTGCGTAGCGAGGACATAGAACGATTGTAGCCGCCAAACGACTATTTTCACAACCAAACAAAAGTCCCAGCCGTATAGAACTTCACGGATATTCCGAACAAACAGGTGTAAAATTAAACAGTGAGCACAACTCCTCCTCCATTTAGCTACAACGAAGGCAAACGCAAGGGCAACAATACTGGTCTTATTATCATGATCGTACTTGCTGTCTTGGTAGGCGGCTGCATTCTCCTTGTCGGTATGGGCGCTTGGTTTGGCATGATGGGTCTAAATCAAATCAAGCCAATAGTTGGTTGTGCAATTACATTTGAATCCATGCATGATGCAATCAAAGACTACACCGCAGAGAATAATGGCAAACTTCCTTCTGCCGAAAAATGGCAAGACGAGTTGAAGCCATATGTCGCCCGCCATTTGGGCAATCAAATGAAGGAAGCAAAGAAAGAGGGCGCAGAATGGATCATGAAGGCAATGGACGTCGAAAGGGATTGGGGTTGCTACAAAGGCGATACAGACAATATGACCGGAATCGCATTCAACAAAGCTTTAAGCGGTAAAAAAGTTGACGACATGGAATCAAAGTCAACTACAGTCATCCTTTTCGAGATTGAAGCTCCAAGGAAAAACGCAAACGAAGAGTATAAACGGCGAGACGAAAAGGATTCACCAAAGATAATGGGAAGTCCACGTGGCTGGTTTGAAGTGACATGGGACCGTGTTGAATATTCCGGTGACTCTAATATGAATTTTGATACTGGAAGGCGTTCTCGAGAGCGTGTTTCAACTGAACCTTCGAACGAATCGTCGAGCGAAACATCCACTTCCGAAGGGAACTAAATCAAATGGGCGGTACAATCCCGCCCATGCGAAGTCTGGTTTCTTATAGTTTGGCTGCATTGCTGTTCTGCATTGGGTCTGCCTTTGCCCAAAACTCTATTGACACAAAGACAGAACTTGCCAATCTCAAAAAGCTCGAGAGTCTTCAAACAGCTTCAAAAACTAAATTCCAGAAAACCCCAAAGGATGCCAAGATGCGCAAGGAATACGTTTCTGTAACCTTGACGCTGGCAAACAACATCCAAGCATCAATGGCTCTGACTAGCAAAGAAAAGTATCCGAAAGCTCTGAGACTTTATCGCGAAGTTCTAAAAACTGACCCGAAAAACAAAGAAGCGAAAGAGAACAAAGAGCGTATCGAAATGATTTATCGCAGCATGGGCAGGCCCGTCCCAAAATAATCTGCACTCAGGAGCCTTCAAATGATCCCTAATGAATCGAAGATTAAGGACGAAGGAAAGCACTTCGCCCTCTTAGTTGCGGTAATTGTCGCGGCGATTAGCCTCTTGCCAATGTTGATTGGTACGGTTACGTCAACTGTCAACAATGCGTTTGTCGGCTACCCGAACGCGACCGACGATCACATGGTTTATGCGGCTTGGATGAAGCAAGCCCAGGATTTCCGCTTCTTTTTTGATAATCGGTTTGCCGTTGACGCCCAGCCTGGCCTCACCGTTCATTTGTATTTCTTCGTTTTGGGATTATTATCAAAGATTGTCGGAATTCCTTGGGCGAGTGCCCTTGCGAAAGCGTTTTTCGCTGGTTTCTTTGTCATTTTGTGCCAACGGTTGCTTCGAAAATTTACCGAAGACTTGTACACCATCAAGTTGACTCTTGGATTGGTTGTTTTGGGAGGCGGAATCGGCACTCTGGTTTGGCATAAATTTGGTGAAGCAATTACTATAGAGGTAAACGAGCAATTGACGAACGCACTTCAGGGCAGACTTCCTACAGATGTTTGGCAGCCAGAAGGCTTTGTTTTCCCCTCCATGCTAACGAACAGCTTGTTTATGGTTTCAATGTGTCTGATGATTGGGATCATTCTCGCTCTTCTTGAATCAAAGGACTCCTGGAAGCCAGTTCTTTGTGGTGCCGGATGCGTGTTTGTACTGACCAACATCCATTCATACGATGTGCTCCTAATGCTATTAGTTTCTGTTGGGTTTATTGCGATTAGCTCATCCAGAAAACGAATGAGCGGTGCTTGGCTACTGCGAGGCGCAGCAATTTTTGCGGGAGGAATTCCTTCTGGATTGTGGATCTATTGGGTGCTTCAAAAGGATCCAGTTTTTCAAGCTCGGGCTGCCACTCTCACATATTCTCCGAATTTTCGACAGGTGTTCTTCGGATATTTGATTTTGATGGTCTTCGCAATTATAGGATTCTTTTTTGTGAACCAAAAGGCCGACGATCGGTTTCCAATGCGGCGGGCACTAGGTGGCATCGGTGTGATCGCAATAATTGCGACCCTTTACTTAATGGCGCCAAATCATCGGGATGGATATTTCATGACTCCTACGATGTTCGCTGGAGTGTTCATCGCAATGATTGTTTGCGGTTGCCTTCTTGCAGGCGACAATGATTTGTTTAACTTCGTTCTGGCTTGGGCTTTGGTTGGACTAGTTGCGATGTACTTCCCCGCTCTGTTTCAACGCAAACTCGCTATTGGCCTCAGTATTCCGTGGGCAATTCTGGCGGGGATGACATTGTCCTCGTTGTTGAAAGACCGGCGTGGCGCATGGCGAACCCTCGCAAGTGCCCTTGTCGTTTGTGTTGCTGGAGTCAGTTCGGTAAGGTGGCTCGAACGCGAATTGTGGTTGATCAAAGACAGAGTGAGCCGAACCACTACACATCCACTTTTTTTGTCGAGGACAATGCAAGACATCGTTATTGCTCTTAACGACCGAAGTTCTGAAAAGCGAACTGTTATCGCCGTGCCTGGGGCGGCAAACAGCAGATATGATGGCGAAGACCCAAAAGACATTGATGAATTTGACCCTCCTATTCTCGCAGATTTGAACCCGATTGTTTCCGGACTCACTGGTGCCTATTCGTACGCAGGTCATTGGAGCGAGACGCCCGACTACCTCGTGAGAAGGAAGAACGCTTTGAAGTTCTTTATGACAAACGCAAGGCAAGAATTTCGGCAGTCCATCATTGATGAAATTGATCCGAATTCTTCTGTTTATGCCATTGGGCCGACCTATGGAACCTTCGGCCAGCAAGGAAAATCTGGCTTTGCTGATCCAGAAAGACTTGGAGAGGTGATCGTTAAGGGCAACGATTATGTGCTTGTGAAAATTCGGTAGCTCTGGTTGTTTGCAGTTTGCGGTTGGCGGTTGTCGGTTGGCGGGTTTATGGGACTAATGCGACTCATTCGCCCAACTAAACTCGGAGTCAGCTACCGATAACCAATAACCAACGACCAATAACTAATAACCGATAACCAACAACAAACCTAGTTCGGAGGCTCAGATTCAGGCTCGGTTCCACCAGCATTACCCGGCGGTGGCGTCGCTACAGGAGCCTTAGCCGACTTGTTGATGGCTATGATTCTTGGAGAGCCCGCATAATTGCTTTGGTTGAGAATCTCTCGCTTCATTTCTTTTCCGTTCAGCATGACAATTCTGTAAACAGACACGGCGTGCCCGGAACTACCCTTTTCAACAACCTTTTGCTTTCCAAACGGCAATGAACCATCATGCTCATATTTTAGGCCCCGTCCCCAACTGCGGTGACCGAAGGTTTGCAGTTTGACTTCTTGCCCAATCACCTTCGTTCCAAGAATTCGGAAAGATAGTTTGCCAGGCTCGTAAGTTCGCGAAATTGCAATGGGAAGTTCCGTATTATTTTGAAACTTAAAGTCTAGGCTCGGCCATGAAACCGTACAGTCCCTACCCAGCGCCAGATAAGCGCTTGGCAACGAGTGATTGCTCCTCAGCAGCACCTTTAAATTGGCATACACAACGGCATTGTATAGAGTCCCAGATACCTGGCAGATTCCGCCGCCAATTCCAACATCATGTCTTCCATTTTTAAGAACTGGAGCAATCTTGTACCCATCGTTCATGGTCCGTTCTCCAACAATTTGATTGAAGCTAAAGCTCTCGCCAGGCATCAAAATCAGACCGTCTAATTTCCCAGACGCCAATTTTAGATTTTCATTTCGATTGCGTTGGCCTGCCGGAAATCGCGTGGAACTTTCCGCCACAATTTCTTTAATCTTGTCTAATTCGGCGTCAGGAATCCTCTTTTCCGCCATTTTTACTGGAAGTTCCAATTGCCCGTCATTTTGAAATGCCTCTACGATGATTGGCAAAAGAGCCTCGTCGTCCAAGGCATATCCAGAAACTTCATAGTCTCGCAGAATTACTCCCTTTTCAAACCGAACCCTTGCAGGACGTAGTTCACCGATCTGTTTGCGAACGAATTCTTGAACCCATTTCGTGTCGGCCCCATTTGACTTAAGTTTCAGTTTAAATGATTTACGTTCTTCAGCTCCGCCACTAATGGTTCTTCCCGCTGAATCCCAAAATGATTCGGTTGGCAGTGTTTGTATCGAATTTTGGTCGTCAACGACGTATCCCATTTTGCCAATCGTCGTTGGCACAGGTTCTAATTTCGCGTTTGGAACGGTCAAATTTAATGGCCGAAGTTTCTCGTTTTCCCACCAGATTCGAAGGCGTTTCATTGCCTCATCGCGGGTCATGTCGCCAACCGGCACATTCCCAATGAAAGTGTTTGGGCGAATTTTCTCTTCGTACCGTGTAGCTAAAATTGCAACAGCACCGCCACCGGCAAGTGTTGTTGCTCCAAGAATTGTAAGAAATCGCTTCATATCTTTGGTTTCATGCTTTGTTTTTTAAATCCAAATTAGCACTCAAAGGTTCCAACTATTGGACTTACGTATTGTGCAATCGTTGCTGTGCTTTTCAGTTTTTTCCTTTCAAATGATTGCGAACCCTAGTTTCTTGGATGCTACCCTTGATAATTGGCGGTTTTGCCCAGTAATTTAGGTCCACTGAACCGGTTCAACCAACGGTATCCACAAATCATAAGACGGTTCAAATGCCGATTCCGAATCAAAAAAGCAAAGTGGCCTCATCTAGTACAATATCAACATGCCAAAGCTTGTATGGTTCAACGGCGTAATCACTCCTCTGGAACAAGCGACCGTACCGGCCGCTGACCATGCCCACCTGTACGGCGATGGGCTTTTCGAGGGAATTCGATTCTATTCACGTCGGATTTATCGGCTTGATGAGCACCTTCGTAGGCTCTATCACGGAATCAATTACATGGGCTTCAGTATGGGCCTTCCGTACGAAACTCTACGTTCAACCGTACTAGATGTTTGCCGTCAATCGGATCTCAATGAAGGATACATTCGACTCAACGTGACTCGCGGCACTGGTCTTGGGCTCGACCCCAAAAATATGGAAGAGAAGGCGAATGTGATGATAATGATTTCATCGCTTTCTCTTTTTTCTGAAAGTCTCTACGAAGTCGGAATCAAAGTTGTCACGTCACCTATCCGAGTGATTCCTGCTGATTCGTTGGATCCAAGAGTCAAGTGCATCGGACGATATGCTAGCAATATCTTGGCAAAGCAGCACGCCAATCGAGTCGGTGCGGGCGAAGCACTTCTTTTGAATCACCAAGGTTTTGTTGCCGAAGGTACCGGAATCAACGTGTTTATGGTTTCCAATGGCGTCGTGAGAACACCGCACTCTTCTTGTGGGATATTGGAAGGTTGCACCAGAAATGCAGTTATTGATCTTCTCAAGCGAAGCGGGTGCACAGTTGAAGAGACGTTTTTGACCACATACGACTTTTATTCTGCCGACGAGGCCTTTTTCACAGGAACGGCTGCCGAAGTAATGCCATTTACATATCTCGATGGAAATCCAATCGGGAACGGTAAGGTCGGTGAAATTACGAAACGAGCCATGGCATTATTTGCGGCTGATACGGCGAACGGCGTCCCTTTTGACTTGAGAGTCAATGAGGCTGTGTGAAACTTGCGGTAAAACTGCTCCGTTCGTAATTCGAGCGGACGAATTGGAAAGGCACCTGTGTGGTGACTGCTTGAGATTGGAAGAACCATTGCCGGGGATCGTTGATTTGCTTAACAAAATTGTCGGACCTAGCAAGCGAACTAGGATTTGTCCGCATTGCGGCTGGAAGGCTGAAGAAGTGGAACACACTGGCAAAGTTGGCTGTCCTTTATGCTATGAGGCATTGGACTCGCCACTTTTGCGCGAAATTGAACGTCTGTAAAGGATCATTGCAAGCTAATGGTGAATGCGCTTTTTAAGGCGTGTTCAAAACGTGACCGATAGCCAAAAAGGTATCTTTAACTCCCGAGGACCGAATGAATCGAATTCTTTCATGGATGACAATAGCTGCGCTAGGACTGGCTTTAGCCGGATGTGGCGGCGGCGGCACTACAGGAACCAATGCGCCCGACCCTGCCGTCCGATTCATAAATGGCTCCTGCGACACTACTCTATTAGAATTCTTTGAGTTTGTTGATGGCACGGAAACCATTCTGGAAACTGGTTTGGCATACCTTGGCACGTCCGCTGTTTTTGAAGATGTGGAACCTGAATTGCACGACATTGATGTGCGAGAAGTTGGCGCAACTGAGAGCATTTGGACAGAGACATTTGATATGGCTCGGGACAAGGACTATCTCTTGGTCTCCCTTGGTTTGAAAACTTTTGGAATCGAAACTGAAAAAAGGCTTCGAATCCAGCGTTTCGAAATCAACCGAACTGCGCCAAATGCGAATAAGTCGCGAATCTATGTTATTCATGGCCTGAATCGAAGCGCTGGCAATCAAACCACCGGAATTGACTTTCAAAATCCAGGAAACAACCCTCAATACAAGCTCACCAACGTTGGCTATCTGACCGAGCAAAATATTGAGATTGATTCAACCTCGCACACTTTCCAAGCAAGACGATTCGGAACAGAAAGCATTTATGTCTCGCGAACATTTGCCTTCGAAAGCGGAAAAATCTATGCTGTCCTACTAACCGGCGTCGAAGACGGAGTCGGTGCTAACGCTGCTGCAATGGAAATTATTGAGCTTCAGCCAGAGTAGGTTTCTGGTATCGGTTGTCGGTTGGTTGGTGGTTTGCAAGTGGTTGGCAGGTTGCATTCCGCTCTCCGCTCTTCGCACTGATCCGCAATTCGCATTCAGAAGACCCAATACACGAAGCCGTTCCCCGGTATTATGCGGCAATGAGCCTCGTTCCACGAATCATTTCACTCATTTGCGTCGTTAGTTTGGCAACAACTTTTGCCTTCGCCCAATGGCAAAACCCACGGGACGTATACGAAGGCAAGGAATACATGATTCCGATGAGAGACGGAACGAAGCTTCGAACTCTCATTTGGACTCGTAAAGACTTCAATGGTTCAGCACCCATGCTGATGGAGCGGACCCCCTACGGAGCTGGTAGCCTTGCAGGCGGTCCACGAAGAGCAGGCGATTTGTTTGTTAAGGCAAAGTACATTCTTGCGTTTCAAGACGTTCGTGGAAAGGGCGGAAGCGAAGGAGATTACGTAAACATACGTCCGCCCAGAAAGGGATCAGTACGATTTGATGAGAGTACGGACACTTGGGATACTTGCGAATTTTTGACTCAGAACGTATCTAAATTCAATGGCAACATCGGCCTATGGGGAATTTCTTATCCAGGATTCTACGCTGGAGCGAGCGTAATCAACACGCATCCAGCAATCAAGGCGACCTCGCCCCAAGCTCCGGTTGCCGACTGGTTTATCGGCGACGATGTCCACCATAACGGCGCACTTTTCTTGCAAGAGACATTTGATTTTGCAATTGGTTTCGACGTTCCTCGGGGTGGCCAACGACCAGTTTTCGATCGGGGAACAGGTTCTGCGTACGACTTCTATTTGAGTGTTGGTGCACTGCCGAATTTTGACAAAAATCTATTGAAAGGACTGATTCCCTATTGGAACGATGACCTAATGGCTCACGAAACCTACGATGACTATTGGGTCGAGCGATCTTTGCCCAGAAATTACAAAAACGTTAAGTGTGCAACTCTTACTGTAGGAGGGTTTTTCGACAAGGAGGACATGTACGGGGCATTGAACCTGTATCAATATGGTGAAAAACAAAACAAAGCCCCAAACTTTCTCGTAATGGGGCCTTGGCCGCACGGCGGCTGGGCCGGCGGCCCGGGATCCTCTTTGGGCGACATCGCTTTTGGAAAAAAAACGGGCGAATGGTATCGAGAAAATCTGGAATTTCGATTCTTTGAAAAGTATTTGAACAACAAAGATGTGACAGATATCGCTGAAGCCACAATTTTCTCGACGGGTGACAACGAATGGTATTCGTTTGACAAATGGCCGCCCGAGCTAAAAGAAAAGCCTCTCTATTTTGGGCCAGGCAAAGCCTTGGGATGGAAAGAGTCTGGGAAGGAATCTCAGGACAGCTACGTAAACGACCCAGCCAAACCGACCCCTTATCTTTGGGACTTCGCAAACAGCAAGCGAGCTCCGGGCGAATGGCTCATCTACAATCAAGCGGATTTTGCGCTTCGGAACGATGTGTTGCACCATGTGACGGAACCCCTTGGAGAAGACTTGCAAATTTGCGGAAAAATCACCGCTGACATGTGGATCAAGACCACCGGAACCGATTGCGACCTTGTTGTGAAGGTGATTGATGTATATCCGGGCGATTCAACTGAAGTCTCTGCAAGGAATACCGAAATGAAGATGTCGAACTACCATATGATGGTGCGGAGCGAAATTTTTCGCGCAAAATTTCGGAAGGATTTTGCAAGGCCAATTCCCATAGTTCCAGGGCAATTGACGCATGTGAAATTTGATTTAAATGAGACAATGCACACCTTCAAGAAAGGGCACCGTATTGCAATTCAAGTTCAAAGTTCTTGGTTCCCTATTGCGGATCGAAATCCCAACAAGTTCATGAACATTCGTAAGGCAACGGACGCCGATTTTCAGCCTGCGACAATTTCGCTTGTATATGGCACCTCAAAGTTGAGCAAGGTCATTTTTAGGCAGGCGGCGAAGTCGCCTTTCCAAATTTTGACGCCAAATTGAGGGAAGCTAGATTCGCAACGGAGTAGGACATATAGGACTTATGAGACATATTCGTTCTATTAAACTTTGTGTAGCACCGCCAACCCACAGCGAACATTGTGGATTTTGGATTGCCGATTGTGGATTGCTCGGAAAGGCGGACAACCAACAACCAACAACCAACAACCAACAACCAACAACCAACGTAACGTAAACTCCAATTGTGTCTTCCATTCTCCGCAATGTCCGCTCCGCGCTTGAAAGCCTCAAAGAACACGCATCTCGCGCCGTGCTCAGCGCGGTGGGAATCATGGTTGCCTCAATGGCGATTGTTCTTTTGATCAGCATCGCTAAGGGAGTGCAAGACGACATTTCAAAGGAAGTTCGCGATCTTGGCGTGAACATCGTAATTGTCCTCCCAGCTCGAATTGAAGAGGGCTCAATGTTTGCCCCCGGACTCATGGGGATCAGTTATCTCCGCGAATCACACATAGAAGATGTTCGAAAACTCAGCGGAATCGGGAAAGTTGTACCGCTGACTTTTGTCGGAAGCGGGCTCGCTCTGGGCGACAAACGGAGCCCAACAACCTTGATAATCGGAACGAAGCCGGATTGGTTCTTCATTCGTGCAACAAAGATGCAACAAGGCCGCGCGCTAGAGGCTTCAGACGCAAACAATCCAGTTTGCGTATTAGGTTCGGTTCCGTATCACAAGCTCTTTGGAAACGAACCAGCTGTAGGAAAAGCGCTCACCTACAATGACCAGAAATACACAATTGTCGGCGTAACGGAAGACCGTGTTTCCTCAAACTCGACCTTTTCCATGGGGAGCTTTGAAAACACCCTCTTTTTGCCTTATGAGTTTGTCAAATCAACGCAGCCGCAAATGCAAATTGACCGAATCGTGGCGCAAACGATTCCTACGAAAGAACCAAAGCAACTCGTCGCCTCTATGGAAGCCGTTCTTGGCAAGTCGCTCGCACGCGAAACCTATTCTGTGGTCACGCAAGAGGATTTGCTGAAAATTGTATTCAAAATCATGGACATTTTGACATGGCTCTTGGTCGGACTCACATCCATCGCCTTGGTTGTGGGCGGGGTTGGAATTATGACGATCATGCTGATGTCCGTCAACGAGCGCACCAAAGAAATTGGCGTTCGGAAGACAGTTGGGGCGAGAGGAACTGACGTTTTTGTTCAGTTTCTTACCGAATCCATTTGCATCGGATTCGTCGGAGCTGCAATGGGTTTGGTAGTGAGTTGGATTGCAGCTTTGATCTTATCTGCCTACACGCCTATCAAGCCGCTTATCACTTCTGATATTGTATTCTTGGCGTTTGCCGTTTGCATCGGTGTTGGGTGCATTTTTGGATTGATTCCCGCGCTCCGAGCGGCAAGGAAGGATCCTGTTGTGAGTCTGAGGACGGAGTGAGGGGGAGCACGGAAATTTTGGATTGGGGATTGGGGATTTTAAGATTGTGCGAAGAGCGGACAACCAATTACTAACAACCAACAACGCCCCTAAAGCGTATGCGGAAATGGCAATGTAACCGTGCAAGTAGGGGGCAACCCTATTACGGCAACACTAAGAAGTCCGCCTGCGGCACAAATCGGCGGAGTCGAGCGGCGAATATAGGCGGGCCATAAATCGCCCATCGCGCATCCTGTGCCGTTCGGAAGGTTGAATTCGTGAGCATAGAATTCCTTGGCAGAGTCAAGCTGTTTGAGGGTGGATATGCATTGTTTTGTACGAGCTTGCTCTCGAGCCCTCATAAACTGAGGCACAGCGATCGCGAGCAGGATGCCGATGATCAAGACCACGATCATTATTTCTACTAAAGTGAAACCTTTGCGCAAAGCATCTCCCCGGACAAATTGTCCTTAGGTGGATTATGGGAATGTTGAAACAGGAATCTAAGCTGTTAAATTCACGTTATTATTGGAATTCTGGGAACTTTCCAAAAAAAACTTTGAAAAACCCTTGGATTTACTATAAAGAGTGATGTATTATAAGTGAGTCAAGGTGCTAGCACACGCGAGCGCCGGAGGTGAGATATGTTACGAAGAGCCTTTACGCTCATTGAACTTCTTGTAGTTATCGCGATCATCGCTATTTTGGCGGCGATCCTATTCCCTGTTTTTGCGCAAGCAAAAGAAGCGGCAAAGCAAACGACATGCGTCAGCAATACCAAGCAAACTGCACTTGCAGCTTTGATGTATGCAACTGACTATGACGACGTGCTTGTCCGACACGACAACAACGGCTCCTGTCTTTATGGCGAAGTCCCTTGCGACTATCCTGACTGGGGAGATTTCAGAACTGCTGGTCTTGATACACAAACTGCAAAGCAGAGCGAGAACGTCATGTACTATGGCGCGATCGAGCCGTATCACAAGAACACTCAAATGGCCGTTTGCGTATCCAGCGGCGATACGAAATGGTCAGGTGTTTTTGGACAATACACTGCGATTACAGGTAATCCATTGCCAGCCGGCGGCTACAACGCTGCCAACCACAAGTTCTACACGAACACCTTGAGCCAAATGTCATTCAACCTTTTGGTTATTGACTATCGAGGAACTTCAGGTAGCGCAACAACTGCTTCGCCTAACAAGCGCCCAGGCAACCCTAAGGGTCGCTTCAGCGCAATTCCAGCTGTAGCTTCGACGATTATGTTCGCGGCAGAATCGGCTTGGGACTGGGGTCCAAGCACTGCCTTTTCCCTTGGAAACGGTGCTGTATGGCCATCGTACCCAGATGCAGCTTGCTGGTCAGCAGCAGCTGATGGTTGGACACGCTACATTCACAAAGGCAAATCCGGAAACGGCGAGGCCTTTTATGATGGCTCTACTATCTTCCCAGCCAAACTTACTGGCAACCCGAACCTTCAAGGTCTTGCAGTCTTCGCATTTTGCGACGGACACGTAAAACCAATGAAGTACACGCAATCTGAGCGATGTGTTCCATTGCCAGCAGGCAGAACTTGGCAATACGGCCAGTTAGCTACTCAAGTCGTAAGCACTTGGTATCCAAACTGGGTTCCTGAACTAGAACTCTAAGAATATCTTAGATCATAAAATATGCGAGGCTGCCACAATTACGTGGTAGCCTCGTCTCTATTCATGGAGGTGAATTTTAAGATGATTCAACGAAGATTTGTAATATTGCTAACACTCGTTTCGATGTTTGGCTGCCTACTTGCGGCTGGGTGCGGAAGCGGGAATGACACAAAGCCGGATCCACCCGATCCAGCACTGAAAGGCATGCCTGCGGCTCCGCCTGATGCCAGCATGGGTGGCGAAGCTGCTGGCAAGTAAGAGTATCTAACTTATCTAATTAACAAGAGAAATAAAAAGCCCCAGAAACTCTGGGGCTTTTTTATGCGTGAATTTTGAACCCGGAAAACAACTGTAAGAAAAAAGTGTAAAAAACGTTGCTTTTTCCTAAAAATGCCTTATAATGCATTTGAAGCCCATAATTTATTTTTGGGCAGAGGTGAAATTATGTTACGAAGAGCCTTTACGCTCATTGAACTTTTAGTAGTTATTGCGATCATCGCCATTTTGGCGGCGATCCTATTCCCTGTTTTTGCGCAAGCAAAAGAAGCGGCAAAGAAAACACAGTGCGTCAGCAACACCAAGCAAACCGCACTGGCAGCGATTATGTATGCTGGCGACTTTGACGACGTTTTGCCACGCCACGACAACAATGGATCGTGCGCTTATGGTGAAGTGGGATGCACCGGCCCAGACTGGGGCATCTTTACGCCACCTTATGGCAACTTAACGCCACTCGGCTATGACATGGGTAAATCAATCATGTATTGGGGTGCCATCGAGCCTTATCACAAAAATCACGACATCTCTGTTTGTCCGTCAATGGGCAAGACAAAGTGGTCGCAAGTTATGGCGTCGCCGCCTCCAGGCATCACGGGCGTGGCCTACAACGCAACTAACGAGCGATATTACAACTCAGTTCTTGGTCAAATGTCCATCAACATGATGTTAGTTGACTACGGCGATCCTTACACGGGCGGAACCGGATGGGTCAATAATCGTCCTGGTGCTATCAAAGGCCGATTGGGCCAAGTTCAGCGACCTGGCGACACGATCATGTTCGCTGCAGAATCCTCATGGGACTGGGGTCCGTCACTCACTGCAGGCTTAGGTAACGGTGCTGTTTGGCCGTCATTCCCGAACCCTGCTTGCGACTCGGCAGGAGCCGAAGGCTGGACAAGATACTTGCACAATGGACGAAACGGAGGTTACACAGGCGCGCACTATCCAAACGGTGCAACCCTAAATCCAAGCCTGCAAGGTTTTGCAGTCTTTAGTTTTGTTGATGGTCACGTGAAATCAATGAAATTTCCGCAAGCGGAACGTTGCGCTCCTCTTCCTACAGGAGAAACATGGGCTATTCACAACACTACGTTTACAACGTACTACCCTAACTGGGTACCTGAGAAATAGTCTGAATTGTGCCAAGACTGACTTCGTTGGTCTTGGCACAATTATATGAAAATCATGAGAAAAATACCTTTGTGGATTTCCTTTGCGATTCTTGGGACGACTGTCTGTCTCACCGTCGGCTGTAGCGGCGGCGAAGACAGCACATCGAACCAAGATGCGATTGACAAATATAATAAAGAGCTGCCTCCAATTGACCCAAGCGCACCGGCTCCGACAGCACCAGAGCGGTCGAATATGCCGATGAAGGGTGGCAAATAGCGTATAGCTGAAATTTGACTCAAGAGAACCCTGAAGACGCATAGTCAGCTTCTTCGGGGTTCTTTTTTTGCGTTTTCGGATCAGCAGTAATGAGCGCTTGACTCCCAGTGCAAAATTCTTCAGGTAAAGCCC
Source organism: Armatimonadota bacterium (assembly GCA_031400935.1). Lineage (GTDB taxonomy): Bacteria > Armatimonadota > Fimbriimonadia > Fimbriimonadales > Fimbriimonadaceae > JANNJE01. Next base: position 25,233 of record JANNQV010000032.1, read on the forward strand.
CAACCGATCTTATCAGATATTAAGGCAGAAGTTCCAAGAACGCTTCTAAGTTCATCGCGCCTAGGTCGCCGCCTTCTCGTGATCGAACTCCGACCGTGCCATTTTCGATATCGTTGTCGCCTAGAATCAGCATGAACGGAGTCTTTTGAAGCTGAGCTTCGCGAATCTTCTTTCCTAAAGTTTCCCTGCGGTCGTCCACCGTAACTCGAATCGCCCTACCGTCGTAGAGCCGATCTCGAAGCTCGTTTGCAAGTGCTTCCGCATGTTCTACATGGCGGTCTGCAATCGGTAGCACAGAAACCTGAACAGGCGACATCCAGAACGGATAGGCACCTGCATATTGCTCGGTCAAAAGGCCGATCATGCGCTCAAGCGAACCAAAAGGCGCCCGATGGATCATGACTGGGCGGTGGGGCTTGGAATCTTCGCCGATGTACTCAAGCTCAAACCTTTCGGGCAGATTGTAATCCACTTGAACAGTTCCCATCTGCCATTCTCTGCCAAGTGCGTCCTTAATCATGAGGTCGAGTTTGGGGCCATAAAATGCCGCATCCCCAACTGAAATTTCATATTCCAGGCCGAGTTTGTCGCAGGCATCTGTGATCGCGTTGGTGGCGGCTACCCAATTGTCATCATGCCCCACATATTTATCTGAAGCTGGGTCTTTGACACCAACTCGAACTCGAAATTCCGTCAATCCAAGCTTAACAAGTACTGTCTTCATCAAGTCAACGACGCCAATGAATTCTTCTTGCAACTGGTCGGGCGTCACAAACAGGTGGGCGTCGTCCTGAGTAAATCCGCGCGCCCTGAGGATGCCTGCAACTTCCCCACTTTGCTCATACCTATGAACCGTCCCAAACTCAGCATATCGAATCGGTAAGTCCCGATAAGAGCGCATTTGCGAAGCATAAATCTCAATATGAAATGGGCAGTTCATTGGCTTGAGGATGTAAGTTTCCTTCTCCTCGTCTTCCATGAACGGAAACATTTTGTCGCGATAAGTAATTACATGCCCGCTCTTTTCAAACAATTTGATGTTTGCGATATGCGGCGTGACGACAGGATCGTAGCCTCGCGCAAGCTGCTCGCGCTTCATAAAGTCAATGAGAACTTCGCGCAAGATGGCTCCCTTTGGGAGCCAGAGCGTAAGGCCAGTACCCACTCGGGGGGAAAACATGAAGAGCCCAAGTTCCTTTCCTAGCTTGCGATGGTCGCGTTTTGCGGCCTCTTCAAGCATGAACAAATGTTGATCGAGATCTTCCGCTGTCTCAAATGCAGTGCCATAGATTCGCGTTAGCTGTTTGTTCTTGACATCCCCACGCCAATAGGCGCCAGCAATGCTCATCAGTTTGAAATGCTTGATCTCTTTTGTCGAATCAACATGAGGCCCTCGGCAAAGGTCAAGAAATCGGTGGGCAACTCCATCATGCCCTGTCCGCTTTTGATCGAAGAAAGTAATTGTTTCGCCTTCTGGGATTGCTTCGAGGAGTTGCAGTTTGTATTCGGCAACGCTTTTGCCCATGCAAGGAATCGAGTCATCGAGGATTAGTTTCTTTGCTTCATCACGAGAAACTTCGGTTCGCTCAATTCGCTGATCGAGCTTTGAAAGCTCTTTCATTTTCTTTTCAATCTTTGCAAGGTCTTCTTCTTTTAGAGGTTCTTTGAAGTCAATATCATAATAGAAACCGTTCTCAATTGGAGGTCCTATCGCAAGCTGGGCGCCTGGGAAAAGTTCCGTAACGGCTTGCGCCATGAGGTGCGCGGCTGAGTGCCGAAGCCGATATAGGTACGATTGTTCGTACGTAGATTTTGAGATTTGAACCATAAGAAAACCCTCCCTTACAATGGGAATAAAACTGTAGAACTCAAATTATGGCTTTTATTGACAGGAAACGGGAACCCGTGAGGCCTTTTGACTAGTCTAATGCTCGTGCGAAAGATAATTTTTCCGGCGATTATGGGGCTAGCAGCCTCATCTTTTTGCCAAGTTCCTACAACCAATGCGGAAATTGTTCTCGCTATGCAAAGATTTGCTACTTCGCCAACATTAAAATTGACACTTGACGGAACTGAAACCATAAATCGCCGCGGAAAAACTTTTCACGTTGAAACGTCGTTGTTAGTTGCAAACTCACCGTCTGGAACCGTTGTCGGACTCATTGAAATCGTCGAGTATCAAAATGGGCAAATGACTCAGCGCACAGTGGGGGATGGTCAAACCCTTTGGATTTATAACGTGCAGAGCCTTGAATACATGGCGATGCCTTATGGAATTTTGGGTGGAGATCCCTCCAGCTATTTTGCAAAATTGAGTGATGGCATAGGGTCCTATGTCGAAGGTTTTGGCACATATCCCGTACGATTCTTGCGGGACATTTTGTATCGCCGAGACACTTTTGGTTCTTCGGGAGCAACTTATCGTTCCTGGGTTCCTGGGTTTGTTCCGGTGCAATTTTCAAACATCAACCAATCGTTTCCAGACCCGATCAACCCAAGCCGAGTTTATCGGCCCGATCAGACCAAGTTTTTTGTTCACAATGCAAATGGTGCTAATCCATCAAAATCCATTACGTTTGAATTTGAAATTGGAAATTCTAGCAATCAGTTAACAAGCTGCTATTTCAGCGAGCTTACTTCTGTTGGAAATCGAAATCGGCTTGTGGATTGGCAGATGGGGGTTCTAAGTTCAGGGCTATCGTTCCCTCCTGAGACGTTTCAATTCATTCCGCCCAAGCGAGCGAGAGCGGTGCCGTTGCCCAAAATTGGTTAAGACTTTTTTTGAGTAGGCCAGGAATCTAAAATCCTCCATCCCCAACCCCTTCCTCCTAAAGGAGGAATGGGCTAGTGTTTAGCGAATCGGCTGAAGCCAACACGGATCGAGCGCTCGTCCATTTTCGTCATGAACGTGATAAGATTTCACCCCGCACATTGTGCAAACCTCATTTGGATTCGTGAAGAAGAAGAACGGATTCGGAGCGGGTGCTGCCGAAGCCGCTGGGGGATTCTTCAGAGCCATTTCGATCATGAGCGAAAGGTCTCGGAAGTTCGCACTCGTTGATGTATCAGTCGTTCGCCTCGCGGCCGTATCGAGCAAGATTTTCGTCTGCTTCAAATAGCTTGAAGCGAATCCGCGGATTTCGCCAGATGAGCCCATGCGTCCGATCAATGTCGTCACATAACTTCGGTGCAGTCCGCGACGGAATACGTCTGCTTTTGGCGAACCCATGTTGGCCTCTTTCCAAACCTCGTACGAAATCGTATCGAGCATCGCCTTAACGGTATAGGCGTTTGCTCCATTCACTTGCTCGTTGAGAAGCATTCGGTTGATTCGAGCTTCGTTCCATAGGCCGCCCAGAACTCGACTCTGCATTCCCGAAACAGTTGACTTCCCTGCGTCTGATCCAAGTTTGTTCGTAACTGTCGCAGGTATTAGCCAAGTTGGAGTTTGGAAAGTTGAACTCAACAGCCAATCTACGGCTCTTCGCTGGTATTCGGCAGGAACGTTCTTATAGGGATCGCCACCGCGACCTCCGTGGTAGTCATTGAATTCAACGCCGCCAACTACCGAAAGAACGTGTCCAAGATAGGTGCTAAATTGGCCAACAATACTGCCATGGGTTTCTGCAAGTTCCGAATAATCTTCACCTAATTTGACTGAAGCTGGAATCAGGTAACCCATCATTCGCTTTAAATTTGCCGTGCCCAATCGAGATGCTTCAACATTATCAGAACCCAACGATTCGCTTAGAGATGTTGGGTCAGACGAACTAAAGTTATCGTAGAACCGAAGCTGAGGATCAGCGATTTGTCGGGCAGCCCAAGCATCCAACGTCGCTTTTTCGCCATGCGGCGTTGTGGCTGAGGGAATCGGTGTGTATCCCCACATGATCGCGTACTTGTCTTGCTTTCCAACTCCTGGAATCAGCCTCGTCACACCGTCTCCAGGCTGAGCAACATAGTTGAACCGAGCGTAGTCCATGATGCTTGGGCACGATGCGTTAGCCGTCGTATAGGCAGGATTCCGAAGCGATGCTATGGAAACTGTCGAAGAGGCTTTTCCGTTGTGTGGAAGGCCCAACGTGTGCCCTACTTCGTGGGCAACGACAAACCGAACGAGTTCGCTCATGAGGTCGTCAGGAAACGGCAGTTTCTGAGCACGTGGATCACATGCCGAGGATTGAGTGAAATACCAGGCAGTTTGCAGTTTCAGAATGTCATGCCACATGATGATATGGGCAGAAATGATTTCTCCGGAACGAGGGTCAACGGTACTTGGCCCCATGGCATTTGCTATTGGAAGCGGCGCCCATCGGATGACAGAAAAACGAGCATCTTCGGGGCTCCATTCTGGATCGTCAGGTGCATCGAGGCAACGAATGGCGTTCTTGAATCCCGCAGTCTCGTATGCTGCATTCCAATCTTCGATACCTTGCCTGCAGGCTTTCTTCCATCTTTCCGGAATCTCCGGTGCCAAATAATAGGTAATCGGCTTGACCGGTTCGCTCATTGCAGCATTTGGGTCTTTCTTTTCCAACCGATAACGATTGATGTACGAAAGGTCTTTGACACCATGGTACGAGGTTCCATAGTCGCTGAAATTCGTATCAAAATAACCGACTCGGGAATCTTTCAAACGCCCCATCATCGGCACCGCAGGAAGCAAAGTGATACTGTGGCTTACAAGTCCGGTTCGACTGGGCGATGGTGCTGGGCCGCCAAAAGGAGAACGACCGGCAGGTGCTCCTCCGCTGCTTCGTACAGTCATGAGTACGCTGATATTTATGTTTTCAGGGAACACCAAGATTTTTTCTAGGGAAGTTCGATTGGAGTCAATTGATCCTCCCAAAGTTCGCGAAGGGGAGAATTCAGCAATGTCGTTGATAAAAAACCGAGAAACATCAATGAGCGGCGTGCCGTCTGCGGCTCGAGCTTTAATCGCAAAAGCCTCCATAACGGGGTTTACGTTGGACTGTTCTACGGCTCGGATGATCGCATTATCTGAGCCTGATGCCCGCGAATCGTAGCTGATTTTTCGAAGGAAAACTTTGGAAATTCGATCCTCAAATCGGACAACCCCGTCGCCGAGCGCAGTGCCATTGTACATGCCCGAAGGCGTTGATTTGAGTTCCATAACCCAAAGGAAGTCACGGCCGAAGATGGGCCTGGGAATGCGAATCAAGACCGATTCCCCTTTCTGATAGACGTCGAAAACGCCTTCCTTTTTGTGGAATCCTTCGATGGCTTCGTCAAAAGGATTCTTCTGAACTTTTGTTTCGGCTTCTTTTGCTGGCAGAGTTCCTTGTTTTGGCGGATCCTGTTTCGGTGGATCTTGCAATGGCGAGGTGAACGCCATCGTCGTCGCTGACATCATTGCTAAGGTTGAAAATATCATGGTTTTTCCCTGGAAACAGTTTAGTACTTATCGTTCAGGAATGCTAGTGCAAATCCACGCTGGAGTTCTCAATTTTCGCCGGAATCCATTTTGCAGCTTGTCCGGCCCAAGCGGTGATTTGATGTCCGCCGAACTCATGATTAGACGCTCCTAGTCCTTCATCACAAAGATTTGAGTCGTTTCGCACTTCTGGTAACCTCGATCCATGATCGCCGTGCTCCTCTTACTTTCAGTTCAAAATCAAACTGTAACCGACACGAAGACTGTACAACGGCTCGTCGCAAAGGTCATCGAAATTGGACAGAAACGAGCGATTGACAAGCATGTCGGCGCGTTTGTCAAACTAGAGGGCAAAGAAATTACTTGGCATTCAAAGTTCGATAGCGAACGGCAAGTTCAAGTTTTTCAGGCCACAAGGGTCACCAAAGTGATTTTCCTCGTTCCTGAGAAACCTTTCCCTGAATTCGGGAAAACCTGGATTTATTGTCTGACGCCCAAAGGAAAGCTCGAAATGGCTGGCGTCGCCGAACCCCGACTGCCATTTGCGCCATTCACAAATGCGGCAGAGATCACCAAAAACGCCATAGCCGAGGTCGCCTACTGGACAAAAGAGCTCGAAATCGGAAAATCCTAGCGGATATCGCCTCTGTTGCCACCCTTATCGAGTGAAGCGTTCTTCCAATCGCCACGATTTCTAGAATTGTAATTGAGCGAGAAGGAATAAACAGTGTAGGTTGCGTTCGGTCCAAAAACGGCGGCAACGAACTGAGGATCGTTGACGTTACCAGGGTTGGCGTTTGGGTTAAACACTCCGTTTCTGATTTTCATCCAGAACTGGCCCTGCATCTCGCCCCTGATTCCCGCTGGGATTTGCGGCGGATTTGGATTGCTGATTTCGCATCCGCCTGGGCTCGCACCCGCTCTGGTTATAAAAGTGCCCTGTTTGAATTGTTCGACAACATCATAAGAGCCGTCTTGATTGCGTCTTGTGTTCACTTTGTAAAAGCGATCAAATGTATCATCCGCCCACGAGTTTCCACAAGTGCCAGAATCAGGTGATCCGTTCGAGAATGGTCCGTATTCTCGAGTTCGCTGTCCAGTCAATCCGATCAGAATCGGAACGGCAACAATTGCTACTATCGCCAAGCAAGCTTTATTTCGCATAATGAATTCAACCTCCAAGGGGTATTTAGCCATCATACACGATTACCAGGACGGCTAGTCAATGATTGCTGTAAAGTAATGCTTCGATTTCCAGTTGCACGCCACATTGCAATATGTTGCGGGCGAGCGAGCATGTACCCGCCTTCCTTGGGCTGCAGGGTGAATGCCAAGCCATAATCAGATGTATGGAACTGTGGAAAAGTGCAGCAATCGTTGGTGTCGGTGGGTTCTTTGGGTCTACGTTTCGATTTCTCGCAGGGCAAATCATTCCAGCGAATCCGAATGGTGGGTTTCCTATTGCCACGTTTCTCGTAAACGTAGTTGGCTCTTTTGCAATTGGAATCGTAATCAGCCTGGCGATAGGGCAAACGATTTCACCAAATTGGCGACTCTTTCTTGCGGTTGGAGTTTTGGGCGGGTTCACTACTTATTCCGCGTTTGCTGTTGAGACCGTGAAAATGATCAATGATAAGGCATTTTTCCAAGCTGGAGCTTATTTTTTGGGGACTGGAATTGTAGCGATTCTAGCTTGCTTTTTAGGAATGGCAGTTTCGCAGTCCTTTTTGCGAAATTAAGCTATATAATCCGCTTCAGCAAGTTCATTTGCCCACAATGATAGGCGCCATGAACGGCGATTTGAACAAGAGTTTGGATGGCTTCTTGGTCACTATTAGATTGATGAGAGAATGGTTCAGAGGCTGCCATTTCTCGGGCTTGTTTGAGTCCCTCTAGAAACCGAGTTCGTAGGCCTTTCCATTCTCTTGATTCCGGAATTCGAAAGTCGTTTTTCCATTCTATCATGTTGGAATTCTTTCTACCGCCGCTTAGCTTTTGAATCCAAAAATCTTGCCAAAGAACGGCATGGGCAAGATTTGTTAGAAGAGAATACGGCGCATCGGGGTGTTTGATTGCAGCATTTTCTACTTTCACACGTAACATTCCGGCAGGGGTTGGGATGTCCCAACCTTCTAGGATTTGGTCAAAAACCTGGACAAGAATTTCTCGATTCATATTGACTCGGGGGCTAAGTTCCAGTTTGTGGAACGAAGTCAAATTGTATCGAAGGAGGTTCGCTTTGCATTGGTGCAATCCAAAAGAAATAGGTTGTGACAAGAATTAGTGCTAGTGGAATTACCCATTTTATCCAGTTCGATTTCATGCTTACTTTTCTGCCCCTGGTTTAGGCAATGCCAATTCTTGAATAAGCTTGAATCGTTCAGTGTTTCCTCCAATCAAGCGTGATTTTGGCGTTCGCCACTTCCCATCAATCACGGAGTAAGAGTTTCCTGTAACCCGAATAGAGAATTCGCCTTCGCAGATGAGAGGTTCATTCGAATCTAGCTCCTTTACAATCGAAGATAGATGAAAAACAGTTGAATCACCAAGTTTTTCACTCCTTTCATTTTGAAAACGGAAATGTATTGCCGGTAAATGATTGATTGGATTTCCAGATACATTGACTTGCCAAAAAGTATTTGGCTCGATTCGCGTTCCTACTGGCAAAAACCAACGTAGCCTTTCAATTCGAAACTCTTCAACTTGAAAGTGCTTCAATGAATCGGCGTTGAATGCTCCATTGGGTTCCAATCCCCATTTGGTTATGATTGGGGCAGGCTTGATCGGATCATCAAGGCGAATATCTCCAATCATCCAGCCTGCAAGCCACCGTTTTTCGGTCAAGAAGGGCTTGCCATTTTCCATCGCGAATATTCGTTCCACTCGAAACTCATGCTGCTCCGCTCTTGAACCATCGTCAAGTTCATAGAATGTCTGGGTCAGAAACAGTTCTTGTTGAGCTACCGGAACAAGGTAAGCGGGCAAGGTCTGCTGAGTTCCAACCAATGCAAAAAGCGTAGCGACAAACATCAGTTAGTTCTCACCAACGGGCTTTTCGCCAGGGCGATGATAGTTGTTCTTTCTGGCAAGCTCTTCGGACCCAAGCGAGCTTTCGGCACGAGCTTTCTGGCGAATCAATTCTTCGCTTCTCTTTTCAGCCGCTTTCATATCCCTTACGAGATCATCCCGCACTTCCTTCTGATCGGTATATGCCCGCCAGGGTTTCAAGCTAAATCCCACGCCGACTGCAAGTGCAACTACAACAAACGTAATTTCAAGTCCGATGTTTTTTCGCTTTCGCATGAACTACCTCATTTAGGATCAGGTTAGTGTGACCGGGTGAACCTGCCGGAATCCCTGCCGTAATAATGACTCGATCTCCTTCCTTCAGACGCTTATGAGCGACGAATCCTTCCATCGCCTTTGAAACTATCTCATCAGTCATGCTTGGAAGTCCAATATGAATTGCCTCAACTCCCCAAACAGCCGCGAGCTGCCGATACGTTTTATGATCCCAAGTGGCGGCTAAAATCGGAACACGCGGACGATATTTGCTGACAAGCCTTGCTGTTTGGCCAGAAGTGGTTGTAGTTATGATTGCTTTTGGCTTTGTCAATTCTGCCAATCGAGCAACCGCTGCAGCTATGGCTTCCGTTGGATGACCGTTTTTCGAAGCGCGGCTTTCCATGTGATCAAGCCAAGCCTCGTGTTCGAAGATGGATTCTGCTTCGGCAGCGCACCTAGACATTGTTTTGCAAGCTTCTATCGGATAAATTCCACTGGCGGTTTCTCCGCTAAGCATTACTGCATCCGTTCCATCGAGAATTGCGTTCGCAACATCGGCGGCTTCGGCTCGAGTTGGGCGAGGTGCCGAGCACATGGATTCCAGCATTTGCGTTGCGGTTATGACAGGTTTTCCCGCTTCGTTGGCTTTCGCGATGATGCGCTTTTGAGCAATAGGCACTTCTTCGATGTCCATTTGGAGCCCGAGGTCGCCTCTTGCAACCATCACAATGTCTGATTCTTTCAGAATTCCGTCAAGGTCTTTGATTGCTTGCCGAGTTTCGATTTTCGCGCACAATCGAATATCTGGGCGATATTGGTTGACGAGATTTCGCAATTCGCGCATGTCCTCGTCGTGCTTTACATAGCTTAAAGCAATATATTCGACATCGTACTTGCAGGCTTCTATCACATCCGCGCGGTCCTTGTCGGTCATAGCTGGCGTGTCGAAAATCTTGTTCATCAAAGTGAAGCCTTGCCGGCTTTTCACAATTCCCGAACTCATGACTTTGGCTTGAAACAGAGAGCCCTTTTTGGTTCCCAATTTGAGTTCGACAATGCCATCGCCAAGCAGAACCCTGGAACCTGGCTCAAGCACTGCCACCATTTCGGGCTGATGAACAGGGATGATCGCAGTCAATTCGTCTCCAACTGTTATGGTTGCGCCCATATCTAGATGAAGTGATCCGCCAGAGACGTTGCCGATCCGGAATTTCGGACCCTGCAGGTCGGCGAGGATTGCGATGGGAGCTATGTCGGGCGACAGTTCGCGGATCCATTTGATCCATTTGCTCTTCGTTTCCCAATCGCCGTGGCTGCAATTAAGCCTAGCGACATTCATTCCTGCTGCAATGAGTTCGCCAATTTGCTCCTTTGAATCTACAGATGGGCCAAGCGTGCAAACAATTTTGGTGCGTCGTTTCATAGGGAACTAGAGAAGGGACGGAAAAGAGAGTCCGTTTGAAGCTACTTTGGCAGTGCGCGGGCTCGACCGCTCTTTTCTTCGAATACGGATAATGAAAAACGGATAATGCCGAATTCCGTTTTGTCCCTTATCCTTTATCCCTTGTCCATCTTCCAATCAAAAGCGCGGTCAAGCCCGCGCACTCCCAAAGTCCAATTCCTCTAACAATGTCGCAACCATGTACGATCCAGCCGGGTTGTTTTTCAGACCCCACGGACAGATTCCCAGTCCCCCAAACGGACGAATTGTTGTCACGATGAACTTAGATTTTCCGTTGTCGAACTCCATCGCGTAAGGGTGCTCGGCGTAGGTGCGAGTATCAATTCGGTTGAGGAGCACGGTTCCATTCATTCCGAGTTCGGCCTCTAGTGCTTCGCGGTCGAGGGCACGATCAGTGGAAACAGGAAGGATTTGGTGCCAATTGTAGTCTTCAAAAGGCTTCAGCCATGGACGTGGGTTGGGGACTTCGTGGATGCACTCCCTCCAAAAGGGCATTGGGATTGTGAAGTCATCGAGGGCAAAGAGGACGACGTGGTTTCCCTCGTTCCGATTCGCAAACAATTTTTGATTCGCCCTGGTTGTTATGAGGTTAGCCCCAATTCCTCTAATAGTGCCCGAAAAAAACTGGTGCTGATCGTCAATTCTCCAATTTTCAAAGTGGCCCCAATCAACCTCTTCAACTACGTGTAAATATATGTATGGTACTGGAGGCGGTTGTGGTTGATCAGGTGCAATCCAATAGATACCAGGTGCGTTCAATTCCAACTCAAATTCAATGCAATTACCTGAAATCCAGGGTTCCGCGTTGCGAATCAAATCAAGGTGCCTTCCTCCTTCATGAAGATGCGTAAGGGACCAATTGTCGATGTTTTTGTGAACATCGCTCGCTGAGCTCGCGCGTAGAAGAATTTTGCCGCAAAAGAAATTACTCTCATCCTGCCATCCAGGTCGATTCCCTCCATTTACCCATGGAGGACGCCGCAAAGGAACTTGAAAGTCTTCATTGCTCGGCAAGATAAGCAAGCTTTTTTGTCGACCCCAGGGATCAATGAAACCAGAAGACGAAATCGGCGTATCCGCCCAACCAGTGACCACGTAGCCAGCTATGTCTTCATAGTTTAGTGCCCAATCGTGAAATTTTGACCTTTGAAAACTCGACTTAGATTCTGAAGTTAGTTCAAAATCCAAACAGTCAATTGTGTCGGGCTCCAACGCAAACCGACTCTCTTCAATCACTCTCGGTAGATCATGCTGCCAACGGACGCCAACATCATTCAGTGCAGGATCGCTCGAAGCCCAATATGGCCGCTCTTTTCGAATCCTCGCTAAATCCCGATGCGTGTCGTAATCGCAAGTCTCGCCAAGCAAGATCGGCTTCTTCTCTCGAGGGCCGTTTTGCAGCGATTCGAGCACGGGCAGGAAAAATTGTAGGTCGCAATAGGGGTGGTAGTCATAGAAAGCGCCGTACTCCCTCGGGTCGCCGCCGTACATCTCCGAGCCGCCCGAATTGTCCTTCACCATCGGGTTTCCGGTTAGTTCATCGACCATCTCGTACAGCGACTTTCGATATTCGTGCGGAGTTGCTTCTGAAAGCTCACAGCCGCATGTCCAGAGAAGGATGTTCGGGTGATGCCGGTACTGAAGTACGATTCTCTCTAGCTCATTTTTCATCTGATCGAGCTTTGCAGAATCTCCCGTCGGATCCCAGAGAGGAAGCTCGATCCACGCAGCAAGCCCAGCCTTCTCCATCTCGTCCAAGTACTCGTGAGAGGGCAGCCATAGGCAAAATTTGATAAGGTTAAAGCCTATTGACCTAGCGATTTCGATTTCTTTACGGATGGTTTCAATGTCCGGATTGGTATGTCCGATTTCGGGGTACCAACCCCATGTCAACACTCCTCGAACGAAGAACGGCTTGTCGTTCACAAGGAGCTTGGTTCCTTCCGCTCGAATGCGACACTTCTCAAGTTTCTTTCCGTTCAGATTGGGTTCACCATTTGAGGACAGTATTCGGACGGGTTTGTAAATGCCTCCAAAAGTGTTGAAGACATACGGCAAGAATCCACTCAGAACGTCTTTGACTGGGAACGACGCGCCGCCGCTTTTGATGACTTCGACTCGAATTTCAACTTCCTGGCCAGAGTAATTGCGAATGTCAATGGCAAAAGCATCCCAAATCCCACGATGCTCGCCAACCGTTTCTTCGTTCACAAAAACTCGGGTTTGGTAGGAAACGCCTTCGAAAATCAGCCAAGCGCTCAAGGGCAATTTCGCTTTAGTTCTGTAAACTGCTGGGCCCTCCCAGCGGACATCAACTTCTTGTCGCCAGGCGTGTGGAATTTCCACTGCTCTTGGTGCAGTCGCGCCTTCGGGCAGGCAGTATTCAACCGTCCAACTTGTGAGTTCAATTGCTTTGTCAGAGTCGAAGGAGGGCACAGTAGAATCTACCTTAGCCTAGCCCTCTCACCCCAGCCCCTCGCTTCCTAACGGGAGAAAGGGGCTATCCGCCAAGTTCCTTTCGCCAATCTTTATCCTTGTCCCATCCCATCTGCTTCACTCGCGGGCGACGTTCTCGAAGGCGAACAGACTCGATTCCCATCAAATGCCCAGTTGAAAGCGCGTTCTTACCGACACATTCCAGGCGCACTTTGTACATCCCAAGCTCGGGCCAAAAGTCGAGAAATTGAAATTCTCTGTTCTCAACTTCCTTTGAATAGAGGTCCATCGGACCACCCAATTTGAACTTCTTCATTTCCGACGATCCTGCCTTTTCAGGTGCTAAGAGATACGCCTGATAGCTACCAAAATCGTACGAGGTCGTCATGTTTAGAATGAGTCTCAGGGGTTCCTTCTCCTTGATCTGAAATGGAATTTCGAAGTAAGCCAATGTGGGATTGATCGGCTTGAAAAGCGCCTGAGGCACTTCGTACAATCCAAGGCTTTGCAGCTCTGCACTACCAGAACCGAAATAGTGCGGATCGGCGAAATCCTTTGCGTATGCAATGACCCGGTCGATGTTCGGCAGCCTTCTTTCGACTCCAGAAGGTGCACGCTCCGCAAAAGTAGGCGTTCCTGTTTGATACCAAAACGCAACACTTGAAAAATCGTCCTCACGCTCGTTCCAGCTCATGCTTTTGTGATCTTTGTTCTCGTCAGGCGAAATCCAACCGAAGTGCTCGAAGGTCACCTTGATGCCTTTCTGGAAAACTAAGGGATCATTGATATGCCACCGGTACGCGCTCGTATGCCCTCCGACGATCCCCCATTGGTCGAAATAGGGCACTCCGAAAAACGGCGTACTCGTCATTTGCAACCCCCATGCGCTTAAAAAGTAGTCTTCGGTTCCCGTTCCCCAAATGCTCGGCGCAGTTTCTCCATCGATGTAGATCTTCTCGTCGCCTTCACCAAACCACTCCGGGCTGCGAGTTCGGACCGCCAGTACAGTTCCCACATAATGACCTTTTCCTTTTGTGTCGAGGACGACATAATCTTTGCCGTTTTCGGCTGGATATTCTTGGCGGTACTGTGCGTAAAAGTAAGGCGTATCCTTAGGCAAGGAGTCTTTCTTGATCCAGTCAATGTTGTAGTACAGCAAATTCACATTTTTGGTGCCTTGGTTGACGATCTCAATTCGAATTGACTTGCGAAATGGCATGTGCCAGAAGCAGTTGTAGGAATCAGCATCTTCAACTATCACGGGCAGACTGACTACCGAACTTCGTTTTCCAAAACAGTTAGCAAAGAAGTCACCAACGGGTGCCTCTACTCCAGGCTTTGAGTTTCCATCATAGTAGATTCGAAGAAGCATGTCTTGATGTGTAGCAGAACCGTCCTTTGCCCATCCCTGCGCCTCTGGACCCAAAAATGTTGTCCAAATATGGGTGATGACACCCGGACCCTTTGCATCCATCAATACGTGTGTTTCGCCAGGGGCAACTCGAAAATTGTCATAGTTGCTGCCTTCTTCGAGATCGCCTTTTGGCGGAAATGCACGGTTGTACTTGCCATCCGGCCCAACTCTACGAGTAGAAGTTTCGCGCATGCTTCGGCCCGATTGGGGCTTGGTTAAAGATTCCAGCCCTTGGCCCAAAGTCAGGTTGGTCGCAACAACGAGTGTTGTTGCCAGCGTAATTTGGCGGAAAAGACGATCCATGCCCGAATCTACCAGAATCTAGCAAATTCTCAAGCTACTGGTCTAATTCTTCGTTGAATTTGGACTGAACCTCGGAACGATTGCCATGCCGTCACTAAGACCAAACGCTTCTGGGTCCTCATATTTTCCGCGCTCTGATTTGTTCTTGGTCTGTTCAACAACAAAAGGTCGAAATCGGGCTGATGCATCATTTCGGCTGCCACTGACCTGCCAGTCGACTTCAACATTGGGCGAAGAAGTCCGAAGGACGAATTCACCATTATCGAGTTTTTTGACGACTTTGCAGATTACAAAGTCCTCCGTGTTATGCTCATCGACAATGGTCAATTGGTATTGAATGTCAATGTTCAAGGCAGAAAACCAAGCTGGCACTAGGACAGTCGCGTATCCCCGCATGTCTGTTCTAACAACTCCCCTATAAAGGTTCATCCGCTCGTCGCTTTCGACGCATGAATGGATCAAATATTTATCTTCAGGGTCAAGGGGGTGGTCAATACGGAATTCCTTGAAAATTGCAGTTAATTCGTTCGCATTTAGTAACCCATTGAAATAGCCTGCATAATTAACGTTCCCTGATGTCTGGCCACCTTGGCCATACACGCCAAAATTAGAAGATGTAGTGCTGTTTGCGAGACCAATAATGCCATACGAAGCTCCTGAACCTGATGGTGATGAAGAATTTGCACGGCTGTAAATGCCGACACAATATCCCGAACCACTTGAACTCACGAAAGCTGCCTGCCGGTAGCCAACTTCGGGAACGGATAATGTGCCACTTGCGATTCGTACAGTAGGATCAAAAGGGTCTGAACCTTGCGCGTCAAATTTGAAAAGCGGAGTTATGGTTCCGATGCCCAATCTTCCTGCTGGAGTGATTCCAATTGAAGTATCTGATCCTACAACAAATCTGAGTTTGCCATTCGCATCGAGATAAGTGTACGCCTCAAAGTTTCCATTGTTGTAGCCATAGTAGGGAAGTCCGCCAATCGGAGTGGAAATGAACATCCCTCCCCAACTGGCAACGTTTGTGCTTAACCCAATGATCTCGTTTGTTCCGATTTGAGTTGTGCGGGGACCAAAAGGCACGAATGAACCCAAGAACCTTGTTGTCCCGTTAAACAAATTCGTGCTAGTAAAGGTGTTTGTCGCATTCTTTAGGGCGACATTTGAGGAGAGCCGACCATCGTTTACGGTGCCCGAAACTAAATTTGATGCTGAAAGAGCGGTCACACCAGCACCGCCCCCAACGAGATTGTTCGCAGTTAGGGTGCCAGAAATATTAGCATGGCCAGACTGCGATGTCCCTGGTGACGTAGATTGTAGCGCAACATACGATTTTGGAGTTCCAAATTGAGAATTGCCAGCTGAAATGAGCAGCAAACATCCAATTGTTGCGAGGACGGCAGAAAGGCTAAGCCATGTTCCATATCTCATTTGTAATCGCTCCACGTGCCTTCACAACAAATATGTGAGTTGGCAGTAAGCCATTATAGCGGTTGGCAACCAAAAGCCAGTCCATTCACGTCTGCTTAGAACTCAAAATCAGGCAAATCCGCTAGGCATGCACTAGTTAGTTCACGAAGAAGTCTTTCGGGCTCAATTCTTTCTTAGCTTCTCCTGGCTGCTCCCAAAACATGCGAAAACTCCTGGCTCCACCGCCGTCGAAATACTGAATCTCGACATCGTAAACTCCGGGAACAAGCATCGCTTTTCCAGTTCGTTCGCTATACGCTTGCAGCCTGTCGTTATCCACAACGAGGCCACCGTCGATGTAGAGTTTGCTTCCATCGCCGTTGCCAAGAGTGAACTGGTGTAGTCAAGCTTGCTCGACAGGCAACTTGCTCTGCCAAAAAGCGAATCTATGCCCAAAATGCCATGATGCAAGCCAAACCTTGGACGCCCTTGGTTCTGTAGAATACAAATGTGGCGAACAAAAAACTAAGGCGGGTTTCCAACAATGCCAATGTCGGGGCAGGACATGGCACCCTTGGGCGGGACGCCAAAGTCATATCTAAGCCGAACGCCCCGAATTGGGTAAAGCTTTTCATCGCCTTTCATCTCATCGCCATCATTACGTGGTCTTTGCCCGGCACCCCGCCCGGCATTCGGAACGGAATGATTCCTGCCAGCGGAATGAACGGCTTGCTACTCGCTAACGAAAAATATGTGAAGACCGCCGATCCGATTCGCACTTATTTATTGGTTACTGGCTTTTGGCAATATTGGGATATGTTTGCCCCCGATCCTTCCAATCAAGATTTGTGGGGAGATGCCGAAATCGTTCGACAAGATGGTTCGGTCGAGCACTATCAATATCCCCGAATGTATTTGCTCCCCATCCAAAAAAAGTTGGTGATGGAACGCCATCGAAAGTTCTTTGAACGTGCCAGTCAAGATTCGTTTGCCTATCTTTGGCCGCAATTTGCGAGGGTGATTGCCAGTGAAGTTGATCATAATCCCAAAAATCGCCCCGTAGAAGTGCGTTTGTTTCGGCATTGGCAGCAGATTCCGCCAGTCGGCGAACCAATGCCAACTGAGTACAAAAAATACAATTATTGGGTTGAGTTCATTGACCGGAAAATGCTGGACAAGGACAAATTGCCATGAAAGCATTCTTCGGCTACATACGATCTAGCTGGAAGGGTTTCGATAACTGGTTCTTTGGGCATGGGTCGCCGGTTGCTTTAGGCTTATTCCGAGCCGTTTTTGCTGGACTTGTCTTTGTAAATCTAGCTTTCATCCTGATCTACTTTAAGGATTGGTTTTCACAAAGCGGTTTTGTTCCTTCAAGCCTCGGTGCTCAAAACATGGGCCCGCGAGTCGAGGCGTTTGGGCAGTCTATTCCACGTCTAAACGTACTGGGCAGCGTTACGTCGGACTCGATAACGCTTGCCGTTTACTTGGCTACAATGCTCGCAGCATTGCTTACGAGTCTTGGACTTTGGACAAGAATCAGTTCGATCTTGCTTGCTGTTGGGCTGGTTTCTATGCATCACCGAAACGGCCTCATTTTGCATGGTGGCGACACGCTGATGCGGGTTTCGGTGCTTTATTTGGCGCTCTCGCCATGCGGAGCGGCTGTTTCTCTTGATCGTTTTTTTGCTCGCAAGAAGGGGCTAGCTCCTGCTATTCCTTTGATGATCAGCCTATGGCCGCAAAGGCTGATCCAAGTTCAAATTGCCATCATTTATCTCACGACGTTTTGGCATAAGATGGGTGGGCATTTTTGGAAGAACGGAACGGCGACCTGGTATCCAATCCACTTGAACGAATTTGACCGATTCCCTCTGCCTGGGTTCACCGAAACAGCGATTTTTACGTCCCTTACTTCGTGGGGAACGTTAGCCGTTGAGCTATCGTTCGCAACACTTGTTTTTGCCAAACCGCTTCGAAAATGGGTTCTGTTGGCCGGAATCGGGCTACATGCATTCATTGATTACGCTTTCAACATCCCTCTCTTTAGCTATTTAATGATTACAATGTACATAGCGTTTTATGAGGGTGAGGAAATTGCTGGATGGTGGGACCGAATGAAGTCAAAATTTCGAGAGAGAGTTGGAAGTAGGAAAGCCGATGCTACGATTTAGCAAGCCAAAAACACCCGGATTTGGGCTTAGCCAAAACTTCTACTTGACTGTTTTGGCGGCGAGAGCATCGCTTCCGACTGTCGAGCAGGTTATTCATCCGAAGGGCGAAGGCGGAGCGGTTGAAGGGTTTGGCGTTCCACTTTCAAAATCGGCGACCAAAGAAGACCTGCATCGCCCCCTCCAAAGAGGTGCCTACGCCCTTTCTGCTAAAGACCGAAAAACAGTGATTCGCTGCTTGGTTTTGAGCAAGGAAGAAGCTGGTTTCGATCCTGAAACTTTCGCTCAGAGCAGTCTGGCGGCTTCAGCAAGCGCAGAGATGATCGCGAGAATTCGGGGGACATGGTCGCTTATTCAGTTTTGTTTTGAGAGCCACGATCCGATGGTAGCTCCAGCGCTCGATTTCTTAATCGAGCTTCTGAGGCGACTCGGAGAGTTAACGGACGGAGTCATTGCCGACCCAATTTCGAAGCGGTATTTATTGCCAAATGAGTTGCCAATTCTCGTCGTGGAAAACGAAATCACCGCTGCTTTTCATGTTGCTGTCCACTTTCGGCCAGAAAATAAGTTTGTACGCTGTTACACCTTAGGACTTCAAAAATTTGGGCTTTCAGAACTAGAAATTGCCGATGTTCCAGATTCACTTTGTAAGGAAACAGAGGCGTTTCTGCTGTCCCTTTGTCAGGCCGAGTTGAACGGATCGGTTGCTCGGGTTGGAGACTTGGTTGGCGACAAAAAGGCACCGTTTTTGGTTTGCGAAGGCGGACTTGATAGGTCACTTTGGGAAGGGATAGAGTGCATTGAACTGGTACCGTCCACGAATCGCTCGGTTAGCGAATCGTTACAGGCATGGATGGTTTCCGTTGAAAGCCCTCGTTCTTGAACGGATACTTACAAAATCACAATCCGTCAACTTCTCGCAGAACGCCTTCCAATTCTTCATTGGGACCTACAGCTTCCCGAATCTGCTTTGCCAAGGCCTCAGCTTCATCCTTGTGGCCCGCCCTTTTAGCAGCAAGGGCGAGGTTCACATGAACCCCTAGAGATTGCGGCATCGTTGTAGCGGCAAACCGCATAGAATTGTAGGCCTCTTCGTGCTTACTTTGACCCGTGAGAGCAGTATTCAACTCACCATAAGCAGGTTCGCATCCTGGAAACAGGTCAATGAGTCTCTTTGAGGCATCTTCTGCTTCCTCGAATTCGCCGATTTGATTTGCCGCTGAACTCAAAACTGCCCACATCGGCCAGTAATCTGCAAGCCAATTCTTGAGCGGACGAACTGCCTGAATTGCAGAATTGAAATCGCCATTTTGCATTTTTTCCTTTGCTACTTCGATGGCTTCGGCACGTTTGGCTTGTTCTATTGCGATCAGTTCCGCCAACGTCGTCGCGCGGGTGTTTTGGTCGGGATTGCTTGCTAAGATGTCGCGGAGAATCTTTGGCATGTCCACCGTTCTTCCTGCAACCTTTAGGGTTTGGGCGTACTCAACCAATACCGGAATATCGTTCGGAGCTACGTCAACGCAGTCTTCATAAAAGTCCATTGCCCGGTCATGTTCGCCCTTTTGAGCAAGATATGGGGCGAACCATCGCTTTGTTATCAGGGGTTCTTCACCTAATTCAAGCGCGCTTTCAAACGCCTTTATTGCCTCGTCTTCTTGCTGCGCGTTCAAAAGGGAAATCGCATATTTCGTAAGCAAATTGGAGTCCTTTGGCTTCTTTGCCAGTTGCTCCTTCCAAAGGCCTGGAACTTCATGCGCCCGGTTCGATTGCTGCAATACCGTAGCTAAAAGGTCAACCGATGGCTTGTCGTCGCCCTCCATTTCGATTGCTTTTCGGAAGTTTCTTTCTGCATTTACTGGCATTCCCAACTGCATCTGCGAAAGGCCGAGCCGGGCGTATAGAGCCGGCTCGAGCTGCTCTAATTGAACTGCCTTTTCATAGGAATTTGAAGCCTCGTTGTGATTTCCAATGACGGTATAAAGCTCTCCCATAGCAAAGTGCGCTTTGTAGTCTTCGGGAACTTGTTTGGCAAGCCATAGAAGGCTTTCCATTGCGTCGTCAAAAACGCCCAGTTTGAATTGCCCGCATTGCCGACAAAGCTGGATAAGAGTTTCATAGGGAGCGACGAAATCCTTGTCAATCTCGAGAGATTTCTTCAAAGTATCCATCGCCGCTTTTGGCTGAAATTCTTTTGCGACCATTCCGTTTGCTTGCTGGATATAGGTGACGGCATCGTATCCTTCAAGGAATTGGATGAAGGCTTCTGGGCTATCTGTTCCGAAGTCAACGGTGCCTTTAGCCAGTTGCTCAGGAAGTGTAATTTGAGCTTGAGAAGCAAGCTCTCTAACCAAAGTTGTTAGATGTTCGAAGACCTTGTCATCGTCAAATTTCCAATCAAAAACTTTGACGGGTTCGGCCTCGCCGTTCTTGTGGAACCGAATTGTAGCTTCAAACTTGCCATCTGCGTGCTTCAGCAAGCCATCTAGGATCAAATCAACCTGAGACTGCTCGAACATTTGATCAAGCCATTGCTTGTCCAATAGAGTGTCGGCGATGTTAACAAAAGCTGCTCTTTGGGTTCCTTCATCGTCTATTTGAGCCAAAAAACTGACTTGGTTGATCTCGGCTCCGGTTGCCGCACGGATAGTGTCGGAGGCAAAAGCGGAAAACTGGCGCCCTAGTGCTGGCGGAGTTCCTTCAGCGGCATTTAAGGGGAGTACGGCGACCTTCATAGAACTAGAATTGTACCTGGCGTACGGGTAATTCGGATGGATTGGACGTGTTGGGAGAGAGTTGGCTGACATATCATCGCCGCCCTAGTATAAATGACAGAATTCAATTTTTCTGTTTGCATTCTTCTGAAGAATGTCTATACTGATGATCTGAATAGCGCAAAACGGGAGGAATCAAATTGAACCGTTGCACAGTAATATCATTCGTCATAATTGCGGTTGGAATTGGTGCTTTGATGGCTACGACTGCAAAGTCACAGTTGGGCACACCCAAAAACTATGTTAGTTTGCAGCCAGCGACACCTGGCACCAGCCAATCTGGACATATAAACGTCACTGGTACTGTTTTGGCTGGACAGCATGTTGGGGGTGGTGCCGGACTCACGTCTCTAAGTGCGTCGAACCTTTTAACGGGAACTGTGCCCGACGCAAGACTCGCGGGTATTTACTCGTCGGCACTGAGTTTTTCGAATGTTAGCAACCAATACGCTGGAACATTCACTGGGAATGGAAATGCGCTGACACAACTTGATGCCTCGAACATCTCTTCAGGAACTCTTGCCAATGCGCGCCTTTCTATCGGTGTCGCTCGACGTGACGTAGGCAACCAGTTCCTCGGAAACAACGTGATGTTGCCTGGTACTAGTCTCTTTGTGGATGGCGGGTCTGTTGGTTCACTTCCGTTAGCGTTTGCAACGGACACCGACACAGGACTGTTCAATCCAGTTCAAAACAACTTGACTATTGTTGTCTCTGGGATACCTGCTATTCAGTTCAATCAATCAGGGATACAAAACGGTTTCGGAGGAACGGCTGGTGCACCTTCATATAGTTGGATTTCGGATCTTGATACAGGAATCTTCTCACCAGCTCCAGATGTAATTGCGCTTTCAACTGCTGGGTCAAGGCGGCTCACGATCACACCAGCCGGCCGGGTGGGAATAGAGACAAGTTCCCCCGCTTACCAGTTGGAGGTTGTGGGACAGGGATTCTTCAACTGGCCATTCCAGTCCACGACCGAGGCTGCGTTGCATGCACAAAACGGGCCCACGGTTCTAACTTGGAATCCTGGTGGCAGCCATGCGGTCCGTGGAGAGGCCGATGCGCAAGGAGCTGGCTATTCAGTAGGAGTCGAGGGCATGGCTACAGCGCATTCGAATGCCAATCGAGTCGCCTACGGCGTCTACGGATTTGCAGCTGGAGACAACGGTGTAAACGATGTGTATGGGGTGTTCGGCCAGCAGGGCTCTTCAAGCGCCGGCACTTATGCAGGCTATTTCGCTGGCCGATTGGCTGCGTCAGCGAAACTCTTTCAGATTGATCATCCTCTTAATCCTGAAACCAAGTACCTCAATCACTCCTGTGTCGAGAGCGACGAAATGAAGAATGTGTATGACGGAATTGCGGTCTGCGATTCGAAGGGAGAAGCTTGGGTGCCAATGCCAAATTGGTTTGAAGCCCTAAACGGGCAGTTTCGATATCAGCTGACTTGTGTGGGAGGATATTCGCCTGTATTTGTATCTAGAAAGCTCGAACAAGGAGGATTCAAAATCGGCGGCGGCAAGGCAGGGTTAGAAGTCTCCTGGCAAGTGACAGGTGTGCGAAAGGACCCCTATGCAGAAGCCAACCCGCTGCAAGTCGAGCAGGCGAAGCCTGCAAACGCGAGAGGGAAATACCTGCACCCTGAACTCTACGGGATGCCAGATTCGTACAGCATACATCCAAGGCCCGCCACGAATAGATCCTTTCAAAAATAAGTGATTGAGCTGGCAGATAGTATCTGTGGAAACAAAGCAAGGTTTGTTAGCCCGATTATAGTCGCTAGAACCGAGAACTGTGCTGCGAATTCGAAGCCTTTTGTAACGTCCAGCGCATTGCGGGCACTTAGAGAGATATGTGAATTCAATGACGCTGTCCGTCAAACGCCCAGCTACCCGAACATGTGATGTAATTATTAGGGTTGTCGTGGAACCAAGATGGAACGAACTCGATAAGCCTTTTTAGCAGGGCCATAGGTTGGATTTCCGTAAGAGTCTCGACCTGTCACTTCCCGAGTTTCGGAAAAAACTGTGGTCGCAATTCGAGCACCCGTTGGACTCCAAGTTGGCTCGATTTCGTCGCCTTTGACTACCTCCCCAACCTTCCTCGTCACGGCACCGCCCACAAGAATGGCATGCAGCTGCCAGTTCTTGTTTCTTTCAAGACAAAACGCCACTCGCGCTGAATCGGGACTCCAGGTCCCAGAGCCTTCGTGTTCTTTATCGGCGGTTTGCGTCAATCGCTTTGCCGGCAGGTCATTCGGAGATCTACCGTTCGCTAGATTTTCAGCATTTATCGGCATTATGTATAACTTGTGTGCTCCAGATCTGTCGCTTACGAACAGGATTGATCGTCCATCTGGGCTCCAGCGAGGAAATTCGTCATGTGCCGGATTTGCCGTTACCTGTACTGGTTTCAGGCTGGTGGTGGATGTCAAATAAATATCCCATTTTCCTTTGCTTCCTGATTTCCGGTGATAAGCAATCCACTTGCCATCGGGCGACCAAGTTGGTGCTTCTTCTTCTGCGGAATCTGTTGTAAATCGAGTTTCCTTTTTGGCTTTTACATCATAAATATAGATGTCCAAATTCTTATTTCTTTCAGAATGGTAGGCAACTTTTGTACCGTCGGGGCTCCAAGCGGCACCGCCGTTTTCTCCGTCTTGCGTGATTCTTGAAACCACGCCATCACTGCCCGAAATGTAGATATTTTTTTTCTTATCTCGTGTGCTCTGAAATGCGATCCTACGCCCACCAGGATGCCAGGCCAGTTGGCGATTTTCGCCAGCTCCGGTTACCATCGTGACGTCAGGCCGTGAGTCTCTCAAGTCCACACAGGTGCTCACCATTAGTTCAACAATTACGGAATCAGGCCGCACCTTTAGTGCCCGCTCAAAATATCCTTGTGCACCAATTGGGTCACGTTTGTGGGCTAGCAATATCCCACCCAAATTTGTGAGCGCATCAAAGTTTCCAGGTTCTCGACCAAGGGCTCTCAAGAAGGCTCGCTCGGCTTGGTCAAACTGTCGTGACTCCATCAATTCAAATCCTTGTTTGATTGAATAGTCAGCAACATTTGGCTTCAAGTCCGCCGCCTTTCCCCACATAGTGGCTGCATTTTCGTGGCGTCCCGCCCTTGAAAATATATCAGCTAGTTTTATGATCGGATCAAATTCGGTAGGTCGGAGCATTGTCGCCCGAATCAGCCTTGGTTCGGCTTCTTTTTCATTTTTGAGTTCAATCAGGCACAATGCGAATTGGTACGCGACATCATAGTTGTTGAGGTTCTTCGGTTCCGAAATTTCGAAATACTTTCTCGCTTCGCTATATTTTCGTTGCTTGAACTGGCACGTTGCAAGGTAGTACGCAGCGTACGAATCATCATTTTGTATTCGATTTGCTTCAAGCAGACGTGTTTCAGCATTGGCAAAATCTGATTTTTGCAAGGCAACTCTTCCATATCCTAAGAAGCCCTCTGCGTTATCTGCATCGAGTCGAACAGATTTTTCAAGTTCCTTTTCTGCGTCGTCAAATGCATTTAGTTCGAGCAAGGCAATTCCCGCATGGCTTAGCGCGACAGATTTTCGTTCGTTTGACACTCGGCGCGTGGCAGCCGAAATAAATGCGTCGGCGGCTTCTCTCCAACCTGCTGACTTGAATTTTTTGTCGCCTGCATCGAGCGATTTTGTGTATTCGCCGAAGTCTGTGGTTACCCCACACCTTCCGCAAAACTTGTCGTCAGGTTCCAGCTTACGTGGACCTGCAGGTTCGCCTGGCTTCGCCAAATTCTTGCATTCTGCATTCAAGCAAAATACCTGGGTCTGGCTTGTCGGACTAACGACATGAATTGCAAGAGTCAAATCCATTGCATATATTTGACCGCAAAACCAAGTCATCGGTACGACCCAAAGAATCAATCGTTTGTACACGGTTATTAGTATGGGCGCGAAAAGCAGAAAATGTCTAGTCTTCTGACGAAATCAGCGTGGCCGACGACGGCCGCAATTGCTACAAAAGTCGCTGTTAGGTCCATTAGACTGATCTTCATTGGTAGTATGGCCAGCCCTGTTGCGACACGTCCATCCTCTCGGAGCCGGATCGCCACCGCTTGATCCTGAACTGCCCGTTCCCTTCGTAACTTGAGCATTCACGGGTTCTCGTATTACCCTAGAACCAGATTCTGATCTGCTGATTTCCTTTCCATTTTCGTAATTGACTTGGTACGTGATTTCGCGCTGACCTGTTCGGCCCCGCCGCGTAGTTTGAGTTTTCCCTTTGCGAAGAGAGCTTGAATTCGTGTACGTAGTTCTGAAAGGTATGGAAACAGTCTTGGTTTCGGATTTTGTCCCTGTAAAACCAGTTGCGACTTCCTTAGTTCCTCGCGTAACAACCTTTGCTACGGGCGGCAAAGTCACTGCTGGAGCGCCCTCGGGTTTGCGATCAATTTCAGTACCGCCTTCCTTGTCGAACGTGACTTTGTAAGTTACGGTCTGCTTCCCTTCCACACCTTCAGACTTCGTAACTTCTTGGCCCTTTTCCATAGTTGGGTCGTCTTCATAAGTTGTTTCAAATGGAATGGATTCTTCTTTCGTTTCGGTTGTTTCGAACGGTTGCCCAACAGGAATATCCGTGTTTACTGGGGAGTCCGTGTTTGCCGGGGAATCTGAAGGTTGGGGGTCTGGGACTGAAATCGAGTTTCCACCTGACCCAGTATTCGCTGGATTATCAATCGGAACTTTTCCGCCGCTAAGCATCTTGGGCACAACCATCGCACCAACTCCGATTGTAACAAGTGCCACGATCGCGATTACAATTGCAACTATAGGGGATTTGCGCTCTGCGGTCGCCGTTTCGTGAGATTTCGTGCTCTTGCGTCCCGGTGACGGAGTGTTTCCACCAACGCTTTCGCCAGTTTCTGACTTAGCAACGACTACATTCTTCGCAGTCACCTTGTCAAGCGCCAGTTTCATTTCATTTGCGCTGGAATATCGTTTTTCGGGCTTTTTGGCAAGTGCTTTTTCAATTACAGAACGGACGGCAGAGTTGGCCTCTTTCGGCAATGGCGGTGGTGGCGTATTCAAATGTTTTTGCATGATGGCAAGTGAATTTTCGCCTCGAAATGGTGTATATCCCGCTAAAATTTCATACATCACGATGCCGACGCTATAAATGTCCGTTCGGGAATCAACCGGAATGCCTTCTGCTTGTTCTGGGCTCATGTAAGCGGGTGAGCCAACAGTTTTTCCCGCAACGGTCACATTTCCGGTAGAGCCTGCATCAAGCCCTTTAGCGACGCCAAAGTCGAGAATTTTTGCAGTTCCATCCGTACAAAGATAAATGTTCGCAGGCTTAATGTCTCTGTGAACGACCTCCATCGAATGGGCTTTCTCCAGTGCCATTAGGACTTGTTTGCCAATATGTACAGCTTCGGCCTCGGTCATTGGGCCACGAGCAAGCCGTTCTTTCAACGACTCGCCAGTCAAAAGTTCCATGACGATATACGGCTGGCCCTGCTGATCCACGCCTGTATCGTAAACATGAACCACATTTGGGTGATTGATTCTTGCAGCCAGCCTCGCTTCGCGAAGGAACCTTTCTACTGCAGCTTCATCGCCAGCAACATGTGGAAGAATAAACTTGATCGCAACGTCGCGTTCAAGCGCGGTATGACGGCCCTTATAAACGGCCCCCATTCCTCCGGATTCGATAATTTCGCCCAATTCGTAGTTTTGCATCGCCTGTTAGGTATTTATACTGCTATTTCTGTCGGGAGTTTAGCACGTTGAAGCATTCATTGTGGATTTTCAATCCATGCAATTTCCATGCCGGAAGGCGTTTTGATCAAAAAAGCAAGTTTTGATCCATCGCCAGAATACCTCGCATAACTCTCATTGGAAGCTAAATCTGTGAGCCGTTGGCGATCGGTACCATTTTCATTCGTTGAAAAAAGATCAACAGTTCCAAAAACATCAGATTCGTATGCTATTCGGTATTTTGGCCCCCACGTTGGCCTTCGACTCGCGTTTGTACCTTTTGAAATTTGAGTTTCTGGCCCTTTGCCCGATGAAGGCTTCGCGAAAATTTGAGGAGAAGAACTGCCTCTTTGGCCTTCAAATGCGATGTGGCATCCTTTTGGGCACCAAGACGGACTTGATTCGTCTCCAGGCGTAGTTGCGAGGGCTACCAAATTCGTCCCGTCAGCATTAATGATGTATAAATCGCCTGGGCCCCGTTCAATTTGTTTGGAAACAAATACGATTCGCAGACCATCAGGGCTCCAACGGGGCTGCCACAAATATCCCTTCATTACTAACAGGCTACGGGGCGTGCCGCCAAAAATTGATACAATTTTGAGCTGAGGATCGCCTGAAAGTCCCTCGGACACGTAAACTACTTCCCTGCCGTTCGGACTGATGTCCGGATCGTATTCCGCAGCTTTCTCAGAAGTTAACTGGGTTTCGTGTGGCCCTTTTTCTGTCAGCTCTAATTTTAGAACATCTGTCGTTTCATTTTTGTTTGAACCAAACACAATTGTTTGACCCAAACGATCAATGCCGATGCTCCGAAGAACATCGGCACCAGTCGTCAGGATCTTATTCGCAGGAACAGGTTGGCTTCTGCCAATTACTGCAACATTTGGGTGCTCAGAAAACGGACTCACACCTGAAGCATCTGGGGCCGGAGGCTTTGGCTTTGAAATTGGTTTCGCGGCAAGTTTTAGGGTCGCTCCACATTTATCGCAAAATTTCCATGTTGCTTTTACGGCCTTTTTACATTTCGGACATTTTGTAAGCCCTTGAACCGTTGTAATTGTGGCGTTCGCAGATATTTTTATGATCGAGGAATTCTGGACAGCAGTTGATACGGCAATTGCGGCAAGGGCAACAACAGTTACCGACAAAAGAGTTCTGGTCAACATGGTTTTTTAATTCAGGAAGCGATGTATTGAGTTAGACGAACAAAGTATGATCGAATTGCAGAAAGTTCCAGTAAAATGTCTAGGAAAGAGCATAAAGGATATTATGCGTCTTCGTCGAATCTCTTTGAATAACTTTTGATTTGGTCGTCACAAATGAAAAATATTTCTAATTTTTTGTGGGTTGTTTTGATAATTGCAGCGGCGATTGCCCTTTCGGGTTGTGGCAAACCGTCGCCGTACATTCAATTTGGAGACATCTTTGCAAAAACCAAGATAGGTGATGAGCAGAATGTTCAGCAGTACGTTGTTTTCACAGATGAAAAAACGAAAAAACCGATCGGCGGCTTGAAAAGCAAGGATGTGATCGTAACAGTTGGCGGGCGTCGAGTGGACGCCACTCTTATCCCTAGCGTCAGCGGAATCGGATTTGCATTACTTGTTGATCAAGGTGGTTCACAAAAGCATTTTGACGAATCTCGAAGGCTTGCGGAAAATATTCTCCTCCGGCTCGGTGTCAAAAAGGACAAGGCTGCCATTTTGGGTGCAAATGGTGGAACACCCAGGTTTGTTTATGAAGAACCAGCTTTAGCGGGAGGGAAACTTTCAACGCTAAAGCGATCAGGCAAAGGGTTTGAAGATACGTTTGACGCAATTGAGAGGGTGAAAGCACACGGGCTCTCTGGACTTCCTGCAGGTTCGAAAACTGGCACGATTGCTATCGTGTCTGGCGTGCCGCTAAAAGTCAAGAACGTTCGCGCCGAAGAAGGCATTCCTGTTGTCGTTATTGATGTCGCAAAAACTGATACTGCTGCCCTGAAATCAATTTCTGACACTACTGGCGGAATGTATATTTTGTATGAGCCAAACAGTACGGACACGATTGCAACCAAGGCCATTGCGCAAATTGAATCCGTGCATGCTCACGCATACTCACTGAGTTTTAGAATCAAGCAAAGCGAATGGCCACTTAAATACTCCTTGACGCTAAAGAATGGTGAAATCAATTCGACGGGAGATTTTGTTTCGCCAGACATCACGAAACGATGGATGGTGGTCATCGGAATCGCCATAGCGATTCTCGTGATCGTCATCGTGGTTCTTATTTTTAAGCGAAAGCCGACTGGTGGACCTGAAATCACAAGAGGTGCGAAGTGGTCTGACGGTTCGCCGAGATCACCCGGAGCACCTTCGCACTACGACGATGATGATGAGTCAACGCGAGTTGGCACAGACGCATACAAACCTACGGGTGGATATCAGTCTCAAGGATATTCGCCGCCGCCACAAAGTTCTTATGGATCGCCACAAAATTTGCAAGGTGGCGGCATGAGTCAAAATGCTGGGGACGTGACGTCTGGAGCAATGGACGTCATTCAAAACCCTACCGTTGGGAGTAGCTACTCGCCAGGTGGTGGTGGATATGCATCCAATGCAGGCGATTCGACGGTTGGAGATATTCAGGCGGTTGCACCAATGTCTGGCGGGCCCCCAGCAGGAGTATTCACCGCATTGATCTTAACAGTTGAATCAGGATCTGCAAGCGGACGAGAGATTCGCGTTTCAGATCGAACCAAGTTAGGCCGAGGCGATGCGTATGCTCATAGTATGGGCGCGATCGCGTTTCCTTCTGATCCGAGAATTTCGCGTGAACACGCGGAATTGATGCCTGAAAATCGGGCAGGCGCAACATTTTGGTCAGTCGCAAACCGAAGCTCAACAAATCAGACTTATGTAAACGATATGGCAATTGCAGGAACGCAAGTACTCAAGTACAATGACCGCATTCGAATTGGTGAGACATATTTGCGCGTACTAAGCGCACCAGCTGCAGATGGAGATTCGACAATGCGATGAGTATTGAAAACGCCCGACCTTTTGATCCAAACAACCGTCCCCTAAAGGGCGAGTGGATTCACATTTCAGCGGAAAGTGAAACCGCCACTATGCCCTCATTAGAGCAGGGTGTTGATGCAAGTTTAACTCAAGGGCACGATGTCGTCAAACGTGAAACGAGTGCAAAGCAAGGTTCGAAAATTTGGATGTACGTAGCAATTGCGTTGATTGTGATTGTCATCTCGTTGGTGGTTGTAATATCTCGAGGCAAATTAAGTAAAGGGACATTCGGCTCCACTTCATCGGAATCAAGTCCGAGTATTTCTGAATCTTCAAAGAGTGATTCACAAAGTCTTGGCGATGATGCGCAAGCCAAAACTGGGGAATCGGACGCTTCTAAACCAGAAGTATCTAAAGGTGATTCAGAAGGGGAAAGCAGTCCAAGCGGCCCACAATAATTAGATTGAGAAAACGTTATGGGAACCGAGATAATCATCGCACTTGCCGCGCTTGTTGTTGTAGCGTTAGCAGCGATTGCATATTCGTTTCTTGGCAATCAAGGCCCAAAGGTTAAGAAACCAGAAGCTGCTGGCAACGAGAAGCAAAAAAGTGGACATAGCAAGGACAAGCAAAAAAGTGTTAGCCCGCCGCAATCTCGACTTCATGCTGATCAGTGCGTAAGTTTGTCTATTTCGGGCGGAAATACGATTCGTATTGAGGTTGAACAATTTCGGATCGGAAGAGCCGCGAAAGATGGGCCTGCGCCAGATTTAGACCTTGCCCCATTCACTGGAAAGTATGGTTCTCGAAATCACGCTGAAATTTGCATTGATCGGGGCTCCGGTCACTGGAAGTTACGTGATCTCGGCTCAATGAACGGAACGTTTGTCAATGAACGCCAGTTGCGTCCAAACGAAGAGCACTCGCTCAAGCACAGAGATCGAATTTCATTTACGGATCGGTTTGAAGTCAATTTTGAAGACCCCAAAAGCGGTGAGCGAATGCCGGGCATTTCGGGCTATCAAGTTGTCGAACTTGTCGCAAAGGGCGGAATGGCTGGGATTTATAAGTGTCGGGCGCAAAACGAAGAGCTCCACGCGATCAAAGTCCCACTAGATTACGGGGAAGACCCAAAGCTTTCAACATTAAGATTACAAGATGAGTTTGAAATATTGAAGCGAGTTCGAACGCCCCGCTCTGCCCGAGCAATTAATTTCACCCAATGCGCCGACGGACGGCCTGCAATGATCATGGAGTTTTTGTACGGGCAAACGCTTCGGGCTCTTCTTCAAATCTCACCTGTCTCTCCCGTAGATGCAGTTTCCATCGGATCAGCGATCGCTGAAGGCATTGCTGCTTTGCACAATTTAGACAGAATACATTGCGATCTCAAGCCAGATAACGTTATGATGCGACAAAAGATTGCATCTCCCGCCGAAATCGCGCAAAATGTTGTTATCATTGATTTTGGAATTGCGATGCAAAATCGAACAACGATGAAAAATGTATTCGGATCAGCAAACTATCAGGCTCCGGAACATATTCTTGGGCAGCAGCTCACGTTAAAAGCTGACGTGTATTCTCTAGGTTGCATGATGTACGAAATGGTGGCGAACAGCCGGTTGTATCCAGAAGCCACTGAGGTGAGACAGATAAAAGAATTTCAAGTAAACCGAATGCCAATGCATGTTAAAGAACAAGCTGCAAATCAAGGCAGGAAAGTACCAGATGACTTGTCGAATCTAATTATGTTAATGCTTGAAAAAAGTCCAAACGTGCGTCCAGATTTGCAATCAGTGTCCGAACAATTAGGTCGGATCCGATCAACGATGTCTACGAGTAGTTTTGAGAGGAGCCACTGATGAGTAGCAAGAAAAATGGAGCCAGCTTTGGACTTTGCGCCAAACAAGGCAACTCGTCGAAAGTTCTGATGGACTATTGCGACGCTTATACATCGCCGGAAGGATCGCTGCTTTTAGCTCTTTCGGATGGGATGGGCGGCTATGGCGGTGGCGAAGTTGCAAGCGCGATTGCGGTTCAAACGACCATCGAAGTTTTTCAACGTTCTGGTTTTTCAAATGTGAGACAATCCTTGGCGGAGGCCATTCAATTGGCTAATCAACGCATCGTTGAAAAGCAACGAACGGACCCAGGGCTAGCTCAAATGGGCGCAACTATCGTGTTGGCAGTGGCATCAGAAGGCGAGCTAACCATCGCTCATGTTGGCGATAGCCGAGCCGTTCTATTTCGCGGAGAATACTTGCTTCGCTTAACGACAGATCATCTTGTCATTGTTGAGCGAGAAGGTGCGTTGGACAATGGTGCGAAGAGCAATCCATTGTTTAAAGGAAAATCCAACGTCCTTTCGCGATATCTGGGAGGACCACCTCCCATTCCCGATTTCTATGAAATGAAACTTGAAGCAGGAGACGTAGTTTTTCTAGCGTCGGACGGAATCACGGAGTATTTGTTAGAAAGCAGAATCAGTCGAATTGTTCGGGAGGAGGCTCCCGAAGTGGCGGCAGTGAGCATAGTTGATGAAGCGATTCGCAATCGCAGTCATGACCATTGCTCGGCAGCAATTGGAAAAATCTAATCCTTTAAGGGGGAAAAATGAAAAAAACACTAACTAAAAATGTAGCTGTAGAGGCGAAACCTACTGCAGCAGTCAATGGAGTGCCCACCGAGGCACCGAAACCAACACCAGCGAAGAATGCTGTTGCGACTAAGAGGCCGGCTGCTAAGAAGCGGTCAGCAACCAAAAGAGTTGTGGCAAAGAAAGCTGCACCTGCTAAAAGAGCAGTTGCCAAAAAGGCTCCAGCCAAAAGAGTTGTGGCAAAGAAAGCTGCCACTGCTAAAAGAGCAGTTGCCAAGAAAGCGCCAGCCAAAAGAGTTGTGGCAAAGAAAGCTGCACCTGCAAGAACCACTCGCAAAGCCGTAGCGAAGCCCGCCGCGAGAACTAGAGTGGCAAAGCCAGTAGTGGCGCGCAGGGCGGGAAAAGCGGCTCCGAAAGGACGCGTAACGCAAGCGAGACCCGCTGGCAAGAAGATGTCGAAAGTTGACGCAAATAGCCTAGTCGCAGATTCGTTGGCTTCACTGAAGTCAGTCGAGCGATCGGCTCGGAAACTTTTGACTGAAATCCATCATCGGGAAGTCGAGATTGCGAAACTAAAGAGTCAAATTGTTGATCTGAATTCCTCTTTGAAGAGAGAGAAAAAGGCCAACAAGCGACAAGGCAGATCAGCTGAAAAAGTGCTGCTCAGAGCTCACGCATCGGTGAAACGACATGCGGCAAGGGCGAAGGAAGCAGCTGCGGCGGCTCCGGTTGCCAAGGCACCCAAAGTCAAGTTTTCGACACATTTGTCGAGAGCTGTTAAGAAATCGCCCGTGGCAAAGCCGAATGTGAAGAAACATGCGGCAAAGCACGCCAAGCACAGCAAAATCGCAGCCATGGGTAAGGAACTTGTCGCAAAGCTAGGTTAGACGCCGAGGAATGTATTGAACAATCCAGACGACCAGAACATTGATCAGTTAGAAGAAGAGGCTTCGTCCGATACCGAAGAATTGCTGGATGAAGAGTCCGACGATTCCGAGTTAGTTGAGGACGAAGCCGATTCTGAAGAATTGGAAGATGAAGCAGCGATCGAGGAAGAGCCAGAAGAGGACGTTGAAGACGATGTTGAAGAAGTCGTCGAAGACGAAATCGTAGCTGACGACGTTGTCGAAGCCGAAGCGGAAGTCGAATCCGAGGTGGCCGTAACGCCCATGGCTGATGAAGAGGAGACGGAAGATCCCGCTCTTGCGGCTTTGATGGCTGGCGTTCACGCTTCTGATGCTGAGCCCGACAAGAACGACTCGAACGAGACGTCTGAAGCGGCTAGCGAAGATGAGGACGGAGATTTGCCAATTGCAGAAATTGCAGCTGGAACCATTGCTCTTGGCGTTGCCGCCATGGCAATGGATGCTCAGCAGCAAGAACGTGACGCTAAGAAGAAACTGCAAGAAGAAGAGCGGATCGCCAAGGAAAAGGAACGAGAACAAAAACAGCTAGAGCGTGAAGCGGCGCAAAAGGCGTCCGCCGAAGCGCGAGAACAAGCGTCACAAGCAAGATCCGAAGCCAATCGCCTTCGAGCACCTGAAGGGGCTACAGATGCCGTACCGCCTGCTCGGCCGGAACGACCTGATAGGCCCGCTCCGCCAGCTTTTCCTCGGCCGCCATCTAAAGTGGCAGGGTTAGCTGTTCCGCCGCCTTCGGGATTTGGAGAAAGTGAAATCGGTGAGGCAGAGCCAAGTAACGAAAAAGACGGTTCGTTGCCAGATGCATCCTCCGTTCCCGTTACTGCTCCTATATCTTCGGCTTCGGTGCAGTCGAAACCAGTAGCCTTGTCGGGAGACATGGCAGAGAGGGAGGCTGCTAGAAGTGCGGCAATTGAAGCCAAAAAGGCCGAATCGGAGGCCAAGCGTTTGGCGCACCAAGCCATGCTGGATCAAAAGGCCGCCGAACGAAAAGCGGCGAACGAAAGTCGTCTCGGCGCTCGTGAAAGTTCCGGGGCAAGTCATGCTTCCGACTTTTCAGATTTGAGAGGCCCGGCTCCTGGCGCTCCTGCAGCAGGCGCGCCGATGAACGATAAGATGGCGAAAATGGCAGCACTTGCCGCCGGTGCCGGAAGTGTAGCGGGTGCTCTGACGACAAAATTGGCGCAAGCGAAAGCAGGGCAAGGCAGCCCGGTTGCTGCAGTTGCTGGGGCAAGTCCCGGCGCTCCTGCTGCGCCGCTTCCTCCTGGCGCAAACGATTATCTGGACATTATTCAACACTTGGATGCCCGTGCCGTTTTTCACAGTGAATATGCGGATGTCAAGCAGAAATACGAATCTCGACTGCTTGTGGGAACAGAAGTGCTTCAGTGCACCTTGGTCGGGCTTAACGCTGGACTTATTGATTCTGTGTATCGCAAGCTTTCAAAGCTTCCCGAACTGATGAGTCTCATTGACTGGAAGTATGTCGCCCTTGAACCTGTAATCGTTGTTTCAGACGCTGGACAAAAGCGCGATGTTCGCATTGACGCAAGTTCTACGATCACAATAGGCCGTGATCCATCCAGTACGATTCCCATTCAATCTAGTTTTGTTTCGCGAAACCATGCCCAGATTGCAAACGCCTCAAAAAACCCGCATTTACCGCCACAATGGGTTTTAAAAGATCTGGGATCAACCCATGGAACGACTTTGAACGGCACGCCAGTTCGTGAATCAATGCGATTCAATTCCGATGATAAAATAGAATTGGGAAGGGGTTTCGCCGCGACTGAGTACCCGAGTATCCAGCTCATCAGCCGCGCAATTCCTTACGGTCGAGACGATCTGACCCGAATGGTTATTGACGTTGACCTGGTCATTTGTGTTGTTGAAGCGGACCGCGAGTTTGAAGGCCAGGCAAATCTGCTCAAGAACTTATCTGACGTTCAAAAGGTCGGGGGACTCTTAGTTGTCGCCGTATCTGGAAGTGGCCCCATTGAGGATTCGATGGAAGCGAATCTTGACGAACTTCGACATGCTTCCCGCGTTCTAAAGAGCACAGAGCTTACAAGATATTTGGCGGCGATTGATTCCGAAGACATTTCCACTGATGCCGAATGGTTACCTGGAGTAACGGAATTCATTGATGGCTTCCGTCAACGTTCCCATGCAAATATCATTGAAAAAAGAAAGCAGATAACAAGAGAAGAGGTTGTCAATGAAATACGAAGCACTGGAAGCCGACTAGAGGACAGCCTTAGCAAAAAGTTAGAAGACTCAGAGCGCAATTTACAACGAGTTCAAGACGAACTTTCTATGGCACCTAGAAACTTGGGTTCTGCTGAGGTTCTACGAGACGATACTTTTAAAGCACTAAAGCAGACTTTGGACGACGATACAAACTTTTTCAGTGATCAGCTTAGGCCGGATAGCCTAAGTTACTATGCGGAGCGACTAGGTAAACAGCTTCTTACTAGGACTGAAGGTAGTACTCGAATGGAGTTGAACCTTGTTGAGCCGAATAACCTCCAAGATCCGCACCGTTGGATGAATAGCGAACTGAGCATCTACGCTAGGCGTCATTTTGACCAGTTAGTCGCTCAAATCACGGGTCCCAGCCGTGATCCGCACGGGGTTATTGGCGTCTATCAGAACCTGAGAGAGCTGTTGGGCGGGCATGAGAAGCTTAGAACTTCTGATCTTTTTTCCGACGAGAACTATTCTCGATACACACTAACCGATCTGAATACTCAGATGGCAAATGCATTAAGCACGAACTTTGTGGAATACGAGGCTACTTCGCAAGCCAAAATTGACAACATGATTATGTTCGTAATAAACAAAATGCGATTTGCTGTCATGTTTTATATGTCAATGTTCTCCATTATTGCTGTAGTTCTTGGCATGAGCCGTGGAAAGTTGAATAAGGCCTTTTCGGGCTCAATGGGAACATTTTGGTATTTCATTGCTGTTACAGCACTTATAATAGTTGCGTATTTTACTGTTCGCTCTTATAGGATGAACAAAAAAGACGTTATTGAGGAAGAAATTGAAAAACTGCGCGACCAGTTGATCAAACATTATCAATCGGTGGCCAAGAAATTCGTGGAAGACGCAAAGCGAGTTCTCTCGGTCCACCTTTCGACGATTGAGTCCAAAATTAAGCAAGATATGAGCACTCTTGGTAGCTCTCGAATGACAGAATCCGTCGCGACACGAAACAATCCGGTTTTGGATCAAGCGAAGAAGGAGCGCGACGACACACAAGCTCTGATTTATGCGATTGGACAGGAAAGAACCTGGGCGGAATC
This sequence comes from Armatimonadota bacterium, assembly GCA_031400935.1. GTDB lineage: Bacteria > Armatimonadota > Fimbriimonadia > Fimbriimonadales > Fimbriimonadaceae > JANNJE01. The sequence continues at coordinate 61,464 of JANNQV010000032.1, forward strand.
CGCCCAAAGTGCCTACACGCCATCGCCATTTGTGGCAGTGGCACCTGCAAGGCCGACAAGAACGCCGGCCCGGTAGGCGGAGGGGTTTTGAGGTTTTGAGGTTTTGATTCGCCTGCAAAGTCCAAATTTCTCTAGATTTCTTTCTACCAAACCACAACATTCTAACTTGATAGATTACGGCGAAAGAGGAGTTCATGTTCCCCTCTCCCTGGAGGAACGAGAGGGAGAGGGGGCAGGGGGTGAGGGTTCCGGAAAGTCTTGATTGAACTTATCTCATAGCTCCTTCAATCAAATGGAGCCTAGGAATCTGAAACATGAATCCGAGCGACCCTCTATCCCCTGCCCCTTTCTCCCTAATCGCGAAGATTCCATGGCGACGGATTAGGGAGAAAGGGGAATTCGGAAATGACAACTCTCGTAACAACAAAAAATTCCCCCCGCAATGCAGGGGGAATTTTTGTAAACGTTTCCGATCTTAGAAAATCTCGGAAATGATCTCTTCAAGAGTAGTGAAGATTCCAATTACAGTCTCAACACCGGCGTTGCAAGCGCTTGCCGCATCGCACATCGCGTCCTTCACTTCGGAGATTTGACTTCCGCGTTCCGTCATGATGTTTCCTGCTTCTTCAGTTCGTTCACGAGTCTCGTTTCCTCGATCGTGAAGTTCCTGGCACTTGTTTTGCGTCTCATTATGAGTTTCTTCAACAGTCTGTCGGCTGTATTCGCTGACTTCCTCAGTAGTAGCCTCGACCTGCTGGTTCAACTCGTCTACGAGCTGTTCCATCGTGCTGGTGAAATCGTCAACAGTGCTTTGCACCATATCTGAAAAATCGCCAGAGATACGATCTTGGAGCGAAGAAACTCGTTCCTGCATCTGCTCTCCGATGCTAGACACGTGCTCGGTAGACTGGTCAGCCAATCTTTCGCACCAATTGGTTGAGTTCTCTTGGAACTGAGACATGAGGTCAATGATCTGCTCGAAGAAACTCTCAGAATGCTCTTCGGTTTCATCGTTCGCCTCTTCAACCTTTGTCTTCGCTTCGTCCGTGGATTCGGTAAGGGATTCAAACTTTTCGTTGGTTTCCTTCACCTTGTCTGCGAACTTTTCGGTCATCTCTTCGAGCTTCTCTTTGGACTTGTTGAACTCTTCCTTCGCATCTTTGACTTGATTTTCGAGTTCTTCATGTCGCTGTTCGAGTTCGCTTTTCAGCTGCTCGATCTTGTCCATCAGCTCTTTGATTTTATCTTCCGATTCTTGTTCTTCATCGTCTATTTTATGTCGAAAGTCATTAACTTCCTCATGCAAGCCTTCGATATCTTTTTGAACGCCTTCGTAGATTTTCAGTGTTACATCTGCTTCCGCTTCTATTAGTTCTGCTGGGTTTGCCATTGTTTTTCTCCTGGACCTATGTCCTTACATGCACCCCATGAGGCCGCCGACCATATCGGTCAGACCTTCGAATACATCGCTTAGCGAATCGAGAATCTCTTCAACCCCTGAGTTAGAGCTGTTGCCTTCTTCGCTGGATCCGAATATCTGATCAATTGCATCGTTGCCCACTTCAGTCAACTGGTCAACAAAATCTGTGATCAGTTGTTTGAGGGCGTCCTCGATCTGTTGCTGAGCCATGTCAATGACTGAATCAATTCCACTTACGATGGCTTCTTCGGTCATTTGCTGCAAGGAATCTTTCATCGTTCCTGATGTATCTTCCATGGTTGACTTGGCTTTGTCAAACTCGCTCGAGGTTCGATCTTGGTTGTCTGCCGTGTGGCTTTGGAAATCCGAAGTCGTGCTTGACGCATCGTCTTGCCTCGACTTGGTATCGTTGTGGAAGTTTTCGACGTCTCCCTTGAAGCTGTCGTGAGTGTCCGCTTGTTTGCTCTTCACATCACCCAGGGTCTGCGTATGGTTATCGAAGTGATCCTTCGTTTGGCCTTGGCGATCCTTCAGCTTTTCGTTAGTTTGATCGTGCGATTCCTTGAGGTTGTCCGAGCTTTCTTGAAGATCTTTCAGCTTATCCTTTGCATCAGATTCGCTTTCGTCAATCTGCTTACGCATATCTCCGAACTTCTCAGAAAGTTCATCGGCCTCGTCTTTCAGCTCATCGAGCCATTCTTCGGCTTCGCCTTGCATCTTTTGTAGTAGCTCTTCAAGTTCATCGAGGGCTTTCTCGGCGTCTTCGCCAAGTTGCTCCAAATTGCTCTTGAATTCTTTTACTTCGTTTATCGCTTCTTCTATGTCGTCGGCCAAGTGGCCTACATCGTTGGGAACTTGTATTGCCGTATCCAACATATCGGTTACGGTTTGACTATCTGCTGCTCCTGCCATTGTTTTTCTCCTCTAATTTTCTAGAATGCGTCCATCAACATCTTGATGAACTCGACAACCTCTTTTACGACCATGAGGGCTGGCAACCAAGGCGAGATCGCACCAGTTATCGAAGCGCCAATGCCCATCTGGACTGTGCACTCGATAATCGTAGTGATCATTTCTTGGATGGCTTCTTGGATCATTCTCATAAAGAGCTCCTTGAAGGCGTCCATAACTTCGCTCTCTACGTGCTCCATCAGGTTGCTCATCATTTCTTCGGCCCGATCGCCAAGCTGTGAGGCTTGATCGGTTGCGGCTTGAGAAAGTGAGTCGAACGTCATTTCCATCACGTCCGAGAAACCCTCTACCGCGCTTGGCAACAAGTTGCCAGAAATGTCTTCTACCATGCCACGCATGTCAGAGGCTGCTGATTCGACCGTATCAGTCAGTTCTCCGCTGACGGCGTCCATAAATTCGCCGACTTTGGATTCAGTGTCAGAGGCAAGATCGCCGATTTGGCCGAGCAGGTCGCCCATGTGTTCGCCAAGATCGCCAAATACGTCAGATAGACCGCTAGTTAGTTCTTCCATCAGTTCTTCGAAAGCTGAAAGATTCTCTTCTGTTTCGCCTACCTGCTCTTGCAGATTGTCGTGAGTCTCCTTGACGGAGTCAAAGTCATCGCTGATTTTCTCTTTGCAATCTTTGAGTTCATCAACCGAATTTTCTTTGTCTTCGTCCATTTGGTCAGTCGCTTCGTCTTCAAATTTGACGATATCGTCCATTACTTGAAGAAAGCTGTCTGAGCTACGTTCTGTGTCTGTCGTATCGAAGTGATCTTCGAGCTTAGGAAGCTCGTCAATTTCATTATCGAGCTGATCGAGTTCATCATTTGAATCGTCAATCTTGTCCGACGCCGACTTCAGCAAATCACTCCGCTCATCTATAGCTTGAAACATCTCAGGAAATGTCATTTTCTTTTCTCCTTGCTTTTAAGCGGTCATTGGCTACGTGGGGATCAGCCCGCACATTTCGAGGACTGGTTCGATCATGTGATAGATTTCCATAACTTGATCGAGTGTGTCGAGGATGCCACCAACTTTTTCTTCGATGATGTCGAGCGGCTCGCCAAGATATTCGCCCACCGACATGATGGTTCCGCCGAGGTCGCCAGCTAAACTTTCGATAAGCGGGATGGCGCCACCCTTGAAAACATCGTCAAGTGTGCTTTGGCTATCCTGATTTCTCGAATCGAGTGCATCAAGGATATTGTGCTGCTCATCTTCCATCTGCGAAGTGAGGTCTTGGAATTGGCTCTGTATGTCACTGAGCGTTGATTCCATGAACGACTCGAAGTCGTCTATGGAGCTTGTGAGCGAATCGAACGCCTCAGAAAGTTGGTTTTCGAACTCATCGCAACCGCTGCCGAGCTCGTCAATGTGATCGTCGCCGGAGGATTTTTCGCTGTCAATCCTATCCTGTGAGTCGTCGTGCTTGCCTCGGACGTTTTCCATTCCAGAGGAAATAGAATCTGCTCCTTGCTCGCGCTGTTCCGAAAGTTCTTCGGATGTGGACTGTGTCTCGTCGCAAAACTCTTCGAAGTCATCGAATTGTTTTTCTACGTCGTCAATCGTGTCCTGAAGAGCTTTCATCAGGTTCTCGATTGCGGTTTTAGTGTTGTCGCTGTGGTCTTCGCTTTCTTTGCCGATGTCGTCCAGCTTTTCGCCAGCTTCGTCAACTACCTTTTGAATGTTGTCCACTTTTTGGAAGATATCTTGGCAGTCTTTGAACTGCTTCTCCCACTTCGTAACGTCATTCCCAAGGTTTTGGGCTTCTCCACCAAGTTCTTTGATTTTATCTACTGCTTCTTGTACATTTTCTGCTAGGGAAGGCATATTTTCACCCCGTTCTAACTTCACGTTCAGGAAATTCTTGGGAAGCCTTCGGAGCGCCCTCGTTATTCCTGAATCGCTTGACCACGTATTATATCAGCATGTTCCAGAAAAAACAAGGGTTTTTTGAAAATTTTGTTAATTATTTTTCGAAGAAGCCAAAATTGAAGCTAACCACCCATATGCAAGCATTGCTTTAAGTGTTAGTTCCGTCATATCGCCACTAGGACTTTCGCCAGCAGCTACCAATATCCAGTCGCTTCCAACTTCTTCCAATCCTTTAGTAGTAGAGGGATCTACACCCGCTTGCAATTGCGCCTCAATAAGAATTCTCTGCAAGATAACAAACGCAGCGTCAAATGGCATGATTCGATTCTGCATTGAGGCTCCAAAGTGATCACAGATCAAACTTGATATGTGCGTAAGTAATGTTGGTAGTGCGAGCGCAGGGGTCTTTTTCCATGCATCTCCTATTATCATTAGTGATGCATTTTGCTCTTCAGATAACAATAGAATTTCTAACCAAAAAGACTTCACTCCATTGCCCTGCATAAGTGACTTTCTTTTTCCAAAATAAGTGATCGGAATAAGCCATCCATTTCCCCACAATTCTGAGGCTTCTCTTTTCGATTTATTCTTGCGGATTTGTGCGACAAAAGATGAGTTAGAAAGCACTGCTTTTGCGATGCGATCTTGCACTGGTTTTTTGCGCGATTGAAGCACCTCAGTTACCGACACCAATTTCGTTTGCATGTCGCGCAATTCTGGGCCGTGTTCTCGCAATAGTTTCGTCAGCTTTTCTCGCTGTTCCGGTGACATCGAATCCAGCTTCGCTTGAAGCTGCTTCATATCGCTCATTGTCTTGTCAAGTCTTGCCTTTGCGTTTTCAGATTCGTTGCTCATTTTTTATCTCGTTTTTTGGTCTTGTTCTGTGATTAAAATTGTTTTGGTTCGACTCCAAAATTCTAGGTCAATCGAACAGCGTTTTTGCTAGGTGATTTTTCAACGTGTTTTCCAGTTCGTTTTCGTTGGAAATCGGTTCTCCTCCGCGCCTCAGAATCTCTTCGCATCCCGGACCTCCCGTGGTCCAAATTGCCACCCTTCCAATGCTCTTGGAAATTGCCTCGATGGCACCCGACCAAGTTCCTCCAGCGCCTATGTCCGATTGTACTACGATTGTCAGCAATCCTTGCGCATATATAAGTTTGTTGCGAGACATCGCATTTCCTGCACTAAATGCAGCGTCCGGCGAAAATGGCGAGACTAGGCAAATCTGGTCGGGGTCAACATCCCCTCGGATGGATTTGGCAAGCTCAGGTGTGATTCCTATGCATTTTCCGCCCGCTTCAAGGGCCGCTCCCATCGAAACCTGGTCTATTCCCCGCGCAGCGCCGCTCACGACGCTCAAACCAAGCCTAACGGCTTCGACTGCCAATTCTTTGGCGAATTCGCGAGCCCCATCGCTTGCGTCCCGGGAACCCACTACCCCAACAGCTTCTCTATTCAAAAGGGAATTGTTTCCAAAAACAAAGAGAAATCTGGGAGATCGTTCGCCAAAAGTCCCAGTCCATCTGTCAGGATAGCCGGGATCGCCGTAGCAAATCGGGTGGATATCACGTTCGCGCCAGATTTCTAAGGCCCGCTCGAAATCTTCCAGGCGGCTCCAACGGTCTTCGAGCGCATGAATCGAGGTCTGGTCAATTTGGCTGCGAAACGCAGCCAGACTGGCTTCTGGGTCTTCTTCGACTAGGTTCCAAGCCAGGCGAATGACTTCCCCGCTTGGTCTTGAAAGGTCGCGAATCAGTTCCGTTGCCAAAGCGGCTCTTTGAATGAGAATCAATTCTGGCTCCTTGGTTTCGCAGTTGCAAGAGCAAATGGAATCACGGCTGCGCATCCCCTTTCTCGCAGCGCCATGCCAATTACCGTCAATGTCCAGCCTGAATCCACAATGTCGTCCACCAGCAGGCACCGCCCCGGCAGCACTTCGCCAACTTCAAAAACATCCATCACGTTCGCAAATTGTGCATGAGAATGGAGCATCGCCTTTTGCGGCAAATTTTCCACACGCTTTGAAACCGAGTCCAAAAATGGGATTTCTAGCTTCGCTGCGAGTAATCGGGCGAATTCTGGGACAAATCGCTTTATTTGGGATGGAACTGCTGCCACCCAATCGGGTGTCAAGCCTGCTTCACAGATGGCTTCGGCGGCGGCTTCCACCAATTCAATCTCAAAGTGCTCGCCTCGATACTTGGCTTGCTTCACCATTCGCCCAAATCCGCTGTCATTGTATATGGAAAGCGCGAGCCCAGCTTCTAGTCGAAGCCCTTCCGGTATTTTCTTGCCCCGAGCCTCCGGCCCCATTGCTGGAAGCATTGCTCTTGGTTCGATTGTGAATCTTGCTGACCGGAGAAACATTTCCGCAGCCCGGATTCTTGCCGGATCGAGGGTTAACAATGCATGAGGCTGGCAGTTGTCGCATCGCCCACATGATTTGATGGAATTGTCTCCTAGTGCTTCTCCAACCAATTGCATTCGGCACTTTTCCGTTCGAGCGAAGTTCAGCATTTCGTCGCTGTCGTCCAATCTCTTCTTTTGCAGTGCCATATATCGCGCGATATCAAACCGCTTTGGCTTCTCGGGCAGCTGATAGCCACCAGTTTTCTTCCTTTCGATTGAATCGTCTACTTCAAGAATTGAAAGCGCCTGATAAAGCAGGCTTGCCGAAACTTTGAGTCCCCTTCCAAGTTCAGCAGGGCTCTTCGGTTCATTTGAAACATTGGACAATATGTGCTCGAAGACCCGAATTGGCGGGATCGAGGTCATCGCAAAGTGCTCTGCGATCTCTTGATCCCCTTCTGAAAACAAAAGACAGGCGAATGCAGAATCGAGCATTCGACCCGCCCTTCCGATTTGCTGATAAAAGGCAAGAATCGAGGGCGGTAGCTGGTAGTGAACGACAAATCCGACGTCAGATTTGTCGTACCCCATTCCCAAAGCCGAGGTCGCAACAACTGCTTTCAGTTGGTTGCCGCCAAATTGAGCCTCAGTTTCTAACCTTTGTTCGTGAGGAACAATTGAATGATACGCGGCGGCAGCTATGCCAACGGATTTCAAATATTCGGCAACTTGGTCGGCATCGTGGACAGTAAGCGTGTAAACAATCCCCGAACCAGGAAAGCGAGTCAAGTACTTTTCGAGCCAAGCTAGTCGCTCAGCGTGAGTCGGCAGTTCAAATGAGGACAATCTGAGGCTTTCTCGCAAAATGGTTCCGCGCAGAACCTTCATTTCGCTACCTAACTGAGCGATCACGTCTTCGATCACCTTATCTGTTGCTGTTGCGGTCGTTGCCAAAATGGAGGAGACCGTGGGAATTCGCTCGACGAGCTGAATAATTCGACGGTAATCAGGCCGAAAATCGTGTCCCCAATCGCTGATGCAGTGCGCTTCGTCAATCACAAGGAGCCCGATTTGGTTCATCAGAGAATTCAGAACAGTCTGGAATTGCTGATTTGCCAATCGTTCTGGCGAAACGAAGAGTACGTCAATCTCCTTTCGATCTAGCAGGTCAACGATGTGATCCCACTCTTCTGAATTGGTTGAATTTATGGTTGCCGCTCGCAAACCGAACTTGTTCGCCATCTCGATTTGATTTCGCATTAAAGCCAAGAGCGGGGAGAGAAGGAGTGTCATTCCTCGGCCCGCTTGGCGGTTTATTGCAGTTGCGACGAAATAGACAATGCTCTTTCCCCAGCCTGTCCGCTGGACGATCAGCAATCGAGAACCTTCGTTTTGGACTGCTTGAATGGCCTCCCATTGGCCATCGCGATACTCGGCCGAGGGCCCAAGGGCCTTTTTCAGTAGCTCGCTAGCGATATTTTCTACGGTTGTCATGCTGAAATCCGCCTTGTTCGGGCGGTATCCTTATAGCTCCAACGTGAGGAAGCCATGAACCGAATCCAAGAACTCGACGCCATTGTTAAACAGTATGATCTGAACGCCCATCCATTCTATCAAGATTGGCGCATGGGAACCCTGCCTGTTGAAAAACTTCGCGATTATGCCGCTGAGTATGGCAAGTTCGTCGGAACGATTTCAGATGGCTGGGAAACGCTGAACTTGGAAAAATGCGTCGCCGAAGAAAAGTACCATCAGCAGCTTTGGGCAGATTTTGAGCTCGAGATCGGCGCAACTGCGGGTCAAAACCACTCGACGACGGAAACTTTGGTATCGGTTGCTCAAAATTGTTTCAAGACCAAGACTCAGGCAATCGGCGCTCTTTACGCATTTGAAGCTCAGAATCCTGAAACTACCAAGAGCAAATACGACGGCTTGACCGAGCACTATGGAACAAGTGAGAAAGGCAAGAAGTACTTTTTGGTACATACAACAGACTTTAACGAAATCACACTGTTGCGCGAAATGTTGGAAGGTTTGAGCGAAGCCGAGTTTCGGCAAGTAAAGAATGCCTGCGTTTCCATGTGCGCTGCAATGCTTGGCGGGCTGGATGGTGTTTACGACTTGGCTGCGTAGCATTCTTGGTAGAGTCCCGCTTCATGTAGGACATATGGGACACATGAGACTCAAATTGCACATTTGTCCTACGTATCCAAAATGTACTACAAAGTCTTGAACATCTCAAACCCTAACAAACTGAACTAGGATTGCAGTAAAACTACGAGTTTTTTTGCTTCCCACCTATAAGGAAGTGGTTAGTCAATTGCCGACAATTTCCTTAGACCGGCGCAGAACCTGTGCGCGGATTGGGAAAACAAAATGCCTCTATTTGGTTATTCAGCTATTGACGGAAACGGGAAAATGACGAAAGGCTCGATGGAAGCCGAGTCAGAAAATGCTGTTCTAGGCCGTTTGAGAGACCAATCTCTTCATGCCGTAGAGATCAAGTCCATTCGCAAAGCAAAGCACGGAAACGTCAAGAAGATGAAGCCCAAGGCACTTGTTGTGTTTTCGCGCCAGTTCGCGACGATGATTGATGCTGGTATCCCGATTTTGCGATGTCTGGACATTTTGACTTCACAGACGAAAGACCTGGCTCTTAAATTTGCTGCTGAACAAGTCACATTAGATGTTAAAGGCGGTATGTCCCTCAATGAAGCATTGGTCAAGCACCCAAAGGTCTTCAGCAAACTCTACGTCAACATGGTGAGAGCGGCTGAGCTTGGTGGAATTCTTGATCAAATTCTTGATCGCCTCTCTGGGTTCTTGGAGTACGAGTCCGAGATTCGCGGAAAGATCAAGAGTGCGATGATGTATCCCGTCATGGTTCTTTGTTTCTCGTTTGTAATGCTCTTTGTACTGTTCAGTTTTGTACTGCCAAAATTCAAGGAGATTTTCACGGGCATGAATGCAGAAATGCCGCCCGTTACAAAAGCGCTCTTTGCCTTTGGCGATTTCATGAACAAGTACTGGTACTTATTCATCGTCTTCGGTGTCGTAGGTTTCTTTGGATTCAAAATGTGGAAAAAGACGCCGAAAGGTCGTTGGCAAATTGACAATTTGAAACTAAGAATGCCTATTGTTGGTGAGCTTTCATTAAAGATGTCAATCGCCCGATTTACAAGAACATTCGGTACCCTGATTAATTCGGGTGTTCCAATTATGAGAAGCCTTGAAATCGTTGGCGAGACTCTAGACAATGTTGTGCTTTGTTCCGCAATTGACCAGACTCGAATTGCGATACGAGAAGGTCAAAAGCTTTCAACACCTTTGACAGCTACAAATTTGTTTCCAAATATGGTCACGACAATGATTGACATTGGCGAAGAGTCAGGACGACTCTCTGAAATGCTGGTCAAAGTTGGCGATTTTTACGATCAGGAAGTCGAAGCAACAGTGAAGGGACTTACCTCGATGATTGAACCAATGCTAATCATTTTCATGGGTGTTATAGTTGGATTTATCGCGATTTCAGTAATGACCCCAATCTTTAAGCTGGTGAACAGCGTGCAATAAGAGCACGGCTCAAAAGAGTAGTTTTGTTGTCTGGGTCGGCCAGGAGGGTAGACCCAGAACGCTCCAAGGATGGGAGCGAAATAGTGAATCAATGGAGTGATAATGGCGAACGCATTTGCATGGCAAGAAGATCCTGAAAGTTTGGTACTACGGTACTTGGAAAACCCACGTCCCGACCTAAAAGACCTGATTTTGACCCATTACGGGCAATTGGTCGAGCGGGTTGCAAGACGATTTACAGGACTTGAACAGCACGATGACCTCGTTCAGGTCGGTTTTATTGGGTTGCTCAATGCGCTTGGCAAGTTTGATCCAGAAGCTGGAGTTCGCTTTAACACGTATGCCACTTACCTAGTTGCAGGCGAGATCAAGCACTTCCTACGCGATCGTTCGCAAACCATCCGGCAGCCAGCTTGGCTTCAGGAACTCCGCCACAAAGTTGGCCGAACGCAAAGCTTGCTTCAACACAATCTTGGGCGCCAGCCACATGAGTCAGAAATTGCATCGGAATTAGGAATCAGTGAGTCTTCGGTTCGCGAAGTGTTTCAAACACAGGAAATGCTTAAAGTAGCTTCTCTGGACGTAACTCCTTCGGATGACGATGGGGATTCAGACGCAGAAAAGTTGGATGCCGCAGAATTTTGCCCAGAGCAACTAGGATTTGAAGACCGAATGGTCCTAGAGCAAGCGATGAGGCAGTTGCGCGATTTGGAGCGTCAAGTGCTGATTCACTTCCACTTTGAATCCATGAATCAAACAGAAATTGCATCAAAACTCGGAATTTCGTGCAATTACGTTTCTCACATCTTGCGGCAGTCGCTCAACAAACTTCGAAAGATTCTTACTAGCGAAGAGCGAAAAGACGAGTTATTGAGAAGGCAAGAGAAAGACATAGACTATGATGTAGTTGATTCGGTAACTGGCGCATACACAGAAGCCTATTTCTTCAATCGCTGTGAGGAAGAGCTCCACAGAGCCTCTGGTGATAATGGTGCTCTTGGCTTGGCTCTCGTCGGCTTTCAAGGGCTAGATAAGCTCAAAAGCTTCTATGGAGAGGAAAGCGTAGTGGACTTCATTTGCGAAACGGCTGACTTCTTGAAAGACACCGTGAGACGGCTTGATGTAGTTTGCAGGTACGGGAAGAACGGATTTGCAGTCATTCTGCCAGCCACCGGAATTCATGCTTCTATCGTACAAAAGCGACTTGCTACTCGAATGGAGCATTGGGTGAAGGAGCGATTTGCGACGCTTGGATCAATCGAAGTCCACGTCGGACAGTCCTCTTTTCCAGAACATGGAAGCAGTGTAAATGATTTGATAGAATTCGCATTGAAGAACATGTGCGATATTGAAGATATCGCGGCGTAGCTACTTTGGGAGTGCGCGGGCTTGACCGCGGCTTTCTACTTATTGCATCCATTGGATAAATATTCTCAATCTTTGGACTTTCATCCACTTTCCAAATAATAGCGCGGTTAAGCCAGCCCACTCCCAAAACCGAACCAAACCGAACACAATATGTAGCGTGACCCGAATTTACGAGCGCATTGAGTTTCCGGTTCCGCCGAATGACAGGCCGTTCGTGTTCTGCAACATGGTCAGTACGATTGACGGCAAGATTCTGTCTGGCGAGCGACACGAAGGGGTAATGGATCTGGGCTCAGATGTGGATCACCAGGCAATGCGAGACCTTGAATCTCATGCCGATGCGGTGCTCATTGGAGCTTCAACTTTGCGAGCCACAAAGGGAATTTGGTATCCAAATAGGCTTTTGAAGATCGTAATCACGAATTCTGGCAATCTTCCATGGACTAGTCGCTTCTTTACCGATGATCCTTCGCGGGTTATCGTTGTCGCACCTAAGGTTTCGGAAACTGAGCTTCCTAGCGGAACTCACCGAATCAATCAGACTGATACGAATCCGATTCAGCACTTGCTAACCGAGTTGCGAAATACATTCGGCATTGAAAGATTGATATTAGAAGGAGGTAGCGAAACGAATGCAGCCTTTTTCAAAGAAGATCTCATTGACGAACTTTTCCTCACCTTTGCGCCCTTAATAAAACTTGGACGCGAAACACCGACCATCGCCGGAGGCGATCCTTTAACTCGTGAAGCCCTTTTGAAATTCAAATTGATTCAAAATCAAACGGTGGGTGACGAAATTTTCCTGAGATACCAAAGGAATCGGAATTGATACGAAATCACCCGTTAGGAATCCTAACGTTTTGGACTCGAAATTGGAAGCGTGCGGTTCCGCTAGTTGGCGTCATCGTGCTGGCGGTTCTGCTCGTTTGCGGAATCGTTTCCATGATGAATTCGATTCCCCATTCGATTCGAACCATATATTCTTATTCGAAGCACTTTGTGGCCGTCACGCCTCGGGGCGATCCTGAAATGACCCCAAAAATCGTTGATCAGCTTACATCCGAATCGCCAATTCCAATCGAACGAATCATTCTTTGCCGGGCAACGGGCCGTCAAGTGATGAGCATAGTGGGCAAATGGCCGTTTGCTGTAATCGGCATGAAACCAGACGATGCCGACTACTACGTGAAGCGAATGGGTGCAACAGAGATTGAAGGCAGAATGCCCAATGAAGCCAGTGCAGAAGCGATTATCAGCGAGCCTGTTGCGCGCAATCTAAGGCTGAAACTTGGAGACAATCTGCAAAAACCAGACGACAACGAAAATTACTCGCCCTACCCGATCAAAATCGTCGGAATCGCGCAAACCGACGAATGGCTGATGGTTGGCGATTACGAATACCAAAAGGCGAACCATTTTCCGCCTGTGGATGGCGTTTTGGCGTTCGCTAGAGATTTGGATCAGCAGAACAAACTAGACCATTGGACATTTGATAAATTCAAAGGCCAACGGGCGAGCGTTCTTGCATTCTTCGATCTGAACAACGACACCGACTTGATGTTCCGAACCCTTTACAAAATTCTAAATGTTGTTATCGGCACGTTAGTTCTGGTGGTCACGATCATGATGGGAATGCTCATCAATATCTATCAATCGCAGCGAGTGCTCGAATTCGGTCTGCTTCAAGCGCTCGGGTATACGAAAGCCCAGCTTTTGGGTAGAGCCATCTGGGAAAACCTGATCATCGTTGGAATTGGGTGGGTTTTGGGGCTGTTTTCCGCCTTTGGACTGCTGGTACTTGTTGATCGGCAATTAATGCGGCCGAATGCATACGCCATCGAAACTTTTGACTTGCAAGCGTTTTCCTACACGATTCCGGTGCCGCTTGCGATCATGGCGGTTGCGACCTTGACCATTGCACTCCGATTTCGAAAATTCGACCCGGTCGGCGTGGTCGAAAGGAGGCTTGTATGATCGAAGCGATTGGTACCTCACTTGTCTACCAAGACCATGGCCGTGACGTTTTCGCCTGCCAAAACATCAATCTTTCAGTTTCTGAAAACTGCTTTTTGGGCATTCTTGGGCCGTCGGGTTCGGGTAAGTCTTCCCTGCTTTACCTTTTGAGCGGGCTCAAGATTCCAACAAGTGGATCAATTCAGTACCGGGGTACTGACCTAAAGGATTTGAGCGACCTTCAAAAGGCGAACCTGCGACTAAGTGAATTTGGCTTTCTATTTCAGCAATCTTATCTTCTGGGCTACTTAACGGCAGTTGAAAACGTAATACTCGGCGGGGGAAACAATTCCGAGATTCAGGAAGCTCGAGAACTCTTGAAAAAACTTGACATGGGTACAAAAGAACACAGGTTTCCTCATGAATTAAGCGGAGGCGAACGCCAAAGAGTTTGTGTAGCTCGGGCGTTGATGGGCAACCCAAAAGTCATTTTCGCTGACGAGCCAACTGCTTCCCTTGACCATACCAACGGCGCTCAAGTTGTAGCTTTGTTGAACGAAAATCGCGGCAAAGGGAGCCTTGTAATGGTGACTCATGATCCTTCCATGTTGGAGAAGGCAGACAAAGTTTTGGAGATTTCTGAGGGAGAACTTCGATAAATGGCAAACAATCGTTTCGGTTGGCAGATTTTGTCTAGATAGGAGCAGGTTGAACCCGAAAATACTGAATTCTGCTCTAAACCGCTATAATGAGTCTATGACAGGCGACCACGATGTTCACGTTCTTGATGAGAAACGGCTAAAAAGCGAGCTTGCGATGTTCATTTGGGCGCAATCTGAACAACGCCGGGAGCGACAAGGAAGCGATAAGCCGAGAGACAATGTGGCTTTCCTGCAAAGCAAAGAATCGCTTATGCTTGATGTTGTGAAGCTCGCAGGGCTCACGATTCGCAATACAGATTTGATAGCACGCCTGAAGGAAATGCTCAGTCAAGGCAAATCGGAAGAGATCCAATTGCTTGATGCCAAGCACATTGCATCCAAGATCAGCGTAAAGGTCTAACCCATTTCTGCGACGGAGTTTCAGACAACGGTCGCAAAGGTTCGCAACTCGATCGTTTCGAGCCAAGACAATCTAAAGTGAGTTTAACACCGCCCTAGGAACAACTACTCCAAGCTTGAATCAATACTCTCGCCAACTAAAGCTGGCTCCATGGCTGATTCAACAGGCGTTTCTTCAATCACGACAGCACGAAGCACCTTCACAACAAATAGAATTGCATCTGGTGAACTAGCGAGTTCCATTCCTTTTGGAAGCTCGACATCGCCCGCCGTAATGTGATCGCCCATTGCAAGCTGAGAAATGTCAACGTCAATATGGCTTGGAAGGTCTCCGGCTCTACCTCGAACCTGAATCATAAGATTTGGATGAACCACGGTCCCTTCGGCTGCCAGAACCGCAGGAGGAGTTCCCGTATGGTGAATGGGAACATCAACAGTCATCGTTTCGTTTAGGTTCAAGTCCATGAGCACGACAGTTTGAATGTGCTTTTGCATCAGGCTCTTTTGCACTTGCTTCACAACGGCGTTGCGGGTTTTGGTCTCGCCTTCAAGGTTGACTGTTATCATGCCCGCGCCTTTTGCGCCAGCCATTGCCTTAAGCAAATCGCCTTCCGTGGCTTTCAAGGTTAGCGTCGGCTGGCCTCGAATTACGTAACCTACAGGAATCCATCCCGCGTTTCGCATAGCGTTTAGCTTTGTATTGTCTCGGTTCTTCAAGTTGAGTGCTGACATGATCCTTTCTCCTTCCGTCGTTGCATAAGGGTACCTAGTCAGGAGAGTTCGAGATTGGGCATGACTGCGCCTTCCCCTGACAAGTGCGGAGTGCCGCTCCTTCCCCCGTCAAGATGATTTACTTCCTAGGATTACAGGATGCCTTTGACGGGGGAAGGTTGGGATGGGGGCAGTTTGCGAGTTTCGGAGTTGGGAACTTCCCTCCTTTCGAAGATCCCGCCGAAGGGAAATGAGCTTGCGAATCGGAAGAAGCAGGGACTGAGGGTGGATGGCGAAGTTTTTCCCGATTTGATTCATTCGTTTCAGCTTGCCGCAGGGGGTTTGTGGTTTCAGTACTTCACTCTTTACAATTGGGAAATATGCGCCATCCAACCCCGCCCTTCCTTCAAAGGAAGGGCGCATTTTCACCTATTCTTGAGTCGTGGCGCACTCGATGGAGGTTGTGACGGTTTCCCGCCGACTTGTGAGGGCTTCGATGGGGGTTGTGGCGGTTTCCCGCTAAGTTGTGGCCGTTTCCCGCTCGGTTGTGGCGGTTTCTCGCCGAGTTGTGGAGCTTTCCTAGGGTGTTGTGGCGGTGTCCCTGCCTGTTGTGACGGCTTCGATGGGGGTTGTGGCCGTTTCGCTGAGCAGCTCACTGATGAACTCGTTCATGGCCTTTCGGTGCCACCCGGACCTTGAGTCATAATCTGCGGGCTCACATGTCAACGGCGGCGAGATACAATTACAGTTAAGCAAATGCCAAGTGCAACGATAAAACTCTTTTTGGTACACGGTGACGCGAAGCGATTGCGCACGGCCGAGCTTTCTAACTGGAATGGAAAGGCTGTCGCTGGACCCAGAAGTGAACTTGATAGCCTCCTAGCCCGGGACGATTCTTTGAAATCTGGTGTCTATTTTCTAACTGGAACTGATTCGAAAACAGGTGAGGCTGTTGTCTATGTTGGCGAAGCAGAAGTCATTCGATCACGATTACGAGGTCACTTGGACAAGGAATTCTGGAACCATGTTGTGTTCTTTGTTAGTAAGGACGACAACTTAACGAAGGGCCATATTCGTTATCTTGAAGGCAGACTCATAGCAACTGCTAAAGAAGCCGGGAGAGCGAACGTAAGCAATGGTCAGTCGAGTGGGTCCCCTCTACCAGAATCCGATCGCGAAGACATGGAGATTTTTCTTGAGAAGATACTTCAACTTATGCCAGTACTTGGAGCGGACGCTTTATTGCCCGTCAGAATGGCACCGCAAGGAGAGACTGAGAACGAACTCTTGATTTGCTCAATATTTGGGTTAGAAGCTAAAGGGAGAGTAACACCGAGTGGTTTTGTGATGCATAAAGGTTCTCAGGCAGTTCTCAGGGAGCGCCAATCTACAAAAAACTTTCCGCAAGCAATTGCCAGGAGGCTTAGCCTCATTGAAGACGGAATACTGATTGAGCAAGGTGATCATTTATTGCTTACTCGAGATACGGAGTTTACGAGCCCAAGCGCGGCAGCAGCGGTTGTACATGGTGGTTCAGCAAACGGACTAATCGCTTGGAAAAACAGCAGCGGTAAAACACTTAAGGAACTCGAAGCAAATTAATTGGACGCATCGATCTCCGACTGTTACAGCGAAACTGCGATCGTATGGTCTCGACCAATTTGCTGAGATTTCCAGCCCGAACCCTCCATCCCCTTGCCCCTTCCTCCCAAGGGAGGAAGGGGAATCTCTACTCAACATTCCAGTTCCCCCACACCACACCTAGCAACGGAAGCCCTCGAAGTTCCATAATCAGGTTCCATGGCAGAGGTCGGCACAATTTGGAAGGAAGCGCTGCCCACGATCAAGCAAGGCGTGACGGGCGTGGGCGTTTGGGCTGCGCTCAATGCCGCCAAGGCGCTAGTGATCGAAGACGGCGTTTTAGTGCTCGGGCTAGACCACAGCGATTCAGAGCTTGCCGGGCATTTGCGGCTTCCGCAAACTCGAAACCTGATCGAATCTACGCTCAGCCGGTATGCAGGCGAATCCATTCAGCTTCGCGTGATTGACGGCCCTGGGCCGGAAGATTGGGAAAACACAAAGCGTCGCGACGCAGAATCGCGCCGGCTGCAAGAGCAGGCTTTGGCAAAAGCGAAGGCTTCGATGGATTCGCGGTCCAATTGGGATACGGTTTATGAACAGCTTGGCAGGGTTTTCGCCACGACTCCGAACAAATCGCTGCCGCAAAATCGCGCAAGATTCTATAAAGAAGCAATTAAGATCGTCGCCGAAGCGCGAAAGGCGCAAGCGAACACCGACGATTTGACCGAGCGAAACTTCGGCAGATGCATCGAACGGGTTGCACAATACAGCGAAGTGCCAAGCGCCGTCGTGGCGATGCACATTCTTCAGCAACTTGGCGAAATGGAATGAGCCGGGCTGGCTTTGGCTTTCACGGCGGAGCGCGGGCACTCAGCCCGCATAAGGACCGCGGACACTCAGTCCGCGAATCTCGAGCCATCGTTTTGGGAAGCGGGACAAGCAACGGTGTTCCGATGCTCGGCGTGCGATATTCCGATGAATTTTTGGCGAATCCAAAAAATCACAGGACTCGCTGTTCCCTACTTTTGCAAGGCCCAAATGGAAATGTTTTGGTGGATTGCGCGCCAGAAATGCGGCTTCAGCTTTTGAAGGCTGAAGTTTTCGAGCTAGATGCGGTGATTATCACGCACACCCATGCCGATCACATCATGGGGATGGACGATTTGCGCTCCTTTTGTATCATACAAAAGCGCGACATGCAGGTCTACACTCTTCCTCGATATCAGGAAGACATTCGGCGAATTTTTTCGTATGCATTTCAAGATTTTCCGTCGGGGATTGAGGTTCCGAGGTTCGATTTGCGGACATTTGAGGTACGTGCTACTACTCAGAGAGCTGATTCTGCGACTGCCGGACTGAGTGTCCGCGAACCTTGTGCGGACCAAGCGTCCGCGCTCCAGTCGGCTCGTGAAGAATCCAAAATCCACAATCCACAATCCAAAATTCTGAGCCTTTGCGGCCTAGAAATCCAGTTTCTCATTGTTGAGCACGGCGAACTGCCAGTAATCGCACTTCGAGTGAACAATTTTGCCTACGTAACCGACGTAAGCCGGATTCCTAAGAACGCTTGGGACCAATTGCAGGGGTTAGATACGCTGATTCTTGATGCTGTTCGAATCAAACCGCATCCGAACCATTTTCATCTGCAAGCGGCAATTGAAATCGCCCAAAAGCTTGGCGCAAAACAAACTTACTTTACGCATCTGAGCCACGATTATGATCATGATGTGACAAATTCTCAGCTTCCAACGGGGATTGAGTTGGCATGGGATGGGTTGGAGATCGGGATTAGGTCTTAGGTTTTGGATTGTTGGTGGTTATTGGTTGTTAGTTATTGGTTATTGGTTATTGGTTGTTGGTTGTTGGTTGTTGGTTGTTGGTTGTTGGTTGTTGGTTGTTAGTTGTTGGTTGTTAGTTGTTGGTCTGGTCCAATTGGTTCAATTGGACACAGCCAATACGCCCGTAGCTCCCATTCGTCGGATAGGCACCATTCGTCCCATAGGTCCCAATAACCGTTCCAACCTAAAATCAAGCCCCAACAAAAACTCCTCCTAACCTTCCAAAATATAATGCATGTCCGTTCGAGTTCGCTATGCTCCCAGCCCTACTGGCTCTCCGCACGTTGGGAATATCCGAACAGCCCTCTTTTGCTACCTGTTAGCACGTAAGGAAGGCGGCTCGATGACGGTAAGAATTGAAGATACCGACCGAGCCAGAAGCGTTGAAGGATGCGAAGAAGAAATTCTTGAGAGCCTGACTTGGATGGGGATTGATTGGGACGAAGGGCCAGATAAAGGCGGGCCATTCGCTCCATATCGCCAATCCGAACGAAAAGAAGAAGGAATTTATCAGCCGATTATTGACCAAATGCTCGATCAAGGAATCGTCTACAAAGCTTTTGACACTTCTGCCGAACTTGATGAAATGCGAGAATTTCAGCAAATCAACAAGAAACCTCAAGGCTACTTCGGGGGTATTTGGCGAGATGCTCCGCCCAAGGAAGTTTCGGAAGCCGAAGCCGCTGGAATTCCTTTCGTTTTACGGCTGAGAATGCCTCGCGGAAAGACTTTGGCCTTCCAAGATGCAATTCGGGGAAGAGTTGAATTCGAAAGCGATACGATTGACGATCCAGTTCTCATCAAGGCAGATGGAATGCCTACCTACCATTTCGCGGCAATGGTGGACGATCATTTGATGAACACTAGCCACATTATTCGCGGCGAGGAATGGATCAGTTCTGCACCTAAGCATGTTTGGCTGTTCGAAGCTATGGGATGGGTTCCGCCTATTTTTGTTCATGTTCCTGTCATCAAAGGCAACGACGGTAAAAAATTAAGCAAGAGGCATGGCGATACAAAGTGCCTCGATTTTCGCACTTCTGGCTATTTGCCAGAGGCATTAGCTAACTTTATAGCCTTAATCGGGTGGGCACCTGGAGGCGACCGAGAAATCATGTCGCCATCCGAGATGGTCGAAGCATTTTCGCTAGATGGTCTACAGCCTTCACCAGGAATTTTCGATAGCGAAAAATTGAATTGGATTAACGGGCACTATATTCGAACTCTTGGAATTGATGACTTGATGTCACGCCTCGTTGGGCTTGTAAACATGCCGGATCAGGAGGCATATTGGACTCACGAAGATCGTGACAAGAACAAGCTTCCTGATATAAGCTTGCTCAAATCGGCACTCTCAATGAACTCCGACTATGTTAAGCAATGCGTTCTGTTGGAGCAAGAAAGGGTAGCGACTTTAGTTGATTTTGGCGAAGTTTGCAAATTCTTCTTTGTAGAAGAAGTTGAGTTTGATGAAGCAGCGGTGGCTAAATGGAAAGGTCAAAGCCATATTGTTGAAATGCTGGATCATATAGCAAAGGAAGTTGTGTCGTTTGGAAACTCCATTTCAACGGATTCATGTGAGAAGATCATTCGAGACTATGCGGCGTTTAAGGAATTTGAGAAATTGGGCCCCGTGGTGCACCCGATTCGAATTGCGCTAACTGGAAAATCGGCTGGGCCAGGGCTTTTTGAATTGATGCATATTTTGGGACCGGATCGTATTGCGCTGCGACTTCAAAGAGCTGCTGTTGTACTTAGCTAAGGTCTATTACTCTATTTGAAGCTATTTCAAATATCTTTGTAATTATGCTACACTTCGACCTGCATCACTTCAGAAACTAGCACATCCCAATCTGCACTAATTCCCTCATGCCAATACCTATCAAATTTGAATTCACCTATACACTCCCGCAAACTGGACGTAATGCGATCTAGTATGACTTGCTCATTCGCTGCGAGCGGTCTCGATTCTTCAATTCTAACGGTTACGCACTTTCCAAGTAACTTGATAGCCAAAACTGTGTGATTTAGTTGTTGGAGGGCTTCTGCGGTCTTCAAGAATATCCACTTTAGCCCTGCCAAGTAACCCGAGTCAAGTACAAGCTCAATGCTTTTCTGAAGGGATTGAAGAGCGTCTTCAGGGCGAGATAGAGATAGAAGTGCATCTCCCTCTTGCCAGCGAGTCAAGCCTTCCAATTTTCGGCTGTCAATCAGGTGACAAAGTTCAATAGCCTCGTCAAAAAGTGGCAGGGCATCTTCGCCTCGGCTTTGGTGAGCAAGTTCTGCACCAGTATCATAGAGGCACCGGATGAGCAAGTTCGGGTTGTCAGCTTTTCGAGCAGAGTTCAACGCCTGATACATATAGTCTAGCGATTTTTTATTGTTTTCTAAGCTACTTGATGTAAGTGCCATGGTATAAAGAATATGTGCCGAAACATCAGGATCGTTGATATCAGAAAGTTCATTCCTCACAAACTCGCATTCCGCCATTGCTTCTTCGTAACGGCCAAGTGCTCTATATAAGGTAGCCAATCGAAATTTGAATTTCGCCCAAACCTTTCTGTCTCCCATTGCGATACTTTCATGCTCGACAAGCAAGCCTAACGCCTCTTCGGGATCTCGCTTGTCGCCTCCGAGGCGCACGACGGCTTCAACCAATCGCGCTCTTTGAAGAGGTTCAAGCTCATCAGGAACCCAAGAAAAAACATCCTTTGCTAGGGTCTCCAACTGATCAGAGAAATCGCGCACTTGAGCTAATTCGACCAAATTCAAAATGAGTTCGGCAGTTTCCTGAGTCGCGCACCGATTGGAAACACCGAATTTTGCAGCTGCCAAAAGATTTTCGACTTCATTCGCTAGAAAGAGGATTTTCTCAGTTCTCTTTTTTAGAGTACTTCGATTCGTATCCGTGGCTAAATATGAAAAATGACAAACAAATTCATGTATCGCAGATGGAAAATCTTCGCTGTCTTCTAGCTTTTCTATTGCGTAGTTTCTTAGAATTTCAAGCATCCAGAATTGCGCCTCTTTACCTGAAGTCTCAGAACTTAGGATAGAAGAGCTTACGAGTTCTTCGAGCTTTCTAGATATTTCGGGGTCATCGCATATACTCTCAGCGGTTTTCATAGAGAATCTGCCGACCGGCAGAGCTAGTCGCATTGCCGCCCGTTGCAGTTCTGGAGAAAGCAACCTATAGCTCCAATCAATTGTTTTTGAAAGGCTAGAATGTCTAGGGGTCCCCCCTTCTTTTGCTGACTGGAGAAAGTCAATTGAACGTTCAATGCTTGATAAGATTTCAGAAGTAGAGTACGTCACTAGTCTTGCCGCGGCGAGTTCTAAAGCAAGAGGCAAGCCATCTAGCCGATTGCACAGTTCGACAACTGCAATTGCGTTATCAGGTGTCACAGTAAATCGAGGATTTGCAGAATGTCCTTCTCGTTCAAACAATTGAACCGAACTACATTCCCGAATAGAAGAAAGTGTCATTGAACGAGTTGGCAATTCTAACGAACCGATTGCTATTCGCCTTTCTTTATCAAGATTCAGTGCGATTCGGCTAGTTATCAACAAATTGCAATCGGGAGCTCCTGAGCATACTTCGGCAACCCACTCGGCACTTTCAGGTAGCAGTTGCTCGAAATTGTCCAACACGAGCAAACTTGGCTTGCCTCGCAAGAGCCTAAGAATTGAGGGCAAAGCTTCGGAAATCTCGCCAGTTGCGAGTCCCAAAATTGTCTGAAGTTTTCTTACGGCCGTCTCTTTGTCTGTGGCCGCCGTCAGATCCACAAACCAAATTCGATCTCCAAAGTGCGATTCAAGTCTTCGGACACACTCGATTGCAACAGAGGTTTTTCCTGATCCGCCAGGGCCCATTAGGGTTAACTGGAGGCCGCTTGATGCCGAAATCAGGTCGTCCACAAGTTCATCAAGTACAGAATTCCTTCCAATGAGCTGAGTCTTACCCATTCGAATTTCAGTGCTAACTGGCATAGATTCCATCCTCTTTCCGCGTGGAACTGACTCTAGGACATCTATCGATGCCTGAGAAGGCGGCTCGCCCCAAAGTTCGTCCAACTGAAGCTCCAATTCCTCGAATTGGGCAATTGCCAAGCTGCCAAAGCCAGCCTTCGCATGGAGGCGCATGATGCCGATATGGATGTCCTCTCGAAAATCCAGTAGTCCAAGCAATCTCTTGCCCTCTTGAACACCTAATTCGAAGTCTCCAGATTCTTGGCAAAGTGCCATGTAGGCAATCCCTGCAGAGGAAATATGATCTTGAAGCCGAAGCCACTCTGGAGTGATCCAATCTTCTGACATGCCCTGCAGCAATTCGCCGCGAATCAACTGAAGTGCCTTTCCTAGACTCTCTTTTTGGTTGTCTGCACTCGATTTGGCAAGTTGGCGGAGAGATTCGAATTCGTCCAAATCGGTGTGGACGAGGTCGAAAACAAGCTGAACCGAATCGCGATCTGCGATTAGAATCTCGGAACCTAAGACTGAACGCAAGTCGCTCAATGCCATTCGCAGACTTTGGCGAGCTCCGTCGAATTCGCTTTCTGGCCAAAAGAACGAGGCCAATAACTCTCTTGAAAATCGCCTTTCCCCTTGCAATGCAAGATAGGCAAAAAGGCTTGCAGTTTTCTTGGTTCGAAATCGCGCGGCAACGCCATGCCGATCCACCTCGAGGGGACCAAACAAGCGGACGTTCCAATGAGTCGAACTGTGCTTCATGCAGGCCAGCCCAGTTTATCATTGTTGCGATTTGGATTCGCGAACAACTTTCAGAAAAAATTGGCATTGGTTATCGAATGTATCATGCTTCAGACGGCGTCACAAGAACGTCACAGGAATCTTGATTGGGGAAAGTAAGCTTGATCGCGCATCCCCAAATCATGCAAATTCCAACTATTAACACAACCGAAACGCCAGCCGTGTAACATAACAATATGAGATTGTCACGCAGAGCAATGTTGGGCGGATTAGTAGTTGGGGCGGGGGCCTCCTGTATTGGATGGAAGGCGGAAAACACAAAACCAGTCGAAAGAGGAAAGAAGCCCAAAAACATTATTTTTTGCGTGGTGGATGGAATGCCAGTTTCAGCGATGACCGCTGTTGACTATCTTCGACAGATCAAAGATGGCAAATCTTCGTATTGGGGATGGCTGGCTAATCAATCTTTTACGGTGAATGGGCTTCAAGTCACGCGAAGTTTGAACTCAGTAGTCACTGATTCTTCTGCGGCAAGTTCGGCTTGGGGGAGCGGCAGGCGAATCTGGAACGGCATGGTGAACATGTTCCCTGACAAAACTGATTTGCGTTCTATCACCGAATTGATGAGTGCTAAAGGAGTGAAATGCGGATTGGTTACTACAGCGACTATGACCCACGCAACGCCAGCTGGCTTTGCTGTTCAATGTGTTCAACGCGACCTAGAAGGGCTCATCGCAGAAAAGTATATGAAGTCCGGGGTTGATGTGCTTTTCGGCGGTGGAGCAAAGTTTTTCTCCCCAACAAGAAGGGCTGACAAACGCGATTTGTACGCCGATTTTGAGAAAGCGGGCTACAAAGTTGTCAAGAATCGGGATGATATGCTCGCTTCCAATTCTCCCAAGACTCTGGGGATTTTCAGTGACGGCCATATTCCATATACAGTAGATCGTGATCATGACGCAACTCTGAAAACAACCGTTCCAACTCTCGCCGAAATGACTCAAAAAGCCATTGAAGTGCTCTCAAAATCGGGATCAAGGAACGGATTTCTGCTTCAAGTTGAAGGAGCGAGAGTGGATCATGGCGGACATTCAAACGACCTCGCCGCGATGCTTTTCGACCAAATGGCATTTGAAGATGCTGTCAAAGTTTGTATTGATTTCGCTATGGAAGACGAAGAAACTCTAGTCATAATCACGGCTGATCACGCGTGCGGTGGACTTGCATTGAACGGGTCAGGCGATGAGTATGCTGATTCAACAAAGGGTCTTGAATCTCTGCTGAAAATGAGGTCGAGCTACGGCCCAATGCTGTCTTCCATTGGCACGGGCGCGACCGCCGAAAAAGTGCAATCCGCGGTTGAGGACAAGCTTCGAATTACCCTCAAAACGGAAGAAGCCGAGGCAATTGCGAGCTCGATGAAAGGCAAGCATCCGTTTGGACTTTCTGAATTTTTCCGAAGTCCAAGCTCGACGACAGGCATGATTTTGGGGAATTACACGAAATGCACGTTCACCAGCGGGAATCACCATGCCGATCATGTTTTGGTAACTGCTTACGGCCCTGGAAGCGAGCTCTGCCACGGTACAACGGAGAATGTTGACTTTTACAAAATAATGACTGACTTAAAAGGGATCAAGCACAAGAATCCCGAGATGACTTTTGAAGTTGCCGCACCGTTATACGAAAAGATGATCAAGGAGCTAAATCCTGAGCTTCATGCGTTGTTTTCGGACGCAGATGTGGAATGCTGCGGAATGGACCATGGTTATGATTCTCGCAGCCCAGCTAGTTAGGTACCGTGCGAGATAAGAAGCCTTTGAGCCAGATTACAACTGATGGCCTTCGTGAAGCACTTCGTGCCGACGTTCTTACTGCCGCCCCCCTCTTACTAGGCTGTTTTTTGATTCGTGGCGAACTTCGATCAAGAATCGTTGAGGTCGAGGCATATCGGGACAACGACGATCCAGGCTGTCATGCTTTTTACGGTAGAACACCGCGAACTGAAATCATGTTTGGGGAGCCAGGGTTTGCTTATGTTTACTTCACTTATGGAAACCATTGGATGCTGAACATAACAGCGCACGAACCTGGACGCGGCGCGGCAGTGCTGATTCGGGCTGCTGAGCCAATTTCTGGGGTTGAACTAATGGGAGTGCGGCGCGGAGTCTTTGAAGAAAAACAGTTTCTTTCGGGTCCGGGAAAGTTGTGCAAAGCCTACGGAATCGAGCGTGCCGAATACGGTATTGACCTCTTGTCGCCGAATTCGGAACTAAGAATCGAGACTGGAGCAAGAGTCGAAAATGTGGTTAGCGGAACCCGAATCGGCTTAACACCTGGCAAAGGCGATCTGTTGCTATGGCGATTTGCAGATGGAGACGCAATCAAGTGGGTTTCAGCCAAGAAGACAAATCTGGCAACGATTGGCTAAGCGACAATTTCAGCTTCAATAGGCTCTTCCATTAAGATAACCGCTAACACAGTTTCTGGTTTGGTTCTTCGGGTGAGAATATAGCCAATTCCTGTTATTCCTCCCGCTAAAATTGCACCTCTAATCACCCAAGTACGAACCGGATCGGGCTTGTTTACTGTAAGGCAGGCAAACGAGCAAAACACCAAAATACAACTGCACGAGATGATCTTTACTCTTTTAGAAATCCACTTGTTTTGGTCCCAATCTCGCAATGTGGGTCCAAGGATTTTGTGGTTCAAAAGCCAGTTTTCTAGTCTGGCGCTGCTCCTTTTGAAGAAATAAAGCGCGATGATCGTGAAAACAGTCGTCGGCCAACCAGGAACAACAACTCCGATTAAGCCCATCGTTAAGAAGATCAATCCGAGGCATAGCGAAACTGATCGCTGAATGGGTGGAATGCTTGCGGTCTTAGGGGTTTTCATTTGGTCGTTCGGTTACTAAATTGTGACACTTTGAAATGGAGTCTGGCATGACGTTAATCATAGGCGCGCAAATACTTTGAAATCTGCCAAGTCGGAATATGCTTGCAATTTAGAAGATTGGGTCGAAATGGATTGTATGCGCGAAGCATCGGCGAGACGCCGATGTCACACACGTCCGAGACGGACGTGATACACACCAGCGACACACATGTCTGGGACGGACATGCCACAAAAGCCATGCGCGGGTAACCTTCACTCATGCTTCGCCCACCGTTGGAATCGCCTGGTGCTCGACTTCGAGAAATGTTTGCAAACGAAGCGGTCCTTTTGCCCGGAGCGTTTTCTCCACTTTCTGCGGTTGCAGCTGTGAATCAGGGAGCGAAGGCTGTTTACCTTAGCGGAGGAGCGATCACCAATAACCTGCTTGGCGTCCCGGATATCGCAATGATCACCCTCGACGAAATGGCAGGAGTTGCCGCCAGGGCCTGCCAAGTCGCAAAAGTGCCTATGATTTGCGATGCGGACACGGGATTTGGAGAACATTGGAACGTTGCCCGAACCGTTATCGAGATGGAGCGAGCAGGACTTGCAGGAATTCATTTGGAGGATCAAGTGGGCCCAAAGAGGTGCGGTCACCTTGACGGAAAAGAGGTAATTCCAACTGCCCAAATGTGCAGCAAATTGAAAGCCGCTGCTGATTCGAAGCGAGATTCTTCGTTTCTTATCATTGCAAGAACGGATGCCAGGGGGGTCGAGGGATTTGATTCTGCTGTTATTAGGGCCAAGGCCTATCTCGATGCTGGCGCGGACGCAATTTTCCCTGAAGGTCTCGAATCTGAAGATGAGTTCGCAAGATTCCGAGATGCCATTTCTGCGCCACTTTTGGCAAACATGACCGAGTTCGGGAAAACGCCGCTGATTCCATTCGCGAAGTTTTCTCAAATAGGATATCAATTGGTTATTTTTCCAGTAACTGCCCTTCGGGTTATGCTCAAGGCTGTTGAGGAATTCTACGCAGACTTACTTCGAACAGGAACTCAGGCGGATTGGATGGATCGAATGCGAACCCGAACAGAGCTTTATGAGACGATTGGGTACGGCGAATACTCTGAGAAAGAGCAAGATTGGTCGAAATAGGGCAATAGTATTTGTCAGGTCAATTGTTGTACTGATGCACCAATGAATTGCCAATAATTAAGACCAATGCTGTGCTTTGCGAGTACTTCGTAAGGCTCAATTTACTGGGTAAACTTGCATTACGAGTCCTGAACCAGGATCGGCACGCGCCAGATCGAAATTCATCATCGGACGCGGACAAAGAGGTCCAGCACAACGACAAATAACCGAGAAAAACAATGAGCGCAACAACAATGCATCCAAACTACAGCCCTGGTCTCGAAGGTGTGATCGGGGGCGTCACGACTATTTCCGAAATTGTCAGCGAAACGAGCACGCTGATTTATCGCGGATACGACGTGCATGATTTAGCTAGCCGAGGCTCTTTCGAGCAAACGGCATATCTTTTACTGTTCGGCAAATTGCCTAACCAAACTGAACTTGTAGCATTCACAAAAACTCTTGCTGAAGAACGTGAGGTACCCGAACAAGTTTATATGGCTCTAAAGCAGCTTCCTGCAAATACGCATCCGATGGACATTGCAAAGGTTGGGTTCGCGGCTTATGCGCCGTTCGACCCAGACTACGCTGCTGTTGCGACTGACATGGAAGCGAATCGCCGCAAAGCTGTTCGAATTCTTGCGAAAGCGAGCACCATTGTAGGAAACGGCCACCGAATTCGAAAGGGCCAAGAGCCGTTGAAGCCGAACCCGAGCCACACAATTGCACAGAACTTCCTCTATCTCATGTCTGGCGAATCTCCAAACGAGCGAACCGCACATGTTTTGGACAGTTCCTTGACGCTGTATGCTGAACATGGGTACAACGCTTCAACTTTTGCCTGCCGAGTAACGGTTGCAACCCTTAGCGACATCTATAGCGGAATCGTAACAGGAATCGGGACGCTTCGAGGCACGCTTCACGGCGGCGCCAACGAAGAAGCCATGAAGATGATCATGGAAATCGGTTCTTCAGACAAGGCAGAAGTTTGGATTCGAGACGCACTCGCAACCAAGAAGAAGATCATGGGATTTGGCCATCGCGAATACAAAAAGCGCGACCCTAGAGCGATTTACCTCACAAAGGTTGCAAAAGAGCTTTGCATCGAAAAGGGACAAACGGAATGGAGCGCCATTGCGGACATTCTTGAGAACGTAATGGAAACCGAAAAGGGAATCTATCCGAATGTTGATTTCCCTGCTGCTTATGCTTACTACGTTTTAGGTATTCCGATCGACCTTTACACGCCGATCTTTGTAATTGCGCGAGTGAGCGGCTGGTCGGCGCACGTGCTTGAGCAGCTTGCGAACAATCGCCTGATTCGCCCGGCTTGCATCTACGAAGGGCCAGAGCACGAAACCTGGGTGCCCATCGAAGAAAGGGTCTGATACTTTCAATTTAAAAGAAGAATAGGACCTATAGGGCAAATTAGTCCTTTAGGTCCTATTTGACCTACCATGCCTATTTTTTGAATCAGCTATAGCTGCTTTCAAACAAAGAAAAGCGCGTTGATTTAGACCGAAGTCAATTCCAACGCGCTTCCTTCTGCTAGCCGTTACAGTTACCGAAGTATCTGCCGTTCTAACAAAACTCAGTTTTTGTTGCAAGGTATCGCGACCGAAGTCGTGCTACTGGTCCGCAACGCCTACTAAGTATCGGTCATCCGCAGGTCGAAAGAGGAAACCTCTCCCGACCCTGCTTTGGCTCGTTGACAAGTCAACCTGCCTCTGCATGCGGAAACCGCATTGTCTCTTGTTGCAATGAAAGCGAACCTTGACCGCTTTCATGCTACTTTCGCCGGGACAAGATTCAAGAGAACCCTGCGAGGTCGCAAGAAACATTTGCTCTTTTGGCCGTCTTAACCGTGCCTCTGGCGGTCCGAAAACCGTTTGCAAAACTCGTTTGCTCTGAGCGCGTGCTTTGGCTGATCAGGACCGTGATCCCTTTCTCTCCGTTTTGATTACTCGCTTCGGAGGAGACTTTCGTCTCTCGCTTGGCACGTGAATACTTTATCCCATTGGAAACCGTTTGTGAAGTACTTTTTTTATGAGTTTTTCACCATTGGCGGTGGAAAAGTGTGGCAAAAGCCCTTTGCAGATTCGCACGATTTACAACAAAATGGTGGAAAACTTTTGAAAAAAAGTGACGATTACCCTTGACAAGATTTTGTTCGGCGTTTCTACCTGGTCGTGAAAGACCACTTTCGGCTGATGTCTTCGCCTTGAGGAGACATCGCGATCACCGAAACTTGATAGGTTGTCCTAGGTTTCAAAGGCTTTACAGGGATCAAAAACACAGAGTCTGTTAGCTGAGTGTCGTTTTCGGGAGAATTGACAGCGAACTCAACCGATGTTTCCAAAGGGAGTTCAACTAGCGAAGCTTCCTGAAATCGAATCGGTTTGGGGTCAGAAGTGGCTCGACTAAAGACAATTGGATAACCGGTTGGCGTAGAAAGGGCTTTGTGAATTCGTAGCGGATTGGGTCGCTCATTGCCATTCCAAGATAACGGAGCCCCTCTTTGCCCATCGCAAGGATGAACAATTGTTTCTGGAGTGCGAATGTCGCCGAACACGATAACAAGCCTTTCACCAAACTGCGAACCACCTGCTTCGACTTCGCCGCCTGCCAGAAAAGCTTGGCGGTGATAGGGCGCACCTATTAGCAGATCAAGTGCCTCATCCAGGTTTGCTCGTCCAGACTGAACCACTTCCATGCTTCCACCCACATAGCCAAATGCGTTTAAACGGTCGTCGGGAGTGATTCCAACAAAATTCGGCCTTCCTTCACCTTGATAATGGCCAGTCAGCCGGTTTTCGGAAAGGTATTTGGCATGTTGACTTGCGGCTGCACACATTGATCGGTTGGCTGTAACAGGTCGCAAGCCAAGTGAAGCTCTAAAATCGTTTACTTTTTTCAAAACAAGTTCTTGATCGGAACTTGTTTCAGGAATTGTGGTTTGAGCATTTGCTACAACATCCACGGTCCAATCTTTGCGAACGGTGATTTCGTCTGAAGACGTGGCCCCCATCTCGATTTTATGCTCGCCTTGTCGAAGTTGCGAAGGAGGTTGGGCTTCTATTCTGCGGAAGTTCTCAACGTATCTAGACGGAATCTCGACACCATCAACTTTGCACCAGACTTTTGTTACAACTGAACCTTTGTCGCCCCACACTTGCCACTGCAATAAGGGTGTGGAAATCATAAGCTGACCTTTCGGCCCAGCTGCACGGCTCCAAAGACTGGCATGAGCCACAGAAGTAGCCAGCGAGAGTCCTAGTAACAAATATCGGCAAATCCGCATTTATAGTTCAAATCTTCCGCAAATTTGTCAAAATCTGTAGCCAGTAATGTGCGGGTTTTTTGCGATAATCTATTTCAAGAGTGCAAATGACAACGCTTTGATACCAAAATTTCGTCTAAGTTGTTGAAATCGTGCATTTGAAAAGACGGAATATATCCGAAAATAAACTGTGATAGTTGAAAAATCATGAGCGGCCAAACAGGAACATTGGGCAAATATCAAATCATCCGAGAAATTGCCCGGTCAAATGATATTGTCTACGAGGCTTACGATCCTATTATGAACCGGCGGGTCGCGCTCAAGGAACTTGCTGTTTTGTCTGGCTCAACAGATCAGCAAAAGAGTGACCGCAGAACCCGATTTTTGCGTGAAGCTAGAGCCGCTGGAACGCTCACGCATCCAAACATCGTCACGATATACGAATACGGCGAAGAGGCTAGCAGGCACTACATTGCCATGGAGTTTCTCGATGGGCATACATTAAGAAATGAAATAGATACTCATGGATTCCTGCCAACTGACCGCGCAATAGAAATCTCGATCGAAATTCTCGAAGCTCTAGATTACGCACATACTCATGGCGTCATTCACCGTGACATCAAGCCAGACAACGTTCAGCTGCTTCCAGATGGGCGAATTAAGATTACAGATTTTGGAATCGCCCGATTGACATTCGAGCCAAACCTTACAATAGATGGACAAGTGTTCGGAACTCCCAGCTATATGTCGCCTGAACAGGTCGTCGGCAAGGAAATAGATGCGAGAAGCGATTTGTTTTCAGTTGGAGTTTTGCTATATGAAATGGTTGCTGGAAAAAAGCCGTTCGGTGGAGATTCGGTTGTAAGCATCACGTACGCAATCATGAACACGACTCCGACTCAGCCTTCGCAGGCTAATTGGGCTCTATGGCAAGTGATCGAACGCGCATTGGATAAATCGGTTCAACTTCGACAAGCGTCGGCGAAGGAGATGATTTCGGCGCTTGTTTCTGTACAACGAGGCGCTCAAAGCGTAGTTCAAGACCCATCGCCAGCGCTCGGAATGCCAACCGCGATGCCGATGCCTTCAACAGCGCCCCCGCCAAACAATCCGTACGTTGGCAACCCGTACCTAAACAACCCGTATGGGGCACCACCTCCCCAGATTCCGAACTCAGCTCCAGGAACCTATGCATACAACCCGTTTGGATCTGGGCAATCGCCGTCAATTGGCTATCCGCAGAATCCACAATTGCCTACAGGCAACTACGTGCCGCCGCCAGTTTATTATCCGCCGCCACCTCGCACACCAATGATGCGGCCTGAATCGAGGCAGTTCCTAGGAAAACTTCTTATTGCAATTCTGGTTCTCGGGACGTTTTTTGGGCTTGTCATTGTTTTAGTTACTACGCTTAGTACTGCTTTTCAACGAGATGCGGCTATGAGGCAAGATTCATCCGCGCTCGAGCAATTGCAAACGGCAGTTTCTGGTTCAACGGAAACGGCGATAAACGTATACGAAACCACAATTCCGAAGTTGAAAGACAACGTAAATCGCGCTTCTGCAATGAGTCAACTTGCAGTTTTATATGAAAGAAAGGGCAAGGAATTCATGCGGGCTCGCGATTATGTCCGCGCAGAGGAGTGGTTCAAGAAAGCGACAGAAACGGACTCAATAAACGCGGCATATCCAAGCGATCTTGGCGAACTCTATTCGATAGTAGCCAGCCAAGAATCAAATTCAAGCCAGAGGCTTGTTCAGCGCGAAGAGGCCGCCAAACATTGGGCGCAGGCAGTAGCTTTGGAAACGATGAATTCGGTTCGGCTTGCCGAATACAAAGATGCAGCGGCGGCGGCTTATGTTGAGCTTGCTAATGAAAACGTATTGAATAGCAACATTGACATAGCAAGGTCGGCACTGCTAAAAGCTCTTGACTATGTGAGTCCTGGCAGCAACAAAGCGCAAACGATCGAGAATCAACTTAGTAACTTGTAGAACTGGAGCGCGGGATGCCAGGTGGAGCGCGGAATTTATTCCGCTCAAATACGAATCGTTCACTTTCTTCCGCCAAATCCTATATCCCTTTCACCATTCCGCCATCTACCAGAATCGAAGTTCCAGTAATAAACGCCGCTTGTTGAGAGCAAAGAAATGCAATAACTGCACCAATCTCTTCTGGCTTCCCCATTCTTCCGACGGGGATCACCTTCGCTTGCATCGCAATTTCATGCTCGAGAGATGTGCCATTCTGTTCCGCACGAATACCGCACAAATGCGTTTGCCTGTCAGTCAGCGTGTGGCCTGGCTGAACGGTATTCACGGTAATTCCGTGCTTAGCAAGTGCGTTAGATTGCACTTTGGCTAGAGCTTCGATTCCGCTTCTAATTGTCGAAGAAATTGGCAACAAATCGTTAGGTTCCCTAGCGACCAAAGATGTGACATGGACAATTCTGCCCCACCCGTTTTCTGCCATTGAAGGGGCGACAAGCCTAACCATCCTTACAATATTCAGTAGCGTTGAGTCTATTCCCGTTTGCCATTGTTCGTCTGAAATCTGCATAACTGGACCTACCGGTGGCCCTCCCGTGTTTGTAATGAGAATATTCGACTCTCCAAGTTCAGATTTTGCGGCTTGAATCCAACTTTCAATGGACTCCAAACTTGAGACATCGCAGACGTGCCAATGGCAGTTGGGCGATACCTTTTCGGCGGCACTTCTCAAATTCGTTTCTGATCTGCCGCATATTGAAACACGACATCCTTCTCCCGCCAACAGCTTGGCAGTTGCAAATCCGATGCCCTTGCTGGCAGCAGCGACAAGCGCAACTTTTCCCGAAATTCCGAGGTCCATGGCTTAGTTTGACACCTGCTTGGCAAAAATCGGGATAATTCCTCTTGGAGCGATGGCAGAGCGGTTTAATGCGGCAGTCTTGAAAACTGTTGTGGGGCAACTCACCGGGGGTTCGAATCCCCCTTGCTCCGCCAGAATTTTTTCGGTTGTTGGTTATTGGTTATTGGTTGTGGGATTTTGGTTATCGGTAAGTTCGAACAACCTGCTAGCCATTTGGCAACCACCTGCCGACCACATGCTAACCCAATCTCTCTAAAGCATATTCAAGAATTTACACTTCGTGGAACTTTCCGAATTGAAATTGTGGTAGACATACGTACCACGCAAATGTGGGAGGAGAAAAAGATGTCTGAACAAACAATGGAAAATCATGCAATTGCAGTCGGCAACACGTTTTGCTGGCACGAACTCTACACGCCGAACAGCGAAGCATCGGTGAATTTCTATAAAGAATGCCTTGGATGGGGTACTCAAGAGATGGATATGGGCGAGATGGGCACTTACACGATGCTCACCGTGGACGGAACTGCAGTCGCGGGAACGCAACAAACTGCTGGCAACCCTGAAATGGAAAATGTGCCGCCTCATTGGGCAATCTATGTCGCCGTTGACGACGTTGATGCTCGATTGGCGAAGTGCTTGGCAAACGGAGCCACAAATTTAGTGCCGCCGATGGACATTCCATCCGTTGGCCGAATGGCTTTGGTTCAAGATCCGTTAGGTGCGACGTTCTGGCTGTACAAGTCAGCTCATTAATAAGCTCAAGAGCGGTTCGGGTCAAATGGCCCGAGCCGTTTCAATCATTTTTGAGGTGAAAATACAATCAAATCCAAAAGTGGCTTGATTGTGTAACTGGTGCCTATGGAAGTAGGTTTACCATCAAAGAATTCTTGCCAGCGGATGGGCAGCGAGGCACCATTATGCGACTGCCATTCTGAGAATTCACGGCGAGCTAAGCCCATAAATGAATTTGGACCACGTCCTGTAAATTCTTGTGCCAAGACTTTGCCTTCAGCAGATGTTTCAAGTTTTGTGGCAACGCCTTCATGCCAAACGTTTAACGTGGCTGGCGAATCAAAACTTGAAAATACATGGGCTCTTCGTTTAGCAATCGCCCACAGAACCGAGACAAAGTGTTGTCCTCGTTTGCGGGTCAAGGAACGAACTTGTTCTGGATGCATTTCAAAATCCCATTTGTGCTTGCTCACAAAACATGATTTCTTACCGTTTGTGGCGTTGCCATATTGATAATCGTCCCAAGTCTCGCCATCTGCATACATGCCATTTGCAAGATGGAAAGCGTATCGAGATTCAAACTTGTAAGTTCGATTCCCAGCAACATGACTTCCCAAATGGATCATTTCGAAAGCGCCAAGGTTTAGAATCGTATTACGCCCACCGTGAGCTGCCAATACTCTTTCTGCAAGCTTTTTGCCTTCGACGATTGATGCTCGCATGACCTTCGGCTTAGGGTCGTCGAATTCTAACAACTTCTCGGAATGCTTTTCGAAAGTTTGTTTGCATGGAGCCGAAGCAAAGGAATAAAGCTTGCCTCCCTTCACCAGAAAGTGATTGGGATTGCCGATTCCGCTTAACGGTCCCATCCGGCCGCACGCCCCGCCAAACTGAAATTCGTATTTCTTAGGGTTCCTAATGAATTCTGCCTTCGATTCTGTGCTGGAAAATAGGTACGTGAACTCATACCGCGACACTTCCAGATCAGCTTTGCCCGAAACCGATTCGCCTGTACGAACCAGAATTACTGGATCAAATCCAAAGACTCGCTTTACTCTGTCCTGGCCTTGACCCGAGACTGCACAAATGGTAAGTCCGAATAATAGAGTGAGACCGTACTTCATTTCAGTTCATTTCCCTTTACTTTCGTTCTGTCATAGGACATGAGTGGTTTCCATTCTGCCCCTTGCTTCATCCAAAACTCGGTTTTCATCACTTCTGGTTTCGGAAAAGAGATGGCAACTTTGTACTCGACATCCTTGTGCCCCGCGTGCTGAAACTCCAGAATGATCTTGTCTGCTTCCATCCAGCCGAAGCCCGAGTAAGCTTCTGGGCCGCCGTGAACGTCCATGTAAATCAGCTTCTTGTCCTTTTTCAAATATGCGTAGTACGACTCCGAAATCATTGGATTTTTGGGATCTGCAGCAATGGATGAAATCGCCTTGACAGCGCTTTTATTCGGTCCCCAAACAAATTCGGCTTTAACTTCGACCATGCCTTGGGGGCCGACTATGTTTCCCGCCCAAGTTGTGCCGACAAGCGTCTCAAGTTTTTGATAGGCTTTCAAGGCTGGATCGTCTTGAGTCGTTGTAAGGTTTGCTAGTGAAAATGGAAAGAGGAGTGCAAGTTTTATCATGTTTTTTTCCTAAAGTTCGTGTGGAGATAGTGGGGACTGCCTTGGTGCCGACCAGCTAATTTCGTCGCGTATGAGCCTTTCATAGTAGTCCCGCAACACAGCAATGGAGTCCTCAAATGGCTCGGCAGATCGAGAAGTGCGGCTAAGCATCAGGCCGCCTTCTAGTACGGCCAAAGTGAAAAGTGCAATTTGCTTTGGTTCGATTTCCTTCGGAAATCGGTCGCGGGCATCTTGAATGCAAATCTCAATCGCTTCAATCCAGTTGTCAAAATTGGATTGCAAAAGGGCTCGCACTCCAGGGTGGCTGTTTGAAACTTCTAAAGCCAGGTTTCCAATAGGGCAACCAAGCTCGAATTCAAACATCAGCAAAAGTTGCCGGTAGCTATCGAGCACACCAAATATCCGCTCGACAGGATCCGAGATTCGTTCGTATACAGGCTGAAGTAGGCCTTCCCAAATGTGAGTTCGATACCAATCCAATACTGCAAGCAACAAATCTTCCTTAGTTGGAAAGAAATAATACAGGCTTCCACCGCGCACGCCAGCAGCCGTCTGAATTTGCGACATACCTGTGCCGTTATAGCCGTTAACCAAAAAGAGGTCACGGGCGGCTTCGACGATTCGATCCCTTGTACTAATAGTTTCGTTCATAGGGTTGGACGATCATCTCAGAGTGGGACGACCAACCAACATAATATCTAATTGCTTTCAAAAAGTCAAGCTGTTCTTGAAAAAACTCAGAAATTGTTCTAACGTAGTTTTTGCACAGAGATCATTTCTTCAATAATCTTTGCAATTGAAGCAGCATCTAGTCCAACTTGCGCTCGAAGAATGGGCTGAGTTCCATGTTCGACAAATTCATCAGGCAAAGTGATCAACTTGATTTCAACATCGACTAGCCCCATTTCCGCCATCCTGTCTCTAACTTTTTGTCCAAATCCGCCAGAGCGAACATTTTCCTCGATCACAATCAGCCGTTTGGTCTGCCGAGCCGAATCAAAAATTCGTTGCTGGTCGAAAGGAGCAATCCATCTAGCGTTTATCAAAGTGCCATTGAATTCTTTCTCCTTAAGAATTTGAACAGATTCCCAGGCTGGAGAGACCATTGAGCCGACGGCTACTAATGTAAAGTCTTCACCCTCGCAAAGTGTTTCCGATTTTCCGAGTTGAATTGGGGTTCTTTGTTCTGGAAGCCTGTCATCGCTCGCGCCGCGAGGATAGCGAACGGCTAACGGGCCCTCATTGAATCCAGCAGCAAATCGAACCATTTCTCGCAATTCTGTAGTATCGCGAGGAGCCATTAGCCTCAGATTCGGAATCAAAGTCAAATAGCTGATATCAAACGCTCCGTGGTGAGTGGGCCCGTCGTCGCCGACCAAGCCTGCCCGATCCATGAAGAAACGAACTGGTAGATTCTGAATGCATACATCATGCAGAACTTGATCAAATGCTCTTTGCAAGAAAGTGGAGTAAATCGCGACAAAAGGCTTCATGCCGCCCGCCGCTAAGCCCGCTGCAAAAGTGACCGCATGCTGTTCGGCAATTCCGACGTCAAAATACTGCTCTGGGAGCTCCTTAGAGTACTTTACTAGTCCTGTCCCATCCGGCATCGCGGCAGTGATCGTGCAAATTGAAGGGTCTTCTTTGGCTGCCTCGAGAATGGCTTCTCCAAATGCATTTGTATAAGTTACTGGGCCTGCGGACTTAACCATTTCACATGCTTCTAGGTCGAAAGGAACCACTCCATGCCACTTTGTCGAGTCGCTTTCTGCAACGTCGTAGCCCTTGCCCTTAACAGTGATGGCGTGTACGAATACTGGACCTTTAACCTCCCGAACATTTCGGAAGATTTCAAGCAAACTCAAAAGATCGTGCCCATCAACCGGGCCGATGTACTCAAATCCCATCTCTTCAAAGATCGTCCCCGTTTCTTCTGGGGCAAAATAGTGGGTGATACCATGCCGCAAACCTGCGGCAATTCGCGGAGCTGGTCCTGGGATTCGTTCGATGATTTGCTTAGCTCTTTGCGCTAAATCTTGCACATAAGGTCGAGATCGCAAACGTGTAAAGTAGTTCGTCAATGCTCCGACGTTTGGTGCGATTGACATACGGTTATCGTTCAAAATGACTGCGAGATCTGTGCCCATTTCGCCAGCATGGTTTAAGGCTTCCCAGCTCATTCCGGCGCAAATGGCAGCATCGCCTGTAATCGCGACAACTCTCTCTTTTGAGTTTTTTCGGTCGCGCGCAGTGGCGAATCCTAGTGCTGCTGAAATGGCCGTGCCGGCATGTCCAGCACCAAACTCGTCTAATTCATGCTCCTTTCGGCTCAAGAATCCTGACAAGCCTTTGTGCTTTCTAAGGGTGTCAAAACGAGGCAACCTTCCGGTCAATAATTTGTGAGCGTATGCCTGGTGCCCAGTATCCCAAATGACTTTATCTGGCGGAATTGAGTATGCGGCGTAAAGTGCTACCGTTAACTCGACAGTCCCAAGATTTGAACTAAAATGGCCACCGGTTTCTGAAACCTTCTTCAAGATCGCATTTCTAACTTCAGCGGTAAGTTCTACAAGCTCTTTTTCATTGAGCCGATGCAAATCGGTGGGCTTAATAATTTTCGACAGCAAGGGGAAAAGTTCGTTTTGTTCGATCATTTGCGATTCCTGTTCCTATAGTTCTATACGCCATTTCACCACATCTGATTCAAATTGAACACGGAGTAAGATTTTGCACAGCGAAGCCGACTAAAATCAAGATATGCCTTCGCCACAAACTTATTCGTCCAACCTCCCAAGAGTCGGTATTCGTCCGACCATTGACGGTCGTTACGGGGGCGTGCGAGAATCGCTCGAAGGGCCAACGATGGCGATGGCGCGAGCAGCGGCTGATTTGATTTCAAGCAACTTGCGCCACGCCTCCGGTCAACCCGTGGAATGCGTAATCGCTGAAACTTGCATTTCGGGAGCGACTGAGTCAGCGCAAGCGGATGCCCTTTTTCGAACTCAAAATGTGGGCTGCACTCTAACTGTCACGCCTTGTTGGTGCTATGGATCAGAAACGATTGATACCGACCCAATCCGACCGAAAGCCATTTGGGGCTTTAACGGCACCGAACGACCCGGTGCCGTTTACCTTGCCGCTGCATTAGCAGGACACGCTCAATCGGGCATCCCTTGCTTCGGAATATACGGCAAGGAAGTGCAAGATCAGGGAGATTCGAGCATCCCCGACGACGTCCGCGAAAAAATTCTGCGATTTGCCCGCGCTGGAATCGCCGTGGCAACAATGCAAGGCAAGAGCTATCTAGCAATTGGAGGAACAAGCATGGGCATAGCTGGCTCCATTGTTGACCCATTGTTGTTCGCCAATTATCTGGGAATGAGAGTCATTGCAAGCGATATGAGCGAGGTCTTGGGTCGAATCGAAAAGGGAATTTTTGACCAAGAAGAGTTTACTATTGCATTAGCGTGGGTCAAAGTAAACTGCAAAAAAGGCGACGATCCGAACGAGCCCAGCAAGCAGCGATCTCGCCTACAAAAAGACGAAGATTGGGAAACCAGCATCAAAATGACGCTAATTGCTCGCGACATGATGATTGGGAATCCAAAACTCGAAGCGCTTGGCTACCCAGAGCAAGCGCGGGGCAACAACGCAATCGCCGGAGGCTTCCAAGGCCAGAGGCAGTGGACAGACCACTTTCCAAACGGCGATTTCATGGAGGCAGTGCTCTGTTCCAGCTTCGATTGGAATGGGATTCGCGAACCGTTCGCATTCGCTACCGAAAACGATTCGCTCAACGCCGTTTCGATGCTTTTCGGAAAATTGCTGACCGGCACCGCTCAAATGTTCTCCGATGTTCGTACCTATTGGAGCCCGGAATCGGTCCACCGGGTAACTGGGCACAAACTCGATGGCAAAGCCGAAGCAGGCATTGTCCACCTCATCAATTCTGGGCCTACTGCGCTTGATTGGACGGGCGCAAGTTCCGCCTCGCCCTGGAACTTAGGAGAAGTGGAAACTCCGAATTCCCCCTCTCCCTGGAGTCCCCGAGAGGGTGAGGGGGCAGGGGGTGAGAGTCAAGAAAAGTTGGAAAACCCTCCGTCCCTCCCGATCTTCGATTACCCTTCGGCGGGATCTGCTTCTACCCCTTCCTCCCAAGGGCGGAAAGGGCTTTTGAAGCCCTGGTATGAAATGACTCCTGAAGACGCAACCGCTTGCCTCGAAGCCACAAGATTCTGCCCTTCCATTCTCGAATACTTCCCTGGCGGTGGATGGTCAACCGACTTCACCACATTGGGAGAAATGCCCGTTACGATGTTCCGAATCAACCTCGTTCAAGGACTGGGGCCTGTGCTTCAAATTGCGGAAGGTTGGACCGTTTCCCTGCCAGATGCGGTACACGACACGCTCGACCAAAGAACCAATCCAACTTGGCCGACGACTTGGTTCGCTCCCCGCCTGTCTGGCTCGTTGCCATATGACTCTGTTTACAATGTCATGCTGCATTGGGGAGCGAATCATGGCGCGATCAGTTATGGGCATATTGGAGCGGATTTGATAACACTTGCATCAATGCTTAGAATTCCAGTCTGTATGCACAATTTGGAGTCAGGCGAGTTGTTCCGGCCTAATAGTTGGTATCGGTTCGGTTCGCTGGATGAACAATCCGCGGATTATCGTGCGTGCGCGGCGTATGGGGCGGTTTATTCGTAGGACAGGATTCATCCTGTCTTGGCGGAGTGCGGACCATGGAGCGCGGAGCAACTCTTGGATAAGTCCTTGGAATTCACTAGTCGCTAAGCTCCGCATCCCGCCTGTCCCGTCACCCCTGGTTGGGAGTCCACGGTGCACAAGTGTTTCACACTGACGTGTCCCACAGCTTCAGCTCGGTGTCGCATTTCGACCAAAATTCTCAAGAATCCCTCACCCCCTTCCGCCTCTCCCTCTCACTACGTTCCTGGGAGAGGGGGATTCCGCACTCAACACTCACCACTCGAAGGTATCCTTCACCATCCATGAAATTCCCAATTTCGATGCTTCGCGACTTCGTCGAAACTCGCCTTGACGCAAATCAAATCGGCGATCTGCTTACTATGGCAGGCTTCGAACTTGAGGGCATTGAAGAAGTCGAGGGTGAATCCGTTCTTGACATCAAAGTCGTTTCGAACCGAGGCGATGGGCTGTCGGTTTTCGGGCTTTCGCGGGAGATCTTGGCCAAAGATCAAGAGGCAAAGCCGACGAAACTATATGACCAAGCAGTTGCAGGATTTTCGATTGGAGACGAAGCCAATACAGAAATCTCAAAGAAAACAAGCGCGATAATTGAATCTGAAGCTTGCACCCGATACGCCTGCCGACTGTTTGAAAATGTCAAGAACGAATCGTCTCCGGATTGGCTCCAAAAGCGGTTACGGCAAGCTGGTCTGCGGCCTCTTGGAATTTTGGTTGACCTTTCAAATTACGTCATGCTCGAACTTGGTCAGCCGCTTCACGCATTTGATCAAGACACCCTTACAGAAGGTCGAATTGTCGTTAGGGGCGCAAAGTCAGGCGAAAAACTCACGACACTCAACGGAATCGAGCACGAACTTCAGCCGCACCATTTGATGATCTGCGACGCCGAACGCGCCGTGGCGGTGGCAGGTGTCATGGGCGGTGCAGAAACCGAAGTCAGCGATTCAACAAAAAACGTATTGCTCGAATCAGCTCATTTTGTCAACAATTCGATTCGAAAAACCAGAAAGGAGCTTGGACTTTCAACCGATGCCAGCTACAGATTTGAAAGAAGCGTAGACCCTAACGGCGTCGTGCGCGGCCTAAATCGCTTTGCGAGTTTGCTCCAGGAAGCCACAGGCAAGAGCGGATTGGTGCCAGGGGTTCACGATGTTTTCCCAACTCGCCCAGCAACTGGAATCGTAAATGTTCGCGTTTCAAGAGCTTGCCATTTGCTAGGAATGAATGTGACTTCGATCGAAGTTAAAAGCTATCTGGAAAGGCTTGGTTTTAGCGTTTCTGGAAATGGCGAACCGTTTCAAGTTGAGCTTCCCAGTTGGAGGCCCGACATTGTTCGCGAAGAAGATTTGATTGAAGAAATCGGAAGAGTTCATGGGTACGAGAAAATCCCGATCCTTCCTCCGGCGGGAAGTACACCGATAGGCGGATTACAGGGACTCGAAAAACTTCGCGAAGATATCAAAGATTGCCTTTTGCGGCATGGACTTGTACAAACCATTAGCCATTCCCTTCGAGATGTTCATCCGCTCGATTCGCCAAATTGGGAAGCTATTGGGCCGAACAATCCTGGCTCGCCGGAAATGGCTTTTCTGAGAACGTCCCTTTGGCCGTCTCTTGCTGAAGCTGCGCTTCGAAACGGCGCGAAAGACGTTCACCTGTTTGAAATTGGAAGGGTGCACGGTTCAATTGATGGCAAAACTGTCGAGGGACAACGAGTCGCAGTGCTTTCAACTGGCAAACTCGGTTCTCCCCATTGGACATACGACGATCAATCAGAAGGTGATTTCTATTCAATCAAAGGCATTGTTGAGTCTATTTGCAACTTACTATTCGGCGAATGCGAATTTGAAAACTCAAATCAAGATTCGAGGCTCCACCCTACAAGGCAAGCCTCGATATACATTACTGGCAAATCCGTTGGCGTATTCGGACAAATTCACCCAACTTTGGCTGAAGAAGCCGGGCTTCCAAACAAAACATTTCTAGCAACCATCGACCTGGAAGCTGGCTATTCTGAAGGCCATCGTAATATTAAACTTCGCCCAATTAGCAGAAACCCGGCGGTTCGACGAGATGTTTCCTTGTTAATTGAAACAAAAGTCCCGTTTACGACAATCGAGGAATCGGTTCAAAAAGCGGGAGGTGCAGTTCTTGAAAAATT
Source organism: Armatimonadota bacterium (assembly GCA_031400935.1). Classification (GTDB taxonomy): domain Bacteria; phylum Armatimonadota; class Fimbriimonadia; order Fimbriimonadales; family Fimbriimonadaceae; genus JANNJE01. Next base: position 104,267 of record JANNQV010000032.1, read on the forward strand.
CTGGCTGGCCGATGTCTACACAGGAAAGGGAATTGAACCTGGTTTTCACAGTTTAACCATTGCCTTGCAGCTTCGAAAATTGGGTGAGAACTTCACGGACGAGGAAGCGAATGCGATTAGGGATTCGGTTGTGGCGGCACTTGAATCGCTGGGTGGGAAGCAGCGATAAGCGTTGCCTGGCCCGCAAGACCGAGCAAGGCCACAAAAAACGCAGCCCGAAGTGCCATCGGCAGATAGTGGTAGTGGTCAAACTGTTTAAACCACGCCATCGGCAAGTAGGCAGCGACTGATGCTCCAAAATAAAAGACCGCTTCGTTTGACTTGCGGATCATCTGCCAAACGGCCACGACGTTTGAACTGAATTCGGCTATTGCAATCCACGGAGCCGCAAACAAGAACGCTGTCCAGCTTGTCGAAACCGCTATATATTGCCATCTAAGCGCATGAATCCCCGGTATCAAATAATCAAGAATCGCATTTATGACGCTTATTGAAAATCGAAATTGCTGCTCTTGATAGGCAGACGAAGTTGAAGGAATCACCTGATGCCGAATCAGCAGATAGATGATAAGCAAAACGAAAGATGAACTCGCCCAATGCCATCTGACCATGTGCCCCTTTTTCCGCATCAGCCAAGCGAGGCCGAGATAGATCGGCGGCAGCATGATGGCTTGTTCGTAACTTCCAAGCGCGCAGGTTAAACAGATCAGGCTCAATCCTAGCCACAAATAGGGCTTCCAACCCGAAATTTTCGGCGAAACAAAAGACTTGGATGGAGGTAATTCGTATGGCGATGGCGGAGGGTCTGGGGCGGAAGGAGCTCCGATTCTTTCAAAGCGAACATAAGCTGCTAGAGCTAGCAAGGCAAAAAGCGTCATTGTGGAAGCCGTTCGGCCCGGCAACCAATCAATCATTCGAAACTGAAGTTCGGAAACGCCGCTGACTTCAAATCCGACAAACACCCATAAGAGCGAAGCAACCAATGCGTTTTGCCACTTTCTGCCTTTCAACAACAATGTGCCCAGTGTAAGAAACGCGATTGTATAAGCTGCGTTGCCCAGCAAATCGCCCCGATCCAAATTCCAAAGAACGAATATTCCGGCTGAGCCTAATGAAAGGGTTCGGGAACCTGAAATTTCACGGACTAGCCAAAACAGCGCCCAAACGCATGCAATTGCGAGCAATGCGTTTGTGAGCCCGAATCCAGCCGCATCTGACCCCCATTTCCAATGATCGAATTCAAAAGTTAGTGTTGATATTGGGCGGTAAAAGTGGTTTCCAAGCGGCCAATCGCCCCAAAACCATTTGAATATGGATTCGCCATTTTCAATTCGTTCACTAAGTTTTCCTAAGAGGACATCTGTGTCAGTGTCTTTGAGCAAAAAAGATGTCGTTGCCCTGGCGAGAAAAAGTGGAACGCAAACCAAGACAACCAATAGATATGTCGGCCCCCATCGTTTCACAATCGAAAAGGATACCGACTTACGTGACTTTGGCGTCTCGAGTAGGAAGTTGGCGGTTAGCGGATTGCAGTTAGCGGTTGACAGCTCTCCCTTGTATGAAACAAAGACAAAGCGGCATTAGTCAAATGCCTTACGAGTGAAATCTACTGCGAAATTGGCGAAAAAATTCGCAAGCTTTTTGCTTTTGGAACAACGATCGCCCAATGCCCAACCCTCGACTTCACCGCCGCACCCGAGATTTTTGCTCCTTTCGGATAGGGAACCCACATCGGCTTTCCTACAAAGTTCACGGGTACTCGAACTGAAACCTCGGGCAATTCTGCCACTGCATTTACGATAGATTCAGGATAATCAACCGCTTTAACCGATCCAATGATTTTCAATGACCTGGAAAAAACGGATGGCGGAAGCAACAAGTCAGCATAAAGAGCCAAACCCAGATAGGCATCCATCGCCTTCTGGCCTTTGCTCCCAATCATCTTGAGATTGGGACCAGAACGGCAAATCGGCACCCATAGCGGATCTATCTCCTTTGCGGCGAACTGTTTTAACTCGGAAGCGGTTGCCCCCAAAGCGTCTTCTGGGCCCAGGCGTTTTGCCACAACTTGATTCATCAGGTATCGCATATACAGCTTTTCGCCTAGATAGCCATTTCCCCAATCTTCTGGAGTTTGAAATCCGCCTACAGGCGGCAAGACCGCATGGCCATATTCGTGTGCAAGCTCGCGTACCATTTCTATCGGATTTGTAAAGGTACCTATCTGATAGATGTAAATCGTGTTCACTCGTCGTGAAATCCGGTTCTCGTATTCCTCATCAAAGAGCTGCTCTCCGCCTGCTTCGCCGCCAAAGCAAAGGTAAATGTCTACGATCCCATTGTTGTAGCCGATGTTATGTTCAAAGCGTAACCTCCGAAACGTGTAGTCCCAAAGCCGAATGAGCGTTCTGCCAACGAGCGGTGCCGGATCGTTTTCGTCCTTCATGCTCTGTGAAAAGACACGAAACTTAAGGTCTAGGTTTACATCTTCTGCGACCTGTTGACGTCCAAAAGAGTTGGACACGTATTCAAAAAGCCATTTTTGTTTAGGCGATATTTTTGGAGGATCAAGTTTGTTCAGGTCGGTACGGACTTGGAATCGTACGGCGGTTTCTCCAGGGCCGGCAAATTCCTGAACCTTTACCTGTCCTTGCCCGGATGCAAGCAATATTCCCAAAGTCAGAATTGTGTTCATTGCGTTGTTAACATTTTGAACGATTGGAGGAGCAAGGTGGTTCAGAGAATGTCTTACCAAGTAACCACAATGCTAGAATCTTCACATGTTCAGTATTGGTATTGCCGCTGGCTTCTTGCTTTCTAGTCACCAGGCGTTACGAAAATCTTCCGATTTTCGCCCCATCAATATTGGAAGTGGGATCATTATCGAGCAGATCTACGTTAATGATGACCATGCCAGAAAGAGTTGGAGAATAGACGGAACACCAATAAAGAACTGGATTGCGACCGCTGAAATGCGATCCGGAAGCTCGCACTATATGTCCCACCGATGGAACTTGTATGTCAAGTATCGCCACGCCGAGTTCATTCACTCTCCATCAATAATCTTGCAGCCAATTCGAGGTGCCTTGATTGCCGTTCAAGGTCAAATAGAAGTCTTTGACCTAAATCAGGAAGGCGAGGAATTCGCGAGTTTTCCAATTCAAAGTATTGCGGAAGGAACAACCGAATTCAAAATTGGAATCGAAGGTGGAAAGTGGAACGACGTCACCGTATACGAAAAGAGAAACAAGATATTTGAATTGGTCAAGGGCTCGCCATTTGATTTCGTAGTAAATGACCCAGCTGGATTGTCTTGGGGTTCAAATCCGGGAGACATTGGAGTGACAATTCCACAACCATTCGATGGTGAACTGCGAAATTACCGAGTTGCGTTCATAAATGGAAAACATACATCGTCGCCGTATGGTGGGTTTTATGGAGCCAGTTCACAAAGTAGTTATTTCAATTATTCAAATTGGTATCGCGGGCCATTTTTAAAAGGGGACAAAATTGCATTGCAAACCCGTGGGTACAAGTGGACGACGATCAAAGGTGCTGTCTTGAGACCCGATAACCGTAAATCACTTTGAAACCTAAACTGCGCTGTCGCAATCGCCCCAAAACCTAATGCCCTTGCGATTCTAAATACTTCTCAGCATCTATCGCAGCCATGCAACCCGTTCCTGCTGCGGTCACGGCCTGGCGATAGTAGCTATCCGCCACATCTCCGCACACGAACACGCCAGGAATCTTAGTTTTCGTGCCTTTTCCGGGGAGAGAAATGTAGCCATTCTCATCCAAATCCAAAATGCCTTTGAACATTTCAGAATTCGGTTTATGTCCAATGGCGATGAAGACGCCATCCATATCCATTTCACTTGTGTTGCCAGTAACGGTGTCCTTCAATCGAACTCCGGTCACCTTTTTGAAAGGCTCGGTTTGGCCAGTAATCTCATCCAATGCCGAGTTCCAGATCACTTCCACCTTTGGGTTTGTAAGAACACGATCCTGCATCACTTTTGAAGCTCGAAATTGGTCGCGCCTATGAACCAAATACACCTTAGAGGCATGGCGGGTGAGGTAGTTGGCTTCCTCCATTGCGGTATCTCCGCCGCCAACTACGGCAACTGCCTTCTCCTTGAAAAATGCTCCGTCGCAAGTCGCGCATGCCGAAACGCCGTAGCCTCCAAACGTGACTTCAGATTCCAGCCCGAGCCATTTTGCCTCGGCACCAGTGGCAATGATTACTGAGTTTGCAAGGATCAGTTCATCATCGCACCAAATCTTGTGTGGGCTAGAAGAGAAATCAACTTTGGAAGCAATTTTGTATTCAACAGTGGCACCAAATCTTTCGGCTTGCTCTCTGAACAGTTCCATCATCTCCGGACCCATAATGCCTTTTGGAAAGCCTGGATAGTTTTCCACGTCAGTTGTAATCGTCAATTGTCCGCCCGGTTGCAAGCCAGCTATGACGAGCGGGGCAAGGTTTGCCCGCGCGGCATATAAGGCTGCGGTGTATCCGGCAGGGCCGGAACCGATGATGACAACGTCGTGAATTGTGGATGACATAGGGAACCTAATTCATTCAGGGTACCTTTGGTTCCCATTTGAATTGTAGGGACCATACGATTCAAATTTCGTCGGAAAATGGCCAATTGGGTCGCATCCAAATATGTGCCTTTATCGTCTGGAACGGTACCGATGTCCGATCAGGAATCCCACGCCCAACCCGAATCCATTGATGTTTTTGCAGCATTGGCGATCATGGCAGAACAGCTTGCCGGAATGGCTTGGCAGCGAATGGGATTGCAGCACGACATGATAACTGGCAAGATCGAACGCGATCTTCCTCAAGCAAAGGCAGCGATAGATGCTTCAGCGGCGCTCGCCGCCATTCTCGAGCCTCAGCTTGATGAAGGCGATCAAAGAATGATGCAAAACCTGATCCGCGATCTTCGAATGAACTACGTCCAGCAGAGCCAAGGAGAATCCTCATGACAAGCCAAAACGCAGTCCAAAAAGTCACTCGCAGCGCCACAGGCGCATGGAGATTTGTTGAGCGAATTCCGACTCGGCTACGACTTGCAATGAAGGATTTCCACCAAACTCAAGAAGCGGCAAAATCGAAGGGATTGCCAACTGTTGCGGAACGGCAAGACGAGCTGGTGCACTTTTACACTCGTTACGAAACGCTAGTGGAACTCCTTTGCAGTGCGTCTAATTACGGTCCAGATAGCAAACTTGAAGAGAAATACTCGGGAGTTAGAGTTTGGATGCAAGCGAATTATCCTGCATTGCGAATGTTCGTTGTCGCATATCTCAAGTACGATTCTGCCGACGCAAGAAATGCAATAGATTGGCATGGCATTGCTGGAGATGCGTTTGAAGCGCTCTTTGCAGCTCCAAGCCTTGAAGATTTCTTGAGAATTGACGATGGTGAAATGATTTGGCGTATCGAACGCACCCGAAACGCGATAAACTTGTATGGTGAGCACCTTCGGCAGCTTGCGGCACAAGAAAAAGAATGCGAATAGGATTTGACAAGGCGAACTTTGACCAGTTAGCCGAGTTGTGGAATGCCTTCTATCCCGAGAAATATCGGATTGATGCTGATATCTTGCGGCAAAATTCGGTTGATTCTCATCTTTTCGATTGGGGAGCTTCTATCATCGAAGTCGAAGACAACCAAGTGGTAGCGTTTGCAATCGTGAAGAAATCGGCCGCCTCGCTCTATCGGGGCCCCGACCCAGATCAGGCCCATCTCTCTGCAATTGCGTTCAAACATCCCAATCATGCAATTGATCTTTTTAGCGAAAGCAAGAAGATTCTGCTGAATCGTGGCGTCTATCGGGTCATTTTTGGCCAAGATAGTCGGCACTTCTTTCCGGGCTGTCCTCTTGAAGCAAACACGCTTCGAGACTTCTTGATGGTAGAGGGGTTTGAATCTGGCGTAGAGCAATTCGACTTGCAATATGATCTCGCCAACTATGTTGAGGAAGTCCCAATTCCTGAGAACGCAAGAATTCGACCTGTCCAACTTGAGGAAGCTTCAATTCTTAGAGAGTTTTTAGAGCGCGAATTTCCGGGTCGTTGGCGCTATGACACTTTGGCGAAAATTGGTTTGGAGGAAAGGTCGGATTTTGTAGACGGACTTTGGATTGATGAAAGGCTTGAGGGCTTTTCTTTCACACAAGATTCCTCACACAAATTTCCGATCGCGGGCGGTGTGTGGCGGCAATCCTTAGGTCCCGATTGGGGGACATTGGGCCCGATTGGAATTTCGAAATCTTTTAGGGGAAAAGGCTATGGCAATGCCTTATTGTCAGAATCATTGCTCGGCCTAAAGCGGCTGGGCGTTCGGAATTGCCTGATAGACTGGACCACGCTGGTGGACTTTTATGCCAAGCATGGATTTGTACCAACGCACACCTACAATAGTTATACTTTGCAGCTTAATTCTTAACTCATCTGAATCGCCAAATCACTTTGCCAAAGACGTTTAGCTCGTTTGATGAAAAGCTCCTTACATGACCGTCAGCAAAAATAATGGGTGAGCGGCCAGCACCTTTTTTGTCAGAAAAATAGCGGCAGTGGATAGGCTTCAAAGCCCCCGGAGCAAGGCTTGGTGAGGTTGGATAGCGACTGTCGCCAGTTTCGGAAACTAAGTCGCGATCGGAGATCATCGGCAACCCTTTGATGTATTCGCCGCCGGGATCATTTAGCCCGTTGTAAGGATTAAAAACATATCCCCGATGCTTTGTCGTTGTGATACCTACAGCACTGTTCGGAGTTGTCGCAAACAGCGCAACTCTGGCAGTCTCTTCGGCTTGTCCAAAATTTGCGGTGCTTGTAAAGCCTTCAGTTCCAGCAGGTGCTGCACCGAGTTGCGCCGTACTAAGCGGATCGTAACCCGTTGCGTCGCTATACCCAATGGACTGATGGCGCCTTTCGTTCCAATTTGCGGAATATCCACCTGTGGAGCCTGCGGCAATGAAAATATCTCGATTTCTTACGTAAGGTTCGATACCCTGAGTCCAAATGTACGGTGTATCTGTTACGATTGTAGTTCGCATGGTCGCAGCTACAAAGTAGTCATCGTTATCCCCGGCATACATCATCACAGAAGCTGCCATTTGACGCATTTGGGCAAGCGATTTGGTGGCTTTTGCTGATTCTTTTGCTCTAGAAAAAACGGGGAACAGAATTGCGGCGAGAATCGCAATGATAGCGATCACAACCAGTAGTTCGATCAGAGTAAATGCGCGAGCTTTCATGATTTGGTACCTAGAATATGACAATCAGTACGACAATTTGGTTCGTTGAATAGCCCAAATAGCTATTTTGCGATGATTAATACCCGAATAATGCGGGCTGATCCGGACGCCGCACATCAACAATCACGAGTTGAGATTCGGAGTATTGAAACAGAATTCGCACATCGTGCGGAACGTTTCCGCACTTTGCCAACTGGGTTTCGCCAAAACCTGCAAAGTTCTTCATTTGCTTTGTTCTAACTGCCTCTAAAAGACTTGAAACTGTCTGCTGAACTGCAGTTTCCGTATCGCTAAACAAGGATTGCAACTCCTCAATTCTCTCTTTTGCCGCAGCCGTTACAGATACAGCAACCCAATAAGGAGTGGCCGCCATCGGCCTTGGCCTCTCGATAACAATGGGACTCTTCCCTAACTCGACCTGGAGCAAAACAGGTTGCTCGGTCACTTTTCGTGTAAACATTGCCATTTGTTACTACAATTGTACTTCGACATTCATCATTCGCTTTACCGTTGGCAATATCGCCTTGGCCCAAATCTCGTATCCGCCTTGGTTTAAGTGCAGATAGTCAGGCATCAGCCTATCTCTCAGCGTTCCGTCAATTCGAACAAAGTGTTTGCCAATATCGAGGAATTCGATTGACTTTCCATCCGCAAGCAATTGATATTTTGAATTTGCTTCGGCGACTTGAATTCTTAGTGAATCTGTTGATTCTTTGCCACGTGGAAAGATTCCGAGCAATAGAATCTTTGCGTTTGGGACTTTGGTTCGCAAAATCTGAATGATGCTTTTCATTCCATCGGCGGTTTGAGTTGGATTTGAACTGCCATGCCCCATGTTGTTGGTTCCAAGCATGATAACGATCAGCTTTGGTTCTAAACCAACAATTTCGCCATTGCCAAGTCGCCAAAGCACATGCTCCGTTCGATCGCCAGAAAATCCGAAGTTCCCCGGCTTCAATGGTGCGAAATCCTGATCCCACGAAGGTTTGCCGCCTCCTTCCCAACCTTGTGTGATTGAGTCACCCAGAAAAACGAGATCAATCCCACCAGCCTTGGTTAACTCGACGCAATGATTGTGCCTTTGTTTCCACCAATCTTCGTTGAGTCTTTCAACAGGAGTTGTCGCAACAGGCTGTTGGGATGACATATTGACACCAACCATTAGAATCAGGGAAAATTTTAGAATACTTCCGACCATTTCGGCTTATATTATAGAGCCTAAATTTGTGAATCCCCTTCAGCTAGCCGAAAAAATGAGGAAATCGCGGAAGTTTGTTTTCATTTTGTGACATGAGGAAGGTTCGTCGCGTCTATAATGAGTAACGAAGGGCAGATTAGTTCTAGCCCGTTTGGAGGAATCGAAGCATGAAGCGACTTGTCGCCGCAATAGTTTTTGGATCGTGTGCCGTGTTTGCCCTTGCGCAGGCCCCGTTTACGATTGTTCGCCCCCTTGATGGTTCGAAAGTTCGTGAGAAAGTTCGAATTCAAGTTCCGAAGGCGTCCATCGCTCTCAACGCCGAAGGGCGTCAGACCCAATATGTAGGCATTTTGCTAGATGGCAAGTTCTTGGAGGCAAGAGTTCTCGATCTAAATGGCAAGTTTTTTGAGTACATCTTAGATACCAAAGAGCGACGTGTTGCTGACGGTAGCCACAAAATTGAAGTCGTGCTTTATGCAGACACAGCGGATAGAGTTCGAATAATGGATCGCTCTTCAGTCGAAGTGATTGTAGCGAACTCAACTTCGATTCCTGTGCCAGACAATGGGTTTAAGCTTCGATACAAATTCGTATCTGGAAGGGAGTATCCGTACCGAATTGAACAAAAGGTAAAAGTCTCTACAATTACAGAAGCTCAAGCAAAGCTTGGTGGACGCGCTTCGACCCTAAACGTTGAAGGAGAGACAATTCGGATGCTCTATGCCGTTGACAATGTTTATGGAAATGGCGATGGCCTGATGAGAATGCAAGCACTTCCTGAAAAGGGTAAAGATTACGCTTGGCTCACAGTTGTTGGTCAAGAGGCTGCCAATAAATACTACACAACACAAATGCACCCGGTCTACATGAGACTTACGAACACCGGATGGGAAAATTTTGGTTCGGTTCCAATCTACATTCCCATAGCGGGATCAGGTGACCAACCGCCAGCGACCGATCTGTTTGCATCGTTCCCGTTGCCAACTTTGCCTACCAAAAATGTTCGACCAGGTAGTACTTGGGAAGGAAGATTTCTATACGGAATTCTAAACCTCGAAAAATTCATCGAAACTAAATCTGTAACACGCAACTCACCCGCTCGGGGCGAACTGCTTGGCATGGAATGGGAAATGGGGCATCCATGTGCGAAGATTAGGTATTCGATTGCAGCTGGTTCTGGTGTTTTACCAGGAACACAGAAAGTTCGAGATGGTCTTGGACGAGATCGAGTTCAATTGGAGCAAACATTCTGGTTTGCTCTCGATATAGGCGCAACGATCAAGATTGTTGATGACTTCCAGATTGATACGCGAATGGCAGATTCCGCGCCTGCAGGTGCCGGCGGAGCTGGTGGACCTGCAGCAGCTGGTGGAGGCGGAGGGACTAAACCCGGAGCTGGAGGCGCAGGAATTGGACAAATTCGTCCTGATAACGGTCCGACGAATTCGCTCCAAGGTCGAAGAGGTCCTGGTGGCCCCGGTGGTGGCACAGGCGGAGCTGGCGGAGCAGGAGCACCAACAGGACCAGGAGGAGCCGGTGGACAGGGAGCGCTTGCTGGGGCTGGCGGCCAGACTGGAGGCCGAACTGGCGCTCCTGCAGTTGGTTCCATTCGCTATTTGCGATATCGAATCCAACGCATCCAAACTCTGGAATAATTAAGGGCGCATGCCCGTTTCCACAAAAACAAAGAAAGCAACGATACGAAACTCTTCCGAAGACCCGGAAGAGTTTCGTATGTCGCTGGCTGGGCACATTGACGAGCTTCGGTCTCGCATTATCCGGATCGTACTCGTCATTGCGGGCTGTTGGGTTATCGGCTGGATTCTTGAACCTGCCGTTTACAAAGGCATCAATTCAATCGTTGAAAAAGCCGTGGCAAACTACCATGTAACTCATCCAAATTTTGATTACAAAGAAATGCTTCCGAAACTGACGGACGCTTTCATGATCAAATTCAAGCTTTCGTTTATGATCGGCCTGGGAATCGCACTTCCTATAATCGTTCTGGAAATATGGGGATTCATTCGACCCGGCCTAAAGCCAACAGAACTCAAACCGATCACCCGACTCGCCCCATTGAGCGTACTGCTCTTCTTTTTGGGGGCATTTTGCTGCTGGATGATACTACCAATAACCTTTCAGTGGTTCCTCGTATTTTTTGAAGACTTTGACGGCGCTTCACTTTTCCAAGAGGCGGGAAGCATGACCTACTTCACGTTAAAGATGCTTTTGGCGTTCGGGCTTGGATTCCAACTTCCGCTAGTTGTCTTCATTGCAGGGAAGATCGGATTGGTAAGTTCGGAGACTCTAACACATTACTGGCGACATGCGGCAGTTTTCGTTTTTGTCGCAAGTGCCATTTTGACCCCAAGCCAAGACATCATCACGATGTTGATGATGGCCATCCCCCTTACCATTCTGGTTCTCCTGAGCATCTGGGCAGTCAAACTGACCACTCGGGGCGCCAAAGGAAGTCGGCGTCCGGCCGAGCTCGACGACCTTGATTGACCACACTGATAATCTCCTCTCTATTGCGACAGGTGTCCTTTCGGATTACGAGGGATTGGAGATTTCAACCATTTCTCGGCCCAAACGTAAAGCTCGGTTGGGTGATCTGCCCCCATATTTGCATCCCCAACTTGTTGATCTAATTTCCGAAAAGGGCCTGGAGTCGCTCTATTCTCATCAAACCGAAGCCATCGAAGCAGCGCTAAGAGGGCGTGATACGTGCATCACAACAGGAACGAATAGCGGCAAATCGCTCTGCTACATCCTTCCCACAATGCAATGGTGCATTGAAGAGCCAATTGCGCGAGCACTGTATTTGTTTCCTACAAAGGCGCTTGCACAGGATCAACTCGGCAAAATCACGAGTTGGCTACCTAACCGAAGTATTCGGGTTGGAGTTTATGATGGTGACACGCCTCAGAAAGAGAGATTGGCAATCAGGAAACTTGCCAATATTGTCGTCACGAACCCAGATATGCTCCATGTTGGAATTCTGCCGAATTATGAAAATTGGATTCCGCTCTTCAAGTCGCTCAGATGCATCGTTTTGGATGAAATTCATACCTACCGAGGCGTATTTGGTTCGCATGTAGCATGGGTGATCCGCAGACTCTTACGGCATTGCGAAGCCTTTGGAAGCATGCCCCAAATCATTGCGTGCAGTGCGACGGTTCAAAATCCCTCCGAATTCTTTACGACTCTAGCGGGACGCGATGCAACATTCATTGACGAAGATGGTTCGCCGCATGGGCGTCGGCATTTCATTTTTGCAAACCCGACGCCCGACGAAGATGGCAAAGAGCCAAGCAGAAACTACTTGACCGGGAAAATTCTTGCGGATTGGGTAAATCATGGAATTCGGAGCCTAGCGTTTTGCCGATCAAGGGTCGGAGTCGAATTAGTTGGCAAATATGCTCGTGATATTGTCTCAGACTTTGGAAATTCGGCGTTGACACCGATCGAAAGTTATCGGGCTGGCTATACACCAGCTGAACGCAGAGAGATCGAAGCAAGATTTGCAAGCGGAAATCTACTTGGACTGGCAGCAACTTCCGCAATGGAACTTGGAATTGACATTGGTGGACTAGACAGCGTGATAATGAACGGCTACCCGGGTTCCATATCCAGTTTTTGGCAACAGGCAGGTCGAGCAGGAAGGGGATCGCGTGACGGAGTCATTGTATTCATCGCCGACGATGATCCACTTGACCAATTCCTGGCAAGCTCTCCAAATTTGCTCCTGGCGAGTGAGTCCGAGCCCGTAACCATTAACCCGTTAAACCGAGCGATCGCTTCGGACCAGATTCGCTGCATGGCGCATGAGCGGCCGATAGCTGCCTCAGAACTACTGGCAATCGGAGAGGAAGCACTCGAAACGGCAGAAGCTCTGGACGCCGCAGGAATACTCGAGCAAAGAGCAGGCAGGTTTTACTATCCATCCTATGAAGCTCCGGCTTCTGGCATCAATATTCGTTCATCAGGCGGACCGATTGTCTCGCTGACGGTTGATGGAACTGAACTTGGTTTCATGGAAGAGTGGCGAGCTCACCAGTATGCGCACGAAGGCGCCGTCTATCTTCACCGCGGGGCTGCTTACCGTTCCAATGAACTTCAACTTGATAGCAAGGTTGCCATTTTCGAGTCAATTGCCGCAAAAACATACACTCAATCTATCGTATCCAATCTCGTTCAACCACTCCAATCTATTCGCAAAAGCACAATGGGCTCAGCTCATATCGAGCTTCAGAGCCAGAGAGTTACTTCTCAGGTGATCGGCTATCGCGAGAAATCACTCGACACCCATCAAACAATTGGCACTTATGATCTTGATTTGCCAGTGATTTCATTTGAAACTATTGGCATTCGATTCGATATGCCTGAACTAGAATGGGGCGAAGATCGAATGAAGTTTATCGCCGCCGTTCACGGACTTGAACACGCTGTTATCGCAGTTGCTCCGTGGTTTGCAGGTTGCGATAGAAGCGATATCGGCTCGGTTTGGTTTGCTGAAGCTCCAGAATCAGATCTCCCAGCCGTCTTCATTTTTGACCGCAACCCTGGCGGAGTTGGTCTTGCAGAGCGGGTTTTCACTCGGATTGAGGACGTTATTGCCGCTGCCAGAAAGTTGCTGGTTACGTGTGCGTGCGAAAAAGGGTGCCCTCGATGTTTGCTTTCGTCTCGTTGCGAAGCTTCAAACCAGCTTCTCGACAAAGCTGCGACGGTCCAATTGTTGAGTCAGGGATTTGGATAGTGCGGCTCGATCATGACTTGGCGTGAATCTTGCTGGCAGGTAAGCTTGAAGTTCAATTTTTGAGACTACGCTATTGACATAACTCTCAACACAAAAAACCCATAGATCATGATTATTTTGATGCAAGCAGGAGCCGCACAGGCCGAAATTGATGCCGTTTGTCAAGTGATTCGGGAACTTGGGCTTGAGCCTCTAGTTTTGCCCGGCGATCAAGTTGCGATTGGAATTCCAAGCGCCATTCCTCAAGACAAACGTGACCAACTAGAAGGTGCTGTCGCCACCCTGAGCGGTGTAAGCAAAGTTACTCATGTTAGCCGTCCGTTTAAGTTGGCCTCGCTCGAATGGAAACGCGATCTGACAACTGTCCAAGCGAAAAACGTAGCTATTGGCCCTGGCACATTTACACTTATGGCGGGCCCATGTTCCATAGAGTCCTATGAGCAGTTTTCAACATCGGCAGCAGTTGTTAAGGAATCTGGAGCAACAGTGCTTCGTGGAGGCGCATTCAAGCCCCGAACTTCCCCATATTCGTTTCAAGGTTTAGCTCTTGAAGGCCTCAAAATCATGAAGGCCGTAGGCGATGAATTTGGCCTAGTTACAATTTCCGAGGTCATGAGCGGCGAAACGGTAGGAATGGTTGCTGAGCACGTTGACATTCTGCAGATTGGCGCACGCTCCATGCAAAACTTCCCTCTCCTGATCGAAGCTGGGAAAAGTATGAAGCCAGTTTTCTTGAAGCGTGGTCCATCAGCCACTATTGACGAATTTCTTCTTGCAGCCGAATACATCTTGAATCAAGGTAATGAGCAAGTTATCTTATGCGAACGTGGCGTTATCCCTCTTGACAAATCATATACTCGCAACACGCTTGACCTTTCAGCCGTGCCAGTTTTGAAGCAATACAGCCATCTTCCAGTTGTCGTAGATCCGTCTCATGGCACGGGCGTCGCACGTTACGTTGCCCCAATGGCAATGGCAGCAATCGTTGTCGGTGCCGACGGAGTCATGATCGAGATGCACCCAAATCCAAAGTTGGCGCTCAGCGATGGCTCTCAAGCCCTGAACCCACAAGCATATTTGGACCTTGCGAGCGACTTGTTTAGGCTCAAGTCGTTATTGGGTAGCTAACGCTTGTTATCGGTTGTTAGTTATCAGTTATCAGACGATTGGTGCTGAACATTTTCCATTCCGAACCAACAACCAACAACCAAAAACGCTCAGAGCTTAATATCCACAATGCCGCTCACACCAACTTGATCCACAATCTCAAGCCCGCTTGCATCCTTTGCGCCCTTTGTATTCTTGCTTGCAATTGGAATGAGCGCACGAAGCCGAATCTCACCGAAAATGGTCACTTCTGGCTGAGCAACGGCTACAACACGATCAACCTGTGATGCTGGGCCCATGACTTGAACAGCCCCGATTGCAGTTCCTGAGCCAAGCGAGAGAATTGGCACGACTTTGGTCTTCACTTTGCTATCTTTTCCTCGTCCCCAAAGTTTGTTAAATCCGTTATTTATGTCTTTGCCAAAAGCAGAAACAACGGCAACCATGCCGCCAGCCTTCAGAATTGACTTTAACTGTGGTGCGGCAAACGACGCCACGATGAGGGTAACCATTGCTACCGCCAGGGTCTTGCTATTACAAATACGCTTTAATTTTTCCATCTCAAGTATGAGGACGTACAGCACGGCTGCTGGGTTCCAACTTTGGGAGGAAAGGGTTTGGGGTATGGAAACCGAAAACAGACAACTGATAACCGCTAACCGACAACTGACAACTGTCTGGCGACCCCATACCCTAAACCCCCTACCCACAAAAAAAAGACCGCCCCCCGAATTTTCGGGAGGCGGTCTTTGATCTCAGTATCGAGCTGATTAGAACTTGATGCCGAGTGTGCTAGAAATGAGGCCACCCTTAGCGTCGCCATTGGAGCCAAATGCACCCATGCCAGCGATACCGTTTGATTCGTAGTCGCTCATTTGCCATCGAACTGACCACCAAGCGTTTTCGCTCATGTTGTATCGGAATCCGATGTTGTACCATCGTTCGTCAACATCGCCGCCGCTGAATCCGCCGCCAGTTCCGTCTCCGGGAGCAGCACGATCAACAAGCGTCCACTTAACTAGCTCTGCGCCAACCCAGAAGTTAACGTTCTCTGAGAGCTTGTAAATCAAATCTAGCTTGTATGACGAAATTTCATCATCGCTAGTCAGACCTACGTTGCCACCAATGTCCGTATTGGATCCTTGATACATTTCGGCAGAACCGTGAATCATCATTCGATCGCTAAGCGCGAAATTAGCCTTTACGTAGAAGCCTTCGATATCGGTAGGATTCCACCAGATTCCGAGTCGGCCCCAGTCGCCAGGAGCAGCAAATTGCGGTTCGATTGAGCGTGCGCCCAATTCGATTCCCCACTTGTCGCTCTTTGTGCTAAGCGATGCCCACATTGCAGCATTGTTGTCATCAACAAGAACTGTATCGTCGTTGTTGAGGTTGCTCTGTGAGTAACCAGCATTCAGCATCCAGCTACCAAGGTTGAAACCAAGTTCGCCGCCATAGACGACAGTTCGATTCACGCCACCGGGGCCATCGTTATTGTTGTCATTCTTGTTGTCAAGCTGAATCCAATTTAGGTTCAAGGTTCCCTTTTCGGTTAGCTTGATTCCCAAAGTTGCACCAAACATGGAATCTACCCACATTTCTCCGAATCCGAGACCGCGAGGTCGCTCATCGTTGGATCCATCACCACTGATATCGCCTGGAGTGAACGCATGTCCAACTCGACCAGCGGTCATCGGTTGGATGGTATCTCCATCGTCCGTCTCTTGAGTACCGACCGTTCCAACCCACATCTTAAGGTTGGTTCCGCCGAAATTGAAGTTAGCTGTAGCTCCATCGTACATCCAATCATGGTTATCCCAATATTGGTTTGAATAGTACGGCGTAACATCAGGTCGCTTCAAGAAGAAAGCGCCAGCTTGTCCGCCCTGTCGACCCATCTTGAAATTACCAGTTTGGCCACCAATGCTGAAATCCCACCAAGCGTTAAACTCTTGGAGGTAGGTTGTCGAATCAGGATCGCTGTTCCAAGCAACCCCAGTATTAGTTGTAGACTGGCTGCCGAATCCGCCCGATGAGAAACCGTCGTTGTTGCTATCGCCATCCAGCATATTGCCTGTCGCAAGCACAACCTTCCATTTTGGTCCAGTATCGTTTGTACCCGTCAAGGCAATATGCCCTTCGTGATACATACCCCAATCATTGTCAACGCTTGATGCGTTGCCTGTATTTGTGTTGAATCCAGTTGGCCGACCGTCAACTGTAATGCCGCTAAGACCATCAGTCGAATATCCGCCCCACATGAACATACCCACGTCGCCGTGAATGTCAACTGCAGGCTTTCTCTTTTCGAGAGCTGTAACTCTTGATGCTATGTCATTGACGCTCTTCTTTAGAGCTTCAATGTCAACGCCCATCGAGGCCAATTCCTTCTCGAATGTGCTTGCCATCTTCTTGAGGTTAGCAATGTCATCGCCCCAAGCTTTCATGCCAGCCATTTCGGCCCGCATGTCTTCTAGCATCTTCTTGATTGCTGAGAGGTCTTGCTCTGGCATTGTTTCAAGGGCCTTGATTCGGGTTTCGTAACCGTCCATCATCCCCTTCAGGTGCTGCCACAATGCGTGGAGTGCAACTGCCATTTCATAGCGACTGGCCGGTCGGCCGCCGCGGAAGTATCCGTCAGGATAACCAACGAGCAAACCAGCAGCCTTCATTTTGGCTAGTGCTTCGTATGCCCAGTGGTTTTCTTGAGTGTCAGGGAACGCATCTTGCGCGATTGCCTGTGTAGCGAATGAAGCTCCGATCACAAGACCGAGAGCTAATGTTAATGTACGCTTCATAGTTCCGTTATTTCTCCTATAAGTTTTTTTGACCTTAGGAGGCGTACAAAAGCCTTTCGTCGCTGACTCGCTTGCACAACTATCCAAAGTTTCCTGTGCCAGCCCGTCCTCAATGTCAGCTTCTAATGCGCATCCTGCGATCAATCTAGATTCAGACGTAGTCCTATCTATTTAGATTATGGGCGATCTCCTGTTAAAATTGCAAGTAGTGAACTTTGCAACTAGACCAAAATACCCATCATATATGTACTGCGTCTACAAATGTAGATACGTTTTTGGCAAAAGCAACGATTCAGGCAATTGGCGAAGGATGACCGCAGTTTCGCCTAAATGCTTCTGGCGACAAGCCAACTCTTCGCTTGAAAAGCCATGAAAACGAACCTAAACTTTGGAAACCCACTGCGGCGCACACTTCAGATACGGAGCAGTTCGTCTGCAACAAAAGCTTCTTGGCTCGATCCATGCGCCGTTCAATGATGAATTGATGCGGGGTTTGTTTAAAGAGACCTCGAAAGCTTCGCAAAAAGTAATTTGTGGAGAGGCACGCCACATAAGCGAGATCGTCCAACGAGATGGACTCGTCTAAAGTGGCGTAGGCATAGTCTCTTGCTTTATACAATCGCCTGTAAAGCTCTTCCTTTGTGTTCGCACGTACGGCCTGGACTTCTTCAACTTCTTTCAAGACTTCGCTTTGCCGTTGAATGAGCAAGTTTAATGTCAAATGAAGGCTTTCTTGAACCCATAGCGGGTCTGAATGCATGATTGGAAGCTCTTCGCGAACTTTGCTTAGTCGGTCGTGAACCGGGTCTGCTTCAAAAATTCTTTCAAAAAAGTCGCCCGACTGCAAAAAGTTCTGATAGGAATTGTCGAGTTGTTCATCTATTCCCGATTCAAACGATGCAAGCGCCTGGCGTGCCATTTTGGGATCAAAATAAAGCGACAGTCCGTCTACGCCAGATTCATCGTTGAACTCTATGGAATACTCACGTCCATGATTGATGACTACATAGTTTGTTGGCTCTACTCTATGAATTCCGCCGTCTGATTCAACTTCAGCAAAGCCGGAAAACACTGTCTTGATGCTTAGATTGCCCGTCCCGCGCCAACAAAAGTGATTCACCTTTCCAAACACGATGTGGCTTTGGTCTCGATTTCGAAGTGATTGATTTGGATACGCCGCAAGCCATGGATTTAATTTTGGAACGTCGCCCTTTAGCCCGGCTAGAGTCAGGCCTTGCGACTTTTGTCGCAATCCATCAATCCCTGCACCAAAGTCATCTGTCGAATGTATCAATTCGAGTCTCATACGAAATAGTATTTACGAAAAGTTCCCAAACATTGCTTACCAGGTTTTCATTGCAGAATGAGTCTTGACATGCCTGTCCGCCTTTTAGGCTCGTCTTTCACGATACAATAGTATCTTGAAATTAAGGCTTAGATATGTCGTTTGATTTTCTGGAAAGGTTTGAAAAAAGTGCAATTTCTCGAAGAGATTTGTTACGCTATGGCGGAATGGGTGTTGGTGCGTTCGCGACCGGGGGCATCGCAAGAGCGCTTGCTCCAAGAAAAATTGACGTACATATTCAATTGATCGCATCAAATAGTTCGGCGCAAATCCTATCCGGCAGCGCAACCAGCACATACCGTTATACGGCGCGGCTTCTCTCTGGCCCGAGGCAAACTCTTAAGCCAATTCCTGGATCGTTCCTTGGTCCAACAATTCATTTGTGGAAGGGCCAACGTGTACGAATTGACTTCTACAACCAGCTTGCAGAGGACACTGTCGTTCATTTCCATGGGCTTGAAGTTCCGCACAATGCTGACGGGCATCCACTTCATACGGTTGCACCGGGTGGAAGCTGGAAACATGAATTCGAAGTCGTAAACAACGCAGGGACATATTGGTACCACGCTCACACCGATATGCGAACCGGATTTCAAGTGAACAAGGGGCTTGCCGGCCTAATTATTGTTCATGAACTGATCGAAGAGAAGCTTGGGCTTCCCAGTGGCAACTTTGATGTACCCATCGTTATCCAAGATCGAAGATTCAATGCTTCCAACCAATTCATCCATTCAACTGGAAGCCAACTTGGGCACCTGGGCAACTACATTTGCATCAATGGGATGTTTGGACAGACCTTGAATATTGGCACCCGACCCTATCGCCTTCGATTACTCAACGGCTGCAATTCGAGAAACCTCAAAGTTGCCTGGAACAATGGAATGCCGATGACAGTAATCGGCACGGATGGCGGATTGTTGAACCAGCCAATCGAAAAGCCATATTTGATGATGTCATCCGGCCAACGAAGGGATATTTGGGTTGATTTCAGTCAATATCCGGTCGGCACCCAAATAAAATTAGTCTCACAGGCATTTGATAGAGGCGGTGCCGGTAGCGGGACACCTGCCCAAGGGACTCCGATGGATTTGCTCAACGTTAATGTGAGTCAATCCATATCGAGTTCAGCCTCACTTCCATCTTCGTTGGCGAGCTTTCCAATTTGGCAAGAGGCGAATGCAGTCAATTTTGGAAATGAGAGAACTTTCGCCCTCGAATATATGAGTATGTGGACCATTAATGGAAACACATTTGAACTTAGTAACTACACGAACGATGAGATTATAACCATGAATCAGCTTGAAGTGTGGGAGGTTCGAAACGATCTCATTGGTGCCTTGGAGCAACCACACCCAATGCATTTTCACGGGCCTCAATTCCAGATTTGCAACCGAGAAAATACCGACCCAGGTACTTGGTACGACACTATTAGTGAAGGATTTGTAGATGAAGGTTGGCACGACACGGTGTTTGCGTTTCCTCGAGAAAGGGTCAAGCTGCTTACAAAATGGACAAAGCACTCAGGGCTGTTCCTTTATCATTGCCACAATTTGGAGCACGAAGACATGGGCATGATGAGGAATTTGATGGTGGTGCCATAGGATAGTTGTTGGGGTTTTGGGTGAAAATGGCCTAACTGTTCAATAGGTCTAGCAAGTCCGAAAAATTCTACAATTCAATTAGCCTGAAACCGATTCAACCTAAACAAACCCGAAAAAGGATGCCCAAAAGTCCTGATTTGTTTACGAATTGGTGTAACATGACTGGACAATTCAACGAAGGGTTGGTGTCGCCGACCTCATAGTGCCCTTCGAGTTTTTCGGGCTCCGCTTTTCAAGCGTTGTAGCCCTTTTACTTGTTTTTACCCACAGTCATTGGTTCTTAGGCACTTTGAACGCTAGAATTCTTTTTGGAAGTTATTTTTGAGCATTTCTGAAATACAAATTGCTCCGGCAGAAAATATAGCCGGATCGGAAAGCGAAATACTCATTTCGCTGGAAGCGGATTATGGTGCCGATGGGCGCTTTGGCCGCCGCATTTTGGAAGTGACAGCCGACAACGTTCGAACTTTTGAATCCGACGGAGTCCAGTCGTTCCAGATTCCAATTTCGGAGATCGTATCTTCGAGAAATGAACCGCTAGTGAGCGGCGGAAGGCTAGAAGTAACCACAAAAACCGGCGAAATCCTCCCAGTCATCAGCTATTCATTAACGGTTTCTGCAAAGTTCAGTGAGGCCGCAAGGGGAATCGAGCAGCTAGCAAAGGGCGAACCGCTTTCAATCAATTTGAAGGACGAGGCTCTTCGATGCCCAAAATGCAAACGGCTCTTGCCTGAAAAGGACGGCGTTTGCCCAGCTTGCGTGAATCGAGGCAAGACTCTGCTCAGAATCATCGGATTCATGGCACCTTACAAAAAGCAGGCCGCGATGATGGCGGGGCTTTCGCTTGCGACGACGATCCTCAATCTTGCGCCGCCGTTCATTCAGGGCCGTTTGATTGACGAAGTGTTTCAAGGTCCGAAAAACCTGCCGCTCTTGTGGCAACTCATCGGAGTTTGGCTTGTTGTTCTTTGCATAGGTTCAGTTGTCAACATAACCCGTGATCGCTTAGTCGCATTTCTTGCTGGGCATGTGGCCGCGGATTTGCGATCTGCTGTTTATCGAGCCATTGAATTTCTACAGCTCACTTATTTTGACAAGAAGCAGGTTGGTGCGATTTCCAGCCGGGTCACCAGTGACACCGACCGTGTGTGGGGCTTTTTGGTTGAAGGTGTTCCCTATTTCATGCTGAATGGCTTGACACTTTTGGGTGTTTCAGGATTCCTTTTCTTCACGAATCCGACGCTTGCCGCCGCGATCTTGGCTCCAATTCCGATCATTGTGGGAATCGGGGTCAAGTTTTGGCGTCCAATGGCTCAAATGTTTTACAAGGTGGGTCAAAAATGGTCCCGCTTCCACACACATTTGAATGAGTCATTAAACGGAATTCGGGTTGTAAAGGCATTTGCAAAAGAGGACACCGAATACAACAAATTCACGACGAGAAATCAGGAGCTTCGAGACAGCGGCGTCAACGCTGACACTCGCTGGTTCACCATTTTTGGTGGGATGATGTTCTTCACGAGTCTCGGCTCGGTCATTTGCTGGGCTGCGGGCGGATACATGGTGTACCAAGGCAAGCTGACTATCGGCGAATTCTATCGGATTTTTGCCTTGCTCGCACTTGTCTACGGCCCACTTCAATGGTTCGCTGCAATCAACAACTGGTTCAGCCGAGCCATGGCAGGTGCTGACCGCATTTTTGAAATCATAGACATGGAGAAGGAGAAGTACGGCGACCACGAACTGCGGACTCCAATAAAAGGCGAAGTTGAGTTTGAAAATGTCCGGTTTGGCTACGATAAGTCAAATCCTGTCTTGAAAGGGCTTAGCTTCAAGGCTGCCCCAGGCGAAATGATTGGCCTCGTCGGAAAATCGGGTGCTGGAAAGTCAACAACGATTAATCTGATTTGCCGATTCTATGAACCGGATGCGGGTTCGATCAAGATTGATGGCATTGATTATCGCGAAATCACACTTCAAGACATGCGCGAGCAAATTGGAATCGTTCTTCAAGAGCCATTTTTGTTCAACGGCTCGATTGCTGAAAACATCTCTTATGGTAATCCTAAAGCGAGTTTTGACGAAGTAATTGAAGCCGCCCGAGCCGCAAACGCCCACAGTTTCATCCTTGCCAAACCAGATGGTTACGATACGCTTGTTGGCGAACGAGGAGCAAAGCTCTCGGGCGGAGAACGTCAACGTGTGAGCATTGCCCGTGCAATCCTCCACAATCCTCGAATTCTGATTCTTGATGAAGCCACGTCAAGCGTAGACATCGAAACAGAAAAACAGATTCAAGAGGCCATTGGAAGGCTGATTGAGGGCAGAACGACCTTTGCGATTGCCCACAGGCTCTCAACTCTTCGAAACGCCAATCGGCTCATCGTTTTGGAAAAGGGCGAGATCGTGGAAATTGGCTCGCACGAAGAATTGATGGAAAAGAAAGGTGAATTCTATAAGCTCGTCGAATCGCAGACGGCAATCAACGAAATCATCGGCCTAGGAGCAATAGGATAATTTAATGCAAGAAACAATACAAGAAGTTATACATTTCAAGGAATGGACGATTCGCCCTCCCGAACCCAGAGATTGGGAAAGGATTGCTGAGATTGCAAATCTTGACTCCGATGAAACGGTTACTGGAGCCGAACTCCGGCGACGTTATGAGCGATTTCCGACCGAGGGAAATCGCTATTACGAGGTTGTCGAAGACCGTAGCGAATATGTCATTGGGTGCTGTCGTGCGATTCATCGCCCAGGCATGGCGGAAGGTTGCTTCTATTGCCAAATTCAGATTGACCCTCAGGTTCGCAACCATGGAATTGGGGCATTTTTGCATGATAGAGTTGATAAATTCTTCGAATCCGTAAACGCTAAAACCATTACATTTTTTGTTAGAGAAACTTGCGAAATTTCAATGGCATTTGCATCGAAAAGGGGATATGTTCAGGATCGGGTACTAGCCGAATCAAAACTGGATTTGACCAAGTTTGATTCGAGCTCATTTGCACAGAAGATTGAATCCACAATGAAGAATGGTCTAGAAATTGTGGGAATGAGTGAGCTTGAAGACAAGGAAGAAACTTGGAGGATGATTCACAAATTGCTATGCGATTCTGACGATGCACCGGATATCGAGCTGTGGGGACATCCAACTTATCAAGACTTCTACGAGAACACCCGAAATGCGCTTTGGTATGTTCCTGAGGGACTTTTTGTTGCCAGATGGAATGGCGAATTTGTTGGCTTCCATGCTGCCGGTCCGTTGCCTGATTGCGACGGATGGACGACTGACTACACAGGCGTCATACCATCGTTTAGACGAAATGGAATTGCATTAGCTCTAAAGGTCGAAGGCGCAAACGTCGCTCGCAATGCGGGAGCCAAATGGATCATGACTCACAACGACTCATCAAATGAAGGAATGCTGAGTATCAATATCGCTCTCGGGTTCAAAATGCAACCCGGATTTGCCCAAATGAGGAAGAATTTTGGGAGAGTATAGGGTTAAGTGTATAGCGTATAGGAAATTGGAGATGCGATATTTGAAAATCCATTTGTGTTGTTCTTCAGTTGACGACTCTGTACCATAGACCCTAAACCCAAAACCCTAGACCATAATCCCCATACCCCTTACCCCATACCCTAAGATAATGAACCCCTCCGAACTCAAACTTTTTTACGAACCGAAAGACCGCCTTCGCTTGACCATCGGCGATGATCGGAGCTACCCGACTGTAAAACCGGTTTGGGCATCTCCGCAATCGCATCCGAAAAATTACCTCGGCCTATTAGATGCAAAGGAGAAGGAAATCACGACGATTGCCGATCCAAACGACCTGCCGGAAGCCAGTCTGAGCGCCGTTCTCGAAGAGCTCAATCGTCGCTACCTTACCGCGACAATCGTTTCCATCGCGAATGCCAAAGTTGAATTCGGCGCGACCTATTGGCATGTAATCACCAATCGGGGCGAGCGCGATTTTGTGACTCAGAGCCTGCAAGAGAACGCAATCTGGATTTCGCCGACGCATATTCTATTGATTGATGTGGATGGCAATCGCTTTGAAATTCCAGACACTACGGCACTAGACGAGAAGAGCAAGCAGACTCTGAACTGGATTATCTAAGCGTCGCTCACTCTTTTGCGGTCTCAGATAGAGAGACCAACTGAAAAGGGAGTACTGTAATTGTACTCTCACCCGCGCATCGCGCCCTTTTTTACTGGAGCTGGGTTAGCAAGTGTTGCTATGGGGTTTGCCTCGTCCGAATTGAGGAGGTCAATTACAAAACGCAGTTCCGAGCGATTTACGCATTGATCCACAAATCCGATCACACTTTTCAGCGAGCCATTCAGTAAATTCACGACTTCTGATTCAGTTGCAATTGCATGCGACTGGAATGATACCGTCTCGACAGACAAGCGACGTACAGACTCGAAAATGTCTTGGTTTGGGCGATAAACGACATCGGTTCCCATTCGATCTACCATCATTCTTACAGCAACCGCGTTGGACTTATCTCCAAGTTTGAGCCAACTGGCGCACAACGTGATTAGTGAAGACTTTGTCAACATTCGGAAACCATTCGTGAATCCTGATTCAAGCAATATCAAAGTTCCAATGGTTTCATGAACTATGCTCTCGACAAAACGACCCTGGGAATGGTGCAGTAGACCAAGATTCTGAATTATTTCAGCTGCTATTCGGCGATTCCCCATAAACAATGCCTTTGTAAGAGCGTTTTCCATACTACGGCGAACAAAGCTCGGATCGCTTCCTCGCAAAAAGTGCAACCGTGCAATGCTCAGTTCAATTAAGCCGACGATAGATGAATCGGGCTGATCATCTATGTAGTTTTGGGCATCACAAAGGTGTTCTAGTGCGCTTGAAACATCACCAGCGGCCTCGTACGCCATAGCTAGGTTGAACAGAGCCTTTGCGGTTGTTCCTTTAGCGTTACCTATCCTGGCTAGAAAAAGTGCGTTTTTATAAATTTCAATCGAACGGCCCAACTCGCCTTTTGTACGCCAAGATAGTCCAAGCTGCAAAGTAATTTCCGCCTGGAGTTCTGTCGCGATGTTTTCAGTTTCAATTCTCGTTACTATTGAATCAATCAGTTGGGCGTGAGAGTCGAAGTCACCAGCATGAAAGTAAGCAGCGGAAACCGAGAGTGCGGCAGTAACCCATTGCAGGTTCATGAACGCTTCAGATTTGAAAATCCAACTTCGCAGTTCATTTAGGTGGACTTGCGAAATCGCCCTTCCACCTAGGAATGAGCGGATTAGCACAAGCAAGTCAATTGCTTCATTATAATGACCGCTTTGGAACATAGCCAAGATGGCGGTAAATGCCAATTGGGTGGCTTCGACGATCATTTCTCTATTGGATGCATCACCACAATTTAACTCGAACCATGCGACAGTATTTAGATAGAACTGTTCGGTTTGGAGACTAGTCGTTTTTGAATCAAAGCTACGCGCTACAAAGAAAGAAACTGACGCGGTCATTCGGACGGATCTGCGTCCGCTATCTAGATAAGCAAGTCCTGACGCCAAGAGTTCATCCAGATCAAAAACTGATGTATCGGCTGCCTGACAAAACAATGGAATTGGGCACGGATGACGCAGCGATGCAAGAAGCCCAGCAATGTTCCTAACGCTTGGCAACACGAATTCAAGGCTGGCTGATACAGCTGCACCAACACTTGAAGATCGCGATAAATTTCCGGATTGAGATTCTATCGTCGCCATTGATCGCCGCATTGCACCAAGTACAGAATGGGGACCGACTGTTGAGCAAAGACGACCTGCAATAGTCAATGCTAGGGGAATTCCATCACATAGTCGAGCGATATTGGCATACGCTTCCCTGCCAAGGTCAAACGGTCTTACACTATTGGACGCAGAGCCAGCAATTTCATAGAGCAGGTCTATTGCCCCAAGCGAACCGTCCTCAGTTTCTATTGGAATGGGACCAAGTAGGAAGCTGCGACTACCAGGTATTTGCAATCGTCCCAATCCAACGCATATAATCCGTGTGCGCGGATTGCTGGCTCTAATACCAGTCAGGAATTCTTGGTGCTCTCTCATAAAGTGATCCAAAAACAAGTATCGCGGTTCGTACTTTGCCACCATTCGCGCACTAAGTTCGTTGGTCAACTGATCGAGGTCAATATAAAGGGAATGTTTCAGCAGATCAAGCTGAAAGTAAACTTCCTTTATTAAATGCGATTTACCAACTCCGCTCAGACCTGCCAAAACGTAAATTCCACCTTCTGAGAGCGCCTCAATTTGGCGTAGAACCTCCGTAATTTCCCTTTCCCGACCTATTGTCAGGTCTGGGCGAGACGGATGCCATCTGTCCGGCTTTGGCTCTCGAATCTGATCAAGTTCACCTAGGAGTTGGTCCAGCAGACCAATGATTTCCGCACTCGGCAACTCGCCGGTTTCATCCGATAAATGCTGTTCATAGCTCATAAACGCCTTGATCATCATTTCCTTTTCGCCCAGTGTCGAAAGTGTTTTCAAGAGGCACTCCAAAGAGCTAACTCTCCCGAGACTATTTGGCAGCAGACATCTAGCTGAATTCAAGAGGACCGAGCGATAGTGAACAGAGATCGGGCTCTGCGCCAATCGTAGCATCGCGTCGAAAACTGTTTCTAACGCCAATTGCTTACTGTCTAGAACCAGCGGATGTTCAAGATAACTGATCGGATCTAGTTCGATTTGAGAAAGTACGTCTGCAATGATGTGAATCGCCCGAATGGGTTCATCGCCAACTCCATTACAATCAAGGGCGATTTGAAGGCGATCAAGATCAATTTCCACGTTCGATTCGATAAACGACACCGAATCGGATGTAACTCTTAAGAGTGGGATACTCGGATTGGAATTCAAAGCCACTTGGAGCCTGTGCAGCAACACTCTCATGCATCGTTGGCACGATTCTTGCGATTCATCAAAAAGGTGCTGAGCAAGCCATGCACGGGACAAAGTGTGCTGGGGTGCAAAGGATAGCGCACTCAGGAGAAGCTTCTGCTTTTCACTCCTAGTACGAAAGGCCGTACCGTCGGGCCGAAGGACCAAAAGTTGACCGATGACTCGGATGCTCCAATTTTTATTCTCGACCATATCACTATCATATCAAATTTTTGAACAAAAGTGAGACGGAAGTGAAACGCACGATTGTCCATCCTTGATTTTGAGGTAATTATGAAACTACTTATTGGGCTTATCGCCCTTTCTGCAATTGGTGGTACACCTGGGCAACCAAGCTTGCAAACTACAAACGACCGCGTGGCACAAAGTGAAGTGAGCGTCCCATGGTATTTCATTGAAGGCTACATTTCTATGAACGCCGTCAATGACGATCCAGTTGTGCGGGCCATGCTTCATGCTGAAGCAATCCTTGGCATAAAGACTTGGACCGTAACTTCAAATTCGTTAAATGTAGCATCCTTTGACGGAGGATCTATTGGCTGGCCGGCTGCAGGGAAAACAATAACGTTTCCTTCGACTGCTCAGACGAATACCTGTGCGAATATGATTGACGAGTTTACGTTCGGACTTGCAATGAAGCAAAGTAACTAGGCTGCTTTGGCTCGTCAGATTTTGCATATGTTTGTTGTGGGACTGAATCGTACTGTTGCTCATATCTAGGCACCAAGTTCAGTTCCACTTATTTTCAAGAATTACTCTCAAAAACAGGACACTTGAATTCCCAATAGCTGAATCAGAGAATCTCGGTAGGCAATTATGGATCAATTGGACGAATCAATACGGAACGAAACCCAGGTACTGCCAACTTCTGGTTCGGAATTGGATTCCGATGCAATCCGATCAGGACTGGACAGTCCCAATTACTCCCCCCTACTAGAACTGGTCTTTCAAAAGTGGTCGTCTTTGATCCTTTTTCGGATCATGGCCAGTCCCATGCGTTTTAACCAATTGGTTCGTGAATTGGCGATAAGCCCCAACACCCTAGCGGCACGGCTTCGGGATTTAGAAAGAGCGGGACTGATCGAAAGGGTGGTCGAATCTGGATTATCACCAAAGCCAACCTATATTTTGACTAAGAGCGGCCTGACGTTTACGGCTGTAACTAAACATTTGCTTCTTTGGCTTGAATCTCAAGAACCTCAGCTTGTTAGTGTAATTGACAAGGGCATCGTTGACATCAATTCGTAGATTGGCTAGGTTTAGGAATTGTTCAGACCAATCCCTCACCTATCGCCGAACAGCGCTAGAATATCTAAATCTTTTGGAAATCTCCGGCGTCCAGTATTTGAGGTGAAACGACACCATGAATACTGAAAAAGCGATTCCAATTACGCATTTCCTGCTTCGCGCTGTAACAGGACTGCTGTTTTTGCAGCATGGCGGCCAAAAGATTTTTGACTGGTTTGGCGGCATTCCGGCAGAGTTCGGCGGCCATCCGGCAGCATGGTCTCAGGCATGGATCGGCGGTGTGCTCGAATTTTATGGCGGGCTGCTGATAATGATTGGCTTGTGCACTCGGCCCGTGGCGTTTGTATTGGCTGGCATGATGGCGGTTGCCTACTTCCAGTTCCACTACAAGTCAGAAGCGTTTTGGCCGATGCAAAACCAAGGCGAGGCTGCAGTGCTCTACTGCTTCATCTTTTTGTTCCTTTGCGCTTTTGGCGGTGGAGGCTGGAGCGTTGATGCGCTAATCCGGAGTAAGAGAGAACCGAAGACTAGCGAGTGAACTTCGACACGTCATTAGTCACAATTCAGGTCAACCAGAGGACGCTTAGCGGTTGTTCTGCAAGGCGATCACAACTAGCAGGATGATCACCGCGACAGGCCCAGTGTAAACCGTTGCCCACAGAAAACCCCATATAAGGGACATCCCAAAGCTACCTTCACAGTCGTGCGTGTCGTTTACAGCTCTAGCCAACATTCCTCCGATAGAAATCAGAAGCAAAACTACAATCGCTGGAATAACGAATTCGACGAGCAAGAATAGTGCTAGTCCGAACAATAACAAAGCTAGCATTGCGAATAGAACAGTAGCAATGCCCTCCGATAGGCAGCAGCTCCCGGCATGAAAAGTCGCGTCGAGTGTTTGAAAGAACGCCTCTGATTTCCCTGATGACCACTCAGGCTTGCTCGTATCGTCATCAACCACGTGCCCATGAAACAGTAGCCACGAAAGTGCCGCGATCCAAACAAGCCACCAAGTGCCAAGCACAATTTCAGCTTCAATCCACTTTGGCAAATGCAGTGCCACCGGAATTGCTAAGGCTGAGACCAAGAAACAAACGACAATCACAAGCACTACGGTCTTGCGCGAAATCGGCTGGATAGGCGGAGGCATGTTAAATTTTTGATACGTTGCGCTGACGAATTTGGTTCAAGGTGCTAGATCGAGTCTCTATTTGCAATCTAGTTTAATCGGGACAAGTATGGGGAATCAGAATTCGAGGGCTTGAATGTGTGACTTACAGCATGCCGAATTCCCATCCCCGCATTCACCCCCAAACTTTTCCCCTTAAGATTCCCAGGTTCTTACCGATACATCTGATACGCCGAAATAGAAATTCGGCAATGCGTAGGACAGGATTCATCCTGACAGCGCTTATGTGGAAAACAGGATGAATCCTGTTCCACACATGCGGAGAAGAAAACCGTGCAGATATTAGAAAACTTGTTTGGACCCGCAGTGGGAAAGCTGCAGCGATCAATGTCGCTCACTACGCAACGCCATGCCGCGCTGACTGCCAACTTGGCAAACGTCAACACGCCTGGCTATAAGCGAAAGGATGTTGATTTTAACCTCACGCTCGAAGAAGCCATGGGAGAATCAAGAGGCACAAGCCGGTTCAATTCCAATCATTCGCCAAACTCAAACAACAACAGCCTGCGCTTAGACGGAAACAACGTGGACCTCGAAAAAGAGGTCATGGCACTTGCCGAAACCGAACTCCGATATCAGGCGCTCACCGATTTGACCGCCGGCTACTTTGCCGGAATGAAGAATGTAATCAGGGAAGGTAAATAATGAACACACTTAATGGTGCAATGCGAATCAGCGCAAGTGGGCTTTCCGCTGAGCGATTCCGCATGGACGTAATTTCTTCCAACATCGCTAATGCCAACACTACAGGTAAGGACGGCGCTGATCCTTACCGCCGACGCGAAGTAGTTTTGCAAGGCGATACCAATGGCGTTGAGATTTCAGGAATTATCCAAGATCAAGCTCCTTTTCGAATGGAGCACGACCCTTCGCATCCAAACGCAGATTCGAATGGCAACGTGCGATATTCGAACGTTGAACCCATTACTGAAATGGTCAACATGCTCGGAGCGAGCCGGGCTTATGAGGCCAATATCGCCGCTTTTAACAGTGCCAAAGGCATGGTGAAAAGTGCCCTCACAATAGGAAGAGTTTAGTTAGAACGAAAAATTAGCAACCCTCCATCCCCTGCCCCTTCCTCCCGGAGGATGAAGGGGTTCTGAAAAGAAACGAACATCATGAGAATCCAAAACAATCCCTTACAATCCTTGGAAAAGCTAGATATTAGCCGTCCCACGTTGCGTCAAGGGCAAGGCGACGACTTCGCCAAACAGTTGATGGACGTCTTGAAAGAGGTCAACGGCGCACAGCAGAATTCTGCTGAGATGCAGACCAAACTTCAGACGGGTCAACCAGTGGAATATCACGACGTGATGATCGCAAAGGAAAAAGCAGGCCTTGCCATAAACCTAACAATGGCGGTTCGGAACAAGATGCTGGAATCCTATCAGGAAATCATGCGAACACAAGTCTAAATCTTCTCCGCTGGTCACTAAGGAACTTAGTTGATGGGTGGCATACTTCTAAAAATTCGATCATGGTGGGAAGTGGCGGACCGCACGCAGCGGGTCGTCACGATATTTGGCAGCGCTTTTTTGGTGCTGATTCTGGGTGGGACATTTTACTTTGCCAGCAAGCCGAAAATGGCAATGGCATACGGCGGTTTGACACCTGGAGATCAGGGTCGTGTCGTTGCTGAAGTGCAAAAACTCGGCATTCCAGTTGAAATTGATATGATGGGGACCGTAAATGTTCCCCACGACAAGATCGCATTGGTTCACTCGACACTCGCCAAAAATGGCGTAAATCCAACGAGCGGGCATCTCGGCAACGCCGATCGAGGCACGATTGGAATCATGTCGCCAAAGAGCGTCGAGGAAGCTCAACTCAACGCAATTCGGGAAGGCGAAATCGCCCAAACCTTAGAATCGCTCAACGGCGTCTCGGCCGTAAAGGTCCTTCTAACCACCGGCGACAAGAGTGCATTCGCAGGAGAGGACAACCCTCCTACAGCAAGCGTCACCATCACAGAAGAAGGCGGCGCCGATCTTTCTGGCGCACCTGCCAAGGCTATGGCTTCCCTAGTTGCGAGAGCTGTTCCTGGGCTCACAACGAAGAACGTGAGCATTGTCAATCAAGATGGATTGGCACTCTACGATGGATCAGAAGCGGAAGGCTCGTCGGCATCTTATGCAAACAAAATTTCTGGTCAGGTTAACGAAGCTCGACGAATCAAGCGAGAGTTGCAGCCGCTTTTGGATCGTTTTGGTCCGGGAAACACCGTGCTAACCGTTCGCGTCGAGATGGATTTTGACAAAGCTACTGAGCGCAAAGAAGACGTGAAAGCAGGCACAGATCCGTTGTATAAGGAGTCCGCTGACGAAACAATGAGCGGTGGTGCTACGGGCGGTGCAACGCCAAGTGGATCGGCCGCAAATGGCGGTAGCCCAGGTATACCAGATGGAGCGAAAGCTTCAGGCAGCAGCTATACAACCAAACAAAAGAAAGCAGAATTCCCGTACACCAAAACAAATACAGAGACCGAAAGAGCTCCGGGCACCGTTACCAAAATATCAATAAGCGTATTGGCAAACAGCAAAAATATCACCGACGTCAACCCAATCAAGAAGGCGCTTGAAGGCTATCTCGGTAGTACAAATGTTAAGGATAAGAATTTTGAAGTGAGCGTCACGCCTGCCGAATTTGACGTTAGCCAAGAAAAGGTAATGAAGGACGCTGCGGGTGCTGCATCGAGCAAGCAGACAATGCAACAGGTTATGTCTTTGCTGCCGATTGGCGCACTCGTATTGGTTGCGATGATGATCATAAAGTCAATCGCAAAGGTTGCCAAGTCCCACACGATTTCAGTCGCTGCTTACCCAAGCGGACAACTTGTTGCAGCTGGAGTTGGTTCATTGCCGCAAGGTTCGTATGATGATGACGGCGCAATGAGCTACGCAAGTTCGTCAGGCGAAGGTGAAATCGCCGCATTGGAACCGCCCCGACCTAAGAAGAAAAAGAAGAAAATGAGTCCGGAAGAGGAAGACGAATGGGAAGATGACGAACCGATGCATGTACGAATTGGCCGAATCAACGAAAAAGTGAACGTGCCTCTTGAGCAAATCAAAAAGATGACCAAAGAAAAACCTGAAGCTGTCGCCATGCTTCTCAAGAGCTGGCTAGTGGAGGAGCGACGATGAGACGAAAAGAAGAGCTAAACACAAAGCAGAAGGCCGCAATCGTGATGATGGTCATTGGGCCGGAACATTCTGGACAAGTTCTGAAGCACCTCAAAGAAGATCAAGTTGAACAATTGACAATTGAGGTTGCCAGGCTCGACCGAATTACGCCGGAGCAGCGCGAGTCGGTGATTCTTGAATTTCATGAGCTGGCACTTGCGCAAGATTTTATCGCCGAAGGTGGACTCGACAATGCGCGACAAGTACTCGAGTCGGCGTTCGGCGGCGAACGCGCAAAAGACATGCTCGATAAGATCGTTACAGCGATGCAAATCGTACCTTTCGATTTTCTGAAGAGAGCCGATCCCAACCATGTTCTCAGCTTCATTCAGGATGAGCATCCACAAACAATTGCTCTTGTACTTTCCTACATGCCGGTAAGTGGTGCGTCAATTGTCTTGTCAAAACTTCCTGAAGCACTTCGTGGCGAAGTTGCCGGTCGAATTGCAGGCATGGAACAAACGCCACCCGAAGTTATCCGCAGAGTTGAGCAGGTTTTGGAAAAGAAGCTAAGTTCAATGCTTAGCCAAGAAATGCAGCAAGCTGGTGGTCCAAAAGCATTGGTTGACCTCTTGAACCGAGTTGATCGGTCAACGGAGCGACTCATTATGGACTCGATTACGGAATCCAACCCCGAACTTGCCGATACCGTCAAGAACATGATGTTTGTCTTTGAAGATATCGTTCAGCTAGATGACCGAGCCGTCCAACAGATTTTGAAGGAAGTTGACATCAAGGAGCTTGCGACAGCGCTAAAAGGAATTAGTGCTGTAGTGCAGGAAAAAGTTTTCAAAAACATGTCTGAACGTGCTGTCGGAATGTTGAAAGAGGACATGGAATTCATGGGGCCAATTCGAATCAAATTGGTAGAAGAAGCACAACAAAAGGTTGTTTCGATCATCCGGCGACTAGAGGAATCGGGAGACATCGTTCTAGGTCGCAGTGGCGAAGAAGAGGTCATGGTCTAACCAATGGCATCGAAAAATATTTACGCCTCTTCGACTCCGACATACAACTTCGCAGACCGAATTGAGACAATTGCAAAGGAAATTGTTGATGCCAATATTCCTTCGCGCAGAAAAGGTGCGGGGCGAACCGCAGAAGCCTTGTCGCGATTAAAGGAAGCTGCAATAAATGAAGGGTTTGAAGAGGGCTACGCAAAGGGACTTGCGAAAGGGGAAGTGGAAGCTCGGCAATCCGTCGAGGCCCAAACTGATCAAGCAATTCAAGATTTTGCCAATACTCTACAAGACAAATCCGATCAGGTTTTCTTCGCGGCAAAAGCTTGGGCAGACGAATCAGAACATTTACTTGCAAAGCTTTCGGTGCTCATAGCTTCCAAAATTCTTGGACAAGAACTGCGGCTAGAACATGACACTGTAACAGCTATCGCCAAAGATGCGATCAAAGAAGTCCTTCTTGCTGAAAGCGTTCGCATTAGAGTCAATCCTTTCGACGTTCCAGTAATTGAGCAACGAAAACAAGAACTGCTAGCAGTCAATAAACAACTTCGGAACATCGAAATTGTTGACGATCCAACAATCAGCGGCGGTTGCGTCATTGAATCGGAAGCCGGAATTGTTGATGCAAGCATTGAGACTAAGCTCGGAATCCTATTTGACTCTTTGAGAGAGGCGGCATGAAGCTAGCGATTCCCATCTTCGAAAAAGCTCAAGCGGTGCTAGAAACGGCCCCAACATACCGGCTATTTGGCCGAGTTCGACAAATTGTTGGACTCGTTATCGAGTCAAACGGCCCAGCTTCAAGAGTTGGAGAACTTGTATACATTCACTCCTCCGACGGCACCAAAATGCCAGCGGAAGTGGTCGGATTCCGAGGCGATTTGAACCTATTAATGCCTCTGGGCGAGATTTCTGGAATTCGTGCAGGCTCTATGGTTGAAGCCACCGGACACTGCTTGCGGGTACCAGTCGGAACCGCATTGATTGGGCGCACAATTGACGGTTTGGGTGCTCCAATGGATGACCTTCCTATCCCAAATGTGAGCCGGTTTTATCCTATCTACTCACCTCCGCCATCTGCGCTTAAGCGCAACAAAATCAGCCACCCGATTCCTACGGGAGTTCGTGCAATTGACGGCTTAATCACCCTTGGCGAAGGCCAACGGATCGGCATATTTTCGGGTTCTGGTGTGGGCAAGTCAACCCTGTTAGGCATGATCGCAAGGAATTGCGAAGCGGACGTAAACGTAATTGCGCTTATCGGTGAGAGAGGCCGTGAGGTTCGCGAGTTCATTGAAAACGACTTAGGTCCCGAAGGACTGGCTCGTTCAGTGATTGTATGCGCTACTTCAGATCAGCCTGCACTTCTTCGAATCAAGGCAGCATTTACGGCTACTGCGATTGCCGAGTATTTCCGAGATCAAGGAAACCGGGTTTTGTTAATGATGGATTCCGTCACGAGATTTTGCATGGCGCAACGGGAAATCGGGCTGGCTACGGGAGAACCGCCAAGCTCGAAGGGCTACACACCCAGTGTTTTTTCGATTCTGCCCAAGCTAATGGAGCGTGCCGGAAACAGCGATAGGGGCTCAATCACTGCCCTATACACCGTTCTCGTGGAAGGCGATGACAACAACGAGCCAATAGCCGACGCGACTCGATCAATCCTTGACGGTCACGTGGTTTTGAGCCGCAAACTGACTAACAAAGGCCATTATCCGCCGATAGACGTTTTAAGCAGCCTGAGCCGAACCATGCCGATGGTAGTGGGCGGCGAGCACATCGAATCAGCGCGAAAAATGAGAGAGTGGATCGCGGCTTACGATGAGGTTGAAGACCTCGTTTCCATTGGAGCATACAAATCAGGAGCAAAACCGATAGCTGATTTAGCAATCGAAAAATGGCACGCAATCAACAGCTTTCTTCGACAAGGCAAGGCGGATGGGACTTCGTGGAACGAATCCATAGCGCAATTAGACGGGGTAACCAATGGCTAATTTTCACTTTCGATTGCAGAGAGTTCTCGATTACAGAGAATTGCTTGAGCAAAATGCAAAGGATGCATACCTTGAAGCGCGAGCAAATCGGCTTGTCGCAGAGGCAGAATCCGAGCAGTTTGGAATTCGGCGCAGCCGACTGACTTCTGGCGCTTCAAAAACGATTCAAGATCGAATCGCAATTGAGCGAATGATGAACCGCATCGAAAACGAAGAACGCCAACAAGCCACGGTAATCGAAATACTTACGCAAGAAGAAGAAACCAAGCGCGAAGAATGGATTGAAAAACGAAAGGAACAGGAAACCCTTGTAAAGCTCAGCGAGCGAGACAAGGAAGAATGGTTCATCGAGGAAAAGCGCAAGGAACAAACCGAGTCGGATGAGTGGGCTGTGAATAAGAGAGCATCATGAGAATTGAAATTGGAATCAAAGGGCCGGAAGCGATTCGATCGCGAATGGCTGAAATTCAAGCAAAACTCGAGGCCGCGTTTCCGAGCGTTCAAAAGACTTCATCACAAATTCCAAGCGGACTTTCAGGTTCACTTGGCGGATTTTCGCCCTTTGATCCATTTGGTGATCAAACTATGGTTAAACTAACGCAAACCCCAGAAAACCTAAAGGCGATGATCGAAAACGCTGCAAAGGATGCTGGAATTGACCCAGCTCTTTTTGATTCACTCGTTTCCGCGGAGAGCGCTTATGATCCTGGCGCGAGATCTTCGGCGGGAGCAATGGGACTTTCGCAACTCATGCCGGGCACTGCACGTTCTTTAGGAGTGACAAATCCATTTGATCCTGAGCAAAATTTGCGAGGTGGGGCGACCTATCTTTCGCAAATGCTCAAGAGATTTGGAGGCGATCCTCAACTTGCTTTAGCTGCATATAACGCTGGGCCGGGTGCAGTTGAAAAATATAATGGCATTCCTGAATACAAGCAGACCCAGGATTACGTCAAGAAGATAATGGCTCTGTATAGCCAGAAAACCGGGCGATGAAAAAATTACTAATGATCTTAGTTCCTGTCGTGCTGCTTGGTGGCGGAGCCTTTTTCGCAGCCACAAAGGGAATGATCA
The DNA here is from genome assembly GCA_031400935.1 of Armatimonadota bacterium. GTDB lineage: Bacteria > Armatimonadota > Fimbriimonadia > Fimbriimonadales > Fimbriimonadaceae > JANNJE01. The sequence goes on from JANNQV010000032.1 coordinate 140,935, forward strand.
ACATTCCGGGCGTCACGCCAAAAAAGGCGGCGAATGCACTGTATGGCGAGGGGAAGGATGCTGCGCAGCCAAGTACAGCAGAATCTACTTCGACTTCAGAACCAGAGCCAGAGGTTTCAGTCTCAGCTACCGATCCGACTCTTGCCCCAGGCCTTGTTAATGAAACTGACCCAAAACTCGGCCAATCAAAAGTGGCGGCTCTCTGGAATGAAATGGACGTCGCCTCGCTTGAGAAGACGATTTTGGATTGGAAAGACGAAGAATTGGCTCCGATCTTGAATGCCATGAACACCGAAAAGGTCACCGAGCTGCTTCAAAAAATAGCGGGATCTGATGCCAAAAGGGCTTCTCGGCTGACAAAAGCTCTGCAAGCGGAAGCAAGTAAGAAAGAGCCGGAGCCTGTTAAGTTGTAATTTGGATGGTTGGTTTTGATCCCCCGACCCTCACGCGAAGCCAGGGTCGGGGGTCTCATTGCGATTCGGAGAGGTTTCATTTCATCCCACGTTACTGACTAGTTAGACGACGTCTACCATGTTTTCTTCTCAGATTCTATCGAGACCCCCGACCCTTGGCCCGTTTTACTTGTTTCGGCTGTTTCAAGTTTCATTGGTTCGACGACCTGAGGGTCGGGGGATCAAACACCTGTAAGGTCGCCGCTTGTTGAGTATGCGAATGTCCAGGTGCGGCTCGTCGGGTCTACTACGCTCGAAACTCTTCCGTCGCCATAGTAGTTAAAGATGAGCTGTTTGCCGTTCGGATCGGTGACCGTTGTGACTTTGTTGAAGTTGTCCAGCACATCTGGCACTAAGACTTCCCAGTCTCCACAAGGTTCATGATCCCGATACAGCCGACGACAGCGTTTCCTTCTTCGTCGTCCTTCATCGGCATGGCTCGAAGGAACATATTGCTGAACTCGCCTTTTAGTCGAATGCTGGTTTCTTCGCCGTTGAGCGCGTTCAAGTGCGCAGCAATCGGCGGGTGGAGAGGGTCTTCGCTTTTGAAAATCTCGTAGACGGTTTTGCCAACTTCCCAAACGACTCCGTAGTGCGAAGTGGGCATGACGCCATTCGCAATGATCTGAAGCTTAAGGTCGCCGTCGGTAGCCCAAACTGTTGATTGGATCTGGTCCATTGCAAGCTGCAAGAGCGCGAGTTCGGCTCTCTGATCTAGATGCTGCGCTTCGCGAATGGCCACTAGTTCGGCGAGGTCCGTTTTGACGAGATTGGCCGCCCTTAGTGCTGCCTCGGCTCGTTCCCTAATCACTATCGCAACCGAGTCTGTTCTGCCCAGCCCTCCAACCTTCAGCCGGATGCGCAGCCAATAGGTGTTTACGGTTCCGATGCTCAAGTCTAGCTTGTGGGCAATGCCTTCGTTGGTTAAGCCCGCAATAGCGAGTTCGACAATCTGTGCTTCTCGAGGCGATAATACTGATGTTGCCATAGTTGCGGCGTCTGAAGAGCCTATGGAGTCTTCTAGCATATAATTTTACCTCGATTTCTACAAAAGAGCTGAAAAATGAGTTCCTTAAACATTTTTTTTGCGCTATGAGCGTCAAGAGCAATTCATGAATCGAGCGATGCTGTTTAACCTGTTGCATTGCTACTTTTGCCGTTTCCTTTGGAGTTGTTTTTCGGCGCATTCCGACGGCCCATTGGCTTTCCTTGCCCTTCGACTGGAGATTGTGCCTTAGTGTAATTTTTCCAGTTGCTGAAATCCACGTCGTTCTTCCTACGGATCAGCTCCCACTTTCCAGCCTTCCTAAACTCTTCGTACACTATTGGTGTGGTGCGGTAGGATGCTTTGGCGATTAGAATGGCGGCGATTGTGTCTTGCGGGCTGGCACCTCGTTTCTGAACTGCCGCTATGTCGCTCCCGGTAACTGCAAACTTGTTTGTCAATGCGTTGCTCCAGATTTTTCCTGAATCAAACGCTCCGGCCACCCGAAGTTTGTTGAACGTGCCTGGGTGCATACCAATCCTTTGTGCGACCTGACTCCAGCCAAGCCCTTTGCGCCGTAGCTTCCAGACCGTATCTGGCCTTACTTGTCCGTTGGAGCTTGCCGATAAGATTGGTGCGACATCGTTCAGTGAGAGGCGGCTTGCCGTTAGAATACGGGAGACTTCAGACTTACTAATTCCGAATTTTGCAGCAATTATCTCCTTCGCTATCGTTTCCAAAATTGACTGAGCGCTCGCAAAACCAGTCAAGGTAACAACGAATACGACCGTAGCTGCAAGTTGCCGAGTGTGAATTTTCATTTTCATTTTCCTATTCAAGGCATTCCAAAGAGGGGGCGGACGTTTCATAGCAAATGTTCAGAACCCCGCACCCAAGTATTTGCCACTTGGCGAAGCATTGACAAGTCGCACTTTATATTGTCAGTTGATTGGTAGACAATAGAAAACCACCTAATAGTGCGTCCTGTCTCTGCATATGAGATTGCCATTCATGCCTCCGCAAGAACTTCATCTGGCAAGTTAGGACCTTCATCGGCTTGATTTCTCCAATCATTAAAGTGGCGAAGCAGTATTGGCATCGCTGCCGCAAATGGTAAGGCAAGAAATGCTCCGACAATGCCGAGCAGCGATGCGCCGACCAGAACCGATAAGAGAACAGCTAGTGGAGAGAGTTTAAGTGCTTTGCCATAAATCACTGGCACAATCAGATAGCTCTCGATCTGGTGGTAGATGGCTAGAGCAATCACAACGTATAGCGCAGTTTGGTCGCTGAATCTGTAGGCGCTAACAACTGCTGGAACCATTCCCAAGATTGGACCAACAATGGGAATTGCATCTGCAATTGCCATGACCCAAGCAAGTGCGAGGGCGTTAGGAACTGAAAGCGCGGACAATACAATGTAAGTGAACAACCCGGCCAGAAATGAGGTGGTGAGTTGGCCCCGAATGTACGCGCCGACCTGATCTCCGATCTCACCGAACAATTTTCTAACTTGAAGCCGGTTAGTTCGCGGAAACACACTGACCATTGCGGTCGCCACTACCGGCCCTTCGACAACTAAGTAAACAGTGAGCATGATAACGGTGACAAAGCTGGTGATCACCGTAAACGATGAAAAAATGACATCTTTAACGCCTTGCTGAGCTGCACTTGGTGGCAATGCGGCAACTTTAACTTGCCCCAACATTTTTGCTAACTCTGGCGAGGTCTTCTTCAGACTTTCTTGAAGCTGTTTGAATAGCCCATCAAAATCGTTCGCAAGCGCATAAAGCTGTGCTGCAACGGGTGGGATTGTGAGGACGATCAACGCTACAATACCAAGAAGCAATGAGACGACAACCACAATAGTTGCTGTTTTTCGGTTGAATCTCCTGTGAATTCTGCCAACGACCGGCGTAAGTGCCGCTACCAGCATGAGCGAGATCAAGAGAAGGACGGCGATCGGCCATAGCTTAATAAGTAGGAACACTACGAACAAGAAGACCAGTACCCCGCCAAAACCAAAGAAAACGGCAAATGCCCGGCTCTTTAACGACAGTGAAGAATCTTCATTCGGTTCCATGTGGTCTCCGACGGTTGATGCAGAGTCGGTGCTAATCGAGTGTGCGCCGACCGCGAAGCAAATTCACAATGAACATGACGACGGCCACGATGAGAAGAATGTGAAGGAGCCCACCAACCGTAGTTGACGTCAGCATGCCTAGCAACCACATGATAAAGAGAATTACAATAATTGTCCACATTTCAAGTCAAATGTACACTTCTCGCAACGCGGTGTGCAAGTCAGCCATTTCGTGTCTACCGATTGACTGACGCCGAAAACCTGGACTTGCGTATACAGTTTTGGTTCAGTAGTCTGTGGACTGATGAAAACAAAACTTTCAACAAATACAAATCGAAATCCAGGCTCTAGATACATGCATGCTGTGGCAATAATCGCAGCATTTGCAGTAGCCAGTGTTGCAGGCGCTCAAGATATCCGGGCGACTGTAAATGGCGATTTCGTCAACTTTCCCGATATTCAACCCATCATGATCCAAAACCGAGTAATGGTACCGGTTCGCGGAGTCTTCGAGCACATGAATTCAAACGTAGAATGGGATTCGAACTCTCGAACTGTCGTCGCACAGCGCGGCACAGATACGATTCGACTTCCAGTCAACTCCTACTACGCAACGGTAAACGGCCGTCAAGTCAATTTGGACTCGCCAGCCAAAATCGTTATGGGACGAACGATGGTTCCTCTTCGATTCTTGAGTGAGGCATTGGGTGGAACTGTAGACTGGGTCGCCTCAGTTCGAACGGTTGAAATCAACACAATGGGAGTAAGCAATCCTTGGCAGACTCCAGCAGGATATACCGCAATACACATGAACTCCGGTACTGTCATTCCTTTCTCGCTGAATCAGAAACTCAGCTCGAACGGTTCTTCTGTTGGAGACAAATTTACTGCGAACCTTGAGACGGGCGAGTTATCGAGTTATCAAGGAATTCCTAATGGGGCAGTCCTCGAAGGCCATGTGGATGTTGTCCGTGCAAAAATTGGCGACACGCCAGGAGTGCTCGGGCTCGCTTTCGACCGAGTCAAACTGCCTGATGGTCAATCCTACAAGGTGCATGGCACGCTAATCGGACTGGATTCGAATAGCGTAAATGTCGAGGGCGGACGCATCGTGGCTAAGCCTGGCACCAAGAATGACAACCTTAAATGGGTTGGCTACGGAGCTGGTGGCGGGGCGCTCATTGCGATATTGACAAAAGAAAACGTTCTTACGACCTCGCTGATTGGCGGTGCGCTTGGATACTTGTTTGGCGAAATCCAAAAGGACCCATCTAAGGCTCGAAACGTGACTTCCGACATTGGAACGAAATTCGGGGTCAAACTGACTCGCGAACTCACATATCAAGTTGCGATCATGGACTAGCGTACAGCGCGGACGCCCATTTGATTCTCTGGTCAAAGTCTACTTAACCTCGACTCTTGCTTCAATGCAAGGGTCGAGGCCCTGAACCAAAGTCAAATTACTCTCCTCAATCCAAAATCTCGCTCAATTTCCTCGACGTTGAGGGCATCTTCAACTTTCGCATCCCTTTTTGCTCGATCTGCCGAATCCTCTCTCTTGTAACTGCAAAGAATCTGGCGACCTCTTCTAACGTTTGGGCGCGACCATCTTCGAGTCCATAGCGCATCTCAATTACGCTTCTTTCTCTTTCACTCAAGGTGTCCAAAATTTCTTTGATTCGTCGTCTAAGCATTGCCCGATCCAGGCAGCGCTCTGTCGTTTCCTCCGAGCGGTCTACGATATAGTCGCCCAAAAATGCTTCGTTGAACTCTCCGACAGGCAATTCGAGCGAAATCGGTTCCGAAAGGGCTTTGAATGCTTCTTGAACTTTTTCAATCGGCAATTCTGCGACATCGGCAATTTCCTGAAGCGTCGGTTCCCTTCCCAAAACGCTCTGAAGCCTTTGCCCAACTTTTCCCAATTTTGAAAACGCTTCGATTGCATGAGCGGGAACTCGAATTGTCCTTGAATAATCGCTGATGGCCCGATACATCGATTGCCGAATCCACCATGTTGCATAGGTGCTGAACCTATATCCCCGAGCAGTGTCAAATTTGTCTACAGCACGGATGAGGCCAACATTGCCTTCTTGAATCAGGTCTTGAAGCGATAGGCCTCTTGAAACGAACTTCTTTGCAAGGTTGACAACGAGGCGTAAATTCGCTTCGATCATCCGCCTTTTACTGGCTTCGCATCCGGCTTGGGCACGAATTGCGGTCGTAAGCTCTTCTTCTTGAGTCATAAGCCGCGTTCGGCCAACGGTTTGCAGCCACAATTTGGTGGAATCCTCCGTAGCTTGAGACACCGCGTCAGAATCACGACCATTGGGCGACGATGAATGTTCTTCATTGCCGTACTCTATCACCTGCAACTGAATTGCAGAATCTCGAAAGCTCGCACCCCGTAAATCAGGCGAGCTCGAATCTTCAAATATCCCCGCTTCGATGACTGTTCCTCCCTACCGTTCAGGTAGTGGCTAAGCGGCAAAGATTCCCCGTTTGTGCCGCTTACACTATTACTATAGCGTAGGTTTTCCAAAAAACCAAGGAAATTTACGAGAATTGTTGAAATTCATCCTTCCCAGAGATGCGCCTCTCGGGCGTGGGCGGCTTTAAGTTTCTCAAACGCAGACTCAACTTCCTCTGCTGATGGTGCGCCAACAAGTGCAGCGGCAACACTATTTCTATCTCTTAAAGTTTGCAAATCATGCAACACGTCGGCCAGCTCTCCCGCAGAAACTTCTGCCCTCGCTTGGCTCAGAAGCTGATCATCTGTTGTAAACGCAATCATGCAATCTGAAAGTGCTTCTCTTTCTTTGCTTGGTTCAATAGCTGAAAGCCACTCGACGGGTTTTCCCTCCGGCGGTTTTTCTGGGAATGCCGCTACGATTGCCTCAGCAATCTGTTGGCCTTGTGTTGTAAATAGAGGCTCCTTTTGAATTGATTTGTATACCTCTAGTCGCAGGAAACCTTCCAAAAACGCTCGGAACAGAACAGATTCGGCGGGATTGCATGTGGCTGTTTCTGATACAGATTGAGCAGGTGTTTTGCTCTTTCCCTTTTGCAATCCTCGAAGCCGGATTTTTTGGGCTTGACGGGCCTGCTGCATGAGCGATTCTGAGTCTGCCCTACTCCCTGAAAGATGTTTGCTGCTAACTAGAGTCGCTAAACTTTGCATTTCGCTAAGAGACGATGCTTTTGAAAGGGCTTCGACAATTTCTGCCCAAAATTGTTCGTCATGGCTTACAGATGTGGATTCAATTCTCCAAATCTGAAACTCGGATGGGGTCATTGTACGATCTGCAGCTTCACGAACTGCCGCCGCCCCTTGGCTGCGGAGCATCGTATCTGGATCTTCGCCTTTTGGAAGAAGCACGATTCTTGCTGTGATATTTTCTGCTTGCAAGATTTCGCTAGCTCGATCCGCCGCCTTGATTCCTGCGGCGTCGGCGTCATAGAGAATCGTGACTTTTTCACACCATCGCCGCAAAAGTTTGGCGTGTTCTTCGGCGAGAGATGTTCCAAGCGATGCCACGGCGTTTTCGAGCCCTGCTTGATGGCAGGCAATTACGTCCAAGTAGCCTTCCACCAAAATTGCTTGGTTTGCTTTTGCAATTGCTTCTTTGGCTCGATGCATCCCATATAGAACCTTGCTCTTTCGGTAAAGGGGAGTGTCGGAGCTATTGATGTACTTCGGTTGGCCGTCGCCAAGAATCCTTCCGCCGTAAGCGATTAGGTCGCCTCGTTCGTCATGAATCGGGAACATCAAACGGGATCGAAACTTGTCAAAGTACGATCCGGCTGAATCCTCTTCAACTAAAAAAAGCTCTTTTGCGGCTGCAAGTGCCACTTTCGATTTACGAAAGGCTGTTGCAAGGTGGTGATCGCTTGCGGGTGCGTAGCCTAAACCCCAAGCCTTTCGAATTTCCTCTGACAGACCCCTGCCTTCGCAGTATTTAGTTGCGAATTCGCTCTTGGAAAGTTCGGCTGCAAAAAAGACTTGCGCCGATTTCATGATTTCGAGGCGCTCTTTTCTTCCGAACAGAGATTCCCCGTGTTTGGCTGAAAGTGTGATTCCTGCCTTTTCAGCCAGGAACCGCAGGGCATCGCCAAATTCGACATTTTGGGATTTCATCACCCAATTGAAAATATCGCCAGCCTCGCCACACGACCAGCACCGGTACCTGCCGATGTCCGGGCTAACATAGAAAGAAGGGCTTCTGTCGTCGTGAAACGGACAGAGGCCCTTCCAATGTTTGCCTGCTCTTTTCAGCAGGACTTTTTGGCCGACAAGGTCAACGATGTCAATTCTCGTCCGAATCTCGTCGCGCTCGTCCCGCACTTTCTAAGCTTTGCCGCCGGCTACTACGATCCCAGTCACCTGGTGCGTCTTATCTTTGCCAAGTCGGTTCAATCGGAAAGCAACCTTGTTTCGTTGAAGAAACCTAACAACAATCGTATCGCCATTGATTTCATATCCGTCAGGTGTGCCGTATGTTTTGATCAACGTTCCGAAACTTGATCCAAAGCCCACGCCCTTTCGAGTTTTCACTTTGCCATCTTGCATTCCAATTGCTTCGATTTGCACAACACGGTTGAACTTATCTAGTACGAATCCGTACTTGCTCATGCCTCGCTTGTATACCCAACGTGTGTATGCAACGCTCTGATCAGTGCCTCCGCCGCCACCGCCAGCACCTGCTGCATTACCGCCGCCACCGCCGCCAGCTCGTTGGCCTGGGCCCCCGCCGCGTGGACCTTCATCGCCCTCTCCGCCAGGACCGCCTTTCTGTCGAAGAACTTCATTGCCGAGTCCCCATTCTCCGTTAGGAACGCCATCAATAAAATTTGGTGGAGCCGTTGGCTCCGGGGCAGCACCTGCCGAACGACTCGGAGCGCCTGAAGCACCTGCTCCGCCACGAGCACCGCTGCCGCCACCGCCGCCCGGTCCAATCGCTGTACCGCCAAAATTAATCGGCTGAATCTCTAGCGGTGAACCATACATCGAAATGACGCGCTGGCCAGTATCGTAAAGCTTTACGCCTACCAGTCCGTTTTCTGCATTCGAAGCGCGAACCGATTGGCTCACAGCATCAATGCTGATCATCGTCAGTGCTAAACTGCAAATTGCTAAATTAGTAAATCTTAGATTCAAAGGTCATTCCTCCTGAAACTTTCGCCTAGTTTTCAGTCTTCTATATCTGACGAGGCTAATTGCGAATTGGTAACGCAGCCAACGCAGATTCATACAAGAATTTTCGATCGCTCTCTGGTATACCTTAGGCTCACCTCGATTGGAGACAAAAATGTCAGCAGAATTAGAAATTTCTACCACAGATTTTGAAGCAAAGGTGCTTCAATCCGATGTTCCCGTACTCGTAGACTTTTGGGCGACTTGGTGCGGACCATGCCGGGCGATTGCTCCCTCGGTCGAGCAGATTGCGCAGGAGTATGCTGGAAAGGCTAAGGTCTACAAAGTAGATATTGATGCCGAGGGCAGCTTGGCAACGCAATTTAACGTCATGTCCATTCCAGCCCTGCTTGTTTTCAAAGGTGGAAAGGTAGTTGACCAAATGGTTGGTGCAGCTCCCAAGGCAACAATTGCTCAAATGTTGGATCGGGCGTTGTAGGGGAAGGGGTGTTGGGTGTTGGGAGGCTCATTATTTGCTGAATTTGTGAACTCAACCGTTCGTTTTTGCCCAGTTGTGGTTCTGAGTTTTCCCAAAACCCAAAACCTTTCACTCAATTTCCCCAATCCCCAAACCAGACATAATCGTCTAAATATAAAATGAAGCTTCGTGGCATCTTGTTGGCATCCACCATTTTCGTAGCCTCCCTTTGGGCTGCGTCTGGTTTGACTTCGCCTTCTGGAGCTGATTCACTGGTTAGAATCGAAGTTGAAGGAAAGGGCACTATCGTGATCCGATTGGCAACGGATAAGGCGCCAAAGGCATCCGCCCAAATTATTCAACTTGCAAGACAAAAGTTTTATGATGGGCAACGTTGGTTTCGAGTCGTTACCAAACCGCGGCCGTTCTTGATTCAAACAGGCGATCCCAACTCTCGTGATGCTTCGAAACTAGACTCGCCATCAATGGGAACAAGGGGCGCAGGATCAAGGATTCCATTCGAGCAAACCGGAATTGAGGCAACTGAAGGTGCCGTCTTTCTTGCCGCCAAGCCTGGCGACAGGGATTCCGGCGACAGTCAATTCTTCATCCTATTAGACACTTACCGTTTCTTGGAAGGCGATCATACGGCGGTTGGACGAGTAGTTGAAGGAATGGACGTTGTTCGAAAGATCACAAAGGGCGATTTAATAATTTCCGTTCGAGTTTCAAGTGGCGAAGTGGCTTTGGCTGGGAAGTAGAGTAGGTTTGTTGGCAGTTAGCAGTTGGCGGTTTGAAGTTGCCCGTACACAAAGAAACTCTTCTGAATTTCCAGCGATAGCTGTTCTCGCTATCCTCGTTCCCTATGTTGCGGTTAGCTTTCATACGCACTCCGCCAACCGCAGAGTGCAAACTGCTTACTTAAACCCAACGTCCAACCCCCAACGTAATGTAGAATGCCATTTGTGCGGCTTGCTAAAGCCATTTTGTTGCGTTTATTGTACGGGGTGCTAAGCCTCGTTTTTATTACTTTCGTGGCTTTTCTTGCCGACGAACTGGCTCCAGGTGACCTCGCGACAGTACTCGCAGGAGAAAAGGGAAACAATCCGCAGTATGTTCGGCAGCTTCGCCAGGATTTGGGGCTGAATCGTCCAATAGTCATTCGCTACAAGGAATACTTGGTAAAAACCGCCCAGGGCGATTTTGGACAGAGTTTTCGTCCAACCAAAGGAACAGTCGCTGAGCTATTGAAGCAAAACTTGCCTATGACGCTTCGAATCGCGTTCATGGCATTACTTCTTGCGATAGTAGTGGGAATTAGTTTGGGAACCTTAGCGGCTGTTTATGAAAACCGCGCTGCAGACCGACTTGTGCTTGTCTTCAGCACGCTTGGCGTTACTATTCCGAACTTTGTTCTGGCACCGATTCTTGTCTATTTGTTTTCTGTTCAATTAGGTTATGTGCCGCAGAACTGGGAGCCAATTCTTCGAGGGCCACTGTATTTGTATCTGATTTTGCCCGTATTTGTACTTTCACTTCGCCCAATGACGACTCTCACGCGACTCACTCGTGCAAGCATGATCGAGACGATGAAACAAGAATTCATCAAGCTCGCCATTGCGAAAGGCGTGGGGACGAATCGGCTGATATTCAACCATGCGCTTCGCAATGCGATTTTGCCAGTTGTCACCCAGTTAGGTACAAATTTCGGTTTCTTACTTACAGGTTCCTTTGTAGTCGAGCGGTTTTTCACCCTTCCTGGAATTGGCAGAATTGGGATTGAGGCGATTCAAGATGGCGATATGCCTGTCGTTCAAGCAACCATTTTGGTTACGGGCGCGATGTTCATTATGATCAATTTGATTGTTGATTTGTTGCTACCCATTATTGACCCAAGAATTCGGGAGCGAGCAATATGAAACGACGTGACGTACTCTTTTGGGCGGGTGCATCATTCTTGATTTGTCTCGTATTGGCCGCTATTTTTGTTCCCGTGTTTGGCCCAGATTACACAAAGGATGTTGGAAGGCCCTTTTCACCGATGGGAACTGGAACTTTGCTTGGGACGGACCAACTTGGGCGAGACACTTTTGTTCGCCTCATGTACGGCGCAAGAGTCTCGCTCACAATTGGATTGTCAGTTCAATTGATAAGCCTAGTCGTAGGAATTTTGTTTGGAAGCATTGGAGTATTCGGTCCAAAGTACATTCGAGTCCCACTAATGCGCTTTACTGATGCAATGTTTGCATTTCCTGACATCTTGCTGGCAGTGCTCATTATTGCCATACGAGGGCCAGGCATGGACGCTGTAATCATCGCCCTTTCCATAACTTCTTGGCCTGGCATCACTCGCCTTGTTTACACTCAAATTTCTTCTTTGAAAGATCGGGAATTTGTGATCGCAAGTCGAGCGATGGGAGCTTCGACTGCTTACGTTGTAAGAAAGCATGTTTTGCCGCAGCTCATTGGAGTAGTACTAGCTGTTAGCATGGTTGACTTAGCTGGCACTATTCTAGCGGAAAGCACCTTGAGTTTCTTAGGCATTGGCGTCCAGCCGCCAATGCCCAGTTGGGGGGGAATGTTAGACCAGGCTCGCAAAAACATAAATGCACAGCCTATGCAACTACTATGGCCATGCCTGATATTAAGCATCACAATCTTCGCACTCAACTTCGTAGGCGACGGTTTGCGGGCCCGACTAGACCCGCGAAGCAGATAGCGAGAATCCTTTAACTGATAATATCTGCTTTATTTGAACCATTACTCTTGACCTGAGTTCGTGCGCTTCTCTTTGATTTTTGACGAACGATTTCTATCGCCTTTGCAAGCTGATTATCAGTTTTAGGTTCACCCATAACAGGTGCAGGCGAATCTTGCAACTTAACCTCTTCGTGAACCTTTATGCCGCCAGAAACATACATTCCGTCGTCATCAAGTTTGCGTGCGATGTCCTCACCACTAGGCAGATAGTAACGCGCAATCGTAAATTTTGCACTCGAGCCATCTCGGAACGAAATTACATTCTGGACAGAAGCCTTTCCATAGGTGTGCTCGCCGACAAGTGTTGCAATATGGTAATCCTTTAGTACGCCAGCGAGTATCTCAGATGCAGACGCAGAATCTTCATTGACTAAGACAACTATCGGATAGTTCATCTCACGTTTCTTTCCTACAAGAGTAACTGTACGCTCTTCCGACCCGCCGCGCATCTTTAGGGTAACCGCTGGCTTGTTTTCCAAGAACAAAGACAGTATGTCGCGAACGGATTCAAGAAGGCCGCCTGGATTTCCACGAACATCAATTACCAAGCCATTTAGCCCGCCCCGATCTAGTTTTTCTAGTGCTTGTTCAAATTGGGTTGCCGACGGTTCGGAAAAGATCGAAATATTGATGTATCCAATGCCCTCTTCGAAAACTTGAGATGTCACAGTTGGCGTTGTGATTTGCGCCCGTTGGATCGTTAGGCTTATTGGTGCCGGTACATTTACTCTTGAAATGGTCAATGTTACTTTTGTGCCAATTGGACCACGGATCTGGTCGGCAATTTGGGCCGTATCCTGTCCGCTGACAGACTTGCCATTGACTGATGTAATCAAATCTCCGGTTTTTACTCCGGCATTTGCGGCTGGGCTTTCTTCAAATACCGCCCCTACCTTTGCTCCAAGCGGATCGTTTGCGAGCCTAGCACCAATTCCCGCGAATTGTGCCTTTGTTTCCATCTTAAACTCTTGGGCTATTTTCGGCTCCATGAAGACCGTATGTGGATCGCCTAGCGATGCCATCATTCCAGCTAAACCAGCGTATTTAGTTTTCGAAGGATCAAGTTGGCGTGCAAAATCTTGCTGGATGTGAGTGAATCCGCTTCGAAAAACTTTGATTGGCGCGACCTTTTGCATTGGAGGCTGATATCCAACAAGATCTGCAAAGAGCGAAGCATTTGGGGCTTTTCCCCTTTGAATATCTCGCCATGAAAAACCTAGAACAAAAAGTCCGCCAGTTAGTATTAGCACAACCAAAATTCTTCCAAAAACCTTCACTTCGCGATACCCCCTTCAAACCGGCCCAAATTGAGTGTGTAACCGCTGTTATCTGGCAAGATCGTTATCTGGGTTGCAACTGCGTTTCCTGCTGTTTTGCCCTCGATTTTGGCGCCCGATTTGGCCAAAATTCGAGAGAATATTTCTGGCACTCCCGAGGTGCCTTTATTGACAAGCACCGTAATCCGGGTTGCATTCGAATTCGACCCTTTGATCAAAATGGGAACAGGCGCCCTTTTACCTTCGCGCTTCAACGACCCTAACGATCCCGAAATGCCCAATTTTTTCACTAAAGAAATCATCGTTGGATAATCGCCGAGCCCTTGCCCACGCAGATCAAATCGGATATTCCCGTTGCTTGGCGAAAACAACTTTTCAGCACCAGGGATGAACGAAATTTCTTCAAATTCGGAATTGGTTTTTCGCTCCCAGACTCCTTTTGCAAACTCAACAGTTGTTGATTTGTTAGCTACCACGAACTCTACTTTTGTTTTTCCTTGGCGGCCCATCGCAAGTCGCTTCCAAGCTCGAATCGGAGTAATCGCGCTTTCTGATTTAGATCGAATTTCCTTTCGCAGAGTATCCATCGCGGTAGCTGGAAGTTTCTTCGCCAGGACTTTTGCTTGAATGTCTCGCGCCCTTTGAATAAACTCTGAATTCATAACCCAATGACCGTCAATTGTTTCAATCTTTGCTCCAACAAGAAGGCCAGATTTCTCTGCAGAACTTCCGGGAATGATGGAACGAACCACTACATTCGGTATTCCTTCAGCACTAGTTGATCCGTTGGTCTTTTGGTATTCGAAGCCAAATTCTGCACCAATTCCCTCGAATTGCCCTTGTAGCCCCCGAAGTACAACAGTCATCTCCTCTTTGTCATAGTAAATGGAATTAGTGTCGTTCAGGCTCGCAATCATTCCTCGAATGGCGCCGGTAGCGAGCTTCATCTCGTCTGGAATCGGATCAACAAAATCGTCTCGAAGGATGTTCGCAACTTCAGTGAAATAATCGTCTTCCGGAATTGACTGAATATCCTTAGAAGCGACAAGGTTTTGAAAAGTTGGAATTCTTGCGCTAGGCGACCTTTGCTCTCTGACAAGAATTCCTGTAAGCAACGCTCCAGCACTGAGGGTCGCTAAACCCGCCATCCGCAATCCAGATTTCCATTCTTCTGATTTACCCATTGATCCGCCCACCTATTAGTTTTACGTTCATTGTCGAGCATTCCTTACCGAACGAATACGAGTTTCCTCACAATATTTTCCTATCTTACTTGACGCAAGAAAGCATCAAACTGTTTTCTCCAATGCCCTTTGCGACCATTAATTCGCGAAAAGCCACTTGAACACGGACATCTAAATCGCTTGAAATTTGACCAAGTTCTTCGATTTTGACTTCCCCAGGAAGTCTTGAAAGACAAAGCAATGCTTTCGCACGAACTCGAGGATCAACATCGGAAACGGCGAGAATGATAGCGGGCCTTGCATCTTGAGTTGGAGATTCAAATATTCGATTTAGAATAGAAAGCCGCACGAATGGACTGTCGTCGCGAATTCCCTTCCAACCTTCGATAGCAAATGAAGCAATCGTAGAATGAGCTAATCGCCAGTGGCACGATTCTCGGACCGCATCGCTCGGATCGTTGACCGCCGAATATTGGAGTCTTCTGCAAACTGTTTCACTCGATACATCTGAGTTCTCCGCAACAAATCGCCTAATTTCTGGATCGGTCTCTTGCATGAATACAATGAGAAGTAAGTTCGATTCGCGACTTCCCATTTTTGCGATGGATTGAGCACTTCTGAGTCGGGCTTGCCAGCTTCTGGAAGCGAATCCTGTGCTCAACGATCCTGTAGTGGAAGGTAGCTTTCGATCACCCAATGCAATTGCAGCAAACACTCGATGTGACTCCAGAGGCGGACCCAAAAAGGTTCTGCTAATCGCGCTCCAAGCCGTATCTGTATTTTGGAATTGAAGCGCATTGATGGTGGCTTGAGCTTGTCGGGCGTCAAGAGTATTAAGAGCATCAATGAGCGCAGGTTCAGCAGTTGCGCTCCGAATCCTTTGAAATGCTGCACTGGCGTTTGTTCGGACAAAGTCAATTCGATCCCTTAACAACGGTAAGAGAATGGCAATATTCTCTGTAGTATCAGCGGCGGCGGCAGCCCACCGCGCTCGATCCTCAGGGTTTATTGAAGCAAAATCAGGTTGAGAAGCTGATAGGGAAGAGTAAACAGGAACTGGTTCCGTTGTCGCTTCTGCGGCGGCAGGTCCAAGAAGCAAACTTGAAGATGTTGACATTCCTTTGCCCCATGCTTCTGCAAGCGGGTCGCTACTCAAAACTACACGACTAATGATGGCTCGACCCGAACTTGGACCGAGTGCCCGCAAATCAACAGTTACTTGATGCCAATTTCCGTCCGCGATTGCCTCGATCTCTGCCCCTACCGGTGTCGGATCACAATCCTCGGGAGTTGGCCAGCGTCCGAAAAGCCTAATTTGCCTTGAAGGCAAATTCTGAAATTCGAATCGTAAAAGCACAGGTTCAACCTGACTCGCCTTGATCCAAAAGCTGAATTTCGGCTTTGCTCTGGAATCAATTCCGCCATTTGATGATCTGGAATCAAAAATCACGGCCTCGCCAACGCGAATCGCCTTTCCAAAATCAACAAGAGTTACCGTTCCCCTACCTGGCTCAGGTAGCTCTCTCGCAGTAAACTGACCAGAAGTTTTGACCTTTGTAGAATCGCCAGAAAAAAACTCAACATCACTTGATTCTGAAATAGCGGTTTGCGGAATTTGGCTAACTTTTGGGTGCCCCACTAATTCACATTCTTGAAGTCCAGATTTCGTCTCTGCAATTGCAAACACGCCAAGTTGAATTCCGTAAATCTGTACAAATCCATGAAATTTTGCGTCGGGAATCTTCTCGGCAAACAGGGCTAGAAAGGGCATTCGCACGAAAAGCAGCGACTTACCCTTGCCCATAACAAGTGCTGTTGCTTCACGATCACTTTCAAGAATCGGATCTAGAGTTGTCGCGTTGGAAATCATCCTCATTGGAAGCCCTTCGCCAGTTAGAATTACGGAGCTTCCCTGACTTGTTGCCGCCAACTTTGCTCCCAGTATCTGTGTTATTTCGGCTTCCGTTATCAAGCCAACTTTTTCTAGTGGATCATCTTGAATACCCGCATAAAGGACCCCATCTGTTGAACCTTTGGCTTGAAAACGGCTTGTAAATTCGGCGCTATTTGAATCTCGGTTTGCAGTTACCCTTTCAAGCGTTGTTAAAGGAAGGTCGGTGTCAATTGTTTGCTTCGAAATCTGAAATCGAGAAGTTTCATTCGGTGCAATTTGATAGCCTAATCGCACTGCCGAGCTCCGCAAATCTTCATTCCAAATTTGAAAAATCTTGTGGGAAACGTCCTCGCCCTTAGCAAGCAAATTCGCAATCGGAACACATGTAACCGGAGTTTCCCAAATCATTGCCTTTGAAGCAAATGGCGTCAGCCCGCTATGCAAAACCCATACGGAATCGAACCGGCCGCGGAAAATCTTGTCATCTGATTGAAAATCGAAGCCATTAAATCTAGGAGAACAATATTCTTGAAGCCAATTTTGGTCGAAAGGATTTGAAGTTGCCGAAGCGTCCTGGTAATTCTCATCCATGTCGGTTTCGACATCAATTTCAACTTTCAGCTTCCCTTTCATTGCTGATTCGACTCGCACTGCCCATTCCGCAAGAGCAACGAAAGCCTGGTCCATCTGCTCTTTTTCCATCCAATTCCGGCGAACTCTGAGGATTTCGCCTCGATTCAAAATGTTCGTTCTGGGAAGCAGGAACACTTTTGTCCGCCAAGTTGGTGTGGAGAGCGTTTGAAGCCCGATGGCTTCAACATAATTCTTTCGAATTTCCGCCCAATCAAGCCGTCCCGAATCTAAAAGCAAGAGGTTTCCTCGGTCTCCGATTGAAATTCGATGACCATTCCACTCTAAACTTTCGCCAATGACAGGAGTTCCGATAGGCCAATTGAATTTAACTTCCCGACCTCCTACAGTACGAGTGACAATATCGGTCTGAACGTTCACACCGCTTGATTGGGGGAGGGCAAAGACGAACAGGGCGGCGAGATACACCATGGCTACGGCAAAACTTCAAACAATCTAATGTCATCCGGCGTCGCAGCATGACCATCGCCGCGGCTAAATTGGAGGGCTTGTCGTGCCCCAAGTCCTGAAAGGTCCACAGGGAATTTCTTCACCATATCAAGCACGACTGCTTTGATTCGTTCCGCATTTTTTGAAAACACTTCTAAAACGTCATGAGCAGTTACCGCCTCGGTTCCGGCATGGACGCCAGAGTCGTAATCTGTTATGAGCGAAATATTCACCACAGACATACCAAGTTCTCGGCAAAGGTGCGCTTCTGGGTACTGCGTCATGTTTATGACCTCCCATCCAGCATCATGAAACCATTTGGATTCTGATTTGGTTGAGAATCTTGGACCTTGGATTACAACCACAGTGCCGCCATCATGACATTCGATTCCGTGTTCGCGAACAGTATCAACAGCAATCTTTCGCAATGTGCGATCGTATGTATCCGCTGGAGAAATATGTGTCACGATCGGCCCGTCAAAAAATGTGTCAATTCTGCCATTCGTTCTGTCTACAAATTGATCGCAAACCACAAAATCACCGGGTTTGACATTGGCTTGAAGAGATCCCGCCGCACACGGCGAAATAATCGCCTGAACCCCTAGTGACCGCATCGCCCAAACATTAGCGCGATAGTTGATTTTATGTGGAGGAATTGTATGGTTCCGACCATGTCGCGGTAAGAAAGCCAATTTTCGACCGCCAACGTCAGCGAGCATTACCGCATCGCTCGTCGGACCGTAAGGCGTGTCAACTTTGACTTCGCGCACATTTTCCAACAGGCTATAAAAGCCTGATCCACCAAAAATCCCTATTTCCGCTTTCGACATATTCTTTTTCTCTTTTGCTCTACTTGCTTATAACATTTCCACCGACAAACTTTGAAACAAGTTTTATCAAAACGTCAACTCGAGCACCCTGCCTCAGCAAAAGATCACCATGAATTTGAGCAATTGTTGGCTTATCTTGCATGAAGCCCTTAACCGCCGAAAGTGACTGCAAGCGAGTATCTTTCACAATCCATCGGTAGTTCGGGCTGCAAACGATAAGGTCTGGATTCCATGTAATTAGGGATTCAATAGGAGCCATTTCAAACTTGGATGAATCGGGGCCGATCACATTTCCACCACATATTCGAACTATGTCAGCAACAAATGACTTCGTACCCGAAATCATGTGCCCCCCTCTTTCGCCAGGCATTAAGATTACGACCGATGGTCTGGAAGCAGGGATACTCGCCTTAGCAGAAGCCACAGCCCGATCAATGTCACCGACGTAGGTCATGATGTCGGTCTCAGTGGAGAATGCGGTACCTAACTCGTACAGCCTTCGTATGAATCCGTCGAGCGTGTTCTCTCCAACCGAAAAAGTGGGGATCTTCGCCTGCTCGAATTTCGCAAGGTCAGACTTCGAAAAAAGTGCTGGATCATAAAGCACGACGTCCGGCCTGAGAGAAATGATCTTTTCATAATTAGGCTTAACGCCGTTCATGACGACAGGAGTAGATTCAATCGAGACAGGGAAATTGCAGCTTGAAGTGCGCCCAAGCACCCTAATCGTAAGAATTTTCGAAGCAACCAACTCGGTTGTCCCGGGGCTGAGAGATACGGTAGACCTGAACAAAAAGTTTCTTTGAACAAACTTGGCGTGCAGAACTTTCTCTTGACAGCCAGCAACAAACAAAGCAAGCGAAACTACGATCAAGGGCCACAAACGCATTCAATCATTTTGTCTTAACTTTGGCCTTCAATGCTTGGGTTTTCCAGGGAATGCCAACGGCTGAATTTTTGAACGATATGCTAACTTGATACTAGAATGAGGCTCCCCCGCGACTTGCAAACATGGCTGACTATTTTCTGCGGCATTTCGCTGATATTCGCAATGTTTGGAGCTCACGCAGGATTTTCCTTTGCAGCGGTTGTTTTCGGAAGCTATTTTGCTCTTGCCGCTGCCTGGCGATCAATCAAAAGACGTAGCATCGATGTCAATTTTTTAATGGTCTTCGCGGCTGCGGGGTCAGTGATACTGGGGCATGCCTTGGAAGCGGCCGTTTTGCTATTTCTTTTTAGCCTCTCGAGCACGATGGAATCATTTGCAATGGCAAAGACCCGAAACGCCATTGAAGGACTCATCAGACTTCGCCCTGATTCTGCGATTCTGGTTTCTAGCGATGGCGAAAGAACCGTTCCTGTTGAAGATCTCAAAATTGGCGATCAGATTCGGGTTTTGCCCTTCGAAAATATCCCGGCTGACGCAAAGATTATTTCTGGCTCAACTACTGTTGACCAGTCTGCAATGACTGGAGAATCTGCACCAGCACAAAAGAGAGTGGGTGATCTCATTCTCGCAGGAACACAAAACCTCGAGTCCATGATCGTCGCAGAAGTCACTGCCGAAGTCGGCAACACGTTGCTTGAGAAAATCGTTGAACTTGTAAGAGACGCGCAAGACAACAAGGCAAGCGGCGAACGGATTAGTGAATGGTTT
The DNA here is from genome assembly GCA_031400935.1 of Armatimonadota bacterium. Taxonomy (GTDB): domain Bacteria; phylum Armatimonadota; class Fimbriimonadia; order Fimbriimonadales; family Fimbriimonadaceae; genus JANNJE01. The sequence goes on from JANNQV010000032.1 coordinate 160,746, forward strand.
GGGCAAAAATATACATATTTCGTACTTATTGCCTTCGGAGTTATGTTTGTAGTTCGCCTCGTCTTGCATCAGCCTTTAGAGCAATCAGCGTATGGGGCTCTAACCATTTTGGTTGCCCTTAGCCCTTGCGCCGTTGTCATTTCGACCCCAGCCTCCACTCTTAGCGCCTTGGCCTGGGCTGCTCGGAACGGAATCCTTGTTCGCGGCGGAGCATACATCGAATTGGCAGGAAAAATAGACACTCTCGCTGTTGATAAGACGGGAACCTTGACAGCAGGAAAACCTCATTTAACAGAAATTTGCGTTTGCACAGGCGTCGCTGAGGCAGTTGGGGCGCATGCCAATTTATGTGTTGACGAACATGCATGTTGGTCGCAAGGCGAAGAAATGTCGCCAGATGCAACTGCACTGCTTCGTTTTGCCGCCGCCGCCGAACAATACAGCAGTCATCCCATTGCAGACGCAATCGTAAATCGAGCGCGGGAAATGGGAATTGATGTTCCTGAAGCTGTGAATGCAACCACTATTCCTGGGCTAGGAGTAACTGCAACTATAGATGGAAAGCAAGTGAGAATTGGCCAACGTCGGTTTTTCGAATCTGACGGGAAATTTCTTGAACCCGAATTTGCAGTTCACGCCGAAGAATTGCAGCATAAGGGAATGACAGTAGCCATTTTGGAAGTCGAAGGCAAAATGGCGGCCCTTGGACTGCTGGACTCTCCACGGCCAGAGGCACCAGACTTCCTTGCAACAATGCGGAGGCTTGGCGCAGATCGGCAAATCATGATTACTGGGGATACTCCCGAAACTGCTGAAGCCATCGCAAAGCAGCTTGACATTCAAGAGTACAAAGCAGGACTTCTTCCAGACGACAAAACGAAGTTGATCCATGAACTCATCCAGAAAGGCCGTTCTGTGATGATGGTAGGCGACGGAATCAATGACGCGCCGAGCATGGCGACTGCGACTGTAGGAGTGGCGATGGGCGGTTTGGGAAGCGATATTGCTCTTAATTCTGCTGACGTTGTCCTGATGCAAGACCGGCTCGACAAAATCCCGCAACTTGTCCAGTTGGGCCGCCAAACAAACCGTATTATTCGGACCAACCTTTATTTTGCTTCGGGAGTAATTACAATTCTTGCGATCGGCTCTCTTTTGGGAGACTACTACTTTCCACAGCTTCGCAATTGGATTCTGCCCTTTGCTGTAGTCGGGCACGAAGGGTCAACCGTGCTTGTGATTCTTAATGGGCTGAGGCTGCTTTGGGGACCGGGGAGTTCCAGAGTGTAGGGCATGGGGTTTAGGGTTTAGAGTTTAGGGTTTAGGGAATGGGATCTGAGAAAGCCAGTGAATTTTGGATTCTGGATTGTTGATTTTGGTCCACTTATAACCGACAACCGATAATGATTAGACAATTCAGCAACGTGGTTGTATCTACGTGCCGACAACTTGCCGACAACTTGCCAACTACTTGCAAACCACTTGCCGACGATTCCATACCCAGTACCCTATACCCTAAACCCCTCAACCGTCAACCCTTAACCCTAATCCTCAAATTCCAACTTCAAAACCGGCTTAAACTTTGGATTCTCGCAATCCTTCGAATAGAACTTGTAGACCGCTGAGCGACCTAATTCAGCCGGATTGATAGTGGAGCAAAGTGCAAATCGTAATTCGGCTGGTTTTGTTTTGGAAGCTTCGGAAAAAATGTCCGCAAATTTCAATGGACCTGCGAACAAATCAATTTCCATTTGGTGCGGAAGGTCGGCGGTGAATCCTGACAAAATACCAGTCGCAATGATGGACTTCGGATCATCCTTTGGCCTTAGCTTTGAAATCTGCGAATATTCCCAACCTCTTTCCTTAAAAGTGCCATCTACCCAACGAACTTCAAGCGGCATTTTCTTCGACACTTCGGCTGTGATTCCGATACCTTCGGCATGAGTGAGAATTAACTTTGCGCTCTTCAGCTTCTTCCCAGCTTCAATTTTGCTCAAGTCGAATTTCAAAAGGCTGATTCCATAAGCTTCGCCATCTTCTCCAGCGGGCCAAACGCTTCTTCCTTCCTGCCCCCAGATTCTAAGAAATGGATCAGACATCTGGTCCTCGGCGTGAGGATAAGCCCAAATGTCGTCAGTTGGAGTGAGTTCGACAATGCCAAACAAGGAAAACGAAGCGACGAAGAGAGAGATAATCATGGAGTTAGCTTACCTGCGACATATTGCCGTTAAGCTCGGTTCGCCATGATTGCACAATGCCCGCAGGAAACGAATCCAGTAATCCTCACGCAATGGTCGCTTTTTTGAGAAGTATCGAAATGCTTCCAACGAACGATTTTGGACTACTACTAGCTGTGCAGAAGGCTAGCCAGCAAAATGAACTTTCTAGTGGAAAATGCTACTCTTCGCAGGCAATCTGATGGAAGCTAGCAGATCAATTCCATGGCTATTCTTGCCTGATTGAAAAACGGTATTTCTGCTGACTAAAGATCAGAACATGGATGGAAAACTCCGACCATGAGACTCCGAAAAATGAAGCTGAATTCTGGATTCTTGCTGGTTGAGGCACTTGTCGCAATCTTCATAGTTGCTGCAACTGCAGCAGTACTCTTGGCCTTGCTTCCCTCTGCGGCCCAGACCGGAAAAATGGTTGGTAACCATCAGCAAGCATCTAGTTTAATCCAGCACAAAGTTGATCAAATGCGCGGAGTCGGCTATGGGCGCTTGACTTATACAGAGCTAAGCGATGCATCAATTATTGATCTAGCGCCTACAACGCAACCGTTCAGATTCAACACAGTTGACGGTCTGAATTCTATATTTCCTGGTGCCACAGGCACGATCACTGTCGCAGACGAATCGGCTACTTTGCGTCGAGTAACGGTCAATCTAGTTTGGACAGGAAGTGCTAGGCGCCAGGGCAACGGCAATATGACGATCACAGTGTTCGTCGCAAAGATCTAATCATGAAACAACGCGCATTCTCTCTTGTCGAAGTCCTTCTTGCAACGGGAATCATGGGGCTCATCATCGCCGGATCAATTTCAGTAAGCTCCATGGCAGCTAGCGGGCTTGTCAGAACTTCGAATCAACACGATGCCGATATGAGCGCCAGCTATGCACTTATGAAGCTGAGCCGTGAGTTGCAGGAAGCCACAAGTGTGGAGGTCATATCAGCGACTCGCATTCGCGTGAGATACCTTCAGAAAGATGTGGCTGGCGACTACATTCGCAACGCAATTGACAACGTAAATACAGTTGACTTTTACCGTGGCAATGCCGACCTTACTCCAGATTCAAGTGGTAACTGCCTCGTATATGCTCCAGTTAGCGAAACTGGGCGAGTAATTTGCCGCTATGTGACGGCACTAACGTTTACCAGTCTTACATCCAGCAGCATTGATGTCACGCTTCGAACAGAGTTTGGAGGCTCAACGTCGAAGCGGCAATGCGACATGGTCCACCGGGCCATCTTCTTAAGGAACTACTAATGAAACAGTACACGCAAAGTCAGATTACTATGCGGCAAAAATGGACTAGCTCCCGCAAAGGTTCAGTTCTCGTAACTACCCTCGTCAGCTTACTCTTCGTTTTTACATTCGGCTCTGCCATTCTGGCATTGTCTTTGAACGGTCTTAGCTCGACACGACGAATCAAGGCGAATACCAAAGCCTTTAATCTCGCCGAATCCGGACTTGAGAGAGCGACCAGATGGTTCAAAGAGCAATCTTCGCCTCCATCTTATTCAACACCATTCCAACCCATTGGCGGAGTTCAATCATCTACTGATGGCCAATACTTAGTTACTGCGTATCCAGATGCAAATAACTCTGGCGCAGTCCTGAAAAAATACGTATTAGTCGGAGAAGGAATAAACGACGGGCGTACCGAACGGATTCAGCTAGTTATTCGCCAGACCTCATTCGGCAAATATGCATATTTTACGGATCGCGAAACATCGTCAGTTTCAGGCGGCCGCATCTGGTTCTTCAGTGGCGACCGAATCCGTGGCCCTGCGCACAGCAATAACGATAGCGCAAGCGAGTTTCAGATTAACTACGGTTCATCCCCGGGTCCGATTTTTGAAGGAATGGTGACCTCATCGGGCAACTTCATCAATTACGCTCCTACGAATCCAACGACGGAAGCCCAGTTCTCGCAAATTTATCGAGCAGGCAGCCGAGGATATGAACTTGGTGTGGATGAAATCCCGCTTCCCAATTCATCTGACGTGCAGAAAGATGCTGCATGGGGAGCAAATGGGGCCTACCCGACCGTAACCGGAGTCTATACGCCTCCTGGCGGCGGAATCTACATCAAAGGTAATTCAACCGTACAGTTGCTTGTGGACGGCGGTGGACGGCAGCAATTTCGAGTTGTTCAAGGAGCGAACACAACTGTACTCACAGTTGATAAAGTTGCAAATGTCACGTATAGAAGCGTAAATGGTGGTGCCACAACAGTCGCAGGCACTGCGGGTTCAGGAGTGATATATAGCGCCGACAATATCACAGCACTCTCCGGCACGATAGCCAACAATGTAGTTTCGGGCAGCGAGGTGCTTCAGCGAAACTCGTTTACAATCGCAACAGATGTCAATGCTGGGAGAACAATTACAGTCACCAATCCAATTGTTCACCAGTCGGCATACAACGCAGCCCAAGCAACGAACTCTGCTAACAATTTGATGCCAGGAACGCTTGGACTCATTGCCCGAAATGTAACGATTGGTCCATCAGCACCTACAAATATGGAGATAGATGCAGTAATCCTAGCTGGGAGCCAAACAACAACTGATGGCAGCTTTGGAGTGTCGAACTATAACACAAAGACCCCTACTGGCACGCTAAAGGTCGTAGGTGGAATCATTCAAAAAGCTCGCGGACCGGTCGGGACGCTTTCTGGTGGCTCGCTCGCAACCGGGTACGCAAAGGACTACCACTATGATGCGCGCATGGCCGATAATCCGCCTCCGTATTTCCCGACAACAGGAGGCTATGACCGAATCTCATGGCGTCGGATTGTGGAATGAAGTGGATTAGGGCGGCTTTGTCTACTGCGGTTTGCCCGAGCCTTACTCGCACCCGACTTGACTTCCCCACCTGATTCCTTCCATAATTTCATTTCGCGCCGATGGCGCAGGTGATTTTCTATGTATGCGATTGTAAAGACCGGCGGCAAACAGTTCCGCGCTGAAAAAGGTGCAACCCTCATCGTCGAAAAATTAGAGGGCGAGGCGGGAACCAAGATTGAACTTGTCGAAGTTCTCATGATTGCCGACGGCGAAAAGGTAAAAGTTGGCGCGCCGTTTATTAAGGGCGCTAAGGTTCAAACCGAAATTCTTAGGCAGGGCAAAGCGAAGAAAATCAACGCTTTCAACTACAAAGCCAAGAAAAACGAGCGCAAGCGATGGGGACATCGCCAGCCGCAAACCTTCTTGACTGTTACCGGCATCGAGGCGGGGAGCTAAACATCCATGGCACATAAAAAGGGACAAGGTTCATCGCGAAACGGCCGAGATTCGAATTCGCAGCGACTTGGCGTTAAGAAATACGGTGGCGAAGTCGTTAAGGCTGGCCACATCATCGTTCGCCAAAGAGGAACTCAGTTCCACCCTGGCGTTGGTGTCGGAATCGGAAAAGACCACACGATTTTTTCAATGATCGCAGGTCAAGTGAAGTTTGAAGGACCGAAAGCCAAACGAAGAATTAGCGTGTACGCTGGCGAAGCGTAACTTTGGGAGTGCGCGGGCTTGACCGCGCTATTCTTTGGCTCACAGATAATGGAAAATGGATAAAGGAAAAAATCGGATTCAGTTTTTTCCTTTATCCATTTTCCTACTTTCATGAAAAGCGCGGTCAAGCCCGCGCATTCCCAAAGCTAACCCGAACCAATCCGGACCGTGACCCCAATCACAATATCCGGCCCAACTTGCTTCCGACTTGGATTAAGGCTCGTCAGAGGATCAAAGTCCTCTGCAAAGAAAAACTCCCAGGTTCGATCCCTTTTGTCTTTCGTTCGATATCCAATCGCCATGCTTCGATGCGCTGAATCTGCAAAGGCAATGCCGCTCTTCAAAGCAGATGCCTCGCTCATGAACTGCAATATCCACTGATCTTTGGAATTTGGCTTCCAAAGAAATGCAACCGCCTCAGAATCCACGAGTCCGCGAACATTTCGAAATTCTGGAGAACTGCCTTGATGAACAAGGCCGAAATGAACATCGGCACTCCATTTTTCGGACAATTTGAATGAACGACCCAGTCCAATTCCAATATCTAAACTTCGGCTTTCAGCCAAGGCGGAACCAATCCCAACTGGCAATTTGACTCCCACAGAACCAATCCAATTTTGATCAATCACTTGAATATAAGTTGCCGATATATTGCCAATTCCCGCCCCTGAACCCCATGTGTCGCCGTCAAAAGTGACGAACGACCTGCCATCGGGCGAAAGGTCTCGAAGCGGGTCAGTTGAACCCAAAAACGTTCGATGAAGCACTTCGATTACCTTGTCTAGGACGCCTCCATGGAACGCTAAAACAGAACCAGAAATTGCCAGTTCTCCCCTCCCATACTTCTTTCGGGATTGAACAAACAGACGAGAAAACTCGCCGTCTTCTTCCATGATTTGGCTCTTGGAAATCAATTGACTTTCGTCGTTGGATTCCGTGAATGAGATTGTCAGTTCGGACCGCTTTTGAAGTAGACGTGTGATTGGGCTCATGCGGAAAAATGGCAGGGAAAAAGCTCTGTGATTTCGCATTTCCACCATTTGAGAATTTGCAGAGACGGCTGACAAAGCCAAAGTACCTAAAAGCACATTTCGAATAAAACTCTTACTACTCAGATTCCGTATCACGTTGATCACGAAACTCAGACGGAAACCCCACTAAAAAGGTATCGTAGTATGAAAAGTGGGAAAAGTGTGATTTATGAAATGCAAGGGATTCGATGAAAGCTTCTACGGCTCTGCAACCATTGGCGATAGGGGGCAAGTCGTGATTCCGGCTGATGCCAGGCAACAGCTTGATTGGCAGCCGGGGGACAAGTTATTAGTGATGAAACACCCCATGCACCATGGAGTTATGCTGTTCAAGATCGAGGCAGTCCGTGAGTTTATTGATGAATTTGCAGACTTGCTTAGCCGTGCTGCTGAACAGGTCAAGGAAGACGAAACAAAATGATTGTATTTCCAATTGGATTCGGAATCGTAATTTCCACCCTTCAAACCCCACAGTTAACGATTGAAGAAGCATTGAAAATAGCGGAGCAAAATGCATATTCGCTGAAAATTGCAAATTCTGCCGTTCAAAAGTCCAAATTCGTTTTTCAAGAAGCAGACGGCACCCGAAAGCCCCAAGTACGATTTGAAGCTAGCTACACCCGATTTGATGAAGAAATCTCGGGGTCTTCGGGCACGATTCGCCCAATTGATTCCAAAACTGCCAGTGTAGGACTATCGTATCCTTTAGATATCGGTGGAGCATTAGGGCGAGTTGTTCAATCTGCAAAATATCTTTACTTGGCAAGCCAGGATAGCTTTCAAGCTGAGCTGAACAGCCTCCGACTATCCGTGCGAAGCGCATATATCGAGGTTACGCAAGCCGCAGAACAAGTCTCCGTTTTTTCGGGGGCTCTAGAAACAGCAAAGGGCAGATTGAAGAATTTGGAAGCCCAGCTAAAGCAAGGCCAAATTGCCAGAATTGATGTCCTTCGGGCGCAGACATTGGTTTCTCAAAGTGAATCAGACTTGCTACGTTCGCAACAGTCGTTTGAATTGGCTAAAAGCAGCCTGAACAATGTTCTTTCGCGGCCGGTGGACACTCCTTTCTTGGTAAATGGGATGGAAGAGAATAATGCAAGCAACTTCGACGAGACACAGTTGATTGCATCGGCACTTTCGAACCGCCGAGAGCTCAAGTCTTTCAAAAAACAAAACGCTGCTTTTGAAGAATTAGGAAAAGCAGCCAAGGCGGCGACAACACCGACGCTAAATCTAGCCATTCAACATTCAGCGAACTTTGGAGCGTTGGGATTTGCTTCAACTGAACAATCAACGGTTGGCGTCCTTTCCGTTTCCTTTTCACTTTACGATGCAGGCGTTGCTAAGGCGAAAATAGCGCAAAACAAAGAAGACGCCCGACTCGCCAATTTTCGATTTGAGCAAGCTGCTCTTGGAATCTCACTCGAAGTTCGACAAGCGGTTACAAACCTTAGAAACAGCCAAGCTAGATTGGAAGTCGCACAAAAGCAGGTGACCTCAGCAGAAGAAAATCTACGGCTTTCATTGCTTCGGTCAGCAAACGGAGAAGGCATCGAGATCGAAGTCATAGACGCTCAAAACCAATTGACGAGCGCGAAGGCACAGAGGGTTGCCGCGCAGTATGACTATCATTTGGCATTTGCCCAACTTCAAAAAGCGGTTGGAAGCGACGAATTGAAAACGATTGATCAGGGAGGAAAGAAGTGAGTAGAAACAGATATGTTTTAGCGGTATTAGTTGTCGTTATCGCCACAGGCTGTGTTGATCGAGGCGCACAAGATCAGGCCAAGCGAACATCGGTTATGCTAGACGACAAGACGCCGCGCGTTCAGGTCTTGCCAGCGATTCAGCGAAGCATTTCAGAAGAATTGCAGATCAACGGGCAAGTTGCAACGAGCGATGATTCAACAGTTGGCGCGAAAGTCGGAGGGCGACTCATCACAGTTAATGTAAAAGATGGGGATGCAGTTTCCGCCGGTCAGATTATTGCAGTACAGGATTCCTCTCAGCTGTCAGCTCAAGTCCGGCAGGCAATGGGGCAGGTTGCCTCAGCGCAAGCTCAACTGAGCCAAGCTCTTACAAATGCAAGGGTAAATCCAACACGTTCAAGCTCAGCGGTAAACATTGCAGAAGCGGCTTTACGAAGTGCAACCGCACAACTTGAAAAAGCCAAGCGCGGCTCGAGATCAGAAGAATTGCGACAATCCGAAATTCAAGTTCAATCTGCAAAGTCAAGCATGGAAACTGCCAAAAAAGAGCGGGACCGCCAGCTTGCACTTTACACGGAAGGAGCAACTAGCCAGCAGCGATATGAACAAGCTGAAAACGCCTACCAGCAAGCTCTTGGCGCATACGAAAGCGCGCTCGAATTACTCAACATCCGAAGAAGCCAAACCCAACCTGAAGACCTTCAATCGGCCAAAGAAATTGTTCGCCAAGCCGAAGAATCTCTTCGAAACGCTAAAGCTCAAAAGGAGCTCGACCAAACTTGGAATCAACAAGTAACCGCCGCGAGAGCGCAAGTCATGACAGCGCAGGCCGGGCTAGATTTGGCAAAACAAAACATGGCAGATGCAACGATTCGCTCTCCATTCTCGGGGAGGATTTCTGGTAGGCCCGCCCAGCCAGGAACGGTACTTTCTCCGGGAAGTCCGATCGCAAGATTGATCGGACAAGACGGTGTATATTTCGAAGGCCAAATCCCGGAGTCTAAGGTGGCTTCAGTTTTGCCAGGGCGAGGAGCCGAAGTTACATTTGATGCAATACCTGGGCAACAATTCTCAGGAACGGTTGCTGCAATAAACCCAATGGGTGATTCAGTCGGAAGGCTCTTTTTAGTCAGGATTTCTTTAGCGGCGGCGACGGAACAAGTGAAACCAGGAATGTTTGCACG
>JANNQV010000033.1:0-7180 GCA_031400935.1 Armatimonadota bacterium
GGCATTTTGGGATTGACGGTTTCGGGCTTTCGCCCGTGAACCGTCCCTGAAATACTCAGGCAAGTTTCAGAACGAATCTCGCCCCATTTTGCGATCAATTCGGGATCAATAACCACTTGAACAAGACCCGTTCTGTCGCGAACATCCACAAAGAAAAGCCCTCCCAAATCGCGCACTTTGTGCGCCCAACCATTGAGAACAACGCTCTTTCCGGAATCGGACTGACGCAATTCTCCACAACCAACGGTGCGCTGAACAAATGCCATGGAAGCCGATAGGATACCAGGTTCAGCAGGTTCAACAATTGGCGATTTTGGAGGAATTTGGCGGGAACTCAAGGATTTATAGCTTGCGTAAAACACCTCGAACACCAATTTAGGAATCAAGTCATGAAACTAACTCTCTCTCGAATCGCCTTGTCCCTTTTTGCATTTGCAACCCTTAACCTCTCTGCATTGGCTCAAGAAACCGAAGGTTTTTTCGAACCTCTTTACGTTCGAGTGCTCATGCCGGATATCAAAAAAGAGTTGGGAATTACAGCAGACCAGGTAAGCAAGATCGAGGCAAGTTTTGGAGATGCAATTCAAGTGGACGGCGACCGGATCATGATCTCGTTTTCGCCGGATTTGAACATGGACGAAATTGACAAAAGTGTTGCAAAAGTTCTTACTGAAGTTCAGAACAAAAGATTCTTAGAGATCATTTTGCAATTGGAAGGAATGAAAGAGTTAAAACGGCCCGTATATGCAAAGATGATCGGATTGACGGATGATCAGCTAAAGCAGGTTAAGGCGATCGCCAAAGTTTTCCAAGAAGAATTCATGGAAGCGATGCATTCTGGAACGTTCAATGACGATCATGCTGCCGGAACCAAGTTTATGAACGGATTGAAAGACAAGTACAACAAGAAAATCGAGCCTGTTCTTACCGACGAGCAGAAACTGAAGTGGAAAGAGATGCTTGGGAAGGAGTACAAGGCACCGAAACCTCCGCTGTCTAGCTGAGCATCCTTACTTCCCCGCTTTCCATCTCATAAATCGCTCCAAGAACGACGCATTTTCCATCCACAACTGCTCGATGAAGCGAGGCGCATCTTTTCGGGAGTTCTTCGACGGTTTGCCTTACATTTTCTTCTAATGCGGCTTGCATCAGATCAGTTGGGCTCTGCCGTTGAGCTTGGAAAACCGCGTAGCTAATCATAGAGCGAAGCGGGCCGCCTACTCCTCGCTCTTCGCCTCTCACAATTTGTCCGACAGCAAGACAGTTTGTATGGCCGACAACCAACACGAGCGGGATGTCGAAATCTGTGGCGATATCAACCATCCAGAGCGCGGAATCGGCGGCGACGTTTCCTGGAACACGGGCGCAAAAAATAGCTCCCAATGGCTGGTCAAAAACAACTTCAGGGGCAACTCGAGAATCTGCACATGCCACAACCGCCGCGAATGGCCGCTGGTCTTCCGCGATTTCAATACGCTCAGTTTCTCCGTAAATTCTATGAATCGAGTTGCCTGTTGCAAATCGCTGGTTACCCTTCAATAGAGTATCGAGCGCGTCATCGGCGTCTGCAGTCATTTCCATTGAAGAAGAGTTTAGCACCGGGGAGTGAAGTGGGTGAAGTGGGTGAGTTGGGTCACCCACATCACTAAGTCACCCAAATCACCCAACTCACAAGGTCACCCATGTTACATTCCGCTGGTATCATCAAGGGAACTCGAATTGACGCACTATGCCTGACTCAGCCGAATCTGCAACTTTGATCCCCGAATCCGCTTCGGTTCGATCACCATTTTTCAGTCGGCGCAAGCTAAACCGAGTCTTAGTCAAGCTCAGCGGCGAAGCATTGGCAGGAAAAAAGGGCTTTGGCCTTGATCCTGAAATCCTTTCCTACATTGCGAAGGAAATCGCGGCGGTTCACCATTCAGGGTGCCAAGTAGTAATCGTCGTGGGCGGCGGAAACTATGTTCGAGGCGAACAATTTTCTTCAAAAGGGGGATTCGACCGAACAGTAGGCGACCAAATGGGAATGCTGGCAACGGTAATGAACGGGCTTGCATTGATGTCAGCCATTGAACTTGCGGGTGTGCAAACTAGGGTTCAAAGCGCCATCAACATTTCGCAAGTTTGCGAACCGTTTATTCGTCGGCGAGCCGTTCGTCACCTAGAAAAAGGGCGATGCGTTGTTCTGGCGGCAGGAACTGGCAATCCATACTTTACAACAGATACAGCATCTGTCCTACGAGCGCTAGAAATGGATGTAGACTGTTTAGTCAAGGCGACTAAAGTTGATGGAATTTATAACAAAGACCCTAAGCAACACGCAGACGCTGTTCGATATGAAACCCTAACTTATAGCGAAGCAATCTCGAAGCGCCTGGCGGTTATGGATCAGACAGCTTTCACCATGTGCCACGAACACAATTTGCCGCTAATTGTTGTAGATTTTAACCAAGCAGGTGCATTGCATCGTGCTGCTATAGGGGAAACGGTTGGAACATTGGTTGTCCAACAACTCTAGTTTAGATTTTAGAAATACTAAAAAATAGGAACAAAAAATGACCGTTGAAGAGATTTTAACTGACGCTGATCATCGAATGGATCAAGCACTTGATGCAATGAAGCACGATTTTTCGACTTACAGAACCGGAAGAGCAAGTCCGGTACTCCTAGAGCGCATTATGGTTGATTATTACGGTGTCGAAACGCCAGTTTCGCAGGTGGGCAATGTATCTACTCCCGAAGCTCGCCAACTAATGATTACGCCTTATGACAAGAACTTAATGAGCGTGATTGAACGGGCAATATTGAAAAGCGATTTAGGGATTAACCCCACAAATGATGGCGTGAATATTCGGCTCATTTTTCCGCCCATGACCGAAGAGCGCCGTAAAGAAATGGTGAAACAAGTGAACGCGCGGACGGAGCAAGGTTGCGTTGCAGTTCGTAATGTTCGTCACCATGCGATGGAGCACATCAAAGCCGCAAAAGATCGAAAGGAAATCACTGAAGATGAACAGAAATCTTTGGAACAACGTGTTCAAAAGCTGACAGATGGGCACGTTGCGAAAGCACATGAGCTTCAAAAGAAGAAAGACGCGGAGCTGATGGAGGTCTAGGAAGGGTATGGGGTATAGGGTCGGATGTACCAACGACTCTATTTTAAACGTATCCTAAAATTCCCCAGACCAAATACCCCATATCCTTTACCCTTTACCCTATACCCGGTATCCCATATGACTCAATTACCCCAAACACCTCGTCACATTGCCATCATAATGGATGGCAATGGAAGGTGGGCAACCGAACAGGGAAAAAACCGCCTTGAAGGACACGCCAAAGGGTACGAAACTCTTCAAGAGATCGTGTTCGCTGCTGGCGAAATAGGAATCCCCTACTTAACAGTTTACGCATTTTCGGCCGAGAATTGGCGGCGACCGAACGACGAAGTTGGCGGACTAATGGAACTGATTGAGCATGCCATGCTTGAGCAAATTCGCAGCCTCAAAGAGCACAATGTTCGCACGAAAGTGATTGGCCGACTAAATGAACTACCTGAATCGCTTCGAGATGCTTTAGTGCAAGGCATGGAAGAAACCAAGGATTGTACTGGGTTGACATTTACTTTAGCTATTAACTATGGTGGAAGGACTGAGATAGTTGACGCTATCAAAAGCATAATTGGACAGAATGTAACCGTTGATCAAGTCTCTGAAGAAACGATAAACAATAACTTATATGATCCAGAATTACCAGAAACAGACTTAATGATACGAACAGCCGGTGAAATGCGCTGGAGCAATTTTCTTATCTGGCAATCTGCATATGCAGAACTCGTAGTAACTCAGAAACCTTGGCCCGACTTCACAATGGATGATCTGAAAGCAGCAATTGGTCAATTTCAAGGTCGAACTCGCAAATTTGGCGCCGTTGTTGATCCGAATTAGCCACGTTAAGCCTCGTAAGGCTGCTTCAATTTGCAAGTCGCTGACAAAATCGTTTCAAGCACCTGCTCAACTGGAATTCCTTCAACACATTTGCATTGTTTTGTCTTATTGCATTCAAAACATGCGCTTTCTGCTTCAATTACAACGGTGTTTGGGCCGATCGGCCCCCATCGAACGGCATCAACGCCTGTCTTCCGAGAAAACAAACCGATTGTATAAATTCCCTGAACTGCTGCTAAGTGCATTGGGCCGGTGCTGTTTGAGACAATTGCGTCGCATTTTCCAAGAAATCGGATTAACTGAGATAGATCGAATCGCCCTATCAAATTAGTGATATTGGGAAAACGTGCTGAAATAGGGTCTATTCGGCTTCGATCTTCTTCAGTTCCCGTCACAAGTATGTTGAATCTAAGCGGATCCAATTGTTCGATAAGAGTACAGAAATTGTCAACTCCCCATTCAGGAGCATGACCTCTCGATCCTGGATGTATTACTAAGTTCACACGTTTGTCATCCAGAAAATCATCGAATTCGCCTTCGACAAATTCTGGTTTCATCAAGTTCATTAATGAAATCTCAGTAATGGAATAGTCCGACCTGATTCCTAACGGCTTTGCAACTATTAGGTTCATTTGCACCTCATGCAATTTCAGCTTTCTACGATGAACCCATAACCAACGATTGCAAGTTAGAAAATTGAACCATCTCGTCACCGAACCAATCCGAATCGGAATTCTCGCTTTCTTAGCCATTTTAGCGAGTAAACGATTCGGAAAGACGTGAATCAAGCAGTCTGCATCGAGCGATTTCAAACAATCTGGTTCTGATTGCACTCGCTCCCAAGACACAAATTCATCTACTGAACTGCATAGCCTCACAAGACTTTCGGTGTAGTTCTGTCCCAAGAAAAATATCTTGGAATCGGGGAATTTCTCCCGTAAACAAACTGCAAGCGGCAAGGTCAATAGGACATCGCCGATGGCATCAACTCGACTGATAATGATTCGCTTCACATCAAAATAGAACTATCGCTTAATTGGCTCATTGTGGACAATTTTGATGCCACGGTGTACGGCCAGGAACAAGTGGAATAGGATACATCCTCATTAGATCCACCCCAGAATACGGCAGACCACAAGGGTCTGATAGGAGGCGACCTTTTGAAAGCCATTTGGCATGACCATCAAAGAAAATATTGTTGCAACCTTTGTTCTGCAATTCTAAAGCCAATACAGGTTCGTTAAAGCCAGGCTTGTCATAAAGGTTTTTTGGCGGCTCGTACCAAGAATCGTCAAATGGTTTGCCCTTGATTGCGATTACAACGATATCGGCAGGTCTCTCAATTTGACTCAGCATTAACCCTTCTGCCGCCCGATTGGCAACGTATGACCTCTTGACCAAGGGGCGATCCGCAGCATTCCCGTCCTCTAATGGTGATGGCTTTTGAGCCGGATCGCTTGGCGAACGTAGAATTTCAATATTTGAACTTTGATATGGCAAAATCTGGTTCCACCAACGATTCGCTCGCGTTGCACCAAATGGTGATGAAGGATTCGTCCTTGAAAGGTCAACGTTGTGCGCAAAGAAAAAGCACACACCATCGGAATCGTCCATATACATTGTCAGTGCAATACCCAACTGGCGCATATTGCTGAGACAGGAGATTTTCTTAGCCGCCGATTTAGCCTGAGCAAAAACTGGAAACAAGATCGCCGCCAAGATCGCGACAATCGAAATCACTACCAAGAGTTCAATAAGTGTAAAAGCGGAACGGCGCACTAGCTTATAGTATCTCCAATCTGTACGCCTCGCAATTGCGAAATTGTTAAATTTCGATATTACATGCTAAACCATTTCTCTGCTATCTGGACGGCATTCAATGCTGCACCCTTCCTAAGTTGATCTCCGCAGGCAAAAAGACATAAGGCATTTTCGTTTGAAAGGTCCTTGCGAATTCTTCCCACCAGAACATCATCACCACCAGAAGCTTCAAGCGGCATCGGAAAGTGATTCCCTGCTCGATCATCTACAACGCGAACTCCGGGAGCTTTGGACAGTACTTCTCGAACCGAATCTTCCGATGGAGCTTGTCCTTCAAACTCAACCGTAATTGACTCGCTATGCGCTCTCAGAACTGGAACTCGAATGCAAGTCACGTTTACCTTTAGGTCAGCTTGGCCCAAGATCTTTCGTGACTCTTCGATGACTTTCGATTCTTCTTCGTTGTAGCCAGCATCATTGATCTGCGTGTTATGACTGAAGAGATTGAATGCATAGGGGTGGGGGAATACTACTGGAATGGCCTCTTCGCCATGTAAGAATGAGGCCGTTTGACTTCTAAGCTCCTCCATTGCGGCCGCCCCTGCCCCACTCGCACTTTGATACGTGCTTACTATAATCCTCTTAATTTTTCCAAGAGCTCGCAATGGCGCAATTGCCATGAGCAAGACAATTGCCGTGCAATTCGGCACAGCCAAAATGCGACTTTCCGGCTTGACGGAATTCCAGTTGATCTCAGGAATGATGAGCGGCACACCTTCATCCATCCGAAATGCACTTGAGTTGTCAATAACAAGCGCACTTGCACGAACGGCAATTGGTGCCCATTCCTTTGATCTGGCAGCTCCTGCGCTGAAGAAAACAATATCTAGTCCCGCGAACCTATCTTCTTGGAGCCCCTCGACTGTCAAGGTTGCACTCTGAAATTCTACAAACGATCCTGCCGATCTTGAACTTGCAAAGGCTCTAACTTCCTTTATTGGAAACTGCCGTTGATCGAGAATTTGCAGTAGCTCTTTGCCAACGGCTCCCGTGGCACCGACGATTCCAACTGAAAGCTGTTGATTCACTCCCAACTTGATACCTGAGACATTCCGATCCGTGCTAATCGCCAACTCTTAGCACTCCAAATCGCAAGGTAGAGCCCATTTGTATTTCATGCTGCTTTGTTGATACAGAGTTTTTTTGGAACCTGAAAAAGAAAAAATTACTAGAAGTGCTGGAAAAGACTTTACTTTTTTGCACGAGTTTGCTAAGATGAAAATCATGAGGAATTTTTTGATTTTGATCGCAAGTGTTGCAGTTTTGACGGGTTGCAGTTCAATGTTCGGAGGCAATGGCGGAACGCCAATGTATGTAACGATGGCCGATTCGGCTCCAAAATATGCCGACAAAGGTTCCTGGGAAACGTTTGTCCCAGGCAGGTGGGCCACAGAAGAATACGAGCAGCCAAGCGA
>JANNQV010000034.1:0-63955 GCA_031400935.1 Armatimonadota bacterium
AATGGGTGACCGAAAAGGCATACGACAATCCGCGATTTGTTGAAGACATGGTTCGGGAAGTTGCCCTCAAGTTTGATGCAGATTCGAGGGTGACTTGGTACGAAATTGAAGTTGAAAACCAGGAGTCAATCCATGCGCACAATGCATACGCATTTTTGGAGAGGGCAAAATAGTTGGAAGGGTATGGGGTATGGGGTTTGGGGTGCAGGGTATAGGGTTTAGGGTAAGGGGTCAGCACCCAATCAAATTTAGCGAATCGCTACTACGTGCTTGCGAAACTTCGGTATTTCATTTGGAGACCAAATTGGCGGATTCCAGACCCTAAACCCTAAACCCCATACTCCTCCGAAACTACTCCTTCTTCGCTCCGTCAGAAATCCACTGCTCAATCTTAGCGATCACAGCCGCAGGCATCGAACCTGTAGGAGGCATTACTTTTCCTTGCCCCTTTAGATTATGAAGAATCGAGCTTGAAGCTGGATTGCCTGCGACGACAATTGCTCGTCCACGGCTTCCTGCCATTACGCTTTCATAGCTTGTCAGTCGAACTCCGCCAGAAGGGCGTGCGCCATGGCACCCTGCGCAATTGCCCATAAAAATTGGCTCGACATCTTTCCAAACCAGGCCAGTTGAGACTGGTTTGACTTCTTTAGTAACGCCACGACCGGGTGAAAAAACAAAGTCCGAAGCTGCGGCTTTAACTAAAAACTCTAGTTGATCGGCAAAGACAATCGTGTCTTTTGTAACTCCGTTTTCGGTTACATGCCAAACAAATCCACGAGCAACTCCAAGTAGGTCGTCAATCAAAATAGTGGCCGAAGTATTTGGCCTCTTCAAAAACGTTACATCAACTTCTTTGACTCCAAATCCCTTCATTTTTCGAGCCTTGCCCGGCTTGGCGCTTCCAATTGCCTCAGAAAATTTGGGATCAAAAAACGCCGACCATGCCCAAAGATCATCGCCCAAGAACGAAACCGCAGCATTTTCGGCGGCAGGGGCTTCAGTGTACGTAGAGGATTTCTTATTGTAAGTCCAAACTGTTTTGCCGTCAGTCACGATTTCTTTGTCGGCTGTGTCAATTCGAATCATGTTCGGTTTGAGTGCCGAAATCTTGGCCTCTGTGGGGTTCCCGCCAATCGGAGTTATCGAAACAGTCAGCGCAACGCTCGGCGCAGCTTGCATCTTATCGGCATGAAGCTTGACTTGAGCGGATGGGGTTTGAAAAACGAAGGCGGCGGCAAGCGGCCCAGCGGCAAGAATAAAAAGCAAAGATTTCATAGAATTCACAAAGACAACATTTTGACATACGTTCGCCCAGCCGCATTGCTACGGTTGGTCTCGAAAGTTACTTTGAGCATAAACGCCCAGAGATTTGCAATGTTCGATCATGATTTCGTCCTTTTCACCTATTTTTGAACAACAAATTGCATTCACGATTCCATTGCAATCATCTGGACTATACAAGAGATTTGGAGTTTCAAGCAATTCCACTAATCCAGCCGTTTTTTGCGTGTTTCCATCAATGCAAACAAACGGAGTCCCGGCCTTTGCTGCAAAAATAGTAGGATGAAATCGTCCGCCTAAATGAATTGAGGCGCGATTTATGAGCGCGATCAATTCGTGGTGAGCAAAATCCTTGCTAGAAAAAAGCGGGCAATCCAAATCAAGCCTTTCATAAAGACGATGATCGGTCGGAGTGCTTGCTGCAAAGACAATTGCTAAATCACGTTGTCGCAGGGCATCAATCCACAATTTGACATTCTCAATAGCCCAACTTCCGGCGTTCGCGCTTCCTGTGAGCACGGCGTATGGGCCATCAACCCCATGTTCCGAAAGCCAAAGATCAACCGTTTCGGAATTTGTTGGTTGGGCCAAAAACGCACAATCGGCACCCAATTCGGCATTCCAGCAGCGATCTATTGCAAATCGAAAAGAAACCGGTTCTCGTACCACCAGCCGATCAACCTTAGAAAGTATTTTGTCAACAAGGGCATTCATTGACCCATCTCCTAAGTCAATCGAACAATTCACAACCCAAACCGGACATTTTCGAGACTCGATTATTCGGTCAATGATTGAAAGCCATGCGGCCGTCTGCGGCTGAGGATGAAGTGTTCCTTCTCCGTTCACAACGATCAGGTCGGCATTTTCGAGCGCAGATTGCCAATTCCGCATGAGCAAGTGAGCTCCCAGTTTTCCAAGCGGGTCGCGCCAATTTGATTTCGGCCCACGGGGAGCCCAGCGATATCCAAGCGAAAAGGCCCACTTTGGATTGCGAATTTCAGTACGCCGAATTCCAGTGATTGTTGCTTCTGGATAGGTTGCTTGCAAGCCTCGAACGAGTTCTGAGGTAGTCGCCTGGCTACCCCAATTTTCATCATATCGGTTGTCTAGCAGCAAAACTATTTGCTTTATTGGAAATTCAGGCATATAATAGGTTAGTTCGTGATTTGTGATTCGTTGCTCTTCACCAAATTAACAGGTGCTTTGAACGAAAAACTCGTGACGATTAGTCATTTCTTGCGAAGGAGGATGAAAACATGTTTCGAAAAGCATTTACTCTTATAGAACTTTTAGTCGTGATTGCCATTATCGCCATTTTGGCGGCAATCCTTTTCCCGGTGTTTGCTCAAGCTAAGGAGGCGGCGAAAAAAACTGCAAGCCTCTCAAACACAAAGCAAACTGGTACGGCAATTCAGATTTATGTTACTGATTTTGACGATCTATACCCGCTATGCCATGGTGTCAATGATAATGGTACATATGCTGTCGCAAGGTGGAACGGCTATCCCGCCGGATGGGATAGCGTTACATACGAGTTTGGGGACTCTGTCATGTGGGGGAATTCCATAATGCCGTACATGAAGAATGACCAATTGTTGGAAGCTCCTGGAATGCCATTAGTAAAAATGAACAGCGTATTTGGGGCAGCGGCGTATGCAAATCCCCGTAAGAAGCCAGGAGCTACCAGTTTGGTGATCAACGGATTAATCAATGCATATTCCGGAACTGCTGTAGCAAACCCATCGGATTTAGTAATCTTGTGGTACGGCTTTGGAAAGGAAAATTTGCTTGGCGCGATTAATATGGAGCCAGCACTCAATTGTGGTGCTGTCACTGAGTGTCGTTTCAACCCAGCGGGATTGCCTGCTTCAACCACGTATACGGGAAACACGGCACGAGGGGATATTTTCTGGGTTTCGTACTCGTCTCCGACCAATGATTCTGTTTGGTTCTATGCACGGGGCATGAACATGGGTAGAGCGGATAGTTCAGCAAAGTTCTATCGGATGGGGGGATCACCAAATGTCCCACTGACAAATAATAAAGACCCGTTTCGAACCTATGGAAACAACGGTGACTACTGGCTCACCGTGCATCGATGCGCTCCAACCGGCTCTACCGTTTATTATTCTAGTTTCTTTAGGCCAGATACTGAGCTTAGAGCTACTCCAGGAACGGCTGGAATCTGCTTCCCATAGGAGTGAAAATGAAAAAAATTGGTCAAATACTGATTCTTGTGATTGGATTTTCAATATTGTACGGTTGTGCATCTGAACCAGCGGCACCAAATACAAGTGCTCCTGCAGAGGGCGGCCGCGGCGATAGATCAGTCGGAAAGGACGGATAAGTCAGTTGTCAGTTGTTGGATTCAAAACCCGATAACTGACAACCAACAACCAATAACGACTTCATCTACGACCCAGCGAATCTTGTCAGCGCCTCGCTCAAAGTTCGAGCCGTGTAATTGACCATCGGAATGCTGTTCGCATAGTCCATTCGGGTCGGTCCGATTACTGCAATCGTTCCTGCCTCGATCGAACCCACATAGAATGTCTGCCGAACCATTGAAAAGTGATGAAGCTCAGGATTGCGATGCTCTTTGCCGATGGTGACTGGCGTCGTTTCATCGGATGGGGCATGAAGGCTGTCAATCAAAAGGTCAGTTTGCTTGAATTGATCAACCAGATTGGCGAGCATCGAAGCGTCGTGGCGATATTCAGGCTGGCCGAACAAGAATTCCTCGCCGTGGGTGACTAGCTTGCCACGAGTTAGCTCCCTAGCCATTCCTTTGAGGGCAGTGATTGTGATTTGAGCCAACTGTTGACCGGATTCTGGGTTCAATTCACCTGGGATTTTCAACTTCGGAAGCGTACGAATCGGCTTGTTGATACATTCTCGCTGAAGCCACTCGTTGATCTGCCCAACATCGGCGAGGGTCAATCCGGTGGGACATTCCACTAGCTTGTTATGGACATCGCCATTGCTCAACCCAAGGACGACCAGTGCTTGATGCGGTCCGAAGGCGCTTACGATTGCGCTTTTGACCATTACATTTGCTCCTTTAACAGTTGTGGCAACGGAAAGAAGGTGCGTCATTCGGCTGAGAACTCGTGTCGTCTCGCTCAAAAGTTCTCGCAGTGCCTCGCCCTCCTGCGCAGTCTTTACTTGTTTCCGATTAGCATTTTCAGGAGGCTGTAATTGGAGCAAATTGTCAATATAAAATCGGTACCCTTTGTCGCTTGGAATTCGGCCAGCGGAAGTGTGCGGCTGTTCGAGATAGCCTTGCTCGCTCATTTCTGCAAGCTCGTTCCGGACCGTTGCCGATCGAACGCCTAGGTCGTATTTTACAGTGAGCAGTTCGCTGGCAATCGGCTCTGCGCCAGCGACGTATTCCACGACAACGGCATGGAGGAGGATTCTCTTTCTTTCTGGCAGTGATTCCATGAGAGTGCTAGTTTCAAGTTTACTTGGCTCCGATTGGTTCGGGTTTGTTCGGGTTCGTTCGGATTGGGAAGAGAGCATAGGACTTGTAGAACTTTTAGGACATATTCGTCCTACGAGTCCTACCTGTCCTATTGAGTTTTCAAACCCGAACCCCCGAACCAACCCGAACGAACCCGAACTAAATCCAAAGGGCAACCCCATACCCTTGTTCATGCGTCATAACTATCGCTATGCATTGGATCGCACTCGCACTTGGCACAATGACTTTTCAAGCTCCCGAAGAGGCTTTTTTCGATGAACTCAGAACGGCTGTCTCTTCGAACAACCCGGCAAAAGTGATTCCGCTGTTTGCGAACCGCCAATACTCAGAATATTTTCTGGCAGCTTCGGGCAGAAGGCAGATGCGAAACTTTCGCGTTCACATGATTCCCGCACCGCCTGGAAGAACAAAGGAGGGTGCTTTTTGGGCAATTTTTTCGGCTCAACATGAAATTCAATCCGATCATGACATCGTGCATCCCGTGATTCGAACTGGAGACGGCTATCGTTTAGGGCCAGAAATCGCAGAATGGGAACCTGATCCTTACCGAATCCAGCATCTTGACATTTCTGCAAAGCTTTTTCCGGCGACTTCGAAGCTTTGGGTGGATTGCAACGCGAAAATCATGGTCGGCAAAAGTGCAATTGCGCAAATGTTCCGGCTTGGGCTTCAATATTCGTTGCTTTCGGCACAAGCTGATTCAAAGCCTTTACCAACGATAAATGCTTCGGAAACAGAAATTACGCGTCCAAAAGACGGTCAATTAGTGAAAGCTGGAGGACTCGTTGTGTTTTGGAGCACCAATCCAGCAAGCCAAATTCGATTTGTATATGATGGCAATGTACGAAGTGCCGAAGAAGACAAGATCAGCAGCAGCTTTGCCTACCTCACAGCTTGGTGGACGCCAAGCATCGGAAGGCTTCCGCATACAACCACGACTCAAGTTGAAGGACCGAAAGATTGGGTGATTGTGAGCGAAGGCGAATCTGCCCCAGCAACTATGGTGCCGAGCGGCCCGGATCGACAAGTAGTTTCCTTTCGATGCGACATTCCGATTTCGTTCCCAAAAATTGTCGGTGGCAAATATTCGCTCGCGGCGGAAACGAGCGATGCTGGAAGAACCTTTCGCTCGTATCAAATCGAACCCGTCGAAAAGGATCGCGGCGAGCGCGACGTCGCCGCAATCCGCGAAGCTGTGAAATGGTACGAAGTCAACATTGGCAAGTTTCCATTCTCTAGCTACTCATGCTTCGATGCAGACACGTATTACGGCATCGAGAGTTACAGCTACACTCTATTGAGAAGAAACATCACCAGCCGATTCGTGACCCACGAGCTAGGACACACGTATTTCGGCGGTTTGGTGCCATGCGCTTACACGAAGGACACGTGGAATGAGAGCGTGACGCAATATGTGGACAGCGTTGTTTATCACAACAATTCGGATCAAACTTTAGAGGGCGCATTGCGAACCATTCAGGTACCTGTTCCACTCTCCAAAATGTCCATTCCGCATGAATTTCAAAGCGCGACATATTCACGCGGCGCTTATGTTTTGAAAATGCTGGAAAACGAGATCGGTTTGGATGCGATGCTTGCCGCGCTCCGAGAAATGGTCGCGACTCGAAAGGGAATGGAAACGACTTGGCCGATCATCCGCACCTATTTTGAGAAATCTTCGGGGCAAGACCTCAAGTGGTTTTGGGATCAGTGGGTAACTATGGCAGAGTATCCGACCGTTTCAGTCAAGAATTTCAACACCGTTCAAGTCGAAGGAAAGCCGAGGGTTTTCGTGACCCTAAAGCAAGATGGAAACCGCATCTTCAAAATGAAAGTGAAGATCATCTTGCGGCGGCATACGGCAGTTAAAGAGCAGGTTGTAACAATGCAAGGAAATCAGGAATTGTTTCGAATTGACTCGCCATTCGAGCCCCTTGAGGCAAAGATTGAGGTGTTTGGTTTGGCATTGGCGAATGTGAAGTAGCCGTTGCAAGTGTTGGACCGCGGAGCCGCGAATACGGCAACATTCCAAAAATTGTCCATGGCCAGATCCGAATCCCCTCCGTGGAGCCACTTTCACGACAAAAGAATCAATTTTGAAGGCCAAGCTCCGCGCTAAAAAGGAACACACATTCTGAATCGCCAATTTTTGGAACTTTGAATGGCCCGACTCATAGGAATTCTACAAATGCCTTCCATAAAGTAGTAAATTTGCCATAAAAACGACTACTATAGAGAAACGTACCGGAGAAATTTATGAAACGACTACTATTCTCAATCATTGCAGCCGCAGCTTTGGCAAGCAGCGCATTTGCCGGAGGCGACCCAGTCGCGGCGCTCAAGGCAATCACCGATTACCGAACTTCTGAACTTACGAAAGCAAGAACGGCCTCTACTCCGATTGATGCAAAGGTTTACAATGCCAAGGTCACCGAAGTCAACGTAAAGGTGTTGCAGATGGCAAAGGAAGCTGTGTCAGGGGTTGAAGCAAGCAATGTTGAGCCTAGTCAGGGCCTCGATTTCGCACAGCTTTTTCAGCTTGCAAAAATGCCGAAGGAAGCTTGCGAGTCAGCAGAGCGATTTCTAGCTTCAAAGCCCGATGCGATGAAATCATATCAAGCTCAAAACATTATGCTCACCAGTTGCAATGAACTTGGCGAAGGCATGATGATTATGGAATTGCTGCAAAGCATCGCCCCTCCTAGCGCTATGGCAGTATATGGCTTGGCGACATCAACCGCATACTATTATTGCGAGACGATCAAGACTTCGGTCAGCGTGGATGCCGCGATCGCCGCGATCCGATTGGTCGAAGCGAATGTCCGGCTCTCAGCTCCTGCAAATGACCCAGAGAAGGCAAGAATGCGCGCTTCGATTTCTCTTTTGGCAGAGGCAAAAGCTGAACTTTTTGCAGATACAAAGCGAAAGCCAGAAGCCATAGTCGTAATTGATAATGCGCTTGCTGAATTAGGCGAAAAATCTCCGGAAGCGAGGAGCTTAAATGGATTCAAAAAGCGGATGGTAATGATTGATGCACCCGCACCTGCTCTTGCATTTGAAAAGAGCTATGGCACTTTCACTGGCCTTGGAGCTCTTAAAGGAAAAGTGGTCATCGTGGACTTTTTCGCGCACTGGTGCGGCCCGTGCATAGCCTCTTTTGGCGACATGAAAAAGCTTTACGCCGACCTCAAGCCTAAGGGTCTTGAAATCATCGGATTCACAACCTATTACGGCTATTACAAGAAAGAGAACACCGAAAAGCGAGACATGGCAAAAGATGTCGAGTACGCCAAGATGGGCGATTTCATTAAGGAATTTTCACTTCCTTGGCCGGTCGTTTATGGAGATCGCACAAACTTTGAAGCCTATGGCGTGACGGGGATTCCTCACGTGGCAGTTGTTGGGCGGGACGGAGTCGTTCACAAAATCAAAGTAGGCTATTCGGCTGCCAGTTTTGCAGAATTTCGAACGGAAATTGAAGAGCTAGTCGGCGGTTAGTTTCTTGGAGTGCGCGGGCTTGACCGCGCTATTGACTTGCAACAGATAAGCAAGAAGGGACATTGGCAGCAGTCTTTGTCCCTTCTTTCGTCTTCAACTTTAGGATTGTCAAGTAAATGCCCGGTCAAGCCCGCGCACTCCCAAACGCCCGTAGTAGACTAGAACGCTATGGCATCGGAACGTCGCGTTGTAGTTGTTGGCGGAGGGCTTGCTGGCCTCATGGCGACAATGAAGCTCGCAGAAGCTGGCATCAAAGTCAAGCTGGTCAGTCTAGTTCCGGTTAAGCGAAGCCACAGCGTTTGCGCTCAAGGCGGCATCAATGGCGCCGTGAATTTGCGCGGCGAGGGCGATTCGCCAAACCTTCATTTCGAAGACACGATCACTGGTGGCGATTTTCTAAATCATCAACCACCTGTTATGCGGATGTGCGAACGTGCACCCGCGATTATTTACCTTCTGGATCGCCTTGGTGTTCCGTTTAACAGAACAAACGAAGGACTTTTGAGCTTCCGCAGGTTCGGTGGCACACTCAAGCATCGAACCGCTTATGCAGGTGCGACAACTGGTCAACAGCTTCTTTACGCCCTAGATGAGCAAGTTCGAAAATGGGAAGCGGCAGGCATGGTCGAGAAATTTGAGGGTTGGGAGTTCTTGGGAATTGCGAAGGATTCCGAAGGACGATGCCGTGGCATAACGGCGCAAAACCTTCGCGACATGACGATTCATGGGATCGCCGCAGATGCTGTCGTGATCTGTTCAGGCGGAAATGGCGTCGTTTTCGGAAAATCCACAAATTCCATGATAAATGTCGGTTCGCCCGTGAGCCTTTGCTATCAACAAGGGGCAGTCTATGGAAATCCAGAAATGGTTCAAATCCACCCAACTGCGATTCCAGGCGAAGACAAATGCAGGCTCATTTCAGAGTCTGTTCGTGGCGAAGGCGGACGGCTTTGGACTCCTAGAGACCCAATGGATTCCCGCCCAGTCGCCTCGATTCCAGAAGATGACCGTTGGTACTTTTGCGAAGAGCTTGACCCAGTTTATAAGAACCTATTAAGTCGGGATATTGTCAGCTTTATCATCTACTGCGTCTGCCGAATGAATAAGGGAGTCGGTGGAAAGCAGCAAGTGTATTTGGACATCACGCAGCTTCATGAAAGCAAAGGCGGGCCATATTCTCGCGAAATCATCAACGACAAATTAGAAGGCGTTTTGGAAATCTATGAGAAGTTCATGCGCGAGGACCCGATTGCCGTTCCGATGAGAATCTATCCGGCAGTGCATTACACGATGGGCGGGCTTTGGGTGGATTACGCAACGAATTCGGACGGCATGATAGACGTCAACTCTCACCGAAACCAAATGACTAATATTCCAGGGCTTTATGCGGCTGGCGAATGTGACTATCAATATCACGGCGCAAACCGCTTAGGTGCGAATGCGCTCCTTTCGTGCCTATATGGCGGCGAGATCGCGGCACAGGGCGTATCTTCGTATATAAGTTCAATGGAAGCGGGATGGGATTCAGCCGAGTCTGTGGTCTCTGAAGCGGCATCGGAGCGTAAATCGCAATACCAAGGATTGAAACAATCGAGCGGCGAGGAGAATCCCTATCGTCTCCACGCCGAACTGAGTGAAGTCATGTGGAACAAATGCGGCATTTGGCGAACCCAACGTGACCTTCTCTCCGCAATGTCTGATCTAGATTCACTTTCAGAACGGGCGAAGCAATGCAAGCTGCTTGATGATTCCGATTGGGTGAATCAGTCGGTGCCGTTCACTCGCTCGCTGCAGAACATGATCGAAATGAGCAAGGCAATTGTCGGCGGAGCCATCGTTCGGGAAGAAAGCCGGGGGGCGCACTTCAAGATGGATACTCCAAACCGAGACGATAAAGGTTGGCTATGCACGACAAAGGCGACCTTCACACCAGATGGGCCATCGTTTGATTTGAGCGAGACGATTGATTGCAGGTTCATTGCACCAAGGGCAAGGAAATATAGAATCAATCAGAACATGATCGTAAAGGAGATCATGGGTGAAGAGGCGTTGGCTGGAGTCGAGGTGTAGTCGAATGGTCTGCTCAGTTTTGGGTTATTCACTTCTTCTGACAAACCTCGCCCCAACCGCTTTAGCGCAGGAGGATCGCTACTATACGTTTTCAACAGTGCGCGAGTTAGCTCAAATTGCAGTCAAAAGGAAGCAGTTCCCCGCAATCGGGATCGTAGTAATGCGAAATGGGAAAGTCTTGGGCGAGTCCTACATCGGGACTAGATCAGCTACGGGTTCGGATCAAGTTACAGCGAATGATCGTTGGCTGGTCGGTTCAATAACAAAGGCAATGACGGCTACGATGATTGCAAAGCTGATTTCAAACGGCAAGTTGCAATGGAATCAGAAACTTTCAGATGGCTTGCCGAATGTGCCCATGAAAGTAGAGTATCGGAACGCAACACTGCATCAGCTTTTAAGCCATGTTTCCGGTGTGCAGGCCGATACGGGAATCGGTTTGAACTCCACGATCACACCAGCGGAGATGGTTAAGATCACGTCGAAAGCTTCCACACCAACAATTGCTCGTTCGGAATATGCAAAGCATCTGCTTTCACGCCAGCCAGTGGGCAAGCCCGGACTCCAGTTCGAATATTCGAACGGCGGCTACGCCGTGGCTGGGAGCATTGCCGAGCATAAGACAAAGATGAGCTTTGAAACGTTGATGCAAGACCTTGTTTTTGGTCACATCGGCATGAAGTCAGCTCGTTTTTGTTCACCAGGAGAGACGGGCATGCCAGGCGCCGCCAAGCAACCTATGGGGCATACTTTGGCGGCAAACGGCAACGGAAAGAGTCCATTTTCGCCGTATCTGTTTCAATTCAAGCCCGCCTACATGGTGTTTGGCCCTGCAGGAATTGGAACCGCAATGACAGTGATGGACCTCGCCCGCTTTGGACAGTATCAGCTGGACGGTTTGAACGGCAAAAACCGATATTTGACGCAAAGCGAGTTTCGACGATTGCACACTCCATACGCTGCTGGCGCCAAAAATTATGGTTGTGGGTGGGTATTTGTGGATCGCTTAGGGGAGACGGCAAGCTTTCACAACGGCTCAGACGGCTCGTTCTATTCCTATTTGATTGTTTTGCCGAAATCAAGGGTCGTGGTTGCAGCGATTGCAAATTGCGGCCCTCCCACGGACGAGGAGTCGGCTCTGGAAACGGCCGCTTGGAGCGGGGTTAAATGGGCTCGGTCGAGGATCGACAAATGACCCGTTGCCCTTGGGCCGTCGGCGAAATTTACGAACGCTACCACGACGAAGAATGGGGTGTACCGTGCCACGACGAACGCCACCTCTTTGAAATGCTCAACCTGGAAGGGGCGCAAGCAGGGCTAAGCTGGATCACGATTCTCAAGAGGCGGGAAGGCTACCGTGCGGTTTTCGACAACTTTGACCCCACGCGTTGTGCCAACTATTCAGATGAAGAGCTTGAAGAAAAGCTAAAGGACGAGCGGATCATTCGAAATCGGCTCAAGGTCTTTGGAGTGCGGAAGAACGCTCAGGCCTACCTTAGGCTTTGCGAAGAATTCGGCTCGCTCGACACGTATCTTTGGGGATTTGTGGATGGCAAACCGATTCAAAATCGCCTGGAAACCATGAGCGACATTCCAGCAAATTCACCGCTCTCAGATCGGATCAGGAAGGATTTGAAGAAGCGCGGATTCACATTCGTTGGCTCAACCATCGTTTATGCCTATATGCAAGCGATCGGAATGGTGAACGATCATTTGGTGGGGTGCCAGCGGTGGGGAGAAGTTGGGAGCTAGCTGTTGGCAATAACTCTCGATTAACAATCAAGAACCAACAACGGCCAGTTAACAACCGCCAACTACTTGCCAACAACCAGCCAACGCTTCAGAAAAGGTAAACTCAACCTTCTTGTTATTCTGCGGCAGACGGATCGCTGAACTTGTTTCGGGTTTTGGAAAAAAAAAATCATGGTATACCGGCCGCTGCGATACGAGCAGATGATGAATGCCGCTGAGACGTACGATGTGCGCGCTCGGCGAATGTTCAACGGCATGGGGATTTATACCGGCGAAAAAATGTTCGCCTTTCTCTACGAGTCTGAAATTGGGCTAAAGCTCTGCCCAGAAGACCTTGATCTCATTCGGAAAATGCCTGGCTCTGGCATCCTTAGGCCCGATCCTGAAGGCGAGCCAATGCGCGAATACGTAATGCTCCCTCTAAATTTGCTCGACAATTACGACCTGTTTGTCAGTTGGGTGGACCGAAGCGTTGAGCACGTGAAAAAGAAGGCGCAACAGCAGACAGTTGTTTAGAAGCTCAAGGGTATAGGGTTTGGGGTGACTATTGGCTGCTAAGTTGTCTCTAAGGACACTAAATCGTCGCTCTTGTCACTGTTGCCCCTCCATTTTTCATAGCACATGAATGTTCACAACGACATTCGAGCGACTCCCGAGCGACAAAGGCGACAATCTAGCGACAGCAAAAAGGGGAAGAGAACAAAGCCTCTTCCCACTACTTGTTATTGGTTTTTGGTTGTTGGTAACTGAATATTAACCGCCGCCGCCGTTGCCCTTGCCGTTCATCTTTTCTTTTGTTAAGTCAAGAGGATTGGCTTTTTCGCTTGATCGCGGATCGGCAGCAGTGCTCTTGTTCTTTGAGTCAACAATTTTTGCTGTTACAAAGAACACGATCTCCTTTCTCGATCGGGTCGTCTCAGTTCTGCTGAAGATTCGCCCGATGATCGGAAGATCTCGCAGAATTGGAATTCCGCCGTACGATTTCTTGTCTTGGTCGCTGATTAGGCCGCCAATTGCAATCGTTTCGCCATCGAGCATGTTGAACACTAGGTCGGCCTTTCGGTCGCTGGTTTGAGGCAGTTGCCCTCCACCGATAACCGTTTGGAACCCACGTAGAATCGAAAGGCTTGGCGTCATCTTTATCGTCATCGTTCCATCTTTTCCAACTCGAGGTGTAACGTTTAGCGTTACGCCAACATTGACTTTGTTAGTTGTTACTGTTGAGCCCGTCTGAGTTGATTGAATGGATTCTACATATCGAACCGTATCTCCGACGAAGATCATGCTTTCTCGGCCGTCAAGAGCTATTGTATTCGGACGCGAGATCAAGTTGTTCTTAGTTGTCAATTGATCAAGGACGCCTTCAAACGATCCGCCATGGCTTCGATGAGAGTTGTCGAGTTTGATTCCACCTTGGCTTGCCACTGTGCCTAGCGCGTTGTTTAACCGAAGCGTTCCCAATTTAGCGCCTGTAAAGATAGACCAGTCAAGGCCTACAGCCGTGATGTCTTCCTTGCTAAGCTCTAATACTCTGAGTTCGAAAGCTACCTGGTATGGCTCAATGTCCAGCGATCCAAGAAGCATTTTCGCTTCGTCAATCTGCGCTTTTGTTCCATAGACCAAAAGCTTCATCGGTTCAGTGCCGCGAACGACAGATTTTGATTCGCTTGTTCCAGTTTCTTTGCTAACTTCAGCACCAGTTCCACCTTGTCCCGAAGCTGCGTTTGCGCCATTCTCGCCCGATCCGGTTTGACTTCCGGTATCCGTAGAAGTAGAAGTTGCAACGCCTTTTGCGCCCGGTTCGACAGGTGAAGGCATCATGCTGACTGAAATTCCGCGAATGTATTTGATTACTTCGTTCATTGCAATCGCTGGCTCGATCCATTTGAGATCAAGAATCTCATAGACTCGATCCGCGTTTGCACCCACTGCAGGAACTGCAATTCCGAGCGCCTTTGCGATGCTTCGGTCAGTGGAAGCAGCAACATAGGCCAGGTCGTCAACGCCATTTGCAGGGCCGCTGATTACTAGCAATTTGGAAGCATTAGCTTGCCCCATTACGCCTGCATTAGCAACTGAAATCTTGAAGCTGCTCGCTCTTGGATCGCGTGATGCCATATTCTTCACGGCGTCGAGGACTACGTCCTCGGTTGGGCTGTAAAGTGGAATCGCGCGAGTTTCGATCGCGGCCGCCCCCGTTAGGCTGTTTGCTTCTGCGATACTCTTATCGAGCTTGGCAACAAAGTTCTCAACTTCGATCATTCGCTCAGCCGTTGCAACAACTACGATGTACGTGTCTTTGCCTGCGGATCCTTCAGTTTCAGAAGATAGTTGAACGGTTGAACCCTGGGCTTCAGCCGTGGCCGTAGCACCTTGCGACGCGCTTGCACTTCCGGACGCACTTTTGTCGCCCGATGCCCCGCTACCTTGTGCACTTGCGCCTCCAGAAGTTCCAGCCGATCCGGAACCTGAGTTTGTAGTTGAACCTGTTCCTGTTACCGTCTTCGCAGAAATCTTTTCTGTTGGAAGAATCAAATCGTAGTAGCCATCTGAAGCCATTTGAGGAAGAGCTTTCAGGCACGCGGCCTTAATCTGCTTTCCTTCACCGCTTCGAAGCTGAACTACTCTAGTTTCGGCAGCGTCGTCCAGCTTGCCGATCACTTGTCGAATCGCGTCGCTAAATCGAGCTGACGTTGTAACCAAATACGTTTTGCCGATTTTCGTATATCGAACGCTGGCAATTGTCGTTACAAGGTTGAGCGCTTCCGTAAGCGTTACGTCTTGCAAATTGACAGATACTCTGCCCGCAACATCGGGTGATGCAACGATGTTCACGCCTGATTGATCAGCAAGTGCTCGCAAAATTAGAACTAATTCTGTGTTGCTGAAATCAAGCGAAACCATCATTTCCGCGGGTGACTTCGGAGTTTTCACTCCGACGCTTGCCATCGCATTGTTCAGGTTTGGCAGATAGGGTGCGACAGGAGTTGCCGATTCAATCTTGATTGCTTGACTCGCAAACGGGCTAGCAATTGGCGGGACCTTTTCTGGAAACGGTTCGCCTTTGAACGATTCAGTCGAACTCTTTGCGGCAACTATTGCTCCAAAATTTATCGCCCAGCCACTTTCCGACTTCTTGAAACTTGGCACCTTGTTGCCCGGCGCATCCATATAAACCGCAACTCGTAGACTTGGCGGTCTGCCATGCCAAGCTGATCTCACAGAGCTTACGCCCTGAAAATCTACAGGTTCTTTCGTAAATTTGCCATGGAACTTGGTCTTCTTAAAATCGTAGAAAAAGACTTTGCCCTTAAAAGCTGATGAAACCTTGGGTTTCGGCAGATTTGTTCCATTAATGAAGATTTCAAGGCCGTTTTCTGCCTTTGTCGTTTTGAAGCCTTCGAACTTCGATTGCGCGTCAACAGAACCCGCAATCACAGCGCTAAGGCCAAGTATTGTTATTAATTTAATCATTTTCATTTCGGGTTTCCTCCCACGCTTAACGTGATGGTTTTGCCATCTTTCTTACGAATCACAACTTTGTTCTTTTGAACCGAGACGACCTTGTGGTCGCCATCCAAATCTTGGCCTTCCTTTATCAGCCTCTGATTTCCCTGTGCATCGCTAATCACAACAGCGTTTTGATTGCCTCGGATGACTCCAGAAACGGAGAACTGAGGACCCTGTGGAATAGCTGGCGGCAATGTACCAGGATTACCTAGTCCCAATGGATCAAGGCTTCCAGGCATCAGTGGCATAGGTGGAATATTCAAGTCAGCTCCACGGTATGACCTTTGCACCGGCCTTTGAACTGGCGGGGTAACAGGCTTAGGTACTTCAATCTGCTGCAGAGCCTCAATGGGTTCAAACGGGTCTCGAGTCTGAAGCGCCATTGTATAAAGCTGCCCTAACGGGTCAGATTTAGGATTGTCCGCTGAATACTCCTTTTCGGCATCCGATTTTGCGGCAAGTTCATCTTCTCCAACAATTGGTTTATCAGCCGAGTACTCCGCTTCAGCAGCAGACTTTTTGGCTACTTGAGCTGTTACCGGCGCATCGGGTCCTGAACTCATGAATTGAAATGCTCCAACTCCGAGAACAACCACGACAAGGGCTATAACCACAATGAGTTTTTTCTTTTCGTTGTTCACAATGAGCCTCCCTTAGCTTGTGAAAGTGTTGCGATTGCTTTTCCATCTTGTGGCTTTTGCGGCGCTGCGTTTGATGGTGAGCCTTGGTTTGTCGGCGTTTTTGGACTGTCAAGGTCAATTTCTACCTTTGGGTATCCAAGATCTTCGCCCGATGCGGGTTTAAACAGAAAAGCCCGAAGTTCAAGAGTAACATCCAAAACCGAATATCCCGCTTTATCGCCAGTGGCTAGTTTGGGTGTTAGAGAAACGGTTCTCACAGCGACAATCTTTGGAAAGGCTTTCATGGCATTCACAAACTTCATTACCGCTTGATAGCGTCCCTTTCCTTTGATTTCGATTGAAAGCTCTGAATAGGGTTTTTCATTCTTCTTCGGTTCTTTCCCTTTCTTGCTGGTGTGAACCGTCACGAACGGCCTTACGCCAAAGACTTTTACGCCGCTCTCATTTCCAAATTGCTCAAGCTCTTTGAGCATGGTTGGAACGTAAGCTAGTTCAGGGATATTCTGTTCTAGGTGCGCTAATTCTGTTGCGCTCGCTTGTGCCATAAGTTTGGCTTCATCGAGCTCAACTTGCAATTCTTGAGGTTTTCTTGCTTCTGCCTTTAGTCGCCTTAGATTTGAAGATTTTTCGGAATTACTGTTAAACAGCATGAATGTCATGCCTCCACCAGCTAATGCGATCACTCCAGTCATAGCGAAATATACAAGGGCTTTCTTACCTAGTTTCACTTCGATGCCTCCTTTGCTTCGTCTTTCACTTTGACCTCTTCGACGGAACCAGCAACACCTGCCAAAACGTCGAATTCGATTCCTGTAGCTGACTGCATCATTCTCTCCTGAGTGTTCTTTAGTGCGACACCATCAAGTTGTTCGCATCCTTGCATTCTCAAAATGAATTCACCAACGGTCTGTAGCTGTGTGCTCATGCCGGAAAGCGTGACTTCTATAGGCTTGCTTGGATCTGACCCTTGGCATCTCAGGTTAGTGATATAGATTCCTTTTGGAGTCTGAATCGTGAGATGGTTTAGGATAGAATCCCATTTTGCGGTCAATTCTTGGGCACTCTTGAGAGTGACAAGCTTCGGCTGCATAATTGCAATCTGTTTTTGAACCCCTTCGATCTCAGTCATTAGAGGCTTCACTTTGTCAGCTTCTAACTTCATAGCGGAAATCTCTCCGTCGAGAGTTTCTCCGACCACGAAGAAGAAGCCGCAACCTATCATTACAAATCCCGCTACACCTGCAAGAACAACAAGTGCTGTTTGGGACTTTGCTGATTCGCGGCGCTGCGCAAGTCTCTGTTCTTCAATTAAATTTATAAATGGCATTGATTTACTCCGACCTTAAGCAACCTTCAATTTTTCGGCTTTTACAAATGACCTCATTGCAAGTCCTGTGGCGATGCTAAGCTCTGCACCAGCTCCCCAATCTTCATGACCAGAAAAGGTGAATCTGGGGTTATCGAAAACTCCCGCTGCAATCGTTGAAATTCCAAGTTTATGAGCCATGTATTCTGCTAGCCCAGGTAGCCTTGCGCCACCTCCTGTGAGCAAAATGGCTTCTACCGACCTGTTTTGATCGCCTTCGATTTGTTGCGATTGGAAATAGTTCAATGAACGCCGAATCTCACGAATGAGATCATCAATGTGGGGCTGAACGACTCTCAATGGCGGATTCTCTTTAGGCGATGCCTCATCAACCAATAGGGAAATATCAAGCTGCGACTTGCCGTTTTCGGCTTCTTCGTCCGACATCCTAAAGTAGTTTTTCAGAGCATCGGTAAGCAATTGGCCGCCTTGCGAAATGGATCGTGTCATCGTAAACACACCCTGTTGCACAACGGAAACAGTCGTGCAAAAAGAGCCAACATCAACCATTGCCAAGGTCTTTTCTTTCCAACCTCCACCTTCATCAGCTTCGACAAGTGAACGATAGGAAGCAAAAACTTCGACATCAACGGATTCTGCGGTTAGCCCTGCGTGCTTAATTGCAGCCATGCGGCTTTCAACAACTTCTTTTGGCGCAGCCACAATTAGCACATCCATTTGCTTGTCATCAGTCTTGCCGATGATTTCAAATTCGATGTAGCTATCATCAACTGAACTTGGAACATAGCGTCCAGCCTCAATCTTGATTGACTTTCGAAGAGACGTTTCCGACATTTGTGGAATTCGTACTGTTCGAACGATCACTGAAGCACCTGCCACAGCGATATGAGCGGAAGACGCACCCATGTGGCCTTTCGCCATCGCGGCTCTGATTGCATCTCCTACAGCTTCAGGATCAATGATCACGCCATCGCGAACAGAATCGTCGGGCATCGGAGCTTCAACAGCCTTACCTAGCACCCATCCTGAAGATGAACGTTCGATTTCGACAATTCGTATGGTGCTATGGCCAAGATCAACCCCAACCACAGACTTTTTGCCAAAGAATTTAAGCGACATTTTCTACTCCTTTCTTAAAGGCCTGGACACTGATCCATTCATCTAGGGCACTCTTCGGGAATCTCCATCGGCCTTCGATCAAGATTCCTGGAAGTTGGCCTTCATGCGCCAAGGCTTCGATAGTGTTTGGATTTACTCGTAAATAGTGAGCCGCTTCTCGTAATGTGTACATCGTATGCTGAGTTGCAACGAGCGATCTGAAGAGCTGATTCATTTGCTCCGGGGCCAAGAACAGTTCAAGACGAACGATATTGCTCGAACCAAATGGGACAGAGGGTGGTTCGGGCACTAGGATAGGCTCAGCAGTTACGGCATCTACCGCAAACTCAAAGTCGTCGGGTTCTGCGCCCGAACCTGGAGGTGATGGATTCGCTTGAACTGGCTCCTCACCTTCATGAAAATCAATCGGCGTATAGGGCTCGCTTCCCAAATTGTTGGTTGCGGCATTTTTTGCTGCTTGACGAATGGCATCGGCAAAGTTCATGCTGCCTCCTGTCGGCCATTGAACTGGTTGATGACCTCATGCATCAAAAAACCGTCAACCAATTTGAATTTCTTGGCCATGCCAATGAGAAGCGCATTGTCTGCAAGCTGGCTAATCAATCGAGGTGTACCACCAGTTTCCCTATGTATCTCATAAACTGCATCTGGTGTGAAAATGCTTAGCTCTCCGGTGTATCCTGCAACCCGAAGACGGTGCAAAATCAGTTCTCCCGTTTCTTGAACATCCAACGGCATGAGCGTGTACCGAATCGCAAGGCGTTGCTCAAGCGCAGGCGCTTTCGCAATCTTTCCTCGAAGTTCGTTTTGCCCCAAAAGAACTAGCGTTATAAGAAACTGATCGTTCATTTGGCAGTTTAGAAGCAGCCTAAGCTCTTCCAATGTATTAGTTGAACGAACCAAATGCGCCTCGTCAATCATGAGAACGATTTGCTGACCACGTTCATAGTACGCGAGGAGTTCTTTGTGCAAATCTTGAATCAGTACTTGGCGATTCCGAGACGTTGCTTCTACTCCGAGTTGCGAGAGAATTTCCTGCAAAATCTGAATCGGAGTAAGGATCGGGTTTACGATCAAGACCACTTTGTGTCGGATCGGATCAAGTAAATCAAGTAATTTACGACTGATTGTCGTCTTCCCAAGTCCGATGTCGCCGGAGAGCATTGCTGCGCCTTTTGTGCGCGAAATTGCATAGTGCAACATCATCAGCGCATCTTCGTGCCCACGGCTTAAGTAGAGAAAGCGAGGGTCTGGCGTTAAGCTAAACGGCGGTTCTTTAAGTCCCCAATACGATTCGTGCATAGTCGTCTCCGAGTTTGATCCCAGTATATTTTTCGGTGTCTACGTATAAAAACTTCAGCACAACTTTCAAAGTTGTGCTGAAAAACTTAACAATTGGCTAGAGGGCTCAGCCAGAAGTGTGAAAAAGGTCAAATGGCAGGCTCCACTTGGTGCAAATGCGCCAAAGTTTTGACTTTTCGCCAAAGAGTTGAATCCTTTGTTTGGCAGAATTCGAGCCGGGCAAGCAAAAGGGTGCATAGGTTTTGGGCAGCCACCCGATTGGATTGCCTGCTAGCAAGCAGTGCAACCACAAATGAAACATTCCACAAACAAGCACGGTGTTACGAACAATTGGCCAAAATCCTAGTGAGGCTCGGGGCATATTGAACTCCAAACCCGCCATAATTGATTACCATGAGCACCTTGCTCCTTGATCCAGTAAACATGCGAAGGACGTTAGGCCGTATTGCTCATGAGATTCTAGAAGCCCATTCAGGAGCCGACGATCTCGTTGTCGTCGGAATTCTACGGCGAGGCTGGCCCGTCGCGAACCGCCTAGCGTTTGCAATGTCACAAATCGAGGGGCTACCCATTTCTGTCGGCAAGCTCAGTTCTGCCCGGCATCGGGACGATCGTCCAAAAACCGAGGTAGATGAAAGCGAGATTCCATTTGAAATCACCGGGAAAACAGTCATTCTTGTAGATGAGGTGATTTACACGGGTCGAACGATCCGAGCGGCGCTCGAAGAACTCTTCGACCATGGGCGCCCTAAGAGTGTCGAGCTCGCAGTTCTTATTGATCGGGGGCATCGTGAGCTTCCGATACAGCCTCAATATGTGGGAAAGGTTGTTCAAACGGAACGGGGAGACCGGATTATTGTGAAGGTTGCAGAGCTGGATGGCGAAGATGGCGTTCTGCTTGAACATGAGAATGAAGGGGCTGCGGTCTAATATGGCTCGAAACCTCTTGGCGATTCGCCACCTAGAAAAATCGCAGATGGTCGAGCTGATTGAGTTAGGTGCCGATATGAAACGGCGAGTCCTAAATGGCAGTGAACTGCCGGATATGAGTCATTTTGTTTTAGGAATGCTTTTCTTCGAAAACAGCACTCGAACTCGAGTGAGTTTCGAGCAAGCTGCCCGATATTTGAAGATGCAAACGGCGATTTTTTCTACTTCTGCAAGTTCGATGAGCAAGGGAGAAACGCTAAAGGACACGATACTTACACTTCGTTACGAACGACTTGACGGGCTTGTGATGCGGCACCGTTTCTCAGGCTCGCTTCAGTTGGCTTCAAGATATTTTGGCGGCCCTGTAATCAACGCGGGAGATGGGCAGCATGAGCACCCAACTCAAGCCTTAGGCGATGCGCTGACAATTTTGGAGCGTAAAGGGACAATTGAAGGACTGAAAGTAGCAATTGTCGGTGATGTTTCCCACTCAAGGGTTGCACGCTCGAACGCGTGGCTGCTAAGTACTTTAGGGGCCGACGTCCGGTTCGTTGGTCCAAAGACACTTATGCCGAACCAGGCCGCACGGTTGCCGGGCAGAGTCTTTTATGACCTTGCTACTGGAATCGCGGACGCCGACGTTGTCATGTGTCTCCGGTTGCAAAAGGAGCGCATGGACAGCGGCCTCATTGCTTCTATAAGCGAATACGCGAAGATGTACCAGATCAATCGAAACTCGCTCATTTGGGCGTCTCCTGACGCTATGGTCATGCATCCAGGTCCAATAAACAGGGGCGTCGAGATTGATGATTCGGCTGCTGACGGAGAGCGATCCGCCATCAGTGCTCAAGTTGAAAATGGAGTGTTCGTCCGGATTGCGGCACTCTACTGGACATTTCAAAAAGAATCCTCTCAGGCACAAAACGAGACCATGACAAAAGGCAAACACTCCAAAAAGTCAATGGAGGTTGCTCCTTGAACATTCTCTTGAAAAATGGCCGAATTCTCGATCCTTCTCAGAATCTCGACTTTGTTGGATCAATTTTGATCGAAGATGACCAAATCGAAGCGTATGGCCCAGACTTGCGCCAAGTTGATGCAGACGAAGTTTACGATTGCTCCGGTTTGTGGATTTGCCCTGGGCTTGTTGATCTTCATGTTCACCTGCGTGAACCTGGCCAAGGGCATAAGGAAACAATTGTTTCGGGAACACAGGCGGCTGCGGCTGGAGGGTTTACGAATATATGCTGTATGCCAAATACCGATCCGCCGCTCGACAATCCGGCACTCATAGATTTCATTTTGGATCGGGCAGCTTCTCCGGAGGCTGGTGGTGTATTCGTGGCTCCGGTGGGCGCTTTGACCAAAGGAATGAAGGGCGAGCAGCTAACAGATTTAGCGGCCATGAAACGAGCCGGCATTGTTGCCGCAAGCGATGAAGGATCGCCCATCCAGAGTTCCTTAGTCATGCAACGGGCAATGGAATACTGCGTTCAATTAGGCCTGCCGATCATGGCGCATTGCGAAGACACTGCTCTTACCGATGGTGGGGCAATGAACGATGGCGCGATAAGCGCGATGCTGGGTTTGCAAGGTATTCCACGAAGCGCCGAAGAGGTCGCCGTCATGCGAAACTGCCTGCTTTCGCTCAATACGGGTTGCCAAATTCATATCATGCGGATCAGCACATGGGGAGCGGTCGAAATGGTTCGAAAGATGAAGGACCTTGGCGGGAACATCACATGCGAAGTTGCGCCTCAGCATTTTGTGTTTACTGAAGATGCAGTTGGTGAATTTGATA
This sequence comes from Armatimonadota bacterium, assembly GCA_031400935.1. Lineage (GTDB taxonomy): Bacteria > Armatimonadota > Fimbriimonadia > Fimbriimonadales > Fimbriimonadaceae > JANNJE01. The sequence continues at coordinate 22,719 of JANNQV010000034.1, forward strand.
CGACTTTCAAAATGTCGCCTCCTCTTCGAACTCAGGTGGACGTTGACTTGGTCATGCAAGCACTAAGCGATGGCACAATTGATTGCATTAGCAGCGATCATTCGCCACATGCGATGCACGAAGTCGAATCTCCTTTTGACGAGGCACCATTCGGAAACACTGGCTTAGAATCGGTCGTCGGCGTTACGTTAACGCATCTCATGCATACGGGTGTGCTTACTCCGTTGAACACGATCCGCATGCTAAGCACTGCACCGGCGCAGATTTTGCGAATTGATGCTGGAACATTGAAACCCGGCGAGACACCTGTTGCTCAGGTGACAGTGATTGACCCCGATTGTGCCTGGACTTATGATGTTAACCGTACATTCAGTCTCAGCAAAAATTCACCCTTTCATGGCATGAAGCTCAAAGGGAAGGTCATGCTCACTTTTTGCGGAAGCGAGATATACAGGGATGCACTGTTTCCAAATACGAGATATGCGTCGGTCCTTTAGGGGTATGTGGTATGGGGTTTAGGGTACGGGGTTTGGGCTCTGGCGAGTCAGGTACAGCGTAAATGAGAAATAAATTTATGAAGTTGGTTACAAATGTGTTTCGGGCCCTCGCCTTAAGCTCTAAGACCACAAACCTAAGACCATCACCCAATACTCAATACCCAATACCACATACCCAGTACCCTAAACCCCATACCACATACCATAAACCCCATACCCCATACCCCATACCCTACATTTTATTGCTGATTCCCGTCTTGCTTGTCGCCTCCTGCAATTTCCAACCACCACCCGATCCGAACGACCCTGCGGCAGGTTCGGTGATGCAAGCAGAGGTCATGCAAAGAAACCTCAGTTGGGCTTCAGAATCGCTAACCAATCGGGCTTTCAATCGCCAATTGACTCAGGAAGATGCAAGTGTAAAGCTTCAAAAATACGCCGAAGAACTTTCAAATTCGATACCAAAGGATGGAATCAATCCTTCCGACGCATGGCGATATGGCGAAGTGCTCCGAACCGCAAAACAATGGGATCGTGCAGAAGTAGTGTTCAAGTTAGCTTCCGATAATGCACGGCGAACGAAGGATGAAGATCGGTTTGTAAACGACACACTTCACTATGCCGAAGCTTTGGCAGAAAATAAAAAAATTGCCGAAGCAATCAGCTCCGTGCGTTCGACTTTTTCGGTTACAGATGCAAGTAAAGCACCCATTTTGTTTGGCACTCTATACCAAGTAGTCCCTGCCGCCGAAAAGGTTGGCTTTAAGCTCGAATTGGCTAAACTGTTGGAAGATGCAATTGAGCAGCACCGAAAAGTGATTGTTGATGCCAATACGGATTCAGGAGCAGCATTCATCGCAACTCGGCAACACCATGTGATGAGGGCTTGGGAAAGCGTCATTTCGCTGTATCGCGCGGCAGGGCGCACTGACCTAGCGGATGAGGCTCGGAACAAGAGAGATAACTCGGGAATGATTGGGATATGAAAAATGGCTTCTTAACGTCGCTAGGTATCCTCTAGTTCGCCCATGTACCGTACGCTGTTTCAAATTGGCTCGTTCGAAGTGCCCAGCTTTGGCGTCATGGTGCTCGTTGGCTTTTTGGCGGGACTTTGGTTTGCCCGTCGTCGAGCTTCAACGTTTGGATACACACCTGACCAAGTTTCAGATGTGGCCTTTTGGGTTCTGTCAGCAGGAATTTTTGGTGCACGGCTTGCCTATATCCTGATCGAGCTTCCTTATTACTTAAAAAACCCAAACGAGATCATACAGCTTCAGTTTAAGGGCCTCACAAGTTTTGGCGGAGTGATTTTGGCTGCATTCGCAGTTTTATGGCAATCAAAGCGGTTAAAAACAAACGCACTCCAACTAATGGACTGCATCGCGCCGAGCTTTCTCATAGGGCATTTCTTCGGGCGAATCGGCTGCTTGCTAAATGGCTGTTGCTATGGCGGAAACTGCGATTTGCCTTGGGCGATTCATGTAATTGAAAAGCCTGGACTCTTCCATCCCGCTCAAATTTACGATGGATTAATGAACCTAATTGGCCTTGCAATTTTTTTCATAGCATTCAATAAGAAGCAACTAGGCATCGGTCAAACAAGCGGATTTGCCTTTATCGTCTACGGATTGTCCAGATTCATTTACGAGTTTTGGAGGGCAGGGGAAACCTCGACAACTATTGGAAGCCTGCCAATAACCGAAGCGCATGTCATGGCACTTATCGTTGTTGCATTCGGTGCAGTGTTATGGTTTAAGGGCCAAAAAGCTAGCTCGATGAACCTAGAAGCTGAGGCCATACCATGACGTTTGCTACTCTCCTCGATGCGATGGCTGGAAAGAGGGCGCTTGTAATCGGCGATTTGATGCTGGATGAGTACATTTTTGGTTCTGCTACTCGAATTTCTCCCGAAGCTCCCGTCATGGTGATTCGACATTCTAGGTCTCATCAAGTTCCCGGAGGTGCGGCAAATGTTGCTCGAAACATGCAAGCTTTAGGAGGCCAAGTTTCCCTTGTCGGGTTGATTGGCAATGATGATGCGGGGCGTTTTCTTTCGAACGAATTGGGCGAATCGGGTTCGGTTGGCGGCCTAGTGGTTGATGGCGAACGCATGACCACAAGAAAAACGAGGGTTGTCGCTGACCATTCCCATCAGGTTCTGCGAATTGACGCGGAGTCGGATGAGCCGATCTCAGAATCTGTCGAAAATCGCTTGATTGAAGCCACCCGAATGGCGGCCATTGAGGCCAATGTGATTGTTTTGAGCGATTATCGGAAAGGAACGTTGACGGCAAATGTCGTTGCAAACGCAATTTCCATCGGACAGGAATTGGGCATCCCGATTCTTGCAAACCCCAAACCGCAAACCCTCAATCGGTACCGCGGGGCGAGCCTCGTGAGCCTGAACCGAAGCGAGGCTAGTATTGCGATAGGGGAGGAACGCTCAATTTCAATTGATGCAGCCTATCAAGTGGCTTGTCAAATTAGGAATGAAGGTGATTTTGGTGCGGTTTTGGTAACCCTCGGCGAGGACGGAGCAGTAGTTTCTGCCCCGAATGAAATCCGAATCACTGCACCAAGAGTAGAAGTCGCCGATCCTGCTGGTGCGGGTGACACTGTCATCGCTGCGACTGCTCTTGGCGTTTCTGCCTTCGGCTTTGTTCCAGAAGTTTTTCAACTAGCCATCGAACTTGCGGCAAGCGTCGTGCAGCATGTCGGGGTCGCAGTTCCGTCGGAAGGGGATTTGAGGCGGATTCGGGGGAAGTGAGGTGGAAGTTTTGGATTGTGGATTTTGGATTAGAGCGGAAGGCGGAGAACGGAATACGGTCAACTGACAACCAACAACCCTAAACCCCAAACCCCAAACCCTTTCCTTCCGGCATCCTCCTCGTCGCAATCAACGCCAAAACCGCCAGCCCCGTTCCCATGTAAAAGGGAAGCTGATAATTGCCCGTTTGTTGCCAAACAAATGCGCCGATGACAGGCAATGAAACCGCCGCGACATGGTTCATTGTTACTCCCATCGCAAGGCTTGGAGTGAGTTCGCCTGGACGCACTATCCGGTTCAAATACAGGTTGAATCCGATAGAAAACGTGAATAAAACGTTGTCAATGATGTAGAGCGCAAAGAGCACAAATACGTTCTGGATGGTCGCGTATCCGAGAAACAAGACAATAATTGCAATTGCATAAATGGTAAGCGGTTTTTTTTCGCCAACCCGATCAATAAATGCCCCCATGCGCGGAGCTGCAACCGCACTCAATATCGAGTTTGCAAATCGGAGCAGCAAAATGGTTTCGACCGGCACATCGTAGACCATTACGAGTGTAAAGAGCGCAAATATGCCAAAAATCTGACGACGGCAGCCTTCCAAAAATTGCAAGACATAATACAGTCCATATTCGCGGCGAAATATGAGCGGTTGCCTTTCGCCACCAGAAGCGTGATGGCTCAGCCTAAGTAGCAATACACCGCCAACCATAATGGCGACGCCCGCAACCCAAAAATACGTGTGGTAGTCGAGTTTCAGAGTTCTAGAAGCCAGCCAAGAAAGCCCTAAAGCGACAATGGTCGCGATGGCTCCGACCGACCTCATCCTTCCAAAATGGTGCCCTTCGTTCATTCCCTTGGCTAGGTGTAAAGTGATTGCAGGCGAAACAGACGACCATAGGTGAAAGCCGATAGACCAAAAAGTGGTGACCACCACAATTGGCCAAAATTTGCTTTGGGTCGCAGTAAGTGCGATACCGAGACCGCAAATGCCAAGTCCGATTCCAGCGACGCGGGTTTCTGGAAGAAGAACCAAGATTCCCGCCATGAGTGCGGCGATGAGCCCAGGAGTTTCGCGTATCCCTTCCAAAATTCCCAATTGCATTGGGGTGGTGCCTAGCGAATCTTTGAGGAACGGTACGAAAACGCCGTCGTACATTGCGAATCCGAAGAAGAATAGAAAGTTGACTGCCGCAAATAAAACCCAGTCGCGACGAAGCAGTTTGGCTGATTCTTCGCTGAGGATTGGCATTCAAAGAGTTTAGCTGGTTAATTGATTGGCATTGCTTTTGATGAGTTGGCCCAAATAGGCCATCTATTCGGGCCATATTATGAACCGAATACGTGTCATAATCGGTCCATGACCGCGAAATACATCCATCAGCTTCCAGATTGGCCGGAATTTCGATTTGATGCTGCAGCGTTGCTACAACCTTTGACAATTGCTGCAAACAGCCAAGGACTGCTGATCGGCCGACTAGAAGGACTCGGTTTCGGTGAGCTTCAAGATGCCAAGCTTGAGGCAATCTCTGCCGAAGTGATCCAGTCCGGCGCGATTGAAGGCGAACGTTTGGACAACGACCTTGTCAGGTCGTCCATCGCTCGGCGATTAGGCATTGACACAGCAGGCGTACCAAGCGGCGACCACCACGTGGAGGGAGTGGTTGAGATGGCAATTGACGCCGCGGACCACGCCGAACAAGTGCTAGATTCCGAAAGACTTTTCCGCTGGCAAGCAGGAATGTTCCCAAATGGAATTGGGCCGCATGGCCGAATCCGAACTGGTGACTGGCGCGACGATGCAAAAGGACCTATGGTGGTAGCTTCTGGACCTGTTGGGCATGAGCGGATTCACTATGAAGCTCCGTTTGCTGAAAAACTTGAGAACGAAATGAAGTTGTTCCTAACATGGTTTGAAGCAGACCAGGGCCTCAACGGAATTCTCAAGGCCGGACTTGCACATTTGTGGTTTGTAACCATACATCCTTTCGATGACGGAAACGGCCGAATTGGCCGAGCAATCCTCGATATGGCGTTGGCAAGGTCCGACAAGCGCACTTGGCGATGCTACAGCGTCTCAGCCCAAATCGAACGCGAGAGAAAGAACTACTACGATTCGCTCGAACGAGCGCAAAAGGGATCATTAGATGCTACGGAGTGGCTGTTCTGGTACACGGGCTGCCTGACTCGTGCGCTAAACCATGCCTCCGAAACAGTTTCCGGGGCCATTCATCGCACGAAATTCTGGTCAGTTCATGCTGAAACGAACCTCAATGAACGGCAACGCGTGGCAATAAAGCGAATGTTAATGGGATGGGAGGGAAAAATGACTCGGAAAAAGTGGATGAAGATGTTCGAAATTGCGGAGAGCAGCGCAAAGCGTGACTTGTCAGAACTGGTGGAATACGGCATATTTCGAGTTAGCGAAGCTGGCGGTCGAAGCACGTCGTACGAACTACTTCAAACTTCCTACTAGGAATCCATACAAACCTGATTTCGTAGCAGTACCCAGCTACAGCTCACCATTCCCAGCAATACCCATCTACTCTAACAACGAAATCTGTCCTGATTCCAACTCTAGAAGCCTCTGCTTTCGCCATATCCCGCCGCCGTAGCCGCAAAGAGTTCCATCGCTACGAATGACCCGATGACAGGGGATGAGGATGGCGATTCGGTTGTCGCCATTTGCCTTTCCTACTGCCCTTTGAGCATCTGGCTTGCCAATGTTTGCCGCCATTTCGCCATACGAGCGGGTTTCACCGTATGGAATCGCAAGCAGTTCCTTCCACGCTGATTCCTGAAACTCTGATCCCGGAGCCGAAAGTGGAACTGAAAATTCCTTTCGCTCACCCCGGAAATATTCACTCAGTTCCGTTTCCAATTGTTGAAGCAGTTTGTTCGAACCCGGAGCAAAATGGCAGTCCAAACGTTTTTGCAGAGTCGTTACTTGTGCAGGAAGCATTCGCCTTTCAGCAAATTCGAGCAAAACTAGCGCTTCCGAAGTTGCACCTGCGATCATAGGCCCTAGGGGAGTGTCAATCCATTTCAGCAGAACGGGAGTTTTGCCTCTTGCCATGCTTGGCGGAAATCCAAACGCCCTTTGAAAAGCGTCGCGAAACCCGCTGGTTGACTCAAATCCTGCATCCATAGCTGTCTCGATCACTTTTACACCGTTCCTCAATTGCGAAAACGCCTCACCCAATCTTCTTCCGCGGGCGAAGGCTTGAAAAGTCATTCCAAAGTTCTGTTTGAAGTATCTCCGAACACGAGAAGGCTCGATATTGTTCGACCGAAGGTCTCGATCTCGAATCTTATGATCTGCCGATGATTCTACAAGTTCGATTGCGCTACGAACCCAAGTCGGCGTTATTGATCCGACTTCCAATGGTCGGCATAACTTGCACGGACGATAGCCTGCAAACACGGCTTCTCGGGGCAATGAAAAGAACTCGACGTTCTTGGCCAACGGCGTTCGGGCTTTGCATCCAGGGCGACAAAAGATTCTTGTCGTTTTGACGGCGACAACAAAAATGCCTTCAAATTGGGAATCTGAATTAGCAACTGCATGATACATTTCGTCGAAACTTGGCAATAGAATCATGAATTGAGAATACACGCATTGCAATCTTGGCGACGCCGAAAAGTTGACAAGTATGTTGGAATGTGACTTGTCCGTCCCGCCAATGCAAAGATTTTGAAATGCGTCACGCTAGGGTATCCTTTGAACTTAGCCCGAACCGCCGAGTTGCGCGGGCAACAATTTCAAGGACCCTATGCGAGTTAGAAACAAAGAAATGCGAGCGCGCCGACAACGAAAAGAAGAGCGCGTCAAACAAATTATCAAAGACATCAAGGCTGGAACTTATGTCAAGGCAGTAGCCGTAAAAGCTGAACCCAAAGTAAAGATTGAGCCAGTCAAGAAGCCAGTTGCGGTTAAGCCAGAACCGAAGCCAAAGGCTGAATCGAAGCCAGAGATTGAAACTGTTGAAGAAGCCGTAGCCGTTGAAGCAACGGTTGAGGCTATAGTTGTTGAGAAACCTGCGAAGGCAATAGCAGCTCCTAAGGCCGAAAAACCTGCCAAGGCAGTAGCAAAGCCAAAAGCTGAAAAACCTGCGAAAGCTGAAGCAAAGCCAAAAGCTGAAAAACCTGCCAAGGCAGTAGCAAAGCCAAAAGCTGAAAAACCTGCGAAGGCTGAAGCAAAGCCAAATGCAGAAGCGAAGCCAAAATCTGGAAAGCCTAAGGCCGCCACCGCAAAGCCAAAGAAAGCTCCTGCTAAAAAATAGGCAATCGTCGGAATTCAAAAATCAAAAGAGCCATCGCATTTGCGATGGCTCTTTTCTTGTTTCAAAAACGAGAAGCTAACCAGCCAATTTGGCAGTTGTAGTCGCATCGAGATGAACTCCAGGGCCCATCGTCGAACTCATCGTAATCGTCTTTATGAACTTGCCCTTTGCTGTTGAAGGCTTGGCCCTAATCAAAGCATGAAGCGCAACAAGGAAATTTTCCTTTATCTGTGCTTCGGTGAAGCTCGCTTTCCCAATTCCCATGTGCACCACGCCAGCTTTGTCAATTCGATATTCGACACGAGTTGCGCCCTTAATTTCCTTTACCGCTTGGCCGATGTTGCTAGTTACCGTTCCATTGCGCTTGTTGGGAGTCTTTGGGCCGAGCACTCGTCCAACTTTACCAAGTTGGGGAGCCATTTCATCGGTCGCCAATACCACATCAAAATCTTTGAACCCAGCAAGAATTTTCGCGATCAGGTCTTCATCGCCGACTACATCTGCACCAGCTTCCTCGGCTTCTTTTGCCAATTCGCCTTTTGCGAGAACGGCAACTTTTTTGATTTTTCCAGTTCCATGAGGAAGGTTGGTAATTCCTCGAACGTTTTGGTCTGACTTTCGGGGATCAACTCCAAGTCGAACGGCCAAGTCAATGGACTCGGGGAATTTTGCGGTTGCAGACTTTACAACGATGCCAATGGCTTCGTCGAGTTCGTAGAATTTGGTCGCGTCAACCGATTTTGTCGCCTCAAGATAGCGCGGCGAATGCGCATTTTTACGTATGTTTTTTCTCAAATTTTAACCTCGTGGTGCGGGCGTTCCAAGTTCATTGGAACTCCCACAAGATGGGTAAAGAATACCACATTGAGCCTGATGTCGGGTAACAAACTCTCGATTTTGGAAGAATTGAAAGGGACTTGACTAGAAAGATGCGCCCGCATACCGAAGGCGACTCTTGATGAGCGCTATCTAGAATTCTTGGCTAGCAAGCTCCTATGAAGTATCATTTGGCAAGAGATTGAGTCGAAAACTCAATCAATTTCAATTCAGCATCCCAAGATTCACTCATGATTCGTAAAGCTCTTAAGGATTTCCAATGGGACGGCGTGGATGTCTTGCCCTACAAGGAAACGGGCACTCATTTCAAGTCCATCTCACGCCAAACGCTTTTTGCTGACGGCGTTGACATCCCAGTTGAACTGCGCTATTTTGAGATTTTAGCGGACGGATATTCGACCCTTGAACGGCACGAGCACGAGCATGTTGTCATGGTGATTCGTGGCTGCGGCGAGGTCTTTGTGGGTTCAAAAGTCACCGAAATTGGGCTTCATGATATCGTGCATATCCCTCCGATGACGTGGCATCAGTTTCGGGCAAATCTGGGCGAACCGCTGGGGATTCTGTGTTTGGTTAGCTGCAAAAGAGATCGGCCTCAAAGGCCGGAAGGTGCAGATTTAGATCAACTTAGCGAGATTGATTCGGTTAGGGAGTTCTTAAGGGTATGAGTGCCCGCGAATTTGGATTTGAAACCCGAATGCTTCATGCCGGACAAATTCCTGATCCATACGTGGGTGCCCGTGCGACCCCAATTTACCAAACGACTTCGTATGTGTTTGGCGACACCGACGAGGCAGCTCACCTCTTTGAACTAAAGCAGTACGGCAACATCTATTCGCGAATTAGCAATCCCACGACTGCGGTTTTGGAAGAACGAGTGGCGTCTCTCGAGGGTGGAACGGGCGCTGTTGCCGTCGCAAGCGGCATGGCGGCTCAATTTGGCATGGTAATGACACTTTGCAGTCCGGGCGACCACATGGTTGCTTCGAATCAGCTATACGGCGGAAGTTTGACTCAACTTGCCCACACGCTCAAGAAATTGTCGGTGGAAGTGACATTCGTTGACCCTTCCGATATAAATGCCTGGGAAGCGGCGATCATTTCCAAAACTAGACTTTTGTTTGTCGAGACCATCGGAAATCCTGTCGGGACTATCGCCGACTTAGAGGCTCTCGGCAAATTGGCGAAGGCAAAGCACGTTCCGCTTGCCGTTGACAACACATTTGCAACTCCGTATCTATGCCGCCCGATTGAATGGGGCGCGACGATTGTGATACATAGCGCGACGAAATTCATAGGCGGACATGGAACCAGCATCGGCGGAGTCGTGGTAGATTCTGGAGACTTTGATTTCTCGGAATTCCCTACCATAGCCGAACCTTCAGATTCGTATCATGGGCTCAAGTTTTTCGATACATTTGGGCACTACGGATTCTTGATGAAGCTTCGTGCTGAGACGGTGCGAGATACGGGTGCGTGCATCTCGCCGTTCAATTCCTTTTTGCTGTTGCAAGGGCTCGAAACGCTGTCATTGCGAATGGAAAGGCACGTTTCAAATGCTCAGGCGGTTGCAGAGTTTTTGGAAGCTCATCCCAAAGTTGCCAAAGTAAATTATGCGGGTTTGCCAAGCCATCCGCATTTCGATTTGGCAAAGAAGTATCTGCCAAAGGGTCCTGGGGCGGTTATGTCGTTTGAAATCAATTCGGGCACCGACGACGCTCGGTTGGCTGGCAAGAATTTCATCGAGTCGCTTGAACTGTTTTCGCATTTGGCAAACGTGGGAGATGCAAAGAGTTTGGTGATCCACCCCGGCTCAACAACGCATCAACAGCTATCGGATGCTGAATTGGAAGCTTGCGGAATTGCTGCTTCGACGATTCGGCTTTCTGTCGGACTAGAAACAACGGAGGATTTGCTATGGGATTTGGATCAGGCTTTGGGGCACTGACGAGTTTCAGCCCCCTCCTTTTAGCGAGGAACGAGCAAAGAGGAAGGGGTTGGGGGTGGAGTTCCGGAAACGGCAAGTTTAACGTCCATCAATTCCGTTCAGGGTCTTTAGGTGTGGGTCATTTTTGGATTCTGGCACCCCTCCGGGGTGCTGAGATAGGGCGTGCTCTGAACCCGGAGTCTCACAGATTCGACTCCGGGCTATTAAGCTTCGATCCCTTCAGGACCGTTTTTCGACAATTCGGATCGGGGCTCGAAATTGGGGTTCAAAATAATGGAAAACATGATTAGTTGCGACATTAGACTCAACAGCGCGTTCACAAACGAGCAAAGGGCTCGTTACCAAAGTGCCAGCACAATTCAAAAACTGTTAAGAGATTCAAAGACAATCGCAATCGTCGGACTTTCAACGGAGAAAACGAAAGCCAGCAACATGGTGGGGTCGTACCTTCAAGACGCAGGATATCGGGTCATACCGGTCCACCCCAAAGCCGATGAAATATTGGGTGAAAAATGCTATCCAACGCTCTTAGAGATTCCTGACAACGTGGACATCGTTGATATTTTCCGCCCAGCAAACGAGGTTCAAGGAATTGTCGAGCAAGCAATCCAAATTAAAGCAAAAGCAATCTGGATGCAGCTACGAATTGTGAACTTTGAAGCCGCAGAGTTAGCGATTGAAAATAGACTTCATGCCATCGTGGATAAGTGCATCAAGATGGAACATGGAAGATACAGCGGGATGCTTCATTGGGCGGGAATGAATACGGAAATCATTTCTGCGAGGCGCCGATAGAATTGGCGCATTCCCAAACTACGCTGGAAATGGAACTTTGCTTTCTCAAATCCCGGTATTCTCTCCAAGTGTTGAGAACTCTGCGTTGGAAGTGGAAGCGCAGGTGACTAGGCAACAATGGTCGGTGCGAGTTCGCACCCAAAATGAACCTACGGTCACCGCTCCTCTAAGAGGGGCTAATTTGTGTTTGCTCGACACCCTGAGCTTTGACCCAAAAGCAAAGCTCCCATGTTCTCTCGAATCGGCCCTTGCGTCGTATGGAGCCGACATAGTCACCGGATTCAAGCGCGTTTTGAATCAGAAACGTGTCGAGGTCTTTTCGATTGAAGCGGATGTGAAAGCCAGTGTTGAAAATCCGATGGTTCACATCGGAGTCGTTGGAGAATTCGGCTCTCCGAGAATCGATCAGATTCGGGCAACACTTTACGTCACAGCAAACTGCGAGAGAAATCTCCTTGAAACCCTTTTGGCGACCGTCTTGGAACGGTCGCCACTTCACCAAACCCTGATTCGAGCGACTGAAATTCAGGTTCGGCTCGTAAGCTCGTGAGAAACACCATGTACAGACTCCAAACTGAAGACCAAAACTTGATCAACAAACTTGCCACTATCGCGGATTCAGCCATTGCACCCCATGCCGGCGACGTTGATGCGAACAGCCGTTTTCCAAAAGAAGCCCTGTCTGCACTTGCATCTGAGGGCTACTTTGGCTTGACCGTCCCGACCGACTTCGGCGGTCAGGGGAGAGGCCTCAGGGTTGCCGCCGCGGCGGTCGAGACTGTTTCACAGCGCGACGCAAGCGCAGGCATGGTCTTTTTGATGCACTTATGCGGAATCCAGGCGTACATCGCGAATCCAATCGCATGTGGCGACTATTTGCGCGCCGCAGCAAAGGGTGACCACCTTACGACTCTTGCCTGGAGCGAGCGAGGCAGCCGCAGCCATTTTTGGGCTCCGATGAGCGAAGAAACTCAGAATGGCGAAACGGTTTCTCTCAATGGCGTCAAGAGCTGGGTTACGAGTGCAGGTGAAGCGGATGGCTATGTGGTAACAACGAGAGTTGCTGGCGCAGAAAGCCCAATGGCGATCACGCTATATACTGTGGAAAAGGGAGATTCTGGATTCAAAATCGAGTCTGCCTGGGACGCGTTAGGTCTAAGAGGCAATGCAAGTGCGCCGATGGTAATGCAAAACCTCACGATTCCAAAGTCGCGGGCAGTTTCGAACCCAGGACAAGGTATGGACATCATGATGGGAGCAGTGCTTCCCATGTTTGCAACTGGCAACTGCGCATGTTCTATCGGTATTTCAGAAGCGGCATTTTCGGCTACCCAGGGCCACCTTGGAGCCTCGAAATTGCTGCATCTCAATCAATCGCTGCAAGACATTCCAGTTTTGCGAGACCGGTTGGCAAGGATGAGAATAAGAATTGACCAGGCGCGTTCGTACTTGGCAGATACGTTCGACAAGATCGAGTCAGGCGATCCCGCGACGATGCTGCATGTCTTAGGAACAAAGGCGCAGGGAGCGGAAGCCGTCTTGGAAGTAACAGACATTGCAATGAGGGCTTGCGGAGGCGCGGCTTTCAGCAAGCACTTGAGCTTGGAGCGAAATTTCAGGGATGCTAGAGCTATGACTGTGATGGCGCCCACAACAGATGTTCTGCACGATTTCATGGGCAAGGCTTTGCTCGGCATGGAGTTGTTTTAAATGCCAGAACCAATTCAAATTGGCGCCGTAGCGTATGATGCCAAAGTTGTTGTGATCTGGGACATCATTCGGGAGTTTTTTGAAGCCGAAGGCGCTCCGATAGACTACACCCTATATACAAACTACGAAAAGCTTGTGGATGCGCTCCGAGCCGGACAAGTGGAAATTGCCTGGAATTCGCCTCTTGCTTGGGTAGATTCTGAACGAAGGCTTGCCCCAGGCTGTCGTGCGATCGCGATGCGCGACACAGACCAAGATCGCGTCTCGCACATATTAGTGCGAACCGATTCCGGAATCAATTCGATTGCCGATCTAAAGGGCAAAGCGGTCGGCTTTGGCGCGAAAGACTCGCCACAAGCAACACTCATTCCAATAGGGCTTTTGCTGCGAAACGGACTCTCAGAAGGTGCGGACTATACGGGCAAGAGATTTGATGTTCTTGTCGGCAAGCATGGCGACCATATTGGCGGCGAAAAGGACGCGCTGCAGGCCCTACTAATTGGCGAGGTTGACGCGTGCTGTTGCCTTGATTTGAATTGGGCACTTTGGAGCCAAGATGGGACGGCGGACGCCTCTAAAGTTCGTATTCTTGCAACGACAGAGCAGTTCGACCATTGCGTTTTCACCGTCGCCCAGTCGTTTGATCGGGAACGAGAAGGACAATTTCTAGACGTATTGTTCCGTATGACATACGAAAATCCCGATCATCGCGAGATGATGGACATGGAAGGCTTGAGGGAATGGAAAATCGGGCGGACATCTGGTTTTGGACCGCTGAATGAGGCTGTCGGCATGATGGGCTACTTCGAATGAGCCTTCCCCTATTCCCTGTAACGACGGTAGGAAGCTGGCCTCGCCCGCGCGATCTAATTTTGGCGCAACGGCGCAAGCAAATTGGAACGATCACAGCCGAGGAGTTTGAGAAAGTTGCTGATGATTGCATCGCGAATCTGATTCAAATTCAAGAACGGATTGGGCTAGATATTCTGACCGACGGCGAGCAGCGACGAGACAATTTCTATTCCTTTGTTGCTGAAAAGCTCGACGGCGTTCGCTTGATGACTCTTTCAGAGATGCTCGACCTCGTGGACGACCGGCAGGGATTCGAAGAGCTTCTGGACCGGCTCGACGTGCCCTCAACGGCTATCAAAAACCCGACGTGTGTGGGTCGAATTTCGAGGCGATCACCGCTTGCGGTTCACGAAGCGAAGTTCGTCAAATCGCTGACTAGCCGTCCGCTCAAGGTTCCGTTGCCTGGTCCTTACCTGCTCACAAGGGCTATGTGGGTTCCAGAGGTTGCAGGCAAGCACTACGACAGCAAGGAAGAACTCGCCGAAGATGTGCTGAAGATTTTGATCGAGGAAATTCAGGAGCTTGCTGACTTGGGAGTTGAGTTCGTCCAACTAGATGAGCCGGTTTTGACTGAACTTGTGTTCACGCAAGGGCAAACGCGAACGTTTATGTGCGCTGCTCTTGCTGCTAGAAAGGACCCGGCAGAAGAACTCGAATTCGCCGTTAAACTGATGAACCGAATTGCAGAAAGCACTCCCGCAACAGTTAGGCTTGGAATGCACGTTTGCAGAGGTAACTGGAGCACAAAGGAAGTGACTTTGCTATCAGGTAACTACGGCCCTTTGGAGCAGTACTTCGCTCGAATGAATGTTCAGCAGCTTGTTCTGGAATACGCGACACCACGCGCTGGCGACTTGATTACCTTTCCCGAAAAGGAACTTGGGCTTGGCGTTGTAAATCCTCGAACAGCGGAGATTGAAACGCCGGAAACGATTTGTGCTCGGATTGAAGAAGCCTTACAGTTTTGGCCCAAGGAAGCGATTTTTTTGAATCCGGATTGTGGGTTTGCTACTTTTAGCGAACGAGAAATGAACTCGCAAGAAATCGCGGAGAGGAAAATGGAGTCAATTGTGGAAGCCGCAAGAAGGATGAGGTAGTTCAAAACTTTTCCCCATTCCTTCCCCATTTTGAGATTTCGACTACCAAACGGTGTTAAATAGCAGTTCCGAATGACCCTCGATGATCTAAGAGTCCAAGCCTTGCAATGCACAGCGTGCCCGCTTTCTTCACGGAGGAGGAATGTGGTCTTTGGCGAGGGCAATCCGCGCGCGCCATTGGTGCTGGTCGGTGAGGGTCCTGGCGAAAACGAGGACGCGACGGGGCGACCTTTCGTCGGAAGAGCCGGCCAGCTCCTTGACAAAGCTCTGCTGGATTGTGGATTGACACGAGAGCATGTTTACATTTGCAATACAGTGAAATGCCGAGCGTGCGATTGGACGTCTGGGAAGCCTGTGAATCGCGCTCCAACTATTGAAGAAACCGATTCTTGCCGCCAATGGCTACTGCCTCAGCTTTCCTTGATTGCTCCGAAAGTGATTTTGTGCATCGGGGCTCCGAGCGCAAAAAACCTCATTAAAAGGGATTTCAAAATCACTCAAGAGCGGGGGAAGTTTTTTCAATCGGAAATGTCTAAATGCATCATGGCCTGCCTGCATCCCGCATACATTCTAAGACAAATGAACATCTCAGGCGATGGTGGATATTCGCTGTTGGTGGCTGATATTGCTAAGGCGTGGGAGGCTGCGATTCGATTGCAAGTCAAGGATGAGCCCGACTCGTTGAAGAAAACTCAAGACGTTCCGCCTCAACATGTTCTATTCTAAGAGCAGATGCGCGTCGCCGACCTTTTGAAACTTCTCGAAGAGTGTCCGATCGTCGCCTCGGTTCAGGCGGATGAGGGGATGCCGCTTGATTTCCCACCGACAATTTGGAGCCTCGCTGAGTCAAGTCTCAATCAGGGTGTTAAGGTGTTGAGGCTTCAAGGTACTGAGAACATTCGATATGTTCGACAGAGGTTCGATGGTCCGATTATCGGACTCATCAAGAAGCAGTATCCAGATTCTGAGGTTTACATCACGCCGACCGCAAAGGAAGTTGCAAGACTCATCGAACTTGGTTGCGAAGTGATTGCTTTCGATGCAACCCCACGACACCGCCCAAACAACGAATCCCTAAGCACGTTAGTAAAGAAGATTCACCAAGCTGGGAGACTAGCACTTGCAGATTGCGATTCATTGGAATCTTGCAGGTTTGCGGCCGATTCGGGTGCGGACATCTTGAGTACAACACTGTGCGGTTACACGCCGGATTCGCCTCCCGCTGTGAGCCCAAACTTCGAACTAGTGCGGGTTGCTATGGGGCTTGGCAAGCCAGTTCTGGCTGAGGGTCGTTACTCAGAACCTTGGCAAGTGGAAGTAGCTACGATGATGGGTGCGAAAGGCGTTGTCATTGGTGGGGCCATAAACGACCCAATCAAGCAAACCAAACGGTTTGTTTCGGCTGCCAATCACTTTTCGGGCCCGGTTGGAGCAGTAGATATTGGTGGAACATGGATGCGGTATGCGTTATTTGGCTTGGATGGCGAGATTGTTCGAAGGGAAAAAATTGAAACGCTTCCCACTGCGAAGGAGAGACTGGAATGGATTCAATCTCAGGTTCTACTAGATAAGGTTGAACGGGTTGGAATCAGTTCCGGCGGCACGGTTCATCCACACACGAATACTGTAATCGAATCCAAACCGTTCATTCCAGACAACGAGTGGTGCTGGTTCGACCGAATCTTTCCGTTGCCGAGAATCGGGAACGTCCAAGCCCTCAACGACGGCCTAGCCACTGCCTGGGGGCACTATTGCCACCCCCAATTCGCTGGAAGACGGGTAGCCACTCTGGCTTTGGGTACGGGAGTCGGATTCGGGCTTGTAGACAAAGGCCAAATGCTGATGGGGCAGCATGGCGGCTACCCAAGAATCAACGATATTCCCACTGTTTTGGGCGAGACCTTTGAAGAACTTCTCGGTGGTGCTGCACTGACTCCCGATCCAACTCCAACCCAGAAACTGCGAGCCATCGAAGCTGGCCATTGCGCCGTTCAATTGATCAACAGCCTGTACTATCCTGATGAAATCGTAGTTTGCGGAGGAGTCGGGCTATGCGATTGGATGGATTTGGGATTGCCGAAAAGCCCGTTTGGTGCGGATGCTGGACTCTACGGCGCGGCAGCACTAGTGCGGTTTCGGCCGTTTTAGGTCGTTTCTTGTTGCCAATGGCACAAATTCCAGTTAACCAATGACCAATAACCAGCAACAAACAACCGGCAACCAACACCGAACCATAATGATCCATGAACTTGACACGAGAAAAACTAACCCAAGCCGCTGATCTCGTTGCGAAAAGCGAAGCTGACGTTTGGATCACTTTTGTTCGAGAAACAGCAAGCAATTCAGACCCAGTACTCCCATTGATACTCGAAGGCGGGCTCACTTGGCAGAGCGCAATGATCGTAACGAAATCTGGAAAGAAAATCGCTGTTTTGGGTAATTTTGATGCCGATCCGCTTATGGCAAGTGGCGATTGGGATGAAGTTATTCCGTACATTCAGTCCATTAGAGAGCCGCTCCTAGAAGTTTTGGAGCGAGAAGTCGGTCCTGGCGGCAAGATTGCACTGAACTACTCAACAAATAATGACAAAGCCGACGGACTCTCTCACGGGATGTATCTAGCGCTCTGCAAGCATCTAGAAGGCACTCGTTTTGAGAATTCGATTGTCAGTGCCGAGACGATTTGCGGCGCGCTTCGAGGGTTGAAAACGCCGACAGAAATCTCTCGGATCAGAAAGGCACTTGAGGCGACCGACCAGATGTTTGAGGACATAAGCGAGTTTGCAAAAGTCGGAGTCACTGAGAGAGCAGTTTTCGACCATGTTCATCATTTAGCAAATGAACGCGGCCTCGGCTTCTCTTGGGATCCAAACGGCGACCCGATCGTAAATTCGGGTCCAAATTCAATGGTCGGCCACGGCATTCCGTCCGACCAAATTCGAATTGAGGCCGGACACATTTTTCATGTAGATTTGGGACTGTTGTGGGAAGGCTATGCATCGGATATTCAACGAAGCTGGTACGTTTCTTCGTTATCTGAAACCGAAGTACCCCATGACGTCCAACAAGGATTCGATGCTGTACACGGAGCGATTTCGGCAGGGGCAACAGTTCTCAAAGGCGGTGTGTGCGGGTGGGAAGTTGATGCTGCTGCTCGTTCATTTTTGGTCTCTCAAGGTTATCCTGAATACATGCACGCATTCGGCCATCAAGTAGGAAGGTTTGCCCACGACGGAGGCGCAGTCTTGGGCCCACGATGGGAGCGATATGGAAGCACTCCATTGACTCCAATTCAAGCTGGCGAAGTTTATACGCTAGAACTAGGAGTTGACATTCGGGGAAGAGGCTATTTGGGAATTGAGGAAATGGTTCATGTTACTGATTCCGGTATCGATTGGCTTTCCGAAAAGCAGAACACGATCTGGGTCTTGCAAGGTTCCTAACAACCAATTCGCAACACCGTTCGTACTTTGGACGTAAAATCAAAACAACAGCTTTATGAAAGATTTCGACCGCCGTTATCAACTCATCGTTTTTTGGGTTTTAGTCGCAATCATCATGATTGTTGCAGCCCTCATGCTCGAGCCATTTGTACCGGCAATTGTCTGGGCTGTTGTTCTTGCAGTTTTGATGCACCCGCTCTTCCTAAAATTCGGGGGCGAAAAGAACCCAAATATGGCTGCTACAGCCACTACTTTGGCTGCTCTCGGCATCATTGGCATTCCTCTCTTGTTGATTGGAGGAGTGCTTTTTGTCCAAGTCAATGGGTTTGTGCACGAATTCCAGGGAGGTGCCCCACCTGGACAGTCGGTTTTCGATTTGAACTACCTTGGAGCCGAACTTGACAGATCCCTCGGCCCAACAATCCACAACCTTTCGCCAAATTTCACATTTTCGGGTTGGATTGAGCAGAATCGAGACACAATCGCTGGATCTGTTTCAGCTCCGCTCGGCAAGGTACTCATTTCCTCCACGAAGGGAATTCTGACTTTTGTCGTCGCATTTTTGACAATGTTCTTTATGCTTAAGGATGGCAAGAGCCTGAAAGAGCCGACGCTTGCGCTCATACCTTTGCCACACGAAACCACTGAGAATATTCTGCTCAAATTGGGCAAAACCATCCAAGCCGTATTCAAAAGTGTAGTTCTCGTTGGAATCGCGCAAGGAACGTTGGCAGGGCTTGCGTATTGGGTTGCTGGAGTTCCAAATTCGCTTATGTGGGGGGTTGCAACGGTGGTCCTTTGCATGGTTCCGCTGCTGGGCGCGCCGATTATCTATTTGCCGATGTCTTTCTTGCTTGTCATTCAGGGGCATTCGTGGCAAGGGATTGGTTTGGCGGCGTTTTGCTTGATTATTGTCAGTAATATAGACAACATCTTAAAGCCGTGGATTATCGGCTCCGAAATTGATTTGCATCCGATGGCGGTGTTCTTTGCGTTGCTTGGCGGACTGTTGTTTTTCGGCCCAGTTGGGTTGATGGCTGGGCCGTTGGTTCTTACGCTAGTTTTGGCCGTTCATGACGTATTGAGAGAGCGAAGGAAGTTGGCTTCGGAGCCGATCTGATTTTGGGAGGCATCACGGAGTAAAAATCTGCCCCATCTTCACAACTTCAAAATCCTGCCCGCGCAAATCTTTGAGCCGGTTGATGTCAGTGTCATTCCACCGTGAATCCGGCACACCAGATAGAAACCAATCTCCGCCATTGTCTGCTACAAACATCCCATATTTCTTTAGTGCCCGAAGGATCACTTGGCATACTGCCGGATAGCCAGTTATGTTGAAACTCGCTTTGAGCCGAACTCTCATTCCCATAGGCGGCAAATTCGCATTAGTGTTGCTTGATGCCCAATGGGTTGCAGGGTGAGTGTAGGCTCTTCTTGTTGCTTGAACTGTGAACCGTAATGCATGGCGAATTTCGCCGAGCTGAACCGCTTCGTCGTATCTCACTAAGCCTGGGAAAATGGGAAGCCCGGCGGCATCTGCGCTCGTCCATCCATCCGGTCGCAAGGCGTTAGATCGCATATTGAAAATCGCCCCTGAACCGCATTGCCATCCGTTTCCTTGCGGGTACGAAGAAAACGTTTCATACAGCTTCAAAGAGTCACGCTGAATGACAAGAATGTGCCGATCACCAGTTGAACTCGAACCGCCTTCAATCGGAGGATTTGCTGGGATCGGATACGGCCCAGGATCGCTTTCTTCCCAGTATTCGAAAGAGACTGGAGCAAGCGGCTGTCGCTTTCCAACTACGACGTATGGAATTCCGAATGGCCCTCCATCCCAAAACGCACCGAAATCGGGATGCAGCCTGTCTAGCAATCCTATTGAAGTGATAATAGCGTTGGAATTTGGATCAATAAGGGCCCCATCAATTGGCGTATTCCAAGGGTTGTTGTTCGGGAATGGGCGATAACCGCGCATGTTGGCGTTTACACCGAGATTGGGAATGTGATGACCAGACGGTGGTAGTTGGGTTTTGGCTAGGGAAGCAATCCCAATTAGTATACAAAGTGACATGGTATTTCCTTTTTGTCGCCACCCGACATTAGAATACACCAGATTTTGGAATCTTGATAGAAATTTGCCCTAGTCCACCCAATCTGCAGCAAAGATGTTGGTCTCACCACGGACTTTTCCGTTGCGATTGGAAGCCCAGAGGATTTTCTTTCCATCGCGTGAGAACATTGGAAAGCCGTCGAAGTCAGAAGTGTAAGTTATCCGTTCAAAGAACAAGCCGTTTACATTGATCATCCATAGATCGAATTCCCTTCCCTTTTTGTCCCCAAAGTTAGAGGCAAAGATGATTCGTTCGTTGTCTGGATGCAGAAACGGGGCGAACGAAGCTGTTCCAAGCGAGGTGATCTGCCGGTTGTTGCTGCCATCGGCGTTCATCATCCAAATTTCGAGCTTGCTTGGGCGCACTAAGTGGTCTTTCAGCAAAGCTGAATACTCCGTTCGCTCTTCTGGAGATTTCAAGGTTGAGCGGCGATAGACGATAGAACGCCCATCCCAACTGACAAACGGGCCGCCATCGTAGCCGAACTCGTCTGTCAATCTTCGGATATTTTTGCCGTTCAAATCAGAGCGATAGATGTCCAAATCGCCTTGGAATGCGCCTGTAAAGGTCATGTATTTGCCGTTCGGATCAATGGTGGTTTCGGCGATGTATTCGTTTCGGTCAAGAACTTTCTGCAATCCGGTTCCATCCGGACGAACCCTATAGAGGCTGAATTGGGGATTCACCATCCATACATAGCCTTTGCTGTGGTCAATGGCTGGTTGAGCGCCTTCGTTCTTTTCGTGCGTGCTCGAGAAATAAATCCACTTCATATCCGGCGAAAAATAGCTGCAAGTGCATCGCCCTTTACCGGTGCTGATCAGTTTTTTGCCTGAGCCATCGGCATTCATCACGATGATCTGCTCATCCGGCCATTCGGGCTGGCGAGTTTGATAAATGATTTTCGTGCCGTCTTTGCTCCAATAGGCCTCTGCGTTTTGTCCGCCGAAAGTCATTTGGCGAATGTTCTTGATGTGTCGTTCTTTAGGATTGGCTTCGATTGCGAGCGAAGGAGTCCATTGACTCATCGAACTCGGAATTTGTGTCACGGACATAGGGAGAACGGACGAAGAAAGGGCGACAACGAGCGAAGAAATGATCATGAATCTAATATCAGTTTACGCAATAGTATGGATTGCTTGTTTCATGATTCGAAGCTTTGGAGCTATACAAAAATGTAAAGGAACTATGGATTGGTATGACTCTCTTGAAATCGCAAAACTCCGATTTCTGGAATTCTTGTCGCAATGCCTTGATTTTGGAGAAGTCTGGCGCAACCGACAGGCAACTTTAGTTCGTACACCCCGAAAGGTCCGAAAATGAAATCTCCAATCTCAAAACTCTTCGTATCAACCGTATTGCTAGCTATCTCGACTGTTGCACTGTCCCAAGGCGTAAAGCCCGAAAACGCTGTGGAATACTTGAAGCTTTCTGCCGAGGCTGAAACTTTCGTTCGAAGCGGCAATTTCAAAGATGCACTCCCAAAACTCAAGAAGTTAAAGGAGATATATCCGCGAGATGGAGACGTTCGATACTCACTTGCCCAAGCTCTATTGAATCAAGGCAAACCAAAGGAAGCGATTCCAGAATATCTTGCGGCAATGGAACTCGGAGCGTTTGCGAACAAATTCAAAGCCAATTGTCTTTACGATTTGGCCTGTTGTTATTCCAAATTGGGCGATTCTTCAAAAGGGTTCTCTTATTTGGGCCAGGCGCTTGACGCAGGGTTTAGAGACATCGGCCACGTTCGGACTGATGAAGACCTTTTGCCACTTCGAACAAACAAAGATTGGATTCGGTTGACCGGGCAAGACGACGTTTCAAAAATGTCACGAGATGAAGCCTGGCGATACGATCTGTGGTTTTTGAATCGGGAATTGCGGCGCATTCATTTGAATCCGTATCGAAGTTTCACGCCAAAGCAGTTTGACGATCATGTAAAGAAGCTGAATTCTCAAATTCCTAAGCTTGCGGATGAGCAGATCATGGTTGGATTTCAGCGACTGATGGCTATGGCCGGAGACGGTCACACGGGAATGCGGCCGGATTTAAAGTCGCCAATGGTCAGGCAACTTCCAGTCCAATTGTTTTGGTTTGAAGACGGGATGTACGTCACGGCGGCATCGAAAGAACATGCCGATTTAGCAAGTGCAAAAGTCGTGCGAGTTGATGGCAAGAGCATCGAAGAGCTTTTCACGGCATTGAATCCGCTCATTTCACAAGACAATCCAATGAGCGCGAAAGCTACTTTTTCGCACCGCATTAGCTTTCCTGGGTTGATGTTTGGCGCAGGTGTAGCTTCGAAAAACGATTCTTTAACTCTGAGCATTGTTGATACTACGGGCAAAATTCGAGATGTGAATTTGAAGTGCGATTTAGTGTCGCCAGATGCGACTTGGGTAACCGCTCGCAACGGTGCGACAAACCCTGAACCGCTATATATGAAGAATCGCCAAAAGGCGTATTTTGCCGAATTTTTGCCAGACCTAGGCACAATGTACGTTCAATACAACGCCGTACGGAATGATCCAGCAGAGTCGCTGACTTCTTTTTCAGATCGAGTCTTCAAGGAAATGGACGAAAAGCAGATTCAGAAACTGATCCTAGATGTTCGATGGAATGGCGGGGGCAATACATTTCTCAGTCGGCCGTTTCATGAAGCCATCATGAGGCGAGAACGATTCAATCAGAAAGGCAATCTCTTCATAATCACAGGCCGAAACACCTTTTCTGCCGCCCAGAATTTTGTGACCGACATAACGAGATTCAGCAACCCGATTTTGGTTGGTGAGCCGACTGGTTCTTGCCCCAACTTTGTTGGCGAGACCATTCGATTCACTCTTCCTTTTTCCAAGGCAAATTGCAGCGTTTCTGACCTTTATTGGCAGCGGTCTTGGCCAATGGATCACCGAATTTGGATCGCGCCAGACCTTCCAGCTCCACCGGTTTTCAGCCTTTACAAAGAGAATCGTGACCCTGCTATGGAGGCGATTCGGGCGTTTCTTGAAGCTAAATGACACCCTGAATCAAACCTAAAATGGTATACTTTGACTTCGAATCACTGCCGCACATGATGCCGGGTTGCCCGGGTGGATGCGATAGCGGAGTTAATATATGGCAAAAATTGAAGCAGAAATTCTGTCAGCTGCGGCTGGCAACCTGGAAGTTGAAGAGAAGTCAGATTCCAACCTGATTCTTGAAGAATGGGCCAACAAAGACTACGAGTGGGGCTGGACTTCGAACATCGAGGCAGACACTTTTGAACCGGGCCTGAACGAAGACGTAATCAAAGCCCTCTCCCTGAAAAAAGGCGAACCTCAATGGATGCTCGATTGGCGACTCAAAGCCTACAAGCACTTCCTCACTCTGAAAGAGCCAACTTGGCCGAACGTCAATTACGAACCTGTTGATTTGCAATCCATCAGCTATTATTCGGCTCCAAAAATGAAGCCTCTGTTGGATAGTCTGGAAGACGCTGATCCAGAAATACTCAAGACTTTCCAAAAGCTAGGGATTCCAGTTGAAGAGCAAAAAGTGCTCCTCAACGTGAAAGGGGCGGCGGCGAGTGCAGCGGATGCTCTTGTGAGTTCTGGCGAAAAGCCCCTCCCTTTTTCGAGGAACGAGAAAGAGGGAGGGGTTGGGGAGGGAGTTGTGCCGGACCAGCCAAAACAAAGGCCCAACGTCGCTGTTGACGCCGTCCTCGACTCCGTCTCAGTCGTCACCACTTTCAAAGCAGAACTCGCCAAGCACGGAATCATTTTCTGCTCGATGGGCGAGGCGATCCAAGAACACGGCGAACTTGTTCAAAAATACTTAGGCTCAGTTGTGCCCTATAGCGATAACTATTACGCAACTCTGAACTCGGCGGTATTCACTGATGGCAGTTTTGTCTATATTCCTAAAGGCGTTCGATGCCCGATGGAATTGAGCACCTATTTCCGAATCAATGCCGCAAATACCGGTCAATTTGAACGAACGCTAATCGTCGCCGAGGAAGGCGCATTTGTCAGCTATCTGGAAGGTTGCACCGCCCCGATGCGAGACGAAAACCAGCTTCACGCCGCAGTTGTTGAACTCGTCGCGATTGGTGACGACGCGACAATCAAGTATTCGACCGTTCAAAACTGGTATCCCGGCGACAAAAAGACCGGCAAAGGCGGCATCTTCAACTTCGTGACCAAACGCGCGATCTGCATGGGCAAGCGAAGCAAGGTCACTTGGACTCAGGTGGAAACAGGTTCGGCGATCACTTGGAAATATCCAAGCGTTATCCTCAAAGGCGACTACAGCATTGGCGAGTTTTACAGCGTTGCCCTGACTGCCAATAAACAGCAGGCAGACACCGGCACCAAGATGATCCACATCGGGAAGAACACCCGTTCGACCATCGTTGCAAAAGGGATTTCGGCTGGAAACGGGCAGAACACCTATCGCGGTTTGGTGCGGGTGAATCCCGGCGCCGATAACGCCAGGAACTACTCACAATGCGATTCGATGCTTATGGGCGACCGTTGCGGCGCTCACACATTCCCCTATATTGAGGTCAAAAACCCAACTGCAACAGTCGAGCACGAGGCCTCAACTTCCAAGATCGGCGAAGACCAGATTTTCTACATGAACCAGCGCGGAATCGCCTTGGAAGATGCAGTAAACATGATCGTGTCTGGATTCTGCAAAGAGGTCTTCCGGGAGCTTCCTATGGAGTTTGCTGTTGAGGCGCAGAAGTTACTTGGAGTGAGTTTGGAAGGAAGCGTCGGGTAGCTCTCGTATGAGTCTGTGACGTTTCTGTGACGTTGTGAGCTTTAGAATATTCCGTAGAGGGAACCAAGCAACCAGAGATTCTGGTTTGGGCACCTAAAGGGAGAAGAATATGAAACTCACAAATCAAGAAGTACGTTCGAGCATCTTTCGAACGCTTACAATTCTAGCTGCTTGCACGCTCTTTGCTTCTGCTTTTGGTATCAGCCGCTACTCGTTTCGAGCACTGCAACATTCCGGATTTGGTGGCGCTGTATTAGGCATCTGGGGCGATTCGTCAACCTGCGGAGTAGACGACAACGTATTGGGAAACACACAAGCCTGCGTCTGGCGATCATCCAACAACTGGGAGTTAGAACTTCTGCCTGCCGCTCCAGGAACCAACAGCGCGGCGAATGCTGTTTGCAACGATGGCAGCCCAGCAGTATTCTATGTTGTCGGCAGTTCTGAAACTCCAAGCGGAGTCATGAAACCGGTCTATTGGACCGAGGACTTGCCTGGCGTATTCACGGTCCACCTCCTCCCGACTCTTGGCGGAGCAAGAGGCGAAGTCCGAGGAGTTTATGGAGTAAGGAGAAACGGTAATCAAGTTTGGTTCCTAATCGGCGGGTCACAAACCAGCTCCGGAGAAATGCACGCCACACTTTGGCGAGACGCAAACCAAGATGGCCAGTTTTCAACTGAGGAAATGATAGATCTCGGGACTCTGGGAGGACCCAACAGCGAAGTTCTGGCGGCGAGAGCCTGGGATGGCGACTACGGATTTGACGGTGTTGGCATCGTCGGAAGAGCGCAGACTCCATCAGGCCAATGGCATGCAGTCAACTGGGCCGAGGGTCCATTTGGAACATTCAATATTGTTGACCGCTATCCATTTGGCGTTACCAGCACCTTCACACAGCTCGGCGGCTTCGATACTCACCGCGTCGCCTGCGGCGCAACTCTCACGGCAAACAGTAGTTCAATTGCCTTCAAGGAAGCTTGGGCAGAGTTTATGCCAATACCGCTAGCAGTTCCGGGATTCCATAACACGACCGCCAGCGCCTGTAACGGGACACCGTATGGTGACGTTACGGTCGGCTCTGCTTGGAACGAAACAACAAGCCCATTGACAATTGCCTGGAACACCATTGACGCGCTGTCTCGGACAAGACCCTATCCGCTTTCCTTGATGTTTGATGGTTTTGAACAAGGATCGAAATTTACAGTTCAGGACATTGGTCGAGGAGCTATGGTTGGGTCGAATAAACCAACTGGAATGGAATTTGACGCCCCAATGGCATTGGTGGCTGATGGAACACAACTCCCTGACATCGTGAAAATCACCAAGGGACGTCCGGAAGCAAAGTATAACGAGACCGATCTCTGGCACGCAAGCGATGGGAAGACAATACGTATCGATTCTTCCAATAGAACGGGCCAGAGCATAATCTCTCTGGACCTAAGTTTTCACGAGGACGAGAACGCAGACGGCGACTTCGATGATCCAGGCGAAGGTCGGTTTCGAACACGTATCATCGGCAACGCCAATGCCTCGGCGCAGGTGGATTTGCAAGTGTTTAACTTTGGTTCCAGTACTTGGGACACGATAGGAACCCGCACAGCTTGCCTGTGGTTCTGCGATTATGTTGACTACATAACGACGCCAGGCCATGTTAACCCGATAACTGGCGAAGTCCGCGTCCGTGCGACCTTCACTCCGCTAACGGGCAGCGTCAAAAGCGTAGAGATTGATCAATTAGTGATTGGAACGAATTGACGGCGAACCTACCCACTTCAGTTGCAAAGGTCAAAGCAAATCTTCTTGACCTTTGGATCGCCTTGCGGGCAAGTGGACATGGAAACAAATCATTCATTGCATCATCGTTCAAGCATAATTGGAAAATTGAATTAGCAATGAGACGACGAAAATTTTTTCGATCTCTTGAGCGGAGCTTGAGCGTTGCATGCGTTCCCACCTCCCCCGGAAAACCCAAATTGGAGTACGATAAGGATACATATGGCACTACCTCCACATATTCCGCTTGCCGTTCGGATATTCCCTCACCTGGCTGAGTGCGCCAGCGAAGGTAAAAGAACGAACGTAGACCAGCTTAGCCAGTTTGTAAATGGCGAAACTCGCCTTTTCAACAAATCGCTCGCCTGGATTCGAGACTACCTTTGCGTTGAGCACAATCTGCCGCTCATCACGGTCATCGTGCAGAACAATGGCAAAGACACAACTTCGAACAGCTTTGCGCCGGCACAGCTTACGGCTTTGAACAAAGAGCAGTACGATCAGCTTCGGACTGAGACCTTGGAAAAGGTTTACGCGTATCCGCGCTGGATTCCTGTTTCTGAAGCTCTCAAACGAATGTTTGAGTAGGTTTTGTTCAGGATGATCTTTTCGGAGGAAAAGAGCCTAGATGGACAAAAAACCATGGTTCATTCCCGATCTTGAGGCCAATTCATCCACCATTATTGTCGGCGGCGAAAGGCACATCGTAAAGCTCATTGACGCCAACTTGCGTCGTCAGGGTCATACATTTTCTTTAGCGACAAATCGAGTTGATGCCTTAAAATCATTGGATTCAGGTCACTATCAACTCTGCATCCTTGCAGGTGACCTATTCGATAGCATTGCCGACGATTTTGAATCTGAGATTCGAAGGAATCCTGAATTTGATTCACTTCAAGTTCTAAGGCTTTAGTATTCCGGAACCCATTTTTCTGAAAACGGGGTAAACATCTGTTAGAGCAAGAAGGCATTAGAACATGGAACCAACTGGAATTTCCCCTATACCAACCAAATCAAACAACACCGCGCTTTGGGTCATATTAGCGATTTGTGTCGGCGGTTTATGTATCGTCGTGCCGATTCTAGCCGCCATTCTGCTTCCAGTTTTCGCACAAGCAAAACTGGCGGCCAAACAAACTGCAACGGTTGCCAACGCAAAGCAGCACGCCTTCGGGCTGATTATGTATACCGCTGATTGGGATGACAAGATGCCTCATGACAACTGGTGTGATTCGACAAGTCAGTACATCAAGCACGAAAATGCTTTTGCGTCCAAAATTGAGCAAAGGGGCGAAGAGACCCGCTACGACTTTGCATTGACGGCGACATTGTTAGGCAAATCTGTGAGAGATGTTGAGGATATTCGAATCTCAATCATGACTTTTGAATCCAAGAACAACGAGAAGAACCAAGTCGGCGGTCCAGAGCTACTGCCGATGCCTGGTCGGTATAGGGTGTCCGGCACTAACAGCAAGGGTAGCTGCACCTCATTCGTTGACGGCCATGTGAAGATAATTCGTGACGACCAGTTTCCAGATGGGTTAGATGATAGGGGAATGTTCCGAGTTCGTCCGTGAGCCTCGCCTGACAGGATAAATCCTATTCTATGGGTGACAGGATTAATCCTGTCCTACAATGGTTTCGTCAAATCGCTATACCGGAGCATTGCCGTCCAAACTGAAGTCTTTCCCTCATCCATTCGCGTCCAAATCGGGGCGATGATTCCCTTATGAGCCGAAATGTTGTTGTAATCTCCAAAGAACTGGCCTGAAGTCGGCAAGAAAGGCGATTCGCTGATCTTTCTTTCTGTAAATGAAGTGCCGCCATCTACGGAAAAAGCTACGTAAACATCTGTTTTGTTATCGTCGTAGGCTCGGCGATCGTAATAAACAGCATAGACATGGCCCGAGCTTTGGTCAATAGCAAGCCAAGGCAAGAACTGCTGCTTTCCTGCCGGGTCCTGGTTGATTCGCAATGGCTTCGTCCAAGTGTCTCCCTTATCAGTCGACTTAATCAAGAAGATGTCGGTGTCATTGGTGCCGTTTCGCTGGTCGGCAAACAGAACATAGAGGTGCCCATTGAACCTGCCTGGGCTGTTATCCACCATCAAAACAGGCATTCCATTGCTTCTGTTGATTCCAGGAATCGTCATTTCCCATCCATCGTGTTGCTTTGAAATTTCAAGGTCTTTTTTCAGCCAAGTTTTGCCGCCATCTATTGAGCGGTCAAACCAAAGCATCTCGGCATTGGACCAGCAAACAAAGATGTTCCCCGCTGAATCTATGGCGGGAACTGCACCTTCGGTTGTGTTATCTCCGTCAAGGCAGTCACCAGAAACATCATTGATCTTAAATGCCTTTGACCAGGTCTCTCCAGCATCTTCAGATTGGCTGAACATGATATTGGATCGCTTGAGCGGATCCCTCGAACCGTAAGTGTCGAATTGGGTCCAAGTGCATACAAGCGTTGGCTTTGTTGGGTGGGCTGCAGCCCATTGCTTGTCCTGATCTGCCGGGTGATTTTCACCAATGGATGCGCCTCTTGACCATGTCCTTCCGCCATCCAAAGATTTCTGGCAGACGATTCTGTCAATCCAACGTTCACCTCCGCCATTTGATAGATGAAAGAAATAAAAGTTGCCCTTTGAATCGGATATAAGGGTCGGATCGCCATGAACTCCAAACGGCGAAGTAAGTTTCGTTTCTTCCCAGGTTACGCCCCAATCGCTCGTGAAAATTGCCTTGTCGAGAATGACTCCTGCAACGACAACTTTTGGATTTGCTTGGCTGATCGCAATGCTAGGCTCACAAGGCGCCATGCCTCCCCCTCCCATGGGAGAGATTTTCAAGTTTTTGAAGGACACTGGTGCTTGAGCCAGGGTAGAAGACGAGGGCAGAAAAGCGATCGCTAAATTGAGAAATGGTGCGATAAACATACTCCGTAGAGACTACCGTCAAAGAAACGAGACAAAGTATTCGAAATTCGCCTTCATCACATTAAATCGTAACATTTCGTTAGTCATGTTAAGGTTGAATATAAGCGTGAAGCGCCCGAAATCCATCATCTCCGCCACGACTCTCTTGCCTATTCTTTTTGGCGTGTTCACGAATGATGCAAGGTCACAGTCGAATGTCGGTATAGCTTCACCTACTTCGCTTGCAAACGAGCTTTCTACCCTCAAGTCTCGTTCTGCCGAAGTTGCGAAGGCAATGGGCGCGCTAACCGCTGCTTCCAACGGCGAACTCAGCCAAGACGTTTTGGCGCAAATTCAAAGGTGCCTTGACGAATTAAAGGACATTCGAATCCGGGTTGACAACATTGAGAAATGGATTGCTTCAAACGGAAAAACGCCGCCAGCACCGCCAGCAGCTGATCCCAAAGCTCCAAAATTCGGGCTGTATATTCAATCTCAATACCGCGACACGAACAAAGTCGGAGGAAGCAACGACGCCTTCTCGCTTCGCCGTGTTCGGCTTGGCGCGACGATGCCGATTGACGAGAAGCTCTCTATCCGTATTAGCGCCGATATTGCTTCTGGAACGACGACCAACACAGCTCTGTTAAAGGACGCATTTGCGAAATACGAATTTGGCAAGCCAAATGGAAAAGCACTCAATGATGTTCAATTTGGCCAAATGAATATGCCACTAGGTTTTGAGATCGAACGTTCCTCAGCGGATCGAGAATTTCCAGAACGCGTAGCCTACAATCGCACTTATTGGTCCGGTGAGAGATCGAGAGGTATTAACGCTCACTTTGCGGTGAACTCCAAAACCCAGGCTCAAATCGGTGCCTGGAATGTCTTGAGTCAGGGTGACCCAGAACAATCTACGATTGCCCCAGGCCCAGAAAACCGTCTAGGAATGTCAGCGGGAATTCGTCACTATGCCAAAGACTTTCAAGTTGGTCTTTCAGGTTTTGTAGGAGAACGGCCCTCGATTTCTACAACCTACGTGGATGGCGGCACGATCACGGTGAACCATCCGCGAGTGGAGCGTGAGTTCATTTATGCCGATTTGTACGTGCCAAGTTTGTTCCGAACCAAGGCTTTCTTAAGAGGAGAAGCGATGTGGGGGCAAGATCGCATACCGCTAGCTCCAGGTGCAAACCAATCGGTGCAGGCACCTCGACTTGCAAACAAGGTGAGTGGTGGCCAAGTTCAACTTGGATACCAATTAGATCCAAAGAACCAAATGAACATCCGTTGGGATCAGTTAGATCCGAATACTTCGTTTGCTAACGATGTTCAGACTACATGGGGATTTGCGTTCGCGCACTACCTTCATGCCAATGCACGGGTCACACTGGCTCATGAAATCACTACAGACAATGCTATTTCAGTTCAAAAGAAGTATCAGGCGACGACCCTAAGGGTGACGTTTAAGTTCTAACTTCTTTGTTCGGATTCGTTCGGTTTGGTTCGGGGGTTCGGGTTTGCGCGAGCTCGTTAGGAAGCGTTTGAAATACTGAAATATCCATGGCGAGTCTTCAATTGACCAAAGATTCGAAAATCCGTACCTAATCAGATGGGCTCAGGGCGGCACCGAACAAGTCCGAACCAACCCAAGCTAATCCGTCGAATCCGAACAAAATCACACAACCCGAATCTTGCTTCTGTGCCGCACCGTTGCCTCAAACAATGCTACGGAGTAATGAGAAAATTTACTCGATTTTGTTCCATCATTGGCTGTTTTTTGCCATCAAGAATCGCATATCCGTGTAATGATGGAGACATACCGTTACCTCGAAAGCTGACACGGATTCCCATTGAAACGTTTACGCTTCCACCCGATTTGTAGAGGCCATTTGCAAGATCGTTTTTTAGATTTGGAAACTTGGATGCTAGGCTGTCGTACGGAACCTTGCCAGAATCAACGAAATTCTCAAATGGCAATTCTGTTCCTTCCAGTTTGGAGCCATTCTCTGCGATTTTGCTGGCAAATCTATCCTTCAATGCCTCCCAGCGATTCTTCCTCGTCCACTTCTGTGGCTCTGGCCTTATTGCTGAAAGTAATGCCTTGAGAACCTCTGCACACTCTTCTTTTGAAAAGTGCCCTTGAACGAAAATCAACTCGTCCAACAACTTTCCATCGGCGTAAAAGGTCTCCTTCCATTTAGATTGAAATTCCGTCAATAGCTCGAAGACGGTCATCACTTTCCCAGGCTGGAACTCAATTCCGCCTGTTCTCAAAAATTCCGGTTCAGCATCTGTGGGTTTGAGCGGGCGTTTTTTAGAACTGACCGAGTTTCCATGCCCAATGGTCTCAGAACCTCCAATCGGCGTAAAATATGTGTACTCGGATGTATCAATCCTGGCAACAGGTGCTAAACCAACTTTTATCTCTAGGGATTCGCCATTCATAATTGCATTCATTAGGCCTTGATTAAGCCCTGCCAGTTTTCCGAGTTTATTTTGAGCCGATTCGTCTAGGTCCCAGAATGACATTCCCTCACCTAGGGCTTTGATCGTTGATGGATCCAGACTCATCAGCATATCCGTTAGCGAGCCAGATGTCGTTGTGCCAAATTCGGACTCCGGGGGCTGCGCTCTTACTAGGCATGTAGTTTCTCCAAACTCCTTCCTAGTTCGCTGGAGCACCCAACTCAATAGTTTTGCTCGCTCTTTAGAAGTGGTGTCCCTAGGAGACTTCAATTCTGGAATCGTATCGGTTAAGAGCAGCTCAATGACTATCGGCCGCTTGTGATCTGCCAATGTTGCGCGTAAGTTTGTTTCCCATTTTGCTTGTTTCTCAGCTCCATTATTGGGCAATTGAGAAACAGGTGATGAAGAGTTAACTTGGTGATTTCCCAAGGCTAAAAGGACGATAAAGGCTGATATCATTACCCACCTCCTGGAGGGGTTGGAATTGCGGTGCCAAAGCAATCAGTCCAAGTACCATTAAATGGCTCCGGGCCAGAATAGGGATGAGTCCCCGAACCTGAACCATCTGAGTGCAAATAGAATTCTAAATTCTCGACACAGGTTCCCGAAGGCGGCGTATAGCTGATATAATAAGTTGAAGAGCCATAGTAGCTCCATGTGCCTGGGTAACTGCCAGTCCATCCAGTAGGACATCCGCCGCTCGCACTAATTATTCCGACGTTTTTGGGAGGGCAGTTACAAACTTTTTGTGTAGAGGTATACACAAGGTAGTGTATTGGAACAGTCGGTCCCTGAAACGAACTCAAGCTAGCGGAGAGAGAGAGAGAGAGAATTGTAACCATACTTTTGAGTATACAATTAAAACAATCTGTGTCAAGCCGTTATTTGTCTACTATTAGTATTCCCAGAAATCATGCAACTTGAATCTTGCTTCGATGCCTTACCGCAGCTTCAACCAGACCAGCAAACAACGGATGCGGGCGATTTGGCCTTGACTTGAATTCAGGGTGTGCCTGAGTTGCAATGAAAAACGGATGATTCGGCAATTCGATCATCTCAACCAGACGGTAATCAGGCGAAACACCCGAAATCACCATTCCCTTCTCCAGCAAAAGTTCGCGGTAATCGTTGTTCACTTCGTACCGATGGCGATGGCGCTCATCTGCTCGTGAACTGCCATACAACTTGTGAGCCAATGTCCCCGCAGAGATATTGCACGGCCACGACCCAAGCCGCATGGTTGCGCCTTTGTCAGTTACTGTTTTCTGTTCTGGCAATATGTGAACAACAGGAAAACGGGGATTTGGCATAACTTCTTCGGTGTTCGCGCCTTCCAGGCCGCAAACATTTCTGGCATATTCGATAACTGCCATTTGAAGCCCGTAGCAGATTCCTAAGAACGGCAATCCCGTTTCTCTTGCAAATTGGATCGCCCGAACTTTGCCTTCAACCCCACGTTCGCCAAAGCCTGGCGCAACGATCAAAGCGTCGTAGCCAACTAAAAATTCTTCCACTGGTTTGCCGTTTTCAAGCGAATCGCTCTCGATCCAATCAACCTGCACCCTTGCATCACTTGGAATACCAGCATGGATCAGCGACTCGTTGATTGATTTATAAGCATCGCCGTTGCTCGTATACTTCCCGACTGCAGCAATTCGGCACGTATGAGTTGGGTTTTTGAGAACGCGAACAATGTTTTCCCATTCGGTGATATTTTTATCTCTTGATTCCAATCCAAGTCGCTCTACAACAAATTCTCCAAGTCCTAACTCCTCATATTTCAAGGGGACTTCGTAAATGGTTTCGACGTTCAACGATTCGACTACAGCGCGGCTCGGCACGTCGCAAAAGAGCGAGATTTTCTCTTTTACGTCTTCAGGGAGGGGGACTTCAGTTCGGCAAACCAAAACATCGGGCGAAATGCCAATCTCCCTAAGCTTGATAACTGAATGTTGAGTCGGTTT
This sequence comes from Armatimonadota bacterium, assembly GCA_031400935.1. Taxonomy (GTDB): domain Bacteria; phylum Armatimonadota; class Fimbriimonadia; order Fimbriimonadales; family Fimbriimonadaceae; genus JANNJE01. Next base: position 56,947 of record JANNQV010000034.1, read on the forward strand.
AGTCTTGATTTCATCCCACGGCCCAACGCTAGGAACCAAAGTGACGTGAACATAGAGCGTGTTTTCCGCTCCAACGTCCTTTCTCATTTGGCGAATGGCTTCTAAGAATGGGAGGGATTCGATGTCTCCAACAGTTCCGCCAATTTCAGCGATCACGACATCGGCTTCTTGTTCTTTGGCGATGTTGAAAAGCGATTCTTTGATCTTGTTTGTTACGTGAGGAATGACTTGGACAGTCGCGCCAAGGTAATCGCCACGCCTTTCCGCCTCGATAACTGCCTGATAAACTTTGCCCGCCGTTACTGATGAGCCGCCCGAGCAGCTAACGTCCATAAACCGCTCGTAATGACCTAAATCGAGGTCGGTTTCGGCGCCGTCATCGGTCACAAAGACTTCGCCATGCTGGTAGGGGTTCATCGTTCCCGCATCCACATTAATATATGGATCGAGCTTCATCGGAGCGACGGTGAAGCCTCGATTTCGGAGAATTCGGCCAAGGCTTGCGGTAGTGATGCCCTTTCCTATGGAACTGACAACGCCTCCGGTTACAAAAATGTACTTGGCCACGATTTCCTCCGATGCCCCCAACGCAATACGACGCTACCGATTGGCAAAAAGCCGCTCGGCAAAGACCTTGGTGGGGTCTTAGGAAGTATACGGCATTTGGTATGGAATTGTGCGTTTTTTTGCGGGTTTTGCTAAAATCTCAAGCCTAAATCGGTAGCGTAGCTTGCCCCGATTTAGTTGTAATTCCTGCCATCTCGCCAGTTTTATGGCTATTGGCAAACGGATCGCGCTCTACTTCTGCAGAAATCGGAATCGGATAGTCGCCATTGAAACAAGCAAGGCAAAACTGGTCGCTTGGTTTGCCGACGGCTTTTACCGCACCCAAAATGGAAAGATAACCTAAAGAGGTGGCGCCGATATGCTTCCGGATTTCTTCAATCGTCCATTTCGCCGCGGCGAGCTCGCTCTTGGTGCACATATCCACGCCATAAAAACACGGCCAAGCGATTGGGGGAGCCGTGATCCTCACGTGAACTTCCTTTGCTCCAGCAGAGAACATTAGCTTAACGATTTGTCCGGTTGTCGTGGCTCGGACGATTGAGTCGTCCACCAAAATGACTCTTTTTCCTTGAATATGCTCATCGAGAGGGGTCAACTTCATTCGAACACCAGATTCCCGGAGCTTCTGGTCCGGCTGAATAAAGGTTCGATGAATGTAGCGGCTTTTGACCATTCCTTCGCAATACGGAATGCCGCTTTGACGTGCATAGCCGATCGCCGCCGGGATACCGCTATCTGGAACCGGAACCACAATGTCAGCTTCGATAGGATGCTCGATAGCCAAGTTTTCACCCATCCGTTCCCGAGCTGTGTAAAGCAGAGTTCCGTACATTCTGGAATCTGGCCGGGCAAAGTAAATGAACTCGAAAAGGCACATCGCTTTTCGTTTTGGCTGAACCGCTTGCGCAAACCGCATTCCGCGTTCGTCAATGATGACCATTTCGCCAGGTTCAAGTTCGCGGTCAGCAATTGCACCAACGGGGCCGAAAGCGCACGATTCGCTTGCGATCATCCAACCCTCGCCAAGAGTGCCGACAATCAAAGGCCGAACGCCGTTTGGATCGCGAAATCCCAAAACCATCGTCGGAGTTACAACAGTGCAACTGTACGCACCTTCGATTTTTTTCATGGCGGCAGAAACGGCATTTTCCGGCGAAAGCGTCTGAAGATAATGGACGAGAAGCCGCGCGATCACTTCAGAATCGCTAGTCGAGTCAAATGCTTCACCGTCAGCTTCCATCTCATCGCGAACTTGCTTTGCGTTAATCAAGTTGCCGTTATGGGCAACGGCTATTTCGCCGACGATGCTTGTGCAAAAAATCGGCTGCGCATTGAGCCTGTTTGAACTCCCCGTAGTGGAATATCGCGTGTGGCCGACCGCCATGTGCCCGGGCATTTCGGCAAGAATGGGTTCGGTGAAGACTTGGCTCACAAGCCCCATGTCTTTGTACATGTGAACCTGAGTGCCATCGGAAACAGCGATTCCGCAAGATTCTTGGCCGCGATGCTGGAGCGCGAATAGTCCGAAAAAGGCGAGGCGGGCGGCTGATTGCTCTGGCGAATAGATGCCAAGGACTCCGCATTCTTCCTTCAGGCGATCATCTCGTTGGGCCAGTTCCAAGTTGACAGTATACCGACGGAATTCTTCAATTACGGATAGTTGAAGGGAATTATTGACTCTTTAGCGAAGTATTCTGTTTCGTGGGCTCAGAACGACTGCTTACTTTTGTCATGACCGACGTAGTCGGGAGCGTCGCCATGTGGGAGCACAATCGCGCTGCTGCCTCGGAAGCTATTGCTCTTTTGGAACAGATTACAGAATCTCTAACACATAAATATAGAGGCACTGTTCACAAAAAAAGAGGAGAAGGCGATAGCTTCTTCCTAACTTTTGAAAGCCCATCAGGTGCCATCCATTTTGCTGCAGATTGGAACGTAACATTGCAAAAAGAAAGGTGGCCGACTGAAGAAGAAATCACCTGCCGAATTGCTATTCGAACTGGGATTGCCGAATCTCGTGACGGCGACTATTATGGCGTTCCCATTAATCGTTGCGCGAGAATGAGGTCGCTTGCAGGGCGAAAGCAGATTGTGATTTGTTCGGCAACTTGCGATTTAGTTCGTGAAACTTTGCCGACAGGTACTTCATTGGAACCTGGAGGGGAAATTCAACTCCGAGATGTCGAGCTACCTGAGCGGCTCTATCTTCTGCGCATTGAAGGGGTTGAATGTGAATCCAAACTTCTGTTTGGCGGTTCACAGCAAAACCACAATATGCCTCCTCGGCTCACAAGCTTCGTCGGCCGCGAAACGGAGCGCGAACGAATCGAATCTGCATTGCGATTTCATCGGCTGATTACTTTGCTAGGACCAGGAGGAAGCGGCAAGACTCGCTTGAGCGAAGAAATCGCCGAAGGATTTTCCGAGGAAATGACGGATGGGGCATGGTTTGTGGGACTTGCAGATTGCAGAACTCAAGCAGATGTCGAACAAGCGATTTTTCGTTCTGTCCGTGCTCCGCTTCAAGTTTCAGAGCCAATTTTTGATTCCATTGTTTCGGCGCTTGAGCGAAAACACGCGCTTCTGGTCATTGATAATTGCGAACATCTCGTGAAATTAGCCTCAAAAACGGTTCACCGATTGCTTTCAGATTGTCCTAGAATTCGAATTTTAGCTACGAGCAGATCGCCACTTGGCTTGATAGAAGAAAAAGTACTGTCTGTTGGGCCTTTTGAAGTACCGAGGCATTCAACGGAAGTGAATTTGGAAGAGTTGAAAGGCAACACTGCCGTCCAACTCTTTTTGGAACGCGCCGCTGCAAAAGATGCCTCGATAGAATTGACGGATGCCAATGCAAAGGGCATTTCTAGGATTTGCCAGCGGCTTGATGGAATCGCATTGGCAATCGAGCAAGCCGCCGCACATGCAGGGCGACTCTCCATAGAGCAGATTGCAGATCGCCTAGAACATAGCTTTTCACTTCTGAGAAGTGTTCCAGATTCAGTTGATCCGCGCCATCAAACGATGATCGCAACCATAGATTGGAGCGTAGAACTTCAGTCAGATCTAGCGCAAAGCCTCTTTTTTGCTCTTGCGAACATGGTTGGATCTTGGCCGTTAGAAGCCGCTTCGGCGTTGGGGAAGTCAATTGGGCTCGATGAAGAATCGGCTGTTGAAGTTCACGGAGAGTTGATTGACGGCTCCTTAGTGCAGCGTTTCGAGACTCCCGATGCTGGCACCCGATATCGTCTGTTGGAAACAGTTCGCGAATTTGCGCATAGCAGGGCCCCAATTCTCGACAATGTTCAACAGGCCCATCTTGATTGGTGCCAAACGGTCGCCAAACGTGCCGATCAGGAGCTTTTGGGCCCGAATCAAGCTTCATGGCTTCGCAGGTTGGAATGGGAGAGCGGGAATCTGAAGCAAGCTCTGGAGTTTGCTTTTGCCAATGATGCGGATGATCTTGTTCACTTGACGGAGTCGCTGAAACGGTACTGGGTTCGAACGGGGCTATATCAAGAAGGTGCAATTTGGCTCGAACGAGCACTCGCAATCGGCCCTTCAGCGGAGCCACGGCTAAGGGCTTCGATGCTGAATGCGCTTGGGGCATGTCGGTGGAGACTGGGGGAGAATGACATTGCCGAAAAGCGCTATCGGGAGAGTTTGGCTTTGTGGGAAGCAATGAACGATTCGGACCAAATTGGTGCATTGTGTACAAACTTGGCAATTTGCGCGACCGATAGGGAGGATTTTGAGGGTGCCAACAGACTATATGAACAGAGTTGCGCCGCGTTTGAACAAGCAAAAGACAGCAGGGGGCTGGGCAGTGCTCTAATGAATCTGGGTTTTCTTTGCTTGCGAACGCATGAGAACGAAAAAGCAAGGTCGGTACTTCTAAGGGCGGAGGGGTTTTTGCGAGATGCTGGGCACTGGCAAGATGCAGATTATGCAAGCGCAAGCATTGCCTGGATCGAACTAGACAATGGAAATCCCAAACAGTTTAGGGAGCGTATGCTTGCGGCCATCAATTCGGCACTCGAAATGCACGATTCCTCGTTGCTGCAAGCAATAGCATTGGAAGCAGCAACGCGAGCCTTTAGTGCTGATTCAAAGAATGGAGCGAGAAACGAACTTCTCGAATGTGTGATTTCGGGTCCGCAAGAGTACAAGTCGAAAGGAACTGGCGTTTCAGAAATTGATGTAGTCAAGGAATGGATCAAAGTCAACAGCTTTGCTGAAAAGGGTGGTCCTGAAATGTTCAGGTTTGCAGGAGAAATTACTAAAGTTGTCGAATGTTTCGCCAACGCCTGAGCTGTGGGGTAATTTTTCTGACTTGGGCGTGGAGGAAAAAATGAGTAAAAAATTATCAAGAAGAGAGGCGATTGTCAGTATTGGAGCAACTACGGCAGCCGCAGGGCTAGTTTCCATTCCGAGAGAAGGACGCGCGAACGATGCAGTAACCATGAAAGATCAGAAAGCGAGAATCATCGTTGTCTTGCCGGTATCTGGTAATAATCCAATTGTTATTGCACCGCTTCAAGCAATTGCGGTTAATGGCTCAAGTTTGCACGTTGACGTTATGAACCAGGGTCCGGGTCCAAATCCAGCCGACTTTCGATTAGAGTTTAGAACACGTAATGCGTCAGGAGCAGAAGTCACGTCCCCATTACCAGGGATTTCACTCAATACTGTGTCCGAAGATATTAAACTACTAGCGGTTAATAACGTATGGAGCAAGAACTTTCCGTTTATCTCTGCAGCCATTTTTCCAACGTATCTGCTTACGATTATGGTGTTTGAGGTTCTAGCCAATGGTACTGAGTTGTATAGAACAGAATCGAAGACGGAAATTTTTTGGGGCAAGCCTGCCCCATCAAAGGCCACTTAACTAAAGTTCTTGATTAGCAACTAGCTTTCTTAAGCCAAGCCGCGGGGATTAGCACAAGACAAAACCCAATCTTGTTTAAGATGATACATAACTCCCTATAGTGCAGGAATTCTGAGCATAGTGGTCGAACAAATGGCAGAAGACCTTTCGAGTGCAAGTACTGGATTCGATTGGTCAAGGAGGAAATAATGGAACAACAAGCAATTGTTTGGGCGCCGACACCTTTGTCGGGAAACAATCCGATCGTTACTGTGCTTATTGATGCATATGCTCCCATTGAAAAAGTCTTCACGGTCACCGTGAAAAACATAGGTGGAGCAATTGGCATCTTTCATGTCAGGCTAGTTGGAGTTTTTAAAGACGGATCCTCAAGGGATACAGCTTTGCCTGGATTCGGCGCTAATGCCACAACATCAGCTGACTTCAGTTTAGAACCAGGGGAATCCAAAAATGTGTCCTTCGCATACGAGAGAGATACAGGTGAGTTTGATGAATACACGCTCCTCTCGTACATCGAAGAAAATGATGGCGGGGCTTACGTAGTGCGCAGAATTGGAAGCACTTTGCTACATTTCAGATAGCCTGAATTTTTGGTCGTTGGCATTCTGCCAACGACCATGAACGTAGCAATTGCCTTTTCAAAAATCTGAAAGGAACGTACGGCTCTAGTAACTTGCTTTCTTAAGCCAAGCCGCTGGGATTGGCTTAAGGCCGCATAGCACCATATTGAACTGAGCGCTCTTAAGAACGGTCGTCGCGATTTTGAGCGTCACAGTGCCGTGGGGAGTCTTGACTCGAACCAAATGAAGGTTCGGAGATTGGAGCCTGTTCTTTTTGGGTGCGCGAAATTTCCACTGACCGGAATGCCGGTGGCGAATGTGCTTCGCGTTGTTTGCTCTTTTGCCGCTTACTTGACAGACTCTAGCCATGATATTCACTTCCCCAGCCTAAAGCCGGGACACGGTTAGGAATGATACTCTGTTTTGCAGGCTGAGTTCAAGGGAGGGGGCGGAGATGGTGGTGTCCTAATTTGAGATTCCCGTCATAATTGAAGGATTATGAATACAATTTTAAATTTCTTTGTTTGGCTAGGCAAAGTCGCAAGTTGGGCACTCGCTGGGATTGTTCTTTACAATCAAGCTAGAGCGCATTTTGCATGAGCGAAGTCCAATCAGCTCTCACTAACAATTGAAGCGCGTACGGCCTCAGACGGTGAATTAACGGGAGGCTTCCGCAGGACCGCGTAGAACTTACGCCGTTCGGTCCCTTCGATTGGCGACGACCAGGCGTAGCATTGAGTTGCCTGATCGTTACCTCTAATGTCGAAAACGTGTACAACGCCATGCCAGGCAGTTTGCCCTTGGAATTGCTCATGGACTTCAACAACGGCGGCAAGATCGGCTTCGCAGTCATGAAGCCCCTCAACAGCTTGTTTAAGCTGGTCTACGCTTACTTCGGCTATTTGTCTAAATCCTCTGCTTGTGGGTTTGTTTGCGCGGGAGTTCGACTGATCTTTCGTTCCTGAACCTTTAGGAAAGTGTCGATATAGTCTTT
>JANNQV010000035.1:0-70752 GCA_031400935.1 Armatimonadota bacterium
CCAGGCAAAAGTCCGGCCTCGCAAAGAACCTGAAAGCCATTGCAAACGCCAGTTACAGGATTGCCAAAAGCCGCCAATTCACGAATGGACTGCATGATCGGGGCATGGGAAGCCATCGCCCCGCACCGAAGATAGTCGCCATACGAAAACCCGCCAGGAATAAAAACTGCATCGAATCCCTTGAGCGAATTTGAATCGTGCCAAACGTAATCCGCCTGAACTCCAATGTCGTCGCGAAGCGCATGTAGTGCGTCTTGATCGCAATTTGATCCCGGGAATTGGATTACCGCGACCTTCATTTCGTAGAAACGACCTCCGAATGAACTTCATAGTTGAAATTCTCAATCACCGGATTTGCGAGAAGCTCCTGGCACATTTCTCGAATTCTTGCGTCGGTTGGATTGGCAATTTGAAGTTCGATCAGCTTTCCAATTCGACAATCTTCAACTTCGTCGAAACCGAGTTTTTGAAGGGAGCTTTTGACAGTCCGTCCGGCAGAATCGAGCAGAGAAGGCTTCAAAGTTATGTAGACTCGGACCAAGGCCATCGTCTATTTTGGCACATTTTGAACTAGAAGTCAGATAAAATGAGCCAGGCAATGCGATTCATCATCACCGTCTTTCGCAAAGAGATGCTCATGGAAATGCGAAATCGTTCCGGATTTCTCACCGCTGGCCTTTTTGCAACGGTTACCGTGCTCACTCTTGCCATCGCAAGCTTTGGAAAGCAGCTCGATGGAACTCTAGCTGGCGGACTCATTTGGGTTGCATTACTTTTTGCAGCGGTGGTTTCACTTCCACGATCGTTTTTGAGCGAAGAAGAACAAGGCACAGGCGACCTCTTGCGATTGTTGGCTCCTCCATATTCGGTGTTTTGGGGAAAGGCACTTTTTAACCTCGCTCAAATGGTCGTCACAGGAATCGTATTGGCAACGATTTATGTGAATGTTGCCGGCGTTCGGGTTCTTGATACGCCTCAATTTCTTCTGACATTGATAGGCGGCTGCGCCGCACTTTCAGGCACCGTGACTTTGTGCGGTGCGCTTGTTGCCCAAGCTCAAAACCGAGGTGTTCTAGCGGGCGCAATCGCTTTGCCGCTTTTGGTTCCATTTGTATTTTTGGGTGTAGCTTCGCTTCGCATTTCGCTCGGAGACGGCTTAGGCGGATCGAGCGCGATTATTGGTGTCTGGCTATATGCGGTGGCAAGCTATGCATTAGGCCCAATGTGGTTTGAGGCTATATGGAAGGCGTAAAGAAATTTGTTTGGATTGGTTTCGGGTTGCTGTTCGCGCTGGTGGCAGTGTGGAGTTTTCAAGTGCCAGACGTACAGCTGTTTCGACAGCCGCCATTGGCGAGGATCATGTTTTGGCATTTGCCTTGTACCCTAGTTGGCCTAACGTTCTACTTTTGGGGCGTTGCAATGAGCTGGCGATATCTTTCAACACGCGAAATGCGCTTCGACATTCGAGCAGGAGCCGTAAACGAATTTGTGACGATTCTATTCTCATTGACCATGGCAACTGGAATTCTGTTTAGCTATGTTCAATGGGGGGCATGGTGGCAGGGCGACCCTCGTCAAACTTCATTCCTGCTTGTTTTGATGCTGCAGTTTGCCTATATGCTGCTTCGAACTGCATTCTCGGACGAGCAAAAGCGTGCATCAGCTTCGGCTGTTTACAACGTGGCTTCTTTCTTGCCGTTCTTGTTCTTGATTGTCGTTTATCCTCGCTTACCTCAAGTTGCGTCTTTGATTTCACATCCGAGCAAAGTGAATCAGAGCGGCTTGTTCGTTGGTGAGTACCTATATGTTTTGCTTGCTGTTTGGGCTTTGCTGACTGCTTTTGGCATCAAACTAGTTCTGCAGCGAATCGCAGTTGAGTCGGTTCGATTGAACCGGGAGGAAATAGATGGAAAATTGGATGTTGGCGGCAATACCGCCGGTTTTGGTGTGGTGCGGCCTATTTCTGTACCTAATGAACACGGAACGGAAGGTTAGGAAGCTGACTCGTGACGTGGGTGAGGAGTGACTTGGGTGAATTGGGTGATTTGGAAGACATGGGTGACAAGGGAAAAACCAAGTCACTTGGGTCGTCTTGGTTACTTTTGCCCCTTGGGTCGTTTGGTACCCTAATAAACTAAATGTCGTCAAACCTGGATGATCGTTTCACCCAATTCACCCATGTAATCCCGTAACCCAGTTCATCTCCACAAGGTACAATGAACTAGTTGTGAGCGACAAGCCCATCCCCACGCCCTATTGGTGGAAAAATACGTATTTTTGGATTGCCGCGATCCTATTTATGATCGGCTTTCTAGGAATAGCTATAGGGCAAGATTCGGTTCGGGATCCTGGCCAGAAGCGAGAAGACGGCCTAGCCTTGATCTACTTTGGGGGCGCATTAGTAATGCTAGTGAATGGATTTTTGAGTCACAAGCAGACCGTGCAGCATTACAACGAACAGGGCGGAAGCAGCAGTCAGGAAGGAGCGTAAATGGTTCAGTGTGGATGTGGAAAAGCGTTAGAAAAGGTGCCTGTATGGCTAGTCAGAGTTGATGTAGAGTTTGTTTGCAACAACTGCCCAAACCGAAATTACAAGAACATTGCTTCTGTAACTTTTGAAAGCATGGGTCCCGCAAAGGCAATTGTTGGAGCGCCTGAAGACCTAGAAGTTATTGAAGAAGAAGAATCGTAGCTGAAATGTGGCTTGGCCGTCTCGGCCAAGAACGTTGAAAAACTGGATGCAGGTATGCGGGAAATCTTGGCCGAGACGGCCAAGCTACATTCAAGCCACTAGCTGATTAGCCCAAATCAAATAGACTTCTCGAGGAGTCTGATGCAAGCCCAATTTGTTCATGCACTCGGATTGAATTTTCCGAGCCGTCATGGATTGATCGCCCGTCACGGTAACGTGAGCGAGCAAACCGTGCTCACCATACCAAACTGATGCTTCTACCACTTCGGGCAGTTTCATCAAGAATCTCTCTGTGAGCTTGGGGCTGATTCCTTTCGGGGCCATATGTATTGCTGATGCCATATCTTGATGATCGGCATTCCTGGCAATTTGCACATGGAAATCCCGCAAAAAATACGGGATTTTGAAAAATGGGGCGGCTGATGGGTCTTGAACCCACGGCCTCCTGAGCCACAGTCAGGCGCTCTAACCCCTGAGCTACAACCGCCGCGAAGTTCACATATTACCTTGCGGAGTTCCACATGAGATTGAAAGTCACTTAGAAATTCGTGCAATGGTCGCAAAGATTCGTATGAGACTTGCCACGTATCCTGGGGTGAGGTGTGCAACGAGGATCATTTTTTGTTTCTCGCAAAGGCGCAAAGAACGCAAAGCAAACGGTGCAACATTGGAGCGTTCCTACTGTGCAAATTACTCCAAATGCGCTCTAAGATTCCGAAAGCTTTTCACCAGATTCTTTGCGTCCATTGCGTGAGATTCCGAAACGCCTTCTTGCCTATGAGAAATTCAAATTCGGGTACAAGGCTACCGTGGCAAGAGTTATTCTGGGCTTGGGATCAAATATCGGGAATCGTGCCGAGTTGATTCAATTTGCGGTCAACGAACTTTCATCCAAGATTCAAATTGAAAAGGTGAGTTCTTTGTATGAAACCGCTCCGATGTACGTCCAAGACCAACCGCCATTTTTGAATGCAGCCCTGCTGGGAGAGACGATTCTTGGCCCTCTTGCGCTCTTGGAATTTGCAAAACAGGTCGAAGGTGAGATTGGAAGGCAAGCAAGAGAAAAATATGGCCCGCGAGAGGTGGATATTGACCTTGTCTATTATGGAAGTCTTCAACTGCAATGCGAAGGCTGCAATTTGCGACCGCTCCGAGTTCCACATCCATTGACCGCTGAACGAAGATTCGTCCTCGAACCTTTGGCTGAAATCGCTCCAGAATCCATAATTCCAGGATTTGGCATAGCAATTGACCTTCTGGAGACCACCAAAGTTCAAGCTCAATCCGTCTTTAGAGTGACCGATGCCACATTATCGCTACACAGCAACTAGCCCCGACGGAAAGCGCCATGAAGGCACCGCACAGGCCACCGATTGGCAAGCTGTTGATAAAATGCTTCAACTTCGAGGATTGAAGCTCAACGGCATTTCAGAAGTCGTTGCAGCTGGGCTTCCGCAGAAACCTGCTCCAGTAGCTATCAAAAATGCTCCTAAGGCCTCGCCCACCGTTCAAACCCAGTCAGTGCAATCGGTAAAGGCTTTCGTGGCAAATTCGGTTCAGCCAACAAATACGGTTCCTGTTCGCACAAAGTGCGCAACCGACAAAGACCTGTACTTTCTCTTCAGCCAAATTTCGAGCTACTTGAAGTCAGGAGTCAACCCTGCACAGGCCTATACGAACTTGGCCACGAATATGGCACGGACAAAGTTCAAAGGAGCCTTGGAAGATTGCGCTCACGACGCAAGTAAAGGACTAAGCAATGCGAACACGTTTCTAAAATATCCGTACCTTTTCCCGCCCCACATTGTCGGAATGTATCGGGCTGGTGAAATCGGTGGGTTTTTGCCTCAGGCCTGCGAAGCAATTTCTGAGCAAGCGAACAACTCTCACAAATTCAAAAGATGGTACTTCTGGCTAGGAATCTTCTTCATATCCGTTCTGGCGTGTTTGCCGGTGATGGTTTGGGGCTTGCAATCCCTGATGGCGTTTTGGGACAAATCGGCCAGCGGAGAAGCCCAGTCGTCCCCTTTCAAGGTGTTGGGAGCGACCTTTTTCGAGCAGTTCGTTAGGTCGTTGCCAATTTTCATCTTCTCGACCCTAGTTGTTTGGCTCTTTTATCGAGTGTGGCAATCCATGCCAAACCGAGGATTAAGGCACAAATTGGTACTTCTTGTGCCAACTACATCAAAGAGGGCAAAGCTCGAATCCATGACCATGTTCGCATGGACACTTTCGAACTTGTTCAAATCCGGAATTTCTCCAAAGACGGCGGTTGAAGCGGCGGCAAACGTTATGCCGAACCTAGAATTGGCTACAAAAATGCAAAGCGCCGCAAATTCAATGAGAGCAGAAACGAAGCTGTCGCAGGTGGTTCAAGACATTTCAATGCTCACACCGGAAATGGGTTCGATTGTGGCAACTGGGGAATATGTGGGAGATTTGCCTGGTGCCTTGGCTAGTGTTGCCGAAGCGCAGCGAGCGGAGTTTTCTTCTGCGGATAAGGCCGGACAAATGCGGATCGGATGCTGGATGTTGCTGCTCATCATGGGTGGCTCCCTCCTTATCTTGGCAGGATTTTATCGTCTGTTCATGGACGGAATGATGGAGAAAATCAGCGAGGACACTCCTGTGCAAATGATTCTCCCACTGTAAGAATAACGTGGCGATTCGTGTCACTTTTTGGCTAAACGTTACTCAGTACGATTTGTGGATAAGTGTGTGTACATCTAAACGGATTGAAGCGGAAACCGCTAGACAAATATGTGGAAAAGTGAACCAATTCCTCAAAACCAGTATAAGACAGATTGGACAAGTAGGTCATGAAAGAAATAGAAGTCCTACCTGTCCAAAAATTCCGAAGTCGTGGGAAAATCTGGTGCGCGGGAAAGGACTCGAACCTTCACACCTTGTGAGCACTACCACCTCAAGGTAGCGTGTCTACCAATTTCACCACCCGCGCAGAAGTGCGAAAGTATACCACGGGCCAACGTACCTGCTTTGGCAATTTTTACGAAACACTATGCCACTTTGGACGTACAATTGACGATATGAAACGCAATTTCTTTTTGCCGATTTGTGGAGTTTTGCTATGTTCACCTCTTTTTGGTTGCGGTGGCGGATTGCTGGCAGCCCTCCGAACTGCCTCAGTAAGTGGAAATGTTATAGATTTGGCTGGAAACACAGTACAAAACGTTGAGATCACGATGGATGGCCAATCCACAATTTCGAACACTGGCGGTGCATTTGTACTCACTGGACTTCGAGAAGGCGTTTGGGAGCTGCGAGCTGAATCAACACCGACTGGCGGCGGAGCTACCTATAGTGCATTCACAGTAGTTCAAGTCTTTGAAGGTGAGAGAAGCCGAAGCATCAACGTTACGCTGGTTCGTTCGGATCAGCAGGCCACATTCCGCGGGTTCGTTCGCGACAGATTCGGCAATATCATTCAAGGTGCTCATGTCTTTGCCTTTTTACAGTCTGGAGGAACCCAGCTCAGCAGCATCCACGATGTGAGCAATTCAAATGGAGCCTATGAGCTCAAGGGACTCGCCGCGGGATTTACCTACACGGTAAATGGCTCGGCACGCGAATTTGCATCCGATCGTAGCTCCGTTTCGCTTAGTGCAGGTGAAGTTCGGCAATACGACATCATTGTTGGCGATACTGCTGATCCCATGATTTCGCCGCCTGGAAACATGTCGGCAGTGGCTTGGACGACTCCAAACGAGATTACAAGGAGCCAATCTGATTACGCAGCATTTGAAAACCTAAAGCGCATTTCCGATCCTCGGCGACTAAATCGAAGAGGAACAACTCGCGAAACAAGTAGTGGAAACAATATCGAAGTTGACTTAGTTTGGGACACGCCAACTTCAAATTTGAATTTTTTCTTGGGCTACGGAATCTATATGGCGACGACCTCGAATGGGATCAGCAACCCCGTTGATTTCTTGCGTGATCCAGAAACGTATTTTTATGCGGATCTTTCTGACTACCTTATCGAGAATCAGAACTATTACTATGAAATGACTTCGCTGAACGTCAACTACCCAAACACGTTCAATTCGGAATCGAATTTTGGCGATAGATATGGCGTGCGCACACTTGACGACCTTGTACTGGCGGGCGAGATTCAAGGTCCTCTCGAATTCTTTTGGCAAGGCGGTTCTGGGGCAACAGAATACTTCGTGTACCTTTTTGACGAATTGCCATCAATCGGAACCGACTCGATTTGGGTCAATTCGATCTCAGTTTCAGGTACATCGTTAGTCTATTCAGGACCATCACTGACTTCAGGACACCGGTATTATTACATGGTGTTAGGAATGGCAAATGGCGGCGACAGCCGAACGATAAGCCGACTCGGTGATTTTGTTGCGAACTAAACCAATTTGTGATTCCGTCCAATGTCTGAATCATCGTGGAGTCCCCGCTTCCGATGGGATAAGGCGAAGAACGTTACTTCCTCCTAGGCCTCCTGGCATCCCCGGTCAGGAGGCTTCGCCTCTTTTTTAAGCCTATGAATCATCGAACGATTTTGCGTGCGAGTTGCTCGTTAGCAGCGGTTCTAGCTGCTTTTTGCAGTGGCGCTGCTGAGCTAGAATTGGAAATCGGAACTGGTCAGACTTTCAATTCCATCTCGGCACAAATGGATTCTAAAGTTCGAGCATTTGCTAGAAACCTCTCGATTCTTAGCCGAAAGCAACGGGCCACTCAGATTCTGGCAGGAAGGGGTCGCGCAGACATTCCATTTTCAATGCCTGCAACGCTCTATTTGACGAGACAGGGCCAGCGGCTGGGCGAATCCAATTTGCTTTATGGCGACGGCGGATCGGGCATTGTCTTGCAGTTTGATGCGACAGGGCCAAGGTCGTTTCCACTTGCCTACAGGCAACTTTTAGAAGACACATTCGCCGAAGCGCAATCAACAATGGTAGCGGTTTTTGGAGTCCCAGCATTTGGCGGCACGGTGCATGTCAGAAATTTTGATGCGGATATCGGTGACCGAGATGCTGTGGCTGGTGGCTATTATGTTCCAGACAACGGGTCTGCAGAACAGGAAATTCGCTTCCCCGAATACAGCAACAACGAGGCCGCCGCAGTCAATTTTGTCCATTGCCTTTTGCTTGCGCACATGGGCGGCTCCACTTATGGATTCGACGCATTCAGAGAGGGCCTAGTTCGTGCAGCGGCAATGCGTGTAGCGCGAACCGCAGGAGCTATGCCCGCAGGGCTCGACCCCGGATTGATAGAGTCCGTTCTAGAGAGCACCTACGACGTTGGCACCCATTACGATTGGTACAACCAGCGAGGATTAGGTGGAACGAAGTTCATTGCGCCGAACCTCCTAAATACTCAGTTGCCCGCAGGAGGAAGCCTTGGCGGAGTCTATCTGCTTCGATACCAAATGGCAGGATCGGCATGGCAAAAGGCGCTTGTTGAATATCCAGCTTTCGCTTCAACCTTGAACGCTGCGGTTTATGCCCAACCTTCGCTTTTAAGCGATATTCCTGGCTTGATAACAAAATCACAAGAAGTCATTGACAGCCTTTTCGGCTCCGCAGGAGCAACTTTGGAAGGAAGGTCGTTTGCCGAATGGTTCAAGCGCCAATTCATTTTGCATACTCAAGTTACTCTCGGGCAAAAACTGATATGCCACCCGATCCCACTTCCGCCAATCCCAAGTTCGCCCGATTTTGGAGTTTTCGATGTTCCCGTAACTTGGTTTGAAACGTTGCCAGGAGGAAACGAAATCCTGCTCAGCGGCACAAGCTATCCGATCTTCTGGGGCGATCTTTTTGATCGAATTTTTCCAAGTAGCCAGGAAGACCGAATGGACATCGCTGGTGCCTATGGATCAGTCACCCCGAACATCCCCAATTTCTATGCGGGCGAGCCATTTCGAACTGTAATTGATATTCCGGTCCAGGACAAAATTACCCGTGTCATCATTCCTGCGGGGGCGATTGCAACAGGCAGTAATCCAACACCGAACGACTTTTATGGGACTTTCATCGGGACAGATGTTGGTGCTTTGAGGGTTCGACTCACGCATGGCGTGACCGTTGTTGACAATATCCCCATCACTCATGGAGCGTTTGAAGCTCGAATTGATACTCCCGCTTATCTAAACAGCAATCGGTGCAAAGTCGAAGTGATACGAACAATTTCGACAGTCGAGACGGTACTTCTAGAGCGATTTTTCAACAAAGGGCCGGGACCGATTGCTCTTGATCTAAGGCTCGATTTTGGCGATGCAGGTCAGTCATTCGGGGTTGGAATTCCCAAAGGGCTCTCAACCGCAGGACTCTCTGTTGATCCGTTTTCAAGTTCCATTTCCGAGACTCTTGGAATAGCGGAATCGCAAGTTTTGGTAGCGCGCTGGAATGGTTCCAAAGCAAGGTATGACATTGCTCCCGATACCGGAATGTTGCAGCAGGGAATGGGCTATTTCCTCAGATTGCCTAACGTCGCGTCGGTGACTATTCCAGGGAGAACATCGCCGAATACGCCAATCGCCGTCGCTCTAAGACCGGGCTGGAACTTAATTTCGAACCCTACTAGCACTACTCTAACAACTGATTCAATTCGTGTGATCCACGCTGCCGATACTCCCAAACCATGGTCCGAAGCTGTAGGAGCGGATATTGGAACAGCGTTTTTTACGTTTTCGCCAGGACCAAACGATGCAGCGACTAGTGCACCTGAAACCGGAACAATGATCGAGGCGACGCAATTCAATCCGGGCAACGCGTACTTCATCCGTGTTTTGATTGCAGAAGGCGTATCGTTGCTGTTTACGCCTCCATCTGCCTTCAATAGAATTTCGAATTCGAATGCGGTCGTTCCGAGCATTCCAAAATATGTGATGAGAGTACGTGCAGGACGCCAAGGCCATTCGACTCAAGTGCTACTTGGCCAAAGCTCAACGGCGACAAGTAGCTTTGATCCGCGAGAAGACTCAGGACTTCCTCCGGGCACATTTGGGCTTCAAGCGGCGATTGTT
This sequence comes from Armatimonadota bacterium, assembly GCA_031400935.1. Lineage (GTDB taxonomy): Bacteria > Armatimonadota > Fimbriimonadia > Fimbriimonadales > Fimbriimonadaceae > JANNJE01. The sequence goes on from JANNQV010000035.1 coordinate 9,699, forward strand.
GGAAACGCTGCTTATAGAGACATTCGAGCAATTGGTGCAACCCAGACTTTCAACGTACGATTCGATGGACTGCAACCCGCCAAAATCTACGAATTACGAACTGATGTTGTCCAAGGACGGTTGGCTGCGTTTTCATATCGAAAGGTTGGGCAAATTAGATGGAACCGAATGACTCGACCTCTTCGAACATTTTTCCGAGCCGACTCTTCGACTGAAAACTTTCAATTTCAGGTGACCGGACAGTGATTTGCAAGATTTGGCTGTTCTTCGCCTGCGTAATTCTTGCAGGATGCGCCGGTACCGCCCCTGGCACAGGGAATGGTTCGGTTATCGGCCGTGTGCTGAATGTTTCGACTGGTGGCCCGCCAAATCCGGCGGCAACAGTTCAGATCGCAAGCGCAACCACGCCAACTTCGCTAACTGATGGCTCGTTCACATTGACAGCTTTAAGTGGCACTATCGCTTTGACTGTTGATAACGGCTTTCCTCCAGCCTGGATTTTCAGTATCGGTCCAGTCAACGGAAACACCGATGTGGGAGACCTTTGGGTTGGCCCAGAACGAGTGACTCTGACCGGTGTGGTGCGAGATGCAACGACCAATGCCATCGTGCCAGGAGCAATCGTTCGTTTTGGTGGAAGAATCGGTCTAACGAATTCGACAGGTGTTTTTTCACTTGCAGATGTTGCTTATTCCAGCGCGACTCAGACAGCCTTTTGGGGGATTGTCGGCGATGTTCGAGCCACAGGGTTTTTTCGAACAGAATTCAGCGCACAACCCAATGTGTCGGTTGGTGGAGTGGTTGATGTTGGTGATATTCTGATTACTCCAATAAGCGACCCGAATCCCCCGGGAATCCCGTACAACATTTGGGGCATAGTTACCGCTCCTGGCGGAGCAATTGGCTCGATTGTACGTCTGAAACAGGGAGGGTTCGATGTTCGCGTGTTCAATGTCGGTGCTGATGGTAAGTATCTGTTCTTCGTAGTTCCAGGGACGTATACGATTTCGGCTTCAAAGGGTGCCTCAACCGCTCCCGACATTGTGGTTACGCTGACTCAGCCCAATGAGGTTATTCGACGCGATGTCACGATACCGTAATTCAAAAGGTCTGAAAAAGTTGCTCGTCGGTGTGGGGATTGGTATTGGAGCCGTCACGCTCATCACATATTTCCAGTGGTTTGTTGCCTTAGATCCGTTCGCCAATTACCGCCGAAAGGCTAACACCGACCCTTCGAAAGAAGTCGGCGTTCGCATGAAAAATGTTCGCTTCGACATTTTTGACGATTCCAAGAAGATCGCTTCTTGCGATGTCGGGAGAGTCGAAATTCGACGGGATCGCCAGCTAACTGAGCTGTTCAATATTCGAAATGGGCAAATGGCGACGGAAGAAGGCAACTTTCAGTTCGAATCTGGGCGAGGCAATTTTGCGCAGCCAACGAAACTGTTTACTATGCAGCAAGGTGCAAGGTTTTGGAACGAAGATGTTGACCTAAGTACCGAGGCATTTTTGTATTACCAAAAGGTAAGGCGCATTGAGTCGTCGGGCAAAATTCAAGGCAAGTTCTACGGCGGAATGATTGTTGCCGAGCACTTTGAGTACCTTCCGTTGAAAGACGAGGCGTCTGCTGGTCCTGTAGAGTGGACTGGCAACCTCGCCGCGAATCTTCAAGATGTGCCCGGAATTGAAGAGACGAAACAGAGGCAATGGAGTGTTAGAGGAGAGATATATAGTCGAAAGGGCGATGTTCAGATTTTCAAGAAGGGCTGGGCTAGCGACGGAGAAGTGATTTTGACCGCGGATTTAGTGGTGCACAATAACAAGACCGACGTGATCACAGCTACGGGCAATGTTAAGTATTTTTCTGGCCGAAGCAACATGCTTTGCGAAAAAGCAGTTGTTTACCGAAAGGAACGTCGAGCAGAGCTGACCGGAAATGTGACGATGCTCGTGAAGCCCAAAGAGCAAGAAAAGCTTGAGGAAACTACGATTCCACCGTTCCGGCCAATAGTTCCTGAAACCATTGCAGGTGCTCGTCCTCAAGCACCCAAGACGGCCGATGAAAAGAAGCAGGACGACGAGCTCAGGCAGAACAACGCTCGCAAATACCCAACACAGATATTAGCGGAAAAGATCGAGTACTGGTACAAAAAGGGCTCGCGGCATGCGGTTATTACGGGTTCTCCAAAAGCCCAACAGGACTTACCAGGTGGACGGTGGCGAACCATTTCGACGACACGAGCTGAATTCGATGTTGAGACGGATTGGCTCAAGCTGATCAGCTCCCCAGACAAGAAAACAACTCGAATGAGAACCTCTCTCGGAGACGATCTAGTAGCTAAGTGGCTCCGCGTTTCAACGAAAGAAGGCGGTGAAGACGAGATGGAAGGCGAAGACGTTTCGGGCGTTGTGATGAGCGACGACGAGGATGTGAATTCGAGAGGCGGAAATCCTCCGCCACCTCCTGTTAAACCTCCATTAAAGGGAAGAATCGGAGTTTAGTGGCCGATTTATTTGTTTTCGCCGAAACAAAGTGGCTGGCGGACTAGGATTCGAACCTAGACTGGCGACACCAAAAACCGCTGTCCTGCCATTAGACGATCCGCCAACTTGCTGATTTTACCCTCCGCATGGTTATACTGGGCTTATGGTCCGCTCAAGCACTGATCGAATTGACAGATTCTCGACACAACTCGCACAAAGAAACTGGGATGTTTTCTTTGGATGCGCACCCGTTACCATGGGTTATCTGCACGGCTTTTTTGAAGGAAGCCACGAGCGCTTCATGAGCTTGGCAGTATCGAAAACTGGGGATTTGACTCTGATTTGCCCGGCTCTGAGCGCATCGCAAGCCAAACGTGCGGGAATTGAAGACATTCGCCCATGGGACGATAGCCAAAATCCGATTGACCTAGTCACACAATTGGCACGTCAATGGAATTTTGAATCGGGAACCGTTGCCCTAGACATGGACATGCCCGCTCACCTAGTTCTCAGATTGCAAGTGTCGCTTCCAAACGCAAAGTTTGTCATTGGCCAATCCGCATTGTCTGAACTTCGCCGAAAAAAGGTTGAAGCCGAGATAGAAAAAATGCGAAAGGCAGGACAAATCGTTGATGATTCGCTTCCCGCAGCCTATGCGGCAATTCGACCCGGCACAACAGAACTAGAAATCCAAGAAATTTTGAATAAGGAAATCCGGGATCGCGGCGGTTCGCCGACGTTTTGCGTTGTTGCCGTAGGTTTCGGTTCCGCAGAGCCGCATCACATTACAGATTCAACGCAAATGAAGTCGGGAGATATCGTTTTGATGGACTTTGGCTGCGATTTCGAAAGATATCAGAGCGATATTACGAGAGTCGTTTGTTGCGGAAAGGCGACCGACGAAATGAAGCAGATTTACGGACTCGTCCATCAATCGCATGTTGCCGCACGTAAAGCAATTCAGCCAGGCGTTTCAAGCGAAAGTATTGACCGAGCGGCTAGAAGCGTCATCGAAAGTGCAGGATACGGCAAGAATTTCTTCCATCGCGTCGGCCATGGCATCGGCATGGAGGTTCACGAAGAGCCCTATATGGTTGAGGGCAACAAACACCTGCTCGAAGTGGGCAATTGCTTCAGCATCGAGCCAGGAATATACTTTGAGGGCAAATGGGGAATTCGAATCGAGAACATTGTTGCAGTTTCGAAAAACGGCCATGAGTCTCTTAATGCAGAGCCAAGCCCCAATCTCATTGAAATTGAGGCTTGAATTGAAGACAAGGGCAACAATTTAGAGTTTCGAAGAGTGTTTCTTTCGGTGGCGCATGATGAGGCCGCCTGCGCCAATACATAGGATTGCCATTGTCGCCGGTTCTGGAACCGGATTGGGGGGATTCGTATTGACGATGACTCCGAGCACAGGCAGTATTCCTAGGAATCCGAGATCCGGGCTACTTGGAATAATGGGAATATTGCTATTGTTTTCTGGAATTACAGGCACATCTGGAACTGAAGGTTCTCCCAAAATGCTGATGTTAGCTTGCATCGTGCTGGTAGGTGGTTGCAATGGCACGTCGCGAAGTTGGTCTACAGAGGTGCCGTTTGGATTTGCGACGGGCTTGCTGGCGTCGTATGGCGTTTTCGGGCCGCGAGTCACAGGATTTCCGCAATGCCAGATCAAAGCAACATCTCCGGCTTGATCTACCCATACCTTTGTTCCTTTCTTGATTTTCATCATTCGAGAACGAATGAGACCAGTTTCTGGAACGCCGTAGACAACATAGAGCCCGTCCTCGTCGGTTTTCGAAACTGAAAGTGCCTTGAGGTAAGTGACGACTTCTGATTCGGTCATCGCAAAGTGTCTGGCAAAACGGTCCATAACCTTCTTGTCTTGCTTCACATGTGTGATCAGCGATGGCGTACTTGCACAAAGGCGATTCAAAAACGAGCCGGGTTCAGTTTGGGCAAGTGCAACATTTACTGTCATGCTCAAAGCTGCCAATAAAATCCAAAGCTTAGGAATTCTCACGTCTTTCTCCAGTTTCAAAAAAATCAAGTTCTTTCCAAATTAAAGCACTAATGATTTGTCTTGTTCGACGAAGGGAATAGTTTGCAGTTCCCGTGCCAATGAGATCAATAGGACTAAATCCTGCAAAGAACTGGCAAAAATCTAGAAATCAAACAAATTCGTTGCCGATTCACGCGCTTGCTGCGCTCTTAGGATCAATTGAAGCGCATCTTGCGCTGCGGATTGTTCTGCTTCTTTCTTGGAGCGCCCGGCCCCTTCTCCCATGACTTCTTCGTCAAACATTACGTGAACCGTGAAGCGCTTTTCGTGCGCAACGCCTGCCTCCCGAGATAGCCGGTAAATCGGCGTCTTGTGCCAAGTTGCTTGGGCAATCTCTTGGAGCTTTGATTTGTAGTCGTTTGGACTCACATCACCGGTGCTTACGTTCTTCAAGTAAGGATGCAGTTGCTCAAGAATGAACCACCTAACCACCTCAAGCCCAGATTCCAGGTAGATCGCGCCCAATAATGCTTCAAACACGTCCGCAAGGATCGAAGCTCGATTTCTTCCTCCAGTCGAATCTTCGCTAGTGCTAAGTTCTATGAACTGGTCGAGGCCAAGCACTTGCGCTGCTTCGGCTAGAGGTCCTTCTTGCACTACACTTGATTTCGCCTTGCTAAGCATTCCTTGATCCCAATCAGGATGGTGAATGTACAAATACTCTGCGATCACCATTCCAAGCACCGAATCGCCGAAAAATTCGAGCCTCTCATAGCTATCGGTAATGGCATTTGAAGCGGCCGATCTATGGCGCATGGCTATCTGAAATGCGTCAATACTTTTTAGAGGTATTTCTATCGGGATCATACGGTCAATCTTTGCAAGGCTTCATTCATTCGACCGATTCCGCGCTCGATCTGTTCGCGGTTAGTTGCGTAACTCAAACGCAAAAAGCCCTTCGCAGAAAACACAGAACCGGGGATGAGAGCAACGTGTGCTTCTTGCAGCAAAATTTCTGCCAATTCATCAACTGTTGAACACTTCCCGCTCAAAAGGTTGGAAACGTTTGCCATCACGTAAAAAGCTCCCTGAGGCAAGGAAGCGGAAACTCCCGGAATTTGGTTCACCAGCGAATGCATTAAATCACGTCTCGTACGAAATTCTGGAAGCACCTCTTGAATAAATGAATCGCCCATTTCAAAAGCCTTAATCGCGGCTTTTTGGGCGAAAGAGGTTGGGTGGCTGATCGTGTCTTGGGTACACGCAATTTTTGTCATAACGTGTTTTGGGCCGGTCATGTACCCAATTCTCCATCCTGTCATTGCGAATGTTTTGCTGCAACTGCCAATCGTGATCGTGCAATCTGCAAATTCTGGATCGAGGCCTGCCGGGCTGTAATGGACGCCTTCATAAATCAGTTTTTCATAGACTTCGTCTGAAATCAGCCAGATTCCATTTGTGGAAGCGATTTGAGCGATTTCCTGAATGACCTGTTTTGGCCAAACTGCACCCGTGGGATTGTTTGGCGAGCATATCATCATCGCCTTGGTCTTGGGTGTTACAGCCGCGGCGACTTCCTGAGGATCGGGAACAAATCCGCTTTCTGGCGTGCACTGAACCAAAACCGGAATTCCGCCAGCAAGCATCACCTGTTCGGAATAGCTCATCCAATAAGGTGCAATGATTATGACTTCATCGCCAGGCTCGACCAGCGTTAGGATCGCGTTGACGAGAGCATGTTTTGCTCCGCAAGTAATCACAACTCGGTCGGCGGAAGTTTCAATTCCATTTTCGCGCCGAAACTTATCTGCGACAACTTCTCGAAGCTCCATGATTCCAGAGCCGCTTGTGTACTTTGTAAATCCAGCAAGCATTGCCTCATGGGCAGCTTCAATAATCGGCAATGGAGTTCGAAAATCGGGTTCGCCAGCTGCAAAAGAAATTACATCTAAGCCGCTTGCCCGCATCGTTGCGGCTCTTGCAGTGATCGCTAGTGTAGGGGAAGGATTTAGGTCTCGGACTCGGCTTGCAATAGGCTTGGGCTGCACGAAACAAGTATACCAAGCGTCATAATTGCTTCCTGCCAATGTCCCAGAGATCATCAAAAATTCGTGCTCGTTTAATGGTGCTGTTCGGGCTCGCTCTTGGGGCAATTTTCCTACATGTTTTTCTTGGCAGTTCGGATGCAGAAGCACCATTTACAATTCGATATTCGATTCGCGAAGTTCTTTCTACGATCTTCAGCGGCGCGGGTGCCGAAAGCGATTCACTTAGTACTATCGTCTGGAGCATTCGATTGCCCCGCGCTGTAGCCTGTTGCGGTGTCGGCATGGTTTTAGGCATCGTTGGTTCTGCTTTTCAAGCACTTTTTCGAAATCCCCTTGCTGAGCCGTATGTAGTTGGTGCCTCTTCTGGCGCCGCTGTTGGTGGAGCGCTAGCGGTTTCCTTCGGAATTTCTGAAATATTGGGTGGAACAGGAATCGTGATTTGCGCGACGGCTACGGGTTTTGCGTCGCTTTTATTAGTCATTGCCATGGCAAGAGTCAAAGGCATTATTGACCCGCAAAGACTACTGATTTCCGGCGTAGTCATTAGCTCCATGCTTTCTGCGCTTGTGGCGTGCGTCCTTCTCGCCGCAGGCCAGGATTCGAACAGGGTTCTCAGTTGGCTGCTCGGTTCGATGACCCCAATGTACTGGTCGAGTCTTCCGATTCTCTATATTGTCCTGATCATTGGCGGGTTCATGCTGTATCGTCAAACGCGGAATCTCAACGTGTTTGCCGTTGGCGAAGAAACAGCGATTCGCCTTGGCGTGAACGCTCATCGCCTGAAACCAATCGTTTTGGCAGTTGGCACGATCATGACTGCTGTCGCAGTCGGAATCGTTGGAATCATCGGCTTTTTGGGAATGGTGGCTCCTCACATTGCTCGAAGAATTGTCGGTGTGGATTGGCGAGTTTCGTTGCCTGCCTCGGGGCTAATCGGGGCTGCTCTTCTAACGCTCAGCGATATTCTGGCTCAATGGGCAGTTCCAGGAGCTGAGTTGCCGGTCGGGATTGTCACAGCGCTTCTTGGGGCTCCGACGCTGTTGTTCTTGTTGCGAAGAGAAGCGGCCTAGGGCGTGGAATTAGTGAGCGCGGGCGTCCCGCCCGCTTCCGTGCTCCGGACGTCTCGTCCGGTGAGTCTCGGGTTCTTTTTCAAATCTAAAGCCGCAATTGCAGCCTCTAAAATCGCCTTTGCCAACTTAGTGCGCCCCGCCTTCCTCGAAATCACCTGCTCATCATCAGGATTCGAAAGTACGCACATTTCAACCAGAATTGAAGGGCATTTGCTGTGAATCGAACCAATCAACGCACCGTATTTCGACCCAACTTTTGTTTGACGGTCTGTTTTCAATCCTCGGTCTTTCAGGAGGCCATTCAATTTTTCAATGAGAGTTTTATGAAATGCCTTTGCCATTGGTTTGACCTGACTCAAGACTTTCGACGATGGCCCAGAGACACCGTTGATGGTCCCCTTTCTGTCCGCAAAATAAGTTGCGATGCCTCGCGAATTCGTATCATGATCGCAATGCAATCGAACCATCAAATCTGCGTGAGCGTTGTTCGCAATCTGTGCCCTTTTTGGGTTCGTGACATACTGATTTTCAGAATTTTTTGTGAAAACGACCTTGTAACCCTTTTCTTTGAGTAACGCTCCTAGTTCATTTGCAACCAGCCAATTTGCATGGATTTCTGAAATGTGTTTTCCCTTGGTGCCCTTGCCAATTTCCGACGGATGACCTGGGTCAATACAGATCGTGGCCTTTTCGGGAAAACCTAAAACAAAAAAAGCGAGTAAATGAATCATTTCTTTCGATAGGGATTGCAAAGCGGGTCGCCGATGACCACGTCTTTCCATTTCAAAAGCGGCGATGCCATGTAAAAGCTTTCAGCCATATTATAGCCACTGGTGTAACGATCAAAAAGTATATCGGGTCGGGCAAGAGCAATTGAATATGGCTCGCTGACGTAACCCTTTACACCAGTCACCCCGGACTGAATGAGATCGCCGATCATGCTCTGACCGACATCTTCAAATGTAAGCCTCCGAGCACCCCAAGAAACAAATGTTTCTGCAATCGCGCCAGGCTTGAAGCGAATGCCCCGATAGATGGCTTTGTCGTACGACGCATCGTTGCTTCCCCAGGTCACATAGCCCATCACAGGCTCTCGCGAACTCAAAAACACTCTTGTTGTGTCGAGATTTACAACATACTTCTTTTGCTCCAAGATTTCGCCTGCTTTTTCAAGAGCCTGAGGGAGTCGCGTGAATTGCTCGTTGTTTTTCGTTGGGTCGCCATCAAGCAAAAACGGTCCCTTTTCTGGCTTTGCGGCAAGTGAGTTGTCTACCAACCTTTTGCAATCTGCAACCGAAAACCCGTCGAGCCGAGTGACCAGAAAGAAGCCGTACTTCTTTGCAGAAAATGATTCATTCTTGCCCAAATACGGACTTATGCATCGCCGAAACTCGTCATCCGATGGTTTTTGGGACATTGGTTCCATTTTTAGGTTCATTGTCATGATCCAAGCATCAACAGAATAGCGCCGTTCTTCGTTGACAAATGCTAGCGGGAAGCCTCGGGTCGTAACTATAAAATCAATCTTGTCCTTTAGAGACTTGACTTTTGCCCGGATCGGGTCAGCTATTTGAGATTGGAAATTCTCTTCTGGAAAACGGTAGTGAACTGGCAGTTTCATTCGCAAAACATTTGATGATGGTATCTGCCTTTGCTGAACGTAATAGTTTCCAATTTCGACCGCATCAGTGCTGTTTTCATTAATTACGACGAGGGCACGAGAGACATTGGGGTCTGGGGGAAGGGTCTTATGGTTCTGAGGTTCTGAGGTCTCGGAAAGGGTATGGGGTTTAGGGTTTAGGGTTTGTGGTTTCGAGATTTCGCATCCTGTAGCGAAAATCGCCACTAGTGCCAGCAATTGTCTGCAATACAAATTCAAATTGGCTTTCATGATCGGTTGGTGCCGCCCGATACTTCATTTTTCCGCTTCAAAGACTTTCCTTCTAAACGATCCCGCAACTTGCGCTCCGCTGACGCTGACAACCGCTGAACATGCTCCAGAATCGGCCCACGAACTCCACTTGGCAGATACAAATATCGCATATTTGTAAAAGCGTGTTGCGGCTTCCACCGACGTTTGTAAGGCTCGTCGCCGCGTAAGAAGTCAAACGTCGTTCCGCCCTCTTTGATGGTTGACCTAATGAGATCGGCAAGCAAAATGGTTCCTGAGGAAAGAGATTTGAAATTTGGATTCATACCGGCTTGATAAAAGAACGTCGTAGTGCCAAATTTCATTCCATAAATCGCAGCAATAGGTTCATTTTCCTTCAATAAGAGGCGCAACCGGAGCGAATCTGTTGCCTCCGCCAGCGGTGCCCAAGTCCGATGAAATCGTTCCCTTCCCATGAATGCGCCTGGCTGTCCTCGGCTTCGCCATCGGGAGGCGTGAAGCCGAAAAAATGCGTCCAAACACTCCGAAATGTTGTCCGTTTCGGCAGGAACAATTCTCAAATTGTTCTTTGTCAAAAATTCGTTTTCCGCCCGGCGGCAGTCCGTTCTCAGGCTCTTTCCAAGGGATTTCAGATATGCCTTGTAGGAATCGGGCAAGTCTAGTGAGAGGCAGGTAGCTTGTTCCAATGCGATCATATTTGGAAGAGTCGAATTCTGGCACCCCGCTGGGGTGCTTTGTTTCTGGAATCCATCGTCCTGGGGTCTCTCTTCGTTCAACCCCAGGCTATTAGGCTTCGATCCCTTCGGGAACATCCGTTCGATCCTGTTCGACGTGCAGGACGGCAAAATCCCCTCACGAACCTGTTGAATGTCTACGGCATTGTCGCCCCTTTCGCAGAGTCTTTCGATTAGTGGTTCAAAAGCATTCGAGCCGTTTCGAATGATGGGATGTAAATAATCAGACGGCCCGATTCCCATGCTCCGAAAGCCGCCAGCAATCCCCCTTTTCCCAACCAGCGGAATGGCTCCGACCAAATCGTTCCCTTCATACGCTGTGGCCAAGAAGATTCGCCGGCGTCGGCCAAGTGTGAATGACCAGGATTGAAGCCAGTCAAGTGTGTGAAATGGTGTTGGAAACGCAGAATCTTCAAGCAGTTCGTCCCATTCGCCCCGAAGCCGAGACATCCATTCGTTCCCCTCCTCGACTTCAACACGAATCACGTCTCATTGTAGCCGACAGGTACAATTGAGGCATGGCAAAGTGGAAAGAGGGTGACAAAGTTCGAATCGTCACACGCCCTGTTACTGAAGATGATCGCAAGTCGAACCAGTATTTTGATCACATGGCTGGGGTTACAGGCGTTGTTCAATACATCTACAAAGAGGGCTTGATTTCGATCCTTGTCGATCCTGGAACGCTTCCGAAAATTAGCTCTGAGGTTCACAAATATGCGTCTTCCCGGATGCGAACGAAGTTCATTGAGAGCATCGGTGAAGAGCAGCGAAAGACTTTGACAAGTGAAGAACTAGCTTTTCCCGTCAATTTCAATTTGCTGGTTTCCGAAACTGACTTGGAACTTGCAAAGGCGTAATCGAAAATGGCAGTAAAAGAATCTTCGTTCGATATCGTCAGCAAGCCTGACATGCAAGAGTTTCGCAACGCAGTTGATCAGGCTCAGCGAGAACTCGACAACCGTTATGATTTCAAAGGCTCAAAGTGCGAAATCAATCTTGAAAAAGACAATTTGACGATCCTTGCCGATGACGAATTTCGTTTGCAGCAGCTTCAGGATATTTTGCTATCTAAATTTGTAAAGCGCAGCGTGGACATGAGGTTTATCGAATACGGAAAGCCAGAGCATGCAACCGGACTGTCGCTGAGAATCAAAGTCACCATCAAAGAGGGAATTTCTCAAGACGACGCAAGGCCGATTATCAAACAGATCAAAGACAAAGGGCTCAAGGTTCAGGCACAAATTCAGGGCGATGCGATTCGGGTTACATCAAAAGACAAAGACGAGCTTCAAAAAACCATCGCTTTTGTAAAAGGGCTCGATCTGCCGGTTCCCGTTACTTTTACAAACTACCGCTAGAGCACCTTATGCCAGTCGTCGAAACCACAATCCACATTGCTGCGCCTATCGAAAAAGTGTATGCAGTCGCAAAGGACAACGCTTCTTTTCCCGAATTCATGAGCGACGTGAAATCCCTCACGATAGTAGAGAACGACGGTAACAGAGTTGTGAGCGATTGGGTGGGCGTTGTGCCTACTTTTGGCCTGAAAGTTCGATGGACGCAAGAAGACATTTGGAATGACACCGCGCATACCTGCGAATTCAAAATGCTCAAAGGCGATTACGACAAGCTGGATGGCTCGTGGAAACTCGTTGAAGAAAACGGCGGCACGAGGTTCGACAGCGTTGTGGATTACGAATACAACGTTCCAACTCTTGGCGCTCTTGTGAAAAAAGTGATCCATAACATCGTGATCAAAAACATGGAGAATGTCCTTCAAGCGATCAAAATGCGAGCCGAGGCTAGCAGCTAGGAAATCTCAGATTCCGACTTCTCAATCTCTGGAGCCATGGCTGGCAATGCCATCGCTCTTGCCGAAACATACAACTTGATCCCCCGATTCGCGATCATGGAACCTACCCCTGCCATAACTAGCAGTAGCAATATCCGAACAAACACGGCCACCAACGATTGTCCAGCTTGAGCAAAATCTACCGCTTTGTCCTTTGCGATGCCGACGGCTTGATCTGGCGGAACTGAAAACAGTTCGAAAGCGAGCTTGAAGGTGAAAAAAAGCAGGCCAATTCCAAAAACAAAAGTCAGGAAGCCAAGCAACATGCCAAACCAATCTGAAGAATGTTGCCGTTTCATTGCCATAGCCTAACTTCCATGTTACCGCCGTCGTTTGGGAGTGCGCCGACCATGTCGGCACTTTTTCCAACCTTACAAATCACTCATTGAACCCAGGCTTTTTCGCGATATCCTGAAAAAGCGCCAAAATGGTCGGCGCACTCCCAAAATTACCGCTCCAAACCAATATGCCCTAAGGCGTCGGCAAGGGTTCGCGGTTCTACTTTCCTGACTTTGTCAGAATATCTCTAGCCATCGTTACAAACTCTGGCATAGCTCCAGATAGGTTGATAAGTTCATTGCAGGCTCGTTTCGCCTTTACATTGTCTTTTGTAATCTGGTAGCAAAATGCAAGTGAGACTAGCGCATACGCTTTTTCTTCAACTGTCACACTCGTTGCCTTGCCCTTTATGAATTTGGCAATCGCCAAATCGAGCTTCTTCTCCGCTTGATACGCTTCTCCAAGCGCATTGTATCCAGAAGCTAAGTATCTTCCAGAATAATTCGCCTTTTCAGCCAGAGCAAGATTTGCTTCAGATAAATTCAACCTATTGCGCTGCGCGTTGATGGATGACATTCGAGCATTGGCCTCACCATTTCTCGGATTGGAAGTTAGCAATATCGCGAGTTCCGGATAGCAACCATAACCGTCAACAATTCTGCTCATTTGCATTGCAAAAACGGAAGGTGGCAGGTAGCCGGAAATACTTCCCCATACGTCCCCAGTCGAATTCAAGAAGAGAATTCTTGGCAATCCTTCTACCCCGTATTTTTTTGCCAGGGACTTTCCTTGTCTCTCAACATCTGCCTTTAGTGAGACTACCTGTCGACTCAACCGGATGACTTTTTCGTTAGAAAACGTGTCGGAATCAAGCCTTTTGCACCAGGTGCACCAATCTGCTTCGAAGTCAATCATGACCAGTTTCTTAGCATGCTTAGCTATCACGACTGCTGAGTTGTAATCCTTTACCCACTCAATCTTGCCAACGGGGCCAACTGATGCGTATAGCGCTATGGCTAATAATGATGTTGTCATTTCTCACTCCTATTTCTTCGCAAATCTCTTGATTAATGCGTCTAGTGACGCTTGATTGCCGTGGACGAAAAATGCCTTCAATTTGGATGAATCGTCGCTTGCATCGTAACCATTCATTCGAATCGTGACTTCCGTATGCTTGGCGTCAATCTCTTTGAAATAGATCACAGTCCAAGTTCGAGAAATTGCTTCTTTGAACGGAAAATCTGCAGGGACCCTTGTGTTCTTTATCGAAATCATTCGTAAAGGATCGTAAGCAAGAATTGAATTCTCGATCACCTCCGGTCCCTTCAGGTCGCTACCTTTTGAATAGCTAGTGCGGTACAGGCCCCCAATTCGCATATCAACGGTTCCGGATGGAACCATCCACGAGCAAATACCTTCCTTTGTTGACCAAGCTGCCCACACATCTTTGATGGACGCATCAACGATTCCAATCGTGACTATTGGTTGATCTGCAGTCGCAAGAATCACCATTCGTTCAGCAGATGTTTGTTGAGTAGCCATTGATGTCAATGCTACGAGTGATGTGACAATTGATGTAATCATATTCATGTTGTTTTTCCTTAGTTTTGCTTTGGCACGGACCAATCCTTGCCATCAATTACAAGCCGATCAAAATACTCTCTAAGCGCAAACACTGCCTGATCGAAAGGCTCTAGAGAACCATATGTGCGGGCCAGCATGACCGCGCCCTCCATAGTGGCCAATAGTAGTGCGGCTAAGCGTTCGGTGTTCACATCTAGCGGCAAAAATCCTCGTGCCTCCTCGATAATTAGTTGGACTTCTCCTAACCATCCATCGAAGTTCTCTTTCAAGAGAACGCGCGCCCTTGCATGGCTATTGCTAAGTTCTAGTGCGAGGTTTCCGATGGGGCATCCAAGGCGAAAATCGGTAGCCTCCAGGAGGAGTCTGTAACCATGAAGCACAGCAAAGATTCGGTCAATCGGCTCGCTCGCGTTCTGGCGGGCTGGATCAATCACCATTGGACAGAGCATCAATTTGTACTTCTCCAGGACAGCAATAAGCATGTCTTCCTTTGTTGGAAAAAAATGGTATAGGCTCCCGCTATTAGCCTCTGCTCGAGTTAGTATTTGCGCCATGCCTGTTCCGTTGTAACCCTGGTCAAAGAACAGCTCACGTGCCGCTTCCACAATGCGGTCACGAGTCGGCTCAATAGTTCTTAGTTGATCGTTCACCTAAGTATTATAGCTCGATCTGAGTCTGACAATGAATTGATGGGTCAAAAGTCCCAAATTTGAGTTCATGAGGCTACAAATGGACTGAGTAACAAGCTACAAAAAGAGGATGCAATCGAAAAGATTAAGACGTATCACGGTTGGTCGCCATCCGCCATATGTAAACAGAAGTGGCTGGGAAGAATAGCAAGAGCCGCTACCTCTCCCAACCAATATGCCCCAAGGCGTCCGCAAGGTCCGAAAAGGTTCGTAATTCTGGAGGAAGATTTGCCAACATCTCTTCCCCGTATCTCTTTGTACGAATTCTTGGGTCCAATATCGCAATAACTCCTCGGTCATCGTTATGCCGAATCAACCGCCCCGCGCCTTGCCGAACAATCATTTTCGACATCGGCAAAGTCCACGACGAAAACGGCTCTAATCCCAGTTGCGTCAGATGAGCCATTCGAGCCAAGGCCGGGGGCTCGATGGGAACTTCGAACGGGATTCGAACAATGGCTACGCACGAAAGAGTAACGCCCGGCGCATCGAATCCAGTCCAAAACGAACGCAATCCAAATAGCGATGCATTCTCCTCTTCCTTGAATTGATCGCCGATGTAAGCAGCACCGGAAGATGGCTGAACCAAAATTGGAAGGCCCGGCGGCAACGTCATTCGTTTGTTCACTTCGTCCATCTCTCGACGAGAATGGAAGAGGGCTAAAGTTCGGCCACCCATAGTTGTGATGATTTCGGTAAGATGGTCGGCGATTTGCTGAAAATAAGCGGGCTCTGTACCATTTTTCCTTGCAACAGACGGGTCGCTCACTCTCCCAGTTTTTGGAATGAACAACGCCGCTTGATGGCAATAATCGAATGGACTTGGAAGCACTTCCTCAAAGTCCGGTTGGCAACCTAAAGTTCGACGCATGAAGGCGAAATCGTTGTCAATGGCGAGCGTTGCGGAGAGCAAAACATACGGCTTTCGATCCCAAATCAGCTCTGTTAACGGTTCTGCCAGCCCGATGGTATCGGACCGCAATGCAGCCGAAGATGTATGAGACCGAACATAGCTAACAGTCACGCCTTCGGGTTGCAAAAGAGCCAAGGCCTCCGCGCCAATTTCGCTCATATAGTTCATATAGTTGCGAACGGCCTCTTTTGCCTGCTTTACAGATTCTCCAGCAGAATCCTCCCATTGCGTAAGTAGCTTAGTAAGGGCACTCACAAATCGGTGACAGCATTCAAAAAGCGAAGTCGCAATTCGAGTCGCACCTTCTAGTCCATTCGGAGCCAGTGCTGACTTAACTGATGGATGCTCCTCCAACGAACTCGGAGAAGTCTTTAAAATTCCGCCCTTGGCGAGTTGAAGGCCGTAAGTCGCCAAATCTCTTTCGATCATGGAGGCACCGGAGCGAAACTCTTCGCAAAGGTCGGTAAGTTCCCGTTTCCCATGGCATTGGTCTGCGATGGTAGAGAGTGCCGATTCGATCCGTCCGCAAAGCCCCATTAGCATGTGAAGTTCTGCTGAAGAAAGATCGAATTCCAATCCGCTTTGCGCGGCTTGTATGAAGTCGTGGCCTTCATCAACGATTAGAAAATCGTACGCGCCTAGCATCCCCTCGCCCGAATCGGAGTGCTTTGCGTTCAGGGCGTCTTGAATGACAACAGAATGGTTGGTAATTACAATTTGGGCTCGTTCGGCTTGCTTTCTGGCCCCATAAAACCAGCACGAATCGTATTCTGGGCAAAGCCTCGCGGGGCAAACTGGCGGCACAGAAACTTTCTGCCAAAGAGAATTGATTGAGGCGTAGGGCGAGCGGGAAAGTTTACGGAACTCGGTGTCAATTCCCAGATCGAGACGATTGGAATATTCTGGAAACTCGCTTGGCATTGTGTCACGAAGGCCCAGCCTGCAAACATATCGCTGCCTACCGATCAAAAATGCACACCGAATACCGGAGCTAGATTCAAATAGGGATAAGGCGAGGGGAAGGTCCTTTCGCCAATATTGTTCAGCAAGCACGTTTGTGTAGGTTGCAATTACTGTTCGTTTACCTGAAACTATGGCTTGAGCAATGGCTGGAATCAGTGCAGCGAGCGATTTTCCAAGTCCGGTTGGCGCTTCAATTAACCCTCTTTGCCCATGCCCAATGAGGTCGCAAACGACTTGCGCGAGGTGCAATTGCCCTGCCCTTTCGGAATACCCAGGCATATCAAGAAGGCGCGCAAGAGCCGCCTCGACTAGGTCTGTTGCGGTTGGAAGTACTTCCTCGGATGTCATATTGCTCTTCTTTTCAAAAACCTCATGAAATTATCAGGTTTTCACCCTGAAGAACCTAAAGTAGTTTCCGAGAATTGTAGTGTACGGGAAGGAGCGGCAGGAGCCGCAAGATGAATGAGACAATTGAAGTGATTCGAAACTGGACTTGGTGGAGCAAACTGCGCGCAGCTTTGCGTGCGGCCCAATTATCTTTCGGAAATCTACTAGATCGGGCCTATCATTGGCTCGAAAAGCGCTCTGACCACGAAAAAATAACCGCAGTGGTTGCATCGTTCTTGCTTCTGATTGCAGCGGATCTATTGCTCGGGCTTCATCATGCTTGGAAGCACGTTTACTATCTTCCCATTTGGTTTGCAGCCTGGTTTTTGCCTCGGAAAGGAGCAATTTCCATTGCGATGCTTGCCTCGGCCTGGATAACTGCATCGCCGATGCTGCGAGGGGAATCCTATACTGTTGGTCTAATTTTAGGCTTGTCGGTTGCATTGGTGTTCTTCCATTTTGGCGGTTTATCGCTTTCGTATCTTCGTGAAGTCTTTGATCGAGAAAGTCATCGCGCTCGTTTTAACAGCTTGACGGGTTGTCTCAACGCTTCGGGACTCTATGAAAAGGCCGAAGCAAAACTCTATGAATTGCACGATGAATTTACGCCTTTCGCAGTCGTTTACCTTGATTTGGACAGTTTCAAACAACTGAATGATACTCGGGGGCACCTCCAGGGGGATGAAGCCTTGAAAAAGGTTGGCCAGGTGCTTCGCGGACAAATTCGTAGTTCCGACTTTGTCGCACGAGTGGGCGGCGACGAATTTGTAATTTGGCTAAATCACATCGGCCCCGATCTTGCTTTTCTTGTGACTCGGCGAATCCATGAAGCCGTTGAGCGAGCCTCAAAAGAGGGAAATTGGGGATTCTCAGCGAGTGTTGGGTGTGTTGCATTTTCAGAAGTCCCGGAATCTGTTCATGCGGCCCTTCACGTTGCAGACGAATGTATGTATCGTGCGAAGAGCACTGGCAAATCCAAGATCGTAAGCGAGATGTGGCCTCCGAATGCCGGGACTTCAAAGGCTTTTTCTGAAGGTTCAATTTCAATTCGCTAGTCCTGCGGCAGGTAAGCAAATAGATCAACAGCAAGTCCATCAGGATCGAGGACAATCGCATATCTTTGCCCCCAAAATGCGTCCCAAGGCTCCTTGTGGCCTTCGTAGCCTGCCCCAGTGAGTTTTGCAAAAAGAGAATTGACTACCTCTGGCGAATCGCACAAAAACGCAACCCCGACGCGCTGGCCTACGGGCTGAACCCAGTCAGGATCAATGCCCTTGATCATCTCAACCTGATTCCAACTAATGCGTAGCCCGTTTGGCAGAGTTGCCTCTGCATAAGGACTTTCAGGCTCCGGATCGGGAATCTCGATTCCCAAAAGCCGATAGAAACGAATTGAATCTTCAATGTTGGCAACCACCAACCCAACCATATCAAGTGTAACGCTCATTTGATCCCCTTATTCTAGACGAATGTCTACGATAATACCAAAGAATTGTCGCAATTGCAAATCCAAATTGGAACCTAACCGTATAATCGTTGGAATGACAAAAATTCGCATAACCCTCTTCATGATCACGGCCTGTTTCGCGACTTCTGCTTTTGGCAATACTGAAGCTAACTTTCGTAAGTCAGTCGCTGGAATATGCGCAGGGTTTACCAAAGCCTTCGGTTCAAGGAACGCAATTTGGTTTGACCAGAATTCGACAAGCAACTTGATTTACGTGGACATGAGACGCAAGAAGCAAGATCGTAAGCAAGTGCTCGAGGGAATGAAAAATCTGTTTGGCAATGCGAAAAGCGTGAAGGCAAAGGTGACCTGCGGCGCAGTTCGATTTTTAAACGGGATCGGGAGCCACGTCAATACCGTCGTCACGACAATAGTGGTTGCCGATCCAAGAGGCAAACTTCATACAATGGTCGCTACAGCAACGACCGAAGACGCTTTCAAATGGGATGGCGGTAAGTGGAAATACTTCAGAATTACCGAAGTGAAACTTCCCAAATGGTTGCTAGATGGGAAGCCGTTCGATCCCAATATGCCGCCGCCCCAAAGGTAGAACTCGAAACGGGAAAATCGATAGAGGACAAAAAGTCAAAGAAACCTTATTCCCTTTTCCCTCTTCCCAAATCCTCTCATAATAATGTCATGCCAACAAGGCAACGAATCGTATATCCGGTCGCCACGCTCACCGTTGCAGCGATTGTCGGCATCGGTTTCTTGACCCGTGCCGCGAGGCCGTTCCTTCCACCTGAAAAGGCAAACGCTTTGGCAACCGAATCTGCGGCTTATCTGATTCAAGGCAGCAGACAACAGGTTCAATGGCATCCGTTCGGATTAGAGGCCTTTCAACTCGCTCGCAGCAGCAATAAACCTATTCTTTTGATGATGGGAACGGAATGGAGCGCATTGGGAAGGCAGTGCGACCGGGATGCGCTTTCCGATCCTGATGTCGAGGCATTCTTGGCCAGATACATGGTTTGCATTCGATTAGATTTAGATGAACGGCCGCAATGGCGAAGCCAATTCTTGCCGTATTCCAAAACTCAGCAAATACACGACCCCGGATTTCAAATTGTTTTTCTTGATCCTGAAGGCAGACCCTACTTTGATGGAGGGACAATTGGTTACGGTCCGCAAATGAACTCGATAGAGGTCACTACGCTGCTCCAAACGGCTCTTCGAAATTGGGAACAATCAGGCAAGCCAGGATCAGGTCAGCTCGCCGTTGGCATTCGCCAAGCGGAAATGGCGCAGTCGTTGCTTCAGCCCTCCTTGAATGCCAGCCCGCGATTTGATATTCAGTTTGCGGTCTGCGCCCGGATGATAGATCCCAAAGGAGGCGGGTTTCGTTCACGCGGGTTTATGATGCCAAACCCAAACGCATTGCGATTTCTCTTGTATGTAAATGCTTTCGACCAGTTTCGAGCGGCTGTCGAGCCACTCGTTCGCGGAAATTTGGTGGATTGGATGGACGGCGGTTTCTTTTATCAATCGGAAATGGGTGGTCGAAGAGCAACCCGATTTGACAAGGTCGCTGTTCTTAATGCGGAAATGATGGAAGTTCTTGCCGAAGCTGGAGTCATTTTGAATGAGCCGTTGTATCTGGATATTGCCCGAAGGACATTTGACTTTTTGACGGGTGATATTTCAAACGCCAGCTTGCCGTCCTCAGCTCGAATAGGCGACGAAGAGCTCAATGGAAGGAGTTCTCGTTCGAGCATTCCGGTTCGAAAGCTAAGAGAAACACTCGAAAACGACAATGATCGAACATTCGCAAGGGACTACATGGGATTGCGGGTTGAAACCAACCCGATGATGACTGTAACTTTGCCTCGCGACGATGCCATTTTCAAGTATTCGAGCCGATTCGAAACAATACTGGAGATTTTGCGAAAGGCACAGCCGCGCCAACTCAGTGTTTCGACTCGAAAGTTCTGCGACGTTTCATGCAATGTCTTAGCTAGGCTGCAGCGAACAGCAATCGTTCTCAATGATTCAGAACGGCTAAAGAGAGCCGATTTAATGTGGCAAGCCATCCAGGCCTTTCGATTTAGCGACGATGTGACCCACATGCTCAGCCAATCGAAGCTGATAGATTCATATCTCGGCGATTACCTCGCCATGGCGGATGCATGTTTGAACCGGTTCCTAGCGACTGGTGATTCCGACGCATTTGAAAAGGGTTTGCTCACTCTGACTCGCGCTGAATTCTTGTTCGCCAGCGACATTCCCGGAGTTTGGGTGCCAGGACATTTCTCACCGGAGACTTCTGGTATTCAAGCGGCAGAACTGCCCGAAGTTTTAGATACGGTTCAGCAAAGCTTAACGGCTCAGACCATTCGATTATGCCTTTCTTACGGGCGCCTGCTGAGTGATTCTTCGCCAAGTGCAGACAACTCCCTCGCCCGAAAGTGGTCTCAAACTGCCGATACAATGGTGCGCCATTTTGCTGATGAATCTGACAAATTGGCGTTTTCAGGATCAGGATATTTCAATTCAGCACTCGATTGGGAAAGAAGAATTCACGCGATAACCGTAGGTCCCAAAGCTGTCGAATTGGCAGCTTCTTTATCATGGAAAGCGCCCTTCCTATTGGTGGCTCCTGCCAAAGGCCGCATTCGTCCTTCATTACAAAACGCCACGCCCGGAATCTATATTGTTCAGGTAGCAATGGTTGAAGGGCCATACACCGAGGATGAAGCTATTGCCGTTCTCAATGGATTATTGCGGTAGAGCAGTGCCACAGAGAATAGGGCTTCTGCTGAGACCTGAGTGCCGAGAGTGTGGAGTGCAAAGTGCTGAGTGCCAACAACCAACAACAAACAACTAACAACCAATCGCAGATTCCGCCGAAGGGAAATCGAAGATCGGGACAACCAACAACCAACAACTAGCACGGAATGTCATAATCTCCGGCGGAGAGGTCGCATAGTGGTCTAGTGCGCCGCACTCGAAATGCGGTGTGGGGCAACTCACCGAGGGTTCGAATCCCTCCCTCTCCGCCACGTTTTTTCTTTGAATTCTCCTATTCAAGAATCGCAACAAGACTGATGATTGTTGCTAGATCAAAAAATGTACGACCAAAACAAATTTTGCTGTGCATTCGTGTGCGCCGATTTGCGACAACCCCCAAAACTCTCGCCCCAACTTAAAGCTTCTTTCGACCACGAAGCATGACGACGACTCCAATACCGAAGCCAAACATCGTGATCGGTTCAGGAACGATATTGATTCTCGCT
Organism: Armatimonadota bacterium; assembly: GCA_031400935.1. Classification (GTDB taxonomy): domain Bacteria; phylum Armatimonadota; class Fimbriimonadia; order Fimbriimonadales; family Fimbriimonadaceae; genus JANNJE01. The sequence continues at coordinate 31,338 of JANNQV010000035.1, forward strand.
TCCGAATAAGCGCCTTGCTCAAATGTCAGGTCCCATTGGCCGATCTGGAAATTGCCCTTGTAAAAATTGGTTGTTGTACCATTTAAGTTGCCCCATAGCTTGACTGAAGTCGGTGGAGCAGCAGCAGCAACGGTGAAACTGAACGTGGTTATTTTTAATTTGTTGATGGGATCACGCATGATCCCGGCAGGCGCAACTGGATAATTTGGAGGAAGCATCCCGATCAATTCACGGCGGGCATCCCCATCTTGAAGATTTACATTGGCAGGTGCTCCAGGAGCCCAATAGGAATTGATCCAAGGAGCGGGTTGTCCTAGTACAACTGGCGTGGAGTTCGTCAAAACCGCAGGATCCCACGAAATCGCTAAATATGCATCGCTAAGTGCCAGAATTCCCGGTCCACTAGAGTTCGCAAAAACGTCAATTGTGACAAGTTGCCCGACGACTGCGTTCTGGACAACGGGTTCCCACCAAAGGTTAAGTGTCGCTGCCTGACTCGTCGCACTTCCGATCGCGATCATAGCAACAATGAAAATTGGTGAAGTCTTCATGATATTAAGGTCCTTTACAAGTTAAATAAAACAAATCAAATTTCTTAAGAAAAAGAGCCCAGCCTGAACCAGGCTCTTTTCGATCGTTAGTCTAGATTATCGAACCCAACGTAGGACCTCGATTCTAGTGAGCCAGTCATCCCTGTTGCTGTCCATAGATTGAAGCAGCCTTAAGCTAAGGCCCGTTTCTTTCTGAACTGCACTGATGCGCTGCATTCCATCCCTTCTTTGGCCGCCGCCTCCATCCCGGAAGTTGCCAACCAAGTTTACATCTCCAGCTAAGAGCCAAGCGGCAATGATGAGGTTTCGATCGCCCAGGTCCACATTTCCCACGCCATCAACGTTGGCTTGACGAGGTGTCGGTGGTTGGACAAGTGTAGTGTTTGGATTCATGACAAGGCCGTTGTTAGCAGCCCATACAGCGATATCCGAAACGTTCACGACGTTGTTATTGGTGAGATCACCCATCGTTAATGTTGCTGACCCTGTGAAGCTCCCAAAGGAACCTGCCAGAGCCGCTTGCTTGCCAAGCGAGAAGAACGGATCTTTCGCCCAGAACAAAGTAAGCGCAGCCGTTGATGGCACTGAGTAGTCGACAAGCGCATTGTCTGCAAGGTCGAGATCTTGATAAGTAATCAAGACTGTTCCTTGGCGACTGTTGGGGCCTGGTGCGTTCGTGAACACGTTGAACGCGACGAGTTTCCTAACCATGATTGGTGCTGTCGGGCCGCCCGTGCTGCCCACCATGATATCCACAACGCGGTTCACATTCGCGTCCACACCCTTTTCGATGAGGGTCAATGTGACGTTTACGGTGCTGACAGTAATTGCCAGAACTTGGTTCGTCGTATTCCCAGCCCGATCCGTAACACTCAAGCTAATAGTTGCGGGTCCACTCGGAGTTGAGAGCGTGATTGGAATCGAAGTTCGGAAAGTGTTTCCAATAATCGAAACCGTGCTCAACGGCGTGGTTGTAGCGTTGGACCAGGTCACCTGTCCTGCGGGTCTTCCGTCAAGTCCAGATTGCTGCGCACCTAGGTCGGTTGCGTCAATTGTGATATTGAGGGTTCCTACGATTACATTTGGAGGCGAATACGCTGTTCCACCCAATGTTATCGGCGAAAGTGTCGGCGCCGTGTTGTCAATGACAACGATGTTGGAGCCGAAAGCATTTGAAAGGAAGTCGCTGTAGAGCGGTGGACCGCCAGCGAACAAGTTGTTCTCGGTACCTGCGTTAGGGCGATACCCCATGCCAGTCGCGACTTCAGCGCCACCTGGCGTGTAGAGGAAATCAACGAACGATACGTTTGCCTGGTTGGGCGAAACACCCGCCGCTGAGGCATTGAGAAGTGTAGTTATGACGGGTGGGAAGAAGGTCGTATAAGGACCCACATAGGTTCCAGAAGCGAAAGTCTGACCTCCGCCTGCAAGCATAAATGCTTGGTATCCCGTGATGAGTTGAAGCAAGTTGGCTTGTCCTGCGCGATACGCAATGTTCGGATCAACGGATCGAACATACGGATCGTCAGTAAACAAGTACATGGCATTCGGAACTGCATTGGTCGAGAAGTTTGAAACGGTAGCATTTGCCGCCGCAGAAACATGCTCGTGCGTTTCAAAACCGGCCACAAAGCCGATGCTAGTATAGGTTATGAGCCACGGAGAGTTTGTATCAAGGTTAAGACCGTTGGTTGAGCCCAATGGCGAAACGACATACGCATCTGGACCATCTAGAGGCATAACCGTAGCCGTTAAAAGCCCTGCTGATACCGACGCATTGACTCGAACCCGAGTCGTCCCGGCAGGGAATGTTGCAGGAGTTCCATTTGTTTCAAGAACACCCAAAGAACCTGACGAGAGCTTAGTGCTCGAAATGCGAGCCTTAAAGAATCCGGCGAGGTCTGTCACGAACTGCACACCGAACGAATTGAACGAGTTCATCATTCCTACGGCAAACGTATCGCCAGTAGCAAATGGAGGGAAATTCGGAGGAGATCCTCCCCATTCAAACGGTTTCCATGTGCCAGAAAGGTCAATATCAGCCTCAAAAGTCGTTCCGTCGCCATCGTTAGCTGTTGCCAAGGCGAGGAAGTTTGGAAGTTTGGTTGTGTCGTTGTATGGTGTAAACGATCCGTTTACTGCATTGTCTGCAACAGCGTTGACGCCATTTCTTTCAAATACGTTGCCAAAACCAAAGGGGAAAGTTGCTGCCACAGCGATGCCTGATTGGCTTGGGCCAAGGGGACCGCTGCTCGGAGAGCGATACGACCCATTGAGGTCAACAGGAAAACCCTGAAGCGGGAATGGGCCAGCAGTTACGTCGTCCCAATACACATCGTAGGAATCCTGGAAGGATTGGTTAATAGGGGCAAGAGTCGGATCATTGAAGTTGTACGCCTGCATGATCATCGCGCCGAACGCAACTGCTTGGTTCGTCTGAAGCACGCTGTACGTAAATTGATCGGAAAACACGAGTTTGCCATCAACCAGAAATTCGTAAACTCCTGGTTTTAGACGAACTTCAAGCGAATACCAGCGGTTTGTGGTAAGGCCACCGGGAACGCTTGCGCTAACGTCAACCCAACCCCCGTCAAGAGGGGTGTTCGGGTTTTGGTCGGTATCTTGGGTAAAAACCCTGCAGACAATCGTACTTGCATCAATGTTTGCAATTCCGATGATCGGGTAGCCGACTACCGAGTTCGCACCGTTTACCGCGACTCCCCAAATATCGGATCGGCGGCGATTAGTGGACCAATCTGAACCAACATAAAGCTTGCCTTTGATGGAAGTGTAGTAGCCGTTGCCCAAAAGGTACTGTCGCCCTTGTGTGTTGTAAAAAGTACTGGCGTAAGCTGGTGGTCTTCCGCCGCCCGTAGCGTTGGGCCCAAAGCCATCGTTGGAACTAATTCCAATATGGAGCCGATTGTCGCCGAGAAACACTTCTGAATCGAAGTGGTCTGGACGATACCTGTCCCAAAACCATGCGTTCGGAACCGCTGTTTGATCACCAGTAATCACCGGATTTACGTCAAACGGATCAGTAAAGTAGTCATATGCTGCGGCTTGACCTGCAACAAGTACGGCTGCTCCCAAAAGCAGCGATTTTAAAACCCTATCCATACACACGTCCTCAATCGGTAGCGCGTGGCAATACCGATTCCCTCGTAGAGTAACTAGTGTCGTTACCCCAATTCATCATAGCAGGGCGCTGAGGCAAGTGTGGCTAGCAAAGTTGCTGTAATTGGCTGTTTAGAAATAGTCTATTAATTCGTCAAGATTCATGAAGCTGTGATTTCCACCAAAACGGAGTTGAAGCGGTACATTTCGGTACGATTACGAACGAAAGAGACAGCCATATAGCATTACAAATCTCTCTCATCGAAATTCCTTCACAATGATTGCAATGCGTATTGGAGAATATCAAAGTTTGGAAGTGGTTCGAAATTCGCCTCACGGTTATTTTTTGACCGATGGCGAAAACGACGTACTACTTCCCAATAACCAAACTCCAGATGGCATTGAGTTAGGCCAGCGAATCGGTGTTTTTGTATACACCGATTCGGAAGATCGTCCGGTTGCGACCCTTCAGCAGCCTTTTGCAACCGTCGGAGAGTTTGCGCTGCTGGAAGTTGTTTCGGTTTCTGAATCCGGCGCGTTTCTCGATTGGGGATTGGCGAAAGACCTTTTTTGCCCGTTTTCTGAACAGCAGAGGGACTTAACAGCCGGGGATCGTATTTTGGTACGAATCTATCTCGACCAAGTATCTGGGCGAGTTGTGAGCACGTCCAAAATCAGCAAGTATCTTCAGCCAACGGGGGAGGGCCTGACAGTTGGCGAGCCAATAAAGATTATGGTTGCGTCTTGCAATCGCGATTCGTTGAGCGTGATCATAAACCAACATATTCGCGGCACGCTATTTCGAGATGAATGGCACGAGAGACTCAGAGTTGGAGATGTGCGAAACGCATTTGTCAAGGACATTCGCGAAGCTGACATGAAGGTGGCGGTTTCGCTTCGGCCCCAAGGCTATCTGGCGGTATTAGGAGAAAGCGACCGAATTTTGAAGGCATTGAGGACTTTTGACGGGTTTCTGCCGGTGAACGACAAAACTTCGCCTGAGGAGATTCAACGAAGGTTTGGACTGAGCAAAAGTGCGTTTAAGAAGCTGATTGGGACACTTTACCGGCAGGGTGTAATTGAAATTGAAAGCCATGGGATTCGGCTGAAGACTCCAAAGCAGGAGCGAAGAAGTTAAACGGAATAAATTCCGTGGACCGGGTAGCGGAATGAAATCCGCGCTCCGTTTGGCGCTGTTCTACTTCAAAATCCCCGTCAACGCGGTTTCAGCTTCAAATGGCCGAAAACCACTCGGCCCTGGATTGCCTTTGTAAACAATTTTTCCATTCTTATCAAGAACATAAATCCGATCCGGCCAACTTGAATATGCGGCCTCCACCTTATCGTCCATGTTGTCAATTACGATTGGGATTTTGAGTTCCAAATGTGCTGAGCAATCCATTGCCGCCTTTTCACGCTCCGCCAGAGTTTTTGGAGTCGCTACAATCACGCCTTGCCTCTGATTTTGTGGTACTTGCCAGCCATCGCTGGGGTGCGCCTCGCGGACATAGACGATTTTGAAGTCAGCGCGATCCTTGTAGGTCGCGAACATAGTATTGAGCACGCCAGCCTGGGTGCGAAATGGCGGTCATGTGTAGCTGCCGAAAATTAGCACGGTTGGGTGCTTTCCGAAATTTGACTTGAGGTCGAAAAATTCGTTCTTGCCGAGTAATTTGAGTTTGAAAGTTGGAGCAAGGTCGCCAACTCGGAGGTTGCCTTGTTGGGGACGAGTTTGCTGCCATCCAACGAGCAAGCTTCCGACTGCGACTATTCCCACGATTCCAAGAATGGACTTCATATTCATTCAAACGGTGATCGGTACGAAGAGTTCAGTTGACTTTGGGAGTGCGCAGGCTTGACTCCACCCCCAACCCCCTCCTCTTTCTCCTTCCTCGAAAAAGGAGGGGGCTAAGTTGCCCGCTCATTGTTCCAAGCGATCACATTTTCACAATTTCCATCAATCGTTACATTGCCTCCCAAAATACTGTGACGAATCGTCCCATGCACATTGACAATAGCCCCAGGAAGAACAACGGAATCCTCTATGGAGAGACATTCGACAACTGCGCCTTCGCCGATGACGACGTTGGGTCCAATCTCGCCCAACTCAATGGCATGGCTGCCGATTTTGGACTCGCCTCCTATCAAAAACGAACTAGTTGCGAGGAATGAATCGAGGGTTCCCGTATCGAACCACGTTGCTTCATAGACTCCTGCAAGCACCGCTTCACCTCGGTCAATCAGCATTTGGATCGCATCCGTGATTTCATATTCGCCACGTGCGCTTGGCTTCAGATCGGGCAAAACTTCCCAAATTTTCGGCCCGAAAAAGTACATGCCTGCCATGGCAAGGTTGGATTCGGGATTCTTCGGCTTTTCGATGAGTTTGACGATTCGGTCGCCGTCAACATTAGCGACTCCAAAGCGTTCGGGGTCTGGTACTGGCTTGACGATGTTCAGATTTGCACAGCCCGATTCCTTGAACTTCTTGGCATGGGTGGCAAAGCCTTCTTCATAGATCGCATCGCCAAGATAGAGTATAAAATCGTCTCCGCCGACCCAACTACTTGTAAAGCCTACGGCATGTGCAAGGCCCTTTGGCTCAGGCTGGCGTACGTAAGCAAGCTGAATTCCAAATTGCGATCCGTCGCCCAGTGCTTCGCGCATCTGAGGTTCGTTGTCTCCTACGACAACGCAGATTTCTGTAATCCCAATTTCCTTTAGGCGGTCGAAGGCATATTCAAGCGTCGGCCTGTTTGCAAGCGGTAGTAGCGGCTTAGGGATATGGTGAGTGATGGGAAAGAGCCTTGATCCTTTTCCCGCCGCAAGAATAACGCCTTTCATTTGAAGTTATTATGAAGGGTAAGTGGGGACGCGAGGTTACTAGTACTGACAGATTGCTTGACAGAAGATGCATTGAGAAAATCGTGAATTCAAAGTTTCGAATTCACGATTTCCAGTATTTCCTTTTCCATTGTCTCAGCCTGCACACCCAACAGGGTCGCTCTTGCTAAGGCCCGTTCTGCAAACTCCTTGTCTTCAAGTGATGAACAATTGATTCTTACATTGAGCTGGGCGCCTAGCACAGCTGAACGTGCTGAAAGCGCCCCAACTCCGGCATCAGAAATCGAATTTGGATTCCCGATTTCTGCCATAGCTTTGGTAACTTCCATCGAATCGAGGGCCACCTGCATGACCTCCAAAGGAACTTTGATTGCGCGTTGAGTTGCCGATTGAATTGCATTTGCTCGTACTTCCTTTTCTTGATCCGAGCCCTTTGGCATTCCAAACGTTAACATCAATTCGTTGAACGCATCAGTGTCTTCATCAACCAATTGCAGCAGCCGAACATGAAAGGCCTTTCCCTTTTCCGCCCAATCGCTGAACTCTTCCCAACGTTCATCCCAGCCGCGCTTATGGCTTGAGAGATTTGCCACCATTGTTGCAAGAGCGGCTCCCATTGCACCCATTGTTGCGGCAATTGAGCCTCCGCCAGGGGCAGGCGATTCGCTCGCGGTTTCCTCCACGAATTGCTTAATCGAAAGGTTAACTAATCGAAAGAGACCTGAATCTTGAAGCGCATGTTCGATTATTTTCTTCTGTGGATCGAACGGAGATAGCTCGTCCAAGCCAAGCGAACGGACTGCAATCTTAATGAGCTCAGAATCAGAAACACCAGCGGATCGTTTCTGTTTACGCAAAAAGTGCCGCCCAGCATCCAGCATCGAGGACAGCGGAATGAGGCCGACAAGCTCTGAACCAGTAACCCGAATTCCTCTAGAATCCGCCGCTTCAACGGAAGCATCAAAGGCGACATGGACAGGCGTTTCGGAAATGTTCGTGAGGTTCATCGAAACTTGGCAGACGCCATATTCCTTTATGTACCATCCGATTCCCTTGACGTTCTTCAGTTCACCTGGCTCATAGACGGGCTCGCCCTGAGCATCTCGCACGATTTCGCCAGTTAGAGGATCGCCAAGGCGCTTGACTCGGCCTCGCTCCCGTACGTCGAAAGCTACAGCGTTTGCCCTTCGCGTAGAAGTTGTGTTCAGATTGATATTGTAAGCCACCAAGATTTGGCGTGCACCGACTGCTGTTGCCCCAGATTTTGCATTGAATGAGGGTGAACCAAAGTCGGGTTTCCAGCTGGCGTTTTTTAGCTTTTCGGAAAGCCCTTCATATTCTCCGCTGCGAACAAAGCTCAAATCTCTGCGTTCTTCGGTTTTGGCAGCATTTCCATAGAGGTAAATCGTCATGCCAAGTTCATCTGCAAAGCGCTTTCCTAGCTCCCGAGCCCAGCCGACGCAGTCTTCCATAGTGCAATTGGCAATTGGAACAATTGGACAAACATCGAGAGCGCCAAATCTGGGATGCTCGCCTGAATGACTTCGCATATCAATCAAGTCAATTCCGACTTTTGCAGCCTGAAACGCAGCCTCTAATACGGCGGATGGCGAACCTGCGAATGTGTACACAGTTCGGTTTGTGGATTCACCAGGGTCCACATCGAGCAACTTCGCGCCTTCGACATGCATGATTGCATTCGCGATGGCCTGAATTGTCTCGAGATTCCTGCCTTCCGAAAAATTGGGCACGCACTCGATGATTGGATCGTTCATGCTAAGTAGGTTCTACCTTACTGGAACAAGACGAATGACCTTGTCCGGATCATTTAGAGTCACATAGATCAGCCCATCTGGCCCAACAGCAACGTCTCTAACTCTTCCCATTCCGTGCAAAATTTCTTCGCGCTCCACCATGAGCGATCCCTTCATTTTGAACCGGTCCACATTTGCGCCGGAGAGGCCGCCAGCGAGTAGATTGTCTTTCCAGCGGGGATACTTGTCGCCCCTTAGCAAATCCAGTCCACATGCGCCAATGCTTGGCATCCATCGAAAAACCGGGACACCGAATTTCTCGCCATTTTTCGGCCAAGGGGTCTTGAAAGGAGAACCGCTGTAGTTCATTGAATATGCCACCACGGGCCAGCCATAGTTCGTCCCTTTCGTGATTAGGTTCACTTCATCGCCGCCTCGTGGGCCGTGCTCTGTGTCCCAAAGTTGTCCAGATGCGTCGAAGGCTAATCCTTGAGGATTTCTGTGGCCGTAAGTCCAAATTCCGCCTGGAATCACCGGTGTTTTTGCGCCGTCTTTGGCGAAGGGGTTGTCAGCAGGGATGGTTCCGTCTTCATTTAGCCGATAAATTTTTCCAAATGGGTTATCTAGTTGCTGCGCGAGCATGTTTCCGCCTCGCTCGCCAACAACAAGGAAAATATGTCCTTTGCCGTCAAAAACGACTCTCGTTCCAAAGTGGATTCCAGCACCCGTGTAGAATTTCTTGTCAACCTCAAAAATAGTCTGTTGGCTGTGCCAGGTCGCTTGATTTCCGCTCCAGCGCAGCTTTCCGCGCACGAATTTGGTCATTCCGCCGCGCCCGCCGGGTTCAGTGTAGCCTAAGTAGATCCAGCCGTTCTTTGCGTAATCAGGGTGAAGCGTAATCTCCATCATGCCACCCTGTCCGAGTTCGACAACTTCAGGGAGACCTTGAATTTGGCTGATGACTTTGCCACCCTCAACTACTGAAATGGGCCCTGGGCGATTAGTAACCAGCATCTTGCCATCGGGGAGCCACTCAACTGCCCAGGGAGTTTTCAGTCCTTGGTCGGTATCAACTGTTGTTTCAACTTTGTAATCGTGTAGGTTTGTGTGGTACGCACCAGTAGAGTTGGGTCGAAATGGACCTTTCTCGGCACGAAGAGCTTTGGCTTGTAGCTCGCGAATGTAGACGACGAGCCCCCAAATGACTTCGTCGCTCATGGTCTGACCGTAACTTTCCATTCCCATATCGGACACGCCATTCTTGACCGCATCGAAGTATGGCTTGTCGTTCTTTTGGTCAAATTTGGCGATGGTGTTGAAGGTCTTTGTTCCACCACCTCCACCTTGCCCTCTGTTGCCATGGCACTTTGCGCAAGTGTCGTCGTAGAGGTTTTGGAGATTGACGTTTTGGTCTACTGCAACAGGATTGGAATTCGAGGCAACAACATTTGTCGGCTGATTTGCAGTGGAGCCACCGGTGCAGGCAAGCAAGACGATCGCAAAAGCAACGCTGCCAAGAGTCAGTGCTAATCCAAATTTGATCATTTCAAGAGGGTACCTGTAGAAATGCAACGACAAATCGCCCTATTTGAGCGAAAATGCTTTATGATAGAAGCATTGAGTTCTAAGGTCTAAGAATGAACACACGCTCACACCAGCTACCATATCTCTTCACCTTGATTGCAGTTTTGCTTTCTGCTTCTGCACATTCAAATTGGATTGTTACAAGTTTGCACCCGGCTGGAGCAAGCAACTCCTATGGTTACGACGTTGCCGGCGGAATTCAAGCTGGAGCTGCTTATCACGGTATCGAACGCCATGCAGGGATTTGGTCAGGAACGGCAAATTCTTGGATTGACTTGCATCCAAACGGTTACAACGATTCAGTCATTTTCGGAACTGATGGAGTTTCCCATGTTGGAACTGTTGAAGGAAATGCAGCTCTTTGGCATGGACAATCTGGAGCGTGGACGAACCTGGGTCAAGGACAGGCTTTTGATGTTTTTGGTAACCAGCAAGTGGGAAAGTTCTGGGTCCCAAATCAAGGGCAACATGCAAGCATCTGGTCCGGCAGTGCTGAATCAAGAGTTGATTTGAATCCTGCTGGCGCCTCACTCTCGCTTGCTACGGACATTTTTGAAAACACTCAAGTTGGCGAAGCTGGATTTGAAGGAGTGGGAGTACATGCAGGTTTATGGACAGGGACGGCTGAATCGTGGGTGGACCTTCATCCTTCTGGGGCAGTTTGGTCTGGAGCCAATTCTGTATCTGCAACGAGCCAGGCTGGATATTGGCAAGACACAAATTACCTGGTTCGGGCCGCGCTTTGGCACGGATCGGCTACTTCAATGATTGACCTGCATCCAAATGAAGCATACGAATCGCAGGTTCTGGACGTGACCAATAATTATCAAGTGGGGTATGTCAGTCTTCCAGGTGATTACAGTCGGGCTACTCTTTGGTCAGGGACTGCCGAATCTATCGTTAATCTGCATTCCTTCCTTCCATCCAGATATATTGGATCCGTAGCCTATTCAGTTTGGTCGGAAAGTGGAACAAACTACGTACTAGGAATTGCAGGCAATTCGGAAACCGAGCAAGGGGAAGCAATGCTCTGGACTCAAACAGTTCCCGAACCAAGCACGGTGGTTTTAATTGCTTCAGGTTTTTTGGGGATTGTGAGTTCAAAGCGGCGTTTAAAGAGAATTTGACAAACACTCTTTTGAAATTGAATTTCTTTGCAATCAGTCAAACTTGAATAGATGCTCACCCACCTCTCCTGCTTCCTTTGCGGAAAAACATTCGACTGGAAACAGCTCATCAACACCTGCGAATGCGGAAAGCCGCTGAAGGTCGAGTACGACTTGAGCCCCACTACTTTGCCTAAAGAAGCTCTGAAAGACCGGGAGCCCACTCTTTGGCGGTATCGAGAAGTTCTTCCTCCTTGCGATGCGATTTCCTTGGGCGAAGGAATGTCGCCTCTCCTTCACGCGCCTGGCCTTGGCGCGAATTGGTTCATCAAAGACGAAGGGCTGAACCCGACAGCCAGCTTCAAGGCCCGGGGCATGACGACAGCAGTTTCCATGGCAAAGCACTTGGGCGTGGAGGAACTTGCGGTGCCCAGCGCAGGGAATGCGGCTGGTGCCTTAAGTGCCTACGCTGCAAAAGCGGGAATGCCGTGCCACGTCTTCATGCCTGAGGACACTCCAACTGCTTGCATTCAAGAATGCCGGATTTATGGGGCAGATGTGGTGCTTTTGCCGGGCTTGATTACCGATTGCGCAGCGCAGATTCGGCGGATCATTGGTACTCAAATTGATCGAAAAGAAACACCTTGGTTCGATCTCAGCACGCTTAAAGAGCCGTACCGTCCCGAAGGCAAAAAGACGATGGGATATGAACTCGCCGAGCAGATGGACTGGCGGCTACCCGATGCGATCATTTACCCGACGGGCGGTGGAACTGGGCTCGTCGGAATGTGGAAGGCGTTCGATGAAATGGAACGTATGGGATGGACTGATTCGCATCGCCCGAAAATGATCTCAGTCCAGGCGGAAGGCTGTGCCCCAATTGCCCGTGCTTTTTTGAATGGCGAGAGATTTGCTGCAGAATTTGAAAATGCTCATACGAAGGCTTCGGGCCTTCGTGTTCCAAAGGCGATTGCGGATTTTGTCATGCTCGATTTAATCCGAGAATCCGGCGGAACTGCGCTGACCGTTTCCGACGATGAAATGATTGCTGCGGCTAAGGAAATGGCGGCGAAGACTGGAGTGTTCGCTTGTCCAGAAGGAGGGGCGACTTTGGCGGCGGCGAGAAAACTGTTGGAAAGTGGCTTTTTGAAGGAATCGGATCAGGTCGTGCTGTTCAATACGGGATCGGGATTGAAGTACTTAGAAGTGTTGGGTTAGGGCTCAATAACGACAAATTCCCCTCCCTTTAGCACCTCTAAATTCGCGAGCAATCTTTGGATCGCCGCTTGTAACTCATCTTGAAAGTTGCCTTTAACATCTAGAACAGTGACACAGATTTGAAGTCCTTTAAGATTGCTTTGAAACTGCATGTTTTTGTCAGCAGTAACTAGGACGTCAAAGTTGCCGCTGGCAGATGCAAGCAACTCGCCATTGCTTAGTTGATCCCATCCAAGATCAATGCAATGCTGAACTTCAAAACTTCCGAAGAATGCAAGTGCGTTCCTGTTGACGCAGTTGTCCAAGTCAAATCTCAAGCAGACTTCCTTTGTGGAAACTTAGATTCAATTTGGTGTTTTGATTCCTTTAAGACTGTTTGAACCTGTTCTTGTGTTACGTTGGGATATCCCGAATAGAATTCCTCCATTCGGTTCGCTGCAAGGTATTCGAACATGATGGACAGAGGTACCCGAGTCCCCCGAAAGCAAACCGCACCGCTCATGCGTTCGTCGTCTTGCCAGAGTGCTTCGTAAATGTTCATTTCAGATACAGTGTAACATAGGAAGAATCTTGAATCTGAGTTGGATAGGTCATATTCCGGGTACACCTATACCATGACTCTCGACCGAGAACTCGCCCTCATTCCCAAGCTCTCCGAATTTGAAGGAAACGAATTGCCCGTGCATTCGCCGATAGACGGTTCTTTGCTGGCAACCTTACGATTCGATACCAAGGAAGAAACCGAGGCAAAGATTGCTCGCTCCGTTGTGGCCTTCAAGGCATGGAGAGAAGTCCCGGCCCCGCGCCGAGGCGAGCTAGTCCGGCTTTTTGGAGACAAGCTTCGGCAAGACAAGGAAGCTCTGTCTCGGCTCATTACTCTCGAATGCGGCAAAATTCTTGATGAAGGGCGTGGCGAAGTGCAAGAGATGATTGACATCTGCGATTTCGCAGTTGGGCTTTCGCGCCAGCTCTACGGATTAACGATCGCCAGCGAACGGCCGAACCACGTTATGCAGGAAAATTGGCTGCCGCTAGGGCCCGTCGGAATTATTTCGGCGTTCAATTTTCCGGTGGCGGTCTGGGCTTGGAACGCAACTTTAGCACTCGTATGCGGCGATTCTTGCCTTTGGAAGCCCAGCGAAAAGACTCCGCTCACGGCTCTGGCTTGCCAATCGCTTTTCGACGAAGTTTGTAAAGATTTCCCGGAGGCACCCCAAGGATTGAGCCAAGTGATAATCGGGCTAGGAGACCGAGGCGATCAAATGGTTTCGGATTCCCGAGTTCCTTTGATAAGCGCAACGGGTTCCTGCCGAATGGGGCGGATCGTCGGCCCCAAAGTTGCTGCTCGATTTGGCAGGGCACTATTGGAGCTCGGAGGCAACAATGCGATTATCGTGACACCATCGGCTGATCTTGCGGTAGCCATTCCTTCTATCCTTTTCGGCTCGGTCGGCACTGCGGGCCAAAGGTGCACGAGCACTCGCCGTGTGATCGCGCACCGTAGCGTGATTGATAAGGTTTTTGAAACTCTGAAATCCGCATATCTGCAAATAGGTTCTACTAAAGTGGGTTCTCCTTTGGAATCCGGAACTCTTGTTGGGCCGCTGATTGACGAGCTGTCTTTCAACGGGATGCTGGCGGCTATCGAACGAATCCGCCCAGAAGCTGTAGAAGTTGTCGGCGGGCAACGGCTTTTGGAAAACTCCGGCGGATTCTACGTCCATCCAGCCTTGGTTCGGTTAAGCAAGCAAAGCGAAACCGTATTTGAAGAAACCTTCGCACCTCTTACATACCTAATCCCTTACGACACTATTGAAGAAGCGATGGAAATTCACAACGAGGTGCCTCAAGGGCTGAGCTCTTCGATCATGACGACCGACATTCGTGAAGCCGAGTATTTCAAACGCAACAGCGATTGTGGAATCGCGAACGTGAACATCGGGACAAGTGGTGCGGAAATTGGCGGGGCGTTCGGCGGGGAAAAGGAAACTGGCGGGGGAAGGGAGTCGGGGTCTGATGCGTGGAAGGCGTACATGCGAAGGCAGACCAGCACGACGTTTTTTGGGCGAGAGAAGCCAAAGTTAGCGCAGGGAGTTACGTTCGACGTTTAATCAAGCCAAACCAGCAAGACCCTTTTCGGACCATGGACGCCATGAATTAGGATGCCTTCTATATCTGCCGTACGACTAGGACCTGAGATGATTACGGAAGTTCGTCCATGCATGAGGGGAACGGCTTCGTCAAGCGAAGGCACTACTTGATCTTTTGAAGCGAGAACGACATGGATTGCCGGGGCGAGAGAGGTCATGCGCGATCTAGTTGTTGGTTGTTGGTTGTCGGAGATGCCTTCTTGACAGGATGAATCCTGTCCTACGCATGGTCCAGCGGAAACCACGATGCTCCCCGTCTCAGCAATGAGCGCTATTGCGGTAGTGACTCCGATGCCCGCCGCCCATATGTCATCCGTTTCCTTGATCCCTCCCAGTTTGAGAAGTGGCTTTGCGTCTCCGTCAATCAGCCATTTTTTGTCCAAAAGTTCAATGAGGTCATCGAACTCGACAATCTCGCATCCGAGTTGGGAGAAGCGATCTTGGAAATTTTGGATTGTGGATTGGGGAGTGTGTCCATTTTGGATTTTTGGTTGTGGATTGGGTCCATTTTGGATTGTGGATTGTGGATTTTGGATTGGGGAATACGGATTTTGGATTGTGGATTGTGAATTGGGGATTGCCGAGACTGATTCAGTCGAATCCGAGCCAACCCGAACGAACACGGACGAATCCGAACCAGAATGCCCCTTCCACCACATCCGAAAATCCCTCCCTTCCCGACTTGGCAACCCATGCGATTCCGCCCAACCACGTTGCGACTCGACCGGAACATGGACTGCCATTGGAAGCATTTTCAAGCCTGCTTTCCAAACGAAAGGGTTTGAAGCAACAGCCTTGAATCCATCGAATTTGGGCTCTCCTAAGAGCTTTTGCCGCTCCATGCGAAGGCGCAGAAGCATGTCGGGGATCGGAATCGCAACTGGGCAAACCTCTTCGCAAGCCCCACAAAGCGTTGAAGCATCGGCGAGGTCGCCCATCGCCTCAATTCCATCCAATGCGGGCGCTAAAACCGCTCCTACCGGCCCCGAATACACATGCTCGTAGGCATGTCCTGACGAAGCACGATAGACTGGGCAAGCATTCAGGCACGCACCGCATCGAATGCACCTGAGAATGCTTCGATACGGCCCTTCGAGGACTTTCGATCTGCCGTTGTCGAGGAGAACGATATGAACTTCCTCGGGGCCATCAAGCTCATCACCTTTGCGCGGCCCCGAAATGAAATGGGTGTAAGTTGTGATCTGCTGTCCCGTGCTACTGGAGGCGAGAAGCCTGAGAAAGAGTGGCAAATCTGACTCTCTTGCAAGCAGCTTTTCAATTCCCATAACCGCAATATGAATTCGCGGCGCGGTGGTCGAAAGGCGGTTGTTTCCTTCGTTTTCGACGATTATCAAGCGCCCAGTTTCACAGATTGCAAAATTCACGCCTGAGATTCCGACCTCTGCTTTTTGAAATTTGGCCCGGAGGTATTCGCGGGCCTGGAGAGCCAATTCGCCCGCATCATCGGTTCTTGGACCGATGTTGTTTTTGGCAAAGGTTTCGGCGACTTCCACTCGCGATTTATGAATTATCGGGGCTACGATATGGCTCGGTGTGTCGCCATCTAGCTGGATGACGAATTCGCCTAAATCGGTCTCGACAACATCGTATCCAGCATCAATTAGGGCTGAATTTAGGTGAATTTCCTCCGTCGCCATGGATTTGCCTTTGACGATCGTGGCGCACTGACTAGCAGATTTTTCGAGAATTCCTAGAATGATCGCTTGCGCTTCACTTGTATTCGCTGCATGATGAATTTGACTTCCATATGCCTTTGCGTTTTTCTCAAAATCAGCTAAGTAATGAGCATGGTTGTCGAGGACTTCATCTTTAAGGGCAGCGGCGGCATGGCGGGCATCGTGAAGCTGGTCTCCCCAGATTTCGTCCAGTTTTCGAACGCGTGCGGCAACAACATTTGCGGTTGCTTTGCGAACATACCGAATCGTTTGAGAAGAGGATGTTGCGCTGTTTTGGTTGACGCGGCTAGATTTCATGAGTGCCCGGAACTCCCACCCCAACCCCTCCCTCTTCCTCGTTCCTCGGAAAAGGGAGGGGCTAATGCGTCCGCCAAAATCTGCGCATAATGCTTCACTTTTAGTGGCTCGTTTTGCGCCGTAGCCAAAGTTTGCAAGTGCATAAGGCAACCCATGTCGCCGCTGACAATTTCGACATTTCCAAGCGAGCGGAATGTCGAAAGTTTTTGCAAACCAATGCTCTCGCTCAAGTGCGGCTGCTTCACTGAAAACATCCCACCAAATCCGCAGCACTGTTCAGGAAATTCGGGTTCAAGAATTTCCAAACCGGGGACGAGTTGGAGCAGCTTCTTTTGCTTGTCTCCCAGCCCGATCATGCGTCCGTGGCAACTCTGATGAAAGATGATTTTTCTTTGGTTGGGAGCAGAATTTCCTCGCACTGGCCACTGATTGATTTTAAGAACGTCGAGGAGGAATTCGGAGAGTTCGTAAACTTGCTGCTGGGAATGGCTGGGGATGGCTGTGAGTTGCTGGGATTGGTTTGGATTCGTTTGGGTTTGCTTGTGTTCACAATCCACAATCCCCAATCCACAATCCACAATTCCGGTTCCGGTCTCCGCTCTCCGCACTCCCCACTCAGCACTCTCCATCAGCCCCGCCCCATGCCTCAGCATCGCGGCGCAACTAGCACTTGGAACCACGATTGGAATCATTGGATCGAATATTTCCCTGACCCGACTCGCTAGTTTTTGTGCGGCACCCCAATCGCCTGAATTGAAAGCAGGCTGCCCGCAACAGGTTTGGTCTTTCGGGAAGATAACCTCAACGCCGCAATGCTCGAGAACCTGCACCGTTGCGATTCCCGCCTCTCCATAAAAGGCATCGCAAAGGCACGTGAGCATCAGTTGGGCTTTCATAGCTGGGGCAAATACTCCTCTACTATGGTCGTTTTAAATCGTTCCAAGGCACCGGTCTCCCAACAGTTAATATCCCACCAAAAGGTGAATTGGGTAGCAAGGTTTCCTAATACTGTAGCTTCATTTGGAGCTACTCGAACTGGCACGTTCGCAACGTTTGCCAACAATTGGCAGAGCTTCCTGCACTTAGATCCGCCTCCGGCGATTCGTATTTCCCATGCACCGAGAAGTCTCGCTCGTTCGGTAATTGTCTCGACGAGGCTCCAAAGTCCGATTCCCGCCCATTCTTCTGGAGAGAAATCTGACTTACCAATCTGCTTGGCTACGGCATCGAGCATGGATTCTGGAGCGTAGAACTCAGGATCGAAAACATTGATTCGCTCGTTCCGCGAAAGGTCAGCAGACTCAAGCCATTCGCCAACCGAAATTTCCAAATTCAAATCGTTGTGAATGCCATTGAGAATGAAGAAGCCCGGAATGTTGGTCAACAAGCGAATGTCGTTCCATGGCGTCCGTTCGTTGGTCAGATTGTTTTCTTCAGCCCATGTGGTGTGGTCGGGATCGTCTTTTACTTTTCCAACAAGTGCCCACGTTCCCAAGTTCACAAAAACAATCTTCTTGTCGCGTTCGTATCGAAGTCCCATTCCCTCTACAGCGCAAGCCGTGTCATGGCCGCCGACCCGAGTTAGTCGGACTCCATCAATTTCTCCTGCGACATTTGGCTTTGTTATCGGGAGCTGGGGCATTGGCAAGCCGAAACGATCAAACACCTTTGGGTTCCATTCGCCTTTGTTATTTGTTAGTTGGGTAGTCGTAGCAATGCTACGCTCATAGCCAGGCTCGCCTCCGAGGAGGTAGAGGAGAAGGTCGGGCAGGAGGAGCCACTTGTATCCTTCCCTGAAGAGTTCGGGCTGCTCTTCCTTCCTCGCCAAAAGCTGATAGATTGTATTGAAGGGCTGATGCTGAATCCCGGTTTGCGCATACAGCCACGGCCGGTGCTCCTTCATTTTTTCAAACATCGCAACGTGCGAATGGTCTCGGTAACAAATCGGCGGCTGAATCAGTTTTCCATCTGGCCCGATAAAGCCGTGGTCTACACCCCATGTATCAATTCCAATGGATTCGGCTCCGTTTTCTTTTGCGAATTTGAGGGCTTTCTGGCAAAACGAAAGCAGGAGGTCTATGTCCCAAACCTCGTGTCCGTTCCATTCGAGGGGCGAGTGGGGGACTTGTTCGATGATTTGGAAGTTGATTTTGGATTTTGGATTTTGGATTTTGGATTCAGAATTTAGTTCGCCAAGCGCAAACCGAGCCGAAGAAGCTCCTAGGTCTATGGCAACGGCTCGGCAAGGCATATTGCAAAACTTACCTTGAATTCAGCTAACTTCGGTGTACAATCGAATTGTGAGACAAGATTCACGAAGCGGGTGGTGGACTGCAATATTGTTCGGCGGAATTTGTACCGCAATCCATTACGGTGTCTTCTACCTTGTCAACTTGCTAGTTTACAAAGTGTCCCCAACTTTTAATGTTCTAACAGTTTTTCCGTTCGCTGTTGCTTTTCCGGATGTGATATCAAGGAAGACGACAGCCGAGCAACGGAAGGAAATGACAAAGTTAATGCTATGTTCGCTTCTTGGTATGTTCATCGTGTCGGCATTTTCCGGTGCTGAACTAGCTTTTGACAATATCTGGATCGGCATCTTTGGAAACTGGACAGGGTGCGCAGTAGCGTATTCCTACATTCCACCATCGTTGTTGAACAACGGAGCAATCAACTCGTCCGAAGAACGACCGCCAACTGCAAACCGCTGACCGCTAACAACTGACAACCGACAACCAATCGAAGATCCCGCCGAACGAAGAGAGGGAAACGAAGTCGGGACAACCAACTAAAGCGCGTACTTCCACGGATCTTCTTTCGCCTTTTCTTTCAACTCTTCTAAAACAACTGAAGAATTCCGAAGCCGCATCGAAAGCACCCTCGTAAGGTTCGCAAGCATGATGAAACCGGCATCTTTGTTGCCCGCCATGAAACGGCGAAGATCGTTTGCAGGAAGCTTGATGACCTTCGTAAGGCCACGGCAAACAACGTCCGCTGAACGAGGCTGGGCATCTACGAGCGCGATTTCTCCAATCAATGCGCCAGCGCCTATCGTTGCCAGTACGTCATCGCTGTCTGAAACTACGTCAACGGTTCCGTCCAGAATGACGTAAAGGTCGGCGCTGTGGTCTCCCTTCCGAATCATAACGTCTCTAGCTGCAAACACTTCATAGGTGCCCAGCTCTGAAATTTCTTGGATTACCGAATCGGGCAAGCCGACAACGAGAAAGTTGTTTCGAAAGACGTCCATCTGTTCCATCTGAAACATTGTGAACGATTTTTGGGAGTTCGCGGGCTTGACAGCTCTTCAACTCGTATTTCGTTACTCGTTATTCGCGAATAACGAGTAACGAGACTTCTGCGCGGTCCAGCCCGCGCACCCCCAAATCAAGCAAACGGATACGCCGCTCGTTTTTGCGCCCGCAAGACCTCATAAGCCATGATTGCCGCTTCAATTTCTTCCATGTGTTCCCGAGCGTAAGCGATTGCCGAAGAAAGTTGCCCGGTGGTCATGCCGGGGAAAGATTCGGTCAAACGATCCAGAGAGCCAAGCTTGCGATACTCCCGGAGGACTTCCCAAACCGGAACCTGCGTATCTTCGACCATTGCGCCTCGATCCGATTCAACGATTTGAGCTTGAGAAATAGCCCATGAAGCTTCGCGGTATTGCTCGACTCTTTCAGCTATTTCTTCTGCGGTTAAACCCAAGAAAGTTGCGGCATCAACCACGCGAAGTTCAGCTTGTTCAACTGCCGAAACAGCCAATTCAGCCCTTAATGCCGGATACATTGTCCAAACTGTATTGAGAATGGTTTCAAGCCTTTCCGGGTCAAACCGGGCTAGACGCAGCAATTGCGAGAGTTGCCATGGTTCATATTTAGTCCAAAGATTGCCACCGATTTCTACTTTTTTCGCACTTTTCGTTTCTTTCAAGTTTCTAATCCTTTGACAGCAAGTTGTTTCAGAGCTATATCGCCTTTATGTTAATCGGCAAATGGGGACTTTTTTGAAGGTTCGTCCGTGATTCAATCAATTCGTCGTCGTAATTCGTTCTAAATTGGGCTTGGGTTTGCTACAATCTGTATCAAGTCTATGTTTGCCCTTAACTTTTATTCGGACCTCTACGGCGAAGTATTGAGGAATCATCGCAAAACCTGTACGATTCGCTTGGGAAACAAAGGCGAAAAGTACCAAACCGGCATGATTGTCTGGGTTACAGTCGGTCCAAGATTCGGAAGAAGGCAAAAACTTTACTCGGCAATCATTGATCGTGTCGAAGTAAAACTGGTTTCCGAACTAAGTCCCAGGGACATTGAAAGAGAAGGGCCGGAACTTAGGAGTCACGACGATGTGATCGAATTACTTTCTAGAATTTATGGCGACTTTGTGACGCCCCAACACACGATTACGGTCATCTATTTTTCCAGAGTTGACGAGTAGTTCGCCCGGAGAAACTTTTGGACGTTGCAGCTCTGCCTTATAAGATTGGACAACTTGTCGAAGGCGAATGGATAGAATTTCGGCACTCCAATCGCTATTTTCCAGACTCAAGCGAAGGCGAACTTGCCTTGAAGGTCGGTGCTAGCCGTCCTTTCGAGCTTTTCATGCTGCTTGCAAAAAACTTGACAGCACCTGTTTCGTTGCTTGTTGTCTATCACTCTCCGAGAACCGAGAGCGAGGCCGCAAGGTACCAATTCTCCGGCTTAGAAATTGGACAACTCCAAACTTTTCTTCATAAATACCGAGCCGCTTTTGATCGGGATTCGCGAGCCGATTTGTGGCTAGTTTCTGAAGATGGAAGCGTTCGAATTGGATGGGAGAAGCACGATCTGATTTATGTATTCGGTCAAATTGATCTTGTCCAAGAATCATTGATCAGTTTAGGATTTGAATCTGGTGATTCGGATCTTCCGTTTCCTCACACTCACCATTATCATGAGGAATTCGATTTTGACTTCCAAGCGATGTTAGGGGAATTTGACTGGACAAAATCGCCTCTTGAGCCTGGGGATGGGGATTAGGCGGGGTTATCAGGTCATTGGGTGATTGGGTCATTGGGTGTTTGTTGTTGGTTATCGGTTTTCGGTTCCAATATGTCCTAAGTCCCCCATAAGTCCAATATGTCTTATCAACCACAAGCCACGACCGCGAACAACTAACAACCAACAACCGACACTAAGAACTTCCCCAAGATCAGCAATAATCACTCGTGCCCATTCTAGAAGTCAAAGACCTCATCCTCGAGATTTCGGGAAACCGAATCTTGCATGGCATTGATTTGACTCTCGAAGAGGGCAAAACTCACGGCGTTGTCGGCGAATCGGGTTGCGGGAAATCAATGACCGGATTTGCGATCATGGGCATGCTGCCACCAGGAGGAAAAATTGTCTCAGGTTCGATTCAGCTTGAAGGAAGAGAACTAACCACGCTGCACAGAAGGGAATGGCCCCAAATTCGAGGAAGTCAGATTGCGCTGGTGATGCAAGACCCTTTTACAAGTTTGAACCCCATGATGCGGGTCGGAGATCAGATTGCTGAAGCGATTTGGCTCCATCGTAAAGTCAAAAGATCGCAGGCCAAAAAAGAGGCAATTGAACTGATTGATAAAGTCGGAGTGCCTTCTCCCGGAACTTCAGCGCGAAAATATCCGCATCAAATGTCAGGCGGGCAACGGCAAAGAATTGTTATTGCCATTGCATTTGCTTGTCGGCCAAAAGTGCTCATTGCAGATGAGCCAACTACAGCACTCGATGTAACTCTGCAGGCTCAAATCCTGCGGCTTTTGGTTGATTTGCAAAGGGACGAAGGCACGGCCGTCATGCTGATTTCCCACGATATCGGAGTCATCGGCGCGATGGCAGAGCGGATATCCGTGTTTTACGCTGGCGGAGTTGTCGAGTTGGGAACGGCAGAGCAGGTATTGCGCTCGCCCACGCACCCATACACTCAAGCTCTCTTGGATGCGATGCCGCGAGTTGGACAGGAAGAACTGCGCTCCATTTCCGGCCAGCCGCCTGATTTGTCGAATCTGCCACCCGGTTGCCCATTTGCTCCCCGGTGCGTTTCCAAATTTGAGAAATGCGAAGTGAAACCCGACCTAACGCGCGGTAAAGACGCGCATTCTTCCGCCTGTTGGCTCGTTCAAGACACGACGCGCGTTTCGTCCAAAGAAATTCCTTTCTAAAATTGTATGCATTGAAGGAAATCGCTTTATGGAGCGCGGAGCCACTCGCACCACAGAACTCAGACAATTGCAGATAGAACTCCGCATCTCGGTCCGCGGAGCCGCTCTTACGCGAGTTTCCCGACAACCATTGTTTAAGCTCCGCAAAAGTGCGCTGTCCTACTCGATTATCCAGTTTTTGAACCCAACGAACACCGCATTACGGATTCTGGAGACCTCGCTTCCGAGAATCCAAGAATCACCGTAGAACTCCAACTAAAGGTAAAGTCAACCCATGCCGGAAGAGACCTTGACTTACCGAGATTCGGGCGTGAACATTGACGAAGCCCATCGCGCGCTTCGCGCGGTGTTGCCCAGCATTCAAGCCACATACAACGAATCGGTGGTAACTGGCGTCGGCGGCTTCGGCGGCCTTTTTCAGCTTCAGATCGGCGAAATGCAGAGGCCGCTTTTGGTTTCCAGCATTGATGGAGTCGGGACCAAAACCAAGGTCGCAGCAATGGTCGGCGACTTTAAAGGGCTCGGCCACGATATAGTCAACCATTGCGTAAACGATATTCTTTGCCAAGGCGCAAAGCCGCTTTTCTTCCTCGATTATTTCGGCACGAGCAGGCTCAGCGGATTGGTTTTTGAAGATGTGGTAACCGGCGCGGCAGATGCCTGCGCGGCTGTTGGAGCGGTTTTAATCGGCGGAGAAACCGCAGAGCTCCCTGGCGTTTACCACGATGAAGAAGTGGATATTGTGGGCTCTATAGTGGGGATTGTGGATTACGATTTGCGCCTGCCAAGGCAGAAAATGACGTCGGGATGCGCTGTGATCGGAATTGCGAGCGATGGGCTGCATACCAACGGTTTTTCTTTGGCGAGAAGGGCGCTTTTTGAGGTTGGGGGATTGAGCACCCGGGATGAAGTGCCGGGGCTAAGCTCAACCATCGGCGAAGAGCTGATTCGGCCGCATCGCTGCTATTTCAATTCGGTTTATCCGATGCTGCAAGATGGCACTCCCATCTATGCGCTGGCGCACATCACCGGCGGCGGGCTGTATGACAACGTCCCGCGCGTGCTTCCATCCGATATTCAAGTGGTTTTGGAGCGCCGGTCTTGGTCTCCGCTGCCCATTTTCAGGCTGATCCAAGAGGTTGGCAACATCGGCGATGCTGAAATGTTCCGGTCGTTCAACATGGGAATCGGGATGGTAATGATCGCTGAGCGCGACGCGGCGCTAGGGATTGTGCAAAGGCTGAACGCGGCTGGCGAATGGGCTGCTGTGATCGGGGAGACTCAGAACGGGCCTCATGATGTTCAGATAGCGTGAGGGAATGCAGAATGCGCTTTCGCTCCAAAAGTTCATTGATACGGTAGACTGTTGTCTATGAGCGAAGCGAGTTTTCTGCTCTATGAGGAATCACCGGGCGTACCTCGAATTCTCGTTCGAGTCGAGGACGAAACTGTTTGGCTGTCTCAAGCCCAGATGGTTGCGCTTTTCCAAACTACAAAGCAAAACGTCAGCCTACACATTCGAAACATTTTTGAGGAAGGAGAGCTCGATGATATCTCAGTTGTCAAGGAATACTTGACAACTGCCTCAGATGGAAAGGATTACAGTGTCCTCCACTACAACCTCGATGTCATCATTTCTGTCGGTTATCGAGTGAAGTCCCATGTGGGTACGCAATTTCGAATCTGGGCAACTCAGCGATTGAGGGAATACATCGTCAAGGGCTTTACCTTGGATGATGCGCGGCTAAAGGAACAGGCAACAGTAACGTATTACTTTGACGAGCTGCTCGAACGCATTCGCGATATTCGCAGTTCGGAAAAGCTGCTTTACAAACGCGTTCGCGAAATTTGCGCTTTGAGTGTGGACTACAGTTCGGATTCAGCCGACTCTAGGAATTTCTTTGCAACCGTTCAGAACAAGCTTCATTTTGCAGTTTCTGGAATGACCGCCGCAGAAATTGTAAAGGCTCGTGCCGACTCCAAAGAGCCCAATATGGGGCTGACTTCGTTTAGCGGCGCTGCCGTTCGCAAAAAGGATGTTGCAGTCGCGAAGAATTATCTCCAAAAGGATGAGATAGAGACGTTGAACTTGTTAGTCGTCCAATTCCTCGATTTTGCAGAGCTGCAAGCTAGGCGTCAACATCCGATTCAAATGGCAGAGTGGACGGTAAAGCTGGACGATATTTTGCGGCTGAATAGCTTCCAATTGCTAAACGACGCGGGCAGAGTTTCTGCAAAAGTGTCGGAAGAGTTTGCGCACGATCAGTTTTCATCTTTCGAAGAGCGAAGAAACGAGGAAAAACGCAAGAAACTTGAGGCATCGCCGGACATTGATGAACTAGGGTCGAAAGCCGCTTCGCTGCTTGAGGGTAGAGCGAAAAAGAGCAGCAAGAAATGAGGCAGATGTTCCTTGTGTTTCAACTTGATTCATGCGATGAATTTATTCTTGTTATGCCAAAGTAATTTGCTCTCGCTTGGCTGATCACGCTCAATTTTGGGCCAAACTTTCAATTGCTTGTTCTCCAGAGCGTAATAGTCCCGACCGTTGTCAAAACGGTCACGAATAGCTGGACTAACTCTTACTTGATACTCCGGCGTTATCGTAATCAACCCACGATCGAACAGAAGGTGGAGGTCTGCACGTAACAGGAGTCCATTGGAGACTTCATGAGTTCGAGCCTCAGAATAGGGTTGGATGTGAGCAGCTTCCAATGCTGGCAAAGTTCGTTCGCCCGTTATTGCGCAACGCCTTTCATAAGCCTCGGTAACTAAAATTCGAAATGCCCCTTGACCAATTCTAACATTCGTCAATTGCTGAACGTAAGCCTCACTG
This sequence comes from Armatimonadota bacterium, assembly GCA_031400935.1. Taxonomy (GTDB): domain Bacteria; phylum Armatimonadota; class Fimbriimonadia; order Fimbriimonadales; family Fimbriimonadaceae; genus JANNJE01. The sequence goes on from JANNQV010000035.1 coordinate 56,673, forward strand.
ATTCCTGGGGAATGCAATGAGACAGGAGTGCCACGGAGCCGTTCAGCAACACGCACAAAGACCTCAGAACCAAATTCAGAATCGCTTCCGTAGGACTTGCCCTGGACAATATTAGGCTTCCAATCTGCAGGAGCAGGTATCCAGTCATGCTCTTCCAAAAAGAACGGCTCACTGAGTACCACGCATCCTACTGTGGGATCATCAAACACAGTGAAGTCCTTCCGCCTGAAATGCGATACTCGTTCGGCAAAAGCGGGTAGGTCAGGTACTCCGTTTGCTCTGCCAAAGGCATCCCAAGCCAATGAAATTGGAAGAAATGAGAAGTTGGTGAAGAATCCGCCGCCAACAATGTAGTTTATTGGGCTCTTCAGCTTGAACAAAAAGAGCTCGTTCTGTTTCAGGACTCTGAATGTTGTTTCACCACCAGGTTTCCAGAAGTTAATGTCTTCGTGTGATTCACGTCTAAGCTGTTCGAACCAATTACGATCAGTTAGGCCAACGTAGACGCTCATCGCTCATTCACCTGCCTTAAATTTCGCAAGCAAAGACCAGGGAACTTCACGAAGTTTAGTGGCAAGATCTTTTACATCCGTTGGTGCAATCTCAGTCAGATCAAAGTAGATCCGACTACCTTGAAGGCCACCCATTGAGTCGTATACAAAGTCGGTCTGGCTAAGCTGAGATTGCAAGAAGACCAAACAAGGTCGCTCATTGCGTCGTGTTTTTGCCCGCACTTCTTCAGCTCTTTCCATTGCTGCAGCATCGTCGATGTCGCCAAATTTCCAAAGGACTTCGTCTGGACCAACTTTATGCAGCTTGATGCACGCACTAACGACCCCGATGTACTTTGCGCCATTACTCACGTAATTTGCGATGTATTTGGCGGGATAGTGCTTGTACGAGGGGACAAACCCGTCTTCGGTAGCAGGGCAACAGTACATTTTGTGCTCGACAAAGTCCATGGGCCACTTAGCCATGTTGACAACAACCATTCGGTTTTCAGGAACACTCATATCTCACTCCAATCCCTCCCCCAACTTCCTCGCCTGATCTTCTTGAATCAGGGCATCTATCATCTCTTGGATATCGCCGTCCATAAACGCCACCGTGTTATGGACATCCACCTTGATTCTGTGGTCGGTGATTCGGCTTTGAGGGAAGTTGTAGGTTCGAATCTTTTCGCTTCTATCGCCCGAACCGATCTGCGAGCGGCGGTCGGCGGCTTGAGCCTGCTCGGCCCTCAATCTTTCCGCTTCAACCAGCTTTGAAGCCAGCACCTGCAGCGCGCGGAGCTTGTTTTGGGTTTGGCTGCGCTCGTCTTGGCAGGTGACGATGGTGCCGGTCGGCTTGTGGATGATTCGGATCGCGGTCTCCACCTTTTGCACGTTTTGGCCGCCCGCAGAACTCGCCCGGTAAGTACTGATCTCCAGGTCCTTTTCGTCAATCTTCACATCGTTGACTTCCACTTCGGGAAGCACTGCAACGGTGACCGTTGAAGTGTGGATTCGGCCGCCTGATTCCGTTTTTGGAACCCGCTGAACCCGGTGGACTCCGCTTTCAAATTTGAGCTGGCTGTAGGCTCCTGGCGCGTTAACCGTGAAGCAAACATAGCTCGCCCCGCCGATGCCGGTGTCTTCCAGATCAACGACTTCGTACTTCCATTTTTTGCGCTCTGAATAGCGGGTGTACATGCGGAAAAGCTCAAAAGTAAAGAGCGCGGCTTCATCGCCTCCGGCGGCTGGGCGGATTTCGATGATGACGGGCTTGTCATCATTGGGGTCTTTAGGAATCAGGTGAACCTTGATGTCGGCTTCAAGCTTTGTGATCGTCGTTTCTAAGGTTGCCAGTTCTTCTTGAGCCATTTCCCGCATGTCGGGGTCGTCAAGCATCGCCTTTGCTTCAGCTTGCTCGCTGAGTGCCCTTTTATAGCTGCGAATCGTTGTGACTACGGGATCAAGCTCAGAGCGAAGCTTTCCCAATCGCTGCAGCTCGCTGATTTGAGAGGTGATATTGGGGTCTTGAAGCTGCTGTTCGACGAGTTCGAACCGCTTCTCGATTTCGCCGAGTTTGTCCAGCATGTAGGTTCAATTGTACCGGTTATCGGCGCAAATTAGCCCCCTCCATGTTCGAGGAACGAGAATGAGGAGGGGGTTGGGGGTGGAGTCAAGTATGTTCGCAAAGGAAAATCTAAGGAGATATCCCGTAAACTCCTACTCAATGGCATACCGCGACTTCCGGCACTTTTTGGACACGCTCGAATCTAAGGGCGAGCTCAAACGGATTTCAGAGCCGATTTCGCCGTATTTGGAAGTCACCGAAATCGCTGACAGAGTGATGAAATCTGGCGGACCTGCGCTTCTGTTCGAAAACGTTGTAGGCCCGCCGCACCGGTTGGGAACTCCGAACCCGAAGAGCGCGGTGATGGGGAACCCAAGCATTTACAAGGAATGTGTCTTGTCCGTCCCGGGCAAGTCCGGTTCAAAATCAACAGAAAGCCCAAGTCAAGGGGAACTTGTCCGGGACGGACAAGACACATTTCGAACCAAATACAATTTCCCCATCGCCATCAACACAATGGGCAGCAGAAAACGAATGTCCATGGCACTAAGCTGCGAGGATTTCGAAGAGCACGCCCAGCGGATTGCATCGCTTCTCAAACCGGAACTCCCGAAAGGTCCGATAGAAGCCCTAAAACAACTTCCCAAACTACTTGGAGAACTAAAGAACATTCCCCCAAAAACGGTTTCTAGCGGAGCATGTCAGAAAATCGTCATGCAGGGTGACGAAGTTGACTTGACCAAACTTCCTATTCTCACTTGTTGGCCGGAAGATGGCGGGCCGTTCATAACATTGCCACTTGTGTTCACTTACGACCCAGATACAGGCAAACGAAACGTGGGAATGTACCGAATCCAGATTCACGACAAAAACACTTGCGGAATGCACTGGCAGATGCATAAAACTGGTGCGCGGCACATGGAAGCTGCCCAGGCGAAGGGCAAACGGATTGAGGTTTGCGTGGCGCTGGGCGGCGATCCGGCATTGACGTTTTCGGCGATTGCTCCACTCCCGCCAGGCATGGATGAAATGCTCTTTGCGGGTTTTCTCCGTAAGGAAAGGGTTGATTTGGTCAAGGCAAAAACGGTGGACATAATGGTTCCTGCGGATGCTGAAATCGTGATCGAGGGCTATGTTGATCCCACCGAAAAAAGGCTAGAAGGGCCGTTCGGCGACCACACCGGCTATTACTCTCTTGCCGAAGATTTTCCGGTCCTACATGTCACCGCCATTACAATGCGCGAAAACGCGATTTATCCAGCCACCATCGTCGGCCAGCCACCGATGGAAGATGGCTGGATGGGAAAGGCGGTCGAGCGGATTTTCCTTCCCATGATCCAGCTTACAGTTCCTGAAATCGTGGATATGAATTTGCCGGTGGAGTCGTGCTTCCACAATGTCGCTTTTGTATCAATTAAGAAGAAATTCCCGGGCCACGCATACAAAACTATGAACGCGATTTGGGGGCTCGGCGGCCTGGCTTTTACCAAATTCGTTTACATTTTTGATGAAGATTGCAACGTGCAGGATTTTGGCGAAGTGCTTTTTAGAATTGGGGCAAACTGCGATCCTGGGCGTGATACTCTACACACAAAAGGGCCGGTAGATCAGCTTGACCATGCTTCTGTTGCTGAGGGTTTTGGCGGGAAATTGGGATTCGATTGCACCCACAAATGGCAGGGGGAAAATGGGTTCTCGCGGGATTATCCAAAGCTGATCACGATGGCTGATGATGTCAAGGCGCGGGTTGATGAGATGTGGGGAAAGTTAGGTTTGTAATCATGACAACCGAACTTAGATACCTAGTTCTCAATGCGCTGCTGAAGGATCGCACGAGAACTTGCCATGAGCTTTTTCAGGCGACTGCTGAGCACCTTCTCGATCCTAAAACTAGTGACCGACACCTAAATCAAATGCGAAAGGACCGACCCAAATTTCTACAAGCAATTAGGGCAGGCAAGAAACAGGGTCAGAACGCTGAAAGAATTGGCAATGCAATGTTGGACACAAAGGTGAGTGACGGAGCCGTAGCAATAGTTGTTGACCAACTGATACTCGGTGACTCGATCAGTGAGGATGCTGTCGTCAGAATTTGTGCCGGGGTTCTCGCACCCTAACGATTTCCTCATAACCCCCAGATACAATAGCTCCGTGCGCATTCTCATCGTAGAAGACGAACCTGATATCGCGGAAGGGATGGAGATTGCCCTTCGGCGCGAGGGGTATCGCCCCGAAATCGCCACGAACGGAACCGATGGCGAGGAAATGGCGATGATGCACAGCTATGGCGCAATCCTTTTGGATGTAATGCTCCCCGGCAAAAGCGGCACCGAGGTTTGCCGAAACTTGAGGCGGTGCGGAATCACAACCCCGGTTCTGATGGTGACAGCACGCGATCAAATTTCAGACAAAGTCGGCGGGCTAGATGTTGGAGCTGATGACTACCTCGTGAAGCCCTTTGCGATCGAGGAGCTTCTTGCAAGAATTCGAGCCATAACGAGAAGAGAGGGGTCCAGAAGAAGCGTGAGAATTGAAGTCGGACCAGTTGCCATTGATACCGTTGACCAAACAGCGACTTTGAACGGCCAAATCGTCAAGCTCACTCAAAGGGAGTTTTCACTATTGGAAGCACTGGCTCAAAATGAAGGAAGGATACTCTCAAGAGATACAATTCTGGACCGGATTTGGAACACCGAAGAGGCTTTGCCAAACACGGTGAACTTCCACATGAAATCGCTCAGGCGGAAGATTGATCCCGAAGGCAAACTGATCCATACCGTTCATGGATTCGGCTACAGGCTTCATTGGGAGGGCGAACCCGTTTGAGCCGCCAATCTCTTCGCACAAAGCTGACCATTTGGAATGCGGCGTTGTTTCTGGTCGCGATTCTTGCATTTGGCGGGCTACAAGTTTGGCTGGCAACTCAATCTGCGGAAAAGATTTTGGATCAAGCACTTATCACAAGGGCGGAGGGTGCAATCCGCGGAGGAAGGCCGCGAGGAGGCCCATTTGGAATGGGCGGACCTCCGGGCGGCCAAGGCGGGCAGCAACCGCCCGATCAGGTTCCGAATGGTCAGCCAAACAGCCAGCCCAATCCTAACGGCGGCCTAGGAAACCCTGGTGGGATTGTTCCAAGGCAAGGCGGACCACCGCCGGAGTCGCCCGGATCGCCGTTTTTCTTTCGCCGTCCGGCGTTCATCAATGCCGACGGCTCGTCAGGTGAACCTCAACAAAACATCGGCCCCTGGGCGCCAAATCTCGTTCAAAAAACATTAAACGGAGAATTGCAGCGAGGCTACGTTACGGTTCAAGAGACTCGCTTGAGAGTCATTTCTCTGCCGTTTGCCAGGCCGGATGGCAAGTTTGATGCGGTTCAAGTTGTGCAGGAGGCCGCCGGAATCGAACTTGCACAAAAGGCGCAGATTCTCAGTATGTTGTCAACTCTGCCAATTGTCTTGCTCATTTCGTTCGGGCTTTCTCTCGTGCTATCGAGGCTTGTTCTGGTGCCTGTTGCAAAGCTAACGAAAGCAGCTGAGGTACTTGCGCAAAATCCAAGTTCAAAGGAAAGAATCGAGTCCGGCGGCGATGACGAAATGGGCAGATTGTCGAACTCCTTCAATCAGATGACAGACCAAATGCAGCTTGCAAATGCTCAGCTTGCCGAATCTTTGGAAAGGCAAAAGCGGTTTACAAGCGACGCTGCTCATGAACTGAGAACACCCCTTACCAGCATTGCTTTAGCGGCTCAGAACGGTTTGCATGACAACGCGACGGAAGAGGATAAACTGAGATCGCTCCAGATCATTGATCGCTCTTCGGCTTCTTTGAGAAGGCTAACGGACATATTGCTTTCGCTGGCAAGGATTGATGCGGGAAAGACCTCAATAGAGCTTTTGCCGCTTTTGATTGCCTCTGTTGTTCCCGAAGCGATTGCAAACGCAGGATTAGACGGCGACACCAGAATTCGTGTCGAGATTGAATCAAATTGCCCAAAAGTCATAGCAAATGCTGACGGCTTGCGCCAAATCTTAACCAATCTGCTGACAAACGCCGCCGCCGCAACGCCAAAAGACGGATTCATTTTGATCGCCCAGACGGGAACGAGCATTAGAGTTCAAGATTCAGGATCGGGAATTGCACCCGAGCATTTGCCAAAGCTGTTCGACCGGTTTTATCGAGTGGATACTTCACGAACGAAGGCTTCAGGTGGATTCGGTTTGGGCTTGGCGATCACTAAGGCATTAGTTGAAGCGCAAGGTGCCGGAATCACAGTTTCAAGCAGCGTCGGGGTGGGAACGACATTTTCTATAGAATTTTCAAAAAGTGATCAAAACTCATAAATCTCTCATGTCGAAGTGGGAAAATGAGTTCAATGAAGCAATGATTTGCATTCAGGTGAAACCATGAAACAAAACAAAATCTTTCGAATCGTAACTATGAGCCTTGCAACGATGGCATTGTGCGCTGTTGTATTTGCACAAGCCGGCCCTCCTCAAGGCGGTCCCGGTGGACAAGGCGGACCGGGAGGGCAAGGCGCTCAAGCCGGACCAAGGCAAGGCGGCCAAGGCGGACCAAACCAAATGCAGCGGCGTGGGCCCGGCGCTGGAATGATGCTCGTCCGGATGAGTTCGGTTCAAAAGGAACTTGAAATGTCAGCCGAACAGATCAAGCAGATTAACGAATTGCGCCCCATGATGAGCGGCCCAGGTGGGCAGGGTGGCCCCGGCGGGCCGGGCGGACCTCCTCAGGGTGGCGGGCAAGGCCAGCCTCCGCGTGGCGGCGGGCAGCCTCCTGCAGGACAAGGCGGACCACCACAAGGCGGACCTCCTCAGGGCGGCGGATTTGGACAGCCTCCCCAAGGTCAGGGTAGGCCGGGTGGACCTCCTCAAGGCGGTGGATTCGGACAAGGCGGCCCAGGACAGGGAATGAACAACCCGTTGAACGACATCCTTTCCCAAAAGCAAACGAAGCGGCTACATCAGCTTGAGCTTCAGTTCAATGCGCCGATGAGCATGTTGCAGCAGGAAGCGAACAAGGAGCTCAAATTCACTGAAGAACAGCGAATTGAAATTGACGACATAATCAAAAAGTCTGGCCTCATAATGAGGGGCGGGCCTGGACAAGGTGGTCCCGGCGGACCTCCTCCTAATGGACAAGGCGCCGGATTTGGCGCACCTCCCCAGGGTGGCGGACAGCCTCCTCGTGGCGGCGGACAACCACCTGCGGGTCAAGGCGGATCTGCCCAAGGTGGCGGCCAAGGAGGCCCTCCTCAGGGCGGTGGATTTGGACAGCCCCCCCAAGGTGGCGGGCAAGGTCAAGGCAGACCGGGCGGTCCTCCGCAAGGCGGCTTTGGGCAAGGTGGGCCAATGCCGAGTTTCGGCGAAATGCAAGCTAAGAAGGCCGATGCTATGAAGAAAGTGATGGGGATTCTGACTTCCGAGCAAAAGGACTTATGGAAGAAAATTACAGGTTCCGAGTTCAGTAAGTGGGAAGAGCCTAAGCGGCCGAATCCTGACAAGTAATAGGGGGCGAACGCTTGGTTCGCACTAAGTCCGCGGACACTTAGTTCGCTAACGGAAAGCCGTACATTTTTGTACGGCTTTCCACTTCATGGACGCAACTATGCTGCGAGTCCGAGTAGTCCGCTCTTGAAGCAATTTTTGGTCGGGCACGCTACCTGCCCACCAACCCCAACACTCCCCCCAACCTGCCATAATCTCCTTACAGCCCTACGGGCGCGAACTCAGGAGATTCAACTCAAAAACATGAAAGTTAGTATTATTGGTGGTGGTGGCCGCGTCGGATCAGATGCGGCTTTTTGTTTGCAACTCGATGGCATTGTCAACGAAATCGTACTCGTGGACGCCAACCCAGATATGGCCGCAGGAGAGGCGCTCGACCTCCGGCACGGCTCGGCTCTTACTGCCAGCCAAAAGATCACTTCTGGCGATTACGACGCAGTCAACGGCTCGAATTGCATCGTGATTACCGCGGGCTTACGCCGCAAGCCCGACGAGAGTCGGTTAGAATTGATCAACCGAAATGTAGGACTTTTTGGCGGAATATTAGACAGTTTGAAGAATTGCAAACTACCTGCGGATTCTTCAATCCTGGTTGTTTCAAATCCGGTTGACATCCTTACCCAACTTGCAGCCGAATCTGGAATTTTGCCTTCTTCGCAAGTAATCGGGCTTGGAACCGTGCTGGACACTTGCCGATTCCGATCGTTGTTGGCGGACAATTTCAACGTCGGGGCACGAGACGTTCACGCCCTCATCCTTGGTGAGCACGGCGACAGCATGGTGCCCATGTGGTCTTCGGCGGGGATCAATGGTGTGAGCATTAAGAGCCTCAACGGCTGGTCTGATGAAAAGGGCGCCGAAATTTTTGATGCCACCAAGAAATCTGGCTCAGAAGTCATCCGATTGAAAGGTGGCGCGGGTCGCGCAGTCGGCGTTTCGATCATGGAAGTCTGCCGCGCGATCGCACTTGACAGCGGTGCATTGCTACCAGTCAGTTCGGTTCAAACGGGCAAATTAGGAATCGAAGGCGTCGCGCTTTCTTTGCCAACAAGAGTTGGAAGAAAGGGCGTTGTCGAAGTTCTGGCACCAGCTTGTTCAGATTCGGAAAGAGAGCTGTTGATGAAGTCGGCCCAGTCGTTGAAAGATGTTCGGGCGCAGATAGCCTAATTCCCCCACCCTAGCCCTCCCCCGTGGCTTCGCTCACTGGGGAGGGAATATAACAAATGGCACCCTGAGCGGGACTCGAACCCACGACCCTCTGCTTAGAAGGCAAACCAGGCACCCAAAAGGGCTGTATTTATAGGGTGATTATCACGTTTTCCAAAGAAAGTCAAATACTGCGGCGTCGTGCGGACGCGTGCGGAGGCGAAGCTCTGGCACAAAATTGGCACAAAATGCATCACTCATTTTTCGCCGTCGCGATAGGTAGTTTGGATCGTTTTTTGGACGAATGCGTCGCCTGCCTGTGGGAAATCAACCGCCGCCTTAATTGGCGAAGCATAAAACGAATCCTTAAAGTGCAATGCACCAGGACAAGCGAAGCTACCAGTTTCTGCGGTTGGACTGAAACAGGGCGCAAATCTGCCGTAGCGCGACAAGGGTCATCAGGAAGCTGATAATCAGCACGCCTTTGGTTACCACCAGTTCAGTCGACGGCGTGTTTTTAATAAACACGTCGCCAACCGGATGAACGAGCGAATAGCAGATTGCAAAAATCACAATTCCCAAGGCGGCGATGATGAGTGCTTTTATCATACGTACGTTGACGGGAATAAATCCCGCAATTCAGCGAGCGCTCGCGCGATATTTAACTCAGAAAAAATTTCACGCTTAAGCTTGGGAGCCCATTCAGTATTCGTGGCGATAACATGCTTAACATTCTCCCCCGTGACTTCCGTTCCTCGCTCGATAAGATCAAGGGCGGCAAAATCAACGGTTGCCAATAACTCCAGATCATCGTTTGTTCGACGGCCCAGTTTATTAACGACCCATTCGACGGCCGAGCAAACTGAATAGCGGGAAAGATACTGGTCAATTCTGTCAATTTTGTCCCCCACCACGAACCCTTCGTAAACGCCAACCTTTGCGCGCTTAACATAACCGTTTTTTAACGCGATGTTCTCCGGCCCTTGATACTTCGCCCAAGGGCTATATGGGCCAGCAGCTTTTTTGAGAAACTGTTCACTAACATCATGCTCCGCTTTTCGATGGGAGAGATAGCCCAGTTTATTATAGCGCTTACGTCCCAGTGGAAACTTTGACGTAGATATTAATCGGGTGAGTTGGGCAATCACCACGGCCTCGACAAACTCCTCCCTGACTTTAGGCGAAGGATTAGAAGCTCCACTCCTGTTGCACTTTGTTGCAGACATGGGAACAACGTTGTTGGCAACGACACTGACTGCCGCATGCTCAATTTGATCGAGTATTGATGAGGGGTCTCGCAGCCGGGGAGGAACTGTAACCGGATACTTTTTCAGCCTTGCCTTGGCGAGTCTAACTTCTTCGACGGTCTTTGGAATGATAACGCCTTCCTCTCTTAATGCTTGGCGTATCTTTTCATCGAGTGCGTCGGGTTTTGTGACCGGTTTGGATGGATCACGGGGTTTCATTTTGGAATCTCTGCAGTTTTCTTGGTAGTTTTGTAATTCAAAAGCTTCTTGCGGGCGCGTTCCCAAATCTTTCTAAAATTTTCTCGCGATATCCCCAAAGTCTCAACGATTTCGTCCAAATCTCTTGTGGGGGTGCGTTGCTGTTCACGGCATTCGTAAAACTGGCTCCTCGCCCAAATAACAGTCTGTTCTTTGGGGGACAAACTGTCGATGGCCGCGCGCATCAATTCTACGTCTTCAGCTTCCTCTCCCCAGACAATCTCCGGAACTTCAAAAACATCATCTTCGCCTTCTAGCAACGTCGGATCAAAATTGACGCACTTGGGCTTCCGTCTCAATAAATCAAAGAGGACATTCTCAGCGATTCCGCCCAGCCACGCGTCTGCCTTGTCTTTCAACTCATCGGCACCAACCAAGCCCTCAGCCTTAAAACTATCCGCACTTTTTAACGCCTTGATCATCGTTGCCTGGAACAGATCGAATTCATCAAAAAAACCAAATTTGTACCGGTTGGCCAAGTTGAAGCAAATGGCGTGTAAATAGTCAACATGCCGACGATAGAACGCAGCAGAGGCGTCCCGCCAAGCCCCAGCATCGCCTTTGGCAATGCTTGAAAGGAGCTTGTCGTCCTTTTCCGCGTCCCAGTTTGTTTTCAGGGGCGCTGCATCTTGTAGTGCCTGCTTTTCCAAACCTTTTTTACCCTTCACTACTGATACGCAGGAGCGTGACATCCGGCCTTTCGTCAGTCCAGCGTTGTCACGCTCCTGCGTAACATCTTTGAAGGGGGAAAACGCAGGTCTGCAGGGTGCAGAAGATGCAATACCCCCCAATAACAACAAACACTGACAACATATGGCAACACGAAAACAATTCGAGCAAGGCGATGCCTTGCATAAACATACGACTGATTGTATCCCCGCGTCGAAGTGGGCTGCACTGATTGATGATGTCGTCGTTCCCGCGCCGCAACGCGAGGTTAAGGTCAGTGTCTTGCTGGCTCAGGCCGGAGCCAAGCCGGGGCAGGTTCTGGTTCGCGATCACGGCGGTGAGCAAGATACCGCAATTGAGGATAACGAAGTCCTCGACCTGGCAACGGGGAACGATTTTTACGTTGTTCCAAGCTGCGACGCGCCAAAGAAATGCCACTGCACCAAGCCCGCAAAACTCGCCTTATTTGTGGATGACCGGCCCGAGGTCACATTGAACCCGGAGCAAACAGGTAAAACCATCCGGGAACTGTTCGGCCTCAAAGCTGACGTCATTCTGGTTCGTGATTATGAGTCGGATCACGACGAGCCGGTCGGGTTGGAAGATGCCGCGCCCTTTGGCAAGGGGCCGGTGTTCATCACCCGGCGGCAGCACGCCGCGCTCAAAATCATCGTGAACAGCAAACCATTCACGGAAACTGATGGCGTGAAGAAGCACATGACAGGCCGGCAAATCGCGGCGTTGGTCAGCGATTGCCCGGACAACACGGAAGTGTTCCTACTGGAGCAAGGACATCAACCCAAAGCCGTACCGCTCGATCAGGAAATCCTGGTCAAGAATTGCGATGAGTTCCGGGTCATCCGCAACAATGTCGCCGGCGGTTTCGAGCCGTCGCGCATCCAGCGCGAGTTGGACTGGCTACGCCAAGGCGGCGGGCGCGCGGACTTCATCGAACAGCCCTTTGCTGCGGTCATTTATCGGGATGTTCCAACGCGTCCCGGTTACGCGCACCTTGCGCTGACAGATGTGCTCGTCATCGTGCCGGGTGGTTATCCCGGCCAGCCGCTGGATGGTGCTCATCTGCCCGAAGGTTCGCCCTTGCTGGGCCGCGTCGCCGGCTCACCGCAAGGTGTCGTCGTGACCGCCGAGCGACGATGGCAACTCGTGAGCTATCACCCGCACAACGGCGGTGGCGCTCCACCGTGGAACAAGGACAAACACGGCTTGCACACTTACTTCGATGAAATCCTTTGCTGGATTCACCGTGCCAACAACTGAACCGCTTCCAATGCATGCCGCGACCCACACGCAAACGTGTCTGTTTCGGATTACGGTAGCCGACCTGGAAAAACTGCAGGCGCTCTTGTTCAAGCGGTATCCGCACTGCGAGTGGGGCAGTTTCTTCCGGTTCGGTTACCGGGTAACGAAATGGGGACTTCACGTCAGCTTCGTTGATACGATGGAGCCACAGTCGGGTGATCTTAAACGAGAAAGCGGCATCGTTGAGTTCAGCGCCGGCTATATCCTGCGCGCCCAACTGGCCTTGGCTGACATGGAGCTTGGTATCGGCGTCATCCATTCGCACCCGCAAGGAAGCAGCACATTTGCAAGCTCGCTAGATGATGACATGGACGGTTATTTCTCGCGTGAGTTCGCAACCTACGGCGAGGGCCGCCCGTATGTGAGTTTGCGGGTGGCGCGAAATGCCGCCGGTGAGTTCTCCTTCAGCGGTGAAGCTTGGATCAACGGTGAGCGGATGCCGGCGACTAGCTGGCTGACGGTCGGCGAAGAGCTTCGGCGAGAAGGCGCAGAACGAAATTATCGGAACCGAGACACTTCCGAACCCGAGGACGAACGCACTGCACGATTCACAGAACTTGTTGGCCCACGTGTTGGTCGCCTCAAAGGCTCGTTTGTCGCCGTCATTGGTTGCAGCGGCTTGGGCTCGCCAGCGATTCACATCCTCGTTCGCGCCGGAGTGCGCCGGTTCGTTTTGGTTGATCCCGAGTATTTCGCTCCATCGAATCAAGAACGCATGCACGGGAGTAGCTGGCGCGATCTTGAGATCATTCCGTTGAAGGTTGAAATTCTCCGCCGGCTGATTCTCGACATTGAACCGACAGCGGAAGTCACAATTATTCGCGGAAACGTCCTCGATGAAACTGTCCTCGATGAAATCTTACGATGCGATTTGGTCTTGGGTTGCACGGATAGCCAACACAGCCGCGCAGCGCTGGGAGATTATGCTAGTCACTACTTGTTGCCGTGCATTGACGCCGCCGTGTTGATGCGGGCCAAGAACGGAAAGCTCAAAGAACAAGTCGGGGAGCTTGCCCGCTACTCACCAGACGAACCGTGTCCTTGGTGCTTGGGGCGCATCAATCAGAAAGCGCTTGCGTACGAACTTCTGACTGAACAAGAACGCGAGCAACGCGCGCGTGCCGCCGCGGACGCCGTCCAGCGCGGAGTGGACGGGGCGCAGTATTGGGGCGATAAGCCGCCGCGCGAATTGACCGTAGGCTACATGACAACCATGGTCGGCGCAATGCAGGCAGGCTACGCGGAAGGCTGGATTACTGGCGCGAGCTCAATGCCGCACCAGAGATTGCAGTTTGATCTCGGAATGCCACTGCTCGGCGTTGTCCCGTGCGAGAAGCCCCGAAGGGCAGAGTGCTCATGTAATTGGACAAAAGGTTGGGGAAATCAGGCGCGAGCGGAACGCAGCGTCACCATGCCTACTCACTGGCCGCGGGCTGAAATTATTCACGGAGAGAATTATCCCGCCGTTACGTGAGGAGATGACTATTGGCGATGGTCGCGGCTTATTTGTCCTTCTTTATCAGAAGACGCGCTTCAATGGCCATAGCAATGCGTATGAGCTGGTTCAACGTGATCCGTCCGGTCCTTCCAGCCTCGGCTCGTTGAATTGTGTCAACAGGGACACCTGATCTTTCAGCAACTGCCTCAATTGAGAGGCTGGCTTTATCACGCAAAGCGTGGATGTTTATCCCGAGCGTCAGTTTTTCAACTTCAATTTGGACCATGAGCTGTTCTCTGGGATTCTCCAAAAATCGTTTCATTGCGACCCCATTGTCAGTATCATTATTATCATTTGGTTTGTTCCACTACTGTCCGGTTAAAAACCCCGGTAAAGAGGGTTGATTATGAGGGTCGGTGGTA
>JANNQV010000036.1:0-31713 GCA_031400935.1 Armatimonadota bacterium
CTCCAGGTAGCTGGCGGCATTCTCAATTGATTCGGCGAGAGATTGGACGAACTTGTTTGGCCGGAGCTTTCTTCCGGCAGACAAATCTGAAATGAGATGAGAATAGCCCACGATTCGATCAATCGAAGTTCTGAAATCAACAGAAACGTCCTTTACAATTCCGAGTCGCTTTGTTACATCGGGGGTTGCCTTCGCTAGCGCATCGTCTAGCCCTTCGATTGCAAAGTCGAATACAGAAACATTTGCATAAAGGCTTGCTGCCAAATTGCCTATGTCGTGACTTACTTTTCCCATTCCGAGCAACGAACTTGCTCGTGTAGATTCTTCACTTAGCTTTGCGTTCAAAATGGCAAGGGTAGCTACTGCGGCAACTGTGTCGAGAACCGTTATGTCGCTTTCTTCAAACATCCCGCCAACTTTGTTGATTAGCTGAACGACGCCAATCGGGGATTCATCTTGCATCTGCAAGGGAACTGTGATCATAGATCGAACCTGCACTCCGGTTTGCTGCTCAATTCGATTCAGTTGATCGCCTGGCTTGGGTGGAAATTCACTAATCAGCGTTTTACCGGTCTGAAAAACTTTGCCTGCGGCGCCAAAATTATCTGGGATGTTCTCAAACTCAAGTTTTTCGCGGACTTCCTCAGGCAAAACATGGCGAAAGACGAGAGTTTGGTTCGAATCGTCATGCAAATAGATCGTTCCGCCGCTGGCGCCAACAGCCTGAACGCAAATGCCAAGAACACGCGGAAGCAAGAGATCAATATGCCCGCTGCCAGCTAACATCCTCGTCGCGGTTTGAACTGCGAGCAACAAATCTTCTTTTGAAGCCATTGACCTTGGAATGTACCATGTAAGAGTGCCTGTTCATCGCGCTGAATTCAAGGAAAACAAGGAACATCCCAACATTCTCTAGTAAAATGAACTACAACACATCTGGACAAATGTATTTTTCATCACTCTGGGGGCATCACTTTGAGCATAAGTAGAACTATTGATTGCTCTTCAACGCAAATGCCTGCGATGAATACGAAATTGCAGGAGGCAAAGGCTGGCAACCGATCAGCGTTTGATGAGTTGATTGTTCCTTTCATTTCTGATTTGAGAACTTTTGTGTCAACAAAGGTTGATGCCAAGGAAGTTGACGATGTTGTGCAAGAAGTTCTGCTGGCAGCATGGAAGGCAATTCCGGGCTTTGATGGGCGGAGCAAATTGCGTACCTGGCTTTTTGGCATTTGCATTTTCAAAGTCAAAGATCATTACCGACTCAAAATGCGGAGAATCCAAGAAGTTTCGATTGAAGGATACGATGCTGAATCAGGGACACCAGGTCTAAGCTATCAAACGGAACTTGCCCATGCCGTAAAAGGATATGTCCAGTCTCTTTCAGCATCACAGTCCGAAGTAATTGACCTCTATTATCAACAAAACTTGACCTTGGCAGAAGTAGCCACGGTCCTCGACCGAAACTTGAATACAGTTAAGTACCAGTTTTGCCAAGCGCACTTTCGTTTGGCTAAGTCTATGAAGGACGGGGGATTCATATGAGCAAAGAGATTGAAGAACGATATTGTTCCGATGGGGATTGCAGTTTTGCAAGCAACGTAGTCTTGCTTTCCCATCAAGAACTTGGCTTTTGGCAGGGCGTTCGAACCCGTTTGCATCTAATTACATGCGATTCATGCAAACAGAGAAATGCGGAGACCAAGGCTGTTAGGGGTCACTTATTGTCCCTTCCTGGAATTGTTGGTTCTGGATCAGAACTGCCTATTCGAGTTTCACGAAAATTCATCCGGATGCAGGTGGCAATTGCAAGTGTTGTCGCTGTTGCCAGTATTATCTTGGCTTATACAGGCATAAACGCATATTTATCAGAGCCCTCGGTTGCAGCGAAGCCAAGTTCAAGCGAACCCGCATTGAGTGTGGCTCCAAAATTGTACGGAGATGACGTAATCTCGAAAAAGGGTAGAAAGAGAGGACAAAAGCCCCGCAAGCAATCTTCCGAAGTTGCAAAATCACCAGATTTCATTAGGTAACCTTCAATCCATTCATTTGGCCCCTTAGGGGGCCATTTTTTTTCTTAAGTTGTCAATGACTTGAATCAAGATTCCTGAAATCAGGCACGTGAGGAATACGAATGGCAGGCATCTTTGCCATGCCTCTCCGCCCCATGAGCTAGTCACACTAGCAAAGATTGGAGTCATCCCCACAGCAAAAACTGCACCAATTACCGCGGCCACATTTCGGCGCATTGGGTGGACACCTGCGTTTAGTGCTATTCCACAAGGAATCCCGACAAAGGAACCTATGACGATGCACATCGCTAATGAACGCATGTAACCGATGTTTTCAGACGCAAGATCAACTCCATACAGCCTGCCATGTGTTGCAACCGAAATTAGGACGAATGCAGTTGACCACAAGATCGAAGAAGCAACGATACGCAAACTACGGTCTTCGAACATATACCATCGTTATACGCGATATGCGGCGCTACCTGCCTGAGCGAGTTGGCTTCGAGGTATCCACGCCAAAGTGTTTTTTGACTTCTGGCTTGAGCCAACTAATCAACAACGGCAGGGCGATCGGAAGGCAAACACAAGTTGTTAGTCCGACCAACAAGTTGCACAAATGGATGTGATACATTGTGCTCGATTCGCGGGCATGTGCAAGCCAAATGTTCAAAGGAGCAAATATGGCCCCCGAAATACAAGCCATCACTAGAGTTTTCAAGAACACACTTTTTGCAATCTCGTACTCCGGAATGTCCGAAGGAACATCCACTAGGAGCAGTGAAAATAGCCAATCTAGATTCTGAATGGCCCAAATTATTCCGAAGGTTAGTGCGATGTTTGTAAGCGCCATGCTCCAACAAAACACTCGATTCCAAAGGATTGCTTTTGGCTGAGAATTTTCGAGCGACATAACCATTCAAGGACGTTTGACAGATTCCGATTGCATTCTTCAGATACTATGGACTTCAATGAACCTCAAGCGAATTCCGTTTGACAGCCTGACGCTCATGGCAGTTTGTCGTGAGTTCCAGTCCGTTGTCGGTTCTCGGGTTCAGCGTGTCGTGAAGTTGGATGATTCAACCATTGCATTGAACACTCATGGCATGGGGAAAACATTGTGGATCCTGATTTGCGTTCATCCAGACTTCGCTCGCATTCACTTTATGGAATCCAAACCCGAATCGGCAATAACGGCAGATGACTTCGTTAGACTTTTGAGGAGTCATGTTGAGGGTGCTCGAATCAAAAATTGCCAGATAGAAGGGCTTGACCGCATTTTGAAAATTCAGCTTGAACGCTCCGATGAACCTCCGGTCCTCCTTGTGGCGGAAATTATGGGGAAGCACTCAAATCTAATTTTGGTTTCATCGGAAAAGAAGATTTTAGCTTGTGCTAAACCTGTCGGCGCAACTAAATCGAGCCGCGTTGTCTTAGTGGGTCGTAAGTTCGAGCCCCCGCCTCATGCTAAACGCGAATCAATGCTAAAGGCAAACTCATGGGAAGAATTGAAAGGATCAGAAGGTGCCTCGCCATTTCTCATTCGGTTGCTAGAATCAGTTAGTTCGGGAGAATGGAATTTAGGAAAAGCAACCCTCCAAGGTTGGGTGACATCGGTGAAGATGGGAACTGTTCAACCGGTTTTCGACTCTGAATTTGGTGCCTACCCCATTGACGTGGCCGCGCTTGGTTATTGTACTGAACCGATTTCATCAGTTAGTACTGGATTAGATCGGTTCTACAAAGAAGCTGCGACTCAATCATCTGTTGAACAGAAACGACGGGCACTTCTTGGCTCCTTAGACCGAGTTGTACTTTCAAGGAGCGCAGCAATTCACGACTTGAATGAAGTGCTCGCTTCGGGGCTTCATGCTGGCAAATGGCAAATGTATGGCGAACTCTTGTTAGCTTATGGCTCACAAATCACTTCATCGGCTTCCGTGCTCAAAGTGCAAGATTATTCTTACACCGACGTAGAGATTCCGATTGACCCTGAACTTGATCCAATTGAGAATGCAAATCGCTATTTTTCGAAGGCAAAGAAGTCCAAATCAAATCTTGCCACCAGAAATAAGCAATTTGAACTGTTAACAGCCGAGTTAACTGAAATTAATTCACTAGTTCTTAAAGTCAATGCATGCACGTCACTATCTGAACTCGAAGACTTTTCGGCAATTGCCCGAACACGCAAGTGGTTGCATGTCGTTAGAGTTCAATCAGAGTCAGGCGGCAAAGCGACGGACGATCCATTTCAAGGTCATAGAATTCGAAAGCTGGAGGCGCCGGGCGGGTTACGAGTCCTTTATGGAGAGAATGCGACTAGCAACGACTTTTTGACTTTGAGAGTAGCAAAGCCGAACGACATTTGGCTTCATGTGCGAGGGGGCAATTCTGCTCACGTAGTTATTCAGACTGGAAATGCTCCTGAAAGGGTTGGGAAAGCCATAATCGAATTTGCAGCTGGCGTTGCCGTGCGGAACAGCCCTAGCAAGCATTCTGGTTACGTATCCGTTGATTACACCTTAAGAAAGTATGTTCGCAAGCCCAAAGGTGCACCTATTGGCACTGCGCTCTACACGCACGAAAAGACGATCAACATTCAAAGTTGAGTGAAGACTAATTCTTGTGAGCTTCTACTTTTGCGCGAAGCTCTTCAGCACTGTCCCTTGGTACGAGAGCTACTACAAAGTCATGCGGAAGCAGCTCCGTGTCACCGGTTACCAAAAGACCTTGGTCGTTTCTGAGAATCCAAACAATGTTCGTACCGGGCGGGAGAACAATGTCTCTTACCTTCATATTGCAAACCGGCGAGCGTGCTGACAATTCGACTTCAACGACTTCAATATTTCCCCTGCCCAATGCACCTACAGGCAGCAAAACGTCGGGTGAAATCTGCTGTTCCAGTAGTGAATAGATGATTCCAGTTGCTGAGACGGTGTCATCAATGCCAATTTTCCAGAAGACTTCCTCGTGTACTGGATCGTTTACTCTCGCTAGGACACGATCAACATTCCATACGGTTTTTGCCATTTGGCAGGTAACCATATTGTCTTCGTCTTCCCCGGTTACAGCAACGACCACATCGGCTCTTCCAAATCCGGCGTCTTTCTGGGTCGTTGTTTCGCATCCGTCACCAACCATGACATTTTCTTCACCTAAAATCTGTGCAAGGCGAACGGCTTGACGTGCGTCTCTTTCAAGCAAGAGGACCTCATGTTCGCCCAACAGGAGTCGTTTTGCCAAATGAAGTCCGACATTTCCACCACCAACAATGATCATATACATGTCAGACCTCCAATTCCTTTGGTAACAGATTATATTCGTTAACGCTTATGTACTCCTGCTCCATGATCCAGTCTCGCATCATGCCTGAAGTGAGAAGACTTGGAGTTATGCAAAAATATCCGAGATTTCGGTAAGCCTCAGCTCGTAGAGGGTCTGCAACTTTGATGCAAACTTTGGCAGTTCCAAACTTAATTTTCACAATCTGTGCGGCCATAAGGTTTGTATTGTCGCCTCGAGTCAAAGCAAAGAAAACATCTGCCGATTCGATTCCAGATTGAAGAAGTACGTCCTCGTCTAACCCGCTGCCAATTACAATATTACACCCATGCTCTTGTCCAAGGCGCCTAATTGCGGGTGGGTTCTGTTCGATGACAGTTACGTCGTGGCCCTTTGTCGCCAACTGCAGAGCTAACGAGGAACCCGTTCGCCCGCATCCAAAAATAACTACTTTCATAGAGTTCAGGTTGAAATATACCTGTGAATGGCAGTCTGGAATTGCGTCGTTACTGCCAGACTAGCGGGTCAAATAATAAGTCGGCTCATTGAGCAGCATTTTTGACAAGATTGGGTTCAGAATTGTGTCCCCATAGATGGCAAGTGGAACCGTAACTATTCCAAAGAAGAGGCAAAAACTTGCGGCATCAAACCCAAAATATCTCAAAGCAAGGGTGAGAATGTGCGATGTAGATATCCGTGTTGCGATAGCCCAAAGTGGGGCAGCAAGCAGTACCAGAGTCATTACTATTCCTGCGAGCCAAAGCGGCATCGTACTTCCACCAAAATACTCTTCTGGAACACCCAATAATGGCATCAATTCAAAAGCGGGCGTGGTGATACCAACAACAAACACCAACATAAAGGCTGAAAAAAGCGTTGCCAAGAAAGCAACTGTCAGGTCGAACAGCGGCCCAAGGCTAATTGGAGGTTTGCTTCTTTCATGTTGAGGTCCAAACCCCAGAAATGCAAAACTTCCCACAAATGTCAGGGAAAGGAATCCCAACTCGGTCGTGGCATAGACAATTATCCCTAGTGCAAGTCCAAATATGGGTGCAATTGGATTACGTAGCAATACCATGAGCGAGGGGAATTTCTTTCCAAGGTGGCTAAATATTGCGATTCCGAACGAAATAAAGGATACTAAGAGCAATGAACCCGGCAAGGATGAAATTGCGACAGAAGCGAAAGCTAGAAGTCTAACGGATTCAGTTGGCTCTTGATGAAGGAGAAGCGCTAGCCATGCATCATTGTCGTAGAAAGCTTGGTTTGCAAGTTCGACTTCTTCGGACATTCCCAAATCGCGTAGCCGATCAATCAGCGCAAACCTTGCCGTAACAAGTTTTCTTGGCGAAGAAGATGCCGTCTGCCTGCTTTGCAAGCTTGCTGACTCTACAAGGTCAACTCCTTGTTGGCCCACAGAAATGGATCGTGAATTATCACGGAGCAAAGCTCCATTCTTCAAGGTATAGATTCGCCTTTCCAATTTTGCACTGGTCGAAAAGTCTATGTCTCGTATTGAATTTCGCCCATAACGGTTAATGAGACCGGAGGCAGCCTTTGATCGTTGAAAAAACAAGAACGCTGAGTGCCAACTTTGCTCGACGCCTGTTTCTGATACAAAGTCAAGCTTTGCCTTGTCAAACCGGCTACTCTGGTAGTCATTCCATGTGGAACAATTTGCCGCTCGCTTCCAATGTTCAAATGCGGCTGTGTTGCGGCCCATGGCTTGCTCAAGTACGGCGCTAAATTGGGGCCAGAAAGCGTTCTCAGGATCTTGTTTACCTGCATCGTCGGCAATAAGAATCAATTCAACTTGCGTTGATATGGGGAGTTGCTCTCTCATCAATAGGCGCTCAGCAGCGACATGAAGCCAAATGGACGATTCAATGAGATTTTTAGGGCGCGGGAGAACCTCATACGTAGCCGGAAGCATTGGAGTCTTGCTTGCTGCTTTGCTCGGGCCAAACCGAGCTAGTCCGCCCAAAACGTAAGGTCTGGAAAGGGGATGCGCCAAAAGAACAATGAACGCGCCGAGTGCTGCACCAGCTGCAACACGGCTCAGTGGGCTCATTGTACGCGGTTTGCGTGACCCGGACTATCAGGAGTGGGAAACATTGGCGAATGTACTTTCCGAGCCTCTCCGGTTGCCCTGAAAACTGGTAACTGATTCGGTTTGGAAACTAATTGTACGACTGCCAAAACAGCCAATCCTGCAATTGTCGCGCCAGCTAGTGCTGGTGACCAATATGAAAATGCCGTCTTCCTTAATGAAACACGAGCAAGTCGAATCACACGATCGTTAAATCCATTCGAAATGATTGGTTCAATTTGACAGCTTCGCAACAAGTTGATTCCATAATCAGTTTCGTGATATTGGGCACACCTGTCGCATTCGTTCCCATGATTTGCTACAAAGTCCAATTCCGATTTTGACATTTCATCTTCGGTTTTGGCGTTGATAATGTAGCTAAATCTGCTGCAACGGCTCCAAAAAATTTTCATTCTGCAATTGCCTCCAACCAAAGTTTGCGAAATCGCTCACGAGCTGAATGCAGCCTCGATCGAACGGTTCCAATTGGTACGTGCATGCATTCGGCAACCTCGTCATAACTGAGCTGTTCCATTTCTCTTAATACGAGGGTTGCTCGGAGGTCGTAGGGCAATTGGCTTAGAATTTTTTCAATTACCACTTTTGTTTCGACACTAAGGCCTTCATGTGGTTGAACTTCTTCAATTTCGGCAGGTTCAGCTCTTTTCAGTCGAAGCCGATCCATGCATAGTCGAACGCAAATGCGGTAAAGGTATCCAGAAAATGCCTTGTCTTCTCGAAGACGATGAAGCTCCCGAAACGCTTTCAAAAAAGACTCTTGGGCAACATCCTCTGCCTCGTAACGATCTCTCAAAAGGTTTGCCGCTGTGCGAATCAGGCGGCTTCGATGCCTGCCTACGAGATGAGACATTGCAGTTTCGTCTTGGTTACGACTGCGAGCCACCCAGGCCCACTCCTCGTGGGCCTGCTCAGCTTTCGAAATTCTAAAAATGTCTGTATCAACCATAACTCTACAAATACAATAGCACGTCTTTTCTATAGACGGTAGTGTTTTCTACATTTGTTCGTCAATAAATTGCGAAATCGGTAGAATCTGCTAGGTAATTATGCCAATCGTATGGTCACTTCCTCCAAACAGTGCTGTTTTCGGCCAGGGCTTTCAAACTGTAAATTTGACTGAGTCGCTCCGCGTAACTGCAAAATCCTATACCCTCAAGCGTATTGATTTAGTAGCAGAATTTGCAGGCAAGGTGGAAGCTGTATTTGGAGTGACTAAGCTCAATGGAGACCAGATCACTTTCTACCTTCCGACAGACTCTTCACGGTCATTCATTAGAAGAGCGATTGCGAAGGGAAACGTAACATTAGTTGATCCGGACGGCACAATCTCAGCTCAAAGGCTCGAATTCGACTGGGAAACGGGAATTGGAACAGCATCCGAAGCGGTCGTGAACATTGGCGGAATGAACTTAAGCGTGGCGCAAATTGAAATCCAACCAGGCCAGTGGACATTGAACGGGGTTAACGCAAGTTTGTGCGAAGACCGTCACATCGGTTTTGCTTGTAAGAAGTTGGTTTATCGTCCTTCAGAACGAGCAGCTTTTCACAATGTCCAACTGAAATTTTTCGGGAAGACAATCATTGGTCAAAAATCCTATTCATTAGATTTGGGACCCGAGGACAGCACCACACTTTGGCCAAACATTGTGATTGGAGGATCAAAGGGAATTGGCGTGCAATGGACAGGCCGACACAAGATCACCGATGGCTTGCGGTTTTCAGCAAAGTTTGGAATATCAACAGATTCAAGTCCCTGGGGCGAAGCCTATTTGAGCCAGGGATTCCTTCCTTTGGGAAGTGCAATTCGAGCACCTAGATCAGATTCTGCCGAAGTTGCGAGTTCAGGCTTCTTTGAAAACGTCCGTATTCGCGATCCAGAGACAGAAATTTCAAGAGAGAGGGAAGTTAGGGGTTCCATAAGTTTAGGCACAACCTGGAATCAAAGCCAATACACAGACTTGCCTGGACAAATCAACAAGCCGTACGAGCTAATCCTAGAGGGAGGAGGAAACTTGAATGAATTCGGTTGGTTTGCTCAAATCCGAAATCATAAACTGGACCAGATAGACGCCGACGATTTGAACCGAGTTACTACTCTGGCCACAGTTTCACTGCCAAGCATTTCAATTTCTAAAAAAGTTAAGTTGCTTTCCCGAATTGATTCGAGGACTTACGCATCTGGGCAAAGTGATCAGGGAGGATGGATTCGAGGGCAAGCAGGGGTCGTTCTGTCGCTGGACCGCCATGTGCGAATCGGGGTCGCATATTCAAACTCAACTTCTTTTGGCGACCCACCGTCAACCATTGATGCCTTAGACTCTAAATCAGCCTTCCATTTCCGTGCAGACCTCGCAGGCGGTTCAACAAATGTAAGCACTCTTTTAAAATACGATCCGGATCGCAAAGATTGGTACGACTACGAATTCTCGATTCACCAGTTAGCTGGATGTATAGAACCGTTTGTGTCGTTCCGTTCTCGCCCGCGAAGAATCACGTTTGGATTCACTCTTAGGCCATTTGAAAAAATACAACGCCTCGAAGAATCAACTTCGAAGCGTCTGATTGGCAACCACTTGCCACCAAAGAACTAAGCGGCTTTTACTTCAACAGCGACGCACGATACAACACGATCTAGCCTAATGTCGCCGTTACTCGTTACAAAGCAGGGGCCATAGAATGGAACAAAATTCACTTCAAGTACGTGAACGACTTCGGAAACGACCTCGCCGTTCCTGTCTTTCCACCCAAGAGTGACCTTTCGGTTCGCATATGCTTTGGCTTCAGTGATGTCCATAGGTTGACTTTTAATAGTTCAGCGATTTACTCCGCTCCCAATATTCATATTCCATAATTATCGTTGGAAAATGACCCGGTAATTAGACTCGAAGATCAGTTTTTGAACTGTTTCTATCGAGAATGTGGAAAACTCGAGGACGCGGACTTATTTGCACTGTCGTCATTAGCATCAAATGCAAATCATAACTCTTTCCGTGCTTGCGCTGGGAAATCTTGGTTTTTCAGGCTTTCAAGAACTACAAGCGGTTGCAGAACCACAACGACTGGCCCTGACTCCCGTTATTGACGGGAAGTTGGAAGCCAACGAATGGGATTCCTATTCAGGAGTTCCAGGAAAAGAAACGTTCTTTCAGTGGGAGCCTGGAAGAATTTACGCCGCATCAAAACTTGGCGAAAACGAAGACATGCTGGTTTCAATTGATGCTCAATCTGACGGTTGGCTAATTGGAAAGGCCAACTACGACTTCCGAATTTCGATCAACAATGGAAAACCAGTTTTGCGAGCACGATATCTTGACTCTTCTCTACGATCTGGGCCAGCATGGTTCGATGCACCCGAATTTCTAAGGCTCTCGCTTGCCTCCGCTGCTCCTGGAGAAAGTGGATATATTGTTGAGTGCGCGATAGACGACAGTGGAGCAAATCTACTTCGAAATGAAACTGGAAAAATGGGTGTAAGGGTAGACATCGTGCCTACCGGGCAAGAATTCGAGGCGTTTTTACCACGGACAATGACTCAATCTGAATTTGTCCTTGATCGTGCATCAAATGTTCCTGGTGGTTTGAGATGGATCCCGGGTTACATTTCACGAAATGTTGTCGCGGGCCAAGTGATGAAAGTTCGCTTTCACTTCAATGGCGATCCGGCAATGAACCTGGTACGTTTTGATGTTGACGCCCTTCATCATGTAACTGAAGTTGCTGCAAAACTCTCCTATCCCTTTCCCCAGTTCGATAGGAAGGGGCACACGGCCATTGATTTCATGACTCCGATTCCGGCAAATGCGACGACAGGATATCGAACTTTGCGAGGCGAAGTAACTGATTCGGCAGGCAAAACCACTTTCTTAAGATCAAGTTACCGAGTGGCACCTCTAGTTGAACTGGCTCTAAATCAGCAACGAAATCTCAAATCGAGCACTAAGGAACGGAAGCTCAAGTTCTCATACTTTGTTCAGTCGAACTCTTTGAAGAGGATTAATTGCGTAGTCAGGATTCAGGTTCCAACTCAATGGAAAATCTTGTCTGGCGAAGTCTTCCCGATTGTTATTTACAATTCATATTCGCGTCAAAAGAGAACGTTTGAGGTCAATATTCCAGCCGATGCTAAAGGCAGTTTTCCCGTTACTTTGACCGCAAAAGTTGGAGAAAAAGAATTTCAAGACTCCTGTTGGATTGAAATTCAATAATGGAAGGAATTGCCGGTTTGTTTGCTCCTGTGGTGACACCATTTACTGATGATGGGTCAACAGTTAGTGATGTTCGGCTATCTCGCCAAGTTCGGCATCTAATTGAAAATGGGATTGCTGGATTCATAACAACGAGCGACACGGGAGAGTTTCTCGCCACGAGCTTCGCAGAGCGAAAAACAGTTCTTGAAATTGTAGTTCGAGAAGCGCAGGGGCGACCTGTTCTGGCCCATGTTTCAACTATGTCAACTTCATCAAGTCTTGACCTCGCGCAACATGCAGGACGGCACGGTGCGAGAGCCGCGATCCTTATGCCACCGTATTATGGGAGATATACAGATGATGAAGTTGCTCGCTTTTTTGAGACCATCGCTAGCTACGCAAATATCGCGGTGATTGCTGTTGATCCGCTAGATAGAATCACTCCCGAATTGAAAGACAAGTTGGGAACCATTCCGATGGTTCATCTTGCGGAGCCAGTTCCACAACCCAACCAGCATCCAACTTATTCCGACTCGTTCCGGTTAGATGCGATGGTTACTACGCCAGCAGCGCTACTTATGCAGAGTGGTGATTTAGGCAAGATAGACTCTCTTCTTGCCGAATATAGCGGAAAGAGAGTTTGCAAAGCAGGGTTTGAAGTGCTTGAACTTGAAATGGGAAGCCCGCGCTCGCCTGCGATGCCGGTTCCGTTCGAAGTAATGGTGCAATTGCGCGAAATGCTCGGATCGGTTCAAGATTCGTGAATTCGCAGAACTCTTGCAAGGATCGGTCCTTTTCTCTTTGGATACAGCATCACATGGAATTCGTCATCGAAACAATTAACCTTTACTTCTGTTGGAATCGCTCTCAATTCCCAAAGTTGAAGTGCAGTTTTCTCGAGAACTGCCTGAAGAAGAACAGAATGGTCAGCGGAAGATAGCGGCGTTTCCAATTCCGGAATTCCAATTTTTACAAGCCCGCGAGTAAATGCGAGTCCATTGGAATCGTGCCGCTCCCAACCGGTACGAAGATGAAACTCTGGAGTATCCGCTCGCTCGATTGATTCAAGCGACGCACGAAATTCATTTGACGTATATAAGCGCTCAGAAATCGTGTCGAATACGACTTCAGCATTGGTCAGCCAAGCCACAGCCTCTGCCAGATACGGCATGAATTGCAGATGACGGTCATCTGTCAGCTTATTGGTCGAGAGGAATCTGAGTTTGGCTAGAGCAACTGAAGTTCCTAAACCCTTTAATACTTCAGCACTTGGCTGAATGTGTTCATCAAAGAGATCGGGCCGAAAAACGTGTGCATTTCGCTCTCGAAGGATCAATGCGATGTGAAGTCGAATGTCCGAGAATACAATTGCTTCTCGCGGAGTAATCATTGGCTCTTCACCAGTTGAGAACGGATTCACCCGTGTCATTCGTGCCATGTATGCGGCTTGAGGTGGAAGTTTTGGGCGATTGATATAGACAAAATACTCGCAACAAGCGAGGTAATTAGGCACTTGGCGGTCAAAAGGCCATTTCACTACGTTCTTGCTCCAGAAAGCCATTGCGATGCCAAAGCGAATTCATCATCGGTCAAGAGTGCCCAACAGCAATGGCACAGCGCAGCTTCGTTGACATGCGGATTGCGACACAACAGGCAACTATCAATTCGCCTAAATGTGCGAATAGATTTGGCACTCCTTAGGTGCGTTTTTAGCTCGTATCGAGGGATTCCCTCTGAGTTGAAGCGATCCACTTCTTGATTGTACTTTGATAGCGCAAAAACGCAATCTCGTTATCTACCCAAACAGCTCGTTCGCCAATTCTAATACTTGTACTTCGGCTCCCAATCGTTTGCCCCATCTTTCAACAGGTCAAAAAACGGCCAAACTGAGCAAAAGTCATCGCCAGGTCCAAACTCTGTGCTACTGGTTCTCACGATGGTGCCGTCAGAATTCCTTCGGAATGCAGATACGCCCGGCCACCAATCACCATCATTACTTTGAAAACCCATTGCCTTACCGAATTGACTGTCGTGCCCCGAAACCATTGGAAAATTCCAATTTCTGGACTCCGAGAATTCCTTGGCAAGCTCCCAAGAATCGCCGCTGCAAAGCACAAAGGAGCATCTGCTAGCGATGTGTTGATAGAATCCCGTGAATCCATCTGCCCAAAGGGTGCAGTACGAACATCCTCGGCCCATATTGTGGATAACCAATAGGTCGTCTTTTTCGCCAAATAGTTCGCTAAGTCGAACCTGTGTTCCGTTTAAACTTGTCAGCAAGTGATCTTCAACCAGTTCATCTGGCGATTCCTGACGAAGCTTAGTCAATTGTTGCTTGAGTTCAGAAATCTGTTTTGAAATTTCAGTTAACTGATCAATATTTGCAGTTGCCATGTGAACAATCCATGCGATACTCTCGCCTTATCCTTTATAGTACATTTAATGTGCGAGAAATTTAGTGATAAATATCTCGCAAAGGAACTGAAACCTATGAAAATTCAAGCACTTGTATTGATTATGGTGTTCTCTATGGCAATGCTTTGCTCTGCGGGATGTTCAAAGCCTCCTGCAGGAGGCACTGAAAGCGATGTCGCAGGGAATTCAGTCCAGGAACCTAATGCAACTGCACCTGGAAATCCTGACACTCCAGTTTCTTCCCAAGGAGGAAGTTCTGGTGCAGGAGGAAACATTGCTCCAATGGCGGGAATGGGCGCAGGAGGCCTGACACCTGTTCAAGGTTCAGAAAGTATTCAAGGCGGTGGCAGTGGAGTTGGCCAAGTTATGAAGGAAAAGGCTAAAGACATTGCGGCTAAAGGTGGCGGAAGCGTTGGAAACGTTGGGGAAGACGGCCAGTAGCTGACTAACTGAGTTTCGTCAAAGCCGCATCCAATTGCAAATTGGTAGTTCTCAGTCGTTGAACAAGCACCTTTGAAATATTCAAGATGACGTTGTAAGCCAATTCATGGTCTCCTGTCAAAATCTGCTTTAGCGAATCGTAGGGAAGCACAGCCACCTTTGTCTCTCCGACAGCGAGCACCGTAGCCGACCTGGGCTGATCGTCAATCAATGCCATCTCGCCGATCAAGCTGCCGATGCTGACTTCTGCAATGGTTTCACCTGAATAGGTTGTAATTCTTGCCGAACCTTCCAAAATGATCATAAGGTCATAATTTTTTTCAAACTGGCGCATCAGTGTATCGCCGCCATGAAATGATCGCATGATCGCAGCATTCTTCACTGCCTGAATCTGATGGGCTTCCAAATTTCGAAAGACATAACTGTTTTGTATCGCTTCGCCAATATCCATTGTTCAAATAGCCTATCCTAAAATTCAACATGAATTCACTTTTTCCTTCCAAAATCGCACTTTCTTTAATGATCCTTTACTTCTAACGCAGGAATCAGTATGCTTTCTTAAACATGGAATTTGTAGTTCGTCCTTATGAGGCCTCGGATAGAGTTGGGTTCAATTTGGTCCGATCGAAGGTTTACAGAAATGGCGAGCAGATTCCTGATGATGAAAATCTTGTTCCAGAAGACGGGAGCGGCACGGTAGTTGAAGCTAACGGTCAAATTGTGGGCGCAGCTACCGGAATTTCATTTGACACCGAGTTCTGGGGCAACCGCATCATGTGCGTAGGAATTGCCGCTGTAGGCGTCTTGCCAGAGTGGCGGGGAACCGGTGCTGGTGCTGCATTAATGCATGGTGCGCATCAACAGTATTACAAGTCTGGCTTTGACATCGCGGCACTGTATCCGTTCAGGGCCGCATTTTATAGGAAATTTGGATACGAATACTCCGGCTATTGGCTCAAAATAAAAGCAAATCCTAATCAGTTGCAAATTTCTGGCGATTTGCTGCCAATTCGCGAGATTCCGAATTCAAACTATAATGCAATTCGGCCCGTTTACGAGAGGTATGCAAGCCAAATGAATGGCATGAACTTTCGAAACGAGCTTCAATGGCAGAGGATCATTGGAAAGGAAAAGCCTTGCTCTATTTATGTTGCTGGTGATCCAATCGAAGCCTATGCGATTGTGCGTTTGGACGGGACGTTTTGGGTTTCCCAGCCTATAAAGGAACTCGTTGCATATACAAATCGCGGCTATTCTTCGATGCTGGGTTTTATGAACGGCCTTGCAAACAATAAGACGGAATTAGAATGGTTCGAACCTGCAAATTCCCGATTATTGAATTCTCAAACCGAACAAGGAATGCAGATTGCAAGGGACGCCCAGGTCATGTGGCGAGTCTTAAATGTCGAAGCAATCCTTGGAAAATTGCAAGTTTCCAACGGTGAGAGTGTTTCACTGTCCGTCATTGATCCTGAAATTTCCGCAAATAGCTGCACTTGGGTTACTACGACGTCAGGATTCGAGCCTTCCGCTGCGAAGTTAGGAAATGCAGACGTTACTGCAACAATCGGGCAATTCACACAAATGGCTTTAGGCCAGCCAGCATTTGCGGAGTTAGCTGAACAGCAAACACTGATGGTCAACAGACCAAGTTCCATTACTCGACTTTCGGAGATATTCGCACCAAGAACAGTCTGCCACGCAGACTGGTACTAAAGGGATGACTAATCAAGCAAAATAATCTATGAGCAACGCAATTCGTATCTCACAAAACCAGAAGCTATCTCTGAAATCAATAGACCCAGAAGCCTCCGGTGGGCTGAACAAGGAAGACGCCAAAGAGAGAATTCAAGAGCTCGGAAATGAATTAGAAGAGTTGCAAGAGTTGCTTTCGGTTTCAGGCATGAACGGCCTTTTGATCGTTTTTCAAGGAAGGGACACCGCTGGGAAAGAGGGTGCGATCAAGTCAGTTCTCAACTTTTCAAGTGTTAGAACTTGCAATGTAGCAGCATTTAAGGTTCCCACACCGCTTGAATTATCACACGACTTTTTGTGGCGAATTCATCACAACGCACCAGCTAAAGGTTCGATTTCCATATTCAACAGGTCGCACTATGAAGACGTTTTGGTAGTTCGCGTTCACGAATTTGTACCAAAGGACATCTGGGGCAAGAGATACGACCATATCAATGCATGGGAAAAACTGCTGACCGATTCTGGCACGATAATTCTCAAATTCATGCTTCACATTAGTTTTGAAGAACAGGAACAGCAATTGCTTGATCGAGAAAAGGAAGTAGAGAAAGCGTGGAAACTAAATGTTCAGGACTGGCGCGAGCGGGAATATTGGGATAAATACACAGAAGCCTACGAAGATGCGTTGACAATGTGTTCCCCTGAAAGCGCACCTTGGTTCGTAATTCCAGCCAACAAGAAATCGGCTAGGGATGTTGCCATATTGGAGACTATCGTCGAAACCCTGCGGCCATACAAGAAAAGTTGGTTACAGCGTTTGGAAGCTATCGGTGCGAAAGCAAAAGAAGAGCTTCGAGTGTTTCGCGAAGAAAAATAACGTTACAAGTAACTCAATGATCTCGCAGAATTGCGAAACGCATCTACAACTTTCGGAGCCCTAAGTTTTGAAGATGCATAGGCAATCGTGAATATTTGCTGTTTGCGAATTGTCGAATACACAAATCTCGAAACGTTCGTCTTTGCAGGTCCTTCTTCGTATGCGAATTGAAATTCGAGCATCTTTCCAGCTTCTGAGTCAATCTCTGAAACGGCTATTTTCACACCAGGTTTTTGATCAGAAAGTTCTTTGACAACCAGATCCTTTACTGCCTTTAGCGTTAAAGTTTCTTGTACACCTCGAATGCTAACATTCATGTTGTCTGCGAAGCCATCAGTAACTGAAGCGGGACGCATGTTCATCGCGAAAACGACCCCGCCAGAAGGGCGAAGTGCATTACATTGGGATTGGATTTGAGTAGCTAACTGTGGAACATCGCTTTTAATTCGACCGGAAAAAGCTGCGATTTCGCGATCTGTCAGAATTGTTCCTCGGAAATCGAGTGGTAGGGTGATCTGGAAATCATCTATAAACGATGTCAATTGAACTAAGCTTTGCCCGTCAACCTCTACCTTGACTGTGGTAGCTTCAAGCGTCGGCTCAGTTTTTGCAACAGATTCCGCACTAGAAGCTACCGAATTCGATGGAACTGCTGGCTTGTCTGGTTTTTGGCAGCCAGCTAATGCAAATGAGGCAATGACCAGGTTGCAAGAAAAAAGTCGGACGATGAATAACCGATTCATATCAAAATAGGATACTTCGGAAAAGGCTTCTCTAATGCCTGTCAACTACAAATCGTAACGCTTAGGACCGTCGCCTTCTTTGTTGCCTTCAAGAATTCGTTTGACGAACGAGATCAACTCGATCGGATTA
This sequence comes from Armatimonadota bacterium, assembly GCA_031400935.1. GTDB lineage: Bacteria > Armatimonadota > Fimbriimonadia > Fimbriimonadales > Fimbriimonadaceae > JANNJE01. The sequence continues at coordinate 17,893 of JANNQV010000036.1, forward strand.
AATGGCTTGGTCAAATACATATCTGCACCATAGCTGTATCCTTCAAAAACGTCCTTATCCTGGGCTTTGGCAGTAAGCATGATTACGGGAATGGCTTCTGTTTCAGGCTCTCTTCGCAAATTCTTGAGGACTTCAAATCCGTCCATATACGGCATCATGACGTCAAGAACAACGAGATCGGGCTTTTCAGCTAACGTCTTTTCTAGTCCCTCTTTGCCATCATAGGCAGTAACGACCGTGTAACCCTGGCGTTCCAAGTTCACTTGAATCAGTCGTACAATATGTCGTTCGTCGTCACAAACCAGAATCTTAGTTCCCATTCAGTTCTCCTTGAAAAAGGCGTCAATCTTGTAACTCATGCTACCCAAAAGCATGAGTCAAGTCAACTGGGAGAGAGGGTACCTTAACAACCTATGAAACTTTGCCGATTCGATCTTATTTCTTCGCCCGGCACCGTTCGATCTGGCGTTGTATATTCGGGAAAGATATATGAGACCGACGGAAGCAATCCGGTTGCTGTTCACGAAGCGAGCGACTCGCGATTGCTTTCGCCTGTTGGATTGGCTCCTAGCTTTCGACTTTTCGAGCCTTGGGTGGCAGGATCTGACTGGTCAACGATGTCCGAAGGGCAGGCGGCAATCGCTGACTTATCTTTTGCATATCTCAATTCAGCAACCATAGTCGGAACGCATACTGAACTTGCTCCCTTTCACACAAGCGACGAAATTAGTTTTAAACCATGTCTTACGGCAATTGTTTCAGCATTCGGGACCAACGTAATGCCGGAAGACGCTGAATTGCATATTCTGGGAGTAACGCTTGCGAATGTGTTCTTTGCTAGGGACCAGAATCGAATCGAGCGAATGCGCGGTTATCCGCCAAGCCGATCTCATGATGTTGGCATTGCACTTGGTCCAGCAATTACAACTCCTGATGAACTAGAAGAAACAACAATTCAAGATTTGGGCGGACGAAGATACAAATTGATCGTTACCGCAACTGTCAATGAAGAAGAGGTTTTCCGATTTGACACCGATGACTTGCCAATCACTCTTACAGATGCAATCTGCTTTGCTAGCACGACCGCAGGAGTTCGCTCCGGAGATGTGATTGCCATAACTCTAGGCGAACCAAATTTAAGAAGTCCGTTGAAGTCCGGCGACGAAATCCGCGTTACTTGCGATTGGCTGGGTACTCTGGCAAGTCGCGTAGGTTAAATATGAGTGAGCCATTCAAGACACAGCTTCCCAACGGAGTTCGAATTCTCGTTGAGCCAATTGGGCATGTCCAGTCGGCGGCAGTTGGGCTTTGGTGCAAGACCGGAAGCCGTCATGAATTCGAAAACGAAGCTGGAATTACTCATTTGATCGAGCACATGCTGTTCAAAGGCACTCAAAAACGAACCGCAAAGCAAATTGCAGAAACTATCGAAGGCCGCGGCGGAATGCTCAACGCATTCACGGATAAAGAGTCCACCTGCTATTACTGCCGAGTATTGGCTGATGAAGTTGAAACTGGGATCGAAGTGCTCTCTGACATGATGCGAAACTCGCTCATTGAACCTGAAGAATTGAAGAGGGAACAAGGCGTCGTCCTAGAGGAAATCAAACGAGGCGAAGACGAACCTGGCGACCATGTTCATGAGCTTCACCTGCAAAACCGGTGGGGAAATCACGTTTTGGGAAAGCCGATAATTGGAACTCGAGAATCGGTTAGCTCATTTGATTCAAGCAATTTGCGAACCTATATGGATCGAAGATATGTCAGCGATAATGTATTGCTTTCTATTGCAGGAAATGTTGATCCTGACCAAGTTGTAGCTTGGGCCACCGAACATTTGGGAGAAATTCCTGCCGGCGGCGGTGATTCTCAACCGGATCGTCCTTCAGGATCGAAAGGGAACAACTATGTCAAGAAGGAAGTTGAGCAAGTCCATTTTTGCATCGGTGGCGAGGGTACTTCGATCTACGACGAAGAGATTTACACGTTGGCAGTATTAGATAGCTCGCTTGGCGGGTCAATGAGCAGCCGACTTTTCCAAGAAATTCGCGAAAAACGGGGGTTGGTTTATTCGATCGGCTCTTACTCGCTATCGTATGGCAGTGGCGGCGCATTCACGGTCTACGGAGGAACTGGAAATGAAACCTGGGCACAGGTGCAAGACCTTGTGCGAATCGAGTTTGACAAAGTAATGAAAAACGGCTTGACTGATGATGAACTAGATCGAACAAAGCGAAGTATTTGCGGCTCCCTTGTCTTAGGTCTCGAAGGAATGAGTTCAAGAATGATGCGAAACTCTCGAAATGAACTGAATCATGAACGCCATATCCCGGTCAAAGAAACAATGGGCAAAATCAATGCGATTACTAATTCTCAATTGGTTGATTTGGCACAACGAGTACTTTCAGTGGATTCCGTGAGCACGACGGCAATTGGGCCAACTGCCAATTAGCCCCCTCCTTTTTCGAGGAACGAGAAAGAGGAGGGGGTTGGGGGTGGAGTAAAATCGCATGCAAATTGAGTAGTAGCCCGCGCACTCCCAAAATTTCCTGCTATAACTAATATTCAGGAATTTTGTACTTAATAGGAAGCATCCATGAGAATTGTATTTGTAGACGTCGCTTTAGGTCAAATCGTACTTGATGAATCAAATTGGGAGGGTGAACACCCTACTGTCGGTGAAGTGCTCGAACTCCACAACGGCCCTACCACGAAATGGACGGTTCAAGAGGTGGACTGGGTTTTTGAAGACGCTGCACCTGGTTCAAACGATGTGCCAATGAAGCTCCTTAAAGTTCTAGTCATGGATTATGACGCTGCACGGTCCCTCGGCGGCAAACCGCTCGACCCAATGTGTAAGTGTGGGCACAAACGATCTATGCATGCACCAGGAAGGTGTTTGGGTGAGGCTTCAAACTGCTCGTGCAGCGGATTTGCTGACAAGAATGCTGTAGAGCTGTAGGGAGTTGGCAAGTAGTTAGCACGTTGTCGGCAAGTTGTTGGCAGGTGATCGCCAAGTCGTTGCCAAGTGGGTGGCAACTAACAACCAACAACTGACAACCAATAACCAACAACCAACAACTAACAACTAACAACCGACAATTGACATTGCTAAAAAGCCCCCGATTCCCAAATTGGAATCGGGGGCTTCTTTTGCACTTGCTTTTACTATGAAGTTGGGTCGGAAACGATGCCAATCAGACCATTAAGGTCATAAGGCAAATTGTAAGGCGGAGTAAGTACGGTCGGATTTGCATAACTCTGAGGAGAATTAGGCACTGGCAACTTTGCATTGCGACGATATGTTTTTGCATGGCCGTCGGCAAAGTTGATAACGATTGTAACTTGGTGCCGGGCCGTTCCTGGGAAATTGAATCCGCTGAAAACGGTTGCGGGCTGATAGTAGGGATTGGTCAAATAGTTAATTGGGTCAACTTCTCTAACCTCTTCATTGATCGTGCCAACAGCTTGATGCTTTGAATCATAGAAGACCGGCGTGTAAACTACATCAGAAAGGGAGTTTTCGTTGATCACTCCATCTCCAGCAACTGTGTGACCCGGGCAAGTACCGGGTTGGCCTGTCGGCGGTACCGCAGGATCTTCGAACAATGCAAAGTTCGGAGCATAGCTTGCAACCGTGATTGGACCTTCGACTTGGAGGCCGAGTGGAGTAAGCACCTTGTCCTTCCACAAAATTGAGTCGGGCTTGCTTGGGCAAGTGTAAATCTGTACGTTCTTCGTGTACGACTGGATTGCGTCAAAAACCGAATAGATCCTCGAACCCGTTCCAGGAACAACGCAACCAGCAGCAAATGTTGTTGAATATGCGCTTTGCGCAAAGGAGCCGTCGTTATCGCCGTTGTACATGATTACTGCCAAGATGTTTTGCTTGGCATTGCTGAGACAACTGGTCTTTTTCGCAGCTTCTTTTGCTTGCGCAAAAACAGGGAATAAAATTGCAGCCAAAATCGCAATGATTGCGATGACCACAAGTAGCTCGATGAGCGTGAAAGCTTTTTTCATTTTAACCTCAGACACTTCAGACAGGGACTCGGCGAATCGTTCTCAAATAAAATTGAAACCACCTCTACGCCGAAAAACGTGACATTGCTGTCGCTTCCAGCCATAATAGCGCATATTCACTGTGAAAATACAGTAATTCGATGACAGGTTTTGAAAAATTGTTGAAAAGTCAGATACGCTTGAGTCCGAGGAAATGATGACAAAGCAATCAACTTCCAAACCTGTTCAAGTTAGAAGGCAACGGGTCGAGATATTGGGAATTTTGGTTGATGTTGTTACCTTTGAAGCTACTTTGAAAATAATTTCAGCTTTTTTGATTGAAAACAAACCTCATGTGATCGTGACCGCGGACGCAGCAGGACTCATGATCGCTCAAACAAACCAGAAATACCGATCAATTTTGTTATCCGCCGACCTTGTCACTCCCGACAGTGTGGGAGTGCTTTGGGCAGGGAAGAGAGCAGGCGCAACATTTACCGAAAGAGTCAGCGGGGTTGAACTTGTTGACGCAATCTGCAAACTCAGCGCAAACAACGGCCATCGAATCTATTTCTTGGGATCCTCACCCGGAGTGGCAGAGCTGGCTGCCGAAAAGTTGAGGCTAAAACATCCTGGATGCAACATCGTTGGGACAAGGCATGGCTTTTTTCCTGCGTCGGATGACGAAGTTGTCGCTCAAGAAATTGCCGAAGCAAAGCCAGATATCCTATTTGTCGCCATGGGAATTCCAAGGCAAGAAATCTTTATTTCCAAAACGAAGGATATTATCGGCGCAAAGGTGAACATGGGTGTCGGCGGTTCGCTTGATGTATTCAGTGGAACAGTTAAGCGTGCGCCGAAGCTGTTTCAAAAGTTGAGCATGGAGTGGCTATGGAGGACATTGGCGAATCCAAAGAAAATTTCAAAAGCCAAATACTTGCCTGCGTTTTTCTGGCGAGTACTACGAAGTAAGCGATGAAACTCTACACAAAAACTGGCGATAAGGGGACCACAGGCTTGAGCGGTGGAAGCAGGGTCTCGAAAGCCAATGCTCGCATTGTGGCGTTAGGGGATATTGACGAGTTAAACGCAATGCTAGGGCTGTGCCGCACATTGTCGGTTGATTCAATTTTTGAATATCGCTTAGCCTCTGTTCAATCACTTCTCTTTGCAATTGGTGCAGAAATTTCATTTCCCTCCAATTCAAAGAAACGTCTTGAAATTCTTACAAAAGAAGACATCTCAACTTTAGAGGAGTCAATTGATCAACAGGATGACGAATTGGAGCCACTGACAAGTTTTATTCTTCCTGGCGGAAGTTCGTTAGCAGCACATTTTCATTTGGCCCGAGCGATTTCACGCCGGGCGGAGCGATCCGTGGTAACGTTGTGTGAAGTCGAATCCGTAAGAGAAGTTGTAATACAATACTTGAACCGGCTTTCCGATTGGCTTTTCATTGCGGCACGAACCGCCAACCGTCATTCAAACGTCGAAGATATTAAGTGGAAGAGGGAATAAAAATTTGATAGCAACCGTTTTAGCACTTGTCGTTACATTTGCGGGTCCTGTTCAAGAACCAACTCCGAGCGCAAAGATTGGCTTTATGTTGGCGAAATACAATTCGGCAAGAACTCTTACCGGAACAATTGTAAAAACAGAAGGAAATTCTCAAGAATCTGGCCAGCTAATCACCGATCTTCAATATGAAAGACCTGCCAAATTGTATATTCGCCAGACTCGACAAACGATTTCTGGCGGAGCGTGGACGGTAACGAGTGACGGAAAGTACTTTTCGTATGACAAGCCCGACACCGAATCGCATGGAAGAGGCAGACTGCTTGAAGAAGTCGATGGTAAGTATGGGCGACTCAAAATAGCGGAAATATACGCTGCTTCGAGCAAGAGTCTTGCGGATCGTTCTGCGCCGCTGGATATGGCGATTTCTCGCCCCGAAGACCTCCAGTTCTTGCGAAATCAATGGGCAACAGTCAATAGCGGCGGAACTAAAGAAGTAGGCGGCGAAAAGTTCTACGTTGTCAGTGGCAAATGGCGAACATACGGCGAAGACCAAGTTTCTGGAAATTATGAGATGTGGATTTCAGCGACAAACGATCTAAGGATGTACGTCGTGAGGGAGCTGATCATCGTTGGTGGCGCCGAGACGCTATTGATCCATAAATGGGATGTCAATCTGAAAGTGGATGACCAAGTGAACCCAAAGCTGTTCAAAGTCATCCTCTGAACATTCTCCAGTTTGAATCGTCCGACGGTTTGGAGACGTCTTTTTGAGGTAACTTTAGGATCATAGTGAAGACCGTGACTACATTTTCTCAGCTTGAAAAGGGCATGAAAGCTCGAATTACCGAGACGTCAAGCTCGACTCCGGAAGGCATTCGATTGCAAGAGATGGGTTTAACGAAAGATACCGTCTTTGTTGTCACGAAGATCGCACCACTTGGAGACCCAATCGAAATAGAGCTCCGTGGCTATCGCCTCTGTTTACGACGATCGGAAACTGAAGGGTTTGCGCTGGAAATATCGGAGTAGTTTGTGCTCTCCGCAGCGATTTCTTCCGAACCCGACAAGAAGACTTATCTTGTAGCGGTCGTTGGAAATCCAAATGCAGGCAAAACAAGCCTATTTAATGCTCTTACTGGGAGCCGTCAAAAGGTTGGCAATTATCCTGGCGTCACCGTAGAACGAGTTTCTTCCGTTCGTGAACTAGGAGATTTCAGCCTCGAATTCGTGGATGTTCCAGGCCTGTATTCACTCGAACCTGTTTCCGCAGATGAACAAGTTGCGGTGGAAGCGCTATCAGGCGAAAGTGGAGCTCGGCCCGATCTTGTCATTTGCGTAATTGATTCAAGCAATCTTGAACGTAACCTCTATCTATTCACTCAAATTACGGAGCTTCAATTGCCGACAGTCGTGGTCCTTACCATGACGGATGTTCTGGAATCGAAGGGAAAGAAGGTAGACATCCCCAAACTCTCGACGATGCTCGGAGTCAATGTCGTAAGCGTTATTGCGCACAGGAAAACTGGGGTTAAGGAACTTGAATCTGAGATTCTAGGAATCATCGGACAAGCAAACAAATCACGGAAATTCCCATGGAGGTCGCAGAGTAGCGATCAAACCTTTTTGGAGCTCAGGCATCGAATCGCCCGCTCCGGAATTGACATGAACGATGCGGAATTCGATCAGCTTTTCTTAACTACTGAAGTCGAAATTAACAAAGATTGGGAAGAGCATCCCGATGTCCTAGCACTAATACTGGAAGCGAGATCTTTGCCGTCGGATGTTTCAACCAACGACGACACTGTTTCAGAACGATATAAATGGACTTCATCAGTTCAAGCGGAAGTCATTGTCACGCAGAGTCGAAAAGCTCGTTTCACCGTGACCGACAAAATTGATTTTGTACTCACCCACAGATTTTGGGGGCTTGCTGTCTTCATCGGGGTGATGTACGTAGTCTTTCAGTCCATCTACTCGTTTGCAGAGCCGATAATGGGTTGGATTGAAGGCGGGTTCTCGAAGATAGGAGAATTCGTATCTCCTTGGTTTTCGGGCTCGCCGGCAGTTCAATCTCTGATCGTAGATGGTGTCATTGGCGGAGTTGGTGGCGCACTTGCGTTTCTTCCGCAAATCATGATCCTCTTTCTGTTCATAGCTTTGCTAGAAGGAAGCGGATATTTGGCTCGTGCCGCGTTTCTAATGGACAAACTTCTTGGCTGGGCAGGACTCAATGGCAGAGCATTTATCCCTCTCCTTTCGAGCTTTGCGTGCGCGATTCCCGGAATCATGGCTGCCAGAGTAATGCCCGATCCAAAAAGTCGGTTAGCCACGATCCTTGTGGCACCACTCATGAGCTGCAGCGCACGGTTGCCTGTTTACCTACTATTGATTGGTGCAGTGATTGAACCTAAATATGGTGCCGTATGGGCGGGCGTAACTTTGTTTGCAATGCACTTTTTGGGACTAGTTGTGGCGATTCCGGTAGTAATGGTATTGAACAAGCGAGTCATCAAAGGAAAACGATTGCCATTTCATCTAGAACTCCCACCCTATCAATGGCCGAAATGGAGAGATGTTTGGCTGTCCATGTACATTCGAGCAAAGACGTTTCTTCAAACGGCTGGGACGATTATCGTCTTGATGTCTATCGTAATTTGGGGTTTGCTCTATTTTCCTAGGAGCCTTGAATCCGATCAAAAGTTTGCTTCCGAGTTCCGCATTACAAAGCCTCAAGCAACATTCAATGAAGTGGATCAATATGTAAGTGCCAAGAGGATGGAAAGTTCGTATTTAGGACAATTTGGAAGAACAATTGAACCTGTAATGCGACCTGCAGGCTTTGATTGGAGGCTCTCCACAGCGATTCTATCGGCATTTCCTGCTCGTGAAGTCGTCGTAGCTTCGATGGGAGTGCTATTTCAGCAGGGAAGTGAGGTGCCGCAAGAATCCCCTAGTCTTCGTAATTCGTTGAAAGACGCAACTTGGCCAGATGGAAAGCCATTAATCACCATTTGGTCGGCAATTTCCTTAATGGTGTTCTTTGCTCTTTGTTGCCAGTGCATGGCGACCTTGGCAACTGTAAAGCGTGAGACTGGAACTTGGAAATGGCCGGTATTCATGTTTTGCTATATGACTGGGCTTGCATACATCTTTTCAGTAGGCGTCTTTCAACTCGGTCTTTGGTTTGGATCCAGATAGTTTCATCATTTCTTATTCACGATGTCTTAACTTTAGTACTAAAGACTGTTAAGGAAACTCCGAGGATAAATTAAGCGTCGAAGAAAGAGGCAAAAGAGAAATGAGCGAATTTGAATCCGAAGAGTGTGAAAGTCAGTTTCCGTGGGGAGTTGTATTAACTACCGCTGCAATTGGAGCATTAGCTTTCGTCTTGTATCGCAAAATTCAGGATGTTGGCGGTCTTAGCGCAAAATCAGTCGAGTCAGCCCTCGAACTTTGCAGCAAAGCGGCAGAAACTCTAGAGCATCGCCTTATCGGCGAATCAGGCGAGCTTTCGATGGCTGGTTGAGAAACCCGTTGTTGGTTATTAGTTGTTGGAATTCACTTCCGATAATCATTATTATGACTAATAGTGATTGCGAATTCTAAGAATTAGCCTTCCCTTGCCATTGAGGCGTTTGCCTACTAACGTCTGGGCAACTTGTCAACCACTTGCCAACAACCTGCTAGCCAATGAACATCCATAATGATTCATGCGCGTAATGATGCTGTCGTGGGAATACCCGCCACGAATTGTCGGTGGAATCTCTCCGCACGTATACGACCTGTCAAAGGAACTCGTGAAATTAGGCATTGAAGTTCACGTTGTTACAAAATCCACACCGCAAGCACCAGATGAAGAAATCGAATCCAGCGGCGTTGTGGTTCACAGAGTTCATTTAGACGAGTCTCCTCGAAACTTTGTCCACGAAATTGAGTTATTGAACGCAGCTACCGAGCGCCGAGTGAGGCAATTGCTAGAAGACTGGAGGCCTGGAGGGCAGCCGACTCTGTTTCACGCACACGACTGGCTTGCACTAGAAGCAGCCCGAGAGCTCAAATTTGAATATAGCTTGCCCATGGTCGCGACGATTCATGCGACTGAATCTGGAAGAAATCAGGGCGTCCACAATGACCTTCAAATGTACATTTCAGAAGAAGAATACTGGCTCAGCTTTGAAGCATGGCGAGTAATTGTCTGCTCTGAATATATGAAACACCATGTGTCCGACATTTTTTCATCCCCAATTGACAAGATTGACGTGATTTTCAATGGGGTTACGCCAGAAACATTTCAATTTGAATGGAGCGAACAAGACAAATCGGCTTGGCGAAAAAAGTTTGCGAACGATGACGAGAAAATTGTCCTCTTTGTAGGAAGATTTGTACGTGAAAAGGGGATTCAGGACTTACTTTCTGCTGCTGGCTCCATCCTGGCAACGCACCCGAACACACGATTTCTGGTCGTCGGCGGAGGGCATCGAGAGCGATTTGAGCGATTTGTAGACTGGTATGGGATCGCTGATAAAGTGACATTCACAGGTTTCATGGGCGGCAGAGACCTCCTTCAGATGTTCCGGATTGCCGATGTCGCCGTATTCCCCTCCCTTTACGAGCCCTTTGGAATTGTTGCTCTTGAAGCGATGGCGGCTGGTGCCTCAGTTGTATCCAGTGAGGCGGGCGGATTGAAGGAGGTTGTGATGCACGACGTAACTGGCACAAACTGCTATCCAGGAGATCCAGAATCAGTTGCGTGGGCAATTCGAAGAGTCTTGGATGATCCTGAAAGGGCGTTAAGATTGCGCCAAAACGCTTCCCTGCGCCTGAAATCTGACTTCGATTGGCCGTTGATAGCGAAAAAAACTGTTGCTGTTTATGAACAAGTTTGGAACGAATTCCTGGCAAGCCATTGGGCGGCTGACACAGTTTGGCCCGTCGTTGCAGGAGCTGAAGAGCGATGGCGAGGACGTCAACTCAGTCAGCGGGCGCTAAGCGGTGCAACGCTCAATAAACCTCGTCCAACCACCCAGCCAGAAGCACCTTCTGTTGAACAATTAGAAACTGAGAAGTACTTTAAGGAGTGATATGAGTGAAGTGGGTTAACTGGGTGATTTTTGACTTTCGTGATAGTTTCGTGTGACTAGTTTGAGTAGCCCTGATCGCCTTTGCATTCAGTTTCATCCCAATCATCTCAGTCACCCAATTCACCCAATTCACCCTTTCACCCACGTCACAACTACGCCAACCCCATCGGCGGCAGAATTAGATACAAGCAACCAAATGTGACTCCGAACCCAATCACGTCAAACAGCAAGCCAGCCCGAAGCATCACGCCCGAAGGAACGAGTCCACTGCTGTAAACAATCGCATTTGGAGCCGTGCTTATTGGAAGCATAAAGCCAAGATTGGAACCAATTACTGCGCCTAATGCAGGCGGAATTGGACTGACATGAGCGCCTTGAGCGAGTGCGATAGCAACTGGCGTCATTGTTGTTGCCGAAGCAGTATTGCTTGCAAGTTCGCTCAAGAGGATAGACATTGCAATAGATAGAGCGGTGATCGCCCAAACATTCGAAGCACCCGTCGAATGAGCCAACGATTCGCCCACCGATTTCGCAAGTCCAGACTCAAATGTTGCCTTCCCAAGGGCAAGGCCGCCGGCAAACAAAATAATTGTTCCCCACTCGATTTTCGTTGCAGAAGCCCAGGTCATCGCTCGTTTTTCAATTCGATCCTTGCATGGCATCACAAAAAGGACCAGTGCCCCGGCCAATGCCGCGACAGCTTCCGGAACGCGAGCGGTCCAGAGTTTTGCAATTTGGGTTCCGCTCCCAGCCGCATATTCGATAAAGCCGGGCAAAATCCATAGAGTTAAGGCAACCCCAAAGCCAATCATGCTGACTTTTTCAGAGTCCCTCAATGGCCCGAGTGAGTGCAGTTCCTCGACCGCGACTGTCCTTGCAGAAGAAGTATTGGGCTGTTCGACCCCACGCCATACTCTCAAAAGCATCCAGGCAATGAGGAGCATTAAGATAGTAATGGGCATCCCAAACATCGCCCACTGAACAAAATTGATAGAAACGCCTGTGGATTCTCGAATCAACGCCACTCCAATCACGTTGGGCGGTGTGCCAATGATCGTTCCAACCGCGATGCTGGATCCCCACGTTAGCATCAAAAGTACGGAAGTTGAAATCGGATGGCCTCGCTTTTCGACGTGGATGGCCTTCAATATTGTCCTGCCAATCGGCAACAGCATGGCGGTTGTTGCTGTATTGCTTACGAACAAAGAAATCACGCAGGCAATCGTGCCTATTGAGAGCAGAATGGAGCTGGGAGATCGAGTCGCGAACGGCTTGCTCAAGAGCCAGTAACTGATTCTGCGATCGAGCCCAGAGTCCTCCATAGATTTTGCAATAATGAAACTGCCTACGAAAAGCAAAATGATTTGGTCGCCATAAGCTCCAAATGCATCTTTGGTCGAAAGAGCCCCAGTCGTAACCAACAAACAGGTGCTCACAAGGGCTGTTATTGCAAGAGGAAGGGCTTCCGTCATCCACGAAGTGACCGCAAAGGCAAATGTTGTGGCGACCCATCGCTGCTCCGGCGGCCAATTCCCCATCGAAAGAAACACTATCAGTGGAACGATGAGACAGAGAATCTGTTGCCACAATTGCGGCAAAATTTCCCTTCCCTCTTCTGAAACAGTGCTAGGTGACTCGTTCATAAGCTATCCAAAACGACGGAAGCAAACCGTTTTCCGCCGCTAAAATCGGTGAACAAGGAAAGCTGCTGACGACGAATCTCTTTTACGACTAGTATCAGTCCAGCAATCTATATGTGTTTTTGACTTGCGTTGGTCTAAAACCGAGACCAAAGATACTGATTTGTAACTTCGTGGTGGAACAGAATTTCAGCTGTTTTTACGAGAGATCCAAGTTCCTTGGGACATCTGTCTGCGACCGCCATTTTGCGTTCTGCAAACTTCTCATGAACTTCTGTGCCGAGAAGCGATTCCATGAACTCGCTGGTCTTGAAGTGGCGAAGGGCGTCATAGATGTTGCCCGGCAAATATCGTGTTCGGGTCCGACGATTTTCTTTGTCAATGACTTCAGTCATTGGGCCTTCAAAACCAGTTCGCAGAATCGTGTAAAACGCCATATAGGGGTTTGCATCTGGGGCGACGGTCCGAACCTCGATTCTCGCCGATTTTTCGTTACCCAAAGGAATCCTGACCATAGAAGTTCGGTCAACAGCCGATGATTTGATTTGATTCGGGGCTTCGTAATTTGGATCTAAACGGCGATAGGCGTTCACGCTTGGGTTCAGCACGAGACACATATCGTTTGCGCTGTTCAGGAGCCTATCCACAAAATCCCATGCTTCCTTTGACAACTGATCGTCCCCCTTCTTGTCGAAATAGACGTTCTTTCCATTTCTGCTGATCGAAAGGTTTGTGTGCATTCCGCTGCCATTGATTCCTGCAATCGGCTTGGGCAAAAAGCATGCTGTCATTCCCATATTCGCGGCAACTTGGCGAGATGTCAGCTTGTAAAGCTGCAATTGGTCTGCCGCCAAAAGGGCTTCGGTATACATATAGTTGAGTTCAAATTGGGCAGGGGCAACTTCGGGGTGGTCCTTTTCGTTCTGAAATCCAAGCGACCTTTGCGCTTCTGCTAAGTTGTCAATGAAGATTTTGAGAGGGTCTTTGGGAAGCGAATTGTAATATCCGCCGCTACTGGTGAGGGTGAATTCGTTTCGCGAGTTGTAAGTTTGCTCAGCATTCAATCCGGCAAACAAGAATCCCTCGCATTCGACGGCAATATTGGCGACCATGTCTTTCTCCGCCAACGAATCGGAGAAGTCCTTTAACCGCCCACGCATGTCAGATGAATAGCTTTTACCGTCTCGATCCTTAATGAGTCCAAAGACAATCACTTTTCCGGGGCCGAAGATGTCGCTTGGCAACCATCGGAACGAACCCCAATCAATTCCAAGACGAAGGTCCGACTCACTAACGACGCTGAATCCGCGAACAGACGAGCCGTCAAAGGTCAGATTGTCGTAGCTCGTCAACAAAAATTTCTTGTCGTAGTCGAGCATGTGGAAGCGCCCTTCCAAATCCGTAAACCCGACTGTGACAGCTTTTATCTCCTTGGTGTCAGCAAGGTATTTCAGATAATAGTCTTTGAGCTTCCCTTCTTTTGTGCGGGAAAGCTGCCTCTCTTTTGCTTCAAGGTTGAGGTCTTCGAGTTGGTCGTAAGGAATTTCGAGAAAGTTCTTGAGAGGCGAATTACTCATGAT
>JANNQV010000037.1:0-4969 GCA_031400935.1 Armatimonadota bacterium
GCGCACTTTTTTCAGAAAGGCGATCGGCTCGTAATCGCCGCCTTTACCTGGACCGATGAACCCATAGTTCCAAAGCTGCTGTTACTCGATGAGAACAATGCGGTGGTAAGAGAAATGGAACCGTTCACGGTCGATGGTTGACGAAAGCCCCTCCCTTATTTCGAGGAACGAAGGAAAAATGGCATACGGGTTGGGGAGGGAGAGTTTGAATCTGGATTCAGGCCCTTCATTGAGGTTTCGGCGATCCCAAAATAACCGTTGCCCCAAAACCATACGCAAGAAAGGCAATTTCTTTTGTCTTCAGATCGATTAGCCAAATGCGGTCGTTCACCTCAGCAACGCACCAGCCATCGGGCAAGAGAATTTGGTTTTCCCAATTCCAAGAGAGGAAAGGAGTCACTAGATCTAAAGAAAACGACTCGTTGGTTTTCGCGTCAGTCACGCCGAACGAGTAGCCTGCCCAACCCAAGCTGATGATTCTGTACTCGGGAGGTTCTTCGATCGAAAAGCGTCGCAAATAGGATGGTCCAGAAAACGGATATTTCCAACCAATCTCATCGCCTTCTAGCCGTTCAACTTGTCTTTCTTCGAGCGGCAGGTCTTTCAGAACAATACGTTGATATGGCACCAAACTTGAATCTTGAAAAATCATGTGCCACTTGTTGCCAGGAGATTTCGCAATGTGGAGTGGCATTCTGTAGGGATGCAGCGGAAAATTGAACTTACTGACGTCATGTCTCTGCAAAAGCACCCGTGACGGCAACGATCTAACAAACAGTTGCTTTCCATCATTTGACACGGAAAACAGAGTTGCCTCAGGTGGTTTCCGAGTCATCTTGAAAGGCATCGTTCTGCCCTTCAATAAGAAGGCGCCGCTGTAGTTTGAAACGGGAATCGATACCAAAAACAACGCCGCATAACTAACCAAATTCGCAAGGAATGCCGCCTTAAAGGCTCTCGGAGCTTTCTCGCAATTTCGAATCGCCCAACGAAACATCGGCCATTCAGCGAGTACAGTTGCACCGAAAGTCACAAGCCAAGTGACGATAAGGAACGGAACAGTAAAGTAGAAAATCAGGGGTTCAGAGAGCTTTTGCCAAAATGATAAGGTGCTGGGAACGATGAACAGGCCCAGCAGCCCAGTTACGAAATTGGTTGCAATGAGAATCCCCCTGGTTTTTTGAATCGGGATTCCGTATCGTTTCTGCAAGACCCAGGCTTCCAGATAGCCGATCAGCGCGTTCCCGAAGATGAGCATAAAGCAACCGCCCCAAACAAACGGCGTGCCGATGTTCGCCATGAGGTTTATGGGCTGCATAATCGGAACTGTACCTATTTGGTTTCGATACTATGAGCGGTAACTTTTGGAAAGCGATATCTTCCTTCCCTTGAGGGAAGGACCGAGGATGGTTGGGCGCACATTTCTCGTTGGATCGATTCAGCATATAAATCGGGCGATGAAAAAACAGTTAGGAAATCATCGCCATCCACCCTTGCCCTCCTTCAAAGGAGGGTTGCCATAGACCATGACTCCGAGGCTGGAACGACATTCACACCCCAGTCACCCACTTCACCCGGGTCACCCACTTCATAATAGAAAAATGCACCCCCACCGCATACCACTCGCCACCGTCGACCCTGAAGTCGCCGCCATCATCGCCAAAGAAGAACAAAGACAAGAGCACAACCTAGAACTCATCGCCAGCGAAAACATCGCCTCCCTCGCCGTCCGCCAAGCGATGATGTGCGTGATGACCGACAAGTACGCCGAGGGGTACCCAGGCAAGCGCTACTACGGCGGATGCGAAGTGGTAGACGAAGTGGAATCGCTGGCGATTGAAAGGGTGTGCAAACTCTTTGGAGCCAACTTTGCCAACGTACAGCCCCATTGCGGAGCCGGGGCGAACATGGCAGCCTATTTCGCGCTCGTCAAGCCGGGAGACACCATCATGGCGATGAATCTGGCGCATGGCGGGCACCTCACCCATGGCTCGCCGGTGAACTTTTCCGGCCAACTTTACAAGGTCGTGCCCTACGGAGTTGACCCCGAAACCGAACTGATAGATTACGATGAATTCCACCGGCTGGCAGTCGAACACAAGCCAAAGCTCATCGTCAGCGGGGCGACGGCGTATTCTCGCAAGTTCGATTTCAAACGCATTCGCGAAATCGCCGATGAAGTCGGCGCGATGCACCTATGCGATATGGCGCACTACGCGGGGCTCATCGCAGCGGGCGAATATCCCAATCCGCTGCCGCATTGCCATGTGGTCACTTCCACCACGCACAAATCGCTTCGCGGCCCACGCGGCGGCATCATTTTGTGGAACGATGAAGAGCTTTCAAAGCCCATCAATATGAGCGTTTTTCCGGGTTTGCAAGGCGGCCCGCTCATGCACATCATCGCGGCAAAGGCGGTCTGTTTTGCTGAAGCTTCCTTGCCCTCTTTTAAGGATTATGCCAAGCAGGTTCGCCTAAACGCGGCGGCCCTTTCTTCAGCCATGTCGAATGAGGGTTTTCGAATCGTTTCGGGCGGCACCGATTCGCACCTGATGCTGGTGGACCTTCGCCCATTTGCCGTAACAGGAAAAAATGCCCAAGCTGTGCTCGATTCCGTAAACATCACCACGAACAAGAATTCGATCCCCAACGATCCTGAAAAGCCGTTCGTCACTTCGGGCATCCGTCTCGGCACCCCGGCAGTCACCACCAGGGGGATGAAGGAAGGGGAGATGGCATCCATCGCCTCGCTGATTTCACGGGCGCTAAAGGCTGGGGAAGATGAAGGGTTGCTTTCTGGAGTTAGGTCGGAGGTTGTTGAGTTGACTGGGAAGTTTGGGATTCACGATTTAGAGGGAGTAACAGCATGAGGATATACGACCGAGCAGTTTGGGAGCTAATGCACGAACTTGCAAACCAATTACTTGTGAAGGAGGGTGATGTTGTTGAACGTGCCGAAGTTAAAGCATGGTTCAAAAGCCATTATCCGCTCATAAAGATGAACACGATTGATCGGCACTTAATGCGCATGTCTACGAATGCTGTTGGACGACTCCACCATCATGGCAAACCCGGAAACGACGATTTGTTCTTCAAGCTGGAGAAGAGCACATTCAGGCGCTATCGCCCAGGGATCGATCAGGCTCCACTTTGGAAATGAGCCGAGGTTGCATTAAACTGCTACGCAACTCACCGGTACTTCGCCATAAAGCCATAATTCCTCGTGAACTGCCATCGAAGCTCCCAGTTCTTGAGTCACCTTGTGAAACTTCAGTTCTGACGCTGTGTAAAGCGAAACGCTTTGGTCACGCAATTTTGTAGCCGCAATCTTACAATAGTCACGGTCAATTTCGATTCCGATACTATTCCTCCCAGCTTTTAAGGCGGCTAACATTGTAGTGCCTGAACCATTGAAAGGGTCCAGAACAGTGTCTCCAACGAATGAGAACATTCGCACCAATCGATAAGCGAGTTCAAGCGGAAACGGAGCAGGATGTACTTTTGTTGAGGCTCCTGTAAGAGTCCAAATCTGCTGAAACCAAGCACGATATTCGTCCTTACTCATCTTGCTAAGTCGGCGTTGTTCTTCTGTAGGTTGCCGGTATCCTCCGGATTTCCGTTCCATCAAGATGAATTCGATGTCGCTCTTGATGATCGCATTAGGCTCGTAAGGCTTTCCAAGGAACTTCGTACCGTTTTCGACTTCAAAGCTTGCGTTGCTGATCTTGTGCCAAATAATTGGATTCAAATTGTCAAATCCGATCTTTCGACACAACACACAAATGTCCGCATGTAAAGGCACAACTGCATGCCGTCCAAATTTCCGTCTCGATTGGCAGATATCACCGACGACACAAACCATTCTGCCGCCTGGAACGAGAACTCTATACACTTCCTTCCAGACCTTATCAATCTGGGCCAGGAAATCCTCGTAATCGTTTATATGACCAAGTTGTTCACTTGACTCGTTGTAGCGTTTTAGATTCCAGTACGGCGGTGATGTGACGACAAGATGCACTGAATTGTCAGGAATGTATGGAAAGTGTCGTGCGTCACCCCAAAACAGGGAGTGTGTGGTTCTTTCGGCGCTATCTACAATTTTGTTCATAGGTTAAATGTGAGCCTTGACGTGTCCAACCATTGATCGAACAAAGTGCTCAAGGTTGAGTTCTGGATCGGGTTGAGAAAAGCTGTAATCCTTCTTAGTTGAAATGAATGCAGTTGCAGTGTATTGCCTCTCTGCCATTAGTTTCCGACAAAGCAACCGGCATCGTTCCGAATAGCTTGCTCGTGTAAACTCCTTTAGTACTTTAAAGTGCGGTTCCTTGACATTTACCGGGCTCTTACTTCCAGGAGCATCTTCCACGATGAACACAAAGCCGAGCCATGGCGGATTTGCAGATCGGTAGACTTCGTCTTGATGCGCTCTCCAGAGGTCCGCAGCATTTCCAATTGCTTCCTCTGCACGGTTATTACAATTGTTTCCAAACGAACCAACGATTGCCTTTGTTTCCAGAACCACAAGCAACTTTCCTTTATGGACAACAAGTAAATCCCATTTCTTCGTCGGTCGATAGAAACCAGGAATCTCCAGACTCCTCTGCGAGAAAATGCTTGACTCTGGTACGCCAGCTGCCTTCAAAAAAGAAGCTAAGAGTAGAAGCATTCCGTCAAAGTGCTTGCCTCCAGTCGCAGCTCCACGATGGCCCTGGTCAGCTTTTCCTTCTGGGAGTTGTTTTTGTAATTGTTTGTCCCTACCCGTCCAAAAGCCCTTTATCGCGTCGGCTGTAAGTGAATCCAATTCGCCATAAAGCTCATCAAGCGTCATTACGATATGCTACCTTTCCCAACCTGAAAGTGCCTGGCAGCAATTAGGCAACGGAAATTGCAAGGAAGGTCCCTCGCTTGCCTTTTGTCGTGCCTCGGACGTGGCGAGGCACGACCCAAGCCGTCCGAGGAGCAACCCAAG
>JANNQV010000038.1:0-2204 GCA_031400935.1 Armatimonadota bacterium
GACTTGATTCGGGCATATTCCCCATCGCCAGCTTCTGTCACTCCCAAGTGAAGCGGATAGTCGAAACCTTCTGCATCTAATCGCTGCGCCATAAGGCGGTTTGCATGCACTTTGATTTGAACGCGGCTCGCTTTTGCCGAGATATTGATGTTTTCATACCCGTGCTTCCGACAGATTCGGCAGTATTCTAGAGCACTTTCTACCAACCCTTGCGGCGTGTCGCCATAAGTCACCAGCAACCTTTCGGCGAGCGAACCGTGGTTAACACCAATTCTCATTGCGATATCGCGAGCTTTGCAGGCTTCAATCACTGGGACTAGGCTTTCTTCAATGGCATCGAGTTCGGCTTTCCATTCCTCGGGCGAGAATTCCAATTCTTCTTTCAAGCGAAGCATTTCAGCTTCGTCTCTGCCGCGGACGTCGAGAACAGCTGTCTGTGAATTGGGAGATGTGGATGAAATGGGTGAATTGGATGAAAGTTGAACCAGTTCAGTCGCTTGAACCTTTTTCGCTCTTGAACCGTGCTTGTGAAAAACAAATAGTCCCGGATTCACCCGAACCTCATCAACATACTTTGCGGCTTCGACAGCAATGTCTGTTCCCTGATGATGAACGTCTGCTGTCAACGGAACGACTCTGTACTTTTCAATGACCTTTGAGCGGATTTCTTCCAAGCATTGTGCTTCTCCCAGGCTTGGGGTAGTGACTCGAACCAACTCGCAGCCCACTTTATGAAGCTCAATAATCTGTTCGACGCAAGCGTCAATATTCCGCGTTTCCTCAGTGATCATGGACTGAACGAGGATCGGATTCTGTCCGCCCATGAAGACGTCGCCAACCCGAATGGCTCTGGTTTTTCGACGAGGATAGGAAATTTCTGGGTTCATAGTTCACTATTGAGAATTGTTGATCTGATT
The DNA here is from genome assembly GCA_031400935.1 of Armatimonadota bacterium. GTDB lineage: Bacteria > Armatimonadota > Fimbriimonadia > Fimbriimonadales > Fimbriimonadaceae > JANNJE01. The sequence goes on from JANNQV010000038.1 coordinate 918, forward strand.
GTGGCACTAAACAGAAAAAGGCCCCCCAAGAATCTATACCAATGCCAAATTCCCGAAGAATGGAAAACTCTCACCCCTTTATCCCCTCTCCCTCCCGGCACAAACATCCGGCAAGGGAGAGGGGACTTTTGTTTACGGAGCTATGTACCAGTTGAACCTGTCCACACTGTGAGTCCAACCATCAATATTTGAAACGTCGGCGGTCGGAATCGCTGAGAACCTTGCAGAGACTTGGGAATTGCCGTTATTCACGAACGGATTTACTCCGCCAGCCACGCTAAGCGTGAACGAGCTGTCTGCAATGGTAGTCAACCTAGCATTTGCTGAAACCCAGGCATTTGTATCGTAATTGAACACATGAAGAATCTCCAGCAGATCAGTTCGAGAAGCTGAAGTTTGCCCCAATAGGTACATTTGGCTTCCCGTAGCAACCGGAGAAGTAGCCACCATGCGAACAATTGCGTTTGCATCGAATTCGTCACATAAAATGATGAACCGATTCGCATCGTCGTATGCAAAGCTGGTAACGTCTCCACCAAAGTACAATCCGGCATCAACCGTGTACGATGCTGGGAACAGCGGGCTCAATATGCCGTTGCTGAACCCAGTCGTATCCTGCCCACCGTAGTTTCTGGCCACTGATGTGACGTAATACCACGCTCCGGTCGGCATCGAAATTGGTGTGATCGTGTTGTTGAACGACAACGTGTGAACGTTGTAACTCACCCAATCTTGAATGTTGCCAAGACCAGCCGAAGTACCTACTCTCGACCACCACAAAAAGATCCCGCCGTCAGGTTCAGTTGTCGAATTTATGTAGTGAATGGAGTCATTGCGAGGAGCGAATTGGCCATCATCCGTTACCGTTACCGGCCCCGGAGGGGTCGTATCGCCGCATCGGATGCCGTCCGTGTAGGCGAATGGCGAATCAGCACTTTCGATGTTTTGCGAAACAACCGTCACGAAAGCAATCGAACCAGCAGGGATTGCCAGTCCGTTGATCGTATAATCCCAGTTTGTTACATTATTGGCAGGATGAAGCACCCAATCTTGGAAGTTTCCAGCGCCAGCAGATGAGCCAACCCTCGTCCAATACCCTTGAATCGAGCTATGTGGATCGCTAGACTGAGCCGTAATGTGAATCTGAGTTAGACTCGTTTGGTTTGCGCCGTCATCTTGTACCGCACAGCTTGGCGGGCCAGTCGTGTCTTCAATCACGTTTACCGAAATTTGGTTATTGGCTCCCGTCTCCGCTATTTCACAGGTTTGAAACACGTTGTCGGAACG
>JANNQV010000039.1:0-70312 GCA_031400935.1 Armatimonadota bacterium
GGGTGGGGACTGAGTGTACCGTGCAGTTCACCCACCATCCCCAACCTCTTCCTCCCAAGGGAGGAATGGGCTTTCGGAGACTATGAGAACTTCAGACTGATCCCGCGATTCTGAATCTCTTGGACAAACTTGGTGCCTGTCATCGCTGTTTCATAGCGGTGGGCACCAGGTCCGATGTGGCCATCTGCGATGTCTTTCGCATAGATTGCCATAGAGAAGCCTGTCAGCCTTTCCATGGAGGTAAAGCCGGTGTCTTCGCACTCGCGGTCGAAAATGTCAATCTGAATTCGCTTGTCTTTGCCATCCTTTTTGCCGACGCCGACTGCTCGAACTGCGCACATATCGCGATCTTCGAACTTCGATAATGCCTCGCCGAACACTTTGTAGAAGAGATTCCTTGGCACGACTGAATTGCCGTCAACCTCGACAGGATCATTGCCCCAGAATCCGAAATCCTTGAAAATCTTTATTCGTTCGCAATGCCCTGGGAATCGGATGGTTTTGTATTCGTAATTCGGAATCTTGCCTTCGAATGTGTAAGGCGCTGTTGAAGTTCCGCCTGAAGTTACAAACGCTTCCATCTTTCCAAGCTCGTCAATATCAAGCTCTTCTAACTCCGTCAATGTGTCTACAAAATGAATCTTGCCATTTCGTAGCGTGACGCCCTGAAAATCGTATTCGGTAACTAAACCTTCGACGTTGAAGGTGAGTTTGTAATTAAATGGCGGCTTGGGGTTTTGTGGTAGCACGCCGCAATACATCTTTATCGAATCCACTTCATCGAGCTGTTCGATGCAGTAGCAGCCAAGGTTGTTGACGAGGCCGGGAGCGAGTCCGCAGTCGGGCACCAAAGTAACTCCAGCGGCTTGCGCTTGCTCGTCGAGGGCCAAAGTTTCTAGCGTGACTTCGGTGTTTCCGCCGAGGTCGCACATGCTGCATTTGGCCTCGATTGCAGCTTTTGCGATGGCAGGATGCATATAGTAAGGAACGCAAGAAAGAAGAACGTTTACGCCTTTCAAACTTTCTACAAGCGATGCATGATTCATCGCATCAGCTACGAATGGCTCGCAGATTTTAGAACCGACCAAATCATTCACTCGCCAAGCCGATTTCGTGGCCTGATCAAGGCACACATCCAGCATTTTTATCTTTGCCGGACTAGCATGTTTGGCGAGATCGTAGGCGGCGGCAGTCCCTTGCATTCCCGCGCCCAACACAGCGTAAACCTTACTCATTTTTATCTTTTCTCCATTGAAAAAACCCGCGCATCATCGCACGGGCTTATGAGATATTGTACCCGGTGGGAGGGGTTTTCGGCTAACCAAGAGTATGATCAGGCAGGCTTGCTGGTTGGTAATTCCGAAGCAGCTACAACCGTTTCCGCCTTGCGATACCCGGCATGAAGCAACGCAAGCATCGCCACAATCGCCATTCCTGCACCCATCACCACATACGAACCCACCAGCCCAATCCCTGCCACCATAATGCCCGCCATGAACATTCCCACTGGATGAACGCCCGCCGAAACCATAGATAGCGCACTATTTACACGCCCGCGAAAAGAGTCTTCGGTTGTTGATTGAATATAGGTTTGCATGGGAATATGCGCCCATGGGAGGGCAATGCCCGCTGCCATATTCCACCAGCAAAACGCCCAAATGTTGCGCGAAAATGCCATTACCAAAACAGTAACTCCTACAATAGCGAGAGACCAGGAATTCGCTTGACCTGGATAGCGGGTTCTTATCTTTCCGCAAACAACCGAGCCAATTGCCATGCCGACAAAGAAGCTCCACTCAAAATAGGCAATTGTCTGTGGCCTTCCGTCGAACCACTGGTTGTTCGTCGCTAAATACACGATGTAGAACGGCGAGATGAACAAATTCAAGAAGAACGAAACGAAAACCATTACTAGCAAAACTGAATGGTTGCGAATGTAATGGAACCCATCTTTTATGTCTTCAAAGGGGTGCTTTTCCTCGGTTTGATCTGGAATGATTTTAGGGAGTTTCGCAACAAACCATGCGGAGATGGCAAACGACAAAAGGTTCAGTCCAACCGCCGAAACCCAGAAAATGATTGGTGAAAATTCGTAAAGAAACGTCATTATGGTAACAGAAAGCGGAATGCTGATTACTGGCATCATGCTTTGAGTTGTCATCGAAAGTGCATTTGCAACATTGAGCGATTCAACAGGCACAAGCCTCGGAATGGATGCTCCCTTTGCAGGCATGAAAAAGACCCGAAACGAAGATAGCAAGAATGGAGTTATGAAGAGCGCGACAAGTGGTGCCCTCCCCGAAAAAAGAACAACTGCCCCAAAAACTCCCAATACGGCAGCACTAAAAATGTCGCTCCAGAGGAGAATCATTCTTCGATCCATCCTGTCGGCAATCACGCCAGCGTATGGTCCCAAAAGCAGATAGGGAAGCCACTCCATAGCCGCCACAAAACCTGTCAGCGCCACGTTGCCCGTGAGCTTCATCACCATGAAAAGAAACACGATGTTGTAGAAGGAATCGCCCATCTGCGAAATCGCTTGGCCGAGCCAGAGATTCCGGAAATCACGTATGCGAAGCACTTCTTTGAAGGTCATAGTCAATTGGATCGAAAGAATTGTATGGTTTGGATGGATGGGATGGATTGCTTGGACCGACCCTATATGATGACAGCGAAGCTAAGTGCCCCATTGCATTCCAGGACTTATTTCAGGTCTGGAATGGGCATGTGAGTTTTTCCCGTTTCGAGTATCCGGATCATCCATTCGCCGTAAGGCATTTTGCTTTCGCGAATTTTCTGAACTTCACTTTCGGTTAAAAATTCCACACGGCGGATCGTCAGTTCGCCATCGTCGAGAAGCAAATAGGAGGCTCGTTTGTCACCATCGAACGGCAATCCGACACTCCCTGTATTTACGACCGTAAAACTTGGAAGTTTGCGAATGTGTGCGTGGTGGATGTGGCCGTAAACAACGGTTTTGGTTGCAAGCTCAGCGTAGACATTTTCAAACTCTGAGTCAGGAGCATCGAAAGATGGGGCGATCCAAACACTATTCGGACTTGCATGAACGAGCGCAATCTGTTCGATGACTATCTTTTTTGGCAAAGTTCGAAGCCACTTGATCCGTTCGGCACCCAAACGATTCCTTGCGTAATCTGCACGATCGTGTATTGCCTCCCAGAGTAGAGCCAAATGCGCTTTCTTCTTGGCAAAATCCTCCAGCGAATTAGGGTCGAACATCAATTCGTCAATGTTGCCCATAACGCCCTGCCAGCCCAGTTCTCGAATCCGGTCTACAACTTCTGGCCCGGAACAGCTTCCGTCGGCAAGGTCGCCGCCATGAACGATTAGGTCTGGCGAAGTTTCTTTCAGGTCAGCCAGCACCGCTTCAAATGCGGTTAGGTTGGCATGGATGTCGGAGAGAATGGCCATTCGCATAAGCCTAACTGCATTATCCCTGATGAAGTCTTCAGTGCTGGCTAGTTGGCTCCATACATTCCGTTAAGTCTGAGTAGAGGGGGGGGTTCATTTCCCCGCCAGCCTGTCTAAAACGTCCTTGAACTTCTCCCTCACAACCTTCCTCTTTACTTTCATCGAAGGCGTCAGCTCACCGGATTCGATTGAGAAGGTCGCATCAATTAGCTCGTACCGTTTCATTCTTTCAAAGTCGGCGAGAGATTTGTTCACCTTGCCAATTTCTTCTTTGAGAAGTGCTTTTACGGGCTCAAGGTGCAGCATTTCAGCATTCGAAGGAGGCTTCAATCCTTGCCCACTTAAGTAAGCAGAAAGGTGCTCGAAATGCGGAATGACAAGGCCATAAACGTACTCGCAAGCATCGCCAAACAGAACGACTTCTGAAACAAATCGAGACTCCTTCAGCTTGGTTTCAATCGGTTGCGGGGCGACGTTTTTGCCGTTTGCCAGCACGAGCAAGTCCTTTTTACGGTCGGTAATCTTGATCAAATCGCCTTCCCACTGGCCGATATCTCCGGTATGCAACCAGCCGTCAGAAGTCATTGCGGCGGCGGTGTCTTCCGGCAGCTTGTGATAGCCATCCATGATGTTTTCGCCACGAACCAATAGCTCGCCGTCTTCGGCAAATTTCGCCTCTACCCCCGCTACTGGCCGGCCGACTGTCCAGTACTTGTTCTCTTCGCCAAAAGGCACAATGCTTACCGCTGCGCAAGTTTCGGTTAAGCCATAAGCCTGGTGCACAGGCAATCCAAACGACGCCCAAAACTCATAAGTATGAGGAGCCAATGCCGCTCCACCTGCTACGAAAAACCGAATTTTCCCGCCTAGTTTTTCGCGAATTTTGGTGCCCACTAATAGGTCTAAGAATGGCATCAGCGGTGCCATTCCGCCCCTTGTTTTCTTTTTTCCTTGCGCCAATGTCATCTTGAACATTTTTTGCTTAAAGCCCGATTGTTTTGCCATCGAATCCGTGATTCGGTCTTGCATCGCCTCCAAGAAGCGAGGAACGGTTAAGAAAATCGTGGGCTTCACGGTTTCAAGGTCGTGCAAAATTCCCGAAAGACTTTTCATGTAGCCAATGCATGCGCCGCACGAAATCGGCAGCCAATGCCCGGCATACCTTTCGAAAACATGGGAAAGCGGCAAGAAAGAGAAGAACACATCGTTGTGATCAATCGGCAAGCTGCTCATGACTGCGTGATTCAAAAAGCACGGCGCACGGTGGGATAGGATAACGCCTTTTGGGTTTCCGGTCGTGCCGCTCGTGTAGATCAAGGTGGCCAAATCGCCCGGCATGACATTGTCAATCGCGGCGTTCCAGTCTTCTTCAGATAGCGTTCTCTTTGTCGCAAGCTCCGCAATTGAGACGGCTTCTCCTCGAAGCATCATTACCGGTACGCCCTTTATGCCTTTTAATCGCTCTGCGTGTTCCTTGCTTCCGGCAACGCATAGCTTAACTTCGGCATTTTTGGCAATGAATTGCGCCTGATCTTTGGGCAAGCTAGGGTAAATGGGCACTAAGGCAATCCCCAATGACTGGCAAGCCCAATCCAGAAGCGCCCATTCGTGGCAGTTTTCGGATTGAATTGCGACTCTATCGCCTTTTGTAAGCCCCAAATCAATTAGAGCGGCACAATAGCATCGAACTAATGCTGCGAATTCTTTATACGTTATCTTGGTATAACCAACTTTGTTTGGAACCATGTAAGCGACGCGATTCGCGTACTTTTTACAAGATTGCCGCAAGGTATCAGCGAGTGTTTTTGGATTTTCGGAGGCCATTTTCGTACTTCAATATAGATTCGACTAAAGTAACGAACGTTCCTTCACCATAAAATAAAAAGACACAAGTTCGCTTGCCAAATCTTGCGGTTCAGCTTCCAAATGGTGAATGTCCGCGTTGCTCAATGAAGTGCCTGCGGCTTTGCGATCTTCTGATACAAAGAGGGCCGCCGCTTTTGCATAAAAATCTTCGTTTGCATGAATCGCGCCTTTGGCCATTGCCTTGAGCATCGGATCTCCGACTCTGGCGATCAATGCCAAGTGCCGCCGATTGATGTGATGAAATGCGGTCAGAAACGAACTGGCTTCGTCTGGTCCGTCGAGGTCTGTAAAATTAACGATGAGCGAGCGTCGTTTGTAGCGGGTGCCGAGGTAAGAAAATGCACTAATGAAGTCGGTTTCGACAGGCTCTGCGACGAGATCATGCAGCGCTTCGATAATAATTCCAACCTGGCTTCGCCCTTTTTTGGGGGGAATGTAGCGGCGAACATTGTCGCTATAAACTAAGAGTCCAACCAGGTCACCTGCTTGAGCAACTGCGTGAGCCAACATCAAAACAGAATCTAGTACGTGGTCCAGCTTTGATACGCCGTTTACTTCGCTCAGCATTCTTCGACCAACGTCAATGCAAAGAATCACCGACTGATTTCGCTCCTGCTCGAATTGCCGAACGACCAATTTGTTTCTGCGGGCAGTCGCTTTCCAGTCAATTTTTCGGTAGTCGTCGCCTAAGGTGTAATCGCGCAAGGATTCAAATTCGGTTCCTAGTCCTCGGATGCGCGATTTCCGAATCCCAATCTGCCTTAGTTTGCCTCTTTGCTTCAAAAGGTCAAATTCTCGCAAAGCTAGAATGTTCGGATAGATTCGCACAGGCTGCTCCGTATTCAGCTTCCATTGGCGCTCGATAAGTCCTAAAGGGCAACGCAACCGAAGAAAAGTGCCTCTGAAGAAATCGCTGCCCCGCCGATGTGGCGTGACTGTGTATGAAAATTCTGCGATCCTGCCAGCTTCTAAGTTTATGGCGTGCTCGTTTCTTTCAGCGGTCGAACCTGCTGGTGATTCATCCCGAAACCGCCCGATCAATGGTTCAAGCCCGTCATTTGTGACTTCAACTCCCACCCTATTTGCAACTCGAACGGATAAAACGGGGTCAAAATTTCGGCGGATTTTCAAGTTTCGAGCGTTCGGGCAGATTCGAAAATCAGTAACTGCCGCTGAGAGCAGAAGTAGGTTGTACGCAAGAAGGGCCCACGGAGCACCCACCTGAAATGCAAGGGCTCCTAACGGAACGCCTAGGCAAATCAAGACCCACATTCTTTGTGTTGGAATCATTTGTTTTCGATTGGTAAATGGAATCGGTTATCGGTTATTAGTTATCGGTTGTCGGTTGTCGGTTTGAACTATATCCGAATACGTTCCTATCCAAACCAACCCAACAATATCACATTGTTCAGGACGCACAAGCCATGCTGTGGTACATTTTGCCATGGCTGCCCAGGACCTTGTACTTTTGAGTCCGGAAAAATCTGTCCTTACATTTCGAATTGCCACTATTGGCAGCCGAATCATGGCCATTTTGGTTGATTTGATCATTCTGTTCTCCGCACTCATGGGAATCGTGGTTGTTCTCGCCATCGCAATGGGTTTGACGGGCGGAGCTGGAGGAGGAGAATTGTTGAGCGGCGTGATGATGGTTGTCATGTCGCTCGGGCCATTTTTGTATTTCATACTCTTAGAAGGCCTTTGGAACGGGCAAACCGTCGGAAAGAAGGCACTAGGAATTCGAGTTCGCATGGCAGATGGAACTCCGATTACTTTTGGCGCTGCACTTGGACGCAACCTACTGCTTCCCGCCGACTTGATGCCAGGAACTGGATTTGTTGGCTTGCTAGCGATGTTTACGAACGTAAAATGCCAGCGGCTGGGCGATCTTGTAGCGAATACAATTGTGTTGCACGAGCGAAAGCCAGAACCTATTTTTGCAGTCGCGCCACATATTGTGGCTCTTCATCCGCTAGAAGCTCATGTCGGAAACTTACAAAAAATGACCATTGAAGAGTACAACGCGTTACGCCTGCTATGCGACAGGTTTCCAGAACTTCCTCGTGATATGCAATTACGATTAATGTCAGATGTTTGGAAACCATTTTCTCAGCGACACGAACTGCAAGGGTTTCCTGGAGTGGACCCAGTATTTGTTGCCGAAGCTGTTGTCATGCGATACGGCAGAATCCACGGATTGTTATGAACTATTGGGGATTGTGTAGGGATAGTTGGGGGAGACATTTTCACTGTGGAAATCCCTGGGCAACTAATGCCTACAGAGGGGACATATGCACACCGTTATCCACCATACGTCTTTACCGATATGGATACCCTTTGAGTTCGCCTTTACTGTGTCTTAATTATTATATTTCTGTTTTAGAGGGGTTATCCCCAAAACGGAACCTCCTTAATAATAATAAGAGCCTTATCTATCAAAGGATGATTTCTTAAGAGATGCTGGGGACAAATCCACTTTCTCTGGCAAGGATGAGGCTTCGTGATTTTCGAAACTACTCGGATGAGGAAGTCCTGTTTTCTTCTGGATTCAATCTAATAATTGGCAAAAATGCTCAAGGCAAGACAAATTTGCTTGAAGCCATTTATGCGATTTCGACAACCCGACTTTTGAGATCATCTAGGGACAACGATGCAATTCAATTTGGAAAGGAATCTGCTGACATTTCGGCTGAATTAGCCGAATCAAAAACTGAACTTCGATTTGTACTTCAACGCGGCTTAACTAAGAAGGCATTCTTGAACTCGTTACCCTTGAAGCGAGCGGCAGACTTGCTGGGCAGACTTCCCTCGACAACCATCAGTTTGTTTGACATGAACCTTGCAAGAGGAGAACCAAGTGATAGGCGGATGTTTTTGGATTTGGAGTTAAGCCAGGCCTACCCTGCCTACTTGCAACATTTGGCTAATTTTCGGCGGTCCTTAGATCATAGAAATGCCCTCTTGAAAACCTCACAATCACAATTCGTACCCGTGGAGCATTTTGAAACATGGGAAGAGCCATTAGCCGAGAGCGCTGCTGCGATTCGAGTTTTTCGTAGCAAATTTGTGATGGAACTAAGCCCTAAGGCGCTAGAGGTTCATCATGCGTTAGCTTTGCAAGAAAAGATAGAAATTCGATACGAGTCCAAAGATGGATTGATGGGATGCAATGAGATTGCCTCGGCTTTGGCACGTGAGCGAGCCACTGACGTCTTTCGCGGCACAACAAGCCTTGGACCGCATCGCGACGACTTGGTGATGGAAATAGACGACCAGGACGCAAGAAAATTTGGCAGCCAAGGCCAGCAAAGAACAGCGGTCATTGCCTTAAAGTTTGCAGCTCTAGAATTGGCCAAAGAAAGGCTAGGTGTCCCTCCGATCTTGCTTCTCGATGACATTCTTTCTGATTTGGATGAGGGGAGAAGGGAGCGACTTGTCGAATGGATTGTTCAAGCAGTTGGGCAAGCGGTATTGACTTGCACGGAAGCTTCAGTCGCCGGACAGATGATTCAAGAACGGGCAAAGGTTTTTGAAGTATCTTCGGGAAAGATTAAAGTGCTTGAGAAGGGGCGATGAAAAGAATTCAAAAACTGCTAGAAGAATCAATTCCCCAAGCCGAGGTCTTGCGAGGTGCCCGAGCCTATGCGATTTTGAAACGATGGAACGAAGTTGTCGGATTGTCATTAGCACAAAAATCTGCTCCAGATCGTTACGACCAAGGAACAGTTTGGGTAGCTGTCATAGGTTCAGAATGGGCAAGCGAATTGCGAATGGAACGTCGGCGCATTTTGGATCGGCTCAATGACCTTGCGAAAGAAAATTTGTTTACGAATTTGCGATTTGGAGTGAGAAAGTTTTCAACCGCTGTCATTGAGATTCCAGTCGCTGACAATACGGTTCATGAACAGACCGGCGGATCCATAAGAGAGATTGGCGAGAGGCTGATCAAGAAGCTGCAGGATGAAGGTCGAGCTTGAATCGAGACCGGCGCTTGTGGCTTGTGCGGGGCTGATATTTGGAATTTTGGTTCCGACGTCTTGGTGGCTTGGCTTTGGCTGGATGTTTCTTCTTTGGTTTTGCGCTAAGCGTAGCAGCCGAATACTGCTTGTTATATCTTTTGTCCTTGGATTTGTGATCGTTCCAAAGTCGAACATAAACACCGAGCAAGCTCGACGACCCTTTTCAGGAAATCTTCAAGTTGTTTCCGTTCCGCAACTCTATGAAAATGGATATGCTACCGATGTTGCTGGTGATATTGGTTTATACAAGATGTCTTGGGACACACCTAGCCTTTCCCTTGGCGACAGAGTTTCAGTTCATGGCGAGCTAGTTCCAATAGATCCGAGTATGCGGAAAACGGCAAGTTTAGCAGGTTTTCTTGGACGCATTCGAGCAAAGTCTACGGGCATTGAACAACTTTCTTCTGGGCCGCCTCTCTTCGCGCTCGGAACACATTGGCGGGATGGTTTCTACGCATTTTCGAACTCCTCATTGCCACCAGCTCAAGCTCGAATTTTGCCTGCATTGTCTTTCAATATCGATAGTTTATTGAGTAGCGAGCTTAGACAAAACCTACAGAAAACTGGAACTATTCATATTATTTCTGCGTCCGGAGCGCATGTACTCATTCTTGCAGTTAGTCTGCTAATTTTGTTGAGCATGCTCCCAATCCCGAGGCACATTCAAATTTTCATTCTTGTTACTGTACTTACAGTCTATGCGGCAGGCGCGGGCTTCCGGCCTCCTATCGTTCGCGCAGTAATTATGGCGACCCTAGGCTTGATGTCATACGCCTTTCGAAGAGAGCCAGATTGGCTAAGCGCACTTGGAATTTCCGTTTTGGGTTACCTAATTTGGAATCCATTGTCGGTTTTTGATATTGGTTTTCAGCTTTCTTTCACTACTGTCGGTGCACTCGCGCTTTTCTTGCCCAGATTTGAACCGATTGAAGGAGGCGTTTTTCGAATCATACTTGCCAGGAACAAGCAGCTGATCTTTGCGAGCTTCATAGCAAGCGTTTCTTCCGCGCCATTGGTGGCTTATCACTTTGGGCAGGTTTCGCTAATTTCGATTCCGGCGAACGTGGCGATAGCTCCAATAATTGCTCCTGTCCTCGTTTCCTCGATGCTGGCCTATCCTATTTCGCTCGTTGTGCCTGTGCTTGCTCAGGGAATAATGACTGCAATCGTGGCCCCACTCTTGGCATTGTTCGAATCATGGGTCAATTCGATGGGGGAACTCTCTTTCGCTTCGATTGCAGTGCCGGAGTTTTCGCCGTACTGGATTCCAGTTATTTACATCTTGCTGTTTTTGCTTTGGAGGCCTCGTGCGCGCATTGCATAAATCAATCCTCCTTCTGCTTGCCTCGTTAGGATGTGTTTGGGCAGGGCATGTTTCCTCTGACGAAGGCTCTTCGCTCGAAGTGCATTTCCTTTCTGTAGGTCAAGGAGATTGTACGGTTGTTCAGTACGAAGGTGTTACGATTCTGATAGATTCTGGTCCCAAAACGAAGCATTTCGATGCTGGGGAGCGCATTGTTACTCCCAAACTTCGCGCTTTAGGAATTCAAAACATTGATCTTCTCATTCTCACTCATCCCGACATGGATCACATAGGCGGACTTTCAGGGATTTCAAGGCGATTTTCGATTTCTAGAGTCATTGTGCCATCGTATTTTTCGAAGAATCCTGCAATCTTGGAGCAGATCGCGAATTCGGGAATATCAAAGGACAACTTAGTTTCCATTAGCGATGACCAGCAAATAAAGATTTCTGAATTTGTGATGCGATTCTCGCTTCCCGAATGGGACCCTGCACTTCCAGACAACGAGGGCTCCTTAGTTAGCCAGATATTCGTAAATTCTAAGCCAATTGCCTTGCTTTCTGGTGATTTAGGCTCCGATGCCGAGTTTGAACAGGCAAATCAGATCACCAAAGGCTCGCCTATACTCTTGGCAGGCCATCACGGAAGCTCAGGCTCCACTTCCTCTGCCTGGCTTAGGATCGCAAATCCGAAATGGGTTGTCATTAGCTGCGGAACTGGAAACAGCTACGGGCATCCTGCCAAGGAAACCTTAGACCGAATAACCCAATCAAAGGCTGACGGTTTGCGAACTGATCTCTTGGGCGACATCAGTTTTAGAGTCAAAAATGGCAGGATTGAAAGGGTTCGCTAACCACCAAACAGCTTTCTCCGCTCTTCAAGTTTCGTCTTACGTTCTGTCAGCTCTGTCATCTGATTCCGAACATCGGTGACAATTTCTGGTTTCGCTCTTTCAACAAATTGGGGATTCGAAAGCCGATTCAATAAAACTGCCAAATCCAGATCAATAGATGACAATTCCTTTGAAAGCCTCTCAAGCTCTCCGGCCATTCGATTTTCATCCATCTCTTCACCCATCGGCAAATGTATTTCCACTCCTGAATCGTTCGCGTAGATACATGATTCACTCTCTGGAGGCTTGCCATAAATGACTTCTTGAACCCAGGATTGGCTTCGAATGATCTCTTCGATGCCTTGGCAATTTCCTTCCAGGTAGATAGTTGGAATCGTCTTTCCGGGAGAAAGCCCCTGCTCGGCTCGAAGAGCTCGAACGGCCCGGGTGATTGCGAATGCTCTTTCCACCTTTGTTTCGGCTGCCATATCGCGATTGCTTTCGGACGACGTTGGCCAGTCAGATGACATTAAATAAGTTGACTTCCTTTCACCTGGCAGATGAGAGTAAATTTCTTCTGTGATGTGCGGCATGATTGGGTGCATCATGGCTAGAAATGCCTCTAGAGAATGAATCAATACCCACTTTGGAGCCATTTCGCCGGCTTCGATCCGCTTTTTGCTCACCTCGATATACCAATCGCAGAGCTCGTTCCAAAAGAACTTGTAAAGAATTGCGCAAACTTCCAGCAGATTATAGGAGTCGTATGCGGTCTGTGCTGTGCTCACCGCTTCTGCCAATCGGCTCAATAGCCACCGATCTACATCTTCAAAGTTGTCAGGCTTGATTGGCGCCTCATTGCAATGCATAAGGATAAACCTCGATGCATTCCAGATCTTATTGCAGAAGTTACGCGCGTCATCCGTCCGCTTTTCAGAATATCGAATATCCTGGTTGTAACCAGTCTGGCTAAAGAGGGTGTACCGAAGCGCATCAGCTCCTTTCGATTCAATAATTTCCATCGGATCAATGCCAGTGCCTAGGCTTTTGCTCATTCGTTTGCCAGATTCAGTCAGAACAGTTGCATAGATATAGACCTCGCGAAATGGGATGTCTTTGGCGAAATCGAGACCCATCATCACCATTCGGGCAACCCATAAGAAGAGAATCTCGCGGCTTGTGACGAGGACGCTAGTAGGATAGAACGCCTTTAAATCGTCAGTTTCATTCGGCCAGCCAAGGGTAGCAAATGGCCAAAGGCCGCTACTAAACCAAGTGTCCAAAACCCGCTCATCTTGCCTGACAATTGGCTTGCCCAGCTTCTTTTCAGCCTCCTTTTGGTTGACAGCCGCTGTAAAGGTGCCATCTTCAGCGTAATAGACGGGAATTCGATGCCCCCACCAAAGGTTTCGGCTAACATTCCAATCGCGGAGCCCTCCAAGCCATTCGAGGAAGATGCCCTCGTACCGCTCGGGGACGAAACGAACTTTTCCGTCCGTGACAACCTTTGCTGCTGTCGAGGCAAATTCAGCTTGCTTAACGAACCATTCTTCCCTTAACATAGGCTCAATCGGCTCGCCAGAGCGCTCGCTAACAGTTAGTGCTATCTCATGATCATCAACTTTCTCAAGCAATCCGGCAGCTTCTAAATCTGCAACGATCCGCTTTCTCGCCTCCCTCCGCTCGAGTCCAGAGTAGACTCCGCCACGCTCGTTGACTTTCCCTTTGGAATCGAAAATGACGGGCATCGGCAAGCTATGCCGAACACCAACTTCGAAATCATTGGCATCATGGGCAGGTGTGATCTTCACTGCCCCCGTTCCAAATTCGGGATCGGGATACGTGTCCGCAATCAGAGGAATTTCCCTTCCGACGAGCGGTAAAACAAGCATCTTTCCAATAAGAGATGTGTATCGCTTATCGCTGGGATGCACTGCAACAGCAACGTCCCCCAACATGGTTTCGGGCCTAGTAGTCGCGATAACCAGGTGCCCAGAACCATCGGCAAACGGATACCGAACATGAAAGAGCTTTCCTTTTGTTATGACGCGTTCGGTTTCAATATCAGACACGCTAGTTTCGAGAACCGGGTCCCAATTCACAACCCTCTCGCCAAGATAAACGTAGCCTCGGTCGAACCAGTCAACAAAAACCTTGATTACTGCCGAGGCATAATCTTCATCGAGGGTAAAGCGCTGTCGAGTCCAATCAAAGGCGCAACCGAGCCTCCGCAATTGCTGCAAAATAGAGTCGCCGCTTTCCTTTCGCCACTCCCACACCCGCTCAACAAACGCGTCTCGCCCCATCGCCGCGGGGTTTTGCCCTTCGCTCTTCAGCTGCTTTGCGACGACACTTTGAGTTGCAATCCCAGCATGGTCTTGTCCTGGCAAAATAAGTACTGAATCCCCGCGTAGCCTGCGGTAGCGCCCCAAAGCATCTTGAATCGGATAGCAGAGGGCATGCCCCATGTGAAGAGACCCGGTTATGTTTGGGGGCGGGATCGTAATGCTGAAAAGAGGGCGACTAGAGTCCGAATTAGGTTCAAAAAGCCCAGCCATTTCCCAGGCGGAATACCACTCTTGTTCGACGGTGGAGGCGTCGTAGCGCGTTGGTAGTTCTATTAATCTCATGATCACTATCCTGTCTTGATAGAGCCGAATTGTACCAGACAGCTTTTTGTTTCACGTGAAACATGGCCCACTACTTTTGCGAAAAGAGGTCTGCAATCACGTCTTCAATCGGAATTTCTTCGATAGAGATGTCAATAACGGGAAGTTTCTGAAGTACGTTGGAAGTAATCGAAGCAATCTCTTTTCGCGGCACTTCCAAAATTGCTTGCCCGTCTCCAAATTCAACTAAGTTTCCAAAGTTCTCGATCTCGGCTCGTTCGACTTCAATAGAGAAGGTCAGCTTCAACCTGCGCGAGTCTGTGTACTGTTTTGAAAGGAAGTCCAAAGTTCCATCAAAGACCTGAGCACCATGGTCAATCACGATGACACGATCGCAAATTGCTTCTACGTCTTGCATATAGTGGCTGGTCAGAATGATCGTTGATCCATCGTCCTTGTGAGTCTCTAAAAGGAATTGGCGAATTCGTTTTTGCGATACAACATCTAGTCCAAGCGTTGGCTCGTCCAAGAACACAACTTTGGGACGATGAAGCAATGCTGCGACCAATTCGCATTTCATTCGCTCGCCTAAAGAGAGCTTTCTTACTTGAGTGTTAATTTTGTCCGACAGTTGCAGCAGTTCAATCAGCTCATCAGCCCTCGATTTGAAGAGTGCTTCTGGTATCTCATAAAGTTCTTTGAGGACTAAGTAACTGTCCCAAGCCGGCAGGTCCCACCAAAGCTGCTGCTTGTTCCCAACGACGAAGGCGATCTGCCTGAGCATCTCAGGTCTTCGATGAAATGGAGTGGCGCCGAGAACCGAGCAAGTGCCAGAAGTTGGGTTCAAAATGCCTGTTAGCATCTTTAGAGTTGTCGTTTTTCCTGCGCCATTGGGTCCCAAGAAACCGACTAATTCGCCTTGCTCAATTGAAATGGAAATGTCCTTCACTGCATGAACTTCATTCCTTTGACGGCTAAATAAACTGGCAAAGGACCCTTTCATGCCAGGGTCTTTTTTGTGAGAGATGTAAGTCTTGCAGAGGCCCTTAGTTTCAATTGCAATCATAGCTTCTTCACTAACAATTCATTTTGACTGAAAGTAGGAAATGAGAATTAGCACCGGCAACGCGCAAAAGAGAAGGGAGTCAATTCGATCAAGGATGCCGCCATGACCAGGAAGCAAGTTGCCGCTGTCCTTAGTGTTTGCCAATCGCTTGATCCAGCTCTCATAGAGGTCCCCAATTTGGCCTAGAATCCCGCATGCGCAGCCGCAAGCCAGTGAAACAGGCACAGAAAATCCAAGATAGGGACCTAGGGCTACCGCGGCACCGGCTGTTGCAAGAAGATTTCCAATAGAACCTTCAATTGTTTTCTTTGGTGAAATACTTGGAGCTAATGCATGCTTGCCTAGATATCTGCCAACAAAAATTGCGGCTGTGTCGCCTGCCCAAATTGGGAGGATAAGCATAAGAATTGGGTTCAAAAAGTTCCATTTTAAGGTAAGAGGATCGGTTCTGCCCAGTTGGTGGAGTGCGATCATCCCGACAATAGGGACGCAAATGTAGAATGCAGAAAGAACCACAAAAAGGGATCCCTTAAAGCGCCTCAGAGCAAACCCTGCTCCAATTACTGAAGCAAAGTGAAGGCCCGCCAAAAACATCGCCGCATAAGGGATGTCTGACCGCTTAGCTACATACGTGAACCCGCTTGAACTCAAAAGTGTAAGTGCGACTACAGAGGCAACCACCAGTGGAAGCTGCTTTTTGGCGAGGTGTGCCGCTTCCATCAAGCCCAATGAGGCAACAACAACTAGTAGGATACCTAACGGATATGCTCCTGCCCAGAACACACATGCGAGCACGACAGGGATTCCCACGATTGCTGTGAAGATTCGCTGTTTCACTATTCAGGGATTTTAGCCCGTTCCGGCTATTGAAGTTCGATGACTTCAAGAGCTAGCGCCAAAATGATGGAGTTGAGCTCAAACATCCGATGATTGTCAGTTCAATCTTGGAGCAAGTGCCCAATTTTTCGTTTGACCCGTTGAAGCGCATTATCTATGGATTTCGTGTGAACTTCAAGCTGATCGCCCATTTCGCGATACGACATTCCCTGCAAATAGCATCGCAAGACAGATCGTTCAAGATCAGAAAGCAAGTGCTGCGCTATTTCATGGAGGTTTTGCGGAAGCTGCGGCGCCATCATTTGCACACATGCGTGATCAATTGCTTGGTCGGGCAATACATCAAGCAGCGACTGGTCATTTACGTCACCCATATTTGAACGATGGAGAGAGACGTATCCGTTCAACGGAACATGTTTTTGCCGTGTAGCGGTCTTTACTGCAGTAATAATTTGCCTCGTAACACAAAGCTCTGCAAAGGGACGAAACTTGGTTAGGCGATCTGTTCGAAAGTCTCGAATTGCCTTGTATAGGCCGATCATGCCTTCTTGAACGACATCATCGTGGTCCGCCCCAATCACAAAATAGGCACGAGCTTTGCTTTCGACCAAAGAACGGTATCGAGTAATTAAAAATTCTGCTGCGCTTGGGTTGCCACCATGTGCCAAATTAACCACTTCTTCATCTGGCATGAAGTGAAAGCAATTCTCGCTTGAATACCCTAAAGTGGCCATGGTCGCTCCGCAAAAAAACTTGATTCGAACCGGAAATTTCTCCTGTGAAATTTACCGTAACAGCATTCTACAAAGAACCGCGCAATAAGTCAACTGTTTTCCATCATTTTTGCAAAAGAATGAGCGCCTAGGACAATCGTCCACTGGGCGCCCATTTATTTTTCGCGCACTGAGCACGATTTACGGATTAACTTTAAGTAGAACGGTCGTCGAATATGCTTTCTTTAGACCGTACACATCCGTGATCGTCAGAGTGACCTTATAAGTCCCCGGTACCCGAAATCTTCGTTTGATATATTGGCCTTCAGCATCAATTTGGACTCCGTCTTTGTCATCAAAGTCCCATGAATACTTCAGCACGCTGCTGCCGCCAAATCCAATGGCACGGAATTCAATTTCATCGCCAAGCGCCAAGTTGCGATCTTGGTTTGGAATCATCTCGCCAGAAATCGGAGTTGAATCATTTACTATTCGAATATCTCCAACATAGAATGTCGAAATGGCGTCTCCCGAAATGCTAATGCCTGTAACTGACTTGTTTGATTTATCAAGCCCTGTAATAGATTGAAGCGGCACTGCTACTGTAATCCAATTGCGGTCTCCAACTTTGGAAGTCGTGATTGGAACATAGACTTCGGATTTCTTGCCGTCAGATGTTGTAAAAGTGAACCGCAGGTTTTTGAGGTTTGTGGCATCAGGATTCAGGGTTGATGATCGGCCCGCTTGTGCTCCGCCTGCACCAGCACCGCCGCCTCTTCCACCAAGTTGACCTCCTGCCGCACCACCAGCTCCAGGACCGCTTGCTCCTCCTACGCCGCCTGCTGCTCCCGCTCCACCGCCTCCTCCGAGTCCTCCGCCTTGCTTCTCGCCTTGGCCTCCCCCACCGCCGCCAAGAGTTAGGTTAGCGTCAGCCACTCGAATTGTAAATCGAATCAAGTTGTTCCTATCGCTAAAGTCACCCGCCAAATCGGAGGGTTTTTCCAGCAATATGGTTCCGCCTTGGAAGAAGTTTCGCGTAGAAACACGGATCGAATAAGTTCCTTCAAAAGCAAGTTCATCCGTTTCGCTAATCGTTCCACTCCCCCAAGCTCGCAAGTTCATTGACTGATCCTTGAGCGATCGAACTGGAGTGTAAATAGCTTGCTGTGCAACTGCTGTAGCAGCTAGAATTCCCATTACTGTTATTGTCATTGGTATTTTCATTTGCTTCCTCGTATTCTTAAAACCCTTCGCCCACACGAACTCGTTCAATGTGGATAGCGCGGCCTGTATCTCTTTCGACGTCAACTACTACCCCAGAGATTACACCAGGATTGTTCGCGACTTCAAATCTTTCGGGCATTCCGACCAAAAATCTTCTCAAAATCACTTCTTTTTCCATTCCGAGCACAGAATCAATAGGTCCGCACATTCCCACATCTGTAATCGCAGCGGTTCCTCCCGGCAAAATGCGTTCGTCTGCAGTTGCGACATGCGTATGCGTTCCCACTACTGCTGAAACTCTACCCTCAACATGGTATGTAAATGCCAGTTTCTCACTTGTCGCTTCAGCATGAAAGTCAATAAAGATGTGCGGGGTCTGAGCTTCAGCAATTAGACGATCAACAAATCGGAACGGGTCATCGTATGAATCCATGAAAACCCTTCCGCAAAGATTCATGATTGCGAGGTCAATTCCGCCCTTCTGAATATGCATCATTCCTCGCCCTGGGACTCCAGGCGCCATATTTGCGGGTCGAATAATTCGATGCTCTCTTTCTAAACAGGGGCCGATGTCCCTTTTATGAAAGGCGTGGTTTCCAAGCGTAATTCCATCAACTCCGCACTTCAACAGCTCTTCGACAATCTCCGGCGTGATCCCAACACCAGCAGCAGAATTCTCCCCATTGACTAAAGTGAATTGCGGTTTAAAGTGATTTTGAAGTTCGGGAAGAGACTCTTTGACAATCGTTCGGCCAGGCTTGCCGACGATATCTCCCAAAAACAAAATGCGGTACGAATTCACGTATCCTGCTATTGTAGCGAATTGAGTTCACTGTGGGAGTGCACAGGTTCGGCTTTGAGAGATAGATGGAAGTCTTGCTTCGCGATGTCATTGGACTGGTATGACGAATTTGTCCTAGATATGCTATCAGTCTTATCTTTGATTCCCAAAAAACTTCCCAATCTAATCAGAACCAAAATACTCATTCAGGCCCTGATCAATGTTCTCTTCTGAAAACTGCCGCCCTGCCAAGAACCGCCAAGCCTTTGCTTTTTCGTTGCCTCGATATTTCTTCTTTGCCAAAAGACTTCGAATGGCATCAATTTCCGAATCATCAGGAATAGCTGCAACGGCAGCCTCGACAATTTCCTCAGAGATACCTTCGCCGATGAGCCGTTCTCTCAGCTTCTGCTTGCCGTACTTGCCCGAAGTTTGTAAACCCGCGGCAAAAGTAGTTGCTCTTCGCTCATCGTTTAACAAGCCTTTACTTTTCAGCCAAGAAACAACCTCTTCAGCCACATCAGGCGATTGGCCTTTCTTCAAAAGATGCTCAGAAAGCCGCGCTTCCGAACGATCACGGATCGCAAGAAACGCAAGCGCAGCCTTCAAGGCAACCCTGTCAACAGGAATTTCTATCCCAATATCTCTTCTTCCATCTCCTCGAGTTCGTCAATAATAGCTTTCGCGCTTGGACGGACGGTTCGCATCATATCCCGAACTTTCTTATCCATTTCAGAAAAGACTTCTAGGTGCTCTTCGAGGAAATTCCGAGCATTGTCTCGACCTTGCCCCAAACGGGTTTCGCCGTAGTTGAAGTAAGTGCCAGCTCTTGTCACGACTCCTTGCAACACTGCGGAATCCAACAAATCGCCCGACTTGCTGATTCCTTTGCCGAAAATCATGTCGAATTCAACGTTTTTGAACGGCGGAGCGACCTTGTTCTTCACAACTTTCACTTTGGTTCTCGAACCGATCTGATCTGTGCCAACTTTAATAGCTTCGCCGCGCCGAACTTCCAATCGAACCGACGCCCAGAATTTGAGTGCCCGCCCACCTGGAGTTGTTTCCGGATTTCCGTACATCACGCCGATCTTTTCGCGAAGCTGGTTAATGAAAATCACAGCAGTATTCGATTTGTTTACGTTGCCACCGAGCTTTCTCAGGGCCTGGCTCATCATTCTGGCTTGAATTCCCACAAAGGAATCGCCCATTTCACCCTCGAATTCAGCTTTGGGAACGAGAGCTGCAACAGAATCCAAAACGCAAATGTCAATTGCACCGGAGCTAATCATCGCATCCATGATTTCCAGTGCTTCTTCTCCTGTCGTCGGCTGAGCGATATACAGCCGGTCTACGTCAACCCCGAGTGCTTTTGCGTATTCGGTGTCCAGAGCGTGCTCTGCGTCCACAAAGAGGGCTATTCCGCCCTTCTTCTGAGCCTCTGCAACGCAGTGAAGGGCAAGGGTGGTCTTTCCTGACGACTCCGTACCATAAATCTCGGTGATTCTCCCGCAAGGCAGCCCGCCAATCCCCAAAGCGACATCTAGCGAAAGTGACCCGGTCGAAATCGCCTCGATCGGCTCTTGCGAGCCATCCCCCATCCGCATGATCGCACCTTTGCCGAAAGCCTTTTCAATCTGATGAAGAGCGGAATCCAGAGAACTGGATTTGTTGCTCGAAGACACGTTTTTTTCGTTTGCCATTTGTAATGCACTCCTAAGTTAGATTCGTTTATGTAGACAAGTGATGCAATTGTATACTAGTTTTATGAAAATGTCTAGTGTTTTGTGAAAAAAGTTGACAAAAGTTGATTTTGATGCTGAAATTCTTCAGGTTTTTGCCAACATTTCTAAAATCCACACGGCGCACCGAAACTTTGTCATCTTGCCACTAGACGCGCATCCCCCATCCCTGAGCACCAATTGAATCTCATTCTCCTCAGAATTGAACCCAATATCCGCGCGGCTGATGTCGTTCATTGCTATCGCAAAGAGTTTCTTCCGAATTAGCTTGTCTTGAGCCGCTTCCGAATCTGAACTCGGCTCCGCCGCAAACCCAACAACTTTCGCGCCTGGTTTGACTACTGAAACCAATTCTGCAATGATGTCGGGGTTTGGAACAAACTCAAGCGACCACGAATCCGATGTCCGCCTTCGCTTCCCAGAAATCCGCTCTGCTGGCCGGTAGTCTGCCACTGCCGCCGCGCCAAAAATCCAATCCGCAGATTTTGCAGGTTCCAAAGATGCAGAAAGCATTTCCAGAGCTGTTTGAACCCGTATCACACTCGCAGCAGGCGGAAAAGTGACGGAGGCTGGTCCAGTGACCACGGTAACCAACGCCCCCATTTGATGAGCCGCCCATGCCAAAGCTGCGCCCATCTTCCCTGAACTTCGATTCGTCAAAAACCGAACATCGTCAATTGGCTCTTGAGTCGGCCCGGAAGTAATCAAAACAGATTTTCCTTTCAACAATGAAGAACGAAACGATGCCGCTTCAACAGCTTCCAAAATCGCCGTATTCGAAGCCAATTTGCCTTGCCCGCTTTCCCCGCACGCCACGTCGCCTTCTTGAGGCTCGACAATCCAGGCTCCCTTGTCCCGAAGCCGCGCTAGGGCTTCTGCGGTGTGGGAATTGGCATACATCGAAGGGTTCATTGCCGGAGCAATCACAATCGGACCTTCATAAACCAATGCCAAAGAGGACAACATATCGTTCGCTTGCCCGTATCCGATGCGGTTGATCGTATTGGCCGTCGCCGGAGCAATGACTAAAATGCTTGCTTGCCGCGCCCAATCAATGTGTGCCATTCCGCCGGCAACGGGCTCTTCAAAAGTGTCAATTAGGCACGGATTGCCAGTGAGAGCTTGGAAAAGGTCTGCGGTCACAAACTTCTGAGCCGAATCCGTCAGGCATACGCGAACCTCAAATCCTGCCCGCATTAAATCCCTGGCCAGGTCGGCAGCGCGGTATGCGGCAACCGATCCCGAAACTCCCAAAATGACGACTTTCTTCATTGTCGGGCACCCTGGCCATTCCGTGTCAATGTGATATTGGAACCCATATATGTCTCGCAAAGGCGCAAAGGACGCAAAGAATCTCTTACGCAACTCGACTGTAGAATCAACTCCAACTTTGCTCCAATCCAGCTATTTCCTATTGCACGCTTCAATTCAACGCGGTTCCCTTGGCGAGCTTTGCGGCTTTGTGTGAAACAAGAAGGCCCGTTTTGAAATTTCGCTCCTCTAACTTGTCGAACCAAGAATCACCTCCAGCCGCTCCACGGTTTCCCCCAAATCGTCGTTCACCACCACATGCTGGTACATATCACGCAATGCCATCTCCTTCTTCGCCGTTTCGAGACGCGTTTCAATTTGTGCTAGGGTATCGCGTTTTCGAGTTCGAATCCGGTGCTCCAACTCCTCCACAGAAGGCGGCATCAGAAATATCGTCGTGGCATCCGCTCGAATCGCCATGACGGCAATCGCACCTTGCACGTCAATCTTGAGAATCGCGATCTTGCCAGCTTCCAAAAGTTCGCGAACTGCGAGATTCGGCGTTCCGTAAAATTGTCCATGAACCTCTTTCCACTCCAGAAAAAAGTCGTTTTGCGTTCGCACCAAAAATTCTGCTTGGCTCAGAAAGTGGTAGTCAATCCCGTCAACCTCATTTTCCGCTCGTTCGCGAGTGGTCGCCGCAACGACCCTTTGCAACAGCGGGTTCCGCACCTTCCAAGCGTCAATCACGGTGTCCTTCCCGACCCCGCTCGGTCCGCTCAAGATTACGAGTCTGCCCGTCACCAGTGCACCCAAAACCTAAAACCCAAAACCATCCCGCTCATTTCTCAACCAAGCTCATCAACCTCGCAGCCACCTTCATCGGATCATGCCTTACCACATCGGTCTCACTCATGAAATTCCCGCCGATAACCTTATATCCCATCGCCTTGATGCGGTCAATGTCTGGCTCCACAACATGCTGCCCTTGATCCCTATATTTTTCCAAAAGCACTTGGCTAGGAGTTCCGGTATTCACCATCACATGATCGAAAAGCTTACGATCTAGGTTCGAATGGATCGCCATCACGTGTTCTGAAGCCGTAAATTGGTCACTCTCGCCAGCCTGCGTCATCACATTGCAGATATAGACTCTCTTGGCTTCTGAATCAAACAAGGCTTCAGCGATTCCGCCAACCAGAAGATTTGGAACAACGCTCGTATACACGCTCCCCGGCCCCATGCAGATCAGGTCTGCATTCTCGATTGCAAGTACCGCCGCATCGTAAGCCTCGACCTCTTCTGGCTCCAAATAGATTCTTCTAATTCTCCTTGCCGATTCCGCAATCTTTGTCTCCCCGCAAACTTCGCGTCCATCGTCGAGTACCGCCCGAAGCGAAACATGGGCAAACGTGGACGGAACCACTTTCCCCCGAATGTTGAGAACCGCAGAAGCCTTTTCAATCGCTTTTTCAAAATCACCGCCAGCCATATCGGTGAGAGCCGCCATTAAAAGGTTGCCGATCGAATGCCCGCTGAGATTGCCGCTATCGGACTTAAACCTATGCTGAAAAAGGTCGGTCATGGCTCTTTCGGCATCGGCCAAAGCGACGAGGCAATTGCGAATGTCGCCGGGCGGAATCATGCCCTTTTCCTTCATCAGCTTTCCAGAGCTGCCACCGTCATCAGTTACGGTCACTATTGCTGTGATATTGGATGTGTATTGCTTAAGGCCTTTGAGAAGCGTAGAAAGCCCGGTTCCACCGCCCAAAGCGACCACTCTCGGGCCTTGGGCCAAAGCTTGAGAACGGACGTATTCATCGTAAAGCTCATCTCGGCCTGTTACTTTTCGGAGGCCGCTTCGCGCCCCCAGATAGAGAAAATAGATGCCGAGAAAGAGAAGTGCGCCACCGAGGATGTGCGTCGCCTGGTCGAGCAAAGCTTCTGGAACCACAACTTGAAGCATCTGGTCGGTACTGCGTTTCAAGTTCTCTAATAGAGGCTGAATCGCCAGCTTAAAGCTTAGGGCAGTCCCTAGCAAGA
Organism: Armatimonadota bacterium; assembly: GCA_031400935.1. Taxonomy (GTDB): domain Bacteria; phylum Armatimonadota; class Fimbriimonadia; order Fimbriimonadales; family Fimbriimonadaceae; genus JANNJE01. The sequence goes on from JANNQV010000039.1 coordinate 23,719, forward strand.
AGCAGAGCAAGCCGAGCAAGACGATCAGCGCGGCCTTTCGCAAACCTGTCGTCGGGGCAAGAATCCTTCGGATTCGGTTGCGGTTAATCATCCTTTTTCTTATCGTCGTCGCCGACAAACGTGTTTAAAACTCCGCTCAAAAAGCTGATAATCAAGCTTGAAACAAGCGCAGCCAAAAACTGTTGCCCCAAATCGCCGCTAATTTTCATGCCAAATCCAGTCCCCGCCGCCAGCCAGAGGATGAATGCGTTCACGACCAAGGAAAACAGTCCAAGAGTCAAACAGTTCAATGGAAGGGTGAGAAGCTTCAAAATCTTCCCCAAAGTAGCGTTTAAGAATCCCAGTATCGCAACTCCGACAAAGAGCTGCATGACTTTTTCTAAGGTTGACGTATCCACTGAAAACCCTAGGTTAAGAAGCTGCGAGGCGTACGAAGCGGCAATCACGCAAACCGTCATGACAATCCAGCGAATTAGTAGCTTTTTCATTTCCTTGTTAGATTGTAGCGCGGGAACGATTCTCTGGGTCATCAGCTCTGAGTTGAACTTGGGTATAGGGTTTGGGGTTTAGGGTTGGTCTTTTGGAGCACGGAGATAATCATTTTGCACAACCATCATTTACCCGACGCTAGGCTCTGCATTTTGGTCCCCGGACGTCCGCGTCCGGCAACCAAAAAGAACCTTCTGCATGAAATTTCAAGCAACAGCCTCAAAGATTCGAAATTTGACCGCATTTTCCGCATAAACTATTATTTGGAGTATTTCATTCAAAATAGCGCAACATGGTCGTCCTCGTTTGAGTCGCGAAACCGCCAACCGCCAACCGCCAACTACCCATACCCTAAACCCTTCCCAATGACCGCCCACACTCCTATGCTCCAACAATACTTCCGACTTAAGGAAGAGCATCCTGGCGTAATCATGGCAATTCGAGTCGGCGACTTCTATGAATTCTATGGGGAAGACGCCGAAACCGCAGCAACGGCACTTGAAATCACGTTGACTGGCCGCGAAGACGGCGGACAAAGAATTCCGATGGCAGGCGTCCCTTACCATTCGGTCGAGAAGTACTTGGCGCGATTGATTGCTCAAGGGCATAGGGTCGCAATTTGTGACCAACTGGAAGATCCAAAGAAGGCAAAAGGACTTGTAAAGCGTGGGGTTACGAGAGTTTTAACCCCGGGAACAATTGTCGAAGACTCGATGCTCCAGGCAGGGCAAAATAACTTTTTGGCGGCGATCTGCGTTCTCGATGGCAACATCGGACTCGCGACACTCGACCCTTCAACGGGCGAGTTTCTAGTAACTGAAATCGGCGGCGACGAGCGCGACGACCGTCTACTTGCCGAACTTGCCCGAATTCGCCCTGCAGAACTCCTCGTCGGCCCGCAAGCCGACGAATTTGGCAATCTAGCTCAAAACGGAATGGGAGTTTCAGTTCGCACGACACCTGCGCTGAACCCAGACAGAGCGGCGCGAAAGCTCATGGAGCAGCTTCAAGTGCGCAAGCTCGACGGCTTCGGCTGCGCGAACCAGCCAAGCGCGGTGATTGCCGCCTCAATGGTCTTGAACTACGCCGAAATCAACGGCCTGCTCCTTTCGCATGTTGATTCGCTTTCAACGTACTCCGTTGACGGCTTCATGCGAATTGACGCGGCAACTCGCCGAAGTTTGGAGCTGACGCAAAACCTCCATGACGGCTCCAAACGGTTCACGCTTGTTTCCGTTTTAGACACTTGCAAGACCCCGATGGGAACTCGGCTTCTTCGAAAATGGATCGAGCAGCCGTTGCTAGATTTAGCTTCAATTCGTGCTCGCCACGACGCGGTTGGAAGGCTGATCGAAAATTCGATGGTTCGCGGAGAGCTTCGCGATGAAATGACAAAAATTTCGGATATTGAACGGCTTGTCGCTCGATGTGCGACAGGCCTTGCAAGCCCCAGGGACCTCGCCGCGCTCAGAAATTCGCTTGCTGTGATGCCTCGATTCGGCACGGCGTTGGCGCGTGTTGCCTTTGGGCGCCTTGCCGATATTCGAGATTCCATCGTTGATCTCGCTCCGCTGCGATTGATCCTCGAAAAGTCAATTGTGGACGATCCCCCCCACGCGCTCCGTGAAGGCGGCGTCATCCGCTCGGACTTCGATTCGGAGCTTGATGCGCTTAGAGGGCTAGGGAAGAGCGGAAAAAATTACATAGCTCAATTGGAAGCTACGGAAAGAGAGAAAACCGGAATAAACACGCTCAAAGTCGGATTCAATTCTGTCTTCGGATATTTTTTGGAGGTCGGCAAGGCGCACCTAAGCAAAGTGCCCGATAACTACATTCGCAAGCAAACAACCGCAAACGCAGAGCGCTATATCACCGCCGAACTCAAGGAGCACGAATCGCAAGTCTTGGGAGCAGAGGAAAAGGCGACGGCCCTTGAAAGTGACCTGTTCCACCGAATCAGGATACAGGTTTCAGAGCAATCTCGTTCGCTTGTGCAAACCGCAAAGGCAATTGCAGAGATTGATGTTCTTTGCGGATTTGGTGAAATCTCCAGCTATCGCAGTTATACAAAACCGACGATTCTCGAAAGCTCGATTCTTGAAATCACAGCTGGAAGGCACCCAGTCGTCGAGGCGACAAATCTTACTTTTGTTCCTAATGAAACAGAAATCGGCGGTGATTCAAAGCCGTCTCTCATGATTCTTACAGGGCCGAATATGTCGGGCAAGTCAACATTCCTTCGGCAAAATGCGCTCATTTGCCTGATGGCTCAAATCGGCTGCTATGTGCCCGCCAAATCTGCTCAAATCGGAATTTGCGACCGAATTTTCGCCCGAATTGGAGCCAAAGACGAACTTGCCTTAGGACAGTCCACATTCATGGTCGAGATGATTGAAAGCGCGAACATCCTTAATCATGCAACCGAAAAGTCGCTTGTAATTCTGGATGAAGTTGGCCGGGGAACCAGCACATACGACGGCATGGCGATTGCTTGGGCAATGACCGAATACCTCGCAGAAATCGGGTGCCGTACGATGTTCGCAACCCATTACCATCAGTTAAACGCTCTTGGCGAACAGCTTCCAAATGTTGCAAATTTTCAAGTCGCGGTTGATGAAATCGGCTCCGAAATCATTTGGACTCACCGCGTAATCCCTGGCGGGACTGACCAAAGTTACGGAATCCATGTAGCTCGAATGGCTGGAGTTCCCCATGCCGTTTTAAGCCGCGCTCGGGAAATTCTCGTCGAACTAGAAGCCAAAGGCGGCGAACCAAGACCCACTCCGACTCAAACAACGAAATTGCAAATGACGCTTTTTGAAGCCGAAAAGCCAGAAGTTGTGGGAGCTTTAGAAGATCTTGATGTGAATCAGCTGACTCCAATTCAAGCCCTTGGGCTTCTAGATGAATGGAAGAGGAAGTGGGGCAATTCGTAAAGATCGTATGGATTGGATGGATTGTATGGATGGCTTGACTCCGATCAATCCATACAACCCTTACAATTCATCCAATCCAGACACGAACTCAATAATCAAGGTATCACTAAACTATGCGCATCTCCATCGAATTCTGCGTCGAATGAGACTACACCCCAAGGGCCGTCAGTTTGGCGACCGCAATTGTAGACAAATTTCGACAAGGCATCGGCAAAGGCCATGCTGTTTCTGAAATCGTGCTAATTCCTTCTGGCGGAGGTTGCTTTGAGGTCATGGCAGATGACAAGTTGGTCTATTCTAAAAAGGCGACTGGAAAGCACGCCGATGTGGATAAAGTGACTTCTGACATACTCTCGATAGCTTAAGGAATTGTGTCAGCAAAAACCTCGATAGTTGATTGTGGCCAGTCGCGCGCTTTGCGATCCCAGACTTCAAATCGCCAAAGGCTCAAGCTATAGCCACACCATAATGGAAAGAAAGAGTCGCCCGAACTATTTGCGATAGCATCTGCAAGGAAACTCATTGCTCCTGGTACGGACTTTAGCACTTCTGTTTCGAGAGTACTGTCTGTAGCAATATGATCTACCGAAAAATCCAACATAGCACGAGAGATTTTGGAACCCTCAAGTAGCCAATCGAGCCATGGAGCTGAAGAATCGTTGTTACATTTTTGACCAAATCGTCCGTTTTCAAGAGATTTCCATGCACCCCAGGCAGCAGATCGCTCCAATTCGATCATAAGCGAAGCTGCGTTGCTGTCGTAAACGTTAGATTGACCAGAATAGATTGGAAGGTCTTGGAAAATGTCCAAACTAATGTTTTTTATGCGAATTGTGCGTTCCTTTGCGTAAACTCGATGTCCAAAAGCTTCTGCAATAAATTCGCAAGGAACTCGATTCAGCTCAGCAACGCGGGGGTGCGTGTTGGCAGGCTTTGGTTGATAGCACCTCAGTAGAATTCCTTCTTTAAGCGGATTGCCACCATCAATAGATATAACACTTGGTACCATATTCCTATCTTAGCAAGTAAGATAAGGCAAAGTACCTGTGGAAACCTAGTAGATATACCTGTTTTCTCAAGAATTCTCAAGAATTCCTTGCATTTCCCGAGAATTATGGTGTTCAATGTCATTCCTCATCGTCAAAGCAATGAGATCATTCGACCTCTCATAGAAGTCGAGCTATGTCAAAAAAGGAAAATGAAAATGAAAACCAATGCTCATGTGGAGAGCGATCTTCAGAAAAGTGATAGTGAATTGTTGGTAAGAGCGATTCAACTACTCAGCAACATGAATGATAGGCTTAGCGCCTTAGAAGCGGGACAAGCAAGGACACGAGAGGATTCAAATCGACTCAGTATTGATCCACAGCGTGAGACAGTTCATTGGAAACGTGAGCAAGGGCGAATCTTGCGCTCTATCCGAAAGCAACGCGGACTTACACTCGAATCCTTAGAATCTAGGGTTGGCATAAGCCGTTCGACACTTTCTAGAATTGAAGTTGGCCAAGCTAGTCTCGGTCTCAGCGAATTGGAGTCGATCCTAGAAGTTCTCAGTTATCCATATGAAGAGTTTCACCAGCAAATCCTTCGTGGCCTTGATCCGAGTTCAACCAACAATTTAGTACAAATGTATCGTACTTACGACACTCATAATATGCTGGGCGAGTGATAACGTGCAGATTCGTGCAAGCTGAACAAGAATTGCACTTCGTCCGCTTCCCCTTCTCCTATTTGCATCTGTCCATCCCTTGGAACTGTGCATGAATGTATTTTTGAACAAAAATGAACCACCAGCTCAGAATCAAAGTCATTGTCGCATTCCAAGCAACCCTTGCGTTACTTGGGTCTTTCGGGATATGCTATCGAACCCAGCAAAAGCACGGGTCGCAGGAAACGATGGAACAAGGAAAAACAGCAATTGGAGCGACTATTGAACGAGGGGCCACGTCTGCTCAACAAGGGGACTCGATGCAGGGACGCAAGAAGTCAAACGAAGAGACCATCAAAGAACTGCTTGAAGCCGTCAAGAAATTGGAATCGGGTGGACAAGTGCATTTAAGCAGCTTGAAAGGTCTGCAATCGAAGCATTGCTCTTTTCTCAAGTCCGCCAAGTGTCACGGCATCTCGAAGTCTGAATTGAGCTTTCTAGTAGACCAGTTCAAGCAGTTTAGTAAAAAACAGCTTGAATCTTAAGGGATTATCTGCTATGCTATTATCCTTGCCAGCATGGACGCAGATTATGATTTCGTTTTGGACGCGAGTGCCTTGTTTGCCTGTTTTTTTCGAAACCGTTCGTTTGAATCAGGAATGCATGACGATTCTGACGCCATCCGAGAAGGAACTTCAAACCATGATGTGGTCCGAAATTTTGAAGAAATTGGTGTTAAAAAGCCAGCAATTGCCGAAGTTGAACTTCTGTTCCTGATTCAGTTTTTCGATTTTATTCTGAAATTGCCAACAATTTCAGAAAAGATGCGCCAATGCGTTGCAGCTGAAAGTGCATTTGCAAATAGTGTAGTGCGAAAGGAGGCGCATTTGCCTTCAGTCACGTTACAACAGCTGAAGAGCCAGTTTGTCAAATTAATTCAGGATGCAATTCCAGAGGAATGGGCAAGCGCATATAGAACCCTTGACACAGCCATATTAGCTTATGGCAATGAGTTGCCAATAGTTACGTGTGAGCCTGAGTTGTATGACTTTTGGGTCCAATTCGGAATCGAACTTCGTCAAATACAATGGCCCTGACGCCGCGTTTGCTGAAGCAGTTTTACACTCCAAAGCTTTGCGCCAATTATTAGTTCTGATCGTAAGGATTCGAAACTTAGCGGATTACATCCCCGTATCCTAGCCAATGGCCGATCAACTACCCACTCCCGAGCCTCGAGAAAGAAACCTCGCAGCGGTTAGCCACGTTTCCAGCATTTTCTTTCCGATCATCGGCCCAGCAGTGGCAATTGCGATTAGCCACAAACGTTATCCATTTGTAAAATGCCATGCGATTAGTGCGCTTGTTGACGAAATCATCCTCAAAGCGATTCTCTTCGTCGGTGGAGCTGTGTCGCTCGCTGTAACGATCTATCGAATCGCGGACCACCTCCAAACCAAAGGAGCAACTCTCGCATGGGAAGATGTTTGGCCGATTCTTTTGCGAATGGGAATTACTTGGCTCGTTTTGCTGATTCTCGGCCTATTCTTGACAATTCAGTCCATCATTCAAGCGGTTCGCGCATCAAAGGGCGTTTGGCCGACTCGGGGATTTTCTGGAAAGCTCGCCATGAAAATGACGAATTCAGAAATTGCAAACCCGCCGCCAAACGAGCTTCCTTGAATCAAAGTTCTAGGCGAAATATGAAACTTCGATATGTCTTCCCCGGCCATTGAATTTCCTCGACAATTTCATATCCCCAAGCCAAATACATCGAGGTCAATCTTTCGGCTGCCATGGCAGTATCAAGCGCAACGGAAGTGCATCCCCATTCGCTCGCCTGATTTAGAGCAGCTTCGTGCAGTGATCGCCCTGCGCCGATGCCGCGCCGTTCGTGATCCACACAAAATTGATGAATGGAAGCCGTATTTGGAACCCGATACGTATCGCAATCCTCGTCAGGACTACTCGGCTTTACCAAAATAGTGCCAATCAAGACTTCATTGGCTTCTGCCACAAAACAGACTCCCTTCGAACACCTGTCGCGCGTCGTTTCGGCGTCTTGATATCCAGCGGTGTAGTTGAGCCCAGCTTGGCTAAGTTCTCGGTAGGCTCGATGAAGCAGCTTTGTCAGAGCTTCAAAATCATCCGAAACATTCAGTTTCCGAATGGAATATGCTGCATGCGGCATACGTCAAGCCTCTACTTGTTCTTTGACAAGTCCAGGTACCGCATCCAGAACTTGTTGGAGCTTGTCGGCATCCTTTCCGCCTGCCGTCGCGAAATCAGGTCTGCCACCCCCTCCTCCGCCGACCATTTGCGCTAATGTTTTCACCAAGTTGCCCGCGTGAGCGCCCGACTTTATGGCCTCGGCACCGACTTTGCAGATAAAGGTCACTTTGCCCTCGCTAATGGCTGCGATCAGAGTAATTCGCTTCGGCTGATTTTCCGCAAAGCGATCGGCTATCATGGTCGCGTCTTTCGAATCAACTTCATCGGCCCGCTGTACGACAAGTTCAAAAGAGCCAATTTGCAAAGTTTCGGCAGACGACGGCTGTGAAGAAGAGTTCCGCAACTTCTCATTCTTCTTCTTTTCTTCTCTCAGAGCTTCAACGGATTTGTCAACTGCCAAAAGCAAGTCATGCGGGTTCGATTTTAGCTTTTCGGCAGCTTGCTTGACAAGACTTTGCTGTTGCAATGCCCATTCGTAAGCATTCGTGCCCGTAACGGCTTCTATCCGGCGAACTCCGCTTGCCGCAGAAGCCTCGTGAAGAATCTTGAACATCCCAATTTCGCCAGTATTGCGGACATGAACCCCGCCGCAAAGCTCCGTGCTGATCTGCTCGTCCTGATTCGAACGGATATCCACAACCCGGACTTTGTCGCCGTATTTTTCGCCGAAAAGCGCCATCGCGCCCATCTGTTTGGCTTGAGCGATTGGGACATCTGCGTGGATATTCACATCGAAACTTGCCAGAGAACCTGCGTTGACCATCCTTTCAACTGTCTTGACTTCTTCTGCGGTCATCGCCTTTCCGTGTGTGAAATCGAACCTGAGATGGCTTGGCTCGACGAGAGATCCAGCTTGTGTGACGTGGTTCCCCAATACTTTTCGAAGTGCGGCGTGGAGGAGGTGGGTCGCCGTATGGTTTCGTGTGATCGCGCGGCGGCGTTCTGGGTCCACTTCGGCGAAAACGGTGTCGCCGAATTTGGGAAGGGTATAGGGTTTAGGGTTTAGGGTTTGGGGCGTTGCAGATTGCGGATTGAGGATGATTGCCACACCCAAGTCATCCATTTCATCCAAATCACCCGCGTCAATCTTGCAGATGTGTACATAGACTCCATCTTGCTTCGTGAGATCAACGACCGACAGGATGAATCCTGCCCCACGCATGACCCCAATATCGGAAACTTGTCCGCCGGATTCGGCATAGAACGGGGTTTGGTCGAGGGCAATGGCATATTCTCCGCTCTCCGAACTCCGCACTCCGCTCTCAAAAGGAACCTCCATTACCCCCACAATTCTAGCTTCGCAAGATATTGTTTCGTATCCCAAAAATCGGGTCGGTGTCGGTCCTGTTTGTCCCGGCTCAATAGTGAAAGTAAACGAAATCCCCACTCCACCATAAACAGAATCCATTGCCGATCCCGCGCGGGATCGTTCTTGAGCCTCTTTGAGGGCGGCTTCATAGCCTTCGATATCAACGGTGACACCTGCTTCTTCGCAGAGTTCTTGAGTGACTTCGAGAGGGAATCCGTAGGTGTCGTAGAGTCCAAATGCGAGTCCGCCCCTTAGAATCTTTTCACCTGGCCCAAAGTGCGAAAGCTCTTCCTCAAGTAGCTCCATTCCTCGAATAAGGGTTCTCCGAAACAGCGCCTCCTCGTTCTTCAGCGTTTCGACGACCACATCTCGCCGCTCGACAAGTTCCGTGTAATGATCGCCCATCGCCTCGACTACGCCATCGTAGACCTTGAAAAGGAACAAGTCCTCAAATCCGAGCGTCCTCGCACCCTTCAAAACTGCCCTTCGAATCAAGCGGCGAAGCACATAGCCCCTTCCCGAATTCCCTGGAAGAATTCCATCAGCGATGCAGAAGCAAGCTGTGCGAATATGGTCGGCTATGATTCGTGTGGCGCGGGCTTCGGTTTCTGGAAATTCGGAATAGGACTGATAGGACATACTAGAACCATAGGACTCATATGCCTGACCCAAGGCAGTTGTCTTAACTGAAAAATCTGTCCTATCCGTCCTATATTTCCTATAAATCTCAACAATTCTTGAAACAATCGGAGTGAACAAATCCGTGTCGTAAACACTCTGAAACCCGCCCAAAACCGCCGAAGTCCTTTCTAGCCCCATGCCCGTGTCAACACTCTCGAACGGAAGTTTCGGCATCCCGGTTTTCTTGAAACCCATTGCAGGACGGTCGGGGTTCTTGAGCTCGCCTTGCCATTCGTATTGTATGAAAACGTCGTTCCAAATCTCAAGCCAGTTTTTGGCGGCATCGTCGGCAATCCATTGGTCTCGCGTGTAGGGCGAGACTCCACCCCCTGCCCCCTCCTCATTCCTCGAAAAAGGAGGGGGTTCAACTTCATTTGAAGTCCAATAGAACATCTCCGAATTCGGGCCGCAGGGCCCAGGGGGGCCGTTGGAAAATGCCCCTGCCGGCCAATAGTTCGTTTCTTCCCCGAGCCGAAAAACGCGTGTTTCGGGGTCAATCCCAGCTTCAGACAGGTGTTTCGCCCAATAGCCGTAAGTCTCGTCATCTTCCTCAAAGACCGTAAACGAGAGCCGTTTGGGATCAAGTCCAAGCCACTCGGCGGAAGTCAAAAATTCCCACGAATACGCAATAGCCTCTTCTTTAAAGTAATCGCCGAAGCTGAAATTGCCAAGCATTTCGAAAAATGTAAGGTGCGAAAGGTTGCCGACCTCATCAATGTCGCCGGTTCGAACGCACTTTTGAGCCGTCGTCAGCCGAGGGTTTGGCGGCGTGGCAACTCCCCGAAAATAAGGCTTGAACTGCACCATTCCCGCGCCGTTGAAAAGGAGCGATTCATCGAGCCGCCCAGTTACATCTGTTGGCACCAGCGAGCCAGAAGGGAACGCATCATGCCCCTTCGAACGAAAGAAATCTAGATATTTTTGGCGTAGTTCTCGGGCAGTCATTCGATGCTACAGGGTACCCGTACACTACCGGACAACGGATAACTGACAACTTACAACTGACGACGGACAAACAAAACAACTATCCGTTTCCGATCAGTCCGGATAATTCCGCGATGCCTCCAGTCCCTTACTCACTGCCTCGCCGCCAAAAACGTCATAAATGGCTCGTCCCACGCTCTGATAGAAGTTGCCTTCCTGCTTCCTGAAAACAGAAAACTCCAAATCGGGAGCACCGAAAAACGGGCGCATGGTCCACGAAAGCTGACAGCCCACAAATGCCACCAAGAGAACCCAGGTGCGCAGAAGCCCTTTTCGATTTGGAGCCAGGGCGTCCGTTTCGGGTACTTGCTTATCAAGTCCATTGCAGCCCTTCACAAACAAACGAAATCCGATGATCGAAGCGATTCCTAGAATCGCTACATTCAGCAAACGATAAAAGCTGTATCCGCTTCCTGTCACAAGAAAGAACAGTGAAATCGGTGCAAATGCAACAAGTATCGTCGCAGTAGCCGCAAGTGCAATCAGCGTAATCAAAGTTAGCTCCGAAGCCTTTTGCTGGCCGCCAAAAAGCAAGTTGAGAACGTGCAGGACCGGGAAGCTGATCGCCATTGTCAAAAGAAAGAGAGCCGGGAGTTTTGCCGCAGATGCTACGGCTTGTATCGGGCCATTGCTGATTCCGAGCACGGCGCCATAGATTGTAAACCCTGCCATTGCAATGGCAAAAAGGAGCAGGCTGGCTCTGCGCGAGTCAGTTCTGAGCGTGGCTTCGGCCCAAAGGTCGGCAGGGCGGCGAAGCAGGATCGAGGGTACTTCCATAAGTGTCATTGTAAATGTGCCTCCATCTGCGTAAACCTGCGAAGGCATTTCTAAAGTTCCCGTACCGCCATTCCTAGGTACCATTTGACCCATGAACTACTACGAAATCTGGTTTGACCTTGCGCCTGGCGAACGGGACTTAACGGTTATTGAAGCGGTTCAAAACTGGCTCAATTTCTTAAAGGAAGAAGAAACGCTAGTGTCGTATCACATCAAGCGAAGGAAATTCGGTTTTTCACCGGAATGGGGGCGCGAATTCCATGTTTCCATTGCGTTCAACGATTTAGCACAGCTTGATGCGGCTTTCAATATCGCTGCAACCAGAAAAGAACCAATCGAGGCACTTCATAAGGAAGTTTATTCGAGAATCACGCGATATGCGGCGGCACTTTATCGCGACTTTCCAGACGAAATCAGAAAATATTGAATGGCAATCATTAGGACTCCTAGGCCGCCAAGTAGCCACGAAGCCATAAACAGGACCTCAAAAAGAGGTGCTTTCGTAAAGGCTGTATCTACTGCCCTCGAAAAGATGTTTTTCGCGTCGCCATCGAAGGGAAGCGAGATTTTCGTTGCCCAAATTCGCAAAAGAATGCCAGCGAACAAAACTGCGATTCCCGGAATGAACTTTCCCACAAGGTGAAAACGCGTCAAGGTGTCGCTAAGTTTCAAAGTCGTTAACTCGGGAAGGTCGCCCATTCGACGCTACAACTTAGCAGTACTAAACCGCATTGCCAGCAAATTCTTGATTTGGATCATCGTAAACCCGACCAAAATTGAACCCATCACCCATGCCGCCGCCGTTGCGTATCCAAATTTGAGGAACATGAAGGCGTTTGTCCAGACTTCCAAACCAATGGTGTGCGTAGCGTTCATCGGCCCACCGCCAGTCAAAACGAACACGTTTTCCATCGCCTTAAAGCTTCCGATGAATACGCCAAGCAAATTGATGAGAATCAGCGGCTTTAACCCCGGAATCATGATGAATCGAATCTTTTGCCGCCAATTCGCCCCGTCCAAATCTGCTGCTTCGTAGCGCTCATCAGGGATGTTTTTCAGAGCCGCCAAATAGAGAATGGAGCCCGGTCCTGCACCCGCCCAAATGCCCGGAATCACGACTGCCAAAAGTGCCTTTGAAGGATCACCGAGCCAATCGTAGCTTGTCGGCCAAGGCGTCAAATGGAGCGGATTCACAATTGCCCAATTGATGAAATCAACAAATGGCTTAGCAATTACGTTGAACAAACCCGTGTCTGCCTTGTCGTAAAACTGCCGCCACATTACGGCGACAATGATGCCGCTTGTCATGGCTGGAAGATAGTAAATCGTGCGGAAAAACACTTTTGCGCGTGGAATTTCGTTGAGAGCAATCGCAAGGAGAATCGGTAGTCCAAATCCAATGAAGATGGTTAGCCCGACGTATAAAAAACTGTTGTAAAGCGATTTCCAAAAAATCGGCTGAGTAAATACGTTGATGAAGTTATCAAACCCGACCCAGGTCTCGCCTTTCATCAAACGGTAGTCTTGAAAGGCGATGACCAAGCCTTTACCTAAGGGATAGTAAGACCAAATCAGAATGCTAGCCATCGCCGGGAAAAGGCAGAAAACCAGAAAGCTCCACATGCGCTTTCGGTCTGTCCCGGCAGGGAGATATTCGGGTTCCTTTCCAAAAGACTTATAGGACACGTAGGACTGGTAGGACTTGTAGGACAGTAGGGCAACAACTCCCAAAACAATCAGCCAAAAGACCACACGCGCCGTCGCCCTAAGCCGCTGCATTTCCTTTATCGGGCGGTATCCAAGCAGCTTTTCGTCCATGGTCTTGGCGGTCGCTCTTAGAATCTCAAGTGCAGGCGTGTTCGGCTCCAACCGCGCCCGATCCAACGCTTCATCAAGCACCATATAAACCTGCTGGCAATTGCGCCCGTAAGGCTCCGGATGCCCGGTCTTGAAAAGCTCTTTGTTCGCCGCAACGTAGTTCGGGTCCACCTGTCCGATCAGATCGTGGTAGCCAAACATTTCTAGCCACTGCGGGTTGACCAAATTCCCCATTCCAAGCTCGACAAACCGCTCTGTGTTCACCCTCGCCGCTTCGTTTCCCGAAAAGAACTTAATGAATTTCCAGCAAGCTTCTAACTTCTTGGGGTCCTTGACATTGGCATTGATCGCCCACATACCAGCGTTGATCTCGTTCGCTCTTCCGGCTGGCCCAGCGGGCATTGCCGCTACACCTAAAAGAGCCGGATTCAGGTCCGACATATTCAGCACCACATCGTTGGTATAGCTGAACCACATTCCCACCTTGCCTTCTGCAATTTCTTGGGCGAAAGTTGGGCTGATCCCGGCCATTGGGCCGAACTCTTTGCCTCCCGGCCCTTTCCACTTGGCCGCGGTCATTTTTCGAAAGAGTTCAAGGGCCTTTGCGCATTCGGGAGTGTCAATCGCGGCTTTCCAGACTCCAGTTTCTGTGGGCCGAACCACTTCGCCGCCCGCTTGCCAGACAAAATTGCTCCAATGGTAGCCTTTGCCTCCGATCCCAGCCGAAAAAAGGAACCCGCTTCTTCCTTTGCCTGATTCCACAATTTTTTGGCCGTATCTGTAAAACTCGTCCCAGTTTTGGGGCGGCTTGTTTGGTTCGAGTCCTGCTTCTAAAAATATGTCTTTTCGGTAGTAAAGCGCTTGAGCGACCTGAAACCAAGGAACAGCATAGACCTTGCCGTCGTAGCTTTTGACGACCTCCAAAATGGTAGGGTTCACGCGCTCCAGGGCGGTTGGATCGTTAAGGATGAAATCATCGAGCGGGCGGCAAAACCCTTGGTCAATATAGTTGTAATATTGTCGAAAATTGACGTAGAAAACGTCGGGAGCGGTATCCCCCGCCATGGACATTAGGAATCCCGAGTCTGCCCGGTCTCCGGTTAGCTCCAACCCTCCAGCGTTGACTACACGAATTCCAGGGTTTTGGCGATGAAACGTCTCAAAAATGGCGCGGCGAGCTTGAGATCGGGGGTCGGTGGCTTCTTTAGGGGGAAGTCCAAACGCCGGCCCTGCCATCATTCGAAGTGTGATCGGCTCCTGGGCAAAGCAATGCGAAGCGAGCAGAATTCCAACCAGGCAAACCGCGCTTCGCATGTGAGTGACGATACCTGAACTCAAAAAACCTAAAGTTTATTGTCAACTTTCTGCCCTAACCCCCGCAAACCTACCTGCCAATACTGATGGTGGGATGAACCGAGGAATTTATTCAGCAGCAGCTTCTATGCTTGGATCGCAGCACCAGCTCGACATGCTCGCCAACAACTTGGCGAACGTTTCTACTACTGGCTACAAACGCGACGAACTTGCATTTGGCGAAACACTTGTGCGAGAAATGCGTGCCGCAGGGGGAGAAGGACGATCTCTAGGAACGATGAGCCTGGGTACAGCTTCAGAAACTGGGTACACCTCGTTTGATCCGGGATCGCCGATGGCAACTGGCAGCCCTTACGATTTCGCCATTCAAGATTCAAAGGGGCTCTTCGCGGTTCAAACTCCGAACGGGGTTCGCTACACGCGCAACGGGTCATTTGAACTCTCTGCCGATGGTGTTTTGCTTACGCACGATAAATTCCCCGTGCTCGATGAAAATCAAAACCCGATCCAAATTCCGATTGGAGAAATGATCGTCCAGCCCGATGGAAACATTGTAGTGGATGGCAAGCCTGTCGGAAAACTCGCCGTTTTTGAAGGGCAGTTCACAAAAGCTGGAGAAAATATGTATTCAGCTACAAATGTGGCCTCCTTTGAGCCGGATTCCATCTTGTGGAAGTCGGTCGAATCATCTAACGTCAACTCGGTGGAAGCCATGGTCGAAATGGTCCAGCTTCAACGCCGATTTGACCTCGCGCAACGCTCGATCACGCAACAAGACGAGCTAACGCAACGACTTATTCAGAGTGTAAATCAGTAGGGAACTTTTGGATTTTAGATTGTGGTTTGTGGATTAAAAAAAGCGGTAGGTGGAGAACGGATCGGCAACTTGCCATTCCCTAACCCCTTCCTCCCAAGGAAAAAAGGGGAACTTGTCTTCCGAAAACTGCAATCCACAATCGCCAATCCAAAATCCACAATTGAAAGGACGCCGGACCGATCCCGACACGTCGGGTAGGAAGCGTTCGCACCGATCAGGACGAGAAGTGCATAAGAAACATAGGGAAAAGCACGGTCAAGCCCTAGCATTCCCAAAACCAAGGAAGGCGAAGAAATGAACAGGAGAAACTTACGCCATGATGCGAGCGCTAACAACCAGTGGAGCGGGCATGATTGCCCAGCAATACAATCTAGATACGATTGCCAATAACCTGGCAAACGTAAACACAACTGCCTTTAGAGGGCAGCGAGCCGAATTCCAAGATCTGATGTATCAGACTCTTAGGGCATCTGGAACGCTTACCCAGGGTTCGGCACAACAGCCAAGTTCGGTCCAAGTTGGACTCGGAACCCGCTTTGCCGGTCATGCGATCAGCTTGAACCAAGGGGCAATGCAAGCGACCAACAGTCCGCTTGATTTGTCAATTGCTGGCTCCGGATTTTTCCAAGTTGAGCTTCCCGACGGCAGAGCAGCTTACACACGCGATGGTTCGTTTAAGGTTGATGCAAACGGCCTAGTGGTGACCGGGGATGGATACCCACTGGTACCAAACGTGACGATCCCGCCAGGTTCAAGAGCCATATCAATTTCACAGACTGGCATCATCAGCGCGATCCCTCCCGGAGCGAATGAACCAACCGAGATCATAACTCTAACTATCGCATTGTTTCCAAACGAAACGGGCATGAGCCGAATTGGCCAGAACCTCTACGAAGCTGGCGGCGCAAGCGGGGAACCAGCTGTAACTGAACCTGGAAGCCAAGGCGCCGGCCTTGTACAAAGCGGTTTCTTAGAGGGCTCAAACGTTCAAATCGTTGAAGAAATGGTTCGCATGATCATGGCTCAACGCGCTTATGAAATCAACTCGAAAGGTGTAATGACAGCCGACGAAATGCTATCTACGCTGAACACTCTCAAGAGGTAAATCATGATCTCAACTTTGCTTGCCACATTAGCTACCGGATTTCTTCCGACTTCGATCAAAGTCGAAGGCGGAGGTTACTTGCGATTCGCGTTAGAAGGTCGAATCGTGTACTCAAAGACGGCAAATCTTGTCTCACGAGATGGCAGGCTGTCGGAAGCATCTGGCGCCACAATGATGCCGCTTTTCATTCTTCCTGAAGGCTCAAATTCAGTTCAGGTCGGCGAAGACGGAACGATTTCCATTCAAAGCGGACAAATCCGAAAGGAGTTGGGCAGATTGACATTGGCAATGTTTTCCGCTAGTGAATCATTGGCTTCGCAAGGTTCATACTTGGTGGCTCGAACACGTCCCAAGCTGGAATATCCTGGCGAAGGCGGTTCAGGGAAATTGGTTCATGGCAATGTGCAATCGGCAAATCAACTTATCGCTTCCAAACCGCCAACCGCCAACCGCCAACCGCTAACCAACAACCCCAAACTCCATACCCTAAACTCTTTACCATTCCTTATCATCCCAGAAAAGGTAGTTCTTACAACTACCCGCATGACTCTGGACCAATTCGTTCAGGGGGACGTTCCGGAAAATCTAAAGGGTCGAATGCGCCTCGCCGATTTTGGAATCGCACCAAAAGGCGGATTTTCAACGAGGATCACCCGATCTCGAATAGAAACGAAACTTCTGATGGTCGGTATTGAGCCAAAGGACGCCAGATTTCAGATTCCCGAAGTTGTCGAAGTTTGCGCACCTAGCCAAACGATTGATGCTAAGACTGTTATTGCCGCCGCACTAAAAGCAGTATCGGAGAAGTCAGGCTCTCCAGTTGAACTCAAGGTTGAAGGAACTGTCGAGCCATATCAAGCTCCTATGGGAGCAATTGAATTCAAAACAGATTCAATCATTGAGCGCGGGAATCAAATTCTAGTCGCAGTAGCGATTTTTGTAGACGGAAAACGGATCAACTCCAAGCAAGTTACTTTTTCAGTCGAACTTGCTCCGATTGTAATCAAAGCAGGCGATTTAGTAAAAGTCGAAATGCGAGCAAGTGGAATTTCCGTTGAAGTGACGGGCCGAGCCAAAAAAGCTGGGCGCGTGGGCGAATCAATAGAGGTCGAAGTGATGCTCGGCGAACCAGCCGTAAGGACAAGCCATTTGGCAGTCATCAAGGCTCCTGGAAAAGTGGAAGTGAAATTATGAAAACGAAACTTCAGTTATTAGTTATTAACTTGTTGGTTCTTGGTACAGCCGTGAACTCAAGCGCACAAGTTCCGCCGGATGCCGAGAACCCAGGCTCGCTCTTCCCTAAAAAATTCGTGAATCCGTTCATGGATCGGACCGCCAAGGCTGAAGGCGACGTAGTGACGATTCTCATCAGCGAATCTTCGTTGGCAACTTTTGCGGCATCAACTTCAACAAGCAAAAAAGATTCAAATGCAGTTACCGAGCTACTCGGAACATCGCTCTTCAAAGGAATCTTGCCAAGCCTCACTTCTGCCGCAACTTCAAGCGGTTCCGGTCAAGGATCAACCACCCAATCTGGGCGGCTCTCAGCAAAAATGGCCGCTGTAGTGAAAAAAGTGCTGCCGAACGGAAACTTGCTGATCGAAGGCGTTCGCCAAGTTCGCGTAAACAAGGATACACAGACTTTCTTCCTAACCGGCATTATTCGGCCAGACGACGTGATTTCGAACAACACGATCATGAGCGAGAATATCGCCGAGGCAGAGATTCGAGTGGACGGCAAGGGCCAAATTTCAGAAAGGACTCGGAAGGGACTAATTACGCGAATCATTGACTGGTTGTTCTAAGAGGCATCTATGAAACTGAAACCACTAATCCTTTTTCCGCTCACCCTTGTCCTTTGTCCTTTTTCGGTTGGCCAAACGCCTCCGACATCAGGCTCAACTCAGGGTGTAGTTGATCAGAAACTTGAGCAGGCGCAACGAGACGCCGCGCTTAGAAAGGTCGAGAGTATCAAGAGAATCGGAGACTCTGGGATTGAAGTTCGAATCAAGGATATTGCCCGCTTCCGTGGAATTCGAAGCAACCAACTTCTTGGCTATGGCTTGATCGTTGGCCTTGAGGGTTCTGGCGATACAAAGTCAACGCCGTTTACGCAAACGCTTTTAGCTAACGCTATGAAGAGCGCGGGAACGATCGTTGACCCCGCTCAGCTCAAGGTGAAAAATGTTGCAGTTGTAGCGATAACAGCCGAGCTTCCGCCCTTTGCTGCACCAGGAAACAATATTGATGTAACAGTTCAATCCATTGGCGACGCCAAAAGCCTCCAAGGTGGAACGCTCTTGCAATCGCCGCTATAT
Source organism: Armatimonadota bacterium (assembly GCA_031400935.1). Classification (GTDB taxonomy): domain Bacteria; phylum Armatimonadota; class Fimbriimonadia; order Fimbriimonadales; family Fimbriimonadaceae; genus JANNJE01. The sequence goes on from JANNQV010000039.1 coordinate 42,144, forward strand.
GCCGCATCAAGCAAAGAAACAGTCTTTGCCGTTGCACAAGGCCCTATTTCTATTGGAGGATTTTCGGCTGGCTCTGGCGGTGCTTCAGTGCAAAAAAATCAGCTTAATGTCGGAAGAATTCCTGACGGAGCCATTGTCGAAAACTCAACGCCAACCAAATTTGTGTTCGACAACAAGATGTTCCTAGAGCTTGACGACGCCGACCTGACGACCGCACAACGATTGGCAACTAAGCTCAATGAGGCTTTTCCAAACTATCAAGCGGTGCCGCTAACGGGTGGCACGGTTCAGGTCACAATTCCGCCTGGCACGCCGCCAATCTCGGCAATGAGTTTGATCGAAATGACAAAGGTGTTTGCGGATATTCCTGCACTGGTGATCATCAACGAGCGAACAGGAACGATTGTCGTCGGAGGAAATGTCCGCATCGGGCCGGCACTTGTGGCGAAAGGAAGCCTAAACGTAAGGATAGACAAAGACCTCGTTATCAGCCAGCCAAACGCATTTGCAGCAGGCCAGACTGTCGCGGCAAACCAGACAACGGTGAAAGCAGAAGAAGATCAGGTTTCAGTTGCGTTACTTAGCGAAGTTGCGACGGTGGCCGATCTAGCTCGAATTTTTCAGGCACTCAAAGTTTCGCCAACGGACATCATTGCCATCTTGCAAGCATTGCGAGATCAAGGCGCCCTAAAGGCAAGGATCAAAATTCAATGAGACTAGACAAAGCTTTTGAAGCAGCAATCGCTGGCGCTGAAGTTGCGCCGACGCTCGCAAAATTTCGAAAAGCGGCATCGGGAATGGAGCAAGTTTTTCTAAAACAGCTATTTTCCCAAATGCGTCAGGTTTCGCTTACGGGAGAGAAAGATTCGCACGGAATGGATATGTACAAAGACATGATGGACGACGCACTTGCTGAATCGCTGGCAAAGCGAGGCGACTTTGGAGTCGCCAAACAGCTTCAACAGGCCATGGAGCCGGGGATGTTCAGACAAGAAATAGCAAATGTCAGATTGAGGGCGAGGCGGGCGATGATGGAGGAGAAAGGATAAGAAATTTTGGATTGTGGATTTTGGATTGCCAGATTCTGCAACTCACTAAGCCAAATGTAGTATCAGTTTGCGCCAATCGCGCAGGAACGAATCCACAACCCACAATCCACAATCCAAAATCGAGAAAGACCAATAACCAACAAAGATTTACAACCAACGGACTCAACTATGAAAACAAGAGAACTGCAAACCTTATGGTGGGACTGGCTAAGCACCAGTGAACGCCTGCTACGGTCGCTCCATGAGCAGACCGCCGCATTATCACTTCGAGACGTTGAACGTGTCGAACGCATTCAACCTGATCTCGACAACCTTCTCGATTCAATGAGAACGATTGATGGAAAAGCTGCGACGTGCGCTCAAAAGCTGGCCGAAGGAATGGGAACAGAACCCAACCTTCGAAGCTTGGTGCAAGTGCTTGAAAAAGCCGAAGCTCAGCAAATCCAATCCATCGCAAATCGCGTCACAGTTGTCGCTCGCCACGTTTCGACAGTCTTGGAACGAAATCGAGCGCTTCTAGAGAGCGAACTCACCTACATCAACGGCACGATGACGCTGGTCGCAAAGGCTGCAACAGAGAATCCGAGTAAATATTCGAACAAATCTCATGCTGCTGTCCTAATGGATCAGGCTGCCTAATGCCGACAATTAACCTAGTGTAAATGCGAGGATACAATGCCAGGCACCTTTCACGGAATCAATTTAGCTTCAAACGCACTGCGTGCATTCCAATACGGAATGGACATCACGGGACACAATTTGTCGAATGTGAATACTCGAGGTTACACTCGACAATCCATTGAGTTTGGAGCGAACCAGCCCACGACTTTCTGGAACGGAAAGCAATTTGCATTAGGCCAAGGCGCATCAATCAGTTCAATCAATCGAGTTCGAGACCAGTTTCTCGATGCACGAATGCTTGGAGCCCAAGGTGAAATGGGCCGATATGAATCGCTTGCCTCTTCAATTCAGCAAGTGGAAGCAACGTTTAACGAACCCGGGCCGAACGGCATAGGAGCTGCTTTGGACAAGTTTTTCAATGCCTTCTCGGGACTTGCATCGAATCCGAATGCGGCAGGTGTTCGACTTGAAGCTCAGCAAGCGGGCCAAACGCTAGCAAACCGAATTCGAGGCACATTTCAGAGTCTTCAAGAGCAACAAGCTGTCAATAAGACGCAAATTCTGCAAACGATCCAAGAAATTGATCAGCTAAGCAACACGATTGCCGCGATGAACGAGGAAATTCGAGGCTTTTCGGCGAGTGGCGGTGTTCCCAATGACTTGATGGATCAGCGTGATGCGGCCGTTGAGTCGCTTGGCAGATTGGTCAATATCAATACATCTCCAAGTTCGACCGGAGAAGTTATCGTTCATTTTGGAGGCTATCCTTTAGTTGATTCTGGCGGAGCACATGCGATTCCTTCAACTTTTGATGAGACGACTTTCAAGCTGAATGATGGTACGTACGATTACCCCGTTCGGTCCGGCAAGCTGTACGGTCTTTTCGAGCTTTCGAACAAGGTTACGGAATACCAAACATCTTTGAATACTTTGGCAAATACGCTTCGTACCGAAGTCAATACGATTCATAGATCGGGTTTGAACCCTAATGGAACAACCGACATCGCGTTTTTCACTGAAAATGCGATTCCACCACAGAACGGAGCCATTGATTTCGACTTGACCGCTTTGGTCAAAGCTGACGTAGACAACATTTCGACAAGCGTAACCGGAACTGCCGGAGACGGCGGCCTTGCTCTTGCAATTTCGAACCTAAAAGGTGGCTCGCCGCTTCTAGGAGGAAAAAGCTACACCAGGTGGTACAGCGATTTCATTGGCGGAGTTGGCAGAGATGCTGCAACTGTAGCCGACGGGCTTACAACTCAAAGTGCAGTAACTCAGCAAGTGGATGCTCAAAGGCAGAGCGTAGTCGGAGTTTCGATTGACGAAGAAATGACACAGATGCTCAAATTTCAAAAAAGTTACCAAGCAGCAGCCAAAGTCCTATCGGTTTTTGATCAAATGACCGAAGATTTAATAGCGATGATCAGGTAATTTCGCGAGGATAATTCGATGTATCGAATCAGCACAAACTACCAATACGGTTCGTATACGCAAAATATTGCGAATACGCAACAACGGTATATGCAGGTTCAAAATCAGATTGGATCTGGTAAGCGGATTCAAAATCCGAGTGACGACCCTGCCGGCGTCGCATCATCTGTTACGATGCGCTCGCTAAAATCTGCTTCAGAGCGGTATCAGGGCAACCTAAAGGTTGGCGAAGGCGTTCTGAACTTCAGCGAAGAAGCGCTTGCAGATTCCTCTACTTTGTTCCGTCGTGCATATCAATTGGCAGTCAGCGGAGCAAATGGAGCGCTAGACCAGATAGGCCGTGAGGGCATTGTGCGCGAAATCACCGAAATGCAGAAGCGTTTGGTTTCAGTTGCAAATTCACACGGCCCAAACAACAATTATCTGTTTGCTGGGCAAATGGTTGACACTCTGCCGTTCACCCAAAACAATACGGATATCACGTATAACGGCGACACGAACCCAATTACCGTTCAAACGAGCCCATCAGAAACGATGCAAGTGAATGTAAATGCAGGGCAGATGTTTGTTGATGCTTATGCGACACTAGAATCCCTCAAAAACAATCTGCAAAGTGGAAATACCGGCGCAATCTCTGGCATTGACATTAGTGCTCTGCAAAACGTGATGCACCAGCTTGACGTGGAACGCGGAGGGATCGGTGCAAAGCTTCAACAGGTTCAAACGCTTCAAACAGATTATCAACGACGAATTGACGAGTTTTCACAAAGCATCTCAGAAGTCGAAGATGTAGATATGGCATCGGCGATCACGGAGTATCACCTTGCCGAAACCGCTTACACAGCGGCTCTAAACGTTGCAAGCCAAGGATTCAGGCTGTCTCTAATGGACTTCATTCGTGGCTAAAATGACAAAAACTATCGAAAACACAAGATTCGGCTCGATCGAATTTGACGACCAAGAAACTTTGCACTTTACGGAAGGGCTAGTAGGATTTCCGACTCTAACTGAATTCGTTCTAGTCGTTCATCGCGAAAACAGCCCCTTTCAATGGCTCCAATCTGTAAGTGAGCCAGGAATGGCATTTCTAGTGACCGACCCAAACCGTTACATCGAAGATTACGGCATCGAAATTGCTGACGAGGAAGCGGAAAATTTGGCTCTTACAGTAGATGGAAGCACGATGATCATGGTGACAGCGTCTATTCCCAAAGGCGATCCAACAAAGCTAAACCTGAACCTTTCCGGGCCGATTGTTGTCAATTTGGAAAATCGCTTAGGAAAGCAGTTAATGGTTGAATCAGAAATCACGGGTGCTTTTGCCCTCGTGGAGACTGAGAAAGCAGCCTAATTTCGCATTCTTTAGAATTTCTTTCTCGGAATGTCGATTAATGGACTTCCGAAACGACTAAAATAGTATTGTCCGCTTTGAAAATCGAGGCGGACACCTTTCGGTCAACCGAGCCAAGGAGGGCTTAGTTAATGCTTGTTTTAACGCGAAAAGTACATCAGAGCATCGTAATCGGCGATGACGTCGAAGTTGTGGTGCTAGAGGTACGCGGTGAGCAAGTGCGCCTTGGCATTCGCGCCCCGAAAGACGTTGCGGTCCACCGAAAAGAGATCTACGAGCAAATTCACGAAGAAAACGTCGAGGCGACAAAGGTAAATCCGGAGGATGTTCCGTAACGTGGCTTGGGCGTCCCGCCCAAGTAACTCAAGGGTTTAGGGTAAGGGGCATGCGATGAGAAGTGATTTCCTGCTGTCGTCAATTTGTTTGAATCCCATTAGGTTTCTTTGATTGCCTACGATGCAAACCCGATAATCCCATACCCTAAACCCCAAACCCTCTTAGAAGATGCCCCCCCTCCTCACCGCCACCAGCCTTGGGAAAAAGTTCGAAGACCGATGGGTTTTGCGAAACCTCCATATCGAACTCTCGCAGGGACAAAGTCTGATCGTCTTGGGCGCCAACGGTTCCGGCAAATCCACGCTTCTAAGACTCCTTGCCGGCCTGCTCGCTCCGTCTACGGGAACTATTGATCGCCCCAAGCCCGAAAACACCGCAATCGGATATTTCGCATTGGATATGCGGGTGTACGCAAGCCTCACGGTTCGTGAGCACCTAGTTTTGGCAGGAGAGCTTCGCGATATTCCGCCCGAAGCAGAAAAATGGATCGAAAGAATTGGGCTTCAAGATGCAGCAGATCGTTACGCTGGGCAGCTTTCTACTGGTATGCGTTCGCGCCTGAAATTGGCTTTGGCGGCGCAGTCGTCCCCTCGGCTCATCCTTCTAGATGAGCCGAGCGCAGGGCTGGATGAAGAAGGCCGGGAACTGGTTCTGAGTTTGGTGAAGGAACAGCTAAATCATGGAGCGGTGGTCCTTGCTACCAACGATTTGCAAGAAATCGCAATGGGAACTCATGAACTCAGGATTGGGTGAAGGGTCGAACGGGACAAAGTTTTTCCTGTCTTTTCAAATTCGGTCACTCTTTGCAAGGTTGCATCTTCGACAAAGTAGCTGAACGTTGTTTACGCTGGTCGCCCCACCTTTCGAAAATGGAATGATGTGATCAAATTCCAAGTACTCTGTGTTTCCACACTCCACACATCGTCCACCGTCTCTAGACCAAACTGTTGATCGAATGTCTTGAGAGACTGCCCTTGAAGCCGATTGCTGGACTATCCGATGCCGGAGATGGAACTCAAGTGCTGCTTTTGCAACCTCGACCAAATAGAAAGCATGATCTGATTGGTAAACACCTGTTCCGTGGCGTCTAGCTAGTTGTAATTCAAAATGGTTCGGCGGAAAGAATGTAATTCCATGCACTTTTGAAAGTGCCACTTCAAATGGCGAATCTGTCTGCGTGAAGATCAACCTACTGTTTGTTACAAGAAAAAGACCGTGATGGTGGCGGACACTAGCTGTGAGTTCTCTAGAAAAAATCGCCGCGACCTCAATGTGTGCTATTTCTCCTGACGGAAGCATGACAGATGGAGTTACCTTTGGAAGTTTGCCTGACTGGAGTTCGCGTAGAAAAGCATAGTGTTGTACCTGCCTCATCAGGGGTGCAATTTGGTGTTCCGATAGGCTTACTGCTTGCCTATACTCATGAAATACGCGTTCCTCTTCAATTGCAAGATGTCCATCTTGTAGAAGAAACGTCAATACACGCTGAAGAAATGCGGTGGTAACGTCAGCGGTCCTTGAAAGGGCAAGGGATTGGTCTATGCCGATTGAGTTTGCACGCTCGGAAATACGAGACGCTAATTGACCAGGCGTTTCATTCCAGAGCGCAAATTCTCGCTGCAATGCATTACGAAATCGTTCAATTTTTTCTTGAACCATCGTGGCACATTGATTACAGTAATCTTGCGAATCTCTATTCCTTGCTTTTGCCCCTAAGAATCCAAACGCAGCGTTACACTGAGTACAACTCTTCCCATCAGAATTTGGCTTTGTCAATCTTGGTGGTGCTCCAATAGCCGTTGAACGATTCGGTATTTCAAGCCTGATTTGCGATTGACCAATTCTGATTTTATCGCCCGGTCTAATCTCAAACTTCAAGTTCGACTGCACGGGAACTTCATTGATGAATGTTCCATCTGAAGATCCAAGATCTCTTATAGTGACTTTTCCACCCAAGTTGGACAGTTCTAAGTGACTTGTTGAAACAGTAGGGTCGTTAGCAAAACACCAAGGTGATTGCGGGCCTCTGCCAAACGTAATGGTTCCTTCAGAGATATCGCGTGTTTCGCCAGTATGTGGTCCACTTTCTAATACCAATCGATACATCTAACTGATTACCACCGGAATGCGATCGTACCCGCCCTGGTGACATACATGGCAGGAGCAATGCAATTGATCTGATAACCCCTGAATTGCGAATTACCATGGGTGCTCATGTAGCTTTGAAAACGCGAACTCTTCCTTCTCTCAAAGAATGAAGAGTTCGCAGGCCCCGCTAGAGGAATGAAAGAAAGCCGTCCCCTAAAACCCGATCCTCAACTCCAAATCGAACCCGCTCGACTTGTACATTCCGCTAGGATTCCCGTCCAGATTCACCACATTGCGATACTTGTACGAACTGACCAGCGAAACGCCTTGCCAAAGCTGATAAACGTGAGAAAACTCAAAAGCCTCGTCATCCTGCTGCAAAAATCCGGTCGAATGGCCGAACCGATACACCGCCTGGAGCCTTTGTTTTTGGCTGAGGTTGTAGCCAATAGCAAAGTCAAAACCGACATTGTTTTGCGCGAAGTCGCTTGTTCCACCAGCCAAAAGGTAGCTGACTGCGCTGGAAACGCTCCACTTTTTGCCTGGACGGGCAGACATATTTGCACTCAAGCTAGTCGAGTTCGAGCGAATCGGAGAATCAATGAACTCCGTTTGGGATTGATTGATACTGAAGCCAAAGCGCGTGGATTCAGATGCCGCCCAATCCACTCCAATGTCGTAACGGTTCGTCTTTGAATTCGAGGAGTACGATCCGGTCAATTCTGTTTGATCGAGCAATGCGAAAATGCTGAGGCTTTCAGAAATTTCGTAATTTGTGCGCAAAGAAAGAATGTTAGCGTTCGTCACCCCGACTTCAAAATTGGTCCCGATTCCACCACTAAACCCGTTGCCGTTGTAACCGAGTCCCCATCCGGTTTGCAGGCCAGAAAGAAGAGCGAGCTGTCCAGCGTCACTCTTGGCGTAAGTCAGATTCACCGAAAGCCTTTGAGTTGGCTGATAAGTGCTGACGAACGAATAATCTTGCCCCGTGCCAGATTCGTCGCCCGCCCGAACATTGCTCAATCCGGCACGCATTCCAAAGCTCCAAACTTTATTTGGGTTATAGGTTGACTCAATTTTGAACGTATTGAGCGCGATGTCCTTTTGTACAGTCGAACTGCCTTCTGTCAGCGGCGCCGATCCCGTTTGTGTGTCAAAAGCAACCCGAATCTGCACTGGTCCGACGAACCGACTGGTACTTAGCGACGCCGAATCCAGTCTAGTTTTGCCGAAGCTGGTTTCCGAATCCAAATGAGTTAGGTCTAGCCTCCAAGGTTCCCCTACAATCTTGTTGTAGCCAAAAGAAGCATTCGCTCGCTTCAAGTCTGCGGTTGAAAAGATCGGTTCTCCACCCGACCCAACTCTCTGGCTGATGACCTTGCTGGCACCGCCTGTCAGTTCCGCGGTGAGTCCATTTCGTTCGTAAGATAGCGTGGCGTCTGTCGCCTTTTCATTTCGATTGAATCCGCGTGATTCAACGCTTACATAAGTTGCCGGAACGTCTCGAGTTGATGTCCGAAACCGAAAATCGCCCCAATCGTATCGAACGTCAATCCCTTTAGCGATTCCGCTCATGGGGTTGATTTCGTTTTTCAAGCTGCCTTTCGCCTGATACAGCCGAATTTCGCCACCGGAAGATTTTGATTTTGTGGCAGTATCCAGTTGGCCCGGAACTGCCAAACCCTTTGGTCCTGAACCAATTCGAATCGAATAATCCAATCCAATCACTTCTCTGTCGCCATCCACAGTTGAAGTTGGCGTCGGAGTGTAAATGACCTCGATTGTGGCGGTTGTAGGGACGAAAAATAAGAAAAAGAAGATCGTTGGGTTGTCTAAATCAAATCGAAAATGAACGTTCTCAGTTTGTTCCGATCCGTTGAGAAGCACCCGAATCGGCCTTGTTCGTAAAGGCTCAAACTGCAAGAAATATGGTGTCGAAGGAGCACCAGCGCCTTGAAAGAGCTCACTTCGAGTGCTCAATGCGCCGCTTGTTCCTGTAAGTTGGCGCATCCCGGTCACGCCAATTCTTCCGAACTTGCCCAGATCATACGTCGCGCCGACGCCTTGAATCGTGCCTCGCGAAGAGTTGAAACCGTAAGCCTCAAAACTGATGACAATGGTGCTTGTTGGGCTGATGACCCGGTTGACAAAAGTGATCTCGCCGTATTCATAGCGAATCACATAGTCGTCCACGATTCGCATGGGTTGGCCGTCAACTTCAATCTGTTCTGAACCTGGGACGAGCTGGCTTGAATTCAAATAGAATGGGCCTGATGTGTTGTTTCCTGTAAACGAAATCGTTCGTGGAGTGCCTTTTGCCTCGCTGTAAATCCCTTTCACACGAAGCGGTCCACTCCCATATTCGATAGATGCGCCCTTGAGCGTTTTTTGGAAGGATGCAAACCTATTTGAATTTAGCATTGAGCCTTGGATGTCTCCAAGGTGAATTGAGTACGGCTTCTTGTCGTAATCAATGCTCACGTGCTGAGAGTTCGGGTCAGAAAAACGGTTTGTGTCAACAGTTGCCCGAAAAGTCGCAACGCCAAAGACCTTCTGCCCCGCGAAGCTCATGTTGCCGACATCTGTCCATCGTCGGTCTCCATATCCGTAGTAATTCAGCGAATTGAACGCTTCGCGGTCACCTGAAACCGCATGAGAATGGAATCCAAAAGTTCGCGATCCGCTAAGCTCGATTCGGTCAATCACGTTCTTCTTGAACCATGACCAGTCCACCGCCCACGAATGTCCAATCGTGACCGTGAAGAGCAATCCGCAAATGAGGGCAATCCAGCGCATATAGATTCTGCCAATTATTTGGCGGCAGTCTTACCTTTCAGACAGGTTTGGAGCACCTCAATGTTCAGTTCAGCTTGTTTTCTCAATTCGACTTGCTTTTTGGCGATGATTTTGCGGTTTCGGTCGCCGTCTTTCAAAAAGCTCATGAAAGTATCGAATAAGCGGTCCGCGGTAAGTCCCTCGATATTTGGAGGTGCAGGAAGGTCCATCAGCTTTGCGAATGCGATAACTTTTGGATCGTAGCTGATCATAAATGGGGGCACGCCGCAAGTCGCAGCCAAAACACCGCCGTGAAGCCTCATGGATATTACAGTCTCCATTCTAGAAATTCGTTCCTGAATTTGCATTGGAGAGTACATTCCTCGAATATCGGGCACTTTTCCACCCTGCGTATTCCCGATTTTGGTAATCAGGTCTCGGTCAATGGCTTGATCCATCTCGATCAGAACTGGCATCAGGTTAGACTTGTAGAGGAGTCTCGCCATTTCGCCAAAAAGCTTAATAATGTTTTTGGTTTCCTTTCCAAAGGGCCTCGGAGCAATTCCAATTGTCTTCATATCGCCTATGGAAAAGCCCGAAGAATCTTTATCGTGCGATGGTTCCCTCATCAGGAACGCCATGTCAGCCGAAACATGCGGAGCGCGCTTAATGCCGATATCCCGAAGCAGTTGAGCAGAGCCTGGATCGCGAACCACAACGGCATCAGCCGCCGAAAATGCGCCAACCGCCATTCGCTTTGCAAAAAACGAATTCAGGGGCCCGACGCCTTGGCCCAAGAAAATCACTTTTTTGCCTGCTTTTTTGGCTTGTTTGACCAAGCCAGCATAGTAGCCAGTGCTTCGAAGCGAGGTTACGTCCTGAAAAATACTCCCGCCAGGAAAGACTAAGGCATCGCATTCGTCCATTGCGGCTTGAACGGCTTTGAATTCTTTGCGAGGAATGGCTGACATTCCGTACACACGGAATGTGTTTTCGGGGTTTCCGCTTAGAACGGTGATGTCATACGGCAGTTTGTCAATGCCTTCAGAGAATCCGGCGAGGATTGCATCGTCACCCAGGTTTCCGCACCCAAAATATCCAGCCAATAGGAGTTTCATGCTTTCTCTTTTTGAAGTTCAGGCAACGCCGCACAGAGTGCGATCCAAAGCACAATGCCAATTAGCCCGCCAATTGCTAATCCAAAACCGATTCTGACAAACCCTATTATGAGCGGTGTGTGCAAATGGCACAAGGTGTTTACCATGCTTGTGATGCCGACTGCTCCCACCATCAGGGCAAGTGCCGTCCATCCGCCCCACTTTTCCTTAAATGTTTCGCTGGATTGACATCGCCCTAACAATGCAATTCCAACGACCAACGCAGGGTTGCCAATCAGGAATTCCTTTGTTCGTGGACGCACAACCAATAGATTCTCAAGAATGGAACGTAGCTGCATTTCAAGTCCGCTTACACCCGCAGGATTGTCGTTGCCAGTTCTTGTCATCATGAATCCGATCACACCAAGGAATACAATTCCAACAATGGCTTGCATCCAACGGATTGGACTGTTAAGAGCAAGTTTTGAATCGGTGAGCTTTGCAAAATAGAACCAGCCAACTACGGCGATTGGCAAAAAGACGGCGAGTTTGACTCCAGAAAACTGGTCTGCCCTAAGGAAAAACTGCAAGCCGTTCAAAAGTCCGGCAACTGACATTCCGCCAAGTAGCGATACAGCAGCCAATCCAAAATAGCGGACGAGCCCATTTCGAGGCATTCGCTCCATCAATATGAATCCACCGACTGGATATGCAAGCGCGCCAAGCAAAGCGGCATAAGTTCGCGGACTATCAGCCCAGCATCCTGCACCGATTAGCATAACGGCAAGTCCAAAGAAGACTTGTAACCAGCGGAATGAAACGAGCGACGCAAACGCAAAGAGCGCCATCGGCGCGATGGAAAGTCCAATGGCGGCAAAGAGCCATTGAGGAACTCTTGAATCTTCAAAAGGATGCGCTGGCAAGACGGACGAGCCTTCGCGTTTCACTTGGTCTGCCACCGCTGCGGTAAGTTCGGCAAAGCTGGTCAGCGGCTTAGCAGACGCACTCGTCAATGGCCTCAGCAGTAACATCCGAACTCCGCGCTCCGATGCCGCTTTCACATATCTTTCTACATAGCCAGCTTGAGTGAGTTTGTCCACCTCATTGGCCTGAGCTGCGTGAAGTCGAATGGAGCGTTCTGGAATTGAAGCCAGCATGGCAGGGTCGCCGCCGATTTTGGCAAATTCTGGAGAGGCGTAGATCATCTGAAATTCGGCGAGGGCGTCTGAGAACGCCTTGACTGAATCGCGCCTGCCTAAGAGTTGTTCTCCGACAGGCAAGAAATATCTAGCGCCGTCTTCTTGTGCCCAGCGGATGGTTTCGCGAACTCCGCGATCAGAAATTCCCTCTGGGTTTGCGTTTCGGCAGATGATGTCAATTTTTAGCTTTCTAGCGGCGAATGAATATTGAGGATCTAAACCTACAGATGTAGTTCGTAAGAGGTTGAGCGAAATCTTCCTTACGCTTAGCTCCGCAACAGGATCATCTTCCAGTAACGAAAGTAACTCGAGTTGATCTGCTTTCAAATCGAACCGATTTCTCAAACCTCGTTCGACCCGGTTTATGAGATCGGGTGGGCCTGTCAATGAAAGACCTGGCCTGTACTGAGCGGAATAACCGAAGGACCTCACTTCGAAGTCACCATTCGCTAGAAGTTGCCCTAGAGTTATTTCGCTGATGACAACTCCGTTCAAACCGTACTTGGACATCGCTGCAAGAGCTTCTTCAAAGTTGAGCCCTTCAGCCGCCCCTAACGCCTCGATCTGATCCGCTTCTGCGACGATAGAAACAGCCTTATTGAGCGACTCGGCTTTGTACCGTAAAGCGAGCGAATATCCGGTCAACCCAGCGCAAACGAGGCACGAGACTGCGATGCCAAAAATTGGATTACGAAAATTCATCGTCCTCCTCAAAATTCCTACCTGCGAGCACTTTCGCCCTGCCTCCCATGATCAAAATAGTCAACATGCCAGCCAAGAATCCACCGGCATGTGCCCAGTTGGCGACACCTTCTTGCCGAAAGAATATCTGAAACAAGAACCATGACCCAAGAAGGACCCATGCAGCGGCTTCTACTGGAACAGGGACAAAAGGAATGATGATCTCCAATTTGTTTCCTGGAAACAACAGAAAATAACTTCCCAATACGCCGCCGATGGCCCCAGATGCTCCGACAATGGGAATTGGCGAATGCGGGTCTACAAATATCTGAGCAGCCGAAGCCGCAAATCCCCAACCTAAATAGTACAGGCTGTATCGCCACGACCCCATCCCTTGTTCAACAGTTGAACCGAAAGTAAGCAGATAAAGCATGTTCCCCAGCAGGTGCAGCAAATTTCCGTGAAGGAACATGCTGGTAAATAAAGTCACCAAAGGAAACGTTTCGCCGCGCCCCCGGACAGCTTTGTAAACTTGGTCTGGCCGCATTGCGAGGTCAGAAAAAACCATGCTCGGATTTGTGAGCGATCCACCACGATCCCAAAGAAAAATGATGCAGTTCAACGCGATTAACGTGTAGGTTACGGCTGGCACAGATTTGCCGTGCCGATTATCGCGGATCGGTAGCATGAGATTCGATTGTACCGGGCTAGGAGTCTAGTTCGGGTTTGTTTTGAGAGTGCGCGGGCTTGACCGCGCTTTCAACCGTGTTCTAAATTCACTCTTGAACCCAAATCGTCAAGCGGCTTCCGTGAAAAGCGCGGTCAAGCCCGCGCACTCCCAAAACTACCGATCCCAAAACACGCCAAGCTGACTTTCAGCAGGTGTTGGGCCGCGATCCTTCACCTGAGCCGTGCGAACTGCGTTCTTAGCCCAAGGCGCACCACTCGGGTACGCATCGTCGCCGCCAAGGTCCATGAACACCCCTAGACATAACGCTCGAATTCGCAGAGAAGTCTTAGGCGCTTCTGTAACCGTTCCTAAAATCACTCCTGAGGCCTCGTATTTATCGCTACCTGCCGCATCCACAAACCACCCAAAGCCGTTGGCATTGCCCGCCCCAAGGCTCAAATTTGGCGCTGTATGCGTGTCGTCTCCCAATCGGTCAATCAGAACGCCAATCCCGAAGTCATGCCCAGCGCCTTGAGCCATGTTCATTGGAGCAACGTAGGTGTCATTGCCGTCGCCATCATCAAGGTATCCAATTGCAAAATGCGCCGATGCTCCCTGAACATACCATTGGCCGAGATATGAATCATTGCCGTTGTCATCGAGCAGCATCCCAACTCCTTCCCAATATCCAACGCCTTGTCCAAAAATTCCGCAAGTGTAGGAGTCCTTGCCAGATAGGTCGGCAAGAATTCCAACTCCTCCGGCAAGGCTGTGCCCGTCCAAATAATCGCCACGACGACCATTTCCAGCGCCTTGCGACATGCTGATATTGTGCTGAGCCGATTGAGCGCTCGGAAGGTCAATCACCGTATCGTTGGCAACATAATGGTCGTCGCCTGCCCGATCAATGAGCATTCCGACTCCTCCAGTTTGGCCGCACGCTTGCACTTGGCTGAATCCAAAATACTTGTCGTTTCCGGCATGGTCTTCTAATACGCCGGTCCCAAAGGTTCCAAATCCCTGCGAGTCTTGGTACGAATCGTAAATGTCGTCGCCTGCTTCGTCAATGCAAAATGCGATTCCAAATCTCCCGCTTCCGATTCCATTTCGATGTGTTCGGTACAGGTCATTCCCCGCATGGTCCATTAAGATCGAATACCCGAGAACAGCAGCACTTGGGCCAGGTTTTGAAGCGGCGCCTCCTCTTTGCGGCCATTTTTCAAGTTCCGTGTCACGCAAGGCAATTTCAGAAAGGTAACGGTCATCTCCATTGGAATCCAAAACTATTGAAATCGGATTCGATGCGCTCCGATTGCATGGCAGGTTCAAATACGTGTCTTGCTTTCCTGTGTCAATCACAAGGAGGCAAGGTTCGTCATAGGTTGACGACTTGCCGCCTGAAAGGACAAGAGTGCCAAATTTGGTAGCAACCCGAAACGTATACGCAGTGTTTTCATCAACAGTGGCAATGCGCACCATTGCTTCTTGGCAAGCGGCAAGAAGGTCAACTCCGCCTGCGCCGAGATAGCCAAGATCAACCTTTGAACCCATTGCTCGAAACCACGCAGATTGGCTGATGTCATCGTCTGAAGGCTTCGATGTCAGGCGTTGAAAGGCACTATCAAGTTCAGAAACGGATTGGAAGGCGAGTTTCCTCATTTCCATCGAAAAGGGCAGCACTCTCAATATCAATGCCGCCGCCGCTTGAACTTCCTTTGGCACAGAAGCAGTTGGTGGGATCGTGCCGGTAACCCATCCCTTTTGCTTCCAGTCTGCCATTACGACATCTAAGTCGTTTGCCTTCTTCGATGTGTCAATGTGCGACTGAATAGGATCACCAACTAATGATCGCCGAACCTGCCAGCCCAATTGGCGCAAGCAAGTAGTTAGCGTATCTTGCGGCTTCGATGCTGAGGAAGCGACTTCTTGACGAATTGTTTGCGCAAAAAGTGGAATTCTCCAAGGATTTTCGTGACAGGCGTCGTATAAGGGTGTAGTGAACTCTCCTTGGCGAAACATTCTCAGTATATTTGGATCAAAACGAGCCGTTCGTGAAGTGAGACTAGCCGTCCCCAGGGCAACTTCTAACTCAAAGTCAAATGCTGGAGCTTGGAATGCTGTGACCTGGACGAAGATGAGTGCTAGCAGATTCATTGTTGGCGGACTCCTGATGACCAGCTTATGTTACTGCGCTTCGGCTCAAACAGTTCTGGATATTCCCGCAAAAATCTCCTTTGCGGATTGGAAATTGGTGGAACAAAACGTATTGACGACTCAATACTCAATTGAATTTCCATCGCCAGTAGTTTCAGAAACGCCGGCAAATGATTCCCTGAATATCTTAGTTCTCGTACCCAAAATCGCTGGCCAACCTGTTCCTGCAGTTGTCCTTCTTCATTATTGGGGAGCGACAGATCATCGTGTTGAACTGAATTTTGCAAGAGAACTTGCTAGAAAGGGAATCGCTTCTGTGATCGTGCCGCTTCCCTATCACATGAACCGCTCTCCAGAGGGTGTTCGCTCCGGTTCATTTGCCATTTCAGCCGATCCTAATCACATCATTAGAACGATGTTGCAGGCAATTATGGACCTCAAACGAACCGCCGATTGGATTCAAACTCGCCAAGAATTTCGACATGACCGGATCGGTATCTCAGGTGCTTCGTTGGGGGCAGTCATTACAGCACTGGCTTCAAGTGTCGAACCTCGATTCACCGATGCAGCTTTTGTGGTTGGAGGAGTCGATCTGGCTCACTTGTTGTGGCACAGCTCGCGAGTTGTATTGCAGCGCGATACGATGAGGTCTAAGGGCATTACAGAGCAAGCGCTCCGCGAAATCCTAAAGCCTATCGAGCCGCTCGAATACTTCAAGCAACATCGGCCGATGAATTCCTACGTGATTGGTGCAAAATTTGACACTGTTATTCCTCAACGATCAACCGATCAACTGATTGACGGCCTTGCAAATCCTCATACTCTTTGGCTTGAAACGGGTCATTACGGCGGATTTTTGATCGAAAAGCAAGTCCAACGCTCACTTGGAGATTTCTTTTCTAAATCCTTTGCTGATCAAACCTTTGTGGCTCCTTCGAAGTTATCGGCTCCAACAATCCGGTTGGGCGTCACCCTCGACACAAAGGGAGGAGCCCAGATTTCAGCTGGGATTGACCTTTTGCGCCCAAATTGGCCGAGAGAACCATTCGCGTCCATCCTATTTCAGCCCTCAAGCACGCAATTGGTATTGGGTGTTTCTTTGGACAACGGCCTAGCCGTTGGCGCATTTATTCGACAAAAGGGAATCGGTTTTGGCATGATGTGGAGCATGATTTTATGACCAATTGGCCAGCGATGACCCACTCAAATTTAGTTGAAACTTATTTCAAGCTCGCGAGCGCGATACCTGGCACAGAATCAGTGCAGAATGAATCATGGACGGCTTGTCGAAATTCGATGGATCATGCAAGTTGCAATTTTGGAATCATCACTTCCTCTGAATCCATGGATGCGCCTGAGCTAAACGAGTTCATTGGTAACCGGAATTCTTTTCACATTTACTCTTTCTGCAAAGATTATGTTAAGGATCCAGCTGACCGTTGGGCAAAGAGAATGGGTTACCGGCACGGTTCGATTTTGATCGCGTTGGCAATGCAACCCAAAGAAATTGGCGTGACATCAAGCATCAAACTTGAATTTGCACAAAGTGAAGGCGAAAGAAACCAAATAGCAGAAGCCATCGCATTGCAGTTTTTCCCGCGTCAAACTCATGCCGCGAGAAGGGTTATCGTGGCAGCAACAGCTGGTTCGGGACTGCCTCTGGCAAAGATTATCTCTGATGGCGAATCTGTCGGCGCAATCATGCTTTGCAGAACAAACGGAGCCATTGGCGTCTACAACTTCTTCGTTGAACAACGGTTTCGAGGGCTTGGAATTGGCAAACAAACCATGTTGGCCGTAGCCGAATTGGCACGATTCGAGCAATGTATCGTTTGCCTTCAGTGCGACCTCTCTTTAATTGAATGGTATGAGATACTGGGGTTTAATGAAATCGGTCATGTAGACATTTGGGTACTTGATCGTTTTGGAACAATTGCTATAATAGGATGACAATGGCGCGTAACTTCCGGATTCGGGGCGGTTTTACGATTGCAGAGCTACTTTCAGTGCTCGCGATTATCGCTGTTCTTTCGGCGATCCTGTTTCCAGTCTTCCGAACGGCAAAAGCAGCGGCGCACAAGTCTGTTTGCATCAATAACTTCCGTCAAACGAACCTGGCAAGTCAGATGTATTTGAGTGATTACCACGACACTTTTATGCCCGTCAACTACGATGTAAACAATTTCAACAACGCAGAAATTGATCGCACATGGGTTCAACTTCTTATGCCTTACACGAGCACAATGGGCACGTTTGTCTGTCCCGGAGACTACGGTACTCGACCTAGCGGACAAGGCGCATTTGATGTTGATTTGGTGATAGGCGATCCATATAAACGGTGGTACAGGTCTTCTATTCGAAGCAATGTTGGTTACAACTACCTGTATTTTTCACCTGTTTTTCGCAGCGCGAACCGTTGGGTAACAATGCCGCGAACCCTCAGTGAAATCAACAATACTGCCGAATCTATCATGTTTGTTGATTCGGTTTACGACCGTCATCCAAACGGGACTCCTTACGGCGGTGGAAGCTACATCGTTATTCCTCCATGCAGATATAGCAGGCAGGGTCTTAGCTTGATTGATACCTTTGGGATTGGAAATGCTCAAGCGTATTCACCGAATTCAGGATGGCTTGTTACTGATCCTAATTCACCGTTCCGTTTCGGCTTGGCGTACCCTTGGCATATTGAGCGAATGAATGTGGGCCGCGTGAACGGCGGAACAACTAGCGTTCGCCCGGAAAAGCTCACAGAAGGTTGCGATGCTCGAAACAATTGGGCTGGAATGGTGGTTGATTCAGCCAAATACGGTTGGGATCATAACTAAATCGTAGCTAATTCACTTATCTAAAGCAGGATTTCCAATCTGCCGCCCGAATTCTATTTCATGCGATTCGCCAAGGTCTGGATTTCAATTGCGACCGTACTTTTGGCTATATCGGCATACGCTCAATACACTCAAAATCAACTTTCAGAGGTCTGGTCGAGAGTGGATCGAGAGATTCAGAGTCCGCAATTAGATACGAAAACGGGATTGGCGGGCTCAATACATACACTAGACCGACTTGGAGTCATCGCTGAATTCGGCCAAAGCTTAGGCCTCAAAGTAGATGTTCTACGTACTTGGGTAACCGCACCTGTTGCCCAGAGTATCGAATTTTCGGCGAGTGGGTACGAAATTCGGGCAGCACCGCTTTACCCCAATCTGTCAGCGACCAATAGTTGCGATATTGAAGGTCGAGTTGTCTGGTTTGATCCTCGATTGATTCATCAAGATCGCATGAATGGGAACGTAGCGATTATGCCCTTTGAATGCGGCACCCAGTGGACAAAGGCGTTTGAAAATGGCGCGAAAGCGGTGCTCTTTTTCGCTTCGAAAACTGTCGGGAGAGTTGAAGCTGAGGCAAAGCTGCTTTCAGTTCCCTCTCATCTTCCGAGATTCTTGATTGAGGAGGAATCCGCAATTCATTTCCTCACTTCTGGGGAGGTCAGTATCCGAATTCGGTGCCGCCAGAATTGGAAAGAGCTTCAAACCAAACGAGTTCACATTATTGTCCCAGGAACAGATCGAAACCTCTCGGCTGAGCGAATCGCCGTCTTTTCTGCCGTAGATGGAATGAGCATTGCCCCCGATTGGGGCACGTCCTCCAATCACTCAATTTCAAGCAATGTTGGTCTGAATCTCCTGACTTACTTTGCAAAAAACAGACCTCGAAGAAGCATCGAATTCGTTTTTGCCGATGGTCACTATCTTGGGCTAAAAGCAGAAAGGCAATGGGTTGAAGACTTGCTTCAGTCGCCTCAAGAAACCAAGTTGGCGGTATTCACGCTAGACATTTCAAATCGGTCCCCTCGAATCGGCACGTTCAGTCGTGGTGGCTTCTATGAATTCCGGCCAGAAGCCACGGATGTGTGTCGAAAATCCGCTTCGGCACTACGTCAACAAGTCAATTTCATGGCGACATCTTGGAATCTGGAGTTGGGCAACCAGCTTTGCCTCGATGGAATCAATGAATCGGATGGCAAGCCTTTTGGTTCATTGGCAGGTGCGAAGCTCGCGATTGGAGCTGAGCCTTTCGTGCTCGCGGGGCTCAACGCGACCACATTTGCAACGATTGACGATGCTCGGACCGATGCAGAGTTGCCTTGGGATGTTGCCCCGACTTCAGCTGAAAAAGAGTCATTCAAGAAAAACGTGCTTCAGCAGACAAAAACCATTGCTGGAATGTTGGAATTCGCAGCAAATCAGCCGACGGCACCCAATGATCCAAACGTTCCCAATTCTGGAATCGAGTTTCGAACTCCACAAAGGTCATCATTGGTTGGAGGATTTGGCGTAATCGAAGGTTCTGTGGTCCGATCAGAGCCTGAAAAATCGATTTTTCCAACAACGCCAGCCCCGAATTCTGTCGTCAGCGTTCGAAGGCTGCATCGCTCGCTCGCTGGCGTTAGAGGGGCAATTGTAGAGCTTGCCGATTCTAAAGGAAAGTACATACTTCAAGGAGTCCCGACCGTTTCATCGTATTGGCAT
This sequence comes from Armatimonadota bacterium, assembly GCA_031400935.1. Lineage (GTDB taxonomy): Bacteria > Armatimonadota > Fimbriimonadia > Fimbriimonadales > Fimbriimonadaceae > JANNJE01. Next base: position 62,131 of record JANNQV010000039.1, read on the forward strand.
TCGAATCAGCCGACGACCAATTTGCGTGCCCACCAATTTGATCCTGTCAGCGGACAAATAGTGGCAGCATCTGGCGAATTTGCTTCGATTGGAGTCTCCTATTCCTCGTCGTTGCAAATGACGACTGCGATTCGCTCGACTCCCATAGTTCTCTTTGACTGCGATTCGTCGCAAGTTTTCAATCTAAACGACCCGCTTAGCTCGGATCGACTAGCCGACCTGAAACTGATTGGGGAAAAGAGCTTTGCGCCCCCAAACGGCCTGCAAATTACTCTCCCCGTGCAAACAAGTGAAGCGGCAGTTGCATCAGTTTTCTATCCAAAGGGCACAAAATGGACGCTGCTACTTTTGCGAAATGGAGAAGTCCGCGGGATAGATCAGTTGCCCAGTCCATTCGGTGACTCTGCACTCAGAAGAGCATTAAGGTTGAATGAGCGAAGCCGAGAACTTGCCGCACCGCTCCGCCCTTTTCGACTGGTGGATCGGAGTTTTGAAGATTGGCTTCGTCGTTCTTCCGCAGCCCAAAATTTTGGCGAAGCAGGATCTAGAGAGATGCAGCAAACTGCATGGTCATTGGCGCAACGAGTCTATGGCCAGGCTAGAGGAATCGGCGGAGATTCGACTCTGGGGCTTCTTCTGTACGTTGCCCTCGCTGCCCCATTCGCGTTGATCATGGAGCGATTTCTTTTTGGCAGAAGAAGGCTGCTTGAGCGAATTTTGGCGACGGCCTTCATTTTTGGAGTCACCGCATTTGCACTTCGCCTTCTGCACCCAGCATTTCTAATCGTCCAAAGCCCGATTGTCATTTTTGTCGGATTCGTTATGGCTGGACTTAGCGCATTTGTCATGGTCTATTTGTTCGGCAAATTTGACGAAACAGTCATGGGTGAATCTGGAAAGCCTGTTGCAGGCTTTGGGGTCGAGATTGCCCTGGCGCTTTCAGGAATGAGGCGTCGGCCGTTGAGAACGGCAATGACGATGATGCTTCTTACTGTGGTCACCGTTTGCCTCATGGCATTTTCTTCGATTAAACCAATGTTGATGACTTCGAGTGTTCGGGCTGAGGGCAATTCAAACACCTCAAGCTTGCATCGTTCCGGGTTTATCCCATTTGAACCGGGAATGAAATCGAGGTTATTCTTGCATCCGGTGTATTGGCTCTTTGCTGGCGATGACCCGGCACCGGGATCTATAACAATTTTCTCTGGGCCGAAGCAAATAGATGTTCGTGCTCTTGTTTCAGACGCCACTAGTCTTACTATCGAGAGGTTCATCGAAAGTGAAGATTGCATCGACCTACCTAAGAAGGTCGCTACAGAAATCGGTGTCATTTCAGGCGACAAAGTTCTTGTCCTTGGGAGACATCTTCGGGTTGGGAGAGTTTTTACTGAGAAGAACCACGGAATTGCCGAAGAAGCGCTACCCGTTGATTTTCCGCTAAGCGGCCTGAATCCTTTCCAAAATAGCACTCCCGATATGGAGAGGAATTGGATTCGATATGCGCCTGAGCAAGTGGCAATCGTCAGCACAAAAACGATTTTTGAACTTGGAGGGATGCCAAGAATGCTTCTTGGATACATAGACTCCACCGAAGCTGCACAACTTGCCGCAACAACAGATCTGATATTCGAATCGAATGGCTACCGCTGGTCCACTCAGCCGAAGTTAACCGGAACAGGGCTGGGCCTCATTGCGATCGCGCTTGTCGTGGGCGCGTTCTTTGTCATGAACACGCTTGCGGCCTCAGCAAACGAACGCAAGTCCGAAATAAAAACGCTTTCCTCGCTTGGAATGGCTCCAAAACAGGTTGCTGGAATATTTGTAGCAGAATCGTCAATGTATGGGATTGTCGGTGCCGTATTGGGTTTCGTTCTAATCCAAGGTGCGGCGAGAATCATTGGTAACCAAGCGGGACTGGAATTGAATTGCAGCTCGACTTCTGCTATCTTCAGCACCATTCTTGTAATGGGAGCATGCCTTTGCGGGGCGATTTATCCTGCACGACTTGCAGCAAAATCATCGTCTGCATCTATGCAACGAGCTGGTTTTGATGCTCCTGCGGAAGGTGATTCGTGGCAAATAAGTCTTCCATTTACGGTGAACGGCGAGGAGCGAGAGTCAATGATTCGAAATCTTGCAAATTGGTTCAATCTCCGAAATTCCCCAGCAGCCGATCAACTCGTGGCAAGCGATGTATTGGCTTCTGAATTTGAACTCGAAGCCCAAGTTTGGCTATCTCCCTTTGACTTAGCGGTTTCGCAGACGATTCGGATCGGGTTTATGTCCACCAAACTTGAAGGCGTTTTTGCCATGAATTTGGAAATTGCACGAATATCGGGCGAACGCCGGAACTGGGTTCAAGCGAACCGGGACTTCATCGGCCATCTGCGTCAGCTTATCCTCGATTGGCAAACCGCTGAAAGCCAGAAGCAGATGTAGACGCCATAATTCATTAGTGAATCCTCCTGGCTCGAAAATTCGTATTGTCACGCTTGGCTGTGCCAAAAACGATGTGGACAGCGAAGAAATCGCTGGCGTTTTGCGAAGTGGCGGACACGAGATTGACTCAACATCTTCCAAAACAGATGTAATTGTCATCAACACGTGTGGATTTTTGGAAGCAGCAAAAGCCGAGTCCATTCGAGCGATCAAGGATGCCGTTCGGGAAAAGAAGGCAGGCCGAGCTAAGAAAGTAATTGTTGCAGGATGTCTTTCCCAGCGTCTCGGTGAAGAACTTAGACGATTGGCGCCCGGTGCGGATTACTATGTCGGGGTCGGACAGATGGCTCGTTTTGGCAACATTTTGACCGACACACTTGCTCGGAGCGAACCCAAAGTGGACGACACGCCGCCGCATCACCTATGGGCAGATGTCAAGACACGCGCGAGAAGCGGCAATCCGTGGTCCGCGTATCTCAAAGTCAGCGAAGGATGCGATCATCAGTGCACGTTCTGCACGATTCCGAGTTTTCGAGGCAAGCATGTTTCAAAGCCAATCGAAAGAGTGCTGGATGAAGCTCGGCATCTGGCGGGCCAAGGCGTCAAAGAAATCAACCTGATTGCTCAAGATGTGACCCAATACGGCTACGACATCTATCGCGAATTCACTTTGCCAAGATTGCTCAGAGAATTGAACGAGGTTGACGGCATCGAATGGATTCGCATCCTTTATTTCTATCCAAATCGAATGACTGACGAAGTCATTGAAGCCATGGCGACGCTTGAAAAGGTCTGCAAGTACGTGGACATGCCGTTGCAACACGCACACGCGGACGTGCTCCGACGTATGAAACGGCCTTGGGACGGCGAACGATATTTGAAGCTGTTTGAGAAATTGCGAACAGCAATGCCCGATTGTGCGATTCGGTCTACGTTCATCGTCGGTTTTCCAGGTGAGACGACTGAAGAATTCGATTATTTGGTTTCATTTCTGCAAGATGCAAAACTTGACCGCGTTGGCGCATTTCTGTTCAGCCGCGAACCTGGAACGCCAAGCTACGACATGTCAGGGCAAATCTCGATCAAGGTAAAGCAAGAGCGATATGACAAGCTGATGAGGATTCAGCAACGAATTTCTCTTGCAAAAAACCAGGAATGGGAAGGCAAGACGATCCCAGTTCTGGTTGAACAGTTTCAAGACGGCTGGAGCATTGGTCGCAGCTTCCGTGATGCGCCGGAAATTGACGGCCTGGTTTATGTTCAACGCGAATTGCCTGTCGGAGATTTCTCAAACGTTGAAATCAACAAGGCGGAGGCATATGACCTGTTCTCACGATCAAAGGAACCCAATCAAAGAGCGTTGAAGCCGCTGAGAATGGCACCTGCTCAGCCTCGCTAGATTTGCTTCAATGTAAACTGCTCAAATGACCGGAGCGGAACTTGCAAAAGCAATGGAGCGTTTGCTAGGTTCCGAAAAGGTCCAAAGCTCTGTTGCGGCAAAACGCGCATACGACTGCGACGCTTACTCTATTGAAAGATCTGAACCGTCAGTTATCGTTCTTCCCGAATCCACCGAAGATGTTCAAAAGATCGTCAAATGGTGCAACGCCAACAACGTGCCGTACACTCCTCGCGGTGCTGGCACAGGCTTAAGCGGCGGAGCACTCGCCGCAAAGCAAGGCGTTCTAGTTTCGACTAAGAAACTTACAAAAATTATCGAAATTGACGTTGAAAACCGTTGCATAAAGGCGCAGGCGGGAATCACCAACAAGAAGATTTCGGACCCTGTCGCCAAACACGGACTTCACTTCGCGCCTGACCCATCTAGCCAAACAGTGTCCACCTTAGGAGGCAATATCGCCGAGAATTCAGGCGGCCCTCATACCCTGAAATATGGCGTAACGGTTCAGCACGTTTTGGGTGTGACGATGGTTGCGCCAGACGGAGAAATCGTAGAATTTGGCGGAAAAGTTGCAGGTGCGCCGGGATACGATTTCTTAAGCGTTATCGTCGGATCAGAAGGCACGTTGGGAATTGTGACTGAGGCTTGGGTGAAGCTAACACCGCTGCCAAAGGCCGTGAAAACCGCACTGGTTGCCTTTCGATCTGTGCGCGATGCCTCCGAAGCCGTTTCAGCAATTATCGCCGCAGGCATATTGCCCGCAGCTTTGGAATTCATGGATTCCGGAATTTTGAAGGCACTGAATGCTGCTTTTGGATTGGAGTACCCCGAAGGAACGAATTCGCTTTTGCTTGTTGAATGCGACTCTGATTCTGAAACTGAGGCCGTTCAGATTGTCGAAGCGGAAATGGCAAAAGTCGCCACGATTTGCAAGCGAAATGACTCAATCGAAGTTCGAACTGCAAAGGATGATATGGAGAGGCAATCGTTTTGGATAGCAAGAAAGAAAGGAATTGGTGCGATGGGGCGACTAGCTCCGACAATCGTGACCCATGATGGCGTGATCCCTCGCTCGAAGCTCCCCGAAATGCTCGAGTTGGTTTACGGTGTAGCTGAGCGGAATCAAATTGGAGTTGCCAATTTGTTTCATGCCGGAGACGGGAACTTGCACCCATGCTTCTATTTCGACGACCGCGACCCAAAGCAAATTGAGGCTGTAATCCGGGCTGGTGAGGAGATCATGAAACGGTGTATCGAGCTTGGCGGAAGCATCACAGGCGAACACGGAATTGGGGTTGAAAAGCTCGACTTGATGAAGCTTCAATTCTCTGAGAACGACCTTATTGCTCAAGCTATGACGAAACAGATTTTCAATTCTGGGGAGCTTTGCAATCCTTGCAAGGTTATTCCCGACCAGAAAGGATGCGTTGAGCACCAGCGAAGATGGCGCGGGGCGGCATGGTGAAATCACCACTTGCTTTTCGTCCTGAATCTACGCAAGAGCTTTCAGAGGTGCTTGGGTCAACTGCGTCCGCTCGAATTTCGGGTCATTGGAATCTGACTAACAACTCCAAAGAAGCTGATTCTGAAATCGAATTGGATGGTCTATCAGGAATCATTGATTGCTCGCCCGACGACCAGGTTGTCAAACTCCGCTCTGGAACCACAATAGGCGAGCTTAACTCCGAATTGAGAGCGGGAGGTCAATCAATTCCAATCTTCAGATCCAAAGAGGGCCAACCATGGGGCGCGTGGGATTCGCTGACAATCGCAGATTGCCTGGCCTGGAACCTTCCCCACGGACTCGAATTCCAGCATGGAACATGGAGAGACTGGGTTCTTGGGGCTACAATTGTCGCTGCTGACGGGATGATCTTCAAATCGGGTTCGAGCGTCGTAAAAAGCGTGGCAGGATACGATGTACATCGCCTAATGATCGGGGCGCGGCACACTCTAGGAGTCGTTGCTGAAGTCACATTGCGCACGGCTCCAATTTCAAGTCTCAGATCTTCCGAAATCGAAATCCAAAGGAGGCATGAAAACAATGCACAAATCGCTTGGCGGATTCAGCGATGTCTTCGATCCGATTGGAATGCAATGAGAGATGGCCTGGCAGACTCAATTGTAGCCTTCGACCCATTCACTTGCACCGCCTTTTGCACGGTTGCATGCGCCCCACCACGGCGATTCGAGAGCGACTGGATATTGGAAGTGGGCCAATCCAATTCATTTCTGACTCCAGCATCGAGCGATTACATGAAACAAGCCAAGCAAGTTTTTGACCCGACCGGCAAACTCAATCCGGGCGAAATGGGGATATTTTGATGTCTAAGCAATCCCTTTCAGATCTAACTACTAAGTGCATCCGATGCGGATTCTGCCTCGAATCTTGTCCAACATTCGTGCTGTCGAGCAAGGAAACGGAATCTCCGCGTGGACGCATATACCTCGCACGAACAGCCGAAGCCGGACAAATGCCTTGGGAGGAAATCGCCGAATCCATGGACTCTTGCCTGGGATGCAGAGCATGCGAAACTGCTTGCCCAAGCGGAGTCGAATACGGTTCGATTTTAGAATTGGCTAGAGAACAAATCGCTCAGACAAAGCCAAACCGTTGGCGGAAAAAGCTCATTGACACAATCATAGAGCCTAAGAAACTGAAGGTTCAAATGGCGCTTTCGAACCTGATTCCTGGCAAGCGAGTTCCCGCAATACTGAGCAAGCTGCTGAGTGGGCAAAATCCGGAAGCAGATCGCCCTACGGCTGAACCGTCGTTCGATTGGCCTGAACTCGTAGATGCAGAACTGCCACTCATTCAAGGCGAAGTTTGCCTGCTCGAAGGCTGTGCGATGCGAGTGCTCTTTCCGAATGTTCACTTGGCCACGAGGCGGCTATTGCGCCGAATGGGGTTTCAGGTCTTGGATTGGCATGGCGGATGCTGCGGGGCGCTTCATGCCCACAATGGGTTTCTTGAAGAAGGAAGGGCAATGGCGGCAAAACTTTCTTCATCCCTTCCAAATGGGGTTCCTTTGATTGTGAATTCGGCGGGTTGCGGGAGTCATTTGAAGGATTCGGGTGTCGGGCAAACAAAAGATTTTTCGGAGTTTGTCAGCGAGAATGATCCTCCATCCCCAACCCCTTCCTCCCAACGAAGGAAGGGGTCCAGAATCGCATACCACGATGCCTGCCACCTTGCCCACGGACAAGGAATTCGAAGTCAGCCGCGGCAATTGTTGAAAGCAATTCCCGGAGTCGAACTTGTGCCGCTAATTGAAGCCGACATGTGCTGCGGATCAGCAGGAATTTACAACCTAACTCAGCCCAAAATGGCAAGAGAACTCTTAGAACGAAAATGGGCGAACATCGAAGCAACTGGCTGTGATGTTGTTGCGCTCGCGAATCCAGGATGCCATGCTTGGATCGCACAAGCCGCACGAGAGAAGCAGAGCCAAATTCGAGTCCGGCACATTGCTGAAGTGTTAGAATGTGCACTTAGTGGAATGGAACTTTGATTCGGCGAACGCAATTCAAATAGGAGTCGTACAATATCAGAGGAAGGAAGCGGCTTAGAGATTCAAATGAGCGAAAAACCAAATCAGGCATTAGCAGACATCCAGAGCACGCCAGATCAGCGAAACATCGCAATTGACAAGGTCGGCGTTCGAAACGTGCAGTATCCCATCGTTGTACTCGACAGGGCCAACGAGCGGCAGCACACAATAGGCAATTTTACATTGACCGTGCACTTGCCGCACGAGTTCAAGGGAACGCACATGAGCCGCTTTTTAGAGGTCCTAGGTGAGCAGCACCGAGAGGTCAGCGTTCACGGAATTCCAACTTTGCTTCAATTATTGAAAGAAAGACTGAATTCCGAGGCCTCGCATTTGGAAGTCACCTTTCCTTTCTTCATTGAGAAAGCGGCACCTGTTTCTGGAAAGAGCGGAATGATGCCTTACACTTGCGGGTTTATTGCCGAATGCAACGGAGAAAAAGTTGATTTTGTCATGACCCTATCGGTTCCAGTAACAACGCTTTGCCCATGCAGCAAGGAGATAGCAGATCGAGGTGCACACAATCAGCGAGGGATCGTAAGCGTAAAGCTTCGAACTAGCGATCATGTCTGGTTCGAAGAGGTGATCGAGATTATAGAAGGAGCTGCTTCTTGCGCTCTGTATCCCGTTCTTAAACGGCCAGACGAAAAATGGGTGACCGAAAAGGCATACGACAATCCGCGATTTGTTGAAGACATGGTTCGGGAAGTTGCCCTCAAGTTTGATGCAGATTCGAGGGTGACTTGGTACGAAATTGAAGTTGAAAACCAGGAGTCAATCCATGCGCACA
>JANNQV010000040.1:0-3119 GCA_031400935.1 Armatimonadota bacterium
CGCCAGAATCATCACTTGAAACGACTGCAAAGGCAGCTGGCTCGCTTGTGTTCCGATGAATTGATAGTTCGCCTAGAATTGGATTTGGCAAGCGCTGATGCCCGCTCTTTAGGTCAAGAGCTAGTTGAATTAGGTCGCTCACAACGCCCGAAGCAGTCGTGCCTGCTCCTGCTCCAGAACCTCGAAATTGCAATTTACCGATTGGGTTTGCTTCTAATTGAACTATGTTCTCGGTTCCATCTACGCCAAAGAGGGAATGGGACGGGAAGACGAAAACTGTTTCTACGTTTGCAGTTTGGGAATCCTCGATGTTCGAAAACCGCGCCGCAAGTTTGATTTGGCAACCCAGCGCAGAGGCAGCCAGAATTGTGGAGTTTGAGATTTGACGGATGGATTTGCGGCGAATAAGCTCCGGGTCTAACCATAGGCCTGTACCTAGCGAAGCCAGAATCGAAAGCTTGTAGGCCGCATCCCAGCCGTCAACATCGCTCGATGGATCGGCTTCCGCATATCCAAGCTCTTTGGCTTCATCAAGTGCCTCTTCAAATTCAAGATTTGAATCTCGCATTCGAGTGAGAATGAAGTTTGTCGTGCCGTTGAGGATTCCAGTTATGGAATCAATATGATTGCCAGCGAGTCCGACTTCCAGGCTAGAAAGAATCGGAATTCCGGCACAAACTGCAGCCTCGTATCGAAAGCCAACTTCATTCTTTCGTGCCAAAGCAATTAGGGCCGGCCAATGCTTTGCAACGACAAGCTTGTTTGCCGTTGCGGTTGGCTTTTTCAATTCCAGGGCGCGGGAAATGCATGAATATGCAGGTTCTTCTCCACCCATCACTTCGGCAATGAGTTGGCAATCCGGGTCGTTTATGACCTCCATTGCATCAATCGTCAGCGACGATGAATCAATAGAATTGTGTTTGGAAAGATCTCGAACTGCGATTCTTCGGATGGAAAGCCGGACGCCGCGCCTTTGCGCGATTTCTTCGCCATTTGCTTCAAGGAGGTCATGGATGCCTTTTCCCACGGTTCCATAACCGAGAAGTCCGATTCCGATTTCCGTCATTTTCATGCCAGAAATAGAAGCGGCTCGCCAAGATTGACCAATGCGCCATTTTCTAATGGAGTGCTTTGAACCGTGCCTGCCATTGTCGCTGTGACTTCGTTAAACACTTTCATCGCCTCGATAAGGGCGATGATCTGACCGGCTTCAATACGGTCCCCGACCTTAACAAATGGCGGAGAAGTGGGGCTCGAAGCTGAATAATAGATTCCGGTCATCGGGCTAGAAATTGGGATCCCGGGAGGTAGCTGCGGCGCTACCAGTGCCTTGTGGTGAACAGTTTCTTCATGAAACGACGGTTGGCCATTCGTAGAATCGGTCCTAACTGTATTCTTGCGAAAAGCAACTTTCCAATCTTCTCCAGAAAGCTCGGCTTCTGAAAGTCCGAATTCTGACATCAGGTCTGCCAGCGCGTTAGCGCGTTTTGCGAAATCACTCACGGGAATAGGATACACGATTTGAGTCTGAGGATGGGGTATTGGGTAGGGATTAGCACAGGGTATGTGGTTCAGGGTTTAGGGTCGGCGATCGGAATATTGCTCAACGAAAGCGAAATTTTGATTGCAAACCATTCCTCCCGATGGCTGGAATTGTTGGACAAATGACCGCTTGCTTTGTACTCTTTACCCCATACCCTTCACCCTGCACCCTGCACCCTGCACCCTGAAACCCTATACCCATCCAATGCGTCAAACTCGGCGCACTCCCAAACGCCGTCCCATAAAACGTAAAATACAATTCATGGCATCAGAAGTCCCTGGAAGGTTTGGAGCGTACGGCGGGAGATATGTGCCAGAAACGCTAGTGCCAGCCCTCGATGAAGTTGACCAAGAATTTCGAACCGCCTGGGCAGACTCAGATTTTAGAAATGAATTTGAGCGCTTGCTCCATGAATACGTTGGTCGCCCCACGCCAATTACTTTTGCAGAAAGACTTTCAGAAGACACCGGACTCCATGTTACGATCAAGCGCGAAGACCTGAACCACACTGGCGCTCATAAAATCAACAACGCACTTGGCCAAGTTTTGCTTGCTCGACGAATGGGCAAAGAGAGAATCATCGCGGAAACGGGTGCCGGACAACACGGAGTCGCAACCGCAACGGTTTGCGCCCTTTTTGGGCTGCCATGCGAAGTCTATATGGGCGAAGAAGACTGTGTCCGACAGCAGTTAAACGTTTTCCGAATGAAGCTTTTGGGCGCAAAAGTCATTCCGGTTTCGAGTGGAACAAAAACGCTCAAAGACGCCCTTAACGAGTCACTGAGAGATTGGGTGACGAATGTTCGAACGACGCATTACGTAATTGGGACAGCCGCTGGGCCGCACCCGTATCCGACAATGGTTCGAGAGTTTCAATCGGTTATCGGGAAAGAAGCAAGACAGCAATATCAAGATCGTTTCAACTGTTTGCCAGATTCAGCCGTTGCCTGCGTCGGCGGCGGATCGAACGCAATCGGATTCTTTGCGCCATTTTTAGAAACAAATGTGAAGTTGATAGGCGTAGAAGCGGCGGGCCACGGAATTGAGACTGGGAAGCACGCGGCGCCATTGAATGCTGGAACTCCAGGGGTACTTCATGGCTCGTTTTCGTATGTGATTCAAGACGAATTTGGACAAATTCAAGAGACTCATTCCGTTTCGGCGGGGCTAGATTATCCGGGAGTTGGAGCGGAACATTCGTTCTTGAAAGATTCAGGAAGAGCCTCTTACGAATCTGCAACAGATACTGAAGCACTCGATGCTTTTCGCTGGGTCGCCGAGAGAGAAGGAATCATTCCTGCATTTGAATCCGCACATGCATTCGCTATACTGCGGCGCAGCGATCTTTTCCAAACTGGAGAACGAGTCCTTGTAAATCTAAGCGGCCGCGGCGACAAAGACATGGAGACCGCAAGCCGAATTCTGAAATTGTAAGCACAAGCTATTTCTTTTCTTCGAGCCGTTTGAGGTTTGGAGACATATTTGACATCATCGAGTTAATGTCCATTGAACCAAGTTGGGATGTTGCTTGAGCAGAACTTGGAGGTCCCCATTGAAGCTCTTTTGTATCTTCAGA
>JANNQV010000041.1:0-18570 GCA_031400935.1 Armatimonadota bacterium
CAGGTTTCCAAGATAATGACCTTTTGCTTCAATCAGGAGGGCTTGTGCCTCTTCGGGAGTCAGATAGACGGCTTCTTTATGCTCGACTTTAGGAAGATCAACCATTCGGGCAGGATTCTCTCGAATCAGGTTCCACTTCCAAGCTGTGTTCAATGCAGATCGAAGCACTGCACGAATGTGGCGAATTGTCTGTGGAGTCAAAGGGTCCAATTCAACTACTTCCTTTGCGCTGCCTGACGGATTTCGCACGACTACTCGACGATCCGATGCGAGTTTGTTTAGGAAACTCTGAATATGTTGTGCTGTCAGCTTGCCAAGGGCTATCTTGCCGATCTCTGGAACGATGTAGAGGCGAACCATCTGGTCGTAGAATCGAACGGTTTTTGGTGCCTTCTTGCCCTGTACAGACTCTTTGAGCCACGACTCAAGGAATGTGCCAACGGTCTGCTTTTCTTCCATGACAGGGACTCCTAGACTCTGTCTAGTAATCACGTCATTCAGGGCCTTGATGGCATCAGCCTGTGTTGTCTTGATTCCTTGGTAGCGCACAGGGTTGCCAACTTCGTTGTAAGAGTGCGTGATTCCCCAGCCCCAGCGTCCATCTGCGCGTTGGTATACTGACCCCTGTCCGGACCTTCTAGTGCTCTTTCTTGGTTTTGTTCGTTTCATGGCTCGTCTCCTGTAAGCAGGATGACAGCAGAGAAAGCGAATGTCTGCTGTCAAACGCGAACGTTCACGAACAGTATACACGAGAATTGAGTTCAAAGAGGGACAAAGACGGAGGTTAGGAACCAACCCAACGATTATTTTGTAAACAGCGGGTCGCGGGTTCGAATCCTGTCTCCGGCTCCAGAATTTGAATCTGCTTTCAAGGCGAATTCACTTTTTGGAATAGTGCAAAGGGTCGGAGCAATGCCATGAGCGATAGTCCATCCGAATCTCCGCCGCCCGAATCCAATTCTCCAAAGATGTCTAATGTTGGCAAAGCCAGCGTCATCATGGTCGCCTCGCTTTTCTTGAGCAGAACGCTTGGGATTTTTCGCGATACGGTAATGACCGCTCAATTCGGCGTCGGAATTGACACCGATGCTTATCGTTTGGCATTTCAAATTCCTGATCTCATCTTTTTCGCACTGGCTGGCGGCGCACTCAGTTCCGCTTTCATCCCGGTCTTCAGCGAGTTTTTGCATACAGATAGGGAAGAAGATGCATGGAAATTGTTTTCGGTTGTCACGACGCTGATGTCGGTGATCATTATCGCTGTCATCGCAGGGCTATGGATATTTGCGGAACCTGTTGCACACCTTGTCGCACCAGGAAAGGCTGATTCGGTTATTCCTCTCATAGCTCTAATGAGTCGCATAGTTTTGCCGGCCCAATTCGCATTCTTTGTCGGCGGACTGATGTTCGGAACGCTGTATGCAAAGCAGATGTTCGCGGTGCCTGGGCTGGGCCCAAACGTGTACAACCTCGGAATCATCTTCGGCGCGATCGTCATTTCAAATTTTGTGGTTCCTGGCATAGTGGGTATGTCATGGGGTGCTCTCGGCGGAGCGATTTTTGGGAATCTGATCATTCCGCTTTTCGCGATGAAGAAGATCGGGGCCAAGTTTCGGCCGTCGCTAAACCTATCGCAACCGGGCGTAAAAAAGGTCTTCAAACTCATGCTGCCAGTGGTTTTGGGCCTTTCTCTGCCAGGCGTTTACGGACTGATCATGCAGGCGTTTGGAACCTATTACAAAGATGGAATCAATACGGCTCTTGACCTTGCCAACAAGCTGATGCAGGCTCCTCTAGGCATTTTTGGACAATCGTTAGCACTTGCAGTTTTCCCAACGCTCTCCCAGTTTTTCGCGCAAAAAGACATGGGGAGTTACCGCCTTCAATTGGCTTCAACCTTACGAACCGTGCTGTACATTACGGTTCCCATTAGCGCGCTCATGTGGGTCTTCGCACCGGATATTGTCGCGGTTGCATTTGCTTATGGCAAAGGACAGAACGCTGACCTTTCAGCACTTGTAGATTGCCTCCGAATGTTTTCGATTGGAATCTTTGCGTGGTGCATGCAGCCAGTTCTCATGCGCGGGTTTTTTGCCATTCAGAATTCTGTTACCCCGGTCATTTTGGGAACGGTCACCACCGCAGCGTTTCTTGGACTGACTTATGCACTAAAAGCAACACCCCTTGAGTACCGCGCACTACCCCTCGCAAGTTCGATTTCGGCGATACTTCTGGCTGGAATGATGCTGGTTGCGATTCGAAGCAAAATTAGCCCCTCCCTTTTTGGAGGAACGCCAATGGCGGAGGGGACTGATGCTCCCCCTCCTTATTCGACGAAGGAGAATGAGGAGGGGGTTGGGGGGTGGAGTAAGTCAGAAGAGCCCCTCGACCTCAACAGCATACTAACCACATTCCTCAAAAGTGCCGCCGCTGCAATACTTGTCGCTGGCACCTGTTTCGTGTTGCTCAAATTCGTTCCGCTCGGCACGGGCTATGGCAAAAATGTGTTTTCCCTCTTGAAGCTATTGGGAATTGGTTTGACCGCTGCATGGACTTACTATTACATCACCAGGGCTATGGGAATGACTGAATCAAGCTACTTTGAAAGGGCATTGAAAAAGGTCAAGCGATAGCAAGCTTAGGGCATCGTATCAAAGTCATCAACAAATTCGAGTCCAGTAGGTAATGCGAGTGAGTTGTTGAAAAACCCTAGCCTCGTGACTCGTGCAAAAGTGTTGCCTCCTACGTTCGTTGCAAGGCCGCTTGTCGACACAAAGATAACCGTACTGGTCGAACTGGCAGGCAAGTTGAGAGGAATTGATGTTTGCGTCGAATTTGGTGCACTCCACACGAGAGTGCCATTTACTGCGCAGCTAGCCATTTCACCCCAAGCACTATATGCAGAAAACTTGATAAATGGAGTCCACACAATCGGCGCTCCAGTCGTGTTCGTGATTCGGAATAGGCAAACGAAGACAAGCCCATTGGTTGAGGACGTCTGAAGAAAGACTTCGTTGATGAGCATCGCATTTGCTGAGGTGATCGTTCCTTTTTGAGTCAAGAGAGTTCGAAGCACGCCTGTATTCGTGCCCATCATGGCTGCCGTACCGTTACTGTCCGTCCACGTTGACGGATTGACTCCCCCAAAAAAGCTAGCGTCGTTTTCCATCGCCCAATTGTTTTGATCGTATGTATTAAACTTTGCCCATCTGTAGACTCGCTGATTGTTAGGTTGGCCAGTTTGAGGCGGTTGCCACGTTCCGTTGCCACTGGCATCGGTCGTTAGCACGTCGCCAGCATTTGCAGTCAAGCCCAACTGAAAATTATTGCCATAAAGACTGTTGGCCCTGAAGGTCCCGCTGATATTAGCGTGTCCTGATTGGCTAGTGCCAGGCGAAGTCGGTTGAAGCATCACTGCTGACTTGCCGATTCCCAATTGCGAAGTTGCCTTTTGGCTAATCACGAGTGATACGCAAACAGTCAATACTACAGCTAATAGTGCAAAGTAGCTCTTATGTGAATTCAAGTTTCCGCTCATAAACGCAGTATAACGGAGGTTGTTGGTTTTTACTAGTAGAAAATTGCTGGGTTTTGGGTTGTAATGGAGCGCGGAGCGACTCGAAGGCAAACTGTTCAAGTACTGCGACCAAAGCTCCGCATCCAGGTCCGGGGAGCCACAAGAATCTCAGTTTCAGTAGTTTGCTAGACTAAGCTCCGCGAAATCCCTACCCAATCAATTTCAAGATCAACATTCTCCGCCATCAAGACTTCTGATAGCTGCCCGACGTGCCCCTGTAAATGCCTAAAATTCATCATTTGATGGTCCAGCTTGTTCATGTTTGTGTACCAATGGAAACCGGTTTCAGACGAATCCAACTCGAGTTTATCAACAGAATCGCTAACTGCCTTTGCAACTTGATCCAGATAGTCCAGCAATTCGGCTTTCGTGTAAGGCTCCACAACGTCCGGAGATTCCCAGAGCACAGGAACGTGCTCCCGGTGCTTGCTCCACGGCACAAACGACTCAAGATCAGGCTGCATATAAAGGTGAGTGTAGTATATGGCGTGATAAGCAATTCGCCAGAAACTACGCGGGTGCACGCCAGAAGTCCAATTTGAATCGGGGCAGAGCTCGATGCACTCCCGAAGCATCTTGAGTCCGGCACAGTATTGTCCTTTGAGTGAAGAGCGAATGTCCATTTTTTTGCTGTCCAGATTATATGGCATTTGAGTCTTGCGGTGATTAGCAGTTCCATTATCAAACCATCCATAATCTCAGCATGCACGACGTGGTGTTTCTTTCTGGAGTTCGCACTCCCATCGGAGCGTTTTCTGGCTCGTTGAGTAACCTTACTGCCCCTCAACTCGGCTCTATTGCCATCAAATCAGCACTGGAAAAGGCAGGAGTCAGCGCTGATCAGATTGACGAAGTAATCATGGGATGCGTTCTAACTGGCGGCATGGGACAAGCCCCAGCACGCCAAGCTTCGCTCGGTGCTGGAATTCCGAATTCCGTCCCATGCATGACGATCAACAAGGTTTGTGGCTCCGGAATGAAGGCGATTATGCTCGCTGCTCAAGCGATCAAACTGGGAGATTCTAATGTGGTGGTCGCTGGTGGAATGGAAAGCATGTCGAACGCGCCGTACGTGCTCGACAAAGCCCGCTCGGGATACCGAATGGGCAATGGCACCTTGATTGACAGCATGATCAATGACGGGCTATGGGACCCGTACAACAACGTGCACATGGGAAATTGCGGCGACCTTTGCGCGAAGGAGAAGGGCTATTCGCGGGACCAGCTAGACGATTTTGGAGCGGAGAGCTTTCGAAGAGCGCAAGAGGCTCAAAAGGCTGGCAGATTTGGCGATGAGATTGTACCGGTAGAGATTCCTCAACGAAAAGGCGACCCGATTGTAGTTTCAGAAGATGAAAACCCAGGCAAAGGCGGCGACCGAGAGAAAATGCGCGGCCTTCGGCCCGCGTTTGACAAAGAAGGTGTGACAACGGCGGCAAACGCCAGCTCGATTAACGACGGTGCGGCTGCATTGATCATCTCAAGCACTTCTTTCGCGGAATCCAACGGACTAAAGCCCCTAGGCCGAGTTGTGTCGTATGCAACTCATGCCCAAGACCCTCAGTGGTTTACTACCGCGCCTGCTGAAGCGATGAAATCTGCCATCGAAAAAGCTGGTTTGTCCGTTGGCCAAATTGATCTTTTTGAAGTGAACGAGGCATTTGCAGTGGTTGCAATGGTGAACGCAGACACACTCGGCGTGCCTTACGAAAAGCTCAATGTAAACGGCGGCGCGGTCGCTCTAGGGCATCCGATTGGAATGACAGGAACCAGGCTGGTTTTGACCGCGTTGTACGAATTGCGACGTCGTGGTGGGAAGTTTGCGGTTTGCTCGCCATGCATTGGCGGCGGGGAAGCTACGGCAGTGGTTATCGAGGCGTTTTAGCTTGGAGTTTTCAGATAACTAGCCCCCTCCTTTTTGTGAGGAACGAACAAAAAGGAGGGGGCTAAGCGATCTACTTCGCCTGCCACAGAACAGAAAGCAAGAACCACCGCTTGCCATCTGTGTACATCTGAATCGCATTCGTCCCAGTTTGGAAAGGCTTTTCATCGTCAGGTTTGTTGCGCGATTCGTAGTCGCTCCACGCCATGCTCATTCCCTGCACGTTGTCAATTTTTCGCTTGACTTCTCTTTCAAAAAAGCCCTGCTTTTCAAGGAACGGTCCCGACCGGCTTATGTAATCTTCGGGTGTCATAGCAACAGCCACCCATTCACCTTTGTTTTTCACAACTGCAGTCAATCTTCCATTTGCTGCGAAAAGGGAACGAAATCGGTCCCAATCTCGCTTTTGTCCGGCAGGACCAGAGATCACATCGTAGAGCGATTTGATGATGGCGTCTTGGGTGGCAACATCTTCCGGTTTTGCAACTGGAGGCGCGGCAACGGCAGGTGTTTGGAGAACTATGCCGAGTAAAAGTGAAGCGATTGTCATGGCTTCATCATACTGCGAATCGAGGTAGAAATTGACTCTTGATTCAATGATGCCTCCTCATTTCGGAGCTTTTCGAGATTTGGCGATCCAGCTTTGCTCTCTTCCATCCAATTTCTGGCAAACGATCCGTCTCTGATTCGAGCCAAAACTTGCTCCATTCTTTCCTTCGATGCTTTGTCCACAACGAAAGGACCTTCGGTCAGTCCTCCCCATTGAGCAGTTGCCGACGTTGCTCGGCGCATTCCTTCAAAGCCTCTTTCATAGAGCAAATCGAGTACAAGTTTGGCATCGCTCAAACATTCGAAATAGGCAACTTCAGGCGATATCCCTGCCTCCATCAAGACCGCCATTCCATGCTTGATCAGCTCTGGAATCCCCCCGCATAGAATGGTTTGTTCGCCAAAGAGGTCGGCTTCGGTTTCGTCGGAAAATGAGGTCTCAATCAAGAAGGATTTCGCAGCGCAAACGGCGTTCGCATACGATTTGGCCAACTCCATGGCTTGCCCGGTTGCATTTTGGTGAACAGCAATAAATGCTGGAGTGCCTTTGTCGGCTAAATTATTCGCCCGCAAACTTGGCCCTGTTCCTTTCGGGCCTATGAGGATTACGTCAACGTCTGTTGGAGGATGAATGTAGCCGAATCGGATGTTGAATCCGTGGCAAAACGCCAAGGTCTTTCCAGGTTTTAAGACCGAGGCGACCGACTCCGAATAGATTGCAGCCATTTTCTCATCGGGCAGGCAGAGCATGATGATATCGGCTTGTTCGCAGGCACTTTTGACTTCAAAAACAGGAAAACCATCCGCATCGGCGATCTCCCACTTTTGGCTTTCCCGGTAAAGTCCGACGATGACATCCAGCCCCGAATCTCGCAAATTGAGCGCCTGAGGCCTGCCCTGATTTCCGTACCCGATCATGGCGATTTGTTTGCCCACTAGAGCTTCAAGGGTTGTATCGCTTCCATGAATGATCGTTGCCATGACTCATTGTGAAGGGTTCGTTCAAAATCGTTTTCGGGGTTTAATGCACGAAACGGGCGCAGATGGCGTCGTAACTTCTGGGAATTGGCGATTTTGGATTTTGGATTGTGGGTTTCGGGAAAGTTATCAGTTGTCTGTTATCGGTGCTTACGGTCAACTGGTAACCAACAACCAATAACCACCAAACCCCAACTAGGACTTTTCCCGAAACCACCGTAACGTGAGGCTGAACTTGACGTCTGAAAATACAGAAAAGGATATCGAGATGCAAGCTATCAGCACAGCAACGGTTTCTCCCGTCTACAATGCCGTATACGTGGACAGCGACAACGCCCTAGTTATTCGGGCTAGAGAAGGGGATTATCGAGCTTATGAGATGCTTTTTGAAAGGCACCGAACGCTCGTTTTTCGTTTTGCCTACCAAATGTGCCCGAGAAGGGATGATGCTGAAGATTTGGTTCAAGAAGCCTTTGTTCGGGCATACCAAAACCTGCACCGATACCGCGACGAAGCGAAATTTACAACCTGGCTGCTTAGAATATTGACAAATCTTTGCACTGACCATGCTCGAATGGCCAGTCGGCGCCAAAACTTAGAACAGCAGGAAGCGGCGGGATCATTAACCTGGATGACTGAAGGATTTACTGAGAATCCTATCGAAAACCTGGAACAAGAAAGACGGGCGGACTGTTTGCGAAGAGCCTTGAACGCACTGCCGATCCATCATAAAACAGCCATCATTTTAAGGGACATCGAAGAAAGAGAGTATTCAGATATATCGCAGATTTTAGGATGCACAATTGGCGGCGCGAAACTTCGTGTTTTGCGAGCTAGAAGAGCATTGAGAGACCGGGTGGCACCCTTGATAGGTGAAATGTAACATGAAAAGAAGCCAAAGAGATGAAATTTTGCAAATCGCATTCGGCGAGACGAACGACTCCGCGCGAATCGAGCAATTGAGAGAAATTTCTCCAGAAGCCATTCGAGAAGTCGAATCGCTCAGGAACATCAAGCTGAATTTGCAGCAGTTGCCAGTGCCTGAGTGCCAGCTTTCCACAGAGAGGCTTCGTGATGCGATTTTGAACACGGGCCTTGGTGAAAAGACAGCTCCTTCGCAGCCGATGTGGAAACTCGCTTGGATGCCAGTGGCCGTTCTTGCCGTCACCTTTTTTGGTTCGCAAATGATTCGGAATGGCAGTTCGATTGATCCCGCAATAATGGGTGGTTCGATTGTTTCAGAAGAGGGACCGGATGTAGCGATTGACTTCAAACCAACGATTCAAGATGTATTCCCTGATTTTCCTGATGTGGAGCCATCAGTTGGCGACAATCCTGCTCCAATGACCGCAATCAAACTCTCAAACAGAAAGTCGAACAATGCAAGTCGAGGCGGTTCATCTCGAACAGCTTTGCTTGTCAAATCTGAACCTGCCGCCAAGGCTGCCTTAACCGCTATGGAATCCATTGCGGTTTCAACACCTTCGGCATTAGGCGGAAGCGGATTACCTTCTGAAGCGATGGCTCCATCTGGAGTTTCTTCAGATTCTGGAATCGTACTGATCGGTAGTGATCGAGACTCAATGACTGGCGCAAACAAGGCGATTGAAGTAACCGACACAAGTAGCATGGTGACTGGCGGGTAATGTGTTGCCTTAGGATAAAATGATGTTTACGCCCACCTTTGGATTCGCTATCGCGCTTTTGACCGTTAATCAGCAGGCGGGTCGAATTGCGACGGCTGAATCAGAAGTTTGGAAATCCGCTCGCCCTTCTATCGTAACGATTCAACAGGGCGGTTCAGATAAAGGCGTTGCAGTCTGTATTGATTCAAAGGGACTGTTTATCGCGCACAAAAGTCTTACCAATTTCCCTATCCTTTTTGGAAAAACAGAAGCTGGCTTGCTTGTTCAGCTAACGGTCAAGGCCGTTGATGTTTCGACTCAAATGGTTCTGCTTGGTGTGGAGCCAGGATCAGCCTCAAGATTCAATGCGGTCACTCTCGCAGATGAAGTAGAAGCAGCGAAGGATTCAGCATTTGCTCTAGTGCCTGGTGGCGCGATCGCAACCGAAATTGTAAGTGTAGACCGCCCCGGAATTCTGGAAAAATCTAGGCGGGTTGTGCCACTTATCGAGCTTCGGTTTGAAGTTCCCATGCAACGAATCGGCGGTTCTCCGATATTCTCTCGAAAGGGCGAACTGTTAGGTTTCCTAACGGCTACAGTTTCAACAGTTGAGCCTTCGAGAGCGGGTGCGAATCAAGCTGCTCCAAGCCTTAATTCATCGGCTGCCAGGATCAACTCGGACGCTTTTCCACAGCAATTTGGCCCCAACGGCCTTACGGTTGGTTATGCTCTTGGACCTTCTGCAATGAGCCGAGTGATTGACGGATTTCTGTCGTCAGATCACAAAGTTGTTTTCCCTGCACTTGGCGTTATGCTTGCCGATGCAAAGCCCGAAGGTGCTGAGATTCGTGAGGTAACCGAACGATCTTCAGCCGAGATAGCGGGGTTACTAGTTGGTGATGTGATCGTGAGAATTGGCCTTCGAAAGATTCGAAATCAAATTGATTACGCTCGTGTTATGCTTCTGCAAAGAGTAGGGGAATCAATTGAAATCGAAATCATTCGCGGTACGGAGCATTTAGTGCTTAAAGTAGTTCCGAGGGTTTAGATTTGTTCGGATGCGTGGCTTGTGGCGTCCCGCCCAAGATTCAACTTGAGAGTTATAGAGTGATTTTAACTGAAGCACGCTTGGGCGGGACGCCACAAGGCACGCAAAATCATCTAACAAAGTGAATCTTCGGCTCTTCCATTTTGTCTAGAAGCATAAGTGCCACCACTGGCATCGGTCTTTGTTTTGCTACTTCGCGGGCTTCATCGAAACCAAGCTCGACGATTGCCATTCCAGTCAAATCTATCCATTCGGCAAAGCGAATAGCATGAGTTTCAGCGCTGAAGCTTGCTAGGCCGTGGATTCCTTCGTGGCAATAGCATCCGTAGCGTCCCGAAGACGGGTGACTGAGCACAAAAAGTGCTTCAGGAAAATCTTGGTCTAATCCAAGAATTGGTTCAACAAGTGTTGCTGACATGGCTCTACAAAGAAGTATCGGAACAAAGACTTGATTTACTGTAGGGTTGTTCCTTCACTTAGTATTTCGACCGAGAATATACCCTCTCGTCAACTCAATTGGGACTAATAGTGAAAAAACGGTAACACAATCCCTAGTCTATTTCGTATCATAAGGCAAGGATCGAGTAATTATCGTGACGGCAACACAAGAAAAATTTGAAATCATAGCAAGCCATAATGCTCCTGTTCAAACTTTGCGAATGAGCCATGACGGCAAATGGCTCCTAACCGGGGACACTGAACGCAAAGTAAGGATTTGGAACGGAACCGCGTTGGCATATGAGCTAGACGTGAACACAAAGAACATAAAAGCGCAAACCCTTGACAGAATTCGGTCAGTCGAATTTGCGGCAGATGGCAGCCAGTTTTTTGTAGCATGCGGGCACAAACTACAAGCATTTCGTACGGAAGATGGTCGCCGGCAATGGGTTAACACACTTCCAAGGTTATTGGGATTTCTCTTTGCCTCCCCGTATTGCGTTGATTCGGCATCTGACGGTCGTCTTGCTGTATCAAACGATAACGGCACATTCGGCATTCGAGATTCTTTTGGCAGAAAACTTCGGCAATGGAAGCATAATGCCACACCCAGATGGGTTCGTTTTGCACATGGCGAATCGCATTTGATAGGTAGCGATAGCTTTTCGATTCGGCTGTGGGACTGCGAAACGGGCGAAACTGTTAAGGGCTATTCAAGCGATGAACGAATATACAATCTAGTCGCCTCTCGATCTGAGCCAATATTTGCCGTCCGAACCTTGCATTCGATTCAGATTTATCATTTTGAAAACTCTGAGCCGATTACGATCATTCCTTCGATGACGGGCATGCCGCTCATTTCATTCTCGCCAGATGGAGGTCTTTTGACGGCCTCGGGCGAACATGGTATCTCAATTTGGCAAGTTTCAGAGTCTGGAGTATCGGAAACTGAGGTTGATTCGGGCAAGCAAATTGATGTCGCCGATGCTTCTGTGCTTTCGTTGGCTTTTTCTGCAGACGGCGAAGCGATAATCGTCGGTTGCTCAGATGGGTCAGTTCGCAAGTATGGTTTTGGGCGGGGCAAACAAGATAAGTGAGTTTAGTGTCCTGAACTTATTTGACCTTGGAATCTAAGTATCCCCTCTCCCTGGAGCTTGCGAGAGGGAGAGGGGATAAAGGGGTGAGGGTTCTTATTCGCGTTTTTACAAATGTTTTGGCATGTCCACATTGTGCGGAGCTAAGTTTGTTGAAATTTCGTAACATGCCTATTTAGTGGCTCCGCGGACCGGGATGCGGAGCTCATTCTTTTGTAAATACAGTCCTTTACTAAAGTGGCTCAGCGCTCCAATCCCGCATCCCTAAATCGCTATTTCAGGTACATTCTTACTCTTCTCACCCGGACGTAGCTCAATGGATAGAGCATCAGTCTTCGGAACTGAGGGTTGGGGGTTCGAGTCCCTTCGTCCGGGCCATTTTGTGTGAGAATGTACCAAACGGCATGATTGAAAGAGTTTCAAATGCACTTAAAATTGAAGACCGTTTCGAGCGTCTGAATGCGATTCAGGCGCTTCGAGAGGAAAATGAGACAGATGCTCTAGCTGCACTTTTTGCATTGCTTGAGGGTGAAGATGCAACTCTAGCAAGCAGGGCATCTTACGGACTATCTGTATTTAGGGACTTCAGCGAAGAGCAAATCGCAATTCTTGCAAGACATTTGGTCGAGAGCAAGAATGACTGGATTCGGCTTTCTTGCGCCATCATGCTAATGAGCAAACAAAGTTCAACGGTGAATAATGCCTACCTGAAAGCACTTGACGACACATTTGAAAAAGTCGCACAAGTTGCCTGTGTTGAGGTTGGCGCTCGGGGCGGAACGGAGGGTACTGCTGCACTCTATCGGGCGCTAGATCGTGAAGAGTGGCACCTCAGGCTGAGTGCATGCAAAGCTCTGATTGAACAAAAGACCGCCGACCAACGAGTTGTAGATGCCTTGCTTTCGATGAAACTCGAGCCGGAAGCAACAGAACACGACTTTGAGGATGAGGATACGAGGAGCTCGTCTTTGAGCCTAAGTTTACTGATAGCGGAAGAATCTGAAGCGGTCGAAATGTGGGGTAATTTGGATTCAATAATTGCCCAGGCTAAAAAAATTGCGAACAACCTGCAATGCGATTAGTCGTGGCATCAAAGTAGTCGCTGCAAAAGCCCCTCATTCGTCCAATCCACCCGAATTGGAGTAATTGCAACAAACCCCTCTCGCACAGCCTGGACATCGGTGCCTGGCTGGTCTTGGTTCATGACGACGTTCCCGCCTTGCCAATAGTAGGGTCTTCCCCAAGGATCGTGGCGCTCCAGCACGCGGTCTACATAGACTCGTCGCCCCATCCGTGCGAAACGATGCCCTTGAATCTCTTCAAACGCAATAGCTGGAACGTTGATGTTGTACAAAACGTAGGGTTCTTGAGGCAGTTCCATTAGCATTTGCCAGTTTTCTCGTAGCCATTTTGCTCCGGTTTCATAGTGAAAAGGCGCGCCAGAAACGAAGACAGCCATGCTGATGGCAAAAGAGGGGATCTCGTTGATCGCGCCTTCCATCGCTCCTGCAACAGTCCCGCTGTAGGTGACATCGAACCCGAGGTTTGGGCCGTTGTTGATTCCGCTCAGCACCAAATCGCAGCCATCAGGCCAAGCCACAGTAAGTCCGACGTTCACGCAATCAACTGGCAAGCCGTCTACTTCAAATGCTTGCGCGCCCTCCCATTCAACTTCCTTCACTCGGAGAGGATCGCGAAGAGTCATTGCGTGAGAACATGCAGATCGCTCTCGGTCGGGGGCGACGACCTTCACTTCGCCAAAGTTTTTGGCAACTTCGACCAGGTGCCTAATTCCCTCTGCCCGCACACCGTCATCGTTAGTCACTAAAATCCGCATGGGGTTCGTGTTACCCGAATTAGGTCGCAGTTAACATTGCTCGCCAAGGTGCAGAGTTCGCATTGGTGACTTCAGGAAACTCCACTAGGAAAGCGACAATTGAAAGGCTCTTCTTCACGCGGTGGAACGCAGAGGTACGCGGAGGACTAATCTGCGAACATTTGCGACCATTGCGTGAGATTCCGATTCCACCGATTTTCTATAGCCATTTCTTGGCTCGCAAAGACGCCAAGAACGCAAAGTTCGGACTCGGCAATTCGCATTAACTGCGCAAGGTTAATGTGAACTTCCCTTTGCGAGCTTTGCGCCGTTGCGAGAGATTTCAAATGGAATTGCTTGGCAGGTAGAGTTGGATCATGGAAGCGCGAAGCAAGTATGAACCTCTCTGGGCTTTACTATATGTTGCATTCGCTCCGTGCCTCGTGTTGCCTTGGGGAAGCAAAGATGGAATGCATTACACGTTCATGGTGTGGGAGGCAGCTGGGTTTGCGTTTTTGCTACTTAGTTTTGGATTGGCAACTATACATCAGCGATTTGGTGTGTGGTTTTTCTGGGGATCGTCTCTTCTGCTCCATTACGTTGCAGTACCTCGCCGTAACGGTATTGCTAGCGGACTCTTGCAGTCAGGAATTCCTAGTCAACTTGCACTCATAGAGTTAACGATTTTTTCCATTTCTGTAGCCTTTCTAATCGGCGGCACCAGATATCGCCCAATGGCATGGCTCCTTGTCTCTTCAGCTATTGCCGCCGTTCTCGCGCGCTCGGGCTCTAGCGAATTTGGCGCAGACGGCATGATTAACTGGATTGCACAATTTGGAATTTCCCCCGAAATAGCAGAGACTTTGACAATTGTCGTTCGAAAATCAGTTCACATGGCATTTTTCGGCTCAATCGGAGCAACTGCTTGGCTCGCTTTGCGAATCCACGGAAACACTTTAGTACAAATCATTTGGCCCCTAGCATGGACACTCTTCCACGCCTCATTCGATGAATACCGCCAATCCCTCACCCCAAACCGAACCGGAACCATAGCCGACGTCGCCATTGACCTTATCGGCGCTGGAGTGGCAATTTGGATTCTTCACAATTGGGCGAAAAAAAAATCATCTAGGCACGAATCCTCACATCCGCCTTCGGCGTAAGTTAAACTAGGAACAACATGAAAAAGCGAATCGCCGTAATCCTCGTAGCTTTAGCCGCAGCAACTACCTCGTTTGCCCAGTTGGACGACGAAGCGCTAGCAGTCAAAGTCACCTTAACCCAGCCTATGACTTCTGTTGGCAGAACTCTTGAACAGTTGTCAATCGTCACCAAAGTCCCGTTGCTTGCCTCCGTTCCAATGGCTGGCGAACCGCTTATGATTTCGGTAACCGACGCCAAACTTGCTGACCTCATGGCTCAGATTGCAAAAGTGACAGGCGGCGCATGGCGCCGGGAAGAGGCCGGATTTCGTCTGATTCGCCCAGCAGGAGCGGATGTCGCCGAGCAGAACGCAGAGCGTGCAGAAAGACTCAAAAGCCTTCGCACACAAATTGCGAAGAAAATGGAATCTTTGAGGCCAAAGCCTGCGGGATCGAAGCAAACCGACGAAAGCCCATCGTTCAACATGGGATTTGGTGGAATGGGCGGTTCAGGTGCAGGTGACAAAGCCATCACAAAATTGCTTGGCCAAATTGACGTCAACGCTATCGCAGGCGTCGAACAAGGTGAAAGAGTCGTTTTCTCCTCGTTGCCAACTCGAATGCAACGCCCGTTTTTTGGAAATGTTGCACCTGTGGTTACCGAACTTGTCCAGAACCATAACAAGTCCGTTTCGACACAGCCGCCAACCGATGTTGGAACCGAAGATGAAGTGGATGCCGCGGAACTCATGGAGTTTCTGAAAGCACTTGGCATTTCTCCAAACGACAAACCTATCGAAGGAAGACCCGCAAAAGTGCTTCTGGCGGTTGCAAAGGGCGGCGGATTTATGGGGATGATGGGCGGCTACCAAATCGAGCTTCTTCTGTTTGATTCAAATGGCAAGGTCCTGATTCGCGAACAATCCATGCTCATGGATTCAAACGGGCTTTTAGGCGGAATGGCTGAAGCAATGGGTGCCGCTATGGAAGGAATTGGCGATGCCCTTGGCGGCGCAACCGGCGATAAGCCGAAGGATCCAGAAATTGAAGGTCCTGATGGAGACATCGTCTATTCGAAGGAAACCAAAGAAGTCGCGACTCTCTTTGGAACCGCAGGCGGCGGAATGTCTGGAGGAATGTCTATCCCAAGCAAATTGACGCCAGACTTAGAGGCAAAACTTCTTCGTCCAGATATCTACGACCCACTATCCTTTGTCGAATCAGAATCGCTTGTAGCAGTTGCATCTGTCAAGAAGTGGAACGTTGTGGCGAACCTGCCCGATAGCCGAATTTCCATGTTTGGAATGATGGCTGGCGAAACGGCAACAAAAGTCAACAAGTATCTGACCAGCATTTTCAAAGACAAACGCCTCGTGGCCAATTCCGCGAACGGTTGGCTCACGATTCAGCCATCGCACCCAAGATCGGCAAGGCTCTCGCGAGTTGATCGAGCTTCACTTGCCAAATTGATAGGTGGGGCAAAGACGAACATCGTTGTCAACCTTGACGACTACGCGGCATACGCCTTGAAAAACCCACCACCCATGGAAACTCCTGCGGCAATGATCTACCTTATGCTCTTCGCGCCAAACGCAATGTCGCAGGGCATGATGGGAATGACCGATTGGGATATGCTTCGATTCTACGGAACTCTGAATCCAGTAACAAAGTCTAGCCTTCCAAACGGCATCTCGATGTCTCTCACAAACGTTGAACCGTATCAGCGAAAGCTGATCGAAAAGATGCTATTTGGAGCAAGCGCGAACTTGCAAGTAGGAGCACAACCTGAAGAAAGCGCGGCTTCGCCATTTATGGCAATCATGAAGTCGTTCATGGGCAACAACGGAGGAACTTGGAAGCAAGAGCCAACCGAAATCATGCCCGATGGATTGCCAAATGCAGGAACGATCCAGATCAAAGCAGAAAACACAATGGTGGGCAGAGTGGAGGGTGAAAGCGAACTCAACTCAATGTTCGGGGCATTGGGGCCAGGCGAGTTAGCTTTATTCCAGTTCATGAAAGACGACCCCAATATGGGAATGATGGCTCAAGGTATGCCTCCGATTACTGCTCTGAAAATGGGAACCCGCAGCACCTACAAGTTCCGTTTCCAAGTAGCCGCAGATGTCTCGACTTCTCGCACTTTGAACGATGACAGAATCACGAAGGACGGCCAGGTCCTTTCAATAGACAACTTGCCAGCAGATTTCAAAGCTCAAATTGAGAAGCAGAAGGAACTGCTGAAGAAAGACCCATTTTTCAAGATGATGGCTGGATTCGGGACAAGGGGCAGGGAAGTCCCCCCTCCCCTCTGGTGAACCTGTCGTGATTACCACCTGGTAATTATTCGGGTTTTTGTTTGGCAATGAACTTTTTACGATAAGAACAATAAAACCTGGTTTATAATGCTCTATCTGCTACGCAATATGGGCGAAGTCGTACTGCTTAATTCTGGTGTTGTGATTGAAGCAACCCATTTAAGAGCGCAGTTTAGGGGGAAAGAAATGACTAGAACTATTTTGAAACTATCAAGTGTCGCTATGTTGGCATTTGCGGCTGTTGCAGCAAATGCACAATTCAATGAGTCTGAAGCGAACGATTCAAAGGCTGCAGCGAACATATTCGGTGGGCTCACAAACGGTGCGACCATTACTGGAAACAGCATTAGCGCCGCGACCACCGGACTAGACTATTTTCGTGTTGGCACAGCAGCAGCTGCACCCGGAATTTACCGGTATCGCATGCTATTGAACTCCCAGATCGCTGGGCATACAGGCACGATTCGAGGGACTGGACAGGTTGCGGCGACTGCTGGAACATGGCCTGGTCCTGTTGGCACGGCTAGCACCACAGACGCTAGTGTCCAATCAAGCTTTATCATGACTGGAACGACCACTCGCATGAATCAGTGGTACGGCTTTGGTGCTGCTGAAGAGATTTACTACCGCGTAACCGGTGCCGCTGCGACAACAGCAAACTATGTCTCGACTCTTGAAAGGAACTGCGGTCACGCCTGTTGATATTGGTACGTATGCACAAGGGCTCATTGATATTCAAACTTGGAACCAAGGTCACACATCTGATACGGATTTGTGGATTTATGACTCAAACTTCAATGCGATTCCTGGCTATGGAAATGATGATGAAAGTTTGAATTCTGGCGGTGGAAATCCTGGCACAACCCTTACTTCAGTACTCAGAAGGAACTATACGCCTGGAACGTATTACCTGGCACTAAGCAACTTTCAGTTGGCCAACAACATGGGTTCGCCTTGCGATGATGACTTTCGAACAGGTTCCTTGTTGGACTTTCCAAATGCATTGGCAAATTCCTCGACAACGATCAATTTGAACATGGCATTCGCTGTGAATGGAACCCAGTTCGCTGCAACGAAGATTGGCCAGTTCGATGTGAATTTCTACAAGTTCAACGTTGTTCCAGAGCCTGCAACCATGGCGGTTCTTGGACTGGGAGTGATCCCATTCCTTCGACGACGCAAGAAATAAGGTTACTCAACCTTCTCAAAAATCGAATTCGGCCCCTTGAAAGAGGGGTCGTTTTTTCTTTTGCGTTTGGTTAGCGGTTTGCGGTTTGCGGTTGGCAGTAGACGGTTGGCCCTAGGCGGTCAGATCGGGATATTTCGGGTTTGATCCTTGCGCAGATTCGCCGGAATCCGAATTCTCTGCCCTCTGGTAACCGCCAACTGCCAACTGCCAACAAAATTCCGAACAAACCCAACTCCAACCCGAACCAAAAGGTATTGACACTCTCGCCCTGAGAGTGCTAAAATTAGCAATCCCTAACAGGGAGTGCCAATTTAGGCACATTCACAAACGGAGGAAAAATCAAAAATATGGCAAATCTAAAGCCACTCGGCGACAAAGTCGTCGTGAAGCTCATCGAGCAAGAAGACAAAACGGCTAGCGGCATCTATCTGCCCGACTCAGCCAAAAAGAAGCCGACCGAAGGCAAAGTCGTAGCAGTCGGCACCGGACGTGTGCTAGACACCGGCGACCGAAACAAGCTCACTGTTAAAGAAGGCGACAAAGTTCTCTTTAGCAAATACGGCGGCAACGAAGTGACGATTGACGGCGAGGACCTTACGATTCTCGACGAAGATCAGATTTATGCGGTGATTGGGTAAGGAGTTCGGAGTTGGCAGTTGGCGGTGAGCAGTTAACGGCAGCTTCCCCAACCGTCCCGAGCATTCCCTCGCCACAACCAACAACCCCCAGCAAAAAGTAAGGGACAAAGAAAACCAAGTCGGCTTAGGCTGCAAGTGCGGAATCACTCGATACCGCAAACCGCAAACCGATAGCCGCAAACTAAGGAAACACATGGCAGCAAAAACATTACTATATGACGAAAACGCAAGACGCGCACTAGAGCGCGGAGTCAACAAAGTAGCCGAAGCAGTGAA
>JANNQV010000042.1:0-2742 GCA_031400935.1 Armatimonadota bacterium
AACTTCCCGTTCACATTGGAAGACGTGCCGATTTCCATCCTTGCTAAGGGGGCAGAACTTCCGCAGTGGCAACTTGACAGGTTCAAGCTCGTCTCTGTACTTCAACCTAGCCCCACAAAGACTACAAGACCTATTAAGGCAATTGAGTTGGTCCCCATGGGCGCAGCGCGAATCCGGATCACGGCATTTCCATGGATATCCAAAGACGCAAAGCGATGGCAAGCTCCGCCTACTGTGCTTCCATTCCACCCATCTGCCTCTCATGTTTATGAAGACGACGACTTGAATGCTGTCTGTGACCAAATTTTGCCTCGATCTTCCGGAGATCACGGCATTCCTAGGTTCACCTGGTGGCCGAACAAAGGCACGGAAGAGTGGATTGAATACCGATTCGATTCACCCAGGCTGGTTTCAAGCGTCAGGGTGTATTGGTTCGACGATACCGGCAGAGGAGAGTGCAGAGTCCCGAAGTCGTGGTTGCTTCATGGGTTCATAAATGGCAAGCCAGTTGACTTGTCACTATTGAGCTCGCCAACATGCGAGAGAAATAAGTACAACATATTGAAGTTTCTTCCGACAAGAGTTGACCGTTTACGGATCAGCGCGAAATTGCAGGACGAGTTCTCCGCGG
Source organism: Armatimonadota bacterium (assembly GCA_031400935.1). Classification (GTDB taxonomy): domain Bacteria; phylum Armatimonadota; class Fimbriimonadia; order Fimbriimonadales; family Fimbriimonadaceae; genus JANNJE01. The sequence goes on from JANNQV010000042.1 coordinate 632, forward strand.
GAATTCTGGAATGGCAGGTGAGATAGGATAATGGATTAATATCATACTATTTCTTCAAAGGCAGTCTAGTTCTGTAGATGGAAGATATTTTCCTCTCCTTGCGATATTCAGGCCTCGGGTGAATGTCGCCTGGTGAACTCAGTTCCCATTTGTAGATTTCGGTTGAATTCATCAAATTTAGAATAGGTACAAATCGCTTGTTCGAGTAAAGGTCTCTCGGCCACACAACGGGATTCTGGATTGTGTTAGCAATGCAAATCTTGTCATCTGTCAAGAGGTTCCAAACAAAGACGTTCGGATAGTCAACAATTACGGCGTGATTGTCATCTGCCATGCCTGTAAAGTTACTTCGATATGAATCTTCGTCTACAAAATCGTAATCTCTCCTAAGGTTTCCCGATTCAAAATAGACGACATCAATGAACGAATGAAAATGTCCTGGCTCCAATATGTGATCATCATAGGAAAAGCGATATTTCCACTTTGTCGGTACGTTTGTATTCGCAATTGGAGCTAGCGCAATGCGTACTGGTTCTTCGATTGCTGGAACAAGTCCGCCAGAATCAATGACGATCTGCGTCGCAAGTTGTGCTGGAGTCGTATCAACGACCGTATAACCGCCTGGAGACGGCACACATGGCATTGTGATTCGTCCCTCAGCTTTTGCGGTTGGCAGACTTAGATCAAGGTGCATCCCTCGAACGATTCCGCACCGAATTACCAACTCTCGCTCTCTGCCATCCAAGGAAACTCGCATAATGTTTCCCGTTTCAAAATCCTGGTAATAGAGGCACTGGTTCGAGTTGGCAAGTGATTTGACTTCACCGATTGGCTGCAGGCGCCCTCTAGCACTTGCCATATCCGATTCCGACCCAGAATAGGTTATTTTCTCCTTCTTTGATGAGCACGACGTGCAGGAGCCTAGGCACAACAAAAGCGCGATTCCGCAAATCTGAGAGCGAATTGCTGACTTCATTCGTTATTCCTGACTCATCAGTCTCGTCGCAGCACTCACCGGACCAAACACCTTCCGAACTGGAAATCCGGAACCCACAGCAAAACTCTCGCCAAAGAATCCCCAAGCAGCACATCCGTCGAGTGATTCGGGCTCCAATAGATGAAACGCGAGCAAACCCAATGGCTGATCCGCTCTCACTAGGTATGAGCCAGAAGGAGCTGAAAACGGCGCGGACGCAAACGTGCCCGCTAAGGTGACTAGCTTGTGCCCCTGAAACGCTTGGCCGGCTTGCTTAAACTCTTTGATTTCAAATCGCTCGGCGTCTCCGGACCAATTTTCGCGTAGCTTTTCAACTGAAATTCCTTGTGCTAAGAGCAAATTGACTGCCTTTGTTGCGTCAGAAGGCAGCAAATACGCCATGGGAACGCGGGCGGTTCTAGATGGAACAAATCTGTCCCAAACAGGCATTGTGACCGTTTTGAACTCGGTTGGAGCCTTCATGTAGTTGATCTCACTTTGCTTGCGATCAATTTCCAAAATCACCGGTTCTTCGCCGCGAGATGCCATCTCGAAACGAATGCCGACGTCCCGTTTCCCGCCAATCGAGCGCACCATTTTTGCCCAACGTTCATCAGCCCCACGAGTCATTTCGATGACCTTTTGAATGTTGCGAATGGTTTCTGTAAGCACGCTTCGCACAAATGCAAGCGTGGATTCAACCCTCAACTTGAACGGCTGAAAACTGGCTGCTTCGCTGAGAACTGCGATTCGATTACGGGTTCCGGCATAGTTAGTAACGTACCGAGGCTCCCACCCGAATGTGGCATAGACGTCTTTGCCATCACGCTTTTCGGCGTTGCCGTAATCAATCAGATTCCAACCCAGCTTTGCGAGTGTGTCTTTTCGAATCTTGGGAAGCAGAACGTCGCGCGTGAACCCAAGCACTTTTGCATCGCTGGTTGGGTTCAGGCAAGGCGAATAGGTGAGAACATAGCCATGACGGGTTCCGTTCGTAGTGTGCAGGTCCATCATCACTTCGGGGTCCCAAGTGTTGTAAACGTGCTTCAAAACGGCCTGCATTTCGGGCGATTCGGCCTTCATGCAATCACGGTTGAGGTCTAGCCCGCCGCCATTTGCCCGTTCGCCAACCGGG
>JANNQV010000043.1:0-2550 GCA_031400935.1 Armatimonadota bacterium
CCAGTCAGGGCTCGTTACGAGTGCCAACGACAACGATGGGCCAACGGTTATAGATGCAGTTGCAGAAGTGTCAACTACTTGCGCTCGCGACATTGAGCACAGAATTACCATTCCTAGAGTCGCCAAGAGCGACGATTTCATTTTTCTCTTAATCAATTTGTTTCCCTCCCCAAAATGAATCCCATCCATGATGTCAACGGATTCACATTGGAACTTATTCCTGTTATTGGTTAGCGAGAGGAGAATCTTTATGTTTGGGGTTGGTAAGTGGTTGGCGGACTAATGTGAAGGGCACAAAAACGTGTCCCTCGACCCTTGCTTCGCGGTGAGGGCCGAGGGATCAAAATTACTATTCTGGATAATACTGGGTCACTATTACTTCGTTTTCTGGATCTGACAGTAATCGGGTCAATATCACTATTGATTTTCCCTTGACCACAGCATCGAGGGAAATCCGGCCAGAATCAGGAGGCACATGTAGTAACAAACGAGCCTCGTTCGTTGTCATGTCGTACAGATACCCTTCCGGCAAATATAGACCAGACCCTCTCTCAACACTTACAAAAAAGTACCGATGACCTTCGAATTGTAGGTTTCGAGTAAAGGGTGTTCTTCCTGAATTCTTCAATTCTTCAAGAATGTTAACTATTTCCGAATTCATTTTTTCCGTCCCTTTAGATTTTCTATTGAACTGTTTGGAATCCAAATTGTCGGCTTTAGGTATCGGTGTGGTGGAACAACTACTCAGTACCAAGCTGACAAGTAAGATCCCAATTACCGTTCCAACAACATCTTTCATCGTGAGGACACACAATAATGCTGGCAAACTGTGTCATACACGGGTGGGCGGGACATCTTTCAGACTCCTCTAAATGGGGGCCACGGCCAAGCGATTCGTACTGATCCGAATTGTCGCTGAACATGGATAGCTTGACCGTGCTCATTTCCCAATCTTACTCACTTTTCCTCAAGCACTGACAACTTCGTTCCTCATTTGGCAGTGGTACCAACAATAGATCATTTCAAGTTATCCTGCGACGGGTGGCCGGGCTCAGTAGTAATTCCCTTTTGTGGGTGCCACTGTTATCTGAGGAACCAAGATTGCAGTGAGTTACAGAAGAAGAAGTCAGATTGGTAAATCAGCACTGCCTTGCTCGTTCCTCGCAAGACAGTGGCACCCATTGGGAGGTCTTTCAAAGATATCCCGCCCAACCGTCCGGGATCTACGACTAACCCCTTTTCTCCGTTTTCGGCGAAATTGCAAGGTCAAGAATAGTCAGGAAGGGGAATTCCCGACCCGGTTGATCCCCCAACTGTCACGACGAAGCCTAATCGCTCTCTGTGCTTCCCCATGGACTTGTATAATTCGGCGGCTCTTTGGTTATCCAAACATCATGAGGATGGCTTTCTCGAAGCCCTGCACCAGTTATTCGAATGAACTCGGCGTTGTCCCTAAGCGCCTGCAAGTTTTCCGCACCGCAATAGCCCATTCCAGAGCGAAGGCCGCCAACCAGTTGCGCCATGGTATCGCTCAATGCTCCCTTAAATGGAACACGCCCTTCCACGCCTTCCGGGACGATGGTTCCGCCCGCTTCCTTGACCTGCATGTATCTGTCGCTGGAGCCGGTTTTCATAGCTCCCATCGAACCCATTCCTCGATACACTTTGTACGCCCGGTTTCGATAAATCTCAATTTCGCCTGGCGATTCTTCGCATCCGGCAAACATATTGCCCATCATCACGCAGCTTGCACCAGCGGCGAGGCATTTAACAATGTCGCCGGAACTACGGATTCCGCCATCGGCAATTGTTGGAATTCCAAGCTCGTTCGCTTCCTCGCAGCAATCTTGAACGGCTGTAAATTGGGGAACTCCTACACCTGCCACAACCCTTGTCGTGCAGATTGAGCCAGCACCAATGCCAACTCTCAGGCCGTCTGCGCCAGCTTTGGCCAAATCGCGAACCGATTTCTTTGTTGAGACGTTTCCTGCGATCACTTTAAGGCCAGGAAGCTTTGATTTGAGCATTCTCACGCATTCGATCACACCTTTTGAATGTCCGTGCGCGGCATCTATCACAACGAAATCCACACCAGCGTCCAGAAGAGCTTGAGAACGCTCTAATGGCTGGCGTAGCGCACCAATAGCTGCTCCGCAAACCAAACGGCCGTTATCGTCTTTAGTCGAATTCGGATGGCGTTTCACTTTGAGAATATCTTTAATAGTGATAAGCCCGACCAGGTGGCGATTCTCGTCCACAATGGGCAGCTTTTCAATTCGGTGATGAGAAAGAATCTGCTCTGCAATTTCTAAATCGGTTCCGACAGCAGCCGTTATCAATCCTTTCTTGGTCATTCGCTCCCGAATCAACTTTGTAAAATCAGTTTCAAATCGAATATCGCGATGAGTAAGAATTCCGACAAGTTTGCCTTTCTTGTCAACGATGGGAACGCCTGAGATGTGAAAGTGGTCCATTAGGGCGATAGCTTCTGAGATCGGCTTATCGGGCTCCAACTTGATCGGATTCGTGATGACCCCGTGCTCACTTCGC
>JANNQV010000044.1:0-2505 GCA_031400935.1 Armatimonadota bacterium
CTTCCGAGACCGAAGACAGAAAAAGCGCGATTTCCGACAGCTTTGGATTGCCCGAATCAATGCCGGATGCCGCCAATGCGGCGTGAAATACAGCCTTCTCATTGATGGAATGAACAAGAAGGGAATTCAGGTCAACCGAAAGGTTTTGAGCGAGCTTGCAATTCACGATTTTGCATCGTTTGAGAAAGTAGTCAAAGAAGCAGTAGCTTAGCGTGGCATAGTGTGTCTTGTCCGTCCCGGCCAGCATTTTTAGGCGGAACACTGGGCAATTGACTTTGGCTCATAGTTCAGTTAGGGTTGAAACCGCTTCCCGAAGCTGAGCAAGGGGTTCGATACAGAGAGCAAATATAGCGTTAGCATCCACAGCATCGTATCCGTGAGCCAGCAAGTTTCTCAATCGGACAATGTTGGAAGCATCTGGGATTCTTTCAAACAAGTCGGGATCGAGGCCCCGTATTCGCACCATGGCTTCGCCGATTACCAACAGTTGCCGCTCTATTGCCGACTGCTTTTCCCAATTAGCTTGGTAAGTTTCAAGGTTAACGTTTACGAGGGCTTCTCGAATCAAATCTGCAGCCCTAATAATGTCGGCTAAGCTTGAAAGAGTTTCACGCCGCATAAAAAATCTCGGCGGTCTCTTCTGCGGATTCTCGAAAATATGGATTTCGAGCTACGTTCCAATCTACAACATCAACCTTTCTGCCAAGAAGTTCTTCTAGGGCCGCTTGGAGACCAACGAGTCGTTCCAATGGTGGCAAGGAACGAGATTCTTGTCCGTATTCAACAAGAAAGTCAAAATCGCTCGATTCAAGATTCCATGTCCCCTGAGTAGCACTTCCGAACAATCTTAGCCTCAGCACAAAAAACTGTCGGCACAACATTTCGATTTCCTTTCTTCTATCCTCAAGTAGCTCCCTTGGCCCCATTGCTCCATTGTAGACCATCTTTTGTCGAGTGAACGGGCAGAATTGGATTTGTCTCTCGTCGATGCTTTACGTGAATTGTGTAAGATTGGTAAATGAGCCAGGACAAGCAATCCAAGTTTGCGAGAAATTCCAGAGGGGGACGAATCGCTTGACCGTGGCACGATTTTTTGAAGACCGAAAGTTTTCCCGGACACTTGCGAAGTAAGCACATTGTGTTCTAAATTCAAAGAGTCTTATGGCTCCACGGAAACAATGTTGGTATGGAGATCATAACGGCTAACAGCTCCAGCCACGAACGAAGTCTCTAGCCACTGCGCTAGGAACCGGAGCTTTCGAGCACCGGACCTAGGATCAAGAAAGAACGCACCCTTGTTGTAGTGCCCGGTGAGCGCGAAGCCAGACCAACCCCTTTTTCTCCCGTTTGGTTCTAGTGAAAGCGTGAATGGTTCTGACCATGTTGCCAGGTCTCTGACGATCCGCCCCCGGACGGTGAGAATCCCCCAATTATCACTGTTTTTTCCGGACTGGTCCGTTTGGGTGGACTCCGTCCAATACAAGAGGGATACGGTAGTGGGATTGCTCGTAGGCAGGTCCAAGCGGTCCGTTTCGACGGCCACGGCGCCCAAGAGGGACCCACCCGAAGACAACGCTGAAAGTGTTTTGGAGCAACCTTCGACCAAAGACGCCTTATCCCCTGTCACCTTGACTACATGAGTGCGTAATACTTCCCGCTTTATGTTGTCTTCGGACTCAACATGCGGATAGTACACCCGCACATAGGAATCTGGCCCTTTCTGCCCAGCGAATGTGGCCCCGACGCTAATAACGATAGGGCTCTGCACGAGACTGAATCCATCCTGAGAGGCTACGCGAAATTGACCAGGTCGAACTCGGGAGTTGAGAAGGTCGTCAATGCGGTACCAGCGAACGTAGGCGTCGTAGTTCTCTCTTCTGCCGTCTTGAAGATTGAATACGAAAAGGTATTCAGAAGATGCCGTTGTCGTGAAAGGAGCTGTCGCTGGCAAATCAGTTACGACAAGAGTCCACTTCGAACCCCAAGGCGAAGCCGAAGTACGGGTTGATGCAAAGATGAGTCCGTTGCAGCTGCCTTTTCCAGTCCCGGTCAACGACAGAAAAACTGTGTTTCCAGTTGGGGGCACGCAAAGTTCAATGCGATCGAAACCACCTTGATTATCGGGATTGCCGTAACGACCACCGGCAAATGCCGGATCAAAGGGATCGATCACCGCAACGTAGGTCCAAGAAGCCCCACCAGTCGTGGACTTGAAAACAAGTTCGGCGCCCCTCTTTTGGGAACTCGCGCTTCCATTCGGCGAACCTGTGATGACAGCTTGCCGGATAAGCAATAGTGATCCGTCCGCAAGGCGAGCTATTTGATTGTCGTTCGAGCCAAATCCGACCTGAGCCAAAGTTACGCCGGAGCCATTCAAAAGCATCGCGAGTGATTTTCTCGTGAGACTGACCGCTGGACAAGTGCTCAATGCTCCGGAACGGGCAACCGTGCCACGTCCTGCGGGATCGGTAAAGGCTGTGAAGGCACCTGTCCAAACCTCGTCCG
>JANNQV010000045.1:0-121749 GCA_031400935.1 Armatimonadota bacterium
TAACCGCCAACTGCCAACTGCCAACCGCTCACTTCCAACTTAAGGCACCAAAATACCAGCCAGTGGTCTTTCTAACTAGCAAACGTACCAGGTTTTTCGATTTCTGGCGTACTTTCGCTCAAAAATGACATAGAATAGTGCATCGGCTAGCTCTAGGGGGCTTCCCGGAATTTGTTTGGGAGGAAAATTATGAATAAAATACTTATTTCTGCAATGTTAGTGGCCGGGCTAGCATGTATTGCATCTGCGACGCTTGTGTACGGTCACGATATGCGTAACAATCGGTTTGTGACCTTTGACCATGCGACTCCTGGAGCCCAAACGGTAATTGCTACCCAAACCACCGACTACTTTGGGTTGGACTTCAACGCTTCGGCAACTACACTTTACGGACTATCTTCCGTGGGTTCGCTAGATACCATCAATTTGGGAACTGGTGCTGTCAGTTCATCCGTTGCAATAACTGGTGCCGGCACAACAGGGTTCACTGGCATTACGTTTGGTACAAGCAACAACTTGTATCTTTCAACATTTACAGCAGCCGCTGGTTCAGTGCTTTATAGCTTAAACGCAACAACGGGAGCTGCGACCGTGATTGGCCAAATGCATGCGACTGACATCATTATTGACATCTCGATGGATTCAACCGGACGAATGGTCGGACATGGCATTGCGACGGACACATTCTCTTTTGTGAATACTAGTACAGCCGCGCTTACACTCATTGGTCCTCATGGCCTGCTGGCAAATTTCGCACAGGGAATGGACTTCGATTGGACAACTAATACGCTGTATGCAGCCGTTTATACGGGTGGGGGAACTCTCACGTACGGCAGTGTCAACTTGGGGACTGGAGCAGTAACATCCATTCCGGGCATTATAAGCGGTGAATATGAGCTCGCAGTCCAGGCTGTACCGGAACCAGCAACCATGGTTGCCCTCGGACTTGGCGCAGTTGCTTTTATTCGACGACGACGCAAGTAATTGCAAGTCTGACTCTTCGAAAAGCTCCCCAGCATTTTGTTGGGGAGTTTTTTTGGTTATTGGTTATTGGTTGTCGGTTGTTGGTTTCCGCGAACCGCGAACTGCCAACTGCCAACCGCCAACCGAATCTTCCTCACAATTTCCTCAGTTTCAAAGTACACAATCATCCCCAAGCACGTCCAACGAGGCGTGTGATTGGAGGTTGAAACTTGAAAAATCGAAAATGGTTCGTACCCGCAGGATTTGCAATTCCGACGCTCATTTTGGGAGCATTCAGCGCGACAACTCAGCCGATAGTGGCGCAAGGAGGACCTCCTCCCCCAGGCGGCGGCCCGCTTCAAGGTCTGAATCAGCAAGAACTTGACCGCTTTAACGCGGGTCGAAACGAGTTCCTTCAAAACGAGACTCCTCCTTCAGGCTTAGGGCCGGTATTTAATGGGAATTCTTGCGCTCAATGCCATGCTGCGGGTGGGTTAGGCGGCGCGAGCTTAGGACTAGGTGTTTCGGTGGTGACAAGAATTGGTGCCATCGTTAACGGCCAATATTCTGATCTTGCACAATTCGGCGGACCGCTTTTGCAATCGCGATCCCTGCGAGAAGTAATCCCGAATTATCCCGTGCCTGGCGAAGTGATACCAGTACAGGCTCAGTTTGTTTCTAGAAGGATTACGACACCGGTTTTTGGAATGGGCTTGATTGAGGCGATACCTCCCGAAACGATTTTGTCGCGGTCGAACATCAGTCAGGGCGGCGGAATCATGGGACACGCAAACATGATCGTGAACCCAGAAACGGGCCAAACTGAAGTGGGCAGATTTGGCTGGAAAGCTCAAGTTCCCACTGCACATTTGTTTGTCGGGGACGCATATTTGAATGAAATGGGAATCACGAATCCCACTTTTCCAGTGGAAGTTCGCCCACAAGGGAACAACATTCCTCCGGGTGCCGACCCTGTTCCAGACCCCGAGGTTCAAAATCCACCGATTGATGCGCTCACCGATTTTATGAGGTTTTCCGCTCCCATTCAACCTTTGCCCAACACAGAACGATCACGTCTTGGCCGAAAAATCTTCGAGCGAATACAATGTTCATCTTGCCATGTTCCGACGATGATGACGGGGAACACTCCTTCGCCAGCTTTGCGATTCCGAAACGTGAATCTCTATTCCGATCTGCTACTTCACGACATGGGGCCAGGCCTTGCCGATGGAATCCAGCAGGGACAAGCATCGGGAAGCCAGTTCCGTACGGCTCCACTTTGGGGACTTCGGACTCGCCCAATTCTGCTTCACGATGGAAGGGCAACATCGGTAGATCGAGCGATCCGCGAACACGGCGGGGAAGCGGCTAGATCCAGAAATCTCTATCAAGCTTTGCCTAGAAACGATAAGTTGTCTTTACTAGAGTTTTTAGAGAGGTTGTAGGGGTGGAGGGCGGAAGCTGATTTTGGAGCGCGGAGCCTAATTATGGAGCGCGGAGCTCCTTCTGTGATTCTAAAAATGTTGGGGTAATTGCGGCTCCGCGCTCCATAAGACGATGCGGAGCTCATTCTGTGAATCTTGTAATGTTGGGGCAATTGTGGCTCCGCGCTCCACCATTCCTCAAATGGTCCCCCGAAGCCCCCATTGAAATGCCTCGGTGAGCTTTACATTTACTAAATCTCCTGGCGAAATGGATGGATCACCGCGAAAATGAACCATTTTCCATTCTCTTGAATACCCTTGAAGTACATCCGGATTCTTCTTTGAAGGGCCTTCTACAAGTACTTCAACCGTTTTCCCGATCCAATCCAGATTTTTTTCAATTGTAATTTGGTTTTGCAAATCCATTAAGGTTTGCAGCCGCTCATGCTTCAGTTTGTAAGGAAGCTGTTCCATTTCTGCCGCTGGAGTTCCTGGCCGTGGGGAGTAGATGAACATGTATGCCCCATCAAATCGAACGTTCTTGACGACGTTTAGAGTGTTCTCAAACTGCGCTTCTGTTTCTCCAGGAAAGCCAACGATGATGTCCGTCGTGATTCCCATATTGGGAACGGCGGCACGAAGATCATCAACGATTTGCAGGAATTCGTCAACCGAATACTGGCGCTTCATGGCCTGTAGAAGGTCTGCATCACCAGATTGGAGGGGAAGATGGACGTGCTCCATCACTTTCGGATTATCGCGGATGCATTCAATCAAATCTGCTTTGAAATCCCGCGGATAGGGCGACATGTAACGGAGCCTTTCAAGTCCTGGAATGCCTTCGAGAAGCCATAGAAGCTTGCCAAATGGAACACGACCTTCGGCTAAGTTCTTTCCGTAGGAATTGACCGTTTGCCCCAATAGGGTGACTTCTTTCACCCCCAATTCGGCTAGCCTTCGCACCTCAACTACGACTTCTTCTGTCGGCCTGCTTCGTTCTCGACCCCTTGTTGTTGGAACGATGCAAAAAGTGCAGAACTTATCGCAGCCGTACTGGATTGGCACGAAGGCTTTGATCTTGAGCGGGCGTTGGCTCACAACGGTTGTCGGTTGTCTGTTGTCGGTTAACAGTTGCAAAATCTGAGATTCACCTATCTCACCCAATGCATTCCTTTCAGGCTCTGGCAGAAGCCTTTTGGGAACGTCTGTAACAACTGCGCCTTTCCTTTCGGGCAATTCAAGACGTGAGCGAAACTTTCGAGTCTGAAGCGTCTCTTCAACAAGGCCGGCGATTGAAATGATCTGGCCCGTGCCAACGACAAAATCAACATGTTTGGCAGTTCTTCGTATATCGTCCGCTCGAATCTGTGCCATGCATCCGCAAACGCCTATTACGATCTCTGGCCGCTTCCTCTTGAGCAATGCCAATTCGCCAAGGAACGAAAAAGCTTTGTCCTCTGGCTTTTTCCGCACTGAACAAGTGTTCAGCAATATTATCGTCGCGCTCAGGTGGGTGTCAACTTTGGAAAAGCCAATAGATTCTAAACTCAGGCCGATCTGATCTGAATCTTCTTCGTTCATTTGGCAACCCCAAGTCTGGACAAAGTACGTCCCTCGTAGTGCCTTAGGCGGGGCAGCTTGCAACGATAGTACGGCAGTTGACATGGGGAACTGCTGACAAGGATACCTTGTTTAGGTTGAATTGAGGCTCATTTTCCCTTTTCGGGATGCTTGAAGCTGGTACCATGAGGGCTTAGTGAATAACCGAATTTTGCAATTATTGATCGTACTTTTTTCCTGCCTAGGATTATTTGCATCTGGAGTTTTGAGCGCTGCTCACCAGATGGGTATCACACCACCGTGCGGCATGGCTGGCGGCGGATGTCAAAAGGTACAAAATGATCCAAGTTCATCTTGGTTTGGGATTCCTGTGGCTCATTTTGGCGTCATCGCTTACATTTTGTTGCTGACCCTGACTTTGGCGTCCATGTTTGTTCCAAATGTTCCAAAACGAACTGCGCTTCGCCTTGGTTTTCTTGTTTCTGGGCTCGGTGCCATTATCAGTTTGGGGCTTCAAATATATGCGTTTTCTGTTATCAAAGCGCAGTGCGAATGGTGTCTTGCTTCCGCCGCTTCGATGTGCGTTGTATTCGTTCTCCATGCGCTATTGATGCAGCGATTCAGTTCTCTTGAAGAGGACATCCGGCCTAGGAAAAAGTTGGATATCGGTCTGATTGCTGTTTTGCTTTTAGGGACGGTACTGGCTATCGGCCCAGTATCCAGCTTGGGTGTTACCGGAGGACAGGAAGTTTCTCCTGAAAAATTTGGACAAGGCGATCCATTGGAAATTCTTCTCAAAGGGGCGTATGTCCAAGGCCCTGATGATGCGAAAGTCACCATCGTTGAATTTGCCGATTTGCTGTGCGCGGCTTGCAAAAATTCGTACCATCATATTACGAAACTTCAAGCGCAATATCCAGGGAAAATCCGCTGGGTGTTTCGAATTTTCCCACTTTATCAGGCACAAGGAAAGGAGCTTTCTTTGCCTTCATCGGTAATCGCAGAATTTGCAGGTAAGAAGGGCAAATTCTGGGAATTCATCGGACAAATGTACGAAACGGATCACGAAGCCCTAAAGTCCATTGAGGACATCTACAAAATTGCAGGCAACGTGAATTTGAATAGGTCCGAACTAATGACGGTGATTCAAACCGAAGATTCAGATGAAATTAAGAAAGTCACAGAAAACATCAATCTAGCTGGAAAACTTGGAATTGAAGAGACCCCGACTTTCATCCTTTTTCTGCCTGGCAAAAAACCGACGGCAATGAGGCAGGCGGATTTGATGGCAAAGTTTGAGGAAGCTTCCGTCAAGGAATTGCTGAAGTAAAAATGCGTCGCCGTGAATCCGTGCTTGTAGCTATGTCTGGAGGAGTTGACAGTAGCGTTGCGGCTGCGTTAATGGTGAAACGCGGTCACAACGTTATTGGCGTGACTCTCCAGATTTGGCAGGAATCACAAACCGATCCCCGTCATGCCGGGTGCTGTTCTTTGGGCGCAGTTGAGGACGCCCGTCGAGTTGCTCGCCTTCTGGGAATTCCACACTATGTCGTTAACTTCAAAGACGAATTTCGTGAAACTGTTATTCAGAACTTCATTGATGAATACTCGGCTGGGCGAACTCCAAATCCATGTGTCCAATGCAACCGGAAAGTTAAGTTCGATGAACTCCTTCACAAAATGCGCGAATTTGGGTGCGAACGGTTAGTGACTGGACACTATGCTCGAATTCGAAAGCGAGAAGATAAGTTTCATCTGCTTAAAGCTCTGGGAACGGAAAAGGACCAGAGTTATGTGCTTTATATGATGCGGCAAGACCAGCTTGCCGTGACGAGTTTTCCGCTAGGCGAACTGCGTGACAAATCAGCGACAAGAACACTTGCTCGTGAGCTAGGCTTGCCAATTGCCGACAAGCCAGATTCGCAAGAGATTTGTTTTGTTAGCGAAGCTGGCGGCTATCGTGAATTTTTGCGAAAAGTTAAGCCTGATGCGTTTTCGGATGGCGAGATTGTTGATGAGTCTGGAAAAGTGCTAACGGGTCACAAGGGCATTGCAGATTTTACAGTTGGGCAACGCAAGGGAATTGGGCTTACGATTCCTTCCGGAAAGCCACTTTTTGTTTTGAAGATTGAGCCTTCTAAGAACCAAGTTGTGGTTGGCCTTGAAGATGCCTTGCTCACTTCTGAAGTATTGCTTGAAGACATGCTGTGGGGCAAAATCCAGCCCGATCAAACCCCGATTGATGTGATGGCAAAGATTCGTTACAACATGGACGCAAAGCCTGCTCGGCTTTTTGGAGGGGCATCGCCACGGTTAGAATTCAAAAAGCCTGTACGTGCCGTAACTCCAGGGCAAATAGCCGTAGCTTACGTTGGGAAGACCGTGGCGGCAGGCGGGACGATACGGTTGTGATTCTTGGTGCCATTCAACAACCAACAACTAGTAACCAATAACCAAAAACCAACTTGGGCGAGACGCCCAAGTCACACTAGTTCGCCATAGGACTTGGCGTAATCGAGAAGCCTTGCGATGAAAGCTCTTGGCCGATGTGGCGAAGCTTCTTCATAGCTCGAAGTTCGATCTGGCGAACCCTTTCACGTGTAACGTTGAGTTCGCTTCCGACTTCTTCGAGAGTTCTTGAACGTCCGTCATCGAGACCGAAACGAAGTCGAACGACATCTCGTTCTCGAGATGTGAGCCGTCCCAAGATTCCGTCAATTTCTTCCCGTCGGATTAGCGTCCAAGTTACATCCGTCGGATTTGGCATGTTCGTAGATTGAACGAAGTCGCCAATCGAACTGTTGTCCTTTTCGCCAACCGGAGTTTCGAGCGAAATCGGCTCGACGGCGACTCTCATCATCTCACGAACACGATCAATTGAAAGGCCAACTTCGCGGCTAATTTCGTCTTCAGTCGGTTCGCGCTGCAATTCTTGTTGCAGACGAGAAGCTGTTTTCACGACCTTGTTTATGAGTTCTGCCACGTAAACCGGAATTCGGATGGTTCGGCCTTGGTTGATGATGGCGCGAGCAATCGCACGGCGAATCCACCATGTCGCATACGTCGAGAATCGGAACCCCTTACGCCAGTCGAATTTTTCCACGGCGCGAATTAGACCCAGGTTGCCTTCCTGAATTAAGTCAGCAAGCGGTATTCCACGAGCGTTGTATTTCTTAGCAATAGAAACGACCAATCGTAGGTTCGATTCGATCAAAACTTTCTTGGCGTACATGTCGCCAGCCTGAACTCTTCGAGCCAGGTCAACTTCCTGCTCAGGAGTTAGTAGCTGTGCGCGGCGAGTTTGCCGCATCCACATTTCTAATTCTTCAGAATCGTCGTGCTGAGGCGTGCCTTCTACTTCGGCTTCTTCTTCCTCGGCATCGAGTTCCAACAAATCGTCTTCAGCAGGTTCGGCAGAAGGATCGTCCATGAAACCCCGAGCACCGGCTTCGGCGAAATGGTGCCGACCAGGTGATCGGACGGTAATTGCTCGTCCTCGTCTCGGTGTTGTCGTTATTCCAGTTTCAGGGGGCATTTTTGTAATTCGATCCTCCACATTCATATACGAATTTGGCATTCAATTCTTGTCGGCTTCTAAAAATCTTGCAAAGCTTTCTTCTTTCAAACTAAAGTTCTGTTAGTCCTTTAGTTTCTACGCTAAATTCAACAAATTCGTTCGTCGCACAACAAAATAACACACTTCAAGAAAAATGTCAAGCATTTTTATTGGAAAGCCTACGAAAATTTTGGAGTGAAGACCTACTTCGGTTCAGCATTTTTTATGCCAAATTCCTATTGTAAGACGGTCAAATTGACCAAAAACGTTTCTATTATAACTCAAGAGAGATTATTTGAAGGACAAAAGGTACATTTCCAAGCAGTAATTCGGGGGTTCCGGATGAATTTCGACGCAAAGGATTATTCCTCAACAATTGCATGGGCCTCGAATTCAACTAGCCATTCGGGGTTCACGAATCCCTTTACAACTAAAAAAGTGGAAGCGGGCTTGGCAAGACGAAAGTATTCGCCGTGAACTTTGCCTACGGCTTCCCAGTCTTCAGCGCGTGTTAGGTAGGTCCTAGTTCTCACAACGTCATTTGCAGTTCCGCCAAGTTTTTTGATCGCCTTTACGATTATTTCTAAGCATTGCCTTGCCTGTGCTTCGGCATCGCCAACCCCAACAGTATTGCCCTCAGCATCCATTGGAGCGGTACCAGATACGAAAATTTGATTATCGAATCGAATTGCCCGGCTGAAACCGATTATCGGCTCATAAGGACTGCCCGATGACACCCTTGTTCTCATATCAAACTCCAACTCCAACACGACTCAAAGCTGCACAAGTAAGTTCTGGAATTTGATGAGTTTTGTCGGCAACAGCTGCCCCAGCCGCCAGGAGTGCATCAACTTTCGACTGCGCTGTCCCTTTGCCTCCGCTCACAATCGCACCAGCATGTCCCATTCGCTTTCCCGGCGGAGCGGTTCGGCCGGAAATAAATGCCACGACAGGTTTCGACATCTTCTTTATGTATTCGGCGGCGGCTTCTTCATCCGAGCCGCCAATTTCGCCAATCATGACGACCGCTTTGGTCGCGAGATCAGCTTCAAACATCCTGAGAACGTCTATAAATCGAGTTCCAGGAACTGGATCGCCGCCGATGCCGACGCAGGTCGTTTGTCCGAGGCCGGCACGAGTGAGCTCCCAAACAACTTCGTAAGTTAGAGTGCCTGAACGGGAGACCATTCCAACCGGACCTTCAGCAAAAATGTGGCCGGGCATAATTCCCATTTTGCATTGGCCGGGAGTGATGATTCCAGCGCAGTTGCCGCCCAAAAGACGTGTTGTGCCGTTTGCATTGAGCCTATTTGTGACTCGAATCATGTCACTCGTTGGAATGCCTTCTGTGATTAAAATGACGAATGGAACTCCGGCTTCCTCGGCTTCGAGGACTGAGTCAGCCGCAAAGGGTGCCGGAACAAATATTAGAGTAGCATTAGCGCCAGTCGCTTTGACTCCTTCAGCGACTGAATTGAAGATTGGGCGATCTAAATGGGTAGTCCCACCTTTGCCAGGGGTGACTCCTCCGACAATATTGGTCCCGTATTCGATCATTTGTTCGGTGTGGAAAGTGCCTTCTCGGCCCGTCATGCCGCAAACGAGGACTTTTGTATTTCGATCAACGAGGACTGCCATTTAGAAAGGAATGGTACCTGGAGTGCCTATTGGAGCGCGGAGCTTGGAAAAGAATGTAGCGCGGAGCTTAGGCTCAAATGGTCAATCGTTTTGACGTCAGAGTAGCTCCGCGCTCCAATCGCACTTCCTACAATTTCAAATTCACAGGAATCACGGCTTTGATGATGATCTTTCTTTGGAATTCTTCAGCATTTGGATCGCCGATAATCACATACCACTCCGTTCCAATGTTGCCAGAATGGCGGTAAGCTAAGTACCAATTCGTTGATTCGTCACGGCGAACGATTCGAGCGGCAATCGAGCGATCCCGGTCTATCTCGTAACCTATACCAATGATTGCAAGAGTGTTCGTTTCGGAACCGAGCCTCTCGGATTGCAAGCGAGGTGTAATCGTGATTCGATTGCTGAATCTGTAATTTCCACTAATGCCGTATAAGGTGTAGTCCTCGTTGTCCACTGTTCCCATTGTGGAGCTGAGGCTGAAGTATCGGTGCGGATTGTTTGCTGGGAACTGAACATCCAGCGTGTAAAGGTCTGCCAATTCGCCTTGAAAATTCGACTTGTCCCAAGCCAGCTCGACTTCGAGCGCGCCTCGAGTCACAGCAGAAAACTGAGTGTGAATGGAGTCCAAATAGGTTCCGTCGCCATCTTCGCGGTCAGACTTTGCGCCAAACAATTCAAATGAAGCTTGAGTGAGCGGCCCAGTTCCGTAACTTTTGGAACCGAATAGAAAAGCGTTCCAACCTTTGAAGCCAGTTTGCGGCGCAAATCCGATTCGCGGTAAGAAGTTCTCGGAAATTTCCTGGTGCCCGACGGACACAAAGATGTTGGAATCCTGGTACATCAGGTCTAAGTCGCGCCGCTTTCCATATCCCTCTTCAGAATCATCAGTTTGGTTGAAGATGAAGTCTGCTCCCCAATTGCCTTGGAAGTGAATAATCTCGAGGTCTCCCGCAGTATTCGTCAGGTTGTTGTCTTTGTCGTCCCAATGAACCAACCCTGCGTTCATGTAGCTCTTTTCGCCCCACGTTTGGCGGAATCTTCCAACAGCCGCAGAATGATGGTCGAATTCAGTAGTGAACATTCCTCCAAATGTTTGCGAATCACTGAGTTTTCCGAACACCTTTGCGCCCAAATCAAGAGAGCCCAATCGTTGCGGAGCAAATAGCTGTGCCGACATTCCTCCCATCTGAAAATCCTGCCTTCCTTCTACAAAGAACGGCCGTCGTTCTTCTGCAAGGCGCTCGAATCGAGAAAAAGCAAGGTTCAAGACGGAACCTTCGATGTTTTGGAAGTCGGGATTGATGGTAACTAGGCTTGAAATTTGCGATGAGACGTTATAGCGAATATCTAGACCCGTGTTGATTACTTCTCGTCCAAGTTCTTGATCGTATCCGACAATCTGGTATGGAAGTGCCTGAATTGTTCTTTCACCCTTGATTTCAGGAATATCGACCCCAGTCAACGTTCCATTATTTTCCATTCTCTCTTGAGGGCCAAGTTCGCACCATGAGAGTGGAAGCTGGTTTCTAGGCACAACCCGAGCGAAATTTATCTCTACATCCCTGATGCCTGCTGAAGGAAGTCGCAGGATTTTCCATGGGATTATCATCTCGCATTCCCATCCCTTTTCTGTAATTCTGGATTTCGCATCCCAGGCGCCTTCCCATTCTCTCTTTGCGGCGCGCCCACCAGCAAAAGTAGCTTTCATTCCGCCCCCGGCGCCAATCTCAAATTGATTGAACTCGCTTGGTTGATGATTGTTAAATGGGTTGATGATAAAAATGGCGTGGTCGTCACCTTGCGGACGGACATTTCTGCGATATTCTGTCTTTCGAATTAGCGCGGGTTCCGGATCGGGACAATTGAACGCAAGATATATGTTTTGAGAATCGTAGCCGATTACAACTTCAGCGTCAAAAGGGGTCTTGTCGCCAGTTGAAAGGTGTACGAAGCCAGTTGCCCTTGCAGCACCGGTCCATTCTGTTGCTTCAATTGCTCCATCAATTTTAGGAGGGGAGGCCAGTTTCGTCGCCGCAAGTTTTCGATTGGGTTCGGCAAAAGCGGAGGCAAAAAGTAGAATAAAAAGTAAAAGTAATGTAAAACGCATTGGAAGCCTATTCGTTGGAGGCACCCATTTTGGTTTCAAAATAGGACAAATTGCTTGTTTCCGATAACACAAAACACTTATTTTGAAGAAATGATGGAAATTTTGGAACTTTTTGACTATTTGGAGCATCCTTATTAATAGGCTGCAAAGCCACGTCGAGTCCCGATGAGAGTCGGGATCGGGGGAACCGTAACTTGGGGGTGAATAGAAGGTCGTTTGACCAACTTAGGGTAACTCTTGACCCGAACCCGACAGCTAACCCCGTAGACGGTAGCGAGAGTTGAGTGATTGGCTTGCTGATCACTTTTACCATCGCGCAATTGCGGCCAGGGGCGAGTCCGTGCTCCTGGAGTCTCCGCAGCGTTGCGGATAAAGAATCCGGAGCAACAGCGGCGCTCGTCTTGAGCACCTCCTGTTGAGCTAGCCCCCTTGAAAGAGGGGGCTCTTGAATTTTTGATTTGGGTGAATTGGGTGAATTGGGTGAAGTGAGTGAATAGGACTTATATGACCTATTTGTCCAATTTGTCCTATATGGCCAATTCAATTCACCTAATTCCGAACCAAATCAACGCAAAACCTAGTCCCAAGTAAACTACAGTCATGAGCAGAGGTCCATTAGGAGTGCGATACGCCGAAGTCGAACGAGAGTTCGATCAAGCTCGGGTGCAAGTTGTGCTCGATATTGACGGCGGCGGAAGGCAGGATGTCTCCACAGGAATCGGATTTTTCGATCACATGCTCAAACAGTTCGGTCATTTCGGTTTTCTGAATTTAGGCATAAAGGCTGAGGGCGACTTGATTGTTGACGACCTACATACGATGTCGGCGGTGGGGAACACACTTGGGCGGGCATTGCGGGAAACTCTCAGGGACAGCGAGCCCATTGTGAGGTTCGCTGAGTCAACCATTGTCTTGGAAGACGCATTGATCTCCGTTACCGTTGACTTGCATGGCAGAGGTTCATTTACTTCTACAATTTGCACCGGAAGGGACAAAATTGGAGAAGCAAGTTCGGACAATTTGATTGATTTCTTCTCGATGTTTTGCTCTACCGCAGGTATCACGGCACATGTACGTCAACTGTCTGGCACGAATGCTCATCATATTTTCGAGGCGCTTTTCATCGCATTTGGAACGGCGATGCACCTTGCTTCTCGCGTGGAAGACAGCCGCAATGCACCTGTTAGCAAAGGGAAAATGGTCTAAAATTGCAACCGTTCTATTCGAAATTGAGTATGAAGTGGTCAGCTATCTGAGGAAAATTCCATGGATCCAGGAGTAATTGCAGTATTCGTACCTATAGTTGGAATGATGATTCCGATCGTCTACATTTTGGTAAAACACCAGCAAAAGATGGCTGAAATCATTCATTCCAATCGCTTGCCATCGCCCGAAGTTGAAAGTTTGAGAAGGGAAATGGCGGAAATGAAAGCACTGCTACACCAACAAGTGATAGCATTTGATTCGCAACCTGGGTCACCAAGATTGGCGCCGCCAAATCAGCCAGAACCGCCAAACACATAGATCTTTGCCATGAACTACTTAGGACAATTTGGAAATCTAGGCGAAGAAACTATGATGGTTATGGTTGCGTTCCTCTTCATTTTCGGAACTCCGATGCTCGCGATGCTCTTGCACCATCAGAGGAAAATGGCTGAGACGTTGCGAGGCGATCAAAGTCAAAACGAGCAGATCGCGCAGCTTCAAAACCAGATTAATCAGCTAGCGCATCTGGTTCATCAGCAAACAATTTCTTTGGATGATCTAAAGTCTCGCACACAAATTGTTGCCTCCCAGAGTCCACCTCAAGTGGGAGAGCGATTTGCCAACCTGAACGAGCCATAATTCCTAAGAATGGCAAAGGTTTCGATCATCGTGCCCAGCTACAACCATGCTAGGTTCATTCCAGCTTGTGTTGAGTCGGTTTTGGCCCAGACATTTGAAGATTGGGAAATGATTATTGTAGACGATGGCAGCAGCGATAACTCGGTCGAAATTTGGAAATCTTACAGTGATCCGCGAATCCAAGTTTTGAAGAATGAATCAAATCTGGGTACTTATGGCACACAAAATCGGGCTGTTTCTTTAGCTAAGTCAGACTTGATAGCTGTCCTGAACTCTGACGACTTTTGGGAGCCTGAAAAGCTTACGCTGCAGCTTGACCTGATTGAGAAATATCCCGATTCTCCGTTTTGTTACACTCTTGGAAAGCTCGCCGACGAGAATGGCAATTTGAGTACCGATTCGAACTACGATGTTTGGCCAAAAACGGAGCACATTGACTTACTGCCTTACCTTTTGGAATCGAATCGAATTCATGCTTCTTCAGTAATTTGGAGAAGAAAATGGGCAGAATTCGAGCCTGATTTTAATGAAACCGGTGACTGGATTGCATCGCTTCGGGCGGCGCACTCTTCGCCAGTAATCTGTGTAACCGAATCATTGTCTCATTGGAGAATTCATGGAGCCAACACTTCTTCGAAAATGCGAAATGTCACGAAGGCTGAGATTCAAATTCGGACTTCAATTGTTCGAAATCGAGACCGATGGTTTTTACCGCGGCTAGACCCTGCCCTGGTTCGAGATCGAGTTGGCAAATGTGCATTCCATCTATCGGCCTTGGAGATGCTTTGGGGAAATGTTATTGAAAGTCGCAAGAATGCAAAGTTGGCTTTGCGATTGATGGACGACAAAGCTCTGGCTTTCAGGCGATTAGTTCTGTGCTACTCACCTAGAGCAATCGCTCTTGGAAGATTTTTTCCAGACTTTGATTCAGAAATTGATAGCAAAGAAGTTGCAGACCTAGCGGAAATTCCATGGAATCTGACTGAACCCAACCGTGAGTGATTATGAAGAATTCTCCATTGGTGACGATAGTGACGCCAACCTACAATCATGAGGAGTTCATTGCTGCTTGTATAGATTCAGTTCTTGCACAGACGTATTCAAACTGGGAGCTTTGCATCGTTGATGACGGCTCTACTGATCGGACTCTTGAAATCGCGAATTCCTATTCAGACCCCAGAATCAAGGTCACGAGTCAATTCAACAAGGGAATGACCCGCCTTGCGGAAACCTATAATTTTGCGCTGTCAATGGGTTCAGGCGAATTGGTTGCAATACTTGAAGGAGACGATTTTTGGCCGCCAAACAAACTCGAGATACAAGTTCCTGACTTTGAAGATGAATCAATAGTGTTATCATCAGGACTATGTTCTCAAGTCAATGTACAGGGTCGGCACCTAAGCGACGTTGCACAAACATTGCCGATCGAGGCAGCCCTGAAAAACAACCCCGTGGGGATGGCTTTTTTCTATCTCTTTCATATTGATTTTGTGACGTTTACCTGGCCCTGTTCAACGGTTCTGCGACGCTCGACACTTGAAAAAATTGGCGGCTTTCAGCAGCCAGAAAATTTGAAAATTGTTGACTTACCGACAATGGCGCGAATCTCGCTAGAAGGAGGATTCCGATTTCACGAAGATCGAGTTCTCGGTTATTGGCGTAGACATCCATCCTCAGCTACTATTTCGCAGCTACCTACGCAGCTGACCGCCGTTCATCATCATGCAGCAAAATTGCTCTCAGAATTTGGCCATCGCTTGCCATTTGAGTCAGAAATTGATGAACTTGACAATCAATGGGCGTGCTTCCAAGTGCATCGCTGCGTAGTCCTCGCGAGGCTTCTTTGGACAATTGGCCGAAAATCCGATGCAAGAAGCTCCTTGAAACACGCTCTTAAGTTTCGGGGCGGCTGGAAAAGGAAGGTCAAGATTCTTGCTGGCCTGCTATCACTATCGCTAAACTTGTCTCCGGAACCCATTTATAACTTGATGCGCCTTGCCGATTGGAAAGCAGATCTCTTTGTTTCGGGGATGGACCCACTCGTTAACGAAGCATTTTTTGAAGAACTTCCGGAGCCAATTGACCTGGTTGCCGCAGCCAAATCGTCTGCTTAAAAAAAATGAACAAAAAGGTGCTATTCCACGCTTGACATTTTGAACAGGGCGTTGGTACAATGTAAGTTCGCGCAAATTACGTCGGAGGCCTGCTTGAGAGTAATCCAGCCGTCCTCGAAGAGAATCGGACGATTCCTCGAGGTCCCCAATCTTATTGAACTTCAGCTTAACAGTTACAAATGGTTTCTAGAAGAAGGACTGCCCGAACTATTTAATACGTTCTCACCCATTTGGGATTTTACACAAACGAACTATATTGAACTCGTCAGCTTTTCGCTTGGCGAGCCAAAGTACTCGATCAAGGAATGCCGAGATCGAGATATGACGTTTGAAGCCCCAATCAAGGCGATTGTTCGCTTTGGCGGAAAAGAACGGGAAGTCATCGAATCCGAGGTTTACCTCGGCGATCTTCCGTTAATGACAGATCGAGGCACCTTCATTATTAATGGCAGAGAGCGAGTTATCGTTTCTCAGCTAAGCCGTTCGCCCGGACTCTATTTTGAAGAAGGCGTTGATACGTCTATGACTGTTGTCGTTTCGGCAAGAATTATTCCCAATGAAGGCCCATGGCTCGAAGTGGAATCGGATTCGAACATGGTGGTTCGAACCCAAATTAGCCAAACGAAGAAACTGCCACTAACACAACTTATCAAAGCACTGGGTGCATTTGAGAAGGGTCGAAGTCGCGTTCAGATGCCGCTCAACAAAGCGATCCATCGCCGTCTAGTCGAGCCAATTGCTGACCTAGAAACGGGCGAAGTTATCTTGGAAGCAGGAACGTTCTTGACCAAGGCCATAGTTGACGGAATTGACGTGTCTTGGCATACCAAAAAGGTCACGGTAGATACTCCCGTTTCAAACAACGATGAGTTAATTCTCGTTTTTGGCCGAGAAAAAACATTGGAAAATCCGACAGCAGATGATTTGACGGGCAAGCGAGCTTTGACGGACATTAACGACAAAGAAAAGAAGCTCATTATTCGTCGGTTGGAAAAAATCGAACGCGAGACGGCCAAGTTGATCGAGTCAATGGAGCTAAAGGAACTTGTTGTTCTCGAAGTGCCAGATTTGGTGGAAGCAACGCTTGACCAAGACCCAACAACGAACTGGAAAGAAGCGATTCTTGACATCTACAAGCGGCTTCGCCCAGGTGAAGCAGCCAACGAAGATGCCGCAAGACAGCTTATTTACGGCCTGTTCTTTGACGTAAAGCGATACGATTTGGGCAAGGTGGGTCGCCGATTCTTGAATCAGCGTGCTGGTGCCGATGTTCCACTTTCCGTTCGTAATTTGACTGCTGAAGATTTGGTTGGTGTCATCCAGTCAATGGAGCCATACATCAAAAATGAGGCTTCCCGTGATGACATTGATGACTTGAAGAATAAGCGCGTTCGAAGCGTTGGAGAACTTCTTCAAAGCCAGCTTCGGCTTGGTTTTGTCCGAATGGAAAAAGTTGCTCGAGAGCGAATGACGTCGCAAGATCAAGAGAATTTGCTTCCGGGCATTATTCTTTCGGTTAAGCCGATTTCTGCTTCGATCAAGAGCTTCTTCAGTAGCAACCAGCTCAGCACGTTTATGGATCAAACGAATCCATTGAGCGAGCTGACGAACAAGCGACGACTTTCAAGCCTTGGACCAGGTGGATTGCAACGAACGAGTGCAAAGCTCGAAGTTCGCGACGTCCACCGATCTCACTACGGTCGAATTTGTCCGATTGAGACTCCAGAAGGGCCGAACATTGGTCTTATCAGTCAGTTGACAACTCATGCCCGTGTAGATGAATTCGGTTTCATCATGACGCCGTACCGCAAGGTTACGGATTCGATTGTTACCGAAGAAATCGTCTATTTCACTGCCCAAGAAGAGCAAGCTCTTCTAGTTGCTCCTGCCGATACTGAAACCGATTCGAACGGCAAAATTGTTGCTGAGAGATTGCAGGTTCGATGTGCAGGCGGGGTCATGGGCGGTGCTAGCTATCCGACAATGCCTGCAAGCCAAGTTCAGCTAATGGACGTTGCGCCTGTGCAAATCATTTCTGTTGCGACTTCGCTCATTCCATTCTTGGAAAACGATGATGCAAACCGCGCTCTGATGGGTGCGAACATGCAACGCCAAGGCGTTCCGACCCTTGTGTCGGAAAGGCCTGTTGTCCACACTGGCTACGAACGAGTTGCTGCTGTTGACTCTGGTGCAGCTGTAGTTGCGAAGCGAAATGGCGTTGTTGAGACAGTTACGTCACAACGAATTGTTGTTCGAGTTGACGATGGCACGACTGACATTTATGACTTGTGGCACATGGTGCCTTCGAACAAATCAACTTGCTTTACTCAACGGCCAATCATTGATCATGGCCAGGTTGTCTTAGCAGGCGATCCGCTTGCCGACGGCCCATGTGTTGACCAAGCCGAGCTTGCGCTTGGCAAAAATGTAGTTGTTGCGTTTACACCTTGGTGCGGCTACAACTACGAAGACGCAATCATCATTTCTGAGCGGATGGCGAAAGTTGACACGTTCACTTCGATTCACATCGAACGGCACGAAAGCGAAGCTGTTGATACTAAGCTTGGACCAGAAGAGATCACTCGTGACATCCCAAATGTCGGCGAAGAAGCTCTAAAGGACCTTGACGAAAACGGAATCATCCGAATTGGTGCCGAAGTCCGACCTGAAGATATTCTGGTCGGAAAAGTTGCTCCTAAAGGTCAAGTTGAAATGACCGCTGAAGAGCGATTGATTATCGCTATCTTTGGCAAAAAGGCTGAGGAAACTCGCGACGTTTCACTTCGACTTCCGCATGGTGAAAAGGGCACCGTTGTTGATGTAAAGGTATTTAGCCGTTACAAATACAAATGCCACACTTGTGGTCGCGGATACAACGAATCGAAGAAGCGCGAACGATTGGTTTGCGATCTTTGCGATGGCTCGTTGGTTCAAATGCCTGGCGATGAATTGCCAGCTGGCACCAACATGACGGTTCAGGTTTACACCGCTCAAAAGCGCAAGCTAATGGTCGGCGACAAAATGGCGGGCCGTCACGGAAACAAGGGAGTTATCTCACGCGTTGTTCCTGAAGAAGACATGCCGTTTTTGCAAGACGGAACCCCAGTTGACATCATTTTGAACCCGCTTGGCGTTCCGAGCCGAATGAACATTGGCCAGATTTTGGAAACTCATCTTGGCTATGTTGGAATGCACCTTGGCGTTCGGTATCGCTGCCCCGCTTTTGAGGGCGCAACTGAGCATGAAGTTCTGGTTGAAATGGAACGGCTTGCAGAGCACATGAGAAATCAAGTTCTAAGTGCGTACACGAACTCCGAATTGCTCTTGAACGTGAAGTTTGAGAAAGACGATACAGTTAGCACAAGACTTAGCTTGATTGAAGCTCGAATTCGAGAACTCGATCAGGCTTCAATTGAACGCATATCTAGAATCGTTGCTGCTCCCTCAACTAAAAAGCTTGATGAATTGCTTCAAGTCAATATTGATGAATGGGAGCCCGAAGAAATCGGCGAGCCCAAGGCTGCTTTTAAGGCCAAAGAAGATGTTTACGCTGGAATCATGGTAGCCATCGAAAAGAATGCCTTTTTCAGAGCCGGAATTGATCCAGTAACTTGTAAGTCCATCATTCGAGATGGCATGACTGGCGACGATTTCCCAAATCCGATCACGGTCGGCCTCATCTATATGTTGAAGCTAGAGCACTTGGCGGATGAAAAGATTCACGCTCGTTCGATTGGCCCATACTCGCTTGTAACCCAACAGCCGTTGGGCGGTAAGGCGCAGTTCGGCGGCCAGAGATTTGGAGAAATGGAAGTTTGGGCGCTGGAAGCTTATGGCGCAGCCTACACTCTTCAAGAATTGCTTACAATCAAATCTGACGATGTAACGGGCCGAGTCAAGGCTTATGAGAGCATCGTTAAGGGTGAAACCTTGGCTGAACCGGGCATCCCAGAATCCTTCAAGATTTTGGTGAACGAGCTTAGGTCGCTCTGTCTTCGCGTTACAGTTGAAGACATCAATGCGAAAGAGCTTCCGCTTAAAGACCTGGACGAACTCGGTTCGGGCGACGACATGAGACTTGCAAGGAGTGTTGGATTCTTTAATTAGCCGCCTGCTGGTTTGGGAGTGCGCGGGCTTGACCGCGCCTTCGAAGCCAGCATCACACCCTAAGCACACCAGTTTAAACGATTGAAAGAGACGAAATCGAAAAGAGCGGTCAAGCCCGCGCACTCCCAAAACAGAGCACGAGAAAAATATGGCAGACGTAACACTGTTCGACAAATTACGAATCGGAATAGCCTCACCTGGCGATATCCGCGCATGGGCCTTCCGACAAGGCGCACATCATGAGGTTAAGAAGCCTGAAACGATCAATTACCGAACGTTTAAGCCAGAGCGAGACGGCCTATTTTGTGAAAAGATTTTTGGACCAGTCAAAGATTGGGAATGCGCCTGTGGACGCTACAAAAAGATCAAGTACGCCGGCATTATTTGCGAACGTTGCGGCGTTGAAGTAACCCGCAGCAAAGTGCGAAGAGAACGAATGGGCATCGTCGAGCTTGCAGCTCCCGTTTGCCACATTTGGTATCTTAAGGGTGTACCTTCGCCGCTTTCCTTGGTTCTCGATATTTCTCCAAGACTGCTAGAAAAAGTTATCTACTTTGCCAGCTTTATCATCATTGACATCGAAACCGAGCAGATTCATGACAGGTTGCCTCGAATTCGAGAAATGGTAGAGGAAGAGAAAGCAGCAATGATGCTTTCAATGCGCGAACTTGAAGAAGATAGCTTTACAAGATTCGCCGAAGAATTGGCTGGAAACGCTGACGAATACGACGAAATGTCGGTTCGAGACCGAGCAAAAGCTATTAATGACCGAATTCGAGCAGAATATCGGGACGCTGACGATCGCCTGAAAGACATGGATTTGGCTGTCGAAATCCTTGGAAAACTCGAAAAGAACCAGTTGATTGATGAAGACAAGTATCGTGCCGTAAGCAAGATGTTGGATGCCGTTGGCTTCAAAATGAATGAAGACCTCCGTTCGCTTGTTCGAGCGAACATTGGCGCCGATGCCGTTAAAGAGCTACTTCTTCGTGTTGATTTAGAAAAATTGGCGCGCGAAATGCGGCAAGAGATCATCATGACTACGAGCACTCGTCGTGCTCGTGCAATCAAGCGCTTGGAAGTTACGGAAGCACTGATATTGTCTAAATCGCGCCCGGAATGGATGATCCTTGAAGTCGTTCCTGTCATTTCCCCAGAGCTTCGCCCGATGGTTCAGCTTGATGGCGGCCGGTTTGCAACTTCCGATTTGAACGATCTTTATCGCCGAATCATCAATCGCAACAACCGTTTGAAAAAGATAATGGAGATTCATGCTCCAGAGTCAATCATCAACCATGAAAAGCGACTTTTGCAAGAGGCCGTAGACGCTTTGATTGACAACGGTCGTCGAGCTAGGCCAGTTGTCGGTTCAAATTCTCGCCCACTGAAATCTTTGAGCGACATGCTCAAAGGTAAGGAAGGCCGATTCCGAAAGAACTTGCTCGGAAAACGCGTTGACTATTCTGGACGATCCGTTATCGTCGTCGGTCCACACCTAAAGCTACACCAGTGTGGTTTGCCAAGAGAAATGGCTCTCGAATTGTTTAAGCCATTCGTGATGAAAACTCTGGTTGAAAAGAAAATTACTCAGAACATCAAAACTGCGAAGCGAATGATTGACCGAATGCATCCGGCAGTTTGGGATGGTTTGGAAGAGGTAATCAAGGAGCATCCAGTCCTACTGAACCGTGCTCCAACTTTGCACAGGCTTGGAATTCAAGCGTTTGAGCCAATTCTTTGCGATGGAAAAGCGATTCAAGTTCACCCTCTTGTGTGCCACGCATACAACGCGGACTTTGATGGTGACCAAATGGCGGTTCACCTTCCATTAAGTACGCAAGCACAAGCGGAAGCGCGCGTTTTGATGCTTTCGACGCAAAATCTTTTCTCGCCGGCAGATGGACGTCCAACAGTGGCTCCGATCCAAGACATCGTCCTTGGGGCTTATGCATTGACGTTTATTAATCGGGATCAACGAGATGCACTCGCTGCGGTTGAAGCGGCTCACAAAAAGAACCCCGAAAAGAATGCGGCACCACCAATCTACGGTAGCCCTGAAGAAGCGCTGTTGCACTTCGATACACCCCATTCCACAGACAATCCTGGAATCAATCAATTGCTCAAAGTTCGGATCAATCGTCCGATCTTCAGGGAAGATGACCAAGTTGATTACCGAGATCCGAACACTGGAGCTGAATACAAATATGTTGCCAGCCCTGGCGTTGACGAAGACGGAGAAGACCAGCCAGAAAAGAAAGTTCTTGAGCCATTGGAGCAAGAATTTGAATCTGTTATTCGCTTAATCACACCGGGGCAGCTAATGTTCCATGAGATTCTGCCTTATCCAATTCGATTTCACGATGAAGCAATTCCGCTTGAATTGACGAAGAAAACCCTCTCCGACATCATCATTACAATTCACCGAAGGGTCGGAATTGCGGTGACGATCAAGGCACTCGACGACATAAAAGACCTTGGATTCAAATGGGCCCAGAGATACGGACTTTCGATCGCAATTACAGACATGGATCCGCCTGCGCGCCGTGAGGAAATCCTTCACGAAGCCGACGAAAATTCAAACAAGATTCTTGCTCAATACCGGCGCGGAATGCTTGCGTTTAACGAAATGCAAAGCGGCCTTGTCAAGCTTTGGACTGATACTTACGATGAAATTGGTAAGGAAATCGTTGCAGGCATGGTTCAAACGAACCCGCTCTCTATTATCACGGTTTCTGGTGCTCGTGGTTCGGTCAAGCAGCTTGCGCAGCTTTCCGGAATGCGCGGTCTGATGTTTAACCAGTTCAACGAGGTTATCTATGAGCTTCCCGTTCGAAACAGCTTCCACAAGGGGCTTTCGATGTTGGAGTACTTTGTAACCACTCACGGTGCCCGAAAAGGTTTGGCGGATACTGCACTCCGAACTGCGGATGCTGGCTACCTAACTCGCCGCCTTGTGGACGTTTCACAAGACGTAATTATTCGAGCCATTGACTGTGAAACCGTTGAAGGCATTTTGGTACACCGAATCCTCGATGAGGGTGAAGTGATTGAGCCAGTTGGCGACAGAATGCACGGTAGGATCGCGCTAACGACGATTATTGAACCTGAGACAGGCGAAGCTGTTGTCGAATACGGCATGAATGTAACAATTCCCGCATCAAAACTTGTAACTGGAATAGAAAACAGATTCCAAGCTGAAATGGATGCTGCTGAAACGGATGAAGAACGCTCGAAGATTGCAGATAGGTGCATGGATTGCGGATTTGAAGTTAACGAACACAGCCTTTTAAGCGTACGAATGCGAAGCCCGCTGACTTGCGAGTTGCATCAAGGAATCTGCTCCAAATGCTATGGCATTGACCTTTCGACGGCAAAGCTCGTTGAAGTTGGAGTCGCGGTCGGCATTATTGCGGCTCAGTCAATTGGTGAGCCAGGAACTCAGCTTACGATGCGTACTTTCCACACCGGTGGTGTTGCAGGTGCGAAAGTTATCGCAGGAACTTCTCAGTACAAAACTGGAAAGTTTATCAAGCAGTTCATGGAAGATGTGCATCAAGCAACGGATACGGATGTCAAACAATTTGACCCAACGAAGTTGCTCGAATCGCAAGAGTCGGTTGTTAAGGCACTTTTCCAAAAGGACTTTTTGACGATCAATTCCGAAGATACGGGCGAAAAGAAGAAGACCGAACGACAAACAAAGGCAGCGCTCAAAGCGCATGAAAAAGCCGATGCCGAATCGAAAAAAGTTTGGGAACGAGCTAGAAAAACATTCTTCTACACTTGGACAGGTGAATCTAGTGGCATCGTACGTGTTGAAGAAATTTTTGAAGCTCGAAGGCAACCTCGTGGTAAGGCGATCATCTGTCCTGTCACTGGCGTTGTTCGCGAAATGCAGGAAACGCAATTTGGACGCTGGGTGGTGGTTGAAGCGACCGTAAAGGTGGAGAAACCTATCAAGGACGCTTATATTGCTGATCATCAAAATTGGGATGTAGATGAAGCAGCGTTGCCGCACCTTGAGAAGTTGATCGGTCAAAAGATGATCACAGCTACTCTGGCGATTTTGCGAAAGTACAACATCGAAGAAGTCATTGTTTACTATCCAAACTTGGTGCCTCCATTTGGAAAGCTTCCAGTAAAGCGAGGAAGCAAGGTCATTAAGGGTGACCCACTGACGGAAGGTCCGCGTGATCCTCATGAAGTACTTGAATTGGCCGGAGCGAATGCGGTTTACGATTACTTCATTGAAAATTTGCAATGCGTTTACAAGAGCCAAGGTGTAGACATCAATGACAAGCACATTGAAGTTATTATTCGACAGATGCTTCGAAAGCGTCAAGTTAAGGAGCCGGGCGATACTCCATTCCTACCTGGACAGATTGTAGACAGGTTCAATTTCTTGCGCCAAAACGATTCTGTTCGAAAACTGATTACTGAAGGCCAAAAGATCAAGTACATGGACCCGGTCAGCGAAGAACCAGTTGAAAGGGATCCTAAGGAAGCAACGGCGAACTGGATTCTTCTTGGTATCACAGAAGCTTCGTTGGCAACTGAGTCGTTCCTTTCAGCTGCTTCATTCCAAAAGACGACGCGAGTTCTTACCGAAGCCGCAGTTCGTGGGAAGAAGGATGGCCTGCTCGGGCTTAAGGAAAACGTAATTATCGGACGCCTCATTCCGGCTGGAACCGGTGTCGAGAGATATCGAAACGTTACCATTGATGTTGAGAGAGGTCCGGCGTGGGCACAGCAGTCGCTCACCGCACTTGTGGAAGCTGAAGATCACGACTTTGATCCGACAGAAGCAGCGTTGGCATTCCCATCGCTTGCTGAGTTGGCAGCGATGGAAGACCCTCAGTTGAGTGAAGAATAGGAAAGAGGTTGTCGGTTGTCAGTTATCGGTTGTCAGTTGTTAGTAATGACGTACTGAGTTTAGGCTTAAATTTGATCCATGACGACAACCGACAACCGACACCCCAAATTTCCTTTAGTCACCCAGTTAACTTTGCCAGATTCATAAAGAATTGATCTTGGAATAGGGCTCAATCCATCCTTTTCTGATAGAGTTCTGATATGATAAGAGTCTATGGCGTGGAGTTGCTGCGGCTTCGTTTTAGGAGAAAAGGAATCAAAATGAAAAAATCTTTACTTATTCTTGCTTTGGGTGTCGTCGGCGCTTCGGCAAACGCGACTACCTTTACATTTTCGGCGTTCCAAGTTCAAATTCCAGATTCAGCCGCAACAATGACCAACTTCAATGTTGCTGGCCTTGATGGTGCGATCGTAGATGTGAATCTCAGAATGACCAATGTCGTTCACACATGGACCAACGATATGGGTTCAGTTCTTTCTAATAATACTGGATCGAACGTGCTCTTGTTCGACGGTCCCGGCGACGGCGATACCTCAGGTTCGAGCTGGAACTGGTTGTTCGATGATAGTGCAGCCTCTCCGCTGCCAGATGGTAATCCGTTGATTAGTGGAGCCTTTAAGCCGGGGCAGGATGAATGGGGTGATTTATTTGCAAACACAACTCCGAACACTTCAACTATGAACGGCTTGAATGCCGGAAGCAATGGCATATGGGTGCTCCACATGGAGGACTTTGTTAATGGCGACTTTGGTTCAATTGAGAGAGTGGACCTTGTTATCACAACCGCAGTGCCTGAGCCTGCGACAATGACAGCTCTCACCCTTGGCGCCGTTGCTTTCATTCGACGCCGACGCAAATAAGCGAAAGCTAAAGATACAAAAATCTTTGCATTGCCTCTGAGTAATCAGGGGCAATTCCCCCCTATTAGCAGGTGGTTTGCAAATGGTCGGCAGGTTGCTGGCACGTTTACAGTGCCCATTCCCAAATCCGAAAACTCTGAACACAAAACCCTTATCCACAACTACAAAAACCGTTTCCCAGCATCATTACCAGTTTTTTGCAAAAAGATTGCCAAATCTGGTTCAATCGCCAAAATTGGGTATACAATGATCTTCGTCAAACAACTCATCGGTACTACTGGTGAAGGTTAGGAGAGATGTTATTATGAATCGAAATTTTATTATTCTTGGATTGCTCGCTGTTGCGGGTGGCGCGAACGCTCAGTCATTTTTTGAGGGATTTGAAGGCGTAACTTCTACTGGTGTGCTTGCAATTGCTCCATTGCCAGGTTGGGACGTTCAGAACACGTCCGCACCTCTAAATACAACTCACGGCGGCTGGTTCAATGGGAACGCCGCTGTATTCGCGGCAAACACAGGAACAAAGTATGCAGCTTCGAACTTTGCGTCGGGCACAGGTCTTGCAACCAACGACACTTGGCTCATCACACCAACGCGAACTTTGCAGAACGGCGACCAAATCTCGTTCTTTTCGCGAACAGTCACCAGCGTTGCTTTTCCTGATCGTTTGCACCTTCGGATGAGCTTGAACGGCGCAAGCACCAACGTTGCTGACTTCTCAACAATATTGTTGACGATCAACCCAACTCTCACTCTCACAGGATATCCAAGCGTTTGGACAATGTTCTCGGCAACTGTGTCCGGCCTTGGCGGTCCAACATCGGGACGATTTGCATTCAACTACAACGTTACAAACGGCGGACCTAACGGTACCAACGCTGACTACATCGGCGTTGACGATGTTCGCTACAGCGCAGTGCCTGAGCCTGCAACAATGACAGCTCTCGCCCTTGGCGCAGTTGCTTTCATTCGACGCCGACGCAAATAAGCAAAAGCGAAGAATATATTTGAATTGCCCCTGAGTAATCGGGGGCAATTCTTTATTTGTGGGGGGTTGTTTGTTGTTTGTTATTGGTTGTTGGGACAAATAGGACATATGGGACTTATTAGACATATGGGACCAAAGGTAGTGGCTTGATTGCACACAATGCATCCAAAAACCCATCCCCCAAGTAGGTATACTCTGCGTTCCCCCGAGGTGGCTTTTACCCCGTACGGTAATTGGAAATTCGGTTGGGTAGTGAACAAATATGAAAGTACGAATTCGCCTTAGGGCATTTGATCATCGCATTATTGACGCTTCGGCTGAGAAGATTGTCGAAACAGCCAAGCGCACCGGCGCACGGGTCGCTGGGCCGGTTCCATTGCCCACGGACATCAAGCGCTTTTGCGTTATTCGAGGGCCACACATTGATAAGGAATCAATGGAGCACTTCGAACTGCGAACTCACAACCGGCTCATTGATATTCTCGAACCCACCAACAAGACGATTGATGCGTTGATGCGCCTTGATCTGCCAAGTGGCGTAGATATTGAAATAAAGAGCTAGGCGGCTTTTTGCTCGGCCACTTCTTCAAACAAGTTGTCGCTAGGATGGTCCATGGATTCTAACTCAAGAAACACTTTAACAAGTTTCGGATCAAAATGCTTTCCAGACTGCTCTTCAATGTGTGCGCGGACTTGTGTTTCACTCATTGGCAAATGATAGGGCCTGAGAGAACGCATTGCATCCCAAACGTCTGCAATTGCAAATAGACGCGCTGCAAACGGTATGTTTTCGCCTGAAATACCGGTTGGATAGCCCGAACCGTCCCATTTTTCATGATGGTACAGTGGAATATCTAGGGCGTTCCTTAAAAACGAAATCTCACGTAGCATTTCATAACCCAAAATTGCGTGAGTCTTCATTGTCTCGAATTCTTCGGCAGTCAATTTGCCCGGCTTTAACAGGATCGAATCTGGTATGCCGATCTTTCCGATATCATGGAGCAACGCGCCATAGTAAATCGGACGAATTTCAATTTCACTTAAACCAAGGTGCCTTGCTAGGTTCACGGACACTGCTGCGACTCTCTGTGAGTGTCCGTCCGTTTCCCGATCTCGAGCCTCAAGTGCCCTACACCATCCGAGAATGGTTGCTTCAATCGCTGCCTCGATTTCCCTTGTCCTATCCGCTACTCTTAATTCTAACTCCTCGTTAATTTCAAGTAACTCCGTATTGAGCTGCATGAATTCCCCGTTGGCGTTGTCAAGTTGCTCTTGTTGATCAATAGAACGCTTTGCGGCCCTGGCCAATTGCCCGATTTCTGCCGTATCTACCAAATGAAGCTCAAATTCGACTGCGGAATTTTGTTCGAGACCTTCACAGATGTTCTTTACAGGGCGAACTGTCCAATTGCTGATTACCATTCGAGTGGCAACTACAGTGAGAAGGGCCAATACAAAGAAGAACATAGATGTTTCGCGCAATAGAATCAATGCCAGCTCACCAGATGCTAAGTCGTTGAGTCCTTGTACTTGTTGCGATTGAATATCCAGCCAAACGAAAAGTGCGCTCAACAGAATAGTAGCGTTAACTACAAAAAGGAACGTTAAGCGTGTATCTAACTTAGATTTTGATTTCGGCGATTCCAATCTTTTGACCCTCCTCACGTTTGTACTGGCAAAAACAACAAATGTTTCTGAGTCGTTGTTAAAATGTTCGGCAAGCGAGACCGAGATTTGCAGATAGGTTAAGTTAAGCTTATAGTATCCAGCAATCTCGACCATGCTATAGTGTTCTTTGTACCGTCCACTGGCAAGCATTGTGCTTGCCACAACGTACTAAGTGCCAACTGCTAGCAATCCCAATATCCAATTGGGTATGATTTGCGTTCGCGTACAAAGGAACGCAATGTTTCGGTGCGCAATCAACTACAAAGCTTTCATGAAGCTCTGGCTGGCATTCCCGATCCGAGATTAGGGCTCTGCAAATACTGACGGCCAAAAGAGCGTAACGGAAGCAAGAATTTTTGGAGGCAAAATGCTACCGGGATTACTCGGACGAAAAATTGGAATGACCCATCTCTTTACTGAGGAGGGCGCGATGGTTCCGGTCACTGTGATCGAAGCTGGTCCTGTTTACGTCACACAAATTAAGACAACGGCAACTGACGCTTATCAAGCGGTTCAAGTTGGCTTTGGCGAAGCGAAAATGAGAAATTTGACCTTCCCGAAACATGGCCATTTGAAAAAGGCAGGGGTAGATAAGAATCTGCGAAACTTGCGCGAATTTCGCGTAGACAGCACCGACGGCTTTGAACTCGGACAAGAGATCACTGCCGATATTTTTGAAGAAGGACAAGTTATCACCGTCACTTCAAAGAGCAAGGGTAAAGGCTTTGCTGGCGGCGTCAAGCGCTATCACTTTAAGGGTCAGCACATGACTCACGGCTTCATGACTCATAGGCGACCAAACTCAAATGGTGCGACTGGCCCCCAAAGGGTTTTCAAAGGCTCGCGAAGACCAGGCCACATGGGTGATGACACCGTGACTCAAAAGGGCCTAAAGGTCGTAAAAATTGACCTTGAACGAAATTTGATTTTGGTTGATGGGAGCGTTCCAGGTGCAAACGGAACCTTGGTCACGATCAATAAGGTGGCGAGGTAACCAAAATGCCAAAAATTGAAGTTAAAAACAAGGAAGGCAAAAAGGTCGGCCAAATTGAGCTATCTGATGAGTTCATGGCAGCCAGGCCGAACGACCACGTAATCCACCGAACCGTTGTTGCTGAAATGGCAAATTCGCGTCAAGGTACGCAATCAGCAAAAACCCGAAGCGAAGTTCGTGGCGGTGGCAAGAAACCTTACAAACAGAAAAAAACGGGTAATGCTCGACAGGGAACGACACGTGCACCTCAATTCGCTCATGGTGGAATGGCACTTGCAGTCAAGCCGAGAGATTACGATAAAAAGGTCAACAAGAAAGAACGAATTTCAGCCATTCTGGGAGCAATCGCCACCAAAGTTGAATCGGAAACGATAATTATTGCTGACTCAATTGCATTTGCGGAATCGAAAACGAAGAGCGCCATCAGCTTGCTAAAGGCTCTAGGCGTATTGGAATCACGACGAGTGCTGGTGATTCTCGAAAAACCAGATGACATTACTTTCAGGTCGTTTAGGAATCTGCCGAATGTGACTGTTCGCACTGCTCCTTCCGCTGACAAAGAAGCTAGCGCAACGTTCTCGGCACGCGATATTCTTGTCGCGCATCACATTGTGATAGCGCAAAGCGCATTTACCAAAATCCAGGAGGTATGGGTCAAGTGAAAAACCCGCACGACATAATCGTATCACCGCATATCACTGAGAAGTCGGTACGCCTATC
Organism: Armatimonadota bacterium; assembly: GCA_031400935.1. Classification (GTDB taxonomy): domain Bacteria; phylum Armatimonadota; class Fimbriimonadia; order Fimbriimonadales; family Fimbriimonadaceae; genus JANNJE01. The sequence goes on from JANNQV010000045.1 coordinate 29,421, forward strand.
TTATGGCGATCCACTGATTCGAGATGAAAAACTGCTGGTTCGTACCTATACTTTCTTGGTCGCAACTTCTGCCAACAAGATTGAAATCAAGAATGCTCTAGAAGCAATCTATAACGCAGGTAAAAAAGAAGGCGACAAGATTTCAGTAACAAGCGTTCGAACCATTAGAGTTCCTGGTAAGGCAAAGCGAGTGCGAACAAAGGGAACCGCAAATCCAAAGCAAGGGTATCAGCCTGATCGAAAAAAGGCATTGGTAAACCTAGCTAAAGGTCAAGTTTTGGAGGACTTCGGAGTCTAAACCATGGGCACACGACAATACAAACCTACATCGCCGGGCCGACGGTTTATGATAATTTCCGATTACAAGGAAATTACAAAGGGCAAACCGGAAAAGACCCTAACTTCAGCCAAACCAAAATCTGGTGGCCGAAACAATACGGGTCGTGTCACGTCTTTTCATCGGGGTGGAGGCAACAAGCAGAAGTATCGAATTGTTGACTTCAAACGACAGAAGGACGGAATTGAAGCTAAAGTTGCGGCAATTGAATACGATCCAAACCGAACCTGCCGAATCGCGCTTTTGCACTATATGGATGGTGAAAAAGCGTACATTCTGGCTCCAAAAGGTTTGAATGTGGGCACGCGAATTGTAAGCGGCTCGGAAGCCGATATTCTTCCTGGCAACTGTTTGCCGCTGAAGAACATTCCGCTCGGTACTTTGGTTCACAACATCGAATTGCAGCCTGGAAAAGGCGGTCAAATGGTGCGAAGCGCCGGGGCTGCCGCGCAGGTCATGGCGAAAGAAGGAACGTATGTAACTCTTCGATTGCCCAGCACCGAAATGCGAATGGTCCACAACACTTGCCGTGCAACGGTTGGTGAAGTAGGAAATGCCAGCCACGAAAACGAACAGCTTGGAAAAGCTGGAAAGGCTCGTGGACTTGGACGAAAGCCAAGAGTTAGAGGTGTCGTTAAATCGCCACGAGACCATCCACACGGTGGTGGTGAGGCGAAATCGCCGGTTGGAAGAAAGAAGGGCCCTGTGGATAGATGGGGCAACAAGGCTCGGGGCCAAAAGACACGATCCAACAAGCGATCGAATCCATTTATTGTTCGTAGGAGGAACGGGTAGGAAAATGGGTATAGGGTTAAGGGTATGGGGTTTAGCTCGATACCCTATACCCCACACCCTAAACCCTTCCCCCAATCGTGCACTGCCTCTCAGAAATGAGAACGGTTAACACAGGAGAAACATGGCAAGAAGTTTAAAGAAAGGATTTTTTGTAGACGATCACCTTCTAAAAAAGGTGCTAGAGCTAAACGAGAAGGGCGACAAGAAGCTCATCAAAACTTGGTCGCGAAGATCAACGATCATTCCAGATATGGTCGGACACACGTTTAGCGTTCATAACGGACAAAAGCACATCCCCGTTTTTGTAACAGAAAACATGATTGGACACAAGTTGGGAGAATTCGTTCCAACGCGTACCTACCGAGGCCACGGAGGGAGCCTGCCTGACCGAAAGACGAAATTCACTTAGGAATGAATGTTGAAACGAAAACGAAAGATAGGTTCAAATCAAGGTATAATTTATCGCTCGTTTTCGACAATGACGCCAGTGAAAAATAGAAAGGCAAACAGAATTTAATGGAAGTAAAAGCAGTCGGAAAATATATGAAAGTGCAACCGCGAAAAGTCCGCATTTTGGCGGATCTTGTTCGTGGCAAAAATGCACATCAAGCTGCGGAATTGCTGAGGTTTCACTCAAGCAAAGGCGCCAAATTCTTGCGGAAAATTCTCATTAGCGCGATGGCGAACGCGAATGAAAATAACAATCTCGCTGTAGAGAACCTAAAGATAACACGCATACAAATTGATGAAGGTCCTCGACTCAAACGAATTCAAGCGCGGGCAATGGGCCGCGCTTTTCGCATTGTAAAGAAGACAAGCCACATCACAGTTGTCGTTGAAGAAGGCGAGCCAATTGGCAGAATCAAGCCACACGGCACCAAAGCTAAGCCGAGACCAACACTGGTTCCTAACAAGAAAACGAAGAAGCCAGAAGCCGTTGAAGCAAAGGTTGAGGAAATTGTTGCCGACGCAACAGTTGCTGAGGTAGAAGTTACCGAAACAGTTGAAGCCGTAGCTGAAGTATCAGAAACGACAGAACCAGCGACAGAAACGGAAATCGAAGCGGTAGTCGAAGAAGCTGCTGCGAAAGAATCACCAGCTGCTGAAGATCAAATTGAAGCAACAGATGAGCCGAAGGAGGGCAACTAATGGGTCAGAAAATCAATCCAATCGGCTTTAGAGTTGGTATCATTCGTGGCTTTGACAGCCATTGGTATTTCAACAAGAAAGGGTATGGCGCGGCGCTCAAGCAAGACCACGAGATTCGTGATTACTTGAAGCAAAGAATCGGAATGGGTAACGTTTCGCGAGTCGAAATCGAGCGCGCAGCAAATCGAGTTAAAGTAAACATTTTCACCGCTCGCCCTGGCGCAATCATCGGGAAAGGCGGAAAGGGCATTGACGAGCTGACCGACCATTTGAATCGGCTAGTTCGAAAGACGGACAAGACAGTAGGCGTTCAAGTCAACGTAACTGAAGTTCGCCAGCCAGAGCTCGATGCTCAACTTGTTGCCGAAAACATCGCAATTCAGCTCGAACGACGTGTCTCTCACCGAAGAGCCATGCGGCAAGCGATGACCCGCGTAGTTCGAATGAATGGTCGTGGAATCAAATTGCTTGTTTCAGGACGACTCAATGGTTCCGAAATCGCACGAAGCGAAGCTGACCGCGTTGGCAAAGTGCCTCTTCATACGATCCGAGCCGACATAGATTACGGAATTGCGACTGCCCGAACGATGTATGGCGCAATTGGCGTAAAAGTATGGATTTACAAAGGGGAAGTTCTTCCTGAGCGACGTGGCGCACCGGTAGCTGAGGCTGCTCCTGCTCCAACTCGACTTAGAAAAGCTAAGTCCGAAGATGGCGTTGCAGAGACAGTTGAAGCGCCAGTTATCAAAGCCGAAGCCGTTCCTGAGCCAGTAATGGCGGAACCGATCGAAGCGACTGTGGAAACGCCAGAAGTGGAGGTGTCATCCGATGTTAATGCCTAAAAGAGCCAAGTATCGAAAGCAGCATAGAGGACGTCGAGCCGGAAACGCAATGCGTGGAAACAAGATTGATTTCGGCGATTACGGACTTGTAGCAATGGAAGCAGGTTGGATTACAGCCCGCCAGATCGAAGCCGCTCGAATTGCGATGACTCGCTACATCCGTCGTGGTGGAAAAGTTTGGATTCGAATCTTCCCTGATAAACCTTATACAAAGAAACCACTCGAAACTCGAATGGGTAAAGGAAAGGGGCCTGTCGAAGGATGGGTTGCCGTAGTAAAGCCTGACCGAGTGATGTTCGAAATGAACGGCGTTCCACCTGAATCAGCCAAAGAAGCAATGCGATTGGCAATGCACAAACTTCCGATCAAATGTAAATTTATGATTCGTGAAGGTGGTGCGATTGCTGAAGTCGTTCAAACAAAGGAAGTGAAGGAAGTTAAGGAAGCCGCAGCAACGCCGGATGTTAGCGCCGCGCCGGAGGCACAATAAACGCAATGAAAGGAATGAAACCAAAGGATATTCGAGACAAGTCTGTGCCTGAGCTAGAAGCAATGGTAGACGCAGAACGAGCCGCACTTTATCGCGCTCGGCGGGATTTGGTGTTTCGCCAACTGACCGATGTCAAACAACTTGCAGTTCGTCGTCACAACATTGCGCGAATGCTAACAATCATTTCTGAAAAGAAATCTGGCGGTGAAGTTGTTGCAGTTGAAGCACCTGTGAAGAAAACGACCAGAGGGAAAGCGAAGTGAGCGAAACAACAGCAAAGAAGAAGGCACCAGCTTCAAAATCAAAGGCGAAGGCATCAGCCACTACTGAGGTAGCTGTTCAAGAAGATCGTGGGCGACGTAAGATTCGACAGGGCTACGTTTCTAGCGCAAAGATGGCAAAGACAGTGGTCGTAAAGATCGAAAGCCGTGCTCAGCACCCTTTGTATAAGAAAATTGTCGTTAGCACTGGAAAATTCAAGGCTCATGACGAAATCGGCTGCGATGTAGGCGATTTAGTTGAAATTATGGAGACTCGACCCGTCAGCAAAGAGAAGCGTTGGAGAGTCACACGGATTGTGGAGAAGGTTAAGTAAGAAGTCGGACGAGAAGCCGATTAAGCGAAAAGGGCAATGGTACAGCAATTTACAAGAATGAAGGTGGCCGACAACTCGGGGGCCAGAGAAGTGATGGTTATCCGAGTATTAAAGGGTTCACAGCCTCGCTATGGAACAGTTGGCGATGTGGTTGTGGCCTCAGTTAAGGTGGCAACACCAAACATGCCCATCAAGAAAGGCGATGTGATTAAGGCAGTCATTGTTCGAACGCGGAAGCAGGTTCGAAGAGTTGACGGTTCTACGCTCAAATTTGATGAAAATGCTTGCGTCGTCATCAATCCCCAAACGATGGAGCCTCGTGGAACTCGTATCTTTGGCCCAGTTGCCCGCGAATTGCGCGATAAGAACTTTATGAAGATCGTTTCGCTCGCACCAGAGGTTTTATAACATGACAAAAGCAGAAATTAAACATAAAGCCAACCTGCCGAAATGCAAAATGCGAACTGGCGACAAGGTCAAGGTAATCGCTGGAAAGGACAAAGGCGAAATCGGATACATCGCTGCGCTTGATCCAGTAAAGGGCAAAGCAATCATTCTCAAAGAGAATGAGGAAAATGCGGATCAGCCACTCCCTCTGAACGCAGTTATCAAGCACAAGAAAGCAAAATTTCAAGGCGAGAAATCGGCCAGAATCAAACTGCCGGCACCGATTCAGCTAAGCAATTTGATGCTTTTAGACCCAAAAACGAACGTGCCAACAAGGATCGGTCGCAAGATGGGCGAGAATGGCAAGCTTGTGCGATTCGCGAAGAAATCAGGCACAGTTTTGAAGGATACGCCGAATATAGATAAGTAGTTTGGGAGTGCGCGGGCTTGACCGCGCTTTATCCCGATTCCAATGAGCAAGAAATACCGCGGTCAAGCCCGCGCACTCCCGAATCTGGTCAGCAATCAGATTATTAGGAAAAAAAATGGCAAAGAAAGACAAAGAAAAAGGAACACAAGGAGCGCTGCCCGGCCCGCGCCTCAAAACAGTTTATAGAGAACAGGTGATGGCCAAACTCAAAGAGCAATTTGGCTATACCTCCACCATGCAGATTCCAAAGCTGTCAAAGATCGTTATTAACATGGGTACGGGAATTGATGACAAGCACCTTGAAAATTCCCTTCGAGACATGACCCTGATTGCTGGGCAAAAGCCTGTGATTACCAAGTCGAAGAAGGCTATTTCGAACTTTAAGCTTCGAGAAGGCGTTCCGGTTGGTTGCATGGTCACTCTTCGTGGAGATCGCGCACTTCACTTTTTGGACAAGCTGAATACGGTTGTTCTTCCTCGAATTCGTGACTTTCAGGGTGTAAATCCTAACTCGTTCGATGGCCGAGGCAATTATGCTTTGGGCCTGAAAGAGCAGTTGGTTTTCCCCGAGATTCCATACGATACATTTGATCGAATCCGCGGAATGGACATCGTGATTTGCACGACGGCAAACAACGATGCCGAGGCAAGAGCTTTGCTCAAAGGCCTTGGCATGCCGCTGAGAGAGAGTTAGGCCTTAAGTTCGAATTCGTTCATTTCGGCGATCCGAAAAATCTTACGAATCGTTAGTATTGTGGTAGCATTTTTTTGTCAATTTCAAATCCAAGAAGCATCACATTCCAATAAAAATGCAAAAGAGTGCTCCAGCAGGGATTTCTTATGCTATGATTGTTTTGAGGTGAAATATGAAGAACGTTTGATATTTTGCGATCGTGGCACTTGTAGTTGTGGCTTTGATGCCTTTGGCATCGCGTTCGGAGAGCAAAACTGGGCTAATACAATGCATTTCCGATCCTATGACTCACATGTGTCTTAACTACTCTTATAATTGTGGTTTTGGCCTATATTCACAGTGCACTGACCCAAACGGATCTCACGCGGATTGCTGGTGCAGTCCTGCTCCTAAAGACTAGGAATACAAAGTGATTAGCTGTATTGCGGCCGTATTGATCTTGACGCCCAAAACTGGGTTCAACGAACTTGATACGGTCGCTAATCTGGCTTATACAATTGCCAAACTCGATGGAACAGAGTTAAAAGTAGATTCAAAAGTATCGAACCTTCCAGTCTGGGTTCGAACAGACGGATCGCCCTCACGTGCGCGAGAACTTTTGGCGTTGGCTTCAAGATGCAACGTTTTGAAAACCGAGACCGGATACCGCCTTAAGTTCGATTCTGAGCATGAAAGGGCAATGAAAACTGGATTCGATGAGTCGGCATTCAGCAACATACTTGGCCTCAGCAAGGACCTTGGCAGATTGGACGGCTCTCGTACTTCAAAAGAGTGGGCTGACGAAATATGGAATCAGTATTTGAAATCGGGCAATCTTCGTAGGCAATCGCAAACACACCGCCTTCTTAGCGAATTCGTTCTGGCGACAGATGTTAAAGTTGTGACACGACAACGACCGCTAGAAACGGTGATCTATTCAAATAAGCCGACTTCCGCAGAGAAGCGAATCAATAATCAACAGGAGCAAGCTTTAAGCAGGTACCTGAGTGTCAACCAGCTTCTCTACAATCGGGCAGTTGCTAGGGAAACGAGTGCACAAGACATTAGTTCGCTACGATTGTTTGACCCAACCAACACGATTGGAAGAGTTGTTTTTGCTATTGGACACTTCGAAGGTACAGTAACAGGCTCAATTAGAATCTATAATTCAATGGGGACGGTACTTAGCGCATATGGCCGAGGGCTTCCAAGTGCACGATTACCTATTGCTGCAGTAGTTGACCCAGCTCTTAATTTTGAAACAAGATTTATTGCTCAAAAAGTAATTTCTGATACGTATGAATCTGCAATCAAGGAAGGGCTGCCGCCTCCCGATCCAGCTCAAATCGCAGTCAAGCCAGTATTGCAAGCCTTTGCAGGAGAGCGAGAAATAGCATGTGCAATCCCTGACGCTGTAACTGAGTTTTGCCTAAAGAATTCCGGTTCAGTAAGCACCAGGCAAATGATAGAACGTCTTCAGATATTGGGTTTTGAACTTCGACTATCAGATGGGGTAATGAGCCTGACATATAACCGTTATTGGACTCCAATTGAATTAAGTTCGGTCTTGCGAAAGCCATTGCTCAAGGCATTGAGCTCAATACTTAGCGGTGGCTCATTTCTGCGAGAATTGAGCGTTTGCCATGCGAATTCTGGTGAAGAAATTCGAAATAGCCGCCTCGATGATTGGGTCTTCAATGAATTGATTCCAAGCCTCAGGGAAAATACGCCGCAAGTTTGGGCACGCCATTTTTTATTAGCAATTCTTGGGACATTGTCACAAGAAAACTATGACGCAGTTTTGAGAGGAGTGCCATTCGATCTTTCCCTCCGAGATGCCAAGAAGTTCTTGGACCCATGGATGTTCTCCGATCCTGCAGCACTAAAGCCCATGAGCCAGACACATTGGAGGGATGAGCTTGAAGCTGGCACGTATACTTTTCCTTTAGGCTCACCAGATAGAGCAATCCTTAGAATGCAGACTAACTGCAATTACGCAATTCGTACGGCAAATGCAACTGGTCCGATCACGAAATTGCAGGATTTGGCATTAATGATTCCATTGCTGGATGGGGTTGGAGAACAAGATTCGATTGAGAAATTCCTTTCGCAGAATTCGCGATACGGACTCGTTCCACCTCATCAATTGTATCGAAGCCCTGTCGGACAATTCGATATTGAACTCAACGGTATTGCGCTTCTTACTGATGGGCAAGAAACTGGAATTCAGGATCCAATGGGAAGCTATGCTTCGTTCTCGGAGTGGCCGAAAGCGGCACGCGACGTGCTTCTTTCGGAACTTCGGTCAAAGGGAAGAGTTCCGTGACTTTCAAGCTGCGTCGGTTATGGATATTCAACCGATGTACTGAAATCGCTCCGTCACTTCGTGTAATTGCAGCAATCCTTGGACTTTCCATAACGTTGTTAATTGCACCAGCTCATTTACTTGGTTATACCGCGTTCTGCTTTGGACAGCAAGACTGCAATGCACTTGCTGTGGACTCAAGGGCTAAGCTATTTAGCGTTGTGCCGATTTCTGCGCTTGGATTAGCGTACTACACTCTCATGATCGTTTTCCTGACAACTCAAGTGGTACCCATTCTTGTTGTAAGGGTTCTATCAGCTGTCGGTGTGATGGCTAGTATTTATTTCCTTTTCATTCTCAAGTTTTCAATCGGTGTTAGCTGTATTTACTGTTATTTGTCGGCTATGTTATCGTGCTTACTTGCTTACTTCTTGCACCTTCCTTCTTCGGAAAAGCCTCGAACTTCTGTAGTTCTGTTTGGGACCGGCATATCGGTATTCCTCATACTCACATACTATGCCATTTATAGTCCAAAGAAGATTTTTGCGACCCACAACGAAGAAGCACTAGCAAAGATTTCACTATCTGAACTGATAGGAGACCATCGCCTGGTCGGAAATGCTAATGATCGGGACAATCTTGTGGTATTTACGGACCTAGAATGTACTGCATGCCATCAATTGATCCCAAAGCTGAAGAAACTGATAAGCGCGGAGAAGTACCAGGTATCAATTCGTCATTTTCCACTTCCATCCCATCCGCTTGCGAAGCGACTTGCGCTTTTTGCAGAATGCACTCGATCTAGTGCAGGCTTAATAAACTTTATCGAATATGTCGCCAAAGAGTCTCCAACAAGTATTAGTGATGTGATCGCGCTCGAAAAAGATTATCTAAACAAGTATGGTTACTTCTCAAAAGCTACGTATGAGGCTGCAAAAATCAGACTAGAACAAGACTCTGAACTTGTGAGTTTGCTTGGGTTGAGGGGTACTCCCTTCATGATTCTCGTAGACAATAATTCAGCCACTCGAACAGTAATTTGGGAGAAAGACCTTTGAATTATTGAGCTAGTCAACTGCAAAATGTTTTGAATGAGCATCTTCGAAGATAATGCTGTACGAAGGCACAGGATGGAAATCCCCTTTTTACTTGCGCCGTCGGCGACCTAAGAGACACCCAGTTCCAATTGTCGCAGCGACCATTGTGGCTGGTTCCGGGACGAGTTCCACGCGGTAGTTATCGTAAATTCCAGTCACCGATTGTGAAGTCTGGCCCATATTCAAGGTTACTAGGCTGAAGTCGAAAACTTGGTTTTGCAAGCCAATCGTATCAACGTGAGTGTTATAAACAGCCCCGTTGTAAGTGAAATTGTTGCCATCCAATTGATAGGTCGTGGTGAGCGTGTTGGCGGAAGTTTGAGTAACGAACAGAGAAATGGTGTGCCAACCGCTGTAGGGCGGGTTAGAAACATGTCCCAGAATTGGAGCTATGGGCCCAGTGCCATGGCGGGCTCCCGCGAATGCAAATCCGCCTTCTAGCAAAAAGATCGAATGCTCATTTGCATGAGTGTTTGACCACATCGAAAGGCCAGCTAATTTTGCAGGCTCATTGGGATCGGAATAAACATCTACACTTGCCTTTAGAATAAATCCAGAGGGAATCGTGACTCCGCCTGTGGTTGTCAGATTCACGCGGGAATGGTGATCAAATTGCCCTGGAGCAAGTGTGGAAGTGTAGTTCAGGGCTTGGGAACCTAGAACTGGGCCGGTATTCACTACCATTGCACCCGAGGAGGTCCAAGGATTCGGGCCGTTTGCGGCTTGGCCGTTTACGGCTCCCAGCGTATTGATGCTCGATTCAAAATCCGTATTGACCAAGTAAATTGCGTAGGAAGGGGCTGCACAGAGGCAAGTGGCTAGCAATGAAAGTAGGCGAAGTCGGTACATCATTTCTCCAAGAAAACTGTGATCGTTCAAACGAACACCTTTGAGTATAACACGCATGAATAGAGGTTAAGCCAGTATTCTCGCGAGGTTTCAATCGCAGATGTGGGTTTCAGATTCCACTTTACATTCTGCTCTCTAGACTTCCAACGCATTATGTCTGCAAAGGCATATGGCAACCAAACCGCCATAAACAACGTACAATCTCCAACACATGGATCGAGAACAGTTGCGTTCGGACGAAGATGTCGAGGAGATTCTACGGCTTGCCGTAAGAAGGGAAGGCCGATCAGACCCAGATTTGCGCCACCGGCTTCACACAGCGGCAAGCGAGCTTGGAATTTCGGAGACCGATTTACGAGCCGCCGAAGAAGAGTATTACAAAAAAACTAGGGTGGATCAGGACCTTGCCGAATTCAATTCGCGAAAGCGTCGAGATTTTCGGGGGCATTTTACAACTTATGTTTTGGTGATTCTGGGACTGTTCGGGTTGAATATTTTCACGATTAGAGATGGTGGAGATTTATGGGCTATGTACCCAATGCTCGGATGGGGAATCGGTGTTGCTATACATGGTTTTTCTGCTTATAGCCGGGCGACGAGGGACGATCCAGAATTCTTAAAATGGCGCCGACGCAAACTATCTGGCTCGGACGATGATGACTAGAGATTAGGGATAATGGGATTGCGAAAAGGTTGAATCCGACTTTAACCTCTTCCTTGGTCCAGGTGAAAAAAGCGGTCAAGCTCGCGCACTCCCAAAAAAATGTCCGTAATCCATATCCCTAGGAAAAACGAACTTGACCTACGCGCAGCTGGGTTTCTGATTGCTGTTGGAATTGCATTAGTTTGTTTCTTTTTGCGATTGTGGTATCTCCAGCTTGTAATCGCAGGCGAACTCGCTGACAAGGCGACGGCGTTGCGTACAGTTGCTGTAAAGCGCCTGGCTCCACGCGGTTTGATTCTTGATCGAAATGGCGTAAGACTCGCTGGTGTGAAGCCAAAATGGGTGGTTACAGCTACCCCATTTCAAGCAAAGGCAAATCCGTGGGTGGTTCAAAAACTTGCTATTATGCTTGCCGTTCCCGAGGAAAAGTTGTGGGAGAAGATAAAAGCCAACGAATGGCGGCCGCATATTCCAATTCCAATTTTTGTCGGAGCTGACATTGGTGTAGCGACCAAAATCGCAGAATCGGGCGACTATTTACCTGGCATTGATGTTGACACTCAGCCGATGAGAGTCCTTTTCGACACCCTAGCCTTTTCTCATATCATGGGATATGTTTGGACTCCTAATGACACAGATGTAACCAGATTAAGGGCCCAAGGAATCGACATCCCAGAATTCGTAGGTAAGAATGGTATCGAAAGGCAATATGAAGGGCTATTGCAAGGCCGAAGAGGAATAGATCGCTTCGAAGTTGACAACAAAAGGCGCCTTAAAAGGGTTGTCCAACGCAATGCGCCTCAGCCTGGTTCGCGGATCATGCTAAGCATAGACAGCGACCTACAGAAGTTCACTACGGGGCTCTTACAGGGCTTTCGCGGGGCGGCAGTTGCAATGGATCCGACTACCGGTGAGATTCTTGCGATGGTCTCAAGCCCATCGTTTGATTCGAGTTTGTTCGAAGGCGGAATTTCTAAAGTTGACTACGAAAAGCTGCTCAGCAATCCAGGGATTCCCGAGCTAAATCGTGCCGTGGCTGCGAGATATGCTCCTGGTTCAACTTTCAAAATCGTAACGTCAATCGCTTGGCAACTTGGAGGCAAATTTAACCCAAGTCGAACTATTTATTGCCCAGGGTATCACGAACTTGGCAACAAAAAGACGAAATGCCTTGGTGTGCACGGAGCTATCAGTTTTCATGCTGCATTTACGCAATCTTGCAACACTTATTTTGCGACAATTGGACTAGAAGCCGGAATTGAAGAGCTTCGAAAAGTTGCAAAGTTCTGCGGTTTAGGAGAACAAATTGGAATTGACCTGCCATCGGAATCAAAGGGCACATTTCCGTACGCTGATTGGATCGAAAATAAGAAGGTGACATGGTATCGAGGAGACACCGTAAATGCCTCGATCGGCCAAGGATATGTCACGACAACGCCCTTACAAATGGCTTGTATTGCTGCAATGGTGGCTAATCAAGGAACGATTTTTCAGCCACACTTTTTGCGTGCAATTCAAGAGCCAGGAAGCACTTCGCCGCCAGAATTGCAAGCAGCAAAGCAAATCAACAGGATTGAATTGCCTCCAGAATTTTGGCGTGTCCTGCAGACTGCGATGATTTCGGTCATTGAATCTGGAACTGCCACAAAAGCTAGAATTCCAAACTTAGTTTGGGGTGGAAAGACAGGAAGTTCTGAGCATCAAACTGGCTCAAAAACTCATGCATGGTTTGTCGGGGTAGCACCAACGAATTCACCGAAAATTGTGGTATCCGTGGTTATAGAAGGGGTTGGTCACGGCGGGGAATTCTCAGCGCCAATAGGAAGGGCGATGGTCCAACGCTATTTGTTTAAGCCGGCCAAACTTCCTATGGCGACTGCGAATGCTCCACGAGCACCAGCGACCAGCGACCGGATTTCGGCATCTGTTTCACCAGCAAGTTCTAACAATCCGGCAATACGTTCTCCCGATTCCAGAGATCGAAATGCATCATCTACCCCCTCTCCAGCGAATCGGTAGCTTGGATCAATCTGGGCACCTTGGATAATCTGTGGGATAGTCCTCTTTGCGTAGTCCAGATATCCCGCGAGTGCTCCTTTTCTCAGATCAATTTGCGTTTTGGGATTGTCTGAATGCTTTGCGGCATATTCTCTCGCGATAAGAGTTTCTGTGGGAATCAAGTCTGGAATTGCACGAACTTGATAGGAAGACGATGACTCGACACGAATCAGGTCTTGTGCGGCTTTTTCTGCCTCCGCAACGTTTCCTTCAGAATCGTAAATGTTCATTTTGGCCAGTAAAGCAGGCAGGTTGTTTGGATCGCGCTGCAGGGCTTTTGTAAGGGCGGAAAGAGCCTGTTGATGATGCCCCAATCTGACTTCAAAGTAAGCAAGGTAGCGGTAGTTCCGCATAGTTGGAGATAACTCGGCAGCTTTGCTTAAGAATAAAAGCCTTTCCTCGTCGTCATAGTGTTCAGGGAATTGGTTGAGAACAGCCCAAGCCTCGCCGTCAATCGGAGCGAGGCTATTGGCTAATTCGCTTGGTTTGAGGCCTTCGACTGCGTTTCCAGCCATGAAGGCCCCCCTTGCGACAGATTTGTATGTGTCTACACAAGCAAAATAAAGGCTGCCAATTGCTAAAAAGCCACACCATGCGAATGCCGAATATCGTGCGTTTGCAGGGAAGAATTCTGGAGTAGTTCCGTCCATCGCAAGTTGAAGCGCGATTCCGATTAGAACAAAAAAGGCGATCCCAGAACCAAAATGCTGCAGGTCGCTATCAATGAAATTGTGCGCCGCTGAAGCCAATATAGCTGCTAACGTCGCCCCAAGAAGCAATTTCCTTTGCGAGGGAAGCTGTGTAACACCTCGAAATGCTTCCCGGAAAAACAGAAATGCCAATCCAGCCAAAGCAATCAAACTCAAGACGCCAGCTTCGACTCCAAGCTGAAGAAACCCCTGATGAGCGTGATGTGTTTGCGGCACAATTCCGGGCTTTGTGGATTCATATCGAAATGTGCCGATTCCGCTTCCAACTGGATTCTTTTTGATAAGTTCGATGGAAGTTTTCCAAAGCAGGCGACGGAATCCCTCAGATTGAACTTGAGTCGAGGCCGCTCCTTGAAGGCGGCTGGCTACAGTTGCATCACTATTAGCTCGCTTCGCAGCGGATTTTTGCATTGCCGTTCCGAGCCCAAAGCTAACTGCAAGGACGCCAATCGCGACTCCCATGGGCAAAATGCGGGCAACCAATGACCGCCCCCAAATTAAACAAAAAGTCGAAATTGAAACGACGCCAATGCAAGCTGCAAACAATCCGCCTTTCGATTGCGTGAGAAATAGCACAATTCCACATAAAACCGTGCCAGCGACGCTTGCAATACGCGAAGTTCGATTTGTGGAAAGCGTCAATCCCAATCCGCAAAACAGCCCAAAAAGAAGCATTCCTGCCGCTGCATTCGGGTTCACCCAGTGGCAGAAAACTCGCCAGCTTGGGTCGCTGGAAGAAGCATATTCAAGAATTCCCTGAGCGGCTATAACTGCACAGCCTGCGGTCAATGCTCCTAATGCTCGAATTGGGCCCGTATCCCTGCCAAGAACAGCCGTTGCTACGATCGGAGACAGAATGGCTAGCATCCATTGAACAGTAGCTTGATAACTTGCAAATCGAAATTCCGACATCAGATTTGATCCCAAAATCGTTATCGCCAGCACAATGAGCGCAAACACTAAGGGCGGAAAGGGAATCTGGATGACTCGGTTTCTTATTGCAACTAGGGCAAATGCACTGAGGAAGCAAATAGAGGGCAAAAGAAACCCAAGCAGCGGAGCATCGGCACTTCCGCCAAGTGCCGCGAACCATGAAAAGCCGGGTTCGGCAGCTTGCAAATCATTCGCGACAAAACCACCCGAAATCGGCAACAAAAAGAGGCCGATCAGAAAGAGAATTTGCGGCAGATTTTGTGCTTTCATTTCCCAAATTTTCTTCGTAGAATATCAATCTTGTTTTTGACGATAAATAGCGACGCACGCAACGAGAGACCGACGGCTGCAAGCATCCAAAGAAATGGACGAAAAACTATCGGCTTTTCGACGAGAATATTCTTTGTATAGAAGTAAAACATTGACCTATGAAATCGGCCTATCATGCGGTTTGGAGCCTTGTCTGTGCTCTTCCCGATAGCATGTGTGACAGTTGCTGACGGTAAGTAGTACACGTTGAATCCAGCTTTTCGGGTACGAAAACACCAATCAACGTCTTCGCAGAACATGAAATATTCTGGATCCATCAAACCAACTTTCTCAAGAACTTGCTCGGTGACGAACATCGCGCATCCGGAAACCCAATCCACTTCCAGAACATGATCATGAGCAAAATCCGCCATTAAATACTCTCGTACAAATCGGTTTTTTGGAAATAGTTTGCCGATAAACGTGCTTCTGAAGAGCGCGGCAACAGGGTTAGGAAATCTGCGGCAACTCATCTGCAACGATCCATCTGGATTCAATACTTTGGGTCCAAAAATTCCAGCATCGGACGTTGCATTGGCGAATTCGAGCATTTTTGCAATCGCTCCAGGATGAACAACAGCATCGGAATTCAAAAGGAAAGCGTGACGCCCTTTTCGTGATTTAAGCGCAAGATTGTTACCGCCTGTGAACCCGAGATTCTTGCTTTGAGCCATCAAGACGACCCATGGAAACTCTTCGGCGACCATTGAAGGTGAGTCGTCCTCCGAGTTGTTGTCAACGACGATCACCTCAAAACTAGCTTCTTTTCTAGCATCGGCAAGGCTTTGCAGGCACGCTCTCAGGTCGTCCTTCGTGTTCCAGGAGCAAATGGTTACACTAAGGTCGAAATCCTGCATGAAATCCTTTTGCGCGAACCAGGGCGCCGATGTATACGATCAAAGTGAACACGCAAAAAACTGGAAAGTTCCACCATTTGAGCCAATGCTTTCGCATATACCTGATCAAGCTCTTGTGCGATTCCCAAATCATGGGCTTTCGAACCTGTTTTGTACTCGCGCCCCCAACATGCCCGATTTGAACGCTTGGCTCATAAATGCAGTGCCAGCCAGCTTTCTTCATCCGAAAAAGCAAGTCCACTTCATTAAAGAAAATTGGGAAGTTTTCATCAAAAGCTTGGCCGACCGTTCCAACTGCCTCCATCGCCGAACGCCGAAAGAGCAAGAATGTGCCCATCGGCTGTTCGGCCATCCCAGCTTTAGAATAGTCAAAGCCGGTGCGGCGATACGAGTCGAAAACTGAGTTTGGAAACACCTTTGCTAAGCCTAAAATGTCGCCAAAAATGCCGATCATTGTTGGAAATCCTCGCACAGAAGACTGGGTCTTTCCACCAAGTCCAACGAGCCGAGCTGCTAAGCATCCGGCCTTTTCATCTTTTCGTAGTTTTTCCACGGCAAGGGTCAGTGCTTCCGGCGGTAAAACGGTATCTGGGTTCAAAGTGAGCAGGAATTCTCCGCTGGAATTCATTAAACCCGCGTTGTTTCCTGCGGCATAGCCCTTGTTTTGGCGCATTGGCATGAGGATTGCATCTTGAAAATCGGAGGCCACGAGCTCGGCACTGCCATCAGTAGAAGCATTGTCAATAACAATAACCTCGAAAGAATCCAGGTAATTTGACCGATATATAGAAGTAAGACAATCGCGCAGCAGTTCGCGTGTGTTCCAATTCACGATTAGAATGCTGAGCGTCATGGGTACAGTTCTTGAATCTTGCACAAAAAGGTTCGTGAGGCAAATCGTACCCAAATCCCAAGTGTCACAAAGTGAACCAAATTCGCTAATGTGTACGTATAGATAGTTGAAGCAAGAATCGTGGGGAAACGAGAATTGTTTCGGAAAGGTTGACTCGGACGGGTCGAAGGTGGTATCCTTACCAGGTCCGTTCAGGGCATTTTCAAAATTAAGCCCGTAGAGAGCGCGATTCTCTACTCTAAGGCAACTAGGAGGAACGATGCGCAAATTTGCGATTGCGATGCTAATGTCGGTTGTGGTTACCGGCACGAGTTTCGCTCAAAATAAATCATACGAGGTTAAGAACGGAGACACTTTAGGTGCTATCGCCGAAAAGTTTAATGTCTCTACGAAGGATATTGTTCGTGCGAACAATATCCCAAACTCTCACAAGCTCAAGCTGGGTCAAAAGCTCTCGATACCTAAAGTATCTGTAGCTAAAAAGGCAGTTGCTTTGGCTCCTGGAAGCTACAAAGTTCGAAACGGCGACCATGACTGGGCAATTGCAGCGCGATATGGCATTATTCCAAGCGCATTAAGGCAATTGAATCCTAGCGTAGGATGGACGCGGTTGCAGATTGGGCAAGTAATTCGAGTTCCTGGCAAAGTATCCAAGCCAGCCGGATTTGCCGAGTCAGCTTCAAACCTTGCCAAGCTTGTAGCTAGCCACAAACCAGCGTCGAAATGGGGATTCCCGACAACGGCATACTGCGTAAAGAAGGGCGACAATGACTGGACGATCGCGCATCGCTTCGGAATCGGACTGAACAAATTTAAGACTATAAATCCAACAGTTAACTCTGCAAAGCTGAAAATTGGGCAATATGTTCGGGTTCCTGGCACGAAAGGCACCGTATTGGCTGTTTCAAACGTGATTCGCTCTCGTTATGCGGTAATCGTCAAGGACGATGTCTTAGTAAGAAAAGGGGCGAGCACAAACTCTGAGAAAATCACCACTGTTGATAAGGGAACTCAAGTTGGCGTCTTAGATCGTCAAGGTGAATGGTATAAGCTCAAATTCCCTCGTGGTACCGTTGGCTGGGTTCGCGGCGATATGCTCAAATCGCTGAGCAATACATATACGGCTTCTAATAATCGAACTCGAAGTTCAACTAAAGTTGCTTCCAATCGGCCATCAACTAGGAATAGCCGCAGATCAAGCGATCCCGCAACAAAATATGTTTACGCGGACAATGGTGCTGGAAACGGAGACATTGTAAACAACGCTATGGGGCTTTTGGGAACACGCTATCGGCTTGGCTCTGCTTCTCGCGCCGCCACAGATTGCTCCGGCTTAGTTTTGCAGGCTGCAAATCGCGCTGGCATCAAGTTGCCACGTACAAGTAGCCAAATGTCGAAATCGGGTTCCGCAGTTGCAAAATCCAACTTGAAATCTGGAGATTTGGTTTTTTTCCGTACTCGCGGTTCAAGAATCAGCCATGTAGGAATCTACAAGGGCAATGGCCAGTTCGTTCATTCGAGCAGCGGCAAGGGACACGTAACTGTTTCTAACTTGAACGAAGGTTACTATTCGCGCAGATATGCTGGGGCTCGAAGAGTTTCTGGGTCATCAAGCAAATCCACGAAATCGGATTCAAAACCCTCTGAAAAGGTCGTTGCAAAGACTGCGGACTCAAAAACTGACGAAAAGCCAGTTGAGAAGCCAGTAACAAAAAATACTGACGAAATCAATCCGTAATCCCTTATCGGCAATTCCAAAATCTCCTGTCAAGAAATTGACTGGAGATTTTTTTTGTTCGAATTCAGCTCATGCACATTTGGATTGAGGTGAATGGAACGCGGACTCTAGTCGGACTCTGCCCGAATTTGCCATAATAGGTGTTCGCGTGCTCCGGTCGTCTAGCGGTTTAGGACATCGCCCTTTCACGGCGAAGGTCGCGGGTTCGAATCCCGTCCGGAGTACCATCTTGCTCGATTCACTGCACATGGGTCATTGGAAGTAGAGTTGGCGAAGCTCGGCCGACTCTCCTTTTATGAGTACGACGCTCTTTGATCCTGAATGGTAAGATTGTCGAATGCCTCTCGGCCTTTTACTCGTCGCAACCCTATCAACCATCTGCACAGCCTGGCCAGCGCCCCAAACCTCGTCGCAGGTCGGCGACCTGCGCGCGTTGGACGGTGAGTGGATTTATGTCGAGGACCGCACCGAAGGCCGGACCCTTGAACAGCTCACGCCGCCAATGGGTTCGAAGTTCACGTTCCGCACCGAGGAAGGCGCTGTTATCTTGGCGTGGGGGCATGGCGGTGGTCGAGGCGATGTGCGCGTCGCGCTCGATGGCACTCGCACCGAAGTTAGAGGAACAGGGAGTGACGCATTTGCCCGGTATCGCGCTTCGTGGAAAGGCGGCGCATTGACGTACGAAATTGACTTCGTGCGCGCTGCGGGTCAGGCTCCTGAAGGGCTGATCAAGAGAGAGTTCCGGATGACAAAGGACGGACTGATCGTGCGCTCGAACCTTGAATTGACTCCAGGGACTTGGTCCGTTGGACTTTACCGCCACCCCCAGGACATCGCGATGCCCACACCCGCCAAGTCTGTGATTGGCGATTTGGCGTGGCTCGCCGGCGCGTGGGTCGGAACGAGGGGGACGAACGGCGCGATTTCTTTCGAGGAGCGATGGAGTCCACCCAAAGGGGGAGCGATGCTCGCCACGTCGCGTACGGTCAACTCGAGTGGCAAGATGTCCGCGTTTGAGTTTCTGCGCATCGTCGAGCGCGATGGCGGGCTTGTCTACATAGCGCAGCCAGGCGGCGCTCCGCCGACCGAGTTCGTGCTCACTGAGCTAAGCGCAACACGCGCCGTGTTCGACAACCCGCGCCACGACTACCCAAAGCGCATCGTGTACGAGCTATCGGCAGAGGGCGGCCTGAGCGCCACGATCGGCTACACCAAAGGCGGCAGCCCCCGGCGCTTCGAGTTCAAGCGCGAGAGTGGCTAAAGGTGCGTTGCCTTTAGATCACATGACCGAAGTGATTGCCGATGATGGTACACCTCAAGTTCAAAGCGCTTCGCGAATTAGGTTCAACCGCCGGAAACAACCGAGATGGATTCGAACTCGCAAATAGGCTCGGCAAGTCCTCCGCTAAAATGGCAATGGGTAAGATTCGGATGGGCTCAAGGGATATCTGAAGGACGTGCAACTTGCCTGAACCGTGACATTGATGGGTCATCAATTGAAATTTGCTTCCTATCACGACGAAGTTGTCGCCGCACTTTCTGAACTGGGGAGTAAAGAGCTTGGTGCGGCCATTCAAAAGGATCGCAGATCACAATTAACCTACCTAGGTGTACGGATCCCTGTTCTCAGGTCGCGCATCAAGCATGGATTCTCGTTTACAGACCGACCAAACAATGAAGTCCTGTTGATATGGGACGTACTTTGGCACAACTCTCCCTATGGCGATGTCCTCTTTGCCGCGATTGAACACTTATTGCCAATAGTTCGAAAGCAATCCAATACTGAAATGTGGCTTGTGTCCCGATTGTGGGCGGATCGGCTTGACAATTGGTGCCACTGCGACGCGCTTTGCGGAATCTATTCTCATTTGCTTGAGCAACAGTTTGAGGATGTTTATCCAATGCTTGTCGTGTGGAACGGTAAAGACAGCCTGTGGCACAGGAGAGCGTCCTTAGTGAGTTTGGTGCATTACACTGGCAAGAACGCGGTATTTTTACCTCCGGAGAAGGTCTTGCCACTGGTTTTCAATTGTTTGGGTGATTCGAGGCACTACATTCAAACTGCAGTAGGTTGGGTTTTGCGCGAAATGGGTCACGTATACCCCTCGGAAATCGTCCGATTCGTCGAAAAACATGTCCACGGGTTCTCACCAACGGCATTCTCTCGAGTCATTCAGGGTTTGCCGAAAGATTCAGTCCAGCGGCTAAAGGAACTTCACCGAGGCTGAAACGAATGGTGATGGCTGATTCGGGATGCATGCCGCTGCCCTGGTAAGATTCTCGGTAATGGACATCATCGAAGCTCTGCTCGATTCTTGGGATCGCCAATGCCGAATTGTGAATTCGGTTGCTTCTCTGATTGATGATGCGAACCGATACGTGAAGCCTTCGGAAGACGGCTGGCCGCTGGACAAGCAGCTTGCGCACATGCATAGAGTCCGCAAGTTCTTTCTTTCGCAGGTTGCCCCTGAACATGCAGAGCACTTGGGAGATTCTTATGCCGATGAATTAGGCACGCCGATCGCAGACCTAGGGATAATCAAGAGCAATTTGGTGGCAAGCGGGGAAGCCGTTCGAGAAGCTGTAAGAAAGGGTTTGGAAAGCGGCTGCGGCCCGATGGTCGGTGCAAATGTCACCTACGACAATCCGGTTCTTCTCATGCAGCACATGGTGTGGCATGAGGGCTGGCATGTAGGTCTGATTTTCCTCGCCCTCCGCCTCAATGGGCAAGAGCCGCCAGAGGAGTGGGACGAGCCTAATGTTTGGGGACTGTGGCGAACGGAGACTTGGTAAAAAAGGGTTGCAAAGAAGCCTAATTTCCCAACTGCGAATTGATGCCTCCGACGTTCAAAAGAAAAGATGCCTTATTGACCGAAATTCTTGGCCAGAGGTTTGATACGTGATGAAATATTCACATCCTTATCAGTAGCACAAATACTGATGTACTTTCTTGCAATCTTCTTGAACTTGAGGGCGATTGAAGCAGAGTCTGGTGTCACTTTCGTCTCATTTGCCTTGGTGATATACAAATAGATGTCAATAACATCTGGCATTGTCTCCGCAATGTTCTTTTCTATTAGTCCAACGGCCGCATTCAGTCGGTGCAGATTGACCGGACCATGGAACTTAGCCCACTTCAGAAATTTCAGCGCTTCTTCGAGTTCGGGAAAATGCTCCTTCGCTTCAATCTTGCGTAAAGCGCAAATAGCTGCGTAATGGATGTTCCAACCGTCTGGGCGCTCGACAATTCTCTTCAAAATGGGTCCCGCAGATTTGCTCCTAATTTCTCCTGCTGCATTTATCGCGCTACGTTTGCTATACACATCCGGATCACTTAACGTGTCAAGGTAAATCTGTTCCGCATCATTGTGTGGATGCCAGTTTAATACCATCGCAACATGACAACGCACATCCCAGAATTCTGAGTCGAATGCCTTAATTAGCAGGTTCCTTGATGCTGAAGTGTTGATTTCGCCAAGACACCTTGCAGCGTAATAGCGAATTTTTTCGGACTCTTGATTCTGCAAGGCAGGCTCAAGGTAAGGCACGGCCTCATCCTTTTTCTTTACAAGTTCAGCATACGCCCCATTGCAAACAGCATTTCCTTCGCTCTCAACTCCAAGTTCCCGAATGAGCGCAGGTATTGGTTTCTCTTGAATCCCAAAGGAAATCGAAGTTAGTAAGATCAAAGAACTTAGGATTGCCATGGTTTCGCCCCCATTAGTTAGCTGACGAACAAGTTTCAGTTTTGAGTTCTCAGAATGATGGTTCCCAAAACATGTTCAGTAAGCAAGTTCAATTTTGCTTTAAGTCAATAATGGCACAAACAATCGAAAAAGGGACCACCTACGCATTCCTGAGCGATTATGGGAGTAATGCTGCTGCTGGTCAAGTTCGAAATCGCTGCCATAGAAGCTGCTTTTGAACGTGCGGCCAAATAGGGTTAGACGATTCGAAATTCAGGCCCCGATCCTCGGGGCTGGGAATATGAGCTATATTCGTACCCGGAGTCTCGCAGATTCGACTCCGGGCTTTTAGGCTCTGATCCCTCTGGGATCAATTTTCAACAATCACCATTCGGATGGTTTCTCAACAATCTTTTGAGGGTCGGTTCTCAACGTGCTCTTCAGATTCGTTCCTCAACAACCCCCAAAAGCGAACGAGGAATTACAGCAACGCCACTTTGAACATTCAGATTGTTAGCCCCCGCTTAGCAACAAAAAGCTCGCCTTCGCAAATGCGATGGCGGGCTTTTTGTCTCAACTAATCACCAGACAAGACGAAGTTAAACGGGTTAGCAAGGCCGCTATCGCTGCCCCAAATGGCGCGGTTGTCCTGGACTGTTACTGTGCCCCATAATGCCCTTGATCCACCCAGGATTTCTGAGTTGACTCGCCAAATGGTATCGGCAGTAACCTTGATATCGCTACCCCAAATGGCCCGGCTTCCCCAGATTTGGCTGGCATCAATAGTTCCCGTTCCCCAAATTGTCTTTGCTCCGCAGAACAAACTGGCTGCGTCGAGCTTTACGCTTCCATCAGCCATGACCGATAGCGTCGGGCTAAGGGCAGGCACGGTGGCGACGATTTTGCTTCGCATTGCCGCTGAAACGTCTAGGAATCCAGCACCGAACGTGCCAGGATCGTAGACTCCAGCCTGATCGCTCCACTTTGATGCACTCTGCATCAGTCGAGCTTTGACGGTATCTGGTGAGAGCGTCGGATACTTTTCGAGCATGAGTGCAACGGCGCCAGATACAACTGGAGCAGCCATTGACGTGCCTGAAAGTCGAATGTAATGCGACAAGATGACAGAACCTAGGTCGGTGCCTCTTGAACTGCCGTACTTATTGTTGTATATTTCGGATGCCATGACGTGGTTGGCTTCGCCTGCTTCTGAATTGAGGAACGAATTCGCGAATCCCAACGAAATGACTCGATTTCCAGGGGCGACGATGTCCGGTTTGAGAACGTGATCGAACACGCTCGGTCCTCTGCCCGAATACGTCGCAATAAGGTCATCATCACGCTTACCTGATTCTGCGATTTTCATCGCGCCCACAGTAATCGCATACGGGCTGTTGCCTGGCGATTCGATTGAGCCGTAGTTTACTCCCCAGCCTTCGTTTTCGAGTCCTTTGGCCTGTTCCGTAAACTTTCGTCCGGTGTTTCCGGCCGCAGCGACGACGACAATTCCGCTTTTCCAAAGCTTTTCAACCATTAAACAAAGAGGATCGGTCGTGTGCGATTCGGCGATACTGTGGCCCAACGATATGTTCACGACGCGAATGTTGTATTTAGCCCTGTTTGCCAACGTCCATTCGAGACCTGCCATAACCGATGATACTGTGCCAGAGCCTGTGTGATCGAGCACGCGGACCGATACGAGTTTAGACGACGGAGCAGAGCCAAACACGGACTGAACAGCACTATTTCCCTGAGCCATATTTGAATTGCCAGCGATGAGTCCGGCGACATGGGTTCCATGACCGCAATCGTCGTAGTTTGTGGCGATCGTGTTTGCAAAATTCACTCGGGCGATGACACGGCTGTTGAAGATTGACGAACCGGTAAGGTCTTCGTGACCCGCAATCCCGCTGTCTACAACGGCCACGGTGACGCCGTTGCCTCGCACCCCATAATCGCCCCAAACAAATTTCGCTCCAGAATGTTCGACTGTAAATGCATCCGACTTTCCGACTCTCATGTCCCATGAAATACGCTTCACGAACGGCTTGTCTGCAAGCGACTTGATCGCACTCATCGGCAAATTCAAGCTGAATGCATTTATTGAGCCGAACCTATGCTTTATTTTGCCTTTCAGCTGCTTCATCTGATTGTCGTGTGCAACTGTTTGCTTGCCAGTTAGCTGGACAATTACGTTGTACATCTCTGGGCGGATCGAATCAACTTCTTTCTTGACGAAAGAATCGCACTTCAGCCTACGAGTGGAACCTAAATCTGCCGAAGCAAGGACACAAAGTCCAAGCACAAATGCGCTGGAAGCGATGAGCCTAGTAAAAGTAGAGTTGCGCTCGGTTCTGATTACAGAACCGACTATAGTCGTTGTTTGCATTTCTTCCCTCGAATTGCCTACGGTAACCCGACTTTCTAGCCCAATTGCCAGACTCGCGGCTTTGCGTCTCCGGTTCGCACCGGGTTTGCCATTTCTAAAGCTTTGGTTGACTCAGAAGCTAGCCATACAGAATCCAGCCGAGCTAATGGTCAGTAGGCATCTTGTTCCGCAAGACGGTATGACAACTTAACGTATGAATACCTGAAGTGTCGAATTCTGTTAAGAAAATAGTAATAGCAGTTCAGCAGTTAGCGTTAAGGTTTGAAAATGTAGGTGTACTAATACTTAATCATTATCTATTACTTTGTATAGGTAGTAGTATCGAGGAAGCAGTGCTTTTTGGGTTTTTTTTTCGAATGTCTCGAGGCTTTGAAAAGTGGGGTTTAGATCTTTCTGAATTCTTCGATAGCCCTTCGTCTGGCTCGTAATTGCAAATATCGCGCGACCGGAAGTCCGAGCCAAAACCAAATCGAATTCGGCATTGAGGTGCTCCAGACTCTCAGTTTGAGCCTTTCATCTATCGCTTCCAGCCTTGCCTGCCAGATGCCTCTTCCGTGGTGATTCTCAGTTGTCACGTAACCAAAGTGGCAATAGCGTGGCTTGGACTTGTTGCCGGTATTCAATTCTTCTGAATAGGAAGTCGTAGTTTTTGACCTTTCTGCAACAAATATCTCGACAACACTGCGCAGTTTCGGCCCTCCAAATCTGCCAATTAGCGGGGCATATTGGAAAATGCGGTCTCCAACTTGAATCAGACGTTTTTCACTTTGGAACTCGCCGTTCACAACGACTGCATCGTTTGGATAGTACTTTCCGTTTAACATGCGCTTGCAAATATCGTCGAATCTGTCGCCAGAATTTCGGCCTACATCGTACGTCTTGTCATCTTCGAAGACGATCAAGGCGCGCTTGCCACCAGTTTCGGGATGCCATGTAAGAGTCAGGTTTTCCGGAACCACGGCAATAGTATTCCATAGTTTCTAGTATTATTGAAATATATGAAAATTGTAATTGCAGGAGGTTCTGGGAATGTAGGGGCGATCTTGGTCCGACACTTCATAGCCATGGAGGACGAAATAGTCGTTTTCAGCAGGTCGAAACGTGAGATTGATGGAGTTCGAGTCGTTGGCTGGGATGGCAAGAATTCTGGAGAATGGTGTAGTGAACTTGATGGCACAGATGTTGTCGTCAACCTTGCGGGGCGGTCCGTTAACTGCCGATACTCAGAAACCAATCTGAAGCAAATGATGGATAGCCGCGTCGAGTCTACTCAGATCATCAGTGAAGCAATTTCGAATTGCAAAAATTCTCCGAAGGTATGGCTTCAGGCTTCAACAGCAACTATTTATTCGCACAGATTCGAAGCCCCGAACGATGAACTCACCGGAATTCTAGGTGGAGGCGAGTTGAGTGCTCCATATAAATGGGACGCAAGCATTGGGATAGCAAAGGCATGGGAGAATACGTTTTTTGAAGCGAAAACTCCCAACACTAAAAAGATTGCGATGCGTAGTGCCATGACGATGTCGCCTGATAGGGGAAGTGTTTTTGACGTACTTCTTGGGCTCGCAAAGAGAGGTTTGGGAGGAAACTTGGGCAATGGAAAGCAATATGTTTCTTGGATTCACGAACATGACTTTGCACGGGCCGTTCAGTTCCTGATCGAAAGCGAGCAATTGGAAGGCGCTATAAATGTTTGCGCACCAAATCCTTTGCCTCAAACTGAATTCGCAAATACATTGCGAGCGGCTGCAGGAAGAGGTATTGGATTGCCAACACCAAAATGGCTTGTTGAAATTGGTTGCTTGTTGATGAAAACAGAATCGGAACTAGTGCTCAAGAGCAGAAGGGTGATTCCAACTCGACTCCTTGAAGCAGGGTTCGAGTTTGAGTTTCCAAATTGGGAATCTGCTTGCAAGGATTTGGTAGCCCGATACAGTGCATCAACAATGTAACGATGTAGAGATCTTGATCCGCAACTCCGGACTGCTAGTTCCATGCTAAAATATCGAATTCCCCGACAGTGCCGTTGGGACCGCTTTTTGGAGCGCACGAAACAATGTCAGATACAAAAAAGGCCCAATGCCCACTTTGCGCAGTAATGCTCGGACTTCCTGCTTCGCCGGAAGTCGGCGAACTCCTTGATTGCCCAGAATGTGGCGAAGAACTTGAGATTCTCGCTCTGGAGCCCCCAAAGCTAGCAAAGGCACCTGAGGAAGAAGAGGACTGGGGAGAATAGAGCCCATTGCCAACCCATTCTAAAATCGGCATTCTTTGTTCATTGATCCGTCCCGAAGAAAAGATGATCTTCGAGGCGTTTCGAAACCGAGGCGTTGAATTTGAACGAATTGATGACCGCGAACTCATCCTCGACTTGAACTCGATGGAATCGCCCTATGGAGTGATTTTAGAAAGGTGCATCAACCACTCCCGTGCCCTCCACACGCTGAAGTATTTTAACGACCGTGGAGTTCGAACGGTAAACAAATATGAAACTGCCAACATTTGCGGCGACAAGCTGCTGACTTCCTTCGCGCTTGTCAAAGCTGGCGTTCCCGTTCCTCGAAACATGGTGGCTTATACCGAGGAGTCGGCAATTCAAGCCATTGAGGAAATGGGCTATCCGGTAGTTTTGAAGCCCGCCGTAGGTTCGTGGGGGCGGTTACTCGCCAAAATAAACGATCGCGATGCGGCTGAAGCGGTTCTCGAACACAAAAAGGTCTTGGGTTCGTACCACCATTCGACTTATTACATTCAAGAGTTCATTCCCACCGGTGGGAGCGACATTCGCGCATTTGTTATTGGTGGCGTTCTGATCGCGGCGATCAATCGAAAAGCAGACCACTGGATCACGAATACGGCTCGAGGCGGAATTGCCTCAAACTATCCGCTAAACAAGGATCTCGCCGACATTTGCGAAACCGCTGCGAAAGCCGTGGATGGCGATATCGTGGCGATTGACGTCTTTGAAACGCCTAACGGATACCTAATCAACGAAGTTAATTACACCATGGAATTTCGTAACTCCATCGAGACAACCGGCGTGGACATTCCAGGAAAAATTGCGGAATACGTGATCGAGCTGGCACGGAGCCGCGCTTGATTGACGTCAGCATTGTGGGCGGTTCGGGGTATACGGGCGGCGAGGCGCTTCGAATTCTGTTGGGGCATCCCGAATTCAACGTGAAGCAAATCACTAGCGAAAAGAACGCCGGCAAGTTTGTCCACATTGCACACCCAAACTTGAGATCAGTTACGAAGCTGAAATACTCTTCCATTAACGATCTGGAACCCGCCGAATGGCTTCTTTTGTGCCTTCCTCATGGAGAGAGCCAAATTCGAATCGCAGATTTAGAAAAGCTTGCGTCGCGTATTGCCGATCTTTCAGCTGACTTTCGAATTCGAGATGAGGCGTTGTACCAAAAATACTACGGAGATCCTCACCGATTGCCTGCTCGATTGGGAAGCTTTGTTTACTCTCTTCCCGAACGGCACCGTGATGACATACGTTTGGCCACGCATTTGAGCGGATGCGGATGCATCGCTACAAGCGTAATCACGGCTCTTTGGCCGCTTTTTCAGGCTGGAATTATCAAAGACCGCCGTATATGGGTGGACGCCAAGATCGGATCATCCGCTGCAGGCGCTTCTCCATCCGAAGGCTCTCATCATCCCGAACGAGCGGGTGCGCTTCGAAGTTTCAAACCGACTGGACATCGGCACACCGCAGAAATCATCGAGAACCTGACAACTGACAATGGAAGACCGGAAGTCCACCTTTCGGCAACGGCTACCGACGCAGTTCGCGGAATTCTTAGTACATGCCAGTTGATTCTTTCAAGACCGATGACCGAGCTCGAAATTCGCACGATCTACCGCGAAGCCTATAGCGACGAACCGTTTATTCGAATTGTAAAGGAAACTCGTGGAATCTACCGTTACCCCGAACCCAAATTGCTCGCCGGAACGAATTTTTGCGACATTGGCTTTGAATTGGATGAGGAAACAGGTCGGCTTGTTGTTATGTCTGCGATCGACAATTTGGTGAAGGGAAGTGCCGGAAATGTGGTTCAAGGAATGAACATCGTCCACGGATTCGACGAGAAAGCTGGGCTGGAGTTTCCGGGGCTCCATCCGGTGTAACTGCAATGATTATCGTCAAAATCGGCGGAGCGAAAGGCATAGATGACGGTCCTGTTCTCGACGACATTCATGATCTTGTTGCTAAAGGTGAACGTGTAATTTTGGTTCACGGCGGTTCCGAAGAAACCAATGAATTGTCAACTCAACTAGGGCATCCTCCGAAATTCGTGACTTCGATTTCTGGTTTTTCGAGCCGTTTCACAGATCGCCGCACGATGGAGATTTTTACGATGGTCTATTGCGGCCGTCGAAACAAGGCGATTGTCGAGGGGCTTCAGCAACGAGGAGTGGATGCTGTGGGCCTGAGCGGTGCAGATGGCCGAATCTTTGAAGGGACGATCAAGACATCCGTAAAGGTTATCGAAAACGGCAAGAAGCTTGTTCTGCACGGCGACCACACGGGAAGAGTCACGCAAGTAAACCGGAAACTGCTTGATCTGCTTTTGGACAACGGTTATCTTCCAGTCCTCACTCCTCCAGCCATTTCAACGGAATCGTCAATCTTGATGAACGTAGACGGCGACAGAGCCTCAGCTATTTTGGCATCTGCGTATAGTGCCGAGGTTCTTGTCATTCTCAGTAACGTGCCGGGACTGCTGAAGGACATTAATTCCGTTCATGCCGATCCACAAAACCTTGTGGCACACGTGGACCTAAGCACTTCCCAGAACCCGTACGAATTCGCAGAGGGACGCATGAAGAAGAAGATTATGGGAGCGATAGAGGCCATAGAGAATGGCGTAAAGCGGGTCGTTTTCTCGGCTGCGAATTACCCGAACCCAATCGTATCCGCCCTTGGCGGCAAAGGGACGCACATCTTTGCTTCGACTGGCACGATATTTAAAGCGAGTGAAGCCGATGCAGAGTAACGACCCACGAGAATTCGAGAACCGGTTCGGCGCAGGAACCTATCAGAAGCGAGACATTGCAATTGTCCGCGGCGAAGGATGCTATGTTTTCGAGGCCGATGGCAAACGGTATCTCGACTGCGTAGCAGGCATCGGTTCGGCACTCCTCGGACATGCTCACCCTGCCATCGTCAAAGCTGTTACAGAACAGGTAAAGACAATTTCATCCGTTCCTGAACTGTTTTGCAACCCGGTTCGAGCTGAGTTTCAAGAGAGGTTTGTAGCCACCTTACCGCAGTCCTTTGAGCGAGTCTTTTTGTGCAATTCTGGAACGGAAGCCATTGAAGGCGCGCTCAAGTTTGCAAGGCTCGCAACAGGTAAGCACGGAGTTATCGCTCTAAGGGGCGGTTACCACGGAAAGACATTGGGGGCACTTTCGGCGACGGCAGAAGAAAAGTATCGTGAACCTTTTGCCCCGCTTCTGGAAGGATTTCGCCACGTCTCAAACCAAAATATCGAGTCGCTATCGCAAGAGCTAAAGAGCGATCCGCCAGTTGGCGCGTTCGTTTTTGAAACGATTCAGGGCGAGAGCGGAGTTCGCCTTATTGAATCAGGGTTGCTTCAGCAAGCTTGCACGATGGCAAGAGATGCTGGGGCAATGATTATCGCCGACGAAGTGCAATGCGGCATGGGCCGTACAGGCAAGATGTGGGGATTCGAAGAAGCAGGAATTGAGCCTGACCTTATCTGCGCGTCAAAGGGTATTGCAGGCGGAATTCCTATGGGTGCAATTGGAATCGGCAATCGGATTCCTCCTTTGCCGCCGCTTTGCCATACTTCAACATTTGGCGGCAACCCTCTCGCTTGCGCCGCTGGTCTTGCGGTGTTGGAAACTCTCCAAGAAGTTAGCTTGCTCGGCAACGCCGACCGCCAGGGAACTAGGATCAATGAAGCGATCATCAGGGCTGATCTCAAACGAGTTAGGGAAGTCCGAGGTCGTGGCCTCATGATCGGAATTGAGCTAAAAGAGCACGCTGGGCCTTTTTTGCAACCTTTGGCAGACTCCGGGCTCCTCGTTCTACTTGCCGGGCAGCGAGTCATTCGGCTGCTTCCGCCCCTGATTCTTGCGGATGATCAGTCTGATTTTATCGCGAAAACTTTGATCGAGGTACTTAGCAACTCATGACCGCTCTGGCACCCGAGTCCTTTCTTGAGGATTTGGTTCGGATTCGGTCCGTTTCTGGCGAAGAAGGTGAAGCCAGCGAATTCGCAGTAGCCCAAATGAAGTTGCTTGGCTATTCCGAAGCCTACGTTGATCAAGCAGGCAGTGCTGTCGGCATCTGGGGCCGAAAGGGCGGTTCGCCCCGCATCATACTTCTCGGCCATATTGATACCGTTCCTGGCTACATCCCGGTTCGCGTTGAGGATTACATCCTTTATGGACGCGGATCGGTGGATGCAAAAGGATCTCTCGCGACGTTCATTCATGCTGCTGCGAGCCTCCCCAAGGACACTCAGGCAGAAATTGTAGTGATCGGGGCAACTGAAGAAGAGGCCGCTTCATCGAAAGGTGCCCGTCAAGTGCTTTTTGATTGGAGTAAACCTGATTTCTGCATTATCGGCGAGCCGTCTGGGACGAATGGAGTAACTTTGGGTTACAAGGGAAGGCTTCTCATGGACATTTTAGTAAGTCGCCCAGGAACCCACACGGCCCATGCCCACCAATCGGTAGGCGAGGGTGCAATCGCTATATTTGCGAGTTTGCAAAGTCTTGTCAACCGCTTAAATGAAGGCAAGGAGGGCATTTTTGATCGGCTCGATTGCTCTCTTCGAAGCTTCAACACGATTTCTGACGGAATTGGGGATGTTGCACAAATGACTCTTGGATTTCGGCTCGGGCCGTCTGATGAACTCAACCGATTGGAATCTGAATTACCTGCCGCCATAAGTAGCACAGTATTGGAAGACGGCTTTTCGGTCGAGATATCCTTCCGTGGCCAAGAATCGGCGATTCGACGCGACCGCCGCAACCCACTCGTTAGCGCATTTTTTGCTGCAATCCGCAGCGAGGGCATGGAGCCAAAGACACTGGTCAAAACAGGCACAGCCGATATGAATGTGGTTGGCGCGAAATGGCCATGTCCAATATGTGCATACGGCCCTGGCGATTCCAGTTTGGATCACACGCCAAACGAACATATTTCGCTCTCCGAATTTGGAACTGCTGTCATGGTTTTACAGGCCGTTCTGAATCGTCTAATCTCAAAATCGGTTTCTTCTGACTAGTTAGTTGCGATCAATTCTTTTGTCTGACCTTCGGAACCGCAATCGAATCTTGAACAAGAGTATTGTTAGGCAAGATTTTTTGAATCCCCAAAAGTGTTTAAGTCAGAAGGTCATTTGGGTCGCGAGTCCAATTCTTTTGACTCGAGCCAAAAGTAAGCATTTAGCGAGATCATTGTAAAACCAAATACTGTCAGCCCTTGCGTAACTATTGTTCCAAAGTGCATCAGAATCATGCCGCTAACAATGTATGGGCGCAAGCGCCGAACGAAGGCTAGTGGATACGTCAGTTCAATCAGAAAAACGGAGATTCCAACGAATTGCAATAGTAGTGGATATTGTCCTGTCCATTCGAAATTGAACCATCGCTGCCCTGTTGAATCTGAGCGAGAAAGTGCTCGCCACACTGATTCACCATTCCACCATTGCGGGCCGATAGCCTTACATGCGCCCGCAAAGACGTAAGCCATTGCGATGTGGATTCGAAAGAACCACCCTACCATTCTCTCGGCCTTCAAAGCATCCCCTTCCGATTTGCGAAAGGCATACGCCGCTAAATTCGCGATCATGACGTAAAACAAGCCAAGTTGAATGAATTCATAGACACCGTATGCAAAAAGTGCCACGGTGTGCTTAAAGCAAACAAACGTAAGATAAAGGCCAATTGAAGCCAAGACAGATCTGGGTTTCCAAAACAGGACGGCACCTATCACCGCGACAAAGTTGATCAATATCAGGATGGCTGAATCAGCCTTTAGAGAATCAAACGAGATCCAATTGTAAATGGAAAGTGGCAAAACCTCGGTCAAACTTGCTGCCAAGTTTGGATCCAATAGTCCTCGAGTACCTACCATCGTGAACAAATCGCGTGACCACAAAAGCATGATTAGGACGCAAATGGCGGAAAGGCAGCGACTGATAAAAGTGAATGGCACGGCTACCTTTTGAAATGGAACTTGGTAAAAGTTACCCACTCCGCTTTTCGCATAGTCGCTTCGGACAACGGCGACATGATCTCGACTTCTATTGTTACTTCAGCCGAATCAGCGTTCGTGTCGCGAGTAAATCCGTAGGAAGCGAACGATGCAGCAATAGTTTTTGCCACATTACTGTTTTGAGACGAACTGCTAAGCGATGAAACGAGCAGGGAGCTTTCAGGTCCGAGATCAATCTTAACATCTCTTACAATTCCAGTTGCCGATTCGCCAAGTCGCATTTTGAGTCGAAATTCGCTACAAACTTGGGGCGCATAAAAGCCGTAACTAGTCCCAGAAGGCAAAAACTGCGAAAGTGATGCCAAATTGCCTTTAGGGGGAGCAAGAATTTGAGTATCTTTGCGGACAAAGGCAAGAGCATCTGAAAAGCCGACCGAAGCTGAATATGTAGCTAGCACCAAAGTTGCAGACAATAACAATGCTAGCACGAAACGCACTTGCGCCTCCTTGCTTTTTATGAAGTCAACAGACAATCATTGCCCCGCGCCAATCTCCCTTGCGCCAGTTTCGTACCATTGTCTCAGCTGAGTTCCACGAGCTTTTGCCTTCGCCCTTAGCTCATATGATTTCACAGAAATGTCCTTGGGTGCAACGATGCCGTTGATACCATTTTGAGAAATGGTGACTTCAGCCGCTCTTCCAAGTTCGTTTGTAAATAGCTCCTCTAAGAAAAGTGCCTCCGCAGGCGTCAAGGGTCGAATCGGAAATTGACTACTTCGCGAAGCCGGAATTTTGTAGATGTACTTTTGGAAATAGTCGGTAAGGACTGTTTCACTGATAACAGTTCCGCCCTTTTTTGTCGCTACGCGGCTATCGTTTGCCGCTTCATTTAAGACGGCCATGGCTACGGGCCGAAATCGCCTGTCGCCCGATTGCAGCGTGTCGTTGCCAAGGAGCGAAGTAACTCCAACAGAGTTTGACTGTAGCCTGCCCGATTCGCCTAGTTGGGAAAGCACGATCGTAGAGATGGCGGCTCCAAAGACAACCGCAATTCCGATTCGCATAAAGGATGTGTTTTTCATGGTTACAGTTTTAGACGGTCAGATTGTTGGTTCGCATCTTCGTGTGGCTGCACTTTCGTTAAACACACTGGAAAGCGAATTGAAAAGTGAACCAACAATCGTATAAAGGCTTTGAATTTCGCAAGCTCAGGAGTCCCGTTTGTTCAATTACTTATTGACCAAGCAACTTCGACTGCGAGTATTCAAGATGAATTAGTATTAACGATGCAGGAAAGGCGACAAGTTTTTGCGTGGGTCGATCTGACTTACGTTCAAAATTGCCGACACAATTTGGACATTTGCTTAGCGGCTCTCTTTTTCAGAACAATAGTTACAAAACGTACACTCAAAGCTTCAGATCGTTTGATTCGCAAAATCTGCCGGAAGATCGCAGTCGCACATTTCGCAATTGGGTCTCAATTTCAACTTATTCATTCCATCTCGAAGCAACATGAAGTCAACTGTTGAAGGGAAACCGAGTTCAAGGGTCGAATAACTAGAATCAAATGGATTTGGATTCTCCAATAACTCGGGTCTCAGTTCAAGGTTGGCCTGGGGCAGCCGCACCTGACCTCCTCGCCATTGGACTTTGCCGCGATGAAAACGACCTGGTTGATGCTGAAGTTCGGGGAAGGGATTTGGCTCGTAGCCTAGGCGGAATACATGCAATAACTGACCTTTCCAGGGAAAGGCTTCAGCAGTTTTCAGGACTCGATGACTTGGAGATCTTTCGATGCTTGGCTTGGCTCGAACTTGGACGAAGAACGAATCAATCCGGCAAAGGCGACCGAGCTTCAGTGATGGTTGCAGCGGATGTTGCACATTTGCTAAGACATCTTCAGAACGAGAAGCAAGAGCACTTTATAATCGTGCTGCTTGACGCAAAAAACACTCTCATTAAGTGGTCAACGATTCACATTGGAACCCTGACAACCTCGCTTGTGGGTCCACGAGAGGTGTTTCGTGAGGCTATTCGGGAAGGCGCTTGCAGCATGATTCTTGCCCACAATCACCCTTCTGGCGACCCCGACCCAAGTCCGGAAGACATTTCGATTACGAAGAAGCTTGACGAACTTGGAAAGTTGCTCGACATTCGAGTTTGGGACCACGTAATCATCGGCTTCAATCGGTTTGCGAGTCTGCGCGAACTCGGCTTTTTAGACACAAAGTGAAAAGCGGCATTTGGATTTCAGTTGTCGGTTGTCGGTTATTGGTTGTTGGTTGGAAACCCATTTAGCGGTCTGCCCAATAGCCCGTGCTTTGCTCTCCAAGCTTTTCGATCCTTGCATCTTCAGACTGAATTCGCCCCCTACGTCCTGAGGCGAACAACACATGGATTCGCGTTTCATGCCGAGCAGGCCCCATAGGTTGAAATTTGCCATTCGTCGTTTCTTGAAATGCGAGTCGAGTTGCGAATCTGGAATTGGGAGTCATCTCTACGTTGCCATCGTCCCAGCCAATCACGGAACCGTCTGGCGCCACAGGATATGGCTTGGGATTGAAGCTTGAATTAGATCCGTGATTGCTAGTTTCTGCGATGAGAATAGCTTGCTCAGGGTTTTGAAGCAGCGATTCCGGCCATCCTGAACGAGGCAAATACATTCCGTAAGTTGAATTGATCGTTGTATGCGTCTCTTCAGGATGTAAGTTTGAGGCATATTCTTCAGCCAATGCGCTTGGACAAACAAAACTTGCCCTTTTTTCGAAACCTCCGTAAATCTGTGAGATCCAAGTATGAGGTGCTTCGACTCTTCCCGATTGAATCATCATTGGTTGATGATCCGAGGTTTCCACAAAAGCTGGAGGAAACCGGCCATTGTTCGTTTCCATGTAAACGCCCATCGCTTTTTGAATTTGGGCTAAGTTTTGATCGCAAATGGCTTCTTGTGCTTGCTTCAATTGTTTCGAATATAGCATCCAGATTACGATCGAAACTGGAATAAGGAAAATCGCTAGAATCTTCCAATCCTTTTTACCGACGTAAGTTGACCGAGGGCGCTCCTCGGTTTCCGAAGCGTCGTATGGATCCGCCATTAAGAAGATCACCGATTAGTACTCGCTTGGGAATCGGGAGGAAACGCTTGCTTTGGCTTTAAATAGTGATCTTCGAGGGTTTTTTGCAGCAAGGCACCGTCAAGATTCAGGTTCGTTCCGCTGCCTTCGAAAACAGGCAACGTGCCCATCTTAACATTGTCGCTGCCGATTTTCCGCATAAACGAGCTAAGTGCTGCAACTTCATCGGGCTGTAGTGCTCCACCGAAAAGTTCAGTTGCCTTTTTGACCACGGCGGGAAGAATTGCAGGTTGTGACATGACGGATTGTTTGAACGAGAGCATCAAATCTCGTTGCCGCTCGATTCGCGAAAAATCGCTATCCGACTTTCGAAAGCGAATAAAGCCCATTGCGTCCACTCCAGAAAGTGTGTGGCGACCTGGCGTCAAGTGAATGTGCAGATCGCCAGCATTGTCGTCGTAGTCCATCTTTTTGCCGACATAAACTGAAACACCACCCACTAAGTCAATCATGTTTTGAAAGGCTTTGTAGTTCAACACTAAGACGCGATCAATTCGCACATCTAACAAATTCTCAACGACGTCCTTTGTAAGATCTGGACCACCAATCGCATGGTAAGCGTTGATCTTGTGACCTCGATAGCCCGGATGGGAAACCCATAAATCGCGAGGAATTGAAACGCCACCTACACGGTTGCTTTCAAAATCGAGTTTGACAATCAGCATCATGTCGCTTCGAGCTGCATCGTTCAGAACTTTGATTCCTCGGTAATAGCGGTCTTCGTCGCACCCTAATACAAGCAGGGTCATTTCAGTCGAATCAAAGACTGTTTTGGGTTCAACTCTTCGGATTCCAGCTTGATCAAGGATAATCGCTCGTAAAGTCGGATCAAAGTTTGCCCAACCCGATATCGAGCCCATTCCTAGGGCGAGAACACAGACTAATGCGTACCATGAGACGCCCAAAATTCGGCGCCACAGTGTTTTTGGTTGAGGGGTCTGATTGGCCATAAAATCAGTCAGCGAAATCGTTTAACGGAGACTCTATTATGACATAACGTTGAATCTGTCAAATTCGATCCCAAACAGGGCGAAAAGTTGTTTGGCTGATGGTTTTTGGTTGTCGGTTGTCGGTTGTCGGTTGTCGGTTGTCGGTTGTTGGTTGTTGGTTGACCGCTCTCCGCTCTCGACATTCAGTATTCAGCACTCCGCACTCCGCACTACACACTACACACTACACACTATCAGCCCCCGCCGCCAAAGCCCAACATTCGTCGGCGCGGAGTTTTGACCCCATCAACGGTATAGCCGCAAATGAGAAGCATCATTTCATCCGTAGTTTGCTCGCCCCATGTGACATTTTTGGGAGGATTGCTTGGGTTGTTTGGATTCTTCAGTGAATTGTCATAAACCGAAGTGATGCGAATTGTTGAACCCTTTGGAATTTTCATCGGCTCCTTGAACATGTAACTCATTTGCCAATTGAAGTCCCAATCATCCACAAACACCAATGGCTTTTTCGTACCATCTGGGAATTCAACATCCGCCTTCATAGATTTTGCAAGCAGGTGCATGTGAGGCATGGCGTTGTAAACAGTAACGTCGGCTGGAATGGGGTATGCCATAGTCTGAACGCTGTTCGCATCGTTAGCTAGAATTCGAATGCTCGGCTTTGCGAGCCATGCCAATGCCATTGTCTGAACAACTGGCTCTTTCGCAAAATAGAGGCCCAATTTGGTTTGATCAGTTTCGGGCTTTCCGGTCTTGTGATAATGAACTTCCATTACAACCGTTGTGCCAGGCTTGAGTTCAAAAGCGATTCCTTCTGGAGTCTTTTGCACGTTTAGTCCGGGAGCCCAGCCTCCAAACGAACCATCAGGTACAAACCCCGGCCCGCCAAATGTGTTGTAGCCATCTTGGCCGTCTTTGGCATTCAACTTGTGAGATTTTCCTGTCTCGTCTAGATAAGCAATCACGTGATGCACAATTTGTTTGTTTCCTGGACTAACGGCCATTGCTTTGACCCATTTCGTATCAGTGAAATTAGTCTTCAAAATAAAATGGCGGTAAACGTCGGCACCCTCTGCTTCAAGATTGTATTTTGAGTCTGGCGTCAAGATTAGATCGGGAGTTCCTAAAGACCATGGGCCCACCGGTAAATCCGGCGTTTTTGGTTCCTTCTTTGCATCGCCGCGAGGCGCACTTGCTTCGTTCCAACGATGAATGGTTTCGATTTCTGAATCCGAAAGCCGATTTTCGTCACGAAACTCGTTGTAGCCCTTGACCGCTTTCCAAGGCGGCATTTTCTTGTTTTTGGCGACAAAATCAATCATTGGTGCCCATTTTTTGGCATTTTCGAAACCAATAAGAGAAAACGGGGCGACTTCGCCTGGCCGATGGCATCCGATGCAAGCCCTGTCGAGAATTGGTTTTACATGCTCAGCGTAATTCACTTTTGATTGTGAAATCGGTGCCAGTTTCTTTATCACAGGTGCCGGCGCAAATGCCGAACTAGCTAGTCCGACAAAGACGACCGAACACGCGATGCCGAATGGGATAACAATTTTTAGTCCTTTATGAGCCATTTGATTCGTCCTTTCGATAACAGGTTCGTCAATTCTATCCTGAATGACGTTGCTGAGGTGTATTCGTTCATCAGGAATTTTCAAGAATGGATCAAGGTCGCATTTTAGTCACAGGTTCTTCAAGAGGAATCGGAAAGGCAATTGCCCTCCGTTTGGCTCAAGATGGTTGGGACGTTGCCATTCATTTTTCGGGACATCGAGATGAAGCTGAAAAAGTAGTGAGGCAGCTTGGCAAGAGGGCTTCCGGAATCTACAATGCCGATCTTGTTGATTCAAAAGCTGGAAAAAGCCTTTTTGCAGCGGCATTGAAGGATGGGCCGATAAATGCTTTAGTGAACAATGCAGGGGTTTATCTTCCGCTTGACTTTGCCGATTCAGGAGATGCATCTTTTGAAGCAAACTGGCACAAAACATTTGCGATAAATTTTGATTCGCCCGTTGTTTTGATTCGAGCAGCCGTCAAACATTTCCAGAATTCGGGCGGTGGAAAAATCCTCAATGTTTGTAGCCGCGTCGGCTTCAAGGGCGAGGGAGGAGCGGCTCTGTACGCGGCTTCAAAAGCCGCATTAATCAATATCACTCGTAGCCTTTCAGTCGAACTTGCACCTAAGAACATACGACTTTTCGGAATTGCACCTGGTTGGGTGGATACGGCTATGGCGCGAGAGGGAATGCAACAAAAGGAATCTGAAATTTTGGCTGGCATTCCATTGGGGCGTATGGGAGCGCCAAGCGATTGCGCCGCCGCCGCTGCATTTTTGCTTTCTGCGGAAGCAGATTATTTAAGCGGAACGGTTCTGGACATTAATGGCGCAAGCTATTTTCACTAAAAGCGTCCAAAACGCGATAAGATAGTAACAATGCGTACGATGTGGTTTTTGATTGCGGCTCTACCTGGAGTCTTTGCGATTGTTGGTTCAAAAGACAACCAAACTCAAAAGATCGATTTTGCGAAGCAAGTGATCCCGATCTTTCGAGCCAAGTGCTTCGCTTGCCACTCTGGGGCTGGGGCAAGCGGCAGTCTTGCGCTCGATACGCCTACAGGAATTCAGAAAGGCGGAGTTTCGGGGAAGCTTTGGGTTGCTGGAGAGCCTGCTCAGTCGCTCTTGATGAAACGGCTTAAAGGCGAAGACTGGCTTCCACAGATGCCGATGGGGTTTGCTCCACTTACGGCGATTGAATTGGAAACCATCAGCAGTTGGATAGATTCAGGCGCTTCTTTTTCAAGCAATTCTTCGATTCATTGGGCATATCAAGCTCCGAAACTCCCGATTTTTCCATCGGTCAAGAATTCTAAGTGGGTCCGAAATCCAATTGATCGTCTGGTGTTGTCTAGGCTCGAAAAGGAAGGGTTAAGGCCATCGCAAGTGGCAACAAAGGAAACTCTGTACCGGCGAGTGTTTCTCGATCTGATTGGAATTCCACCCCTTCCCTATATGGTTGAGAGATTCATGAAAGACAACCGCCCTGATGCCTACGAAAGGACGGTGGATATGCTTTTGATGAATGAGCATTACGGTGAAAAGCAAGCAAGATGGTGGCTCGATCTGGCGCATTACGCCGATACCAATGGATTTGAAGCCGATCGAACTCGAACGATGTGGCCGTACCGTGATTGGGTGATCAACGCCCTCAACAAGAATATGCCCTATGACCGATTTTCGATTGAACAGATTGCCGGAGACCTGCTTCCAAAGCCCAATCAAGACCAACTCATCGCAACAGGTTTCTATCGCAATGCAATGACGAACGAAGAAGGGGGAGTTGATCCAGACGAAGCCATGTATGAAGTTATCAACGACCGTGTGGCGACGACTTCAACCGTTTGGATGGGTTCAACTTTGCAATGCGCCCGCTGCCACGACCACAAATACGACCCGTTTACTCAAAAAGACTACTTCCAAATGTACGCCTTTTTTGGGAACAACAAATTCGACCGCCAAGGCGACGCGAAAGTGGGGCAATCGAAGTATTACGAGCCTTTTTTGAAAGTGCCAACGATCAAACAATCGGTTCGCCTTAACGAAATCAGTGCTGAAATAAAAGTCTTAGGGGAGAAAATAAGTGTTCAAAATCAAGGGAAAGATGCTTTTTGGAAAAGGTGGACATTGCCAAACGTTGAACTTCCGGCTTGGGTTTCCGATTGGAACGCATCTTTTTCGACAAATCCGCCTGTCGAATCGAAGGTTGACTCAGGTGTCGTGGAACTTAATGGCGCGAACCCAGATCAGGTTACGTACACCTGGAAACAAAGTGTCGGTCGGCTTCGCAAAGTCACTGGGATGATCATAGAAGTTCATCCCCAGCCGTCTCTTGTCAATAAGGGCCCAGGACGCTCAAGTTCAGGCAATTTCATCCTCTCGAAATTGAGAATCAAGATTGACAGTAAGGAGCATAAACCCGACTTCTCGTTAGCAGATTTCGAACAGAGTGGCTACAAAGTCGAAAATTGTTTTGACGAAAACACGGAAACAGGGTGGGCTGTTTCGCCGCAATACGGCAAACCTCATCAATTGATTTGTTGGTTCATAAATCCAATCATCGTGAAGGAAAGTTCTAAAGCAGAAATTGAAATGGAGTTTGGGTCGAAACAGTGGGTAAGACATTCGGTTGGCAGATTCTGGGTTTCGTTGACCGACCATTCCTTTCCAGGAATTCAAATTCTGTTACCGCAAGCGGTGAATTTGCGGTCTTCCGGCAAGGATAAAGAGGCAGCGGATTTACTGTCTCGTTTCGATCCAGAAAGTTACGAACTGTCTGTGCAAATCGGTAGGCTCGAACAAGAATCTGCTGAACTCCAAACGGCTGTTCCGACCACGTTAGTATTGTCGGAAAACAAGCCTGCCAAAGAGTTAAAGGCAACTATACGGGAGCGGGGCGAGTTTTTATCAAAGGGGCCGGATGTTGTAGCGAATACGCCAATGTTCCTTCCAACGTTTCCCTCCTCAGTTCCCAAGAATAGACTTGGATTGGCCAAGTGGCTAATCAGCCTGCAAAATCCATTGGCCGCAAGAGTGCAAGTCAACCGAATGTGGGAACAAATTTTTGGCCGAGGACTTGTCGAGACGGTTGAAGATTTTGGCACTCAATCTTCTCCTCCATCGAACAAAGAATTACTTGATTACCTTGCTGTAAAATTCATGAAATCGGGATGGGATATGAAGGCGATGTACCGGCTTATCGTGACTTCATCTACTTACCGGCAGTCCTCTGTAGCTACAAAAGAGTTGATTATGAAAGACCCTTTGAACCTACTGCTTGCACGGGGGCCGAGATTTCGTCTCGAGGCAGAGGCCATTCGAGATGTCATCTTATTTGCTTCTGGACAACTCGATATGACCATTGGCGGACCAAGTGTGTTTCCTCCTCAGCCGGAAGGGATTTGGGACAGTCCATACAGCGATGAAAAGTGGATAGAGAGCAAGGATCGTCAAAAATATAGGAGGGGACTGTATACATTTTTGAAACGAACGGCCGCCTATCCGAGCTTCACGGCCTTTGATGCCACAAGCCGAGAGGAATGTGCACCACGCAGAATTCGGACCAACACGCCACTACAGGCCCTCATTCTGATGAATGATCCAATTTATTTGGAAGCCGCTCAAAACTTGGCTGCGATGTCCTTTCGCGGGCGAGGGTACAGCAGCATCGTCCAGCCTAAACTAGCAGTCGAGTTCATGTTTTTTCGTGCGACTTGCCGAAAACCCACCGTTTCCGAAACCGAGCGACTGATCAAACTTTACGAGATTGGCAAGTCAAAACCTGGAAAGGGCGCTGAATTTCGAGGTCTCCTAGTGGTCGCAAACGCAATTCTAAATCTTGATGAAACGGTGACAAAGTCATGACAGATGTTGTCAACATTGAAGAGAAATTCGCTATGATTCAAGACCATTGGTCGCCCAAAGTTTTGGCTCAGTTAAATGGCCAAATGGTTAAGGCTGTTCGTTTTCAAGGAGAATTTGTGTGGCATCATCACGAAAACGAGGATGAGCTCTTTTTCGTCATACGGGGTTCAATGACGATGAAATTCCGGGATCGAGAATGCAAACTTAACGAAGGCGAAATGATTGTGGTTCCCCGTGGTGTAGAACATTGTCCAGTAGCCGATGAGGAGTGCTGGATTGTGCTATTTGAACCTGAATCAACGTTGAACACAGGGAATGTTTATAACGAACTGACCAAAAAGGACTTGGAGCTGATATGAATTCGTACGAGTCGTTCTTGAAACACCAGACCAGGCGGACTTTCCTTAAAACGGTTGGCTACGGAATCGGTAGCGCCGCTCTAACCTCCATGTTGTCATCTGAATCCCAAGCCAATAGATTAACGAATCGGACTTCAAATGAGCCAAGAGCCAAGCGTGTCATCTGCCTCTTCATGGCAGGCGCGCCAAGCCAAATGGAGCTTTTCGACTTCAAGCCGTTTCTAACAAAGAATGACGGAGAAGTATGTCCTGACGAGTACTTGAACGGAGAGAGATTCGCCTTTATTCGCGGCAAACCGACTCTTTTAGGAACTCGTTACAAATTCGAACAAGCAGGGAAGTCGGGGCAATGGATCAGTGAACAATTGCCACACCTGAAATCAGTTGCGGACGACATCTCTGTCATCCGTTCGATGCAGACGGACCAATTCAACCACGCTCCAGCACAACTTTTCATGAATACCGGATTCCAGCTTCCGGGGCGGCCAAGCATGGGGGCTTGGCTCAGTTATGGCTTAGGGACTGAAAACAAAGACTTGCCAGCATTTGTGGTTTTGTTAAGCGGACTCAATGCTCCTGATTGCGGAAAATCGGGATGGGGTTCTGGATTCTTGCCTACCGTTCATCAAGGAGTAGAGTTTCGGTCCTCGGGCGATCCTGTCCTTTATGTGAACAATCCAGATGAGATTGATGCCGACCTTAGAAGAGCCTCCATAGATGCGATCAACGATCTCAATCGCATGAATTATCAGAAATATCTGGACCCTGAAATTGACACGAGAATCAAGCAATATGAGCTTGCCTTCCGGATGCAGACAAGCGTTCCTGAACTGATGGATATTAAGAAAGAGAGTCAGGAAACACTTGAAATGTATGGTGCTGAGCCAGGGAAGAAAAGTTTTGCCAATAATTGCTTGCTTGCCCGAAGACTAGTTGAACGAGATGTTCGATTTATTCAGCTCTATCATCGCGGTTGGGATCATCATGGAACGAGTCCGGGCGATGACCTTGGCCACAATTTGCCTCAAAGATGCCAAGAGACTGACAAGCCAGCCGCCGCTCTGATTAAGGATTTAAAGCAAAGAGGGCTACTTGATGAAACGATTGTGATTTGGTGCGGTGAATTTGGCCGAACTCCAATGATGGAAGCTCGAGGCGGCGACCGGACGTATGCCGGACGAGACCATCACCCTCGGGCATTTAGCATTTGGGTTGCGGGCGGCGGATTCAAGCCGGGGCTATCGTACGGCGCGACAGACGACCTTGGATACAACGTGGTAAAAGATCCAGTACACGTCCACGATCTGCACGCAACAATTCTTCATCAATTGGGAATTGACCACAAGCAACTAACTTTCAAGCACATGGGAAGGGATTTCAGGCTAACAGATGTGCATGGCAATGTGGTTGACGGACTGTTGAAATAGGGCGTGTCTTGGGCGTCCCGCCCAAGACACGCCAATTCAAACTTTCAAACCTGTCCTTGGGCGGGACGCCCAAGACACGCACTAGTTCAAAGCATGCATTTCGCTCGAACCTTCATGAATAGAGAGTTGAGCCTGCAAAATTTCGGCCTTTTTGCGCGAAATCCCTGTGAGAATCGTCACAGGGAGTTCGGTCAGCATGAGCTTCACTTGGTTTCTGTTCAATGCCAAAATGTGCTGCAAAGCATTGATTAAA
Source organism: Armatimonadota bacterium (assembly GCA_031400935.1). Lineage (GTDB taxonomy): Bacteria > Armatimonadota > Fimbriimonadia > Fimbriimonadales > Fimbriimonadaceae > JANNJE01. The sequence continues at coordinate 73,318 of JANNQV010000045.1, forward strand.
TCTTCGTTCTTGTGTCCTGAGCCTGTCAAAACAAGCTCATAGAGACGATCATCATCTGTGACCGCATACGCTCGCATTACATGCTTTACTGTTCCATCTGTTGTTGCCAGTGGAATTTCGTGGTCGCATTCTTCACAGATTAGTACTTCATTTTTTTCTGAATAGTAGTTAAGTGTGTTGCAATAACCGCAGCGAACCTGTTGAACCTCCAGAATTTTCCCATCGAGAACCGGGATTAAGCGGTTACACCCGCCGCAGCGAAAATCATCTTCTGGAAACGAAGTGAATTCGTTGTTGTCATGACAATACACGCATTCAATATCCACCGACGTAACTTTCTTGACTTGTGTGGTCTGGTAGAGCGCAAAGAGAACTCCGCCAACGCCAGCTAATATCAACACCCAGGCAAGACCAAGTAAGTAGCCGTCGCCTCGATATCTGAATAATAGGCCGGCAAACGCAATTGCAACAATTCCGCTTATTCCAAAAACGAGCCCTTTTTCGCCCAGCCTTTCAAGGATGTCGGACTTCCGTTCTGCCTTCGGCTCAATGAGTTCGATAGATTCTAGTTCGGGTTCTGCCATATTCCCAATGAGATTACCGGGAAAAGGTGTGCAAGGTCTACGGTGATCGCTAGATTCTGTTAACCGCCGCCACCTGTAGATGGTTTCGAAGGAAGTCGCGTATCGGTATTAGTGGGCGGAATCGCCTTTCCAATCCCTTCGGGCAATACGGGAACAGCAGGTTCAACTATTCCTCCTTGTTGCTTCTTCTTGTCAACTTCTGGAATGATCAATACGGCGTTATCGCCCTGAGGGAATACGCTAAATCCGAATTTCATCCCCATTTCTTCAAGAACTTGCATGGCTGAATAACCACTGTAGTTCACCGAAATGTCCGGATCTTCTAAATTCGGCGCAATCTCCATTCGAATGCCAGATTGTTTCCCCAAAGCATCAAGCGCTGTGTGCAAAGAAATCCTTTCAAAACGAAGTGTTACAATTTTGCTAACGGGTGGCGTATTTCCTTCTGGTTTGTCCTCTATGATTCTTGGTTCGTCATCGTCACGAGGCAGGTTTTGTGGAATCACCGGATTGTTCTGATTGTTGTTTGATCGAACGATTGGCAGTCTCGTAACACCGCTAGGAATTGGATCGGGAACTTGAACCGGATTTATCACCGAAAGTGTAAATGTGTAGCTTGCATAAGCCATCACGCCCAACAATGCTGTAGCCGGAACCCAAGTCCACTTCGGCCAAGCGAAAGTAGGCTTTGAGCTACGCGGAACCTCGAATCGGGGCGGTCCGAACGGTCCTTCATGTGGCCGTGCGCCTTTCAGTTGCCTTACCATGCCAAGTCTTTTTAGGAGTTCGCCACGCTGTTCTGGATAACGATCTCCGAATTCGTTGATCGCTTGATCATCGCCAGATTCCGCGACCGACCACAAAAGTGTTTCGATTTCTGGCGGAATTCGGTTCATATTCCCACCTTTTCATAAAAAACTTTGAATCTCTCTCGTGCTCGATATAGCCTAGTTTTCGCGGCATTTTCACTGCAATCGAGGCTTGAAGCGATTTCTGCAAGGCTCATCTCTTCCCAATAAAAAAGTACGATCAAAGCTCGGTCGTTCGGGACTAGTTGCGAAAGTGCGACTGAGATATCGGGGTCGCCAACCAATGCTTCTGGAGTGCGCTCTTCCGAAATCTGTTCATTGAGTTCCGTTTGGCGAAGCCGATACTTAGTTTTTCTTCCAAATTGGATGCTACGGTTTACTGCAATTCGAAAGAGCCAAGTCCCAAATTTGGATCGGCGATCAAAATTTGCCAAATGCTTATAGACCTGCGTGAAAATCTCTTGCACGGCGTCGGCGGCGTCATCGGCATCCAGCAAAATTCCGCGAGCAACAGAGTACACCTTTTCGTAGTACTTCGCGTAAATCTGCTCAAACGCACCTTGTTCGCCCGAGAGGAATCGCTCGACATATCGGGCATCCTCATCTTGAGGGATTTCACGCACCGTTTCTAGAATAGTTGACACCACCAATTTCCTTTGACGCTCGAAACCGTTTGCGCGTCACTACTATAGACGTTTCGAGTCATAGTTTAGGTCGAGAATAGATTCAGAGGTGGATTCTCCTTTCTTGCTACAAAAGTCGTTGCTCTTTCCACGCAGCGAACTCCGGCCCCCACAGTATCGGAAACTCGGTCTCCCCCGTTTCCAACATCAATTCGATGTATTTTGCGCACATCCCGCAGCCTGAAGTGCATCCAAATTGGCTCTTGATTTGCTCCATAGAGGTAAGTCCACTTTCCTTCAAGACCTGAAAAGGAATGTTGAAGCAGATGCACTTTATGACGGGATATGGGGATTGCATTGTGGGAGTGCGTCCGACCACGTCGGCACTTTTTACGGAATCTTAGAGGAACATTTGAACCTGAATTTTTATGGGATTTGAAATCAAAGCGCCGACATCGTCGGACGCCCTTCCAAAACATCACGCATCCAAAACGCCAGAAAGAATGATTTGCGCATGGCCGGAAAGCATCACTCGCTCGCCCATGAACTCTACGCCAACTGTTCCGCCGCGCTTCGAAAGCTGCCTTCCAACAAGTTTGTTGCGCCCCAATCTTCCTGCCCAATAAGGGGCCAAAGCGCAATGCGCTGAACCTGTGACGGGGTCTTCTGGTACGCCTGATCCAGGCGCGAAGAATCTAGAAACAAAGTCGTATTCTTTGCCTTCCGCCACAGCCGTTGCAACCAATCCACGTAAACCAAGTTCGATGATGGAAATGTAATCGGGGTCAATGGCTCGAATCTGCGCTTCATTTTCAAAAACCACAAACCAATCCAGCCCATATGCAAGAACATCAACAGGCGTATCTTTCAGTCCCAGCGCATTTGCGATGGTTTTCAAACTTGGCGAGCCATAGGGCTTTGGGGGTTTGGCCGGGAAGTCCATTTCGATGATTCCGTTACCGGATTGCGAGCAATGCAACAAACCGCTTGCCGTGCTGAATGTAATGATGTTTATCGCCATCGCTCGGTCAAAAAGCACTTTGGCGCTTGCCAAAGTGGCATGGCCACACAGCGAAACTTCGACTGTTGGAGTGAACCAGCGCAAGCCAAAATTGCCGTCGCTCGGCCAAACAAATGCGGTTTCAGAGTGGTTCATTTCTGCGGCGACTTTTTGCATCCAATCCGATGCGGGTTCAGAATCTAAAAGGCAAACTCCGGCGGGGTTGCCTTCAAAAGGGTTCTCAGCAAAGGAGTCAACTACATAAATTGGAACGGGCATGGCGATAGACTACCGCCAAATAGGTCTTTTTTGGGAGTGCGCGGGCAATGAGGTTCGTTGGGTGTAGCTGAGTATTGATTTTTGCTCGAAACTGATTGTCAGATACAAATCCGAGCTATTCCCAGCAATGCCCAGCAAAATAAACAAGCAAGAATTGCCAAAGCTAGTTAGGCAACGGAAGCCCAAACGCTCCAAGCCATTCTCGCAGCTTTTGGATCCGAGTTGGAATGTCGGTTGGCAGTACAAATGGACGGCCTCGAGCATCAACAATGATTCCAACAGTTCCGCCCTCTAGCTTCATCGAGCCTGATTTGCCTTTTCCAAACCCAACATCAAAATTCTTAGACGGTTCGATATTGACTTGTTTGAACTCATCTAAACCGCACGGAATAACTACCAGTTCGCCAAATTTGACCGCCTGATTAATCCCTTCGCCAGAAATTGTAACAACCAGTTCACCGTCCTTCGCAGTCCCAACTGGCGAGATGCAATGGCCGCACTTTACGATGCAATCGTATTCAAAAACCTGCCTTGCGGCTTCATAAAGATGTTCGCTTAGCACGCCAAGGTGGGGCATCATGAAGATGGAATCAACGGTGAGCATCGTAATGCCTTCTGGCTGATATGCATCCATCATCATTAAGGAGGATTGGGCGCGTTCAGGAGCATGTGATAAAACCCCTCCCGAACCGATAACCATGTGCAAATCCATCATCTTGACCAATGTGCTGCCAGATGCACTTTGGTCAAAAATTTGGCCAATATCTCGTTGTTGCTGAGAACCCGTTAGTCCTCTAGCAAGAGATTTGTGGTGGTCGAACGCTAATCGTAGAGCTTCTCGGGCGACAGCATGTTCGATCAGCAAATCTTCATAGGTCTGCGGAATAGTCGTCGGGCGAATCATCTTGTTTCGAAGCCGGTTGCGAACTTCAGCCGGATCAATTTCAAAGGGTAACCAGCGCACGATATTGGCAATTCCCGCTTCTTTCAAGACGTTGCAAATTGAATACGACATCCCCAAATTTGCTGATACGGTTCGATTGTAAACACTCCCGAAAACTGAGAAAACGTCAGTTGTGGCTCCTCCGATATCAACTCCGAGAACATTGATTTTCTCTTGATCGGCATAAGATTTCATCAGCTTGCCAACTGCATTTGGCGTAGCCATGACCTCTTCGCTCGTCCATTCCAACAACTTGCTGTAGCCTGGAGCCTGCTGCATTACGTGCTCCAAAAACATTTCATGGATTTCGTCGCGAGCCGGGTCAAGATTTTCGCGTTCCAATGTCGGGCGCAGATTGTCAACAACTTTAAGTTCAATCTTGCCGTCGAGGACCTTTTCAACATCACTTGATGCGTCCTTATTTCCAGCGTATATAACGGGTAATTTCATGTCGCCAAAGCGTGGTTTTGGATCGGCGCGAAGTACGACTTCAGCCATTTCGATGAGGTGAGATTTTGTTCCGCCATCGGTTCCGCCGGACATCAAAATAATGTCCGGGCGAAGCTGCCGAAGTCTTTCGACCTTTTGATAATCCTTTCTTCCATCGTCAATCGCTAAGGTATCCATCAGAATCGCGCCTGCGCCAAGCGCAGCACGTTCCGCAGATTCGGCCGACATCGCTTTGACGACTCCTGCAACCATCATTTGAAGGCCGCCGCCAGCTGACGAAGTGGAAACATACATATCGGAACCGTCGTTTTCACCGCCGCGAGGCTCAAGCTCTTTGCCTTGCTTGAATCGCTTCCAAACCTTTCCGTCTTTGATCAGTTTTCGACGAGCAACTTTGAATCCTTCGGCTTCTGGAACAGCAGCTTCAGTAATTTCTTCCAGTTCGGTGATTGCATTAAGTACACCCATCGTGACGTCTTCAAACGGTTTTTCAACTGTTGTAGGTGCCTCTCCTCGCGCCACAAGGCGATAGTTGCCTTGTGGATTTTGTTCAATGAGGATGGCTTTTGTGGTCGTGGACCCGCAGTCGGTCGCTACTATTCGCTTTATGTCGGACATGATTCTTGCAAATTATGGCTGAATCGTCGCGATTTGAACTTACCGGAGACGGAAACGCCTCATCTGGTTATAATGGAACCAGTATCGGTCGGAGGCAGGGATTGGCAGGCGTTACATTTCAAAGCATTTCAAAATTATTTGGGAAGGATGTTCGGGCAGTTGATGACCTGAATTTGAGCATCAACGACCAAGAATTCATGGTTCTGGTCGGTCCATCGGGCTGTGGCAAGACAACTGCATTGCGAATGATCGCCGGACTAGAAGAAGCTACGGCTGGAGATATTTTGATTGGCGAGCGGCGAGTCAATGATGTGGCTCCAAAAGATCGCGACATCGCCATGGTGTTCCAAAATTACGCGTTATATCCTCACATGAACGTGTACGACAACATTGCGTTTGGGCTCCGATTACGAGAGCTAAAGGGATTTTTCTGGCAGGTTTCGCACATGGCAGATGCTAGAAACGTTAAGCAAGACATAGACAAACGGGTTCGTGAAACCGCTACAATGCTGGGCATCGAGCAACTGTTGGATCGAAAGCCTAAACAACTTTCCGGTGGGCAAAGGCAACGAGTTGCCTTGGGTCGGGCAATTGTTCGGAAGCCAAAAGTTTTCTTAATGGACGAGCCGCTTTCAAACCTTGATGCAAAACTCAGAACCCAAACAAGAGCCGAACTAATACGACTGCATCGAGACCTTGGAATTACGACGATTTACGTGACTCACGATCAAGTTGAAGCAATGACTATGGGGCAGCGAATTGCCGTAATGAACAACGGCGTGCTTCAACAATGCGACACGCCTGACAATGTTTACACCAAGCCAGTTAACAAGTTCGTAGCTGGATTCATCGGTTCACCGCCAATGAACTTTGTAGAAGCCACTATTGAAAGAAATAGAGTTGCTGGCAACGGGATTTCGATAGGATTGCCAGAAGGCCATGCCGCTTTGGCCTCTCATTCGGGCAAAAAAGTGACTTTAGGGATTCGGGCAGAATCAATTTTCGCCTCCTCAGCTATTTCTCAGATTAAGAAGGGCGAAGCGAATTTCTTCTCGGCTACTGTTGATGTTCTCGAACCTCTGGGGCATCAATATGTCGCCTATCTAAAGGCGGGAGAAACATCTCTGATTGCAACGCTGGATAATAGTTCCAAGCTCAAGGTAGACGATACAGTTGAGTTTCTTGTCGCTCTCGATGAAGTTCATCTGTTCGATCTTGAAACTGAACTCGCAATCCGCTAGGGTTCGACCACGATCGAATTGCTGATTTCTGCATTTCCAGTTGAGCTGACCGAGTCAGGTGTTCCGCCAAAACGAGCAAACGTCTTTTTGGCCGCGTAGTTCGCTGTACTTGCACCTATGGAAGCTACTAACAAAAAAAGCACATAGATGTTAAGAATTGACTTGGTTAGCTTTGCGATTTGCATTTTTTGTGCGCCTTGAGAGTGTTGAACGATCGATGCATCAAAATGATCCAACCGTTAGGGCAAATGGTCTATTTGTCGAGTGCGGTCACAAATAGAAATCACGTAGACTGATGATGCCATGCAATGTCTTAAAGTAATTTGTGCACTTGATACAGGAGATGTAGCCGAGGCCGTCGGAATTGTAGAGCGTCTTTGCCCATTTGTGGGTGCTTTCAAGATCGGCCATGCATTGACACTGCAACATGGATTGTCTGTAATGGACCGGCTCAGAGAAGCTGGGGCAAAGAGAATCTTCTTGGATTTGAAGTTCCACGATATTCCTAATTCAGTTGCCTTGGCAGTTCGGGAAGCCATGAAACACGGGGTGTGGATGATGACTCTTCACACGTCCGGCGGGCCAGCGATGATGACAGCAGCTGTTGAAGAAGCGCAGGCGATGGGCGATGAATTCGCTCCTTTGCTGATGGGTGTTTCGGTCTTGACAAGCCTCGACCAAGTGACCATGACTCGCGATATTGGAATTGAACGTTCTATAGAAGAGCAGATGATTTACATGAGCCGACTAGCCATTGAATGCGGCCTAAACGGGGTGATTTGCCCGGCTCCTGAGGTAGCAAATGTTCGGGTTGCAATTGGACACGAAGGAGTCATTGTCACACCGGGAATTCGATTGTCTTCCGGCGCCACCCATGATCAACAGCAGGTTGGAACGGCAGAACAAGCGCTTGCCGACGGCGCAGATTACCTTGTAATTGGGCGCGCACTTGTAGATAGCCCCAACCCGATGCAGATTCTGGACCAAATGGGATTTTCGGTTAAAAGATGACCGGAATCTTCTTACCACTTTTGTTTGCCATGAATCTGCTGGGATTGTCATCAGTTCAACTCTCCGCCATCGCAAAATCAGTTGCGGAGCAGGCAATAGTTGAATTCAAAGCAAAAGACCTGAAATCGGATGAAGTTGAGATCAGCATCGTATCGATTGATTCGAACAGATCAAATTGGGTACAGGGTTCATTCAATGGGGATGTGAATATGTATCCTGCCAGCGTTGTAAAATTGCTATACGCAGCCTACCTGGCGAATCTACTTGATTCGAAAAGGGTGAAGTTCACGCCAGAACTGGACCGGGCCACCAAGGACATGCTCGTTGAGTCAAGCAATGATGGTACGGCGCTTGTTGTTGATACAATTACTGGAACAACTGGAGGGCCGGAGCTTTCACCTGGAGATCTGAAGAAGTGGATGGAGAAACGCCAAGCGGTCAACAAGTGGCTCGCAAAACTTGGCTACGAAAATCAAAATGCATGCCAGAAGCCATGGAACGAAGGTCCATACGGACGAGAACGCCAAGGGTATGGAGTGAACCTGAAGCATCGAAACAGCTTAAGCCCAAATGCATGCTCACGTATGATGGCTGAAATTGTATTGGCTAAAGTTGCAAGTAAAGCTCGCTGTGATTGGCTTCTGGGATACATGAAACGCAGCATTGGAGAAAACGGGAATGACATTGGAGGACAATCAAAAGGATTTCTTGGCGAGTCACTTCCCAATGGGACAGAGTTTTGGTCTAAGGCAGGATTGGCTTACGAAGTTCGCCACGATGTTTGCTATTTCAAAACACCCGACAAACGCGAATTCGTACTTGCCGTCTACACCGATCGTCATGGATCGAATCAAAATCTCCTGCCGTATATCGGGCGACAAATTTGGACCAGGCTGAACGAAAATCGAGGAGTTTCTGATAAATGACTGTCAATGAACTGTTAACAAATTGCATTGAGCAGAACGAACGATTCGTCAGCGAAGTTCTGAGTGTGGTTTCCCTGATGACACAGGAGCAGTTAAACCAGCAAATGCCCGATGGCGATTGGAGTGTTGCACGAATATTGAAACACCTTATCCTCGCGAATACCAACTATATTGAAATTCTGCCTCCTCTAGTCCAGTCGGCTCATTCTGGGAGTCCAGAAGTTAAACATACATGGTTTGGGAAAGCGCTCATAAAAATGGCAGGGCCAAAGGGCAACGTTTCGCCCCCAGCTCAAATGGTGCCCGAACTCATTGAATTTGAAAAATCAATACTTGATGAATGGATTGCTCAGCAAAATGCAGCGATTGAACTGATGAAACTTGCCGTCGGCAAAAATACGAATCTGCTGAGGTTCAAGAATCCAATTGTCAGACTCTTCACGATGAATGCCTCTGATGCTTTCGCGATCATGACGACGCATACAGACCGTCACGTTCAACAGATTCAGCAAAGAGCAACAAATGTGACTTCAAGTTGATCATAAGGGAGCCAAGAAAAAGTACAGCGAAAAAAAGCGACTATTTTCACGGTGGATTAGTCTAGATTGCAGGATTTCATGCCGAAAATTGACTTGTAACGATTCTTGGTGCAGTATTTTGCGTGATTCCAGAAGCCAGAAGTTTCTAATTGGTGCTGTTGCAATTGTGTTTGCAGCAGTTTTTGCTCTTATCTACTTATCTGACCTTTTCAATATGAATTTGATTATTGTCAACCTCTTGTATTTTGCTGTCGGTGCCTGCTTTGTGGTGCTGGTTTCCCATGCCATCTCAGAGTTTCGAACAAAGAAGGGGCAATCAAGCCTACTAACCAATGTTGATGAAGCGCGTGAATACATTTCAAACGAGAATATCCTGCTTAACAAGTTCGATTGGGGCAGTGTGCAACGATCTGATGAAAATTCGGAAAAGAAAGACGCATTTGAGAATTTGACTGAAGTTACTGAATATGCCCACGCATCCAGGAATCTCTACGAAATTGCGGCCAGAAGATTTGAAGAATTGTTTGCAGGAGTGCCAGTAGCGTGCTTTACCTGTGATCGGTCAGGCACGATTTTCGAATGGAACAGATGTGCCGAGGAATTGTGGGGCGTGCCTGTATACGATATCTTGCACAAAAAACTTCATCCCGTAGTCTGCACACCCGAATCCGAAGAATTGGTTGGCAATTTGCTTGCAAGAGTATTTGAAGGTGAAGTCGCAGAACAACTAGAAATTCAAACAAAAAACGTAACCGGAAAACTTCTCTGGGCATTTGTCTATGTGTTTCCGTTGCGTAGTCATGATGGAAACATTACAGGCGCAGTTTGGGCTTTTGTAGATAACACGGAGAGAAAGAAACAAGCAGACCTTGTTTCCGAGAGTGAGGCAAGATTTCGGAATTGTATTGAATGGATGCAAAATGGTGTCCTAGTATTGGAGCACGACGGGTCCGTTTCAATTTGCAATTTGAGAGCCGCTGAGACTCTAGGTTGGAGTGTTGCGACGATCCGAAGCAAAACATTCCGATTTGAACACCTTTGTCCTGTTCGGCAAAACGACGAAGCTGTTGCCGTTGAAAATTGCCCAGTTACTCTATCTCTTCGCGATGGCAAGACTTTTAGAGATGAGATTCTTGGACTTAAGCGAGAAGACGGCAGTACGGTTTGGGTAAGCCTGAATTCGTCTCCAATCATCGGTTCTGATGGAAACAGTCGGATTGTCATCAGCTTTGTTGATATCACCCAAGATCTGGAAAACAAGAAAACCATTGAAAATCATATGGGTGTCATTTCGGAATATAGCCTTCAATTGGAAGATCAAACAAAGGCTCTTGCTAGGGCGAACAAGATGTTGAGCGAGATGGCTTCAACTGACGGTTTGACTGGTCTAAAAAACCATCGTTCATTTCAAGAATTTTTGGAGAAAGAATTTCAATTCGCAAAGCGACACAACACTGCGCTTTCGATCATCATCCTTGATGTAGATCACTTTAAGCAATTCAACGACACCTTTGGGCATCCGGCGGGCGATGAAGTACTGATAGAAGTTGGCAAGTTACTTGAATCTTGTGCTCGAATTTCTGACATGGTTGCTCGATACGGCGGCGAAGAATTTGTAATGGTGCTACCCAGTTCCGAACGCGAAGGCGTCATGGTTGTTGCGGAGCGGATTCGCTTAGTAATTCAAGATGCAAATTGGTCAGAACGCCAGATCACGGTCAGTTTGGGTTGTTCAACCATGGACCTAAATACTGTAGATCGTTCTGAACTAACTAGGGCCGCAGATGAAGCATTGTATTCTGCCAAGCGAAATGGAAGAAATCAGCTGGTTCATTGCGCTACAAAGAAGAAGGCTTCGTAATCCCCTTTACATCAGAGATTTGATAATCTTCCATTCGGATTCTGTAACTGGCATTACGCTAAGTCGTTGGCCTTTTTGAACGACCCCCATGGCTTCCAAACCTGTTGTTTCTCGCAACTTTTGGAGAGGAATGAGCGGTTCAATTTTGCTTACAAATTTTATGTCTACGGTTATCCAGCGCGGCGTTTCGTTTGGACTCTTGGAATCAAAATATTCACTGTTTGGATCGTACTGGGTTGGGTCAGGGTAACCCGTTGAAACAATTTCCATAATGCCCGCAATTCCGGGCGGATTGATGCTGGAATGATAAAATAGTGCGAGATCGCCCGGCTTGAATCGGTCTCGGAAGAAGTTTCTCACCGTATAATTCCGGCAACCTTCCCACATATTGGTGCCATCCCTTTGAAGATCGTCAATTGAATAGCAATCCGGTTCTGATTTCATGAGCCAATAGGCCATGGTAAGAGTTGTACCATTCTTAGTTCGGTTTTGTTGGTTTCTTGATGGGACTTATGGGACTTATGGGACAAAAGAACATTTTGTACACTTGAGTCCCATAAGTCCCATCTGTCCTATTGACCACTTTCTGCGCATCAATGTAAATTGCTGCCAACTGAGGCATCAAAGAAAATGTAAACTTACACAATGGTTTCGGTCAAGAATGTCACGATGCGCTTTGGTGACAGAACTATCTTGGACGACGTTTCGCTTGAAGTTGAGGCTGGCCAAATCATGGCGATCATGGGAAGCAGCGGCGGCGGAAAAACCACGCTGCTTCGCTGCATGGCAGGTTTGTTGACTCCCCAATCTGGAACGATTTCAGTTGGCGGTATAGACGTTCAAAACTGTCCAGAATTGGCCCGCCAAAAGATGGGGATGGTGTTCCAAGGTGCCGCCCTTTTTGATTTTTTATCCGTTCGAGACAACATTCTATTTGGAGTGAAACGGCATCGGAAATTGAGCGGCACTGAGCAAAATGACCTAGTAGCCGAGCTTATGGAGATGGTCGGACTTTCAGGTTCGGAAGACTTGCTCCCAGGTCAACTTTCAGGCGGAATGAAGAAGCGAGTCGGCATTGCTCGTGCTTTGGCTCTTAAGCCTGAAATGGTAATGTACGACGAGCCTGTAACAGGGCTTGACCCGATAACTGCGTACACGATCGACGAATTGATCGTGGGCGTTCGCAGCAAATATCAGGTCACTTCGCTCGTCGTAAGCCACGACGTGACATCAGTTTTTCGCGTAGCGGACAAAATTGCCTTCTTGGAAGACGGAAAACTCACTTTTGTCGGAACCAAAGAAGAGTTCAAAGAGGACTCTTCGGGGACAATTCGTGAATTGTTGGCGAAATTCAGTTCAACACAAATTTCTCACTAATTTCGATTTTAGGGTGAACTTAGTCAACTCTCAGCCGTTATTTCTATTAACTTCGCATTGGAGGAAGCAAATAATTATGAAAAAAGTAACTGTAGCGGCATTAGTCGCAATTATGTTAATCGGTGCGGTTTCGAGCGCTTTTGCTCAAGCTGCAGGTCCTAAAGGCGGCGCGCCAGGTGCTGGCCAAAAGCCAGGACAGGGACAACGAGGCGGGTTTGGAAAGAGAATGCAGGAAGAGGTTTTTGCAAAGCTGAATCTTACTCCGAAACAATCTGCGCAGATCAAAGCCATTAACGAAAAATATAAAGTGCAATACGAAGCTTTGCGACCCGCAGTGGCGCCAGGCAAGCAAAGAACTCCAATGAGCGATGCTGATCGAAAGAAGTTTATGGCAATCAGGGAAAAGCAAAACGCTGAATTCTTGGCAGTTTTAACTCCAGCTCAAAAGACCAAATTTGAAGCCTTGATGAAGGAAATGCGAGCAAAGATGCAGAATGGCGGCGGACGACCTGGCGGTGGCACACCTCCCCCTGGCGGCGGCAAAGGCAAAGGCGGCTCGACTGGCGGTGGAATCTAAACTTTTACGAAACGAATGAGAGAGCAACCCGCCCCCATCTTGGAGGCGGGTCTTTTTATTGTTGGCAGTTAGCGGTAGGCAGTTGGCGGATTGCTGTACCAAATCGGGCAGCAAGAACTGTGGTTTCTATCAAGAAAAGCCGAGTGCTTTTCCCTTGTTTTCACTGCTTACCGCAAACTGCTATCCGCTAACCCCATTCACGCCGAAACCAATTCTCTCAAATCGGTTTCGTCAACTTCGGACTTTGAATCTGCGACAGCAAGAAACCGAGAATAGATATCTTCAAATCGCTCATCTGTAAAATTGAATCCAAGTTCAGCGAGCCGAAATTTCAAGCCGTGACGCCCGCTTCGAGCGGTCAAGATGATTTCTGACTTTTCAGCTCCTACAAGTTCCGGCGCGATGATTTCGTAAGTTGACCTTTCCTTGAGTACGCCGTCTTGATGTATTCCTGAAGAGTGGGCGTAAGCATTCGCCCCGACGACGGCCTTGTTCCGTTGGACCACCATCCCGCTCAGTTTCGAAACCATTTTTGAAGCGAGGAGCAACTTGTTTGTTTGAATCTTAGTTTCGCAATTGAAGAGGTCATTGCGAATTTGCAACGCCATGACAACTTCTTCGAGGGCGGTGTTTCCGGCACGTTCTCCAATTCCGTTTATCGTGACTTCAACTTGTCGAGCTCCACCCAATACGCCAGCCAAAGTGTTCGCCGTAGCCATTCCGAGATCGTTGTGGCAGTGACAGCTTAGAATTGCTTTGTCAATGTTCGGGACATTGTTTTTGATTCCCGCCATGAGTTCACGATATTCGCCAGGATAGGTGTAACCAGTCGTGTCAGGAACATTGATTGTTGTTGCTCCCGCGTCAATCACGGCTTCGACAACTCGGTAAACGTACTCGCGATCCGCCCGCCCAGAATCTTCCATGAAATACTCGATGTTGTCGGTATATTTCGTCGCATGGCGAACAGCAGCAACGCCAGTTTCCAGCGCTTGATCTCGCGTCATTTTCAGCTTGAATTCAAGGTGGTTGTCGCTGACTCCGAGCCCAGTGTGAATTCGCGGATTCTCTGCTGGCTTTAGTGCCTCGCCTGCTGCATCAATGTCTTTTTCTCTTGCGCGAGTCAAACCGCAGACTTGAACACCTTTGAGTTCTTTGGCCAAAGTGTTTACAGCGTCAAAATCGCCTGGAGAAGAGATCGGGAATCCGGCCTCGATGATATCAACGCCTAATTCGACGAGCATTCTGCCGATTTCTAGCTTTTGAGCCATGTCCAGCCGAACACCAGGAGATTGCTCTCCATCTCGAAGCGTGGTGTCAAAAATGTAAACGCGGTCAGCCATGAAATTATTATAGTTGGTTCTAATCGTTTTGGGAGTGCGCACTCCCAAAACAGCCTCACAGGTACAATTCGATCCAACATGGCCAAAGTCCAATTGACACTCATCGGAAGCGGCGACGTCGCTCAACGACCTTGGATTAGTTCCCTTGCGAAGCAGTTTACAGTTGATTTCAACATTGTTAGGGCAAGTGTAGATTCTGCATACGGCGTGATTGAACTCGAACTCACCGGCCCAGTCGAAGAAATTCAACGGGCAACGGCCTGGCTCATGACAACGGGACTTCATGTGGAAGCGAAAGAAAGGGCCGTCGGAGCCTAGATTTCAACCAAGAATCTGCTTTCTCAATGGCTGAAATCGAGCTTTTTGAACCCGAACTTCCAGAGGATTTCCACTCCTTCTGGAAACACTTTGCTGATGAAGCGCTTTCTGCTCCGCTTTGGTATCGAAGATCGCTGACCAACGATTTTGATTTGAATGGCTTTCGGATTGAATCGCTAGTTTTTCGTGGAATGGAAGAGGTGGAACTTCAGGGGTGGATTGCCTATCCTGAAGGTTCCAGGCGGCTTCCTTCATTTCTCTGGATTCCGCCTTACGGACGTGAATCTCTTTTGCCAAATGAGTACGGAACACGCGAAGGCATGACAAGCCTTTCGTTCAATTTTCACGGACACGGCGCTTTTCATCAGGAATACTACCGAACCGAGAGAGGGTACTTTTCCGAGGGAGTTGAATCACCGGAAACGTGGATATTCCGAACCATGATCCAAAACGCAATCATCGCCACTAGGGTTCTTCAAGCTCAGCCCGAAGCGGATGAAGACCGAATTTCGGTCGCCGGATTGAGTCAAGGCGGGGGGATGGCGATTTGGCTTGCCGCCATAGTGCCGTTCATTCGATCCGTAGCCGCCGATTTGCCATTTTTGGGCGGCCTGGGCCATGTTCTTGCCCGGCAAGCCTACCGTTACCCGCTTAAGGAACTTACTGACTATGCGGATATGATTCCTCTTGGAATGGAGCGAATTCTTAACACGATTTCCTATTTCGACACAATCAATTTTGCGACTTTGTGTAAGGCGCCAACTTTAGTAAGTGCTGGATTGAAAGATCCAGCGGTTCGGGTGGATCAAGCGAAATCTATTTTCGAAGCTTTGCCTGGCGACAAAGAGTTCGTACTTTACGATTGGGGACATGATTGGCACCCACAAATGGTCGAGCGGAACCGAACTTGGATGCTAGAGCACATGAGATAGGGGCTAATAATTGCGAATTCTTCAAGTTGGAAGCGGTTGCGGTGGATGGGGTGGGATTGAAAGATATATCGCTTATTTGACTAACGGGCTAATTGATCGTGGGCACGAGGTTCATGTGGCTTGCCCTTCAGGCTCTCAACTGGACATTCGGTGCGCAGGAATTCACCATGACATCGCCCAGCCCTATCTCTATAGGCCAACCGCGGTTTTGCCAATGAACCGCCTAGTAAAAGAGATTGAGTTTGATTTGATCCATTTTCATTATCGAAAAGATTTCATTCTTCCAGCTTGGGCAACAATGATGGGAACAAAGGCTCCCCGAATCATGACACGACACGTCCCGAGCACTTGGAACGTGTGGAAATCATCCAACTATCGCAGGACATTTCATCACTTCATTTCAGTTTCCGAAGCCGTACGGAAGGATTTGATCGAGACTAGCAGAATTCCTGCCTCCATGATAACGACAGCCCATGCTGGCTGTCCACCAATAACAACAGAGTTCAAGAGAACAGAATCAAACAAATTCAGAGTAGGTTATTTCGGCAGACTTGTAAATGTGAAAGGCGTTCATGTCTTGGTCGAATCGTCAAAGCAGCTCCCGGAGGGCATCGAAGTCTTGATCTACGGTTCCGGTCCCCAGGAAGCTGAACTTCGCTTGCAAGCCGAAGGCACTTGTTGCCGGTTCATGGGGCAAGTTGAAGACGTATTTGAAGCAATGGCGAATGTGGATGTCGTTGTGATTCCGAGCTTATGGCTCGAAGCATTTCCATTTTCGGCTCTGGAAGCCATGGCAGTTGGCAAACCAATCATTGCAACTGATTCAGGCGGACTTCCCGAACAAGTTCGAGATGGAGAGACAGGTTTGCTTGTTGTAAGAGGCGACGCTATCGCATTGGCTGAAGCTATTGGGTCGCTTTGTAATGAACGCGAAAAGTGTAAACAAATGGGAAACAAAGCGAGGGAGATTCAACGTACTGAATTCACAGTAGAAAAATTTGCGGAGCGAGTTGAGTCTGTATACGAATCGGTTTTGGCACATAGGAACTCATGAGCCACTCATGCCATTATGTTAGGAATTGTATGACGCGGATTTTTAGATTGTTCCTTCCGATATTGATGGGCCTAGTTTCGGCGGGTGCGTTTGCCCAGAATTTGCATTTCAAATGGAGTGGGGAAGTCGTGCCGAACGACGCCCGGCCAGGCGAAGCAGCGCAACTCGTTTTGACTCTTGAACTTGAAAAGGGATGGCATACATACCAAATCGGGCAAACAGGCGGGCCGCTTGCACTAGATATCAGGTTACAACCTGGGCCAGCCGAAGAAATTGACAAGATTGTCGTCCCGCCACCATTGAAAAAGTTTGACACCGCATTTAAGGTTGAAGTTGGCTACTACGAAAATGTAGCTAAATTTGCGATTCCGATCCGGCTAGCCGAGGGAATTCAAGGCCAGCAAATCGCAAAAATTGACATCAAGACGCAAGTTTGCAATGAAGTTGGTTGCGATCGCCCGCGTACACAAACCTTAGAAGTGCCATTCAAAGTTTCACCTGGCGATGTGCGAGTCGAGCGAATCGCTGCAATGACCAAGCTCCCCGTACAGCCCCCTCAATCTCAATCATCAGAGACCAATGGGACAGAAGAGACAGCAGGGACAAAGGGGACGACGGAAGATGCTCCTGTTGGTGGGGGTTCGTTGTGGGGGATCTTTGTTGCCGGATTTATCGGCGGCCTCTTTGCATTGCTTACACCTTGCGTTTTCCCAATGATTCCTGTTACGATTAGCTTCTTTTCGAAGCAGGGCGGTGATCGGAGATCGCAGATTCGGGCGGCAATTTTGTACTGCCTTGGGATCATTGTGTCCTTCACTGTTCTTGGATTGCTCGTTACGATTTTGCTCGGAAAGAACGGCACATACATTCTTGCAAACAATCTTTGGGTGAATGGCGGCCTCGTTTTGCTTTTCGTCGTTCTGGCACTTAGCTTATTTGGAGTTTTTGAACTACTCATTCCAAGCGGAACTCTAACAAAAATTTCGGGAATGACTCAGCGCGGAGGCGCCGTTGCAGGCCCTCTTCTAATGGGGCTGACGTTTGCCCTGACAAGCTTTACTTGCACCGTGCCAATAGTTGGCGGATTACTTGCCGGAGCGGCGGCAGGAGATCGCCTTTATCCGGCTCTAGGAATGATAGGCTTTAGCTCTGCGCTTGCCTTGCCGTTTTTGCTCTTGGCATTGTTTCCAAGTTTGATGAAATCGTTGCCAAAATCAGGCGCGTGGATGGTTACGGCAAAGACATTTATGGGTTTTCTGGAATTAGCAGCGGCTCTGAAATTCCTTTCCAACATAGACCTCGTTTTACGCCTTGGAATTCTAACGCGTCCCGTCTTTCTCGCAATATGGACAGCCATTTTTCTGCTCGCAGGAATTCACCTTCTCGGTTGGATTAAATTGCCTCACGACGGGCCTTCGCCAATTGGACCCATGAGAAGGCTTTTTGCCATAGCTTCAATCGCAGGAGCCTGGTTCTGCCTGAGCGCCATGAACGGAGCAAGCCTTGGCACGATTACAGGCCTTTTGCCACCTTCCGACTATCCGTTTAGAGGCAAAACTGGCTCAGCCGAAAGAGTAGGGAAGGCGACTTGGATTGTTAATGATTTTCCGAAAGCACTTGCCGAAGCGAAGTCAACAGGCAAGCCGATTCTTGTTGATTTCACGGGCTATACCTGAACCAATTGTCGAGATATGGAGGAGAACGTGTTTCACCTCCCCGAAGTGCAAAACGAGTTCAAAAAGTACGTGCTAGTTCAGCTTTATGTTGAAGATAAAGACCATGCAGACATCCAAGATCGCTTGATCAAGCGTTCCGACTTGCCTTCTTATGTTGCAGTGAAATCGGACGGAGAAACGGTGATCAAGTTTGTCGGCTATGAAACAAGGCCGAACATAAGGGTTTCCAGTTTTGTAAAGTTCTTGTCGGAATCGGCGGAGTGAGGAGAATTTTGGATTTTTGATTGTGGATTTTGGATTGGGACAGGATTTGGAGTGCGGTGTGCAGAGTGCGGAGTGTGGAGAACGGAACGCGGAGACCGGAGCGACGAGATCCAGCCGCCAACTGGCAACCGCTAACTGCAAACCAATAACAACCAACAACCAACAACTGACAACCGCTAACTGCCAATTGCTAACCGCCAACATCCCCTAAGACAGCGGCCCTAATTTCGCGAAAACCGCATCTGAAACCCCGTGCCAATCGCACTTTGAAGTCGCGGGCAAGGTGACCAATTCTCCTGTTACGATTTGAAACGCCCTTGCCGCTTCAGAGTGCATCCAGGGAACAGCTATGTCATAAAGCGTTTGGTTGACAGTACCAGTCATCTTTGCCCGAAGTCGCGCGGATTGTTCGGCATAAGAAAGAATGACGAGGTCGCTGAGCGCGCCTTGGCGAATCTGATCGCCCGGCTTTGATGCGATTGCTTTCGCCGCCAAGTCGGCGATGAACCCATCGCTTGATGGCGATAAATCACCTGATTCAAATCTTCGTTGAATTCTCGAAGCAATGAAGACGCGATTGATTTCGTTGGTACCTTCATAAATCTTGCTGATTCGGGCATCGCGATAGTGGCGGGCAATCGGAAACTCTTCAGTAAAGCCGTATCCGCCATAAACTTGAAGCGCTTCATCAACGATAAGGGACTCGACATCTGAGCAAAAAACCTTGCACATGCTGGACTCAACCGAGAATTGTTCCGCCGCCTTTCGGTTGCCATCAATTGTGCCTGCCCAGGCCTCAAAAGCCGTGTCAATATAGGCTCCTGTCCGATAGATCATGGACTCGGCTACATAAAACCGTGCAGCCATTTCTGCAAATTTTTGCCGAATCAGCCCGAAATTAGAAATAGATTGCCCGAACTGCTTCCGGTCGAGAGCATACTGCGCTGCAAGCCCAATCGCATCTCTTGCTGGGCCGATTGACATTGCGGAGAGCTTGTATCTGCCCAAATTTAATGCATTTAGCGCGACTTGATGCCCTAATCCTGGCTGGTGCAAAAGGTTTTCTTCGGGAACTTCGGCGTCTTCAAAGACGACTCTCGCAGTAGAAGACCCTTTCAATCCCATTTTGTGTTCTTCACGCGAAATCGAAATGCCAGGGAAGTCGCGCTCAACCAAGAATGCGCTGAATTTCTCGCCGTCAATTTTCGCCATTACGAGAAAATGGTCAGCCCACTTCGCGTTCGAAATCCACATCTTTGTTCCGTTCAAAATCCACTTTCCATTTCGAAAATCAGCTCTTGTCGTGCCGGAAAGTGCGTCGGAGCCGCTGTTTGGTTCAGAAAGGCAATATGCAGCGATGGATTCGCCGATCACCAGTTTTGGGAGGTATTGAGCTTTCTGCTTTTCTGTTCCAAAGAGCGAGAGCCCAACTTGGCCGATGCCAGAGGTAACTCCAAATGTCACGCTCATCGAGGCGTTGAGCGACATATATTCGAGAATTCTGGCTGACAGGGTCTTCCCCAGGCCAAGTCCACCGTATTCCTCTTTGGCTTCAACGGCTATGAGTCCTAACTCGCCAGCCTTCCGAATCAAGCCAGGCATTAGTCCGTCTTCCTGGTTTTCTAGCCGTTCAGCCATCGGAATTACTTCTGAACGGCTGAATTGCTCTGCAGTCTGAATCATTAAGGGTTCATCGCCAGAGAACTGCTCGACCGAAAAAATCGTGTCTGGAGTTTCAGAAATGAACTGGCAACCTTTGTATGTAATTTCGGTGTCAACGGGCATCAATTGGTGTCCTGTTCTTCGAAAAGTGCGAATGCAACATTATGCAGCGAAAAGCGTTTAGATTCCACGCTTCGATGGTGTTCCAAGGGTACAACGTTCGAATGGCGATTTGTTTAGGACTGGTTTTGCTCAGCAGTTTGGGATTCAATGCGGCACAAGAGCCGACTCCGAAAGTTGACCGTTCAGGCGAACCTGCATTGATAAAACTGATGGATTCGTTGTCAAAACGAAAGCTTGCCCATTATTCCATTTCGACGTTTAGCCGCAATTCTGAAGAGGATATGTATTTTGAGGGCAACCACTTTGATGTCGTGTTTGGCGGACCCAAGAGAGTTCGAATTACCGCTTCCAGCATGTGGGGCGATGGGCGGATTTACATTTCCGACGGCAAAACTCTTTTGCTGGATTACCTTGACATTTCGCAAGGCGTATTACTGAAAGATGTCGGAAAGAGTCTGATGGCGAGCGATCCTGACCTTGACGTTAAGGGTTCTTACGGGTTGGTCACGACAATGCTTTTCCAAGGTCCTGAAGCGATTGAGAAGGTTGCTTCAAAGGCGTCATCAATAATCTACTACTCTACTGGCGGTCCTTCAATAATTTCAATTCAGAATTCGGAATTTGGAAATCTCAAAATCTTTTATCGAGAAACCAAATCTGGTCCAGTTGTGATTCGGTGCGAATACGATAATTGGGATTACAAACAAACTCAACACGAAAAATATCCGGAATGGGTTGACGCTCCAGAAAAGGGAACGATGGATGTTGAGGTCTGCCGATTTGATTCTAAGAAGAAGGTCGCGAAGAACGCATTCTCAACTCTGCCTGCCAAAAACTTGACAATTAGAGATGAACGGAAGAAAGACAAAAAGCAAATCCAAGTCCAACGAGTCTCTACTAATCTGAAGCCCAATTGATGAGATAGATCATGAAGCCAACGATGGATAGAAACAGTAGAGCAATGAGAGCTTGAGCCCATAGGCCCATGATTGCACCAGCCATAAATGCGATTCCCAGTCGAAAAAGTGGCAAATACAAGAACCACTTTGTTATCGTCATTGGCCATTCCCAGCGGAACAAGCAACCGGCGCCGAGGAAAAGCGAAACAACGTCAACGGTGATGACGATTGGTCGAACCATTTCAGGAAGCTTAAGCGCAAAGAAGAAGTCAACTAAGGACTGTAAACACCATAAAATCGAAATGATTGTTAGCGCTACATCTTGCCATTCGTGAGCTGGTCCAGTATCTCTGCCTGCAAACGTCCCAGACTCTTTGATCTTGAAGTTACAGTGAGGGCAAATAAATGCCATTGCGCTGATCTGCTGCTTGCAATTTGGGCAGCCGATATAGACGATCGGCTGATGTTGCGGAACTCCTGGTGCGGAAACGCCGCTTGTGCCGCCATTTCCAGAAGTTGAATGTGCGCTTGGAGCGGCAATCTTTACCTGCTTCATGTGGACCGAAAATTCAGGATCAGCCTCTAGTCTTTCGATCAACGGGGCGATTGTCGGATCAGTTCTGAGATTGCCAGGCATGTCTGACACCAGCTTTACCGCCTTCATCGGTTGCAGAGTTGTAATAAAAAGCTGAAGCAGAGGCACAATGGCACTAGGACTTTGAGGTGCTAGCTTATGAGCACGGCTAAGAAACGGTTCAGCCATTCGTGGATCGTCGCTCTCGGCTAACGAATTTCCGTGCTGAACCAAACTGTAAAGTAGTCCCTGCTTAGCTTGTTGATTTTGTGGGTTCAAATACAGTGCGGCGTCAAACTCGTCAACTGCCTTCTCGAACCTCTTTGCCGCACCTAAGGCATAGCCAAGACCATAACGGATATCTGAACTGCCAGGCTGCAAATCAGCGGCTCTTTGACATGCAACAACTCCCTCCTCAATTTGATTCATTAGCACAAGAGAGAGCCCAAGATTCTTCCACGCTATGCTATCCGCTGGTTGTACGTCGAGAACGCCGCGATAAGCGGTCACGGCTTCAGAATAGTTCTGCTGATCGTATAGTTCCTGTGCTGTTAATGCAGTCAAATCCTAATCTCCTACTTCGTCACGCATTGTAACGAATTTGAGACAATCTGTCAATTCTTTTTTGATCACCTATCACCCAGTTCACCCACTTCAACCAATTCACCCAATAACCTTTCCTACATCCTAAACATGCTGAATCGTGCCTCTGAAATCGGAGCATTTTGTGCTGCTTCAATCCCCAGTGCAAGTACTTTAGAAGTATCTATTGGGTCAATAACTCCGTCATCCCAAATTCGGGCGGAAGCATAGAGCGCACTTGATTCGGCCATGTATTTTTCTAGAATTGGCTTTTTGAATGCTTCTTGCTCAGCGGGAGTCATCGAACCGCCCTTTGACTGCATTTGCTCTTGTTTTACGGTTAGAAGCACATTTGCCGCCTGATCTCCTCCCATAACGGAAATCCGGGCATTTGGCCACATCCAAAGCTGCCTGGGCTGATAGGCTCGACCGCACATCCCATAATTTCCGGCACCATAGCTGCCGCCTATAATAACAGTGAACTTCGGCACGGTTGCTGTCGAAACGGCCGTGACTAGTTTCGCTCCGTGTTTCGCAATCCCTTCGTTTTCATACTTTTTGCCGATCATGAATCCGGTGATGTTCTGTAGAAAAACCAGGGGAATCTGCCTTTGGCAACAAAGTTCGATGAAGTGTGCGCCCTTTTGCGCGGATTCGCTAAACAGAATTCCATCGTTGGCGAGAACTCCGACAAGGTTTCCATGAAATCGTGCAAAACCGCAAATAAGGGTTGTACCGAAATTTGCTTTGAATTCTTGAAATTTGGAACCGTCCACGATTCGTGCCAGAACTTCTCGCATATTGATCGGCGTCTTTGAATCTGCTGGAAGAAGGGAATACAATTCCGTTGGATCATGCAAGGGACTTTCGGGAGCAATTCGATCAGACATCCAGCCGTCTCGTCTTCTAGGTCCCAACGACTCGACGATATTTCGAACAATCTCCAAAGCGTGGGAATCGTCTTCGGCTAGATGATCCGCCACACCCGAAAGTCGCGTGTGAACATCTGCACCGCCTAAATCTTCAGAAGTCACTTCTTCTCCAGTCGCCGCTTTTACGAGCGGGGGCCCACCCAAAAATATAGTGCCTTGCCCTCTCACGATGACCGCTTCGTCGCTCATTGCCGGAACGTAGGCTCCGCCAGCCGTGCAACTGCCCATCACGGAAGCAATTTGAGGAATTCCGAGCGAACTCATTTGAGCTTGATTGTAAAAAATTCGTCCGAAGTGGTCGCGGTCAGGAAACACCTCGCTCTGCAATGGTAGAAAGGCGCCGCCGGAATCAACGAGATAAATGCAGGGAAGGCGATTCTCTAGGGCAATTTCCTGCGCTCGAAGGTGCTTCTTGACTGTTGTTGGGAAATAGGTTCCGCCTTTGACCGTTGCGTCGTTTGCGACGATGACGCACTCTCTGCCGTGAATCCTTCCGATTCCTGTTACGATTCCGGCGCAGGGTGCTTCGCCATCGTACATTCCGTTGGCGGCAAGTGTGCTGAATTCTAAGAATGGCGATGAATCGTCAATTAACGCCTCAATGCGTTCACGTACAAGGAGTTTTCCGCGAGATTTGTGCTTGGCAATAGCTTCCTTACCGCCGCCAGCCATTGCTGTTGCCATAGCCGTCCGGTAATCGGACAGAATCGCTTCCATCGCTGCTCGACTTGCCTTATGGTCGTCATCGTTCAAATTCACATGGGAGGTCAAAACATCCATCTTGCCAATGATACCGATGAAACGGAGCGAACAACGTGGCTCGTCCGTCCCGGACGAGTTCCAACAATGAATCTTGTCGTGACCTGAAACGGCAATGCTATTCTTGTCCGGGACGGACGAGCCACGTTGTCCCTATGCTAAATCGGTCTGCCGGCGAATCCAGGTTCGGGGACAAACAAAGACCACCGGATTTCAGGCATCAATTGAGCGATTTTCTTTTGAAAAGTTGCCATTCCGGGCTGTTCCGTTGCGTAATGCCCTGCGGCTACGATACAAAGACCCGAAGCAACAGCATCAACGGCCCGATCTTGCTTGACTTCGCCAGTCAGAAACACGTCTGCTCCCGCATCAAGGGCGCTTTGCCATTCGCTGTCCGCGGCTCCGCCGATTATGGCAACTTTTGAAACGATCCTTTTTGGGTCGCCCCAAGCCACAGAATTCGTTTCCAATAGTGATTCAGCTTTAATAACAAATTCTGAAAATGCTACGGGTGTGTCTAATTCGCCGATTCTCCCTATAGGCATATCTGGATACTGGATGTCGTTCCCAATTCTTTCAGAAGAACTTCCAAAGGGAACGACCTTCTTGATTCCTAGAACTGAAGCCAAAGTATCATTGATTCCGCCAGGAGCCGCATCCCAATTTGTGTGGCACGCAATCATGGCAATTCCGTTTTCGGCGAAATTCAAGGTCATCTGCGCTGATCTTGTTTTCTCAGTTATTTCGGTTAGCGGTTCCCAAATGATTGGGTGATGGCAGACGACAAGGTTTGCTCCAACTGACTTTGCAAAACCCAAAAGCTCTTTCGACCAGTCCAGCGATACTATTGCTCTTTCAATTTCTGAATTTAGTCGCCCGACTTGCAAGCCAACTTTGTCAAACGAAAATGCCCAACGGGTTGGAGCGAATGTTTCAATGGTGTGGAGGACGTCGGAGACTGAAGGCATAAACTATTGAACCTTACAAAGTCGAAAGGGCGGAGTCTCCTCCGCCCAAATCTGCTGTTCACTCGTTTCCAGCCGCTTCCTGCTCAATAATCAGTTCTAGTTCAATTGAATCTGTATAATGGCTTGACTTTATGCAGTAATGCGCCAGTTTTCGCAACGCAGACTCAGCAATACCATCCAGCTTGTGCGGCGATGTTAAACACATCGCCAGCATGGCGTTCGCCTCGTCCTCAGTAAGCAGCAGCCCGACATCGTCATGTTTTGGGCTCATCGCTCCTCCAAGCACATCCTGTGCTCCGATGTTAAGACGGAAACTATATAAAGAAGTTCCGTCTTGGATTCAGTTTCGGCAAGTTTTGACCGATTCTTAATACAAGAATGACCGGTATAATCGCATCCGTGCCGAAGGGTGAATATCTCCAATATGGCGGCCAAGCCATTCCAGAAGGTGTGATGATGCGGTCGCCGCATTATTTTGCAGTTGCTGTCCGTGCTCCCAATGGCCAAATAGTCACTGATTCCGACGAAATTGAAAAGTCTTGGATTCTTCGACTCAAAATCGCAAAGGTCCCGTTTATTCGAGGTTCTTTTGGACTCATTGACGCAATGATTTTGGGCTATCGCTCCATGAGGTTTGCAGCCAATGTTTTGAGCGACCCGCAATACGAAGTTGAAAAAATTGAAGAAACAGATTCAATCGATAGTAAACAGACGGCTTTAACAGTTCCACCAAGCGATTCTATTCCAGTTGCGATAAAGACACATGACGGTGTCGTTGCTTCAAATGACAAAGTAGTCAAATTTGCCGTTGGCGGCGCACTCGTTGTCGGTTTGGCGCTTGGAATGCTTTTGTTTCATTATTTGCCAAACTTGTTGGCCGTACAGGTAGGAAGCACCAATCGCCAATTGGTAAATTTCATAACTGAAGTAATCAAGATCGTATTTTTTATTGGTTACCTAATCCTTATTTCCAAACTTCCGGACATACACCGCCTGTTTCAATATCACGGCGCAGAGCATAAGGCGATCAATGTCATCGAAAACAACCTTGAATTGAACACTGAAAATGTTCAAAGGATGACCCGATTGCACCCAAGATGCGGGACAAGTTTTGCGATTGTCGTTTTGCTTGTCAGCCTAGTTTGTTTCACCTTCCTGCCTAAATCAACCGATCGCACATTCTTGAATTCGATAATTCGAGTACTTATTGAAATTCCTTGCATACCTCCAATAGCTGGAATCAGCTACGAACTGATTCGTTGGGCTGGAAAGATGCGAAATTCGACTCTCGTCCGAGTGATTTTCGCTCCTGGACTTTGGACGCAACTCATCACAACCAAGGAACCTACAGACGACATGGTTGAAGTTGCAATGGTCTCTCTTCAAAAAGTGCTTGACCTTGAAAGAGAACGAGAAGAAAGATTGGCTCCTGTCGTAGCCCAAGCTGCAATCGCTTAACGGAAAATGATCCCGGCAACAAACCAAGTGGACCAAATGGTCAAATACGCGGCGCTTCCGAAGATGCAAGCTTGCCGAACAAATTGACGATTGACCTTGCAGTACCAAACCATGGCTGCCCAAGCTACGATCAGCGTCGCTCCCTTCACTGCCGCAAACTGCCACTCGCCGCGCTCTATAAAAACACGCATCAGCGGATTCATTTCAGTCACGAGCCCACGCTGATGTAGCACCGCTGTTGAAATGAGGTCGAGCCACCCGATTGCCATTAACAAGGCAATTGATCTTGTCGGGAACAATGCGGACATGAAGTTCAGTAATTGCAAGTTTTGGACCATTTGCGTCTCTGGAAGCTAAGAATTCAACGATATCGTCCTGTGCTTTTGTGGCGACTGCACTACTTCCGAGGTAGTGATTCATCAAAATGCTCACGACGAGTTCCCGCCCGTCCTTACATTTAACATAACCTGAGAGCGATGACACCTTGTTCAAAGTACCGGTTTTGCCCTTAAAGCTGGTATTTTTGAGGCGATTCTTCAGGGTTCCGACGCCCGGGGCCGCCAAAGCAGTCTCCCAAACGGATGCCCATGGCTGCCTTTTCGCCCAAGTCAGCAATTTGACAATTCCTGTCGCCGTGACGTTGTTGTGGCGGCTAAGCCCGCTTCCGTCGTAGGGATCAGCGTCGTTGGTGTCGAGTTTGACAGTTTTCGTCAGGAAAGCGCGCATTCGCTTAGCGGCTTCAGGAAAGGCATCAATCGGCAATGGGCTTTCTGATGATGCCGCCATCATCAATAGACTCTCTGCAATATAGTTGTCGCTTGGCTGAAGGCAATTCTTCGCGATTTCCAAAATAGGAGAGCCTTTTGATTCAATTTCTGGTTTGACGTCGGGCAATTCTGTAGTTGACGAAAAGTGCCCTCCCAAGACTTCTGCCGCCTGCCAATCCGGGCTTGGTTGTGCGAACGCCTCAATCTTGGTCGGTTCCTTAGGTTTCGCAGCTGCAATGAGCAAGACTTTTGACCTTAGATCGAATTGGTTTGTAGACTTTGGATCAGGATTCCACTCAAGCCTGATTCCAAGGTTTCCGTTCTTCAGCCAGAACTTGTTGGCATCTCCCCAAAGTTCAAAGCTGGCAGTGTCGTATGCAAATGCTGAAATCGTAGGCGCGTAGCGATTGGGTAGGTCATCCCATTCCCAACCAGGGCCGTATCCGGGGCGATAGGCTTGCCGAACGGAAACCTTCTTGTACCGCTTCGATCCAAGCTGTTTTCGAATGTCAAGGAGGCGATCATAGGTCATCGAAGGATCGCCGTTTGAATCCACGATCAGGCATCCATCCTGCTTCCAGAATTTGGTAATAGGCACATATTCGGGTCCTAATTTGTGCAAAGCGTATGCAACGCTCAGTAACTTCTGATTACTTGCTGGCATAAGGCGAATGTCGGCGTTTCTTGAGTAGAGAACTTCGCCCTCAAGCGTTGAAACGCATACCCCGACCATGGCTCCTTTCAGTTCGGGGCGATTGAGAATCTCGTCAATCGGCGTGAAAGTGCTTTGGAACGAAAGCAGTGCAAGCATTGATTATTTTGGTCGAGATTGGGAGATGAGTGTTGGGAGGTTTGCAGTTAGCAGATAGCGGTTGGAGGGTTGTTGGCAAGTTGTTGGAATTTAGTTATCGGTTGTCGGTTGTCAGTTGTCGGAACAACACCGAAAACCGAATACCTCTTTCCGCAATCCGCCAACCGCTAACCGCTAACTTCCCTTAGACTTCGTCTTCAAAAACTGGCTCAGGAATATGGTCTTGACTCCCGGATTCAATATCATTTGCCATGAGCCGGGCAAATTCTCGAAGCTGGGGTTCAGAGTCCATTTTCGCAACATCTTGCAAAGCTGATACAACATCGGCTCGCATATCGTTGTCCCATTCGACAACATGAAACAGCCCATGAATAGCCGAGCGCCTTCCGTATTTGCTTGGGGCTTGCAGACAATCCAGCAAAGCCGGTCCGCCGTTTTTGTCTGGAAGGTGTCCGCCTAAAACGACGCCAGCCTTGTATATTGTTCGGGCAAAATCATCGGGTGCGCCTTTGATTAAATCTGTTATCGCAGCAATCGCCCCAACTTCGTCGGCCTCGGTTTCGCAAAAAGATGGTAAATCCTCGAACATATCCAGCACGCACCACTGCGCCGATCGGCGATGCTCGTGCAAATGATCACCGATGATTTCAACAAGGGCTGGTAGAAAGTCACGTTTGTTTGGAAGAGTTTCCAAAACCGTGTGCGCGTCGTTCGCCACATCACGGTCTGGACAATAGAGCAGCTTTAGCAATTGGAGCGGCGCAAGTTCATTCAAATGGCCTTGAAACCGACGGTCTAATCCTAAGCAATTTGCAATTTGCATTTGCCGTTTGAATAGCGGATCAACCACTTTACGCAACTTGACAAGCATATCTTCAGTAGTCGGTCCCAATGCTTCGACCCAAAGCTCGGAACATCTTCCAAATACTCCATAAGTAGTATTGGCAAGTTCAATTTTGAAACTTTCACCTTGCAGATCAGCCTCGATTTCGCCTCGCCAATCGCTTTCATGAAGCAGGTAGTTGTAGCTGATCGGATGCGGCGGCCAATGAAAGGGGATTCTATGTCCGGTAGGGAACACATTCGAAGTGCCGGATGCGGCAGCATAGGCATCAATGAATTCTCGAATTGATGCTGCAAGGCTCTGGGCAACTTTCTCATCCCGCGGTATCGAGGGCATTTGGTGATTATGAATGAATCGGGGTAATCGGGTGATTGGGTGATTGGATGATTTGGTAAATAGGTAACTAGGTTATCAGGTGATTAGGTCGTTGGGTCAGTGGGTCAGCAGGATCCGGGGATGCTTGATGCGGATTCCCCCTTTCCCAGGAACGAAGTGAGAGCGAGAGGGGGTAAGAGGGTGAGGGTTTCCGGATTCTTTTCGGATAGTTGGCACACAGTTTCTCATTTGCATGGCGTTCTACAGAAGCTTGGCTAGACACAATTGCTTGATCGTATTCGTCAGCATTTTCATGGCAGGCGGCAAAAGAAAGAAAAAGCCGTATGTCGGAGACCGGATTCTCGCTGGCTACCTCTTTTTAAGCTGCAGCCTAGGCAATCTCATACTCTTGCTACTGACCGCGGCTGCATTTGGAGTCGCATTTGCTCCATCTTGGAGAAAAGCGGTTGAGGAGCAGTTTCGCAGCTTTGATCTGAATGCACTGCATCTTGCAAATTACTCGCTCGCTATAGCAATATTGTGTGTCTTTGCGATTAGCTTTTCCACCTGGCTGATCGTAGCGACTTGGAGAAGCCGTAAATGGGCGCTTTGGTTCACGCTGCTTTGGGGGCTGCCTGGCGCTGCAGCCTCGCTTACGTTAGGTGGCGAATACTGGATGGGCGCAATTGTTCCTACGGCAGTGACGATTTACTGTATGCTTCGTGTTTCTGGGTCAGTTGGTCCCAAGTTGTAAGTCCTTTGGAAAGGACTTTTCGATGTCCGCCATCCGCACTCAACTTTTCTACTGAATTCCCGACGCCCTTCGATCCAAAAATCTCCCAATCAACGCCGACGTATCCCGAAGGTACACAGCAGTCATGCCTTCGAGCTTCGGATTCTTGGCTGCAGAGGCATAGCGGGTTCGAAGCCGTCGTAGCGCGTCGCTTGCAAGCATCCTTACATCTTCCAGCACTTGCCCTTGCCCTGCACCTGCCTGAACAATGAGCCCCTGCACGGCAAACCTCTGCAAATCGCGGCGGAGGGGGACGGAACGATTTCCTGAACCTATATCGGAAAACACTGAGCCTAGAATCGTGGAAAAGTGCTCATCAATCGAATAGCCGTTCTTGCTTCCATTCCATTTGAACTGGTTTTCGGCGATTCGGCGCAAAGTGGCATCGCTCATGATCTGTGCGTACATCATCGCTTGACTGGAAGCAATCGTCTGCCGAAGAGGAGCATTGAATCCCGCCATGGCTTCATCGTTGGCATCTGGGGAAAAACTCGTCATAACGCTTTCCGGCCAGTTGAACGCGCTTGGCGACAAACAGTATCGGACGATCTGCTTGACCGCTATCCGCTGCTCTTGCGCTGAAACTGGCGCAAGGGTCGCACCCGCGCCAGGATCGCCTTTGAAGCTGCGGCTTGCATGGATTCCACCGACAAACCTCGCCATGTTTCGCCCTTCGCGGAAGAGCCTTCGCATCACGAGATTTAGAAGTTCAGTTCTCTTGACAAAAGGTTCCCCTGGCTTCGGAAGTTCGTTGATCGCGTATTTTTCAATACGCTTCATTGCTTCGAGCATCTTGGTCGAATAAGTTAGCGGGTCTTTGCCAAAGTCGTGCCGAACGACTGCCGGATCCCAGCCGTCGGCGCTTTCGTCGGTCATGTAACGGTGCCCAGGAGCACCCGAAAGTGCTGCGATCTTCGCTAGAGCGTGTTTTTCTCCGGCTGGCGTTGTTGCACCCGGAATTTCCGAATAACCGTACTGGATCGCCCACTTGTCGTATTGCCCGATGCCAGGATCAAAGAAAACGCCTTTTCCTTTGAGCACTGCTTGGATATTGACTGGCGTGTAATCCATTACTGAAGAAGCAACGCCTCGATTTCGCATCAAATTGTCGTTGGCAAGTTCGGCCGTTGTGTTCAGTGTCGAAGCGATAAAGTTATGCCGGAGGCCGAACGTATGGCCGATCTCGTGTGCGACTGTTGTTCGAATAAAGTCTTGAACATATTTAGCTGAGCTCACCGCGAGGGTTCCTCCTGCTGTTAGAACGGCCCAACCTTCGGCAGCCGAAGCAGTCTTTTCTTTCGCATACGAACAGCCGATATTCGTCCAGCCTAACGAGCGGAGCTTCAGGTTGTAATCTGCCTTTGCAATCGCGTCATCGCCATCCCAAAGATAGTTCTCGGGCAGACAATTTACAGGATGCTTGGATTCGTGGCTTCGGGTGAAAACTTCAAGTGCTCGATCTAGATTGTTCGCTGGCGCGGCAATTTTGCCATGCTCCCAAGCCGCAAACTGAGCCATTCCAGCGTCCAGATTTACCGAAGCATTGAGAACTTCTCCGGTAAACGGGTCAACGCGTGCCAATGCAATGGCGTATGAAGAATCTTCACTCATTGCCCATCGAACGACGTTGTGCCGAGCATCGGCATGATCCCAATCAGGGTCGTCCTTCGGCGCATCCAAAACCTGAATTGCATTTTTGAATCCAAGCGGCTCGAAACCTTTGTTCCAAAAGAGAATCCCGTCCTTTACAGCTTGGCGATAGGCTTCTGGAACGGTTGAATCAATATACCAAACAACAGGTTTTATAGGTTCAGAAACAGTAGCTTTCGGCTCTTTCTTCTTTAAGTTCCATCGGAAAATGTAACGTTCCGTGCGGTCGTCTTGTGAAAATCGCCCAACGCTATAATGGTCTTCGGTAAAAAAGCCAACTCGTGGGTCGCCGATTCTAGGAACGTAGCCAGAATCTTGCCTCCACCAAAGATTGTAAGTCACCTTGAACGGAATGCTTCGTTCGTCTTCAACTTGAGGTGAAGAGCCAAGAAGCCCGAGTATCGGGTTTTGACCGATGCCGCCGCGTGGCGAAAAGTAGTGGAATTTCATTCGGACGACTGTATTATCTGGGAAAGACTTCGCCCAATCTGGTCCTGATTTATCGCGCTCTAACCCATACGGGCCAGCAAGAGCCTGCATCATGTCAGGAAGTTGCAAAAAGTCGCCGTAGAACAGATTCGTGAAATTCACCAGAAGAAGCTTCTTTTCAATGTTTGTGGCTTCAATTCGAAAAGTTGCAATGGTTCCTTCAGGGAAACTCCGTTCGCTTGCTTTGGCGAGCGGGTCGGTCTTGTCCCATCGGTAGGCAATGTTTGGCCGAACAAGCACTACGGTATCGTCATTTTTCTCAAATCGAAACGCATCAACAGCGTTGGCCCCGAGCGGGAATCCAGCTTGAGCCGTATCGCTCATGAACCCTGTGTTAAAGGCTGCTTGAACCAAAAATAGTTTGCCAAGATTGGCCTCAGGCAGTTCAAGAAGTATCTCTTTCTTTCTTCTATAAAGTGTGAAATTGCCTTCCAGCTTTGTCAAATCCTTGACGGCCTTTTCATATTCTTCTGTTTTCGGGTCTTTCTTGGGCTCTTCCTTTGCCGGAGGCTTTGCCTCGGTAGATTGGGCAAACCCAAGGGAGGGCGAAGCTAAAAAGGAAGTGCATGAGCACGCAATGATGAACCAGCGAGTAATTTTCAAAGGATTCTCCTAACTATTTGCAGACGTAAAACACCTGCTAAAAATGCAGTCTGTAGCAATCTTATTCTTAATAATCGTCATGAAGGAACGAAATCGTTTCCTTTTTCCTAAAAATTGATGATTTTAAGAAGTGGCTTCGAACGCCTGTTCGAGGTCGGCTATTAAATCCTCGACAGCTTCAATACCAACGGAGAGTCGAATCATCGAATCATCTATCCCAAGTTCGGCGCGAATTTCTTTGGGAACAGAAGCATGAGTCATGATTCCTGGATGCTCGGCTAGGCTTTCCACACCGCCAAGCGACTCTGCAATCGCGAAAATCTTCAGAGATGCCAAGAATGCTTCAGCGCGGGATTGGTCGCCCTTTATGATAAAGCTGATCATTCCTCCAGGTCCACTCGATTGCCCTTTGCCAAGTTCATATGAGGGGTGTGATTTCAGGCCCGGAAAAATTGTTTTTGTGACCTGTGAATGCCCTTCCAAGTACTCGGCAATGGTTTGCGAGTTCTGCGCGATTCGGTCCATTCGCACCGCTAATGTCTTGATTCCTCTCAAAACCAGCCAGCAATCGAACGGCCCAGGTACAGCGCCGATTGAATTTTGCAAGAACTTCAGCCGCGCATATAGGCTCATTCCTTCTGCAAACTTGTGCAGAGTTGAATCTGAAAACATTAAAGCGCCCATAACTACATCGGAGTGTCCATTGATGAATTTTGTGATGCTGTGCATGACAATATCAATTCCAAAATTCAGCGGATTTTGGAAATAAGGGCTCATGAACGTATTGTCAACGGCAGAGATCAGGCCGTTTTTCTTCGCGAAATCTGCGATTGCCTGAAGATCAATGATCTTTAACATCGGATTCGTAGGGGTTTCGCACCAAATGAGTTTTGTGTTTTCCTTCAGAGAGCTATCAAGTAGAGCCGTGTCGGAAAGGTCAACAAATGAAAAGGACAGTCCGCGGTTGACTGCAATTCGGGAAAAGAGCCTCCGAGTCCCGCCATAAAGGTCGTCACCTGCGATTACATGATCGCCAGTATTCAACAAATTGAGAACAGCATCAATGGAAGCCATTCCAGTTGCAAAGACAAGTGCATGGTTTGCACCTTCCAATGCTGCCAGTTGAGTTTGAAGCACGGTTCGCGTTGGGTTGTCTGTTCGGGAGTACTCGTAACCCTTGTGCTCGCCCGGAGCCGATTGGGCATAAGTGCTGGTTTGGAAAATTGGAGTCATCACGGCGCCTGTTAGGGCTTCTGGCTCAATTCCAGCGTGTATGGTGAGTGTTTCAAACTTCGGCTGCATTCAGTTGTAAGTATGGTCGTTTCGAATAAGTTTTCGAGTGGATTGACTTTTTTGCCTTGTTAATCGAATTATTGGCTCGAAAATTGCGTCACAATACATGTGTGATTCGTTCCGTGCGGTTCGGATAAAAGCGAAATTCTAGGTAATTTGTACAAGAAACGAAGAATACGGTAAATTTGCCAGTCTAAGTTTAGTGGAACCTGGGTTATCATAGAGTCGTTTAACTACCGTTGGTTGCAAAGTTGATCCATTTTTGGAGAAGCCTGACTACCAAGTAGGTAGGCCGGATCCTTTTAAGGACGATCAGGCTTTGTTTTGAAGGAGGAACAAGTGAAGAAACTTGCAATTTTTGCTCTCGCTGC
Source organism: Armatimonadota bacterium (assembly GCA_031400935.1). Taxonomy (GTDB): domain Bacteria; phylum Armatimonadota; class Fimbriimonadia; order Fimbriimonadales; family Fimbriimonadaceae; genus JANNJE01. Next base: position 107,636 of record JANNQV010000045.1, read on the forward strand.
TATCGCTGGCTCAAGCCAAGCGGTCCTATTATTTGATAACGGTAACGTTATTAACAATGTTAACGGCTCCGGCCAACCTATTTCGTCATTCGCGCCACCAAGTTCATTGTATGGCTTTGGATGCCAGGAATCCTCGGATAGTTGGGCTGCTGATGATGTTACGGCTACGAATAACTGGGTAGTTCAAGGCTTTACAGTTTTTTCGTTCCAGGCGCAACCCTCTGGAAATTTGTTTACGTTTACTAATATTCGATGGTCGCTAATTCAAGGCGACGTGAATACTGGAACTGTCGTAGGTTCAGGAGCTGGGGCACCGATCAACCAAGGATTTGTTGGGTATCGAGTAGCAACTACAGCGCCAAACGTCACGACTCGGCCTATTTACGCAATGGGTGTAACTGGCTTAAACATTAATCTTACGAACGGCTCTTCGTACTGGCTTCGCTGGTCGCTGGATGGAAACGCTGCGAGCGGTAACGGACCGAACGCAATACCAATCCCAGGCAGAACTACTGGCAATGGACAGCAGAGACTGATCACTGGTAATGGCCTATTTAACACATACACAGATCTGGGCAACGGACTCAATGTCGAATTGCCATTCCAGTTGCATGGAATCGTTCCAGAGCCAACAACGATGCTTGCTCTAAGCGCTGGCATTGCTGCGATCGTTGCTCGAAGACGACGCAAGTAACCACGGCTGGGTTAAACCTTTGTGGGATCCCTTATGGGATCCCACTTTGTTGTTTGTGGGTCATTGGGATTTACGGTGCAGGGTCTAGGGTTTAGGCCTTTGGAGAGTGGGGTGTAGGGTTTGGGGTTTGGACAACTGTACAGTACAGGAACCGCCGACCGCTGACCTCGAACTAACAACCGCCAACTGCAATCCGCCTACTTTAAGCTTTCGAATACCTAAATCCTGAACCCTGAACTTTGAACTTTGAACTTTGAACCCTAAACCCTGCCTTATCCAAACCGGCCAGAAATGTAGTCCTCTGTCGCTTTTTCTTTGGGTTTTAAGAATAAAGTCTCAGTTGTATCATATTCGACCAGCTCTCCAGTATAGAAAAACGCCGTGTAATCGCTCGCCCTTTGGGCCTGTTGCATGTTATGAGTCACGATTACGATTGTATAGCTCTGTTTCAATTCAAACATTAAGTCTTCGATCTTCGCGGTTGCGATAGGATCAAGAGCCGAACATGGCTCGTCCATCAAGATCACTTCCGGGTCAACCGCCATTGTCCTTGCTATACAGATTCTCTGCTGTTGGCCGCCTGAATATGCCAGTGCGCTCTTCTTCAGCTCGTCCTTTACATCGTCCCAGAGGGCAGCTTGTCGCAAGCACCTTTCAACGATGTGATCCAGTTCTGATTTTGATTTCACTCCATGGATGCGTGGCCCGTAAGCGATATTGTCGTAAATGGACATTGGAAACGGATTCGGCTTTTGAAACACCATTCCAACAACTTTGCGGAGTGCGACCGGGTCCACAATCGGGTCGTAGATGTCTTGAGAATCAATCGTAATCTTGCCAGAGAATTTTGCACTCGGAATCAGTTCGTTCATCCGATTGAAGCAGCGAAGAAAAGTTGACTTACCGCAACCGCTCGGCCCGATAAAAGCGGTTACGCGATTTGGCGGAATCTTAACATTGACGTTGCGAAGCGCCTGCTTTGTCCCGTAGAAAAAGTTCACATCAGAGACCGAAATCTTGGGCTCTGCAAGCAAAGTCGGTGGTTCGGTCATAGTAGACGCCATCTGATTGACAGTTTAACCGATTTCTTAGCTCAGATTCCCTATTCTAGCAGTTTGTTGTCGCAAAGCATGATCGGCAAGCACGAGAGCCGTCATCGCTTCAACAATTGGGACGGCTCTGGGAAGCACGCATGGATCATGTCGGCCCCGACCCTTGATGGTCGTGTTCTCGTGATCGGTAGTCACGGTGCGTTGTTCATGGAGTATGGTTGCCGTAGGTTTGAACGCGCAACGAAATTCAATAGGCATTCCGTTCGAAATCCCGCCTTGAATTCCCCCGCTGAAGTTGGTTTCTGTTGAAACTCGCTTTGAGTCATCTGCGAAATACGGGTCGTTGTGTTCTGAACCCAAAAGGTCAGTTCCGCCGAATCCAGAGCCGACATCGAAGCCTCTGCAAGCCGGCAGCGAAAGCATCGCCTTCGCCAAGTCGGCTTCAAGCTTGTCGAAAACTGGTTCCCCCCAGCCTGCTGGCACATTTCGGGCAACGCACGAAACTACACCGCCAACCGAATCTCCTGACTTTCGTACTTCCTCAATATGCTCGATCATCTTGATAGACATTTCCAAATCTGGGCATCGAACGATGTTTGATTCCACATTGTCCCTGGTTACCAAATTTGCATCAACTGATGCTTTCAATAAGTGCACTATTTGAACCCACGCGACAATTTCAACATCCCAAACGGAACGTAGCAGTTCTTGGGCAATGGCTCCGGCGGCAACTCGTCCAACCGTTTCTCGTGCAGAGGCTCGTCCTCCACCTGCCCAATCCCGAATTCCGAATTTTTGATCGTACGAAAAATCCGCATGGCTCGGGCGGTATTTAGTCTTCATTTCTTCGTAGTCGTTCGATCTTGCGTCTTCGTTTCGCACAAGCATGGCAATGGGAGTTCCAAGTGTTTTGCCTTCGAAAACCCCACTCAAAATCTCAACGTTGTCGCTTTCCTTGCGCTGAGTAACGATTTTGGATTGTCCTGGCCTTCTTCGGTCCAATTCTGTTTGGATGATTGCTTCTGAGATCGGAAGCCCCGCCGGGCAGCCGTCAATCACGACTCCGACGGCGGGACCGTGGGATTCGCCAAAGGTGGCGATTCGAAAGGCTTTCCCGAAGAAGCTAGACATAAGGTTATTGTGAACGAACGTTCCAAAAGTATGTGGCTCAAAGTGTGGCTCGTCCGTCCCGGACGAGAGTTGTATGGCGTCCGGCCCATTTCTGAAGCAATACTGATTGATTCTCGTCCGGGACGGACGAGCCACATTACGAGCCCCGTCATCGCAAAGTAAAATGAACGGTGCTTCGAATCGGACGTGTCGCGACAATCCAGGGAATTCTGCGTCCGCCTTCGGACAAGTCATTGACACATCGAAGCTACTTGCTGGCAAGCATCGCAAGTTCACCTTCCGTTGTCTCAAATCCGTTGGTGGGCGAAGATTGCCAGTCAACTCTAAAGTGCCTTATTGAACTTGGCCTGAAGGCAGAGAATTTGCCAGGTGGAGGGCTCAAATTGATTCCTCTAGATGAATGGAAGCAGCCGATTTCTCCGCTTGATTGCGGGAATTCTGGCACTTTGCTACGACTAATTAGCGGTTTGATTGCTTCTCGCCCAATAATTGCGACTCTGATTGGCGACGAAAGCCTTTCACGCCGTCCTATGAAGCGCATTACGGAGCCATTGCGGCTGATGGGAGCTGAAATCGAAGGAGATATGCCGCCGCTCACAATTCGAGGCTCCGAAAACCTTCTTGGAATTGACTATTTCAGCCCCGTCGCCAGCGCGCAAATCAAAAGTTGCCTTCTTTTGGCTGGACTTAACGCCAAAGGGACCACATCCGTAACGGAGCCTCATTTGAGCCGGGATCATACGGAAAGGATGTTGGAAGCTTGCGGAGTTCACGTCCTGCGAGAAGGCTTGAAAGTTTCGGTTGAGGGAGGGCAGCGGCCAATTGGATTTGAGTTTTCGATTCCTGCCGATATTTCCAGCGCAGCATTCTTCATGGTCGCAGCGGCACTCCTGCCAGAATCGAATTTGTTGCTACAGGATGTTGGAATCAATCCAACTCGTTCTGGAATTCTTGATGTTTTTGAGCAGTCCGGACTTTCGGCAACGGTACTTGATGAGAAACTTTCCATGGGCGAACCAATGGCTGCCATTGAAGTTAGAGGTGGTACGATAGGCTCTTCGTTTTCGATTGAAGGCGAATTAGTCCCTCGTCTTGTGGACGAAATCCCAATTCTTGCCGTTTTGGCGACCCAGCTTGATGGTGTTAGCCGCATCCGAGATGCGCAAGAGCTTCGGGTCAAAGAAAGCGACCGAATCGAGGCAATGGCGGCGGGTCTAAGAGCGATGGGAGGCGATGTAGAGGTGTTTGAGGACGGAATGGATATTTCAGGGCCAACAAAGTTAAAGGGCGCCCACATCGAAGCGAATCAGGACCATCGAATTGCGTTGGCATTCGCAATTGCCGGATTGATTGCGGACGGTGAAACAACGATTTCGGGGGAAGAGACTATCGCTACGAGCTACCCCGACTTTGAACATGATTTATGGAGTGTATGCGTTGTCTAAACTAATTATTGCCATTGACGGCCCTGCGGGAGCGGGGAAGAGCACAGTGTCTCAACTGGTTGCTACCAAGCTGGGTTTGCGACTTTTGGATACGGGAGCCATGTACCGGTGCGTTGCGTTGGCGGCATCAAGGGATGGACTCAAATCGGATTCAAAACCGAGCCTTCTGGTTCAAGTTGCAGAATCAATCCATATTGATTTCAAGGCTGGCGATCCGCAAAAAATCATGTTGAACGGCGAAGATGTAACTTCCGCCATTCGGACGCTTCCAATCGGTCAATTGTCGAGCGAGATAAGCGTTCATCCAGGGCTGCGAAAAGTATTGGTTCAAAAGCAAAAGGAAATCTTAGCAGAAGGGGATTTTGTGCTGGAGGGCCGAGATGTAACGACCGTGGTTGCTCCAGAGGCTCAAGTCAAAGTGTTTCTAACGGCAAGCATCGAAGAGCGCGCACGTCGAAGGTGGCTAGAAATGAGGGATCGAGGGGACGAAAGACGGCTTCAGAATTTGGTAAAGGACGTTGTTCAGCGGGATCATCGGGATTATACTCGTGCCGATAGTCCATTGCAGCTTGCTGAGGAGGCTGTGATTGTAGAGTCCTTTGGGCTGACTCCGGAGCAGGTGGCTCAAAAGATCATTGATCTTATTGCCGAGTGATTGGTTGTTAGTTGGTGGTTGTTTGTTGTTCTCTCGCTCCACTTCGTTGCGAACCTTTGCGTGAGATTCTGTATCCATGTTTGGAACCCTGCGCGTTCCAAACATATTATTCAAACTGATGACAAAGCAACTAATCGGAGTTTTTGGCCCAGGCTCGACCCATTGGGTGGGCGACGGCTTTCATGTTCAAAATTTCTTTCCTTCCAACAAGATCGGAGAGTACGTAAGCCCTTTCCTTTTGATGGACTATGCTGGCCCAACTCATTTCCCACCTGGATTGCATCGTCATGGCGTAGACCGGCACCCGCATCGCGGATTTGAGACGGTAACCGTAGCACTGCAAGGCGAGATCGAGCATAGCGATTCGGCTGGCAATTCGGGGGTCATCGGCACCGGCGATGTTCAATGGATGACTGCCGGATCGGGCGTAGTTCATGAAGAAAAGCAGTCCCAGGCGTTTGCCGAAAGCGGTGGGACGCTTGAGATGATTCAACTTTGGGTAAATTTGCGAAGAGTTGACAAAATGACTCCGCCAGCATATCAGACCCTGTTGAAAAGCGATATTCCGGATGTCGAGGCTGCTGGAGGTACTTTGAGGCTCATCTCAGGTTCATTGAATGATTCAAAAGGTCCAGCCAAAACTTTTTCGCCAGTAACCCTTATTGATGCGAAATTTGATGCAGATTCGCAAGTTGAGATTCCATGGACTGACGGCCATACTGCGGCAATTCTTGTCCGAAATGGCTCCATAGGGGTTTTAGGCCAACCTGCCAACGAGAATTCCCTAGTTGTATTTGAACGAGTCGGCGATTCGATTCAGTTCAGCGTAGCGGCTGATTCAAAATTGCTGATTTTCGGTGGAGAGCCAATTGACGAGCCGACGTATTTCCACGGCCCGTTTGTGATGAACTCGCCCGAAGAACTTTCACAGGCGATTGAGGATTATCGAGCTGGGAAGATGGGGTAGTTTGCAACCCGATAAGTTAAGCAAAAAGAGCCTTGATACGATCAAGGCTCATTGCAATTTTAGATGTTAACAATTATCGAGCGTAAAACTCAACAACTTGCTGCTCTTGAAAAAACTTTGGAAAATCTTCTCGTTCTGGCAATGCAACGATCTTCCCGCTGAAATTGACAGGATCTGAATTCAAATAAGGCGGAATAGCTGCCCCTTCAAAGTGGTTCATTCGCGCAATTTTCCGGCTTGATTCTCGATCTCGAACGGAAATCACGTCTCCGACTTTGCAGATGTAGCTAGGGATGTCCACCCGATTTCCATTCACCAAAATGTGGCAATGGTTGACCATCTGCCGGGCTTGGAACGGTGTTCGGGCAAATCCGATTCGCCAGACCTGAGTTGCAAGGCGCATTTCGAGAAGGCGAAGGAAATTGAGCCCGGAATTGCCGTGCATCCGAGTTGCCTTTTCAAAGGTGTTTCGGAACTGCTTTTCCATCATGTTGTAGTAGCGACGGATGACCTGTTTTGCCAAAAGCTGCTCGCCATATTCAGATTGGCGGCGTTCTTTTTGGTTAGGTCCGTGCTGGCCCGCTGGGTAAGGGCGCTTTGAACTTGGGCATTTGGGCTGTCCCCAAATGTTGTAGCCGACTAGGCGGCAAATGTCTGTTTTTCTTCCTCTATAAGTAGCCATTTTCTCCAGTGATCCCTGCTGGTGGGTGCAGCGGCGAACGCAAGTTCGTCCTGGGCGTTCGAGCAATGAATTCGGCCAGCAAATTTTCCGAATGTCGGCTCCGCGCCTCACGAATCAAGAATTATGACACATTTTTCAGACTACAATGAACCTATGTTTCTTTTAGGCGCATTGATGGTCGATGGAATCCTAAATGGATCAAGTTGTAGATTGGTTGAAATATCTGATCTTTCGCGATTTTCCCGGGAAGCTAACTTACATTCAAACGAAGTCATTCTTACCTCGGCACCCATTGACCCAGGCACGGATTGGAACGAGCTTGTGCCTAGCTGGAACATCAAGAACGCGAAGAATTTGAAGCTGAAAGTGGAAGTCCGCACCGTGACAGTTGAAAAGCCTAGCGGATATTTCTGCCTTGGAACGTGGTCATCAATAGAACAGCCGTTCGGATCCGTTTCTGGAGCCCGAACATCGTTTAACGACCAAAAATCCGAATTCGGCCAAGTCTTTACCGACACTCTCGTATTGAACAAAGAAGAACGACAAGTGGAGCTTCGCTTAACGTTTGGATATGTGTCTTTAGAGCGAGAATCTCGAATTGAGAAACTAACAGAGGGCTTTCAATCCATTCACCTTAGCTTTCGGAACTCTGTAATCGCTCCAATTGAGCGAGAACCAATCAAATCAGCTTGGGGAAAGACGATTGAGGTTCCAAGGCGATCCCAAATGAGCTACGAAAATGGAAACGTGCTTTGCTCTCCGACCGCAACTTCAATGGTTCTTGCCCATTGGGCGACATTCGAGAAAAAACCTGAATGGGACCACGATGTTCCTGAAGTTGTGAAAGGAGTATTCGATCCAGCATACAAGGGAACGGGAAACTGGGCGTTTAACACGTCGTTTGCAGGTTCCCTAGATGGAATGAAGGGATTCGTCGCTCATTTGCAAGACATCGCAGACCTTGAAACTCTCATTGATGCCGGGTTTCCAGTGGTTTGCTCGGTTAGTTCTGCTTTACTCAAAGGGAAGCCGAATCCGGAAGAAAACGATGGACACTTGGTCGTTTTGGTAGGATTTACTTCGGAGGGAAAGACAGTTTTCAACGACCCTGGCAGAAGCGTCGAAATTCGTCAGACTTATGAGCGAGACGCATTTTTGCGTTCGTGGTCGAAATCTGGAAGGGCGACATATCTGATCTTTCCAGAGTCAAAAACTCTACCGAAGCTCAGCATCAATTCTCCATAAGCGGCTAATCTTAAGAAGTTGCAGGCCTTTAGTCCTGATTTGACTGTTCCACAACCGTTGTTCCATGAGAAGCTAAGGCAATTCAGATGAAAAAACCGCTCGTAATTTTGATAATTGTTATCGTTCTGTTCTGCGGAGCAGGCGGACTGCTAATGATGCAGCGCATGAGCCAAGCCGCTGCAGCCGCAGGAAAACCAAAGGATGTTGTGACGGTTGAGAAGGGCGAGATTCTTATTCGCGTGGTGGAGAGTGGCACTGTGGACGCTGTGAAGGCTGTTGAAGTCCGGAGTCGTGCTTCGGGAAGGCTTTCCAGGCTGCTTGCAGATGAAGGCGACTACGTAGAAGCGAAGAATTTGATTGCTATTATTGATCCGCAAGAAACTGAGTTTCGAGTTCGTCAGGATAGAGCCCAACTAGCGGGAGCATCAAGCGGTGTTGCCAGAACTGAAATCGAAATACGCCAGCAGAGGGCACAGCTTCAAGCCTCCCTTCAACAAGCCAAAATGCGCGTGGATGTAATCAAGAGGGAACTTGGCATTCAGCCGACATTGACAAAGAGCACCATCGAAGAAGCTCAATCGAGGGCAGCTTCTGCAAAGCACCAGCGAGAAACGCTTGTAACCGTAAGCCACCCAAATCAGAGAGTTGACGTTGAAAGGGCGCTTGCGGATGCAAGGAACAATGTCGAGAATTCGCGCCGCGAATATCTCAGGCAGCAAGATTTGGTTGCCAAGGGATTTGTATCTGGACGGACAGCCGAAACTGCCAAACTTCAGCTTGATCTCGATGAATCTCGACTTAAGATAGCAAGCTCAACTTCTGAAAGATTGGATCAACAGCAGCGACTTGAACTCCAGAGGGCGAACGATGATGTGAGCAGCGCAGAAGCTGCATATCGAAGGGCATTAACCGGAAAGATTCAGGACGTGACCAAGCTGCGAGAATACGAGCAAGCCGTTCTTGACCTCGAGAAAGCACGAGCTTCACTCTTGCAAGTTCCAATTTTGCAAAAGGCGAAGGAGCAATCTGCTTCTACTGTAACTCAGCTTCGAAGTGTGTTAGATGACAGCCTTCGACAGTTAAGTGAGACACAGGTTCGCGCTCCATTTTCAGGGACTGTTTCAAAGAGGTACATCGAAGTTGGCGATCTCGTAACAGCACTCTCGACCTTTAGTCCAGGAACTGCAATTGTCCGCATCGAGGACCGAAGCAAAATGCGGATCATGCTCGAAATGAATGAAATAGACGTAGCTCGGATCCGAGAAGGAATGAAAGCGGTTATTGACATTGACGCAATTCCTGGCAAGTCGCTTACAGGAACCGTTCAAAAAATCGCGCCATCAAGCACTGGACTTTCGCAAGCGTCGGCTTCCGGCGGAGCCGTATCGTCCGATGCTGTTGTGAAATACACCGTTGAAGTTGTTCTTAGTTCAACATTGCCGCAAATCCGGACAGGAATGACCGCTAAATGCACTCTCGATGTAGTTAAAAAAGCAAGCGTCTTGCGAATTCCAATCGCGTATTTGGGCAAAGAAAAAGGGGAGACTTTCGTGATGATCGCTCCGGTTGAGGGCAAAGCAGATGCAAAAGCTACCCAGCGAGTCATTGTGATTGGTGTGAACACCGGTGCATGGGTCGAGGTTTTAAGCGGACTCAAATCAGGTGAGAAATTGGTGCCACCAACCTATTCTGGTCCCAAGCGTACGGGCTTCATACAGACCGACGACGAAGAAATGTAAACAAGGAATTGCAAGCACATGGATTTTGGAACAGTACTAGAAACATCGGTCATTGTGCTCTTTTGGGCTGGGCTCGCAATGTTCATGTGGTGGATGTGGAAGTCTGGCACTGCGCGAATGCTTTTCCAATCTGCATCAATCGCATTCGACATGCTGAGATTGCACAAGCTGAGAGCGTTTTTGACGATGCTTGGCGTGATTATCGGGGTAATGAGCGTGACGCTCATCGTCATGGTGTCAAACGGCTTTCAGTCCTTTTTGACTACGGAGTTCTCAAAACTTGGCTCCGACACAATATTTGTTTTCTTTGACCCAGGAAGGCGGAGCTTAAAGACGACCATAGAAGGCTTGACGGTCGACGACGTTACCTATTTGCGCGACCAAGTGCCAGAAATTGACCTTGCGTCCCCAATCATGCAACTTCCTGGCCAAGATATTGTAGTTGGCGACAAAAAGATTGACAAGCCAAGGATTTATGCTTCAGACGAAAATTTTATCGAACTCAACCGTGTTGGGATTGCCCAAGGACGAGCACTAGACAAAGAAGATATACGAAGCCGCGCAAATGTGGCGGTTGTCGGGCCGGAAATAGCTCTGCGACTTTTTCCCGAAGGCAAGCCGCTCGGAAAACTGATCCAATTCAAAGGAATCACTCTAGAGGTTATTGGCGTTTTCGACAAGCTCGACATGATGGGCGAATCGAACGGCAAAGACGTTGTCATTCCACTCACGACCGCGCAAGACAAGTGGATTGGCGGAAAGACGATCATGTTCATCACGATGCGCCCCAAGCCTGGTGTTAGCGTGAACGATACGGTTGAACGTGTTTGGCAAGCAATGATGCGAAAATCGGGAAACAAGCGCATTTATCGCGTGGATTCTCGAGAGTCCATTCTTGGCGTCATGACGGGAATACTCGGCGGCGCAGGTGTGGTTTTGGCTGGAATTGCTGCACTTTCATTGTTTGTCGGCGGAATTGGAATCATGAACATCATGCTCGTTTCGGTTACCGAACGAACAAGGGAAATCGGGCTTCGCAAAGCAGTCGGGGCAACCCGCAATGTCGTTTTGATTCAATTCTTGGTTGAAGCGGCAGCGTTGAGCATGGTTGGCGGCCTGATCGGCATGGGAGCGGCATGGGTTCTAGGCCAGGGTGTAACTGTACTGACAGCCTCCGTGAAAGTGCCATCGGAAGCTGGTCTCAATATGGCATTTCCTATGAATGCTGCCATCATGTCCACGCTTTTTTCGGCAGGGATCGGGGTCATTTTCGGGCTGTACCCTGCCTTCAGCGCGGCAAGGCTGAATCCAATTGAGGCGTTGAGAAAGGAGTAGGTTGGGTCATTGGGTCAATAGGTTTTGGGTTTTAGAGTTAGGCGAAGCGCGAAGTGCGAAATGTGGAGAGTGGAGAGTGGAGAGTGAAGCGTGGATTCCCCTTCTTCTCGTTTCATAGCTTGCAAATTTTTCGAAACGGGAGGAAGGGGCAAGGGGATGGAGGGAATCATTTCTTCACTGTCTCCAAACAGAAGGAATTCACCAATTTTTCGTCGAATCAAATCAACTGAGACGAATTCAATGAAAAAACTCACTTTCGCTTTTGCCGGAATCCTTGTCGCTTCGATTTCTTGGGCATGCTGCAGTGTAGGGATTGGGAAGAATTCGGTTTTCTTTGCGGGACAAAGAAACATTATTGTTTGGGACCCTGCCACGAAAACCGAGCACTTTATTCGCCAAGCAGTTTTTGAAACCGAAGGGGCAAGTTTAGGCTTTATTGCCCCAACACCTTCGATTCCAAAGCTGGAAGAAGTTGATGCTGAGGCGTTTAAGACCCTTGACGATACCGAGCCGCATGAACCGACAGGAGGAATGGATAGTGCAGCCGCCTCCGCTGGTGCAACAGAAATGATGCCCCAAATTGTCCAAGAAATGGACATCGCTGGCTACCACGTGGTTACTCTTAAGGCTTCCGACGCTTCCGGCCTCGCAAAATGGATGAAGCAGAACGGATATTCGACATCCAAACCCGTCGAAGAATGGACCGAGTTTTACATCAAAAAGAGCTGGTATTTGACTTGTTTCAAAGTCCTTTCTGATTCAGGGACCGCAAGTACGGGCTTAGTGAAAATGAGCTTCACGACGGAAAAGCCGTTCAATCCATATCTGGTGCCTGCAGACAACTTTCCGGAGCATGAAGGAATGAGCGTTTTGGGACTATATTTTGTGGGGCCGGGCGTTTATGCCCCTGAAAAGGGTGGCACCAAGCAAACGCTGAACAAGAAGTGGGAAGCAAGCCTCGACAATAGCACTGTTTCCAAACTGAAAACGGAACTCAAATTAGCTTCTTTGCCCGAAGGAGCAAGTTTGACGGCATTTGAGGATTCGCAATTTCCAAATATTGAAGCGACTGACGATGTCTACTTTGTTAGAACCGGTGACGTAAAACCAGTTAGGGGTGACCTACCGATTTTCTGGATCGTTGTGGCTGGTTCATTTGGTGCACTCTTCGTCGTGTGGCTGATCTTTAGAGACAGATCGGCATGACTATAGTGGTTTTCGATGAACGACAATATAAAGGAACTTGACAAGCTGCCGTCGAAACCAATCAACAAGGAAGAAATCAGATGAATAGAGTCTACTTTGTGTTTGCCGCAATCCTTTTCGCTTCGATTTCTTGGGCATGCTGCAGCGTTGGGATGGGCAGCAGCAAAGTCCACTTTGCTGGGCAAAAGAACATCATTGTCTGGGACCCCGCAACAAAAACCGAGCACTTTATTCGCCAAGCGTTCTTTGAGACCGATAGCGCAAGTTTGGGTTTTATAGCACCTACGCCTTCGATTCCAAACTTAGAAGAGGTTGATCCAGAGGCGTTTAAGACTTTGGACAAGACAGATCCGCCGAAAGAGAAGAAGACAGCCGGTGGAAGTGCATTACGAATGATTCCAACGGTCGTCAAAGAAATGGACATAGCCGGATATCATATCGCAACATTAAGAGCATCGGATGCTTCTGGACTTGCGAAATGGATGAAAGAGCATGGTTATTCGACTTCAAAACTAATTGAAGCATGGACAGAGTTTTACATCAAGAAGAACTGGTTTTTGACGTGCTTCAAAGTTAATTCAGAAAGTAAGCAAGCCACAACTGGCCTGGTGAAGATGAGCTTTACAACTGTAAGGCCTTTCAATCCCTACTTTGTACCTGTAGACAACATCTCTCCGGACAAGTACCGTAATCAACTAGGCCTCTATTTTGTCGGTCCCGGTGTTTATTCACCAGAAAAGACTGGAACTAAACACTCGATACACGAAAGATGGAGGGCTAGGCTGAATGAAGGAACTATTGAAGAACTCATATCTCAGCTCAAATTAGCTTCCTTACCAGAACAAGCAAGTATCACTGCCTATGAGGATTTCACGTTTCCAAACTCTGATGCCACAGATGACATCTATTTTGTAAGGACTGGAGATGCGCCGCCATTCATTCCAAAAGATTCAAAAGCCTGGATGTTTGCAACAATTGGAATCTTGGTTGGAATAACTGCTTGGGCGATCATGAAAAAGCGATATGCCAAACTTTAGGTTAGTATAACCCGTCAATTCAAGAATTTTGGAGCGGGAAACGAGATTCGAACTCGCGACCCTCTCGTTGGCAACGAGATGCTCTACCACTGAGCCTTTTTGAACCTAAAACACACTATTTCAGACCCATAAACAGTATATACCGAGAGTGTCTAGATTGGTATGTTTTTCTTACTGAATGGCCCTCAGATTTTCAAAAGCCAAACGTTAACCCCATTTCTGAAAGTGTTGATTGAGTTACTGTGATCCGTCCAATGAACCTATGGCTGCAAATTGTACATTGCATTATGGGAAACTTACAAAAATGAAAAAGAAAGGAACCATTTCCTATTTGAAATTGGAAATTAGCAACGGGGTCATGGAAATTGCATTGCCGACTGGCAAAGTAATCAAGACAGTCTACGTGAAGCGTCAAATCAATGATCCGAGTACCTTCTCTGCAAAGGCGACCTTATACGGCACTGAAGATGAGGACTGGATTCAATGCAAAGCAATTGAAGCACTTGAGCGGCGCAAAGAGCCACTAGCGAAAAAGAGCGGCACGCTCAATGAATATGCACATACTGAAGAACGAACCCTTCGAATTCCTGTGCCATTGATTCGACTGCTTCAAGTGCATGGATTCAACTTGCAGGCATATTCGATGGCGGCAATGTTAGTTCATATTCACAATCTTTGGCTTGCAGATAATTATAGGTCAAGAGGAGTTCCTACTTGGCATTATGAATGGGAAGTTGCCTTGCTCATCGATAAGGAGACTGCAGAAACGTATGCAGGCAAGCTGTGCAAGAAGAAGCTTTTGATACAGATTAAAGGTAGAAATTGGAAGGGAAAGCGGCGCAACAGGTATGTCGTTTCTAACAACGTCAAGAATGCAATTTTAGGCAATTTTGCCTCAAGCCCAAGTGCTTCAGCCGTGCCGACTG
>JANNQV010000046.1:0-15858 GCA_031400935.1 Armatimonadota bacterium
TGCTCGAACGTTTTCATTTCGCCAATCTTGATCGGCGATGGCTCCGTCGCATCTAATTCCATGTGTAAAAGCGCGAGGTAAACATCGTGAAGCGGGCGCATTTTGATGGAGGGCCAAGTCATCGGCTTCATCTCGCCGCCCATCATCGTGTAATACACGCCTGGGCGCATTTCGAGCGTTTCTTTGGGCCTAGCAAGGCTGATCGTTACTTTGTTGTTTCGGTTCGTAACGTCGTCGGTCGAGTGCTTTCCTGCTGAAAGAATGTAGCCAAGGGCTTCAACAGTTTTCGATCCATCGCTTTCTTGAATGACAAATTCGTGCTTTCTTTCGAATCCACGCGAGAGAATCAGTCCCGCCATCAGCAGTCCAACGCCAAGATGGGCAATGAACCCGCCAGCGCCCATTTTTGAGCGCTTCATCCTTTCAAAAGCGCGAAATGAATTCGCACAAATTACGAAAATACAAAACGTGATGAGCGTCATCACCCAGAACGGCCGGTTCACGCTCATGCCAAATGGAAACTCGATTGAGCCGGTCATCAGATTCGGCCCAGCCCAATCCGTGCGCCCCATAATCAACATCGCGATGCCCGAAAAACAGATTGTAAAACAGCCGATGGCGTAGATTTTCCACCAGAATTTGGCGCGGTCTGTTTGCCGCCATCCGATGAATGGGGCAATCGCCATCAGAATCATCAACGGAACAAAGAAATACGGCACGACGAAGTGATAAAGCCCTTCTTCGACGACTTTGGGCTTCTTACCGAAGGCGGACATGATTACCGGCACGCTCATTCCGATTCCCATCGCCAAGGCAAGGCCGAGAAGCATCGAATTTCCGAGCAAGTACATCGAAACCCGCCCAGTTCTGGGTTCAAGTTCGATATTGGTTGCTTCCTTCGCGATTTTGAACGCCTTCAAGAACCAAATCACAAGGAATCCAAAGATCATCGTTACCACGATTCCCATCAAAATCTTCAGAGCGGCAGTATCCATTTCGGCGAAGGAATGAACGCTTGTATCGCCCAGCCAGCCTGACCTCGTCAGCAGCGTGCCGTAGAGAAAACTCAAAAATGGGGCTGCGGCAAGCAGGTAATTCCCAGCTATCCACTTCCCTCTTGTGTTCTGCACTAGGATGCCATGAACGAACATGACCATGAAGCACCAGGGGACGAAGCTCGTGTTCTCAACTGGATCCCATGCCCAGAATCCGCCCCAGTTGAGCGTTTCATAGGCCCAAAATCCGCCCATGCAAAGCCCTAATCCTAACAGCGAAGTTGAAACCAGTGCCCACGGCCTCGCCATCCGAATCCACTCTTTGGAGTCCTTGTGGAGCATCGCCGAAACGGCGAGAGCAAATAGAATAGTGAGCGAACCGAATCCCGCGAAAATCGTCGGCGGGTGTATGACTACCCAATAATTGTTGAGGGAGGGCGCCAGTCCTAGCCCATCGAGCGGAGCCACGATCTGGTTGTGAAGGCGAACCAGTTCAAAGGGAGATTCATAAATCAAGATCGCAGTTATCGAAGCTAGGAAGAGTGAAACAATCGCTGTTGCAGTTCGCCTCAAATGCGCCATTTTTGGTAAAGCAAACAATCCAAAGAGCGCCGACATGAATGCCCAAAGAAGAAAGCTTCCCTCTTGCCCTGACCAAATCGCTGCGATTTTATAGGCGGCTTCTGTTGCTATGTCGGAATGAGTCCGAACATATTCCCATTCAAACCGGTCGTTAAAAAACAGGATTCCCAATGCTGTCGCAGCGGAAAACAGGGAGCCAACTGCTACAGGGAAAAGTGCAGAAGTTAACTTCGGCCACTTTTGGGAACCGAAAACGCATAGAACCGCGGTGAGAACAAAGAGGAGGGTTGCAAGAATTACGCAATACTTGCCGAATTCACCTAGAAAGATTGACCAAGACGGAGGAATAGGGAATTCTGGCAGTTTTTGCATTGCTTATCTGGGAGTTTCGGGAGTTGCTTTTGAGAGTGAGTCCGACCATGTCGGCGCTTTCTGACAGTTTTTGGGATCATTGAAAAAATAAATTTATGCGATTTCTCGGGATAGCGCCGACACAGTCGGACTCACTCCCAAAGGCACTCCCAAAAAAATTCCCAAAACTAATTCGCCTGTCCTTCGTACTTGCTCGGACATTTCACAAGAATCTTGTTCGCCTGGAAAATCTCGCCTTCCATTGAACCAACCACAACAACTTTATCAGCAGTCATCATGTTAGACACTGGAGGCCCTTTGTAGACAACAGCTAGTCGAGCTTTCGTTTCGTCCGTTAGCGTAAACACGATTTGACCCTGAGACATTTGTGCTTTGTAGGTTGGCTTGTCGAGAATTCCGACTACGTGCACACCCTCGCCGCCCTTTTGTGCTTCGCTAATCGTTACATAAGGACTTGCATTTCCCAAGAAAGCCACTACGATTCCGGCTATGGCAAGCGTAGCTACAATGATAGAAATTATGGAACTGATTCTCATTCAATTTGCCTCTAACTCTATTGTAGTTGATTCCTTTTGACCTTTACCGGGATCGTTTGGCGCGAAAAGTGCGTTGAAAGAGTACAATTCGTCCGTAATTTTGGGAAACACCATTCATGCGTAAGTTCATTTTGATATTCACCGTTCTAGTTTCTAGCCTGAGCTTTGGCCAAATGCCGTCTCAAGGAAAAGCTGACCTTATCAAGTCCAGTCGTGGCACCGGATTCGGCACGTTGTTTATGCATACGAATTTAGGCAGCTTTCGAATCATGGGAAATCAAGATCATCAAAGCAAAGGCAGATCTCGGGCAGAGGGCCGAATCGAGGTTACGTTTACCGGGACCGTGTTGATCAACGACTTGAAAGGCATTGTGACAGCAACCGGAAGCATCAAAAAGGAATACGACAAGCATGGGCGTCAGGCTTATTTTGGTAAAGGCAAACTCATTATCGAAGGCGAATTTTGGGCGGTTCAGTTCTTTGGAACAAAAATGGATGCTCGGTGGACAGGTTGGGGAATCGCACGGCTGTATGGCGAATTCGACGAAGACCTGAAAACTGGCTACTATTGGTTTGACAATGCCCCGAAAAAGACCTATTGGAGCCCTTATGGCTCAACATTGTCGTTGCCAAATCCAATGGCAGCCGGAACTGGTGTCAAGCCAACCGAACGAAAACCCGGTGGCGGAAAGCCTTAGAGCGCTCTAGTTGTTGGTTGTTGGTTATTAGTGGTTGGAGGTTGGCAGTTATTCGTTTTTAGTTGTTGGTTAGTTAAATGTGACGAAAGGGACATATGCGACTTATGGGACGACTGCACAACAGGCCCAGCCTTCTCCGCTCACCACCCTATGCCCTCAACTCTTCTGGCTCCATCTCCGCTCTCCGAACTCAGCAATTTTTTGAAATCCAAAATCCACAATCGAAAATCCAAAATACATAGACCGAGTTCACTCTCAGTTCTAGCTCATCAAATTAAGCGGCTTCATCGTTTTCCACTTCCCGCGTGTGAAATCCGGGAAATCAATGGACTGCCCACGATTCGCTACAGACCAAACGCTAAGCGGAGTCACGACGGACCAGGCCGCGGCATCATAAACATCCTGGTCTACGGGCAGCCCGTTTCGGAGGCAATAGATGATTCGCCAAATCATTACGAAATCGCCGCCGCCGTGCCCGCCATGCGAAGAGGCCTCCTTTTGAAGCCGCGCCCAAAGCGGATGGTCGTATTTTTCGTACCATGCGTCAATTGCCTTGCCCTGTTCCCACGAATCGGTGCTCTTTGTTACTCCATCCATGACCACCTTAGCTGGGAAACCGCTCCAAACACCCTTAGTCCCTTGAATCAAATTGTGGCGAGTGTACGGACGTGGCAATTGCTCGTCCCATTGCACCATTATCGTTTTGCCCAATACAGTCTTGATGATCGAAGTGTTGATGTCACCGCAGACAAACTTGTGCGTTCGACGAATGTTGCCTTCTGGGAACTTCTCTTTCGCGTAAACTCCGCGCACTCGGCTGTTGCTGCTTACCGAACTCATATAATCAAACCGGTCGCCGCGATTGATGTCCATGTATTGCGCGACTGGGCCAAGACCATGGGTTGGGTACAAGTTTCCATTGCTCTTTGTATAGTGCAACGTTCGCCATGAACCTGTTCCGTGCCCGATTTCATGCATTTGCCCGCGAAGGTCGTGAATGTAGGCGCCTTCGCCATGAAGCAGCTCGCCGAACAATCCAAGTCGGCACATGTTCAGCACCATCAGTTCTTCACGGAAATAGCAGACGTTTTCCATCATCATGCAATGCTTCTGGGTTTGCTCGGAGATCTCAACAAGTTCCCAGCATTCGTCAACTGTCAATGCCGCCGGAACCTCAAGAAAAGCATGTTTGCCCGATTTCATTGTGTCTACTGCCATAGGCGTATGCCATTCCCACGGGGTAGCGATGAACACCGCGTCAATGTCATTTCTTTCAAGCATTCGCTTGTAATCCGTTTCGCCCTTGGTATACAACTCTGGCGCTGGACGCTTCGCATCGGTCACCATTTTTCGCCCTTTTTCGGCACTGGGAACGTGGTTGTCGCAGATCGCAATGACCTCAACTCCGTCACACATCATCGAGGCTTCGAGGTGAGACGGGCCTCTAGCTCCCATGCCAATAAAAGCAACCCGAACTTTATCTAGCTTTGGAGCATGAAGATCGTAGCTTGGTTTCCCCTTCGATCTTGGGCCCTTGAGGTTCGGTTTGCCCGATTGCGCTGTGGCGATATTTGCGGTTGCGACCGCTGCACCTGCGGCGGTCATTGCTTTGAGAAATTTTCTGCGATCCATTTCAGATTCCATTTGTTGAAATTACCTGGAATTGGGTGCCGTTGGCGGTGGGCGGTTTGCGGTTGGCAGTCTGAAGTTCTCATAACCGCTGACTGCAATCCGCTAACCGCAAACACATCGCTACTTCCCCTGCTTATCCACGCCCATCAGCCCAACCGGGCTCAAAATATCAATCAGCCAAGCGTCTTCAAGCGTTTCGACTCCATGCGGAAACCATGCCGGAAGCTCGATAATCGTTGGCTGGTCCACAATAACTTCCCGATAATCAGGGCTTGTTGGATCGCCCAGTTTCCATAGAACTTTTCCAGAAAGCTGGCAAGACATCTGCTCGCTTTCATGCGAATGAATGTCCACCGAGCAGCCTTTTTCCAAATGAATTTCGGCGACCAGCATTTTTTCGCCCATCACCTTCTTACGATGCAAAAGTGCGACAGGATGATCCGATTCGATTTCTGAGATTTGGTGTAGTTTTGCTTGCATGTCACAACTTATTTCAATACTAGCCCAACCGGCTCTCTTCCCGTCTCAGTCACAATTCCAATTTTAAAATTCACTGGCAATCCATCACCATCAAGCAAAGCACCAGGCGAAACTTCTTCATACGGCCAAGGCGATGGCAAAACGAACTGCGTCCGAATCACCCGAATCCAATCTCCGTCATGCTGCCATTCCGATTCCACATCTGGATTCAAAAAATATGCTGGCTCAAATGGCGCCCATCCTTCCGCTTCATATCGCTCCAACCAAGCGGCGGCGATCAAAACACCCTTAAATTCATGCACGATTCGATAGAAGGGTGTCAAGAGCCACATCACGCAAAATGCAGCTTGCTTGGGATCTTCGTAATGGCAATGCCAGCGTTCGGCGGCAACCATTGCCGAATCGCCTTCATCGTAAATCGTGACGGGAAAAGTGTCGTTTTCGGTAGGAACAACGACCAAAGATTGCGCTCGCCTCTCGATTTTGATCGGCGCATCTATAAATCGAGATAATATTGCTTCTGTTTCGGCAAGTGCCTTTGAACCTGGATTGCTCATAATCTTGGTTCCATTGTTCCAGTTAGCCAAGCAAGCTGTCAATCTTGTCTCGAATCATTTTCCTAGACCGAAACAAGCGAATTTTCAAATTATTCTCTGATACTCCAAGTTGCTTCGCTGCCTCATCAAGCGACAATCCCTCTACATCAACTTTTTGGTAAGCATCTCGATAGATCGGCTGCAAGCTCTTTAGCGCATCGAGTAAGCAACTTTTTAGCTCATTTTCCATTAGCAAGTCTTCTGGCGAATCGGTCTGGTCGGGGATTTCAACACCCAATTCTTCGAGTTGCTGAAGGGCAAGTGCGGAATTCTTTGACTCTGTACGCTTCAATCGCCCACAGGCTCTTCTCCCAATTTGAACGAGCCACGCTTGAAAAGCGGCCTCGTCTCGAAGCCCCTCTTTTGCGCGAAATGCAGCTACCATAGCTTCAACAAAAACGTCTTCGGCGTCGTCATGGTTTCCGCACATTCGCACGAGTTGGCGATATACAGCGTCTCGGTGCCGGACAATTCGACGTTCGAAGTCCACAAACTATTTTAGTACGTATTTGCCCGTTATTATTTTGGTAGGTAGCAATTGGCACGTTCCTAGGTCGCTAAATGGACTTCGCAGCGGTTCTGCAAGCCTTGATTTCGATTTTTTGATTGTTGCCAGCGATGTTCAACTCGCCAAAAAACTCTTCGACATTTTCTGCGCGTTTGAGTTCGTGAAAGCCTGGAAAGTCGCCAAACGCATGAGCGATCTTTGTCCATTGCTTCAATCGCCCCAACATCCCCGATCCCATATCGCTGCCATGCTCATTAGAAAATTCGACGAAGCGTTCAAACAACGCAATCCAATCAACTTCTGTCGGCCCACCCGAACCAATTCCAAGTTCCGTTGCAATTTGATAAGGAAGCAACGGATTCGCCAAAGCTCCTCTCCCAATCATAAAGTGAATACATCCCGTAGCTTCTTGGCATCTTTTGAAGTCTTCCAGATTCCAAATGTCGCCGTTGGCAACGATTGGCAAAGCGAGTGCCTTGCGAACTCGGCCAATTGGCTCCCAATAGACGGGAGGAGCGTACCCCTGAGCCCTTGTGCGGGCATGAATCGTGAGCCAACTCGCCCCGCCTTCGGCCGCCATTGCCGCATTTTCATCAATGTCTTCAATCGAATCCCAGCCGAGCCTCAGTTTCGCAGAAACCGGAATTCGGATTGGAACGGAATCTCGCACTGCACGGACGATCTCGCGAATTCGGCATGGCTCCCTAAGGATCGAAGCTCCGCCATCGTGCAGGTTCACCGTTGGGGCAGGGCAGCCGAAATTAATGTCAATCGCTTTCGCACCGGCCTTGAACGCATTGTGCGCCGACAAAGCCATACGACCTGGATCGCCGCCAAGAATTTGGACTTGAACAGGCATCTCATTTGTTGTATTGCCACCAAGTTCAGGTACTTCGCGGCGAAACACATGGGCTGGTATGGGCGAATTGCTAACTCGTATGAATTCGGAAACCGCCCAACTGAAAACACCAAACGAACCCAGCATCGCCCGCATCGTGGCGTCGGTTATTCCGTCCATTGGTGCAAGAACTAGTGCGGGAGCATTGTGGTCAAGAAATGTGCGATTGGGCATTAGAGGCAATTCAGAGAATTGTTTGCTTAGAGTACACCGAACACGCTTAGTCAGATGACAAGCTTCCATCGCGATATCAAAGAGAGCCGAGTTGGGAACAAGGGATAATATGCAACTACTCCCCTCGCCATCCCGTAAACGACGAACGGACATTCGCAACATCGCACTCGTCGGCGTGGGAATAGCCATCGGATATTCCCTCGCTTTTCAAACCTCGCCATCACAAGACCCAAAGACCTTCACGGTTCAAGACTTCCCCAACCTGTTCCAAGGTCTTAAACAGACTCCGGGCATACTCGACGTAAAGATCGCGATCTTGGACGGCAAAAAGCAGACCATCTTAGCCTGGTTTAAGAACAAGGCGGCAGTGCAAGCATGGTATTCCAGCAAAATGCACCGAGAGGCTATGATCAAATTCTTCCCCAATATGCCCGGTGGCGGTGAAGCGTTGGAAGGATTCAAGGACGAAAAGGCTCCGCTGCTGGTAGTGGCAACGGTCACGCCAGACGAGAAGCTGGTGATGCAAGGCTCAGCGCTGAAAGCAGAGCAGATTGCTATCGAAATTTATACGCACGTGCCAGGCGGGCTAACGATCGGAGGCGGGTTCGGCCCAAAGGCGATGGAGGTTCCGGGCATGATGAGAATTGAAGACTGAGCCTAGATCGCAATACAGTTAAGAACTCTTTTCGGGACGAAATACCTGTTATTTGTTTAAAAGCATAATTTTTGGGATCAAAACGTAATGTTGGCACGCCAAATGCAATAGAATTGTTGACTTGTATTGCGGCGATTGCCGTTTGAACCGGAGAAAAATGCGAACCAAAATTATTATCACTACAATGCTGTTTGGCGCAGCACTTTCAGCCCAATCATCCATTTTCACATTCAATTTCAACACGATCGTGACTGGATCAACGCCTAGCGGGTCGAGCATCGCAACGATGACCGTTGCAGATAGCGGGGCTAACCAGGTGCTCATCACGCTCAACCACAATACGACCTCTGCGGCAGGCCAATTTATTACCGAGCTTTGGTTCAATATAAGCCCATACCAATCCCCTGTCCAAACCAACCAAAGCCCTGCGAACAAGTTTAATGGCGGGCTCGTGGCTTCGCAGAATGGCGTCGGCTCGGCTGGCGTAGATTTCGATCTGCAGCAAAGCTTTCAAACAAGCAACGCCGGCGGCGGCGTCAATCGCCTGAAACCTGGCGAAGCTATTTCGTTCAATTTGAGCGGCACGGGCTTAGACGCAGCGGACTTTGTCTCGCTGTCACAAGGAAACAGAACCGATGTTTATGCGATGATCCACTTGCAAGGCATCCCTGGCGGGCAGAGCGTGAAGCTTGGCTCAGTAGTGCCAGAACCAGCATCGCTTGCGGCGCTGTCTCTCGGTGCTTTTGCCCTTATCCGACGCAAGCGCAAGTAGGAAACTCATTTTCTGATCGCGCAAAATACCCCTTCCGCCGTTCCGGTGGAAGGGGTTTTGATCTCTAACTCCAAAGCGATGTCGAGCCATGCTGGGAATAAATGGCAGTTTTGTTGAGAAGCAAGGGGTTGTGGGATCAGTAGGTTCGTGGAGTACACAGGTCAACTCGGCTTCCCATAATGAAGTTGCTCCCGATCCGCTTCATTGACATATCCGCCTGAATCTGTTATAACGATGGAATGGTGATCGCACTAGCAGGAATAGTGATGGCTTGGGTGAGCCCGCCACCTCCTTCAACAGTTGTTTTTGGGCCGATTGCGTCGCGAGTCGAGCGCCTCAGGGCAGATCGCAAAGCTTTCAGCAAGTTTCAAAGTGGAGGCGGCGCTTACAGAATCGAATTCGACGTATCGCCGACTGAGAGCCAGCTTCGCCAAATCTGCTCTCTGCACGTCAAAGGAACATTCGCCAAAGGTGTGGCTGTTGAGGGCAGTGGATCGAATCTAATGGCGATCGAGTTTGCCAAGTGCAAAATCCACGATATTACGTTTCCTCAACTAGAATCGCGCTCGAAAGAACAGTTGAAGCTTCAGGTAGAACTTCGCCCCGAAGGCGACACTAAGCTCATCATCGCCAAAAGGGCCGCAGCGCCATCCATTGGGGCGCGATCAGGATCGCCTGCCACTTGCGATGCATCTCTGACAGTTGATGGCAAGCCATGTCCATTCAACATTACTGTCGAGCCGTGTTCACCAAACGGCGGAGGCCCAGTTTCCATCGAAATCCGAGGAGGCAAATGGGAGAGCTTTGTTCAAGGCTTGGTATACACGAACGGAAGCTATCGAGCGAAACAGGTTGTCCTTTCGATCAGTCATGGGTCCGTCAAAATGAAGCTTCTTGATGTTTATATTCGAGTAAACGGGCCAGTGGCAACCTTCATCGGCAGGGCTTCGCGGTTGGATTGATACGATAATGCAAATGGAGCGCTGTGCATCGCCTCAAATTGAGAATGTGATCCGCACGAAGCACATTCTCCTCATCCACGAAAACTCGGATGGTCTCTTGGAGAGTCGGAATGTAGCGGACGAATTGCCTGTCTTTCGAATCTACAAGCAAAAAGTAAAATCCCGGATCGCCAATTCGCTCGCCTCTGGAAACCAGAGTTAGAGCCCCCTCGCTATCAACCTCTGGCCGCATGACAACTGTAGCGTTGCCTCGCGGCAACGGAAACACGACCTTTAACAGAGATTCGCCATTTGGAGCTTTGCAAGTTCCGTAAATTCCAGAATAGACGACTTCGCCTGTTGACTTTAGTCGCCGGAACCATACTGTATAGCGGGTATTGCCCGTCTGAGGGTCAATAAGTTTAAAGATTGTGCTCTTGATGCCGCGCGACGTGTCGAGTGGTCGCTGGGGCAGGTTCAATTGCTGCAGTCTTCGGCTATAAAGGCTGGCCAACATGCCGGCGAATGGCCGATAGAGTTGGCACCATTGCGTCCAGACTTCGAACTCGTAATTGGCAGTGTTCTCGTAGAAATCTACGATTTCCGGCTTAATCTGAGCAAATATTTCAGGCTCGGAGATCAATTCCAACATTGATTCGACAATGCCCGCCCCCGGTAAGTTGGCATGCACTTCTAAACCCTCCCGCTCTGCTAGCAATGCGATGTACTTGTCTTCGATCACATCAACGTTGCCGAATGGCCCTTTCAGCCAACCCATCTCGTTGGAATCGAAGCGTTGGCCCGTCGCGATGCACCAACCCTGTGAAAGCCAATCTTGAAGCTTCTGAGAAGGATAGGCAAACGTCATCAACTCCAGTATAGTTCATCGCTCTCAATGAGTCGAATCAGTTTGTTTACTGACTGGGCAACCCATTTCTTCCAATCGGCGAGGAACTGTATGTCGCTGATTCCCAAAGTCTTCATGGCTCCTTCGTTTGAAGTCGTCTTCAGCAGTTCGACAACCTTCTTCCTTCCAAACCGTTCATCAACAAAGCGCACCATCGATCCGGCAACTCCGTAGCGGGCTCGGCCCTGCCAAGCGTCTTCGAGTTTGGTAGGAACTCGTCCCTCTGCGACCTCTCGTTCCGCAATTCCCTTCTGCTTCCTTTCGAGCTGGCCCGAAGCGTACGTGGCCAGCCCTTCAACGAACCACGCCATCGCATCTAGGCCATCCAGTTCGCGGCTTGGGTTGATCTGGGAATGGTAGCTGTGGACCAGTTCGTGGCAGACGATGTCAGCAATCTCCTTCTCGTCGTTTGGGTCGTGTTCTTGAGCTTCGGCCTTCCAGACCCTCGGGCTGAGCAAAAAGAGTACGTCGGCCCCGGCCGCTCCAACCATCCACGGCTGGGTCGGCTCCATTTTCCACCGTTTATGCAGCGCTTCGTCGAAGAGCTTCCGGCTAGGTAGAACGCGAAGCGTCATCTGCTTACGAAAAGGCGCACCGAAGAAAGAGGTGATCTTCTTTTCTGCATCGGCAACGTACCGCTCGAAGCTTGGGCGGAGAGGCTCGTCCGGCTTCGAAAGCTCAATTCGCACCTGACTCTGCGCCAGGCACATCGCAAGAAAGAGTGGTACCACCATGCTTAAGGTACGCGAAATTGGATGGGTGACGGGGCTTTTGGCTCAGTTTGGTGGGTCAGATTGTACTGGGGATGGAGAGCGCCACTGCTTCAATCTACTTGACAGCATCTTGCTTCTTAGTTTGTTCCCGACGCCAAAGCCAGATGAGGAACACCATGAAACCTTGAAATAGCGCGGTGATTGCGCTCCAGAATAGGCTCGCTCTTTTGGGTTCAAGGACCAATCCAAGTCCAAAATATGTGATGGTCGTAATGACTAATAGTGCCGTTAAGAATCGAATCCACTCCAAGGTACTTTGCGGAGTTCGAGTAGATGACAGCAGGTTGCACTTAATGATCGCAAAAATCAGAACTAAGGCGATTACGGCACTAAGGGCAATCGCAAGAGTCCAGTTTGGCCACATACCAATGATCGAGATCGAGCCAATTGCAAAGGCAAGACATGCGATTCCAAAAGCGATGTAACCAAGTAATTCGAGCAAAAAATCAGCAAACCGGCGCATCAAATCATTGTAGCCGAGGTGTTTGTCTCGCCCCTACCCATCACTACGGCCTCACAACCGTCACAGCATTGCTCCCCGCTTCGTTCGACGTATTCAGCACCACATAAACCTTGTAACCCATCGAACCCGGAGCCGTGAGCCCCTCGTCGGTCGAAAGAACCAGCGTCCCTGCCGCCACGTTTGCCACGGCAACCTCGGTGTTGGTGTTGTATGGCGTGTTGCCGCTTCGGCGTACTTCGTAGTGGTCCAAATCTGGGTCAGCCGATGCCGTCCAGCTCAAATCTGCCATCGAAGTGCCAGCGTTCCATGCGCCCGAAAGCACAACTGGATCGGGCGTATGCCCAGGGAGCGGCGAGAGCCGAGGCAGCGAGAGCACCAGCGGATCGTTCGCCGGAAAGCGCCCCGGCACAGCTTCGCGGTACGCAATCAGCCGGTTGCGGATCGCAAAATACAAGGCGTCTCGCTCGTCAAGTTCGCGCACAACGTCCTGGTCAGTCAGCGAAAGGTTCTGGAAAGTCGTTTCTAGCGCGGCAGTGTCGGCAGTGAAATTCGCAAGGGTGTAGAGCCCGGTCAACAGCAAGGGCGGAGTAAAGCCGGCTGGTGGCGCGGCGTTGATGTCCGTCCAAATATCCTTATGATCGCGCATGGCGATTAGCCATTTGCCGGGGTTCGCGTCCGGGTCAATCAGTTCTGGAACGCGCCCAACATATGCCGAACCGCCAAAAGTGCCGCGCACAAACGCCCCGAGCTGGCGCATCCGTTCGCGAACTGCGTCCCTACGATTGTCACGATCTTCGCGATGCCCTTCGACCAGATTGATCGCCTCGACAAGTTCCGTAATGCCAGTCGAAAGCGTCGCCCGATTCGCAGTAAGCGTTGCCAGCGTGTACGGGCCGGGCAAAAGCTCGAGCGGCGTTAGACCGAGGGCGAGGTTTACGTCGGTCCAATGTCCGATAAATTCGTCAATGGTTGAAAGATAGCTGCTAGGTCCGCTGAATGGCATTTTTTCCTCCTTACGGTGCTGGAAATCACTATAACAAAGGTTTGCGAATAAGTCAAGCAGTTTTCGAACCTTCGCGTGCCAGTTTCCGTTTTTAGGTTCAAGGTCGCCAGTTACGATTTGATTTCTTCCGACGTTCGAGAAAAGCTTCCTGACTTTGAAGAAGACGTTCCCGACCTTAAAGAGGACCTTGCTGACCTTAAGGAAGAGGTTCCCGACTGTGAAGAACACCCTTCCCACCTTGAAGAAGACCTTCCCGACTTCACCTGGATACCTCTTCGTCAAGGTCGGAACACGAGTCTTTACGCCTGGGAGGCGAGTCTTCGAGGTCGGGAAGGATTGGCGAAGAATGGAAACGGCAAATTCACAGCCTTGGAGCTAGAATTGTATCAAATGAAGTTCTTCACATCCGATATATATAAAGCGCTTGAGGACTTGGACACAGAAGTACAGGGTCTGGACAGACTTAAGGAAGCCGACAGGAAGTACAAGGCAAGGCTTTCACAAGTCCGCGAGACCTTTCCGCCTGCGCTTTCAGCAGTCGCAGATGCGTGGGCCGTTGACGATGCACTGATTGCTAAGCTGAGACAGTCTGACGATCCTGCGACCTTGGAACTTGTCCTGCGCTGCGGCAACTTGCAAATCGGCTACTTTGATTTAGATTTCACTTATGATTCTCCAGAAGTTTCAGATGAGCACTTGCGAGCCTTGATCAAGGTTGCTTCCAACATTCGAGGCAACTGTCTTTTCGATGGATGGGATGCGTGGGTACATGAAGTCGATCGATTGAGTGACGGGCGAATCGAGCACCGAATTTACTTTCATAAGGGAGGGTGGGTGGCAATTCGCTGTCGGGATTTGCAAGTGGTTCGGACGGAGAAGCTTGATCGTCGTTTGCCGCCATATCCGAATCGATATCGTGTTGCGCGATTCAGTGCCTCATCCAGAAGTGCGTGAGAAGCTACTGCCGACAAGCTCTTCGATCCTGTCGAAGCCATACGTCCGTCTTGACTGTTGCAGAGTCAAAAATGAGAATATTGCCATTCCATTTCGAGCGAATCGAAGAAATGCTTCTTTCTTCTTACAACTGGTCAAGAATCAACGGTCATCCGGTTAGACAGGGTGATGCAAGGGAGAATTTCGTTCGATACTTTCTAGGCGACCATCACGGTGAATTTGTAACTTTTGGTAGCGGGGAAATCTTCGGACCTCGTTCTGCTGTTGGAGAAAGTCGAAACCAGCACGACATTGTTGTTCACGATCGCGCTTACCCGTGTATTCGCCTTGGTGGTACATCGATGTTCATGATTAATTCTGTGCTCGCAACTATCGAAGTGAAATCAAAACTCACGAAAAGCGAACTCACAAAGGCCATGACAGCTGCCAAAAAAGTAAAGGAGCTTGATGCTGAAATGATGCAGGACTTCAATGCTAGGTGGCCGAAGGGAGTTGCACTGTCAGCAATTGCAGGAACCAAACGCCCACAACATACCAAGTGCTTTTTAGTCGCGTATGACGGCCCAAGTAAGATGGAAACGTTAAGCGATTGGTTATCGGAGTCTTGTCTCAAATGCGGAATCCCCAACAGTCACAGGGATCATCCTGCATTGATGATGCATACAGTCGAAAGTCCGGGGCTTGATGGCGTTTACATTCTTGGAAAGGGATTCGTTCAGTTTACAAACTCTCCAATTAGATATGTTCCCGACGAGTTTCGGACGGAGCACAGTACCGCGAAATGGGAGTGGGTCCAACTCAATCGTGGCGCACTTGGTGTCTTTTTCCTAAATCTGCTATACGCAACTGATCACAATTTGGCATTTGCTCTTGACCCAATACGCTACGCTAAAGAGTCGTTTCCCGCTTCCATGCAAGGGTTAACAGATGAGGCCCACGGTCTTACTAAGCAATAGCTCGAGTTCACGAATGCGTGCCAGGCACAATACTAACTAAGCCTCAACCCCATCTCAGCCCATTGAGCCGCATCAATCTCACTCGGAGCGTCCATCATCGGGTCGTAGCCGTTCCCCATCTTCGGAAAAGCGATGACCTCGCGGATGTTCTCCTCGTTCAGCAGAATCATCACGAGCCGATCAATCCCGGGCGCGAAGCCACCATGCGGAGGCGCGCCAAAGCTGAACGCATCGAGCATATGCCCAAACCGGCTGCGCTGGGTTTCAACATCAATGCCGAGCAGGCTGAACACGCGCGACTGGATATCTGCCCGGTGGATTCGGATGCTCCCAGAAGCCCATTCTGTGCCGTTGCACACGATATCGTAGCAATCGGCGCGGACTCTGCCAGGGTCAGATTCGAGATACTGCAAGTCTTCGTCCTTCGGAGCGGCAAAAGGATGGTGAGCCGGCGACCAGCGGTTCGCGTTCGCGTCCCACTCCACCAGCGGAAAATCGAGCACCCAAATGAAGTTCAGCTTTCGAGGATCGCGCAAACCGCAGCGGTTTCCAATCTCATTTCGCAATCGGGCAAGCACGTTGTTGCCGACCATGTACTCATCGGCGATCATGCAAAGCAGGTCGTTTTCTTCGGCTTTGGCTTCGGTGAGAATGGCTTCCAATTCTTCGGGCGTGAAGAACTTGGCAATGCTTCCCCGCACTTTTCGACCGCTGGCAGATGTCGAAGCGCCTTCGCCATCTTGCACCGCAAGCCATGCCATTCCCTTCGCGCCGAACTCTTTACAGAACTCTTCAAGCTCGCCGATCTCTTTGCGAGACATGGAAGCTCCGCCGGGAAACCGAATTCCGCGAATCCGAGCGCCAGTTTCCACTGCGTTTTTGAATACTGAAAAACCGCAATCTCGAACCGCGTCGGTGACTTCCCAAAGTTTGAGGTCGAAGCGTAGATCGGGCTTGTCCGAA
>JANNQV010000047.1:0-24196 GCA_031400935.1 Armatimonadota bacterium
TTGAAGGAGTTTTTCAGGTTCAATTTCTAAAGTAGTTTTGATTTTTGCCATAGATTTCTTATTCATGATCAACCCCCAATCCGCGCTCGATTGTCAGACCAAAAAGGTCTTCATGCTTTCGGTTGTTGTATCGGTATGTGAATTCATCAACATACTTTGAAAGATGCTTGACGCTGACCTTGTGGTATTGACCAACGATGCCTCGTTTGAGCAATGCCCAGAATGATTCGCAACTGTTAGTGTGTTTCAGGCCGTCAACGTACCAAACGCGGTGATTGACCGTTTGATGATCAACTATCTGCTTCATTCGGAAGTAACCGCCGAATTCATCTGTGATCAAGGTGGTTGATTTTGCGTCAACTCCGCGCCGAACCAAATTCATAAGGGAACGGGAATCAATCTTTCGATCAGTTTTGACCACCGCTTTGATTTTGCCGCCTCGCTCGATCATTCCGACTACAGGAATCTTCTTAGTTCCGCGTCCGCGCTTCAATGGCTCACCGCCCGAACCAGGGCGCGGTTTGCCGCCGATATAGGTTTCGTCCATTTCGACTATGCCTTGAAGCAATTCGCGCTCAATGGGTTCGAGCATTGCTTTTCGTATCCGCATAGCGAGATACCAAGCGGTGTTTTTGTTGATTTCAAGATCGCGTCCCAATTGTCGAGCCGCGATACCCTTTTTGGCATTGAGAATCAAAGTGATTGCTAGGAACCACTTTTGAAGATCAAGGTGAGTGTGGTGAAACATCGTTCCAACCGTAACGCTGAATGATGTTTTGCAATTGTTGCAATGGTGCCTGAATTCGTCCTTTGCAGACGTGACCCGTGCAGAATTGCAATAGGGGCATTTTGGACTGCCAGACCATCGAACCGCTTCAAGATGCTTGATGCAAGCCGCGTGATCTGGGAACTGTTTGTATACTTGTATTAGATTCATTTGTAACTACCCTTTGATAGGATAATCACAGTATACACCAAATGTCGAAAGAAATGCACCACCGTAATCTAGGACATTCCGATGATCTTTACGGGGCCTATCAATCCCGATTCCAATAACAGGGAGTCCTTGTTGTAGAACTGCCACGTTGTAAAGGCAATTCGCTTTGTAAGCGGTCTGGGTTTGCCCGCAGTCAACCATTCCGGCCATTCGGTTATTGGGCCGCCATTCCACTTGACTTCAGCAGGATACTGCTCATCACCGATCAACCGATTTGGCCAGAGGTTCGTAACTTTGACAGTCAAGTTGTTCGCGCCTTTCTTGAGCCAATTTGTGACATCAACCTTGAATGGTGCCTTCCAAAGCGTTTCAAACTTATGCCCGTTCAATTCGACTTCTGCGAAGTTCTTTACCCTGCCGAGGTCAATCCATACCCTCCTATTTGCAACGCCCGCAACCGCCCATGAGAACTTGGTTCTGTAGGTTGCCGTCCCCGAAAAGAAACGAACTCCACTATCACTTGAATCTGTCCATGAGATAAGTTTAGGCATTGCAAGTTTCGTCGGAGCACCCTCATTAGGTGGGAAACTGACATCCCAAGAACCTTTGATTTCATACACCACTGGCTGGGACATTACCCTTCCTTTGCCGCCCTTTGTGTTTGTCCAAATGTAGTTTCCACTCTTCCAAAGCTGTGCTTTACCGGCACTAATGAGAAAGTCAGCGGGAGAATTATCTGGCCCTTGAGGCACGAACTCGATCGTTTGATTCTCTTCGACAACTCGTTCCATTCGCTTGCCGTTGAAAGTGTAAACGAGCGTTAACTTCTTGCGATGATTGACAGTTGGATCTCCAAAATTCGAGTTTGTCGCTGCGATTTCGGTGGCTCCTCCAGCTACTACTGCTTTCGCTTTTTCCGTGACATCCGCACCTCCTGAACCGTCAATAGCCTCATATCGCGCTTCAACAATCTCAATCTTCGGGGGTTTGACTTCCTGGTCACCTTGACCAACAAATCGGAGAGAAACTAAGTGCTTTGCCGGTGCAGGTTTGCGGAAAACGACGAAAACAGAGCCTGCTGAATCAAGCTGCAACTGAACCGTTGTTCTGCCGGCTTCCTCATTCCAAAACAAAGCTTGTTCAATCGTTCCAGTTTCTGGATTCCAAATTTCTGGAAGTTTGCCCTTGACACGAAACTTCACGTCAACGTTGATGGACCGGTAAGCAGGATTGGACACGAAGTAAACGTCAGCCCCATCGATTATTCGGTGAATCCAGTTTATAGGCATGCTGGATTCAATGTCGGCATGTACCTTGTTCCGTGCCAAAACCGTTTTGAGGGATTCACCCCAATACACTTTTCCTTTGCCAAAGGATGTTCCAACCAATGTCTTGCCATCCAGTTTCGACCAAACCTGTTCGCCAATTCGTTGAACTTCTGAATCACCTTTTCCCATATCAGAAAGGCTTGGCGACCTCAACGGCTTGGGACCTACTACCGTCGCTCCCTTTTCGACAAGATCGGCGATTTTCTGGGCTGTTTTGGGAGTCATCCATGTACTTTCGGGTAACAATAGCACCCGATATCTCATCCCTGTTGGCAAGACGATCTCGCCGTTTTCGACCTTCATTTTCTGCAATACCGTCGCATCGCAACCGTCGTAGTCGTAGCCAATTGGAACTACGGTTCCACCAAGCATGGGCAGATCATTTGGGCCCTCCTCTCCAGTGAAGGCAACGACATCTGCAACAAATCTTCCCGATTGAAGCAGGTGCTGGCATCGTGCGATGTATTTCATCCAAGCCGAACCTTGATCCCACCAGGTTATAGTTCGATCCAAGTTCATTCCCCATGGACCCATCGTCATTCCTGGTTCAAGGTTCAACCAAGGTTGATGAGCATATCTATGGAAAATGTATCGATTGATACCGAGAGTAAAAATCTTATCACCAAGTGCTTTAACGGAATAAGGATCAACTAGCCATCGGCCACGGACATCGTCGGCCGTAAACGATTCGGCTCCAACTACAGCCCTTCCGTTGGTGTGTGCAGCAGATGCAGCGAGTTTTGTTGACTCCATGGCCATTCCTCCAACCCAAAATTCGCCCATTGGAATGTCTGCAATGCCACTAACCTGCAAATTGTCGAACGAGCCATTTCCATACCCTTCTGTTGAAAACAAGAGCCCATTTTTGTGACAAAGTTCCTTAAAGTAGGCAAAATAATTGTCAGCAAAAAGATCGCAAACCGTCCGTCGCCAATCCCAGAGAAACCTTTCAGTCACTTCACGACTCTCAACAATTCTTCCTGTGATCGCAGGTAGATAAGGCATGGGATCATAGCCTCGCCTCTTTAAGAACTCGGCACCAAATAGCGGTGTCCAATTCTGACTTCCCACCTCATAGCTGTCAATGAGGGCATTGTTCAGTCCGAATTTTGAAATGGTGCCATTGGCTTGCAAGGCTGTAGCCATCATGCCACCCCAAAAAGCGTCCATCGCCTGGCGGCTCATTTTGTCAACTTCGGGACCACGCCCTGCTCTTGAAGCAGGTGCATTAACTGCTCCTGTAGGACTATGACCCATTCGGATCAAAATCCATTCGCCTTCAGGGACTTCCCATGCAAGCTTGCCATCTTCATTGATGGGGAGAATCTTAATGTCTGCCGATGCAATGACTGACCCTAAGTTATGCTCGCCAAAGTCTGGTGCGATTCGATCCCCTCGATCGAACGAAGCCTTCGCACGAATATTCGGTGTTCTGAACAAGTGCTGTTCAGGGCGACGGACAGCATAGACTGCAACATCTTTGTAGTAGCCAAGTTTCATTTCCGGAACTGGTAGGACAGCATCAAATCGGCTTGGCCCACGAACGGGAGTTTCTGACCACGTCAGATTCTGCATTGCATGCTCAGGTTTAACCCACGGTCCACCGCTGCTTGACCAGCCGTCGCAATTGTGGACGCAGATTTCGATTCCCAAGCGCTTTGCTTCCTTGAAGGCGTGTGCCAAACAATCCTTCCACTGGCGGCTCATAAACGGTGTGTTTCCTTCTGGAATTCCCACTTCAACATTGAAGATCTGCGCGCCGCCCAGCCCGATCTTCTTCATGGCTTCCAAATCGGCAGTGATGCCTTCTTTGCTGATGTTTCCGTTTATCCAATGCCACCAGGTATGCGGTTTGGCTGAGTTCGGTGGGTTCTTGAACCCTGACTCCATTTCGCTTTGCCCGATTACGATGCTGGTGGTGCAGACGAACAGGGCAATAGTTGATGCCAATTGTGACAATGGTGACCTTCGCATGGTGCCGATATCGTACCCAGGTATGGGAGTTCTTCCGCCAAATTTCGATACTCAACAAGCTTTTGTTTTGGAAAACAAAGTCCCAACCAAATGGCCCGACTCCCCACCGCTCTTCTCATTTTCCTGCTTGCCATACCCTCGAAAAGCAGGTTGTAGGTTCAATTTAGTGGTGGATCGTGTGGGATTCGAACCCACGACCCGCTGATTAAGAGTCAGCTGCTCTGCCAACTGAGCTAACGATCCACGCGGAAGCAATTTGTACCCGAAATTGCATTGTGTTGGCACGTAGTTCGCAAGTGGTCGGCAAGTGGTCGGCAAGTTGTCAGCAAGTTGGTTGGCAGTTGGCAGTAAGCGGTTGGCTGAAGCTCGAAACCAATAAACAATCCAAGATCCCGCAGATCCTTAGATTCGGCCGCAGGGAAATCGCAGATCGGAAACGAAATCGGTACAACCAATAACTATGCAGTCAATCCAAAATCCAGAATCCAAAATAACGCGCTCTCCTCTTTCCGCTACAGACCGCATTACAGAATCCAAAATCATTCACTCCCTCGGACGGTAAGCCAGGACAACATTTACCGAGCAGAGAAAATCTCGATCGGATTTCCACTTGGGTCTTCAATCAGAACTTGAGTGCCGCCTGGACCAGAAATCGGCTCTTTTCGAAATACCGCACCCCCGGATCGCAGCTTCGAAACGGTTGCTTCAAAATCGTCAAAAGATAACACAACACGGTTCCAACCTCCAGGAACGGGCACTTGGCCGTCTGGCAGCGGCTGGGCAGCGGAAGTTTGCGGACCGCTCAGCCAAATGGTTTGGTCCTCACGCTTTACAATAGCGAAAGTAGGTCCCCATTGCTCGACAAGTTCAAACCCAAGCAGTTCCAAATAGAACGGCAGGACTTCAGCGACATCATGGACCAGATAACGAGTTGCCATAAAGGGAATTATGGTGGATCAGACGTTTGCAGGTGGTTTGCAGGTAGTCGGCAAGTAGTTGCCACGTGGACGTCGAAACGATTGATGACTCGCCCGCTCTCCGCTCTCCGCCAACTGCCAACCGCCAACCGCCAACCAATAACAAACTACCAACAACTGACTACCAACAAAAGCACCTGGGTCGAAACACCCGAGCCACATTTCCACATCAGATACAATGAGAAATGAGCTTTTGGATTCGGCAGGCAACGAATCGAGATACCGAAGCTATCGTGAATGTGATTCGCACTTCGTACGACGAATACGGATGGACATGGGAACCTACGGGCTACCACGCCGACCTATATGATATCGAAGCTCAATATTGGCGGCCAGGGCATGGATTTTGGGTTGCGGAGTCTATTGATTCCGAAGCGAATGTACTTGGCACAGTCGGTCTTCTCTTCTTTCAAGCAATTCCATTAGGTGAAAATTCGATTACTGATTACGGCAGCCAAATTCGAATAACGGGCGCCGATTGTTCGCTCGAAAGACTGTACGTTCATCCTGAAGCACGAGGGAAGGGTATGGGAAGCGCACTTCTTGATCACGCCATGGCAGTTGCCCGCTCTGTCGGGAAGCGTCGAATGGAGATTTGGAGCGACAAGAAGCTCGAAGCTGCTCATCGGCTCTATCGAAAATTCGGTGCATTGGAGGCAGGTGAGCGAATTTGCCATGACCCAGATCAGAGTCCCGAATGGGGCATGGTTTTACCGTTGGTGCATTTGGAAATTTGAGACTTGAAAGCGCGGTCAAGCCCGCGCACTCCCAAATAGGTTCTTTACCATTTTCAAATGTGGCAGTCCCACTTCAAGAAACAGTTCACCCTCGATCGTATATCCAGTTTTTTTGTAGAACCCGACAACGTTTTCTCTAGCATGAAGAACAACCGTCCTGTATCCGGCGCCCATGGCGCAGTCTTCGCTAAATTTCATCAGCTTCATTCCAATTCCTGTACCTTGAAGCTCGGGATTGACTCCCACCGAACGAAGTCTCACGAATTCGGAGTCTCCTCTTGTCAAGACCAGGGCAGCAACAACGAGCCCATTCGAAACTCCCACGATATGAATGTCATCGCACTCGATCCTAAACTTGCGAATATCGTATGGCAAATCAATTGGCAGGCGAAGTGTGAGAAATCGTAAAATTGTCTGCTGCCAATACTCGGCTGAAAGATGCTTGGCGACCCGAAACTCAATGTTGCTCAATTAGTGTCCTACCGACCAACTGTCAAATTGCCCGTTCAGAGATTTCACAATTTTTGAAACGGTATCGTTTGCCCTCGAGATATTTATCTCACTTGGAACGAAAATCTTGGTTGCAAAAAGCGTCCATCGCATCGCAATGCCTTCGCCGGCATCTTCAAAGTCTGTTTTATATCCTTGCTCCCGCAATCTCATTGCTGCTCCCTTGGCCGATGGCTCAACAGGAAAATAGCAGAAAAAGCGAATCGGTTGGGCGATCTCAAGGTTTAGCCCCATTTGACGCAAATTTTCAATCTGTGATTTGTCTCTTTCACTAAGCATCGTAACTCCATTCTAGGCGTCTTCGCCCGAAATTGCAAGGCTCGGACGGGTACCTTGATAACATGACGGATTTTGAAGAGGCCTGGATTCTCACGAGAACAAGGTTTTGCGATGCGGTCAAAGACCTAAACCAAGACCAGCTAAATTGGCGAATTCATCCCGATACGTTGACCTGTGGCGAAAGCGCAATGCATGTTGCCGGAGCGGAGTGCCGTTTCACGTATGATTTACTTGGTCAAAAGCCGAATGGAATGGATGCCCGAATTTATGAAGCCGCCGCAAGCGGAGTCGTTAATGATGACCCGTTTCCGTTTTCGTCAGATGAAATTACATCTGAACTCGTTTTGCAAGCTCTTGGAAGGGGGCTTGAATTGGTTCAGCCATTGATTTCCAATCCGGACGAGCATCGGAAGACTGAAATCGTAAGCATTTTGGGACCAACCGTGAACGGAACGGGTGTTTTCGCTCGACTTGCCTATCATGCAGGTTATCACCAGGGTCAGGTTCATTTGCTGAAGACGGCTCCAGGATTTCCGAAAAATTGAAATATTTTTGAGAGGGCACAGATTGGGTATAGAGTTTGGGGTACAGGGTCAGCATCAAGAAGCTTACGAATTTTCATTGAATTTCTAAGTGCACTCTATCAATATTCGGATTCGCTAAAAATGCAACTGTGTTCACCTCCAAACCCCCAAACCCAAACCCAAACCCAAACCCCATACCCCATACCCCATACCCCATACCCTAAAGACCATGTTCCTAGACGAAGCAAATATTGAAATCACCTCCGGCAGGGGAGGCGCAGGTGTCGTAAGCTTTCACCGCGAAAAGCACGTTCCGCGTGGCGGGCCCGATGGTGCCGACGGAGGGCGCGGCGGAAGCGTTTACTTAGTCGCAGATCGCGGGAAAAGGACGCTTTATGACTTCAAATTTCAGCCTCATTTTAAGGCTGCCCACGGGACAGACGCCGTTAGCAACAAGACAGGCAAGAACGGCAAGGATTTGGAAGTAAGGGTGCCTGTAGGAACGGTTGTAATTGACCTTGATCTTGACGATCAGCTAGTTGACCTTAGCTTTGATGGTGCCCGATATCGAATTTGCAAAGGTGGACGAGGCGGATTTGGAAACCTGCACTACACAAACAGCGTTCGCCAAGTTCCGAGATTCGCTCAAAAGGGCGAACCAGAAGAAACTGTTCGAATTCGTCTGGAACTAAAACTAGTCGCTGACATTGGAATTGTGGGTCTGCCCAACGCGGGCAAAAGCACCCTCATTTCTCGAATTTCAGCGGCAAAACCTAAAATCGCTGATTACCCGTTCACGACCATTGTCCCGAATCTCGGAGTTGTCACTGCCGGTGATGAATCTTTCACGGTCGCCGACATGCCCGGACTCATCGAAGGAGCAAGCGAAGGCCACGGACTAGGGCATCAGTTTCTTCGACATGTGGAAAGAACTTCTGCACTAGTTCATTTGGTTGAAGTTGACCCGATTGATATGACAAATCCAGTCGAAAACTATCAACTGATCGAAGCTGAATTGGCAAAATATTCGGAAGAAATTTCGAGGCGCCCGAGAATTGTTTGCATCACTAAAACAGACACGGTTACCCCTGGCGACGTTGGAGTCGTCGTGGAGTGGTTTAAGGAAATCGGCGTTGAAGCACTGCCCATTTCTGCCGCTACCGATGATGGAATCGAAGACCTGACTTTCCGAATGCTCGAACTGGTTCATCAAGCGACAAAGCACCAAAAAATTCCAACGCTGCTTCCCGAACTCAAGAGAGTTGATGATGGCACTTGGAACATTGAAAAGCTGGAAACTGGTTTTGCAGTAACCGGAAAGCGACTCGACAAACTTGTCGCAATGACCAACCTCGACAATGAAGATGCGCTCTATGTACTTCATCGCAAGCTAGAAAGAATTGGAGTCATTGACAAACTTCGAAAGATGGGTGCGAAGGATGGGGACGAAGTATCACTAGGCGAATTCATATTCTCTTTCGAGGTTGATGAATGAGAATCGGCATTTTCGGAGGCACGTTCGATCCGCCGCACAATGGGCATTTGGCTCTTGCTGAAGCCGCATTGGAGCACCTAAACCTCGACGAGGTCATTTGGGTGCCAGCATTCCGAAACCCGCATAAAGAAGGGCCTACTGGCGCCAGTACCAAAGAGCGTTTCGAAATGATTCAGCTTGCCATTGCTGGAAACCCAAAATTTGCTATAAGCGATATCGAAATCCGCCGTCGAGGACCGAGTTACTCTGTTGACACGTTGTCGGAGCTTAAGGAAGTTGTTCCGGGCGACTATTGGCTCTTGCTTGGCTTAGATTCTGCTTTGGACCTACCTCGCTGGAAGGGATATCTTCGAATTCTGAAAATGGCAAGGTTAGGGTGCGTACTTCGTGAGGCCCATGATTGGGATCAAGAAATTCAGCGTATCGCGCCTGAGATTCAACCTTTGGTTGATCAGGTTCCTATGAAATCCTCGGAAATTTCAAGTTCCGATATTCGAATTCGATGCAGTGTCAAGAGAAACATCCATGCCCACGTTCCTGGAAAGGTCGAGGAATTTATTAAGAAGAATGGGCTGTATGGGGCGAAGTAGTTGGGTCATTGGGTCATAACCCAATGACCCGAACCTGCCATAATCTCTCCAGAGCCAAACACATAATGACCTCAACTGAAAAAGCAGCCCTACTTGTAACTTTCGCCGACGAAATCAAAGCAGAAGAAATCGAAACTCTCGATATTCGAGACAAGACCTCAATGGCAGATTATTTTGTGATCTGCGCTGGTACCAGTGACCGCCATGTCGTTTCCATTGCAGACCGTGTGATGGAGGAAATGAAAGCCAAAAAACTTCGTCATTTGCGCGTCGAAGGCGAAAACTCAGGCTGGGTTTTGGTGGATTACGGCGACGTGATTTTCCATGTCATGCGCGAAGAACAGCGTCAATTCTACGATTTGGAGACTTTTTGGAAAACCAAACAGCCCGATCCATCCGTCGCTGATTCATAAGTAAGCATGGCGCAAGTACCCTTCGACGTTGAAAAGGCCTGGGAACAGTTGCGCGAACTCGCGGACAAAATGACTTCGTGCAGTGATGCCGATGTCTATGATGCGATCAAAGTTTCGTTTGACCCGCTTGTCGCCCAGTTGAAAGCAAGCCATGCCCATGTTCCGGATTGGGTGGTTGCACATGGCCTTTTGAGAACTCAATTTGTTCCAAAAGCCAACGCAAATCCACTGATGTCAGATGTTCAGCCGTCGAATGCGATGCTCTTTGGCATGAAGGCAAAGACGACTGACAATTCAGATTTGCTGATTCCCGAAGCAGAAACTCCTGCAGAACCAGAACCTGTTGAAAAGCCAACGGCCGAGCAAATCGCCAACGCAGAACGCCTGATTCGAGAGGCAAGGGTCTTTCAAATGCGTGGCAACCGCGAAGAAGCAATGCGATTGCTCAAAGAGGCAGAGTCAGCTGCTCCAAATGCTTCACCAGTCTTAGAAGCAGTCGGCGACGAACTGCTTGCCGCCAGAAAATTTGGCGAAGCTAGACGCTATTACGACCGTGCCCGGATTGCTGATCCATTGAATATAAGCGCCGACAAGAAGTTTGCAGATTCCGTATTTCGAACCAATGCGGCGGTACATCAATACGACCCTTCCCTCGATTCTGAAATAATGGCGAATCCAAAATCGGCCGCAATTTTGTCGTTCATCCTTCCAGGATTGGGCCAAATTGTTCGCGGCTCGACGATTAAGGGCTTGGTCTTCATGCTTGGCTATCTTGCCTGTGCAGGCATCGCACTAAAAATGGGTTTGCCAGCTGCTCTCGTTGGATTGGGCACGCCCAATGCCCCGAAATCGGAAGTAAATCCCATGGTTTGGGGCGTAACTGCCGTCGGATTCTTGATCTACATCGCCAACGCGATTGATGTAGCTTTGAGTGCGAAATTGTCGGGGAAGAAGCAGTTTGATCGTCCGTTGCCGCCGGAGAATTTGCCGTTTGAGTGAACCCAGATTCCGCACTTTCTGCCGGTTCATAGCACTGGGAGGGAGAGGGGATTAAGGGAATAGCAGTTCTCGATCAACTGATGATCCAAAAGAACAAAGACCGTAAGTACTGCAATCACCTTTCGCCTCCATACCTCTCTAGTCAATTCGATTTTCGCTCCAATCTCAAAGTCGAGAAAGACTTGCTCTGAACTGTTTAGAGATACAATGAGAGAATAATGATAAACAAGAAGTTCTTGACGGACGAGAACAACAAGCCAGTTGCTGTTCTCATTGATTATCAAGATTGGCTGGTAATTGAAAAGCAACTTGAGCTATCACCCGAAGAGCGAATTGCGAGGATCAATGCCCTAGCTGGATCAGTCAAGTTTCCAATGGAAGGTTTGGAGTTTCAACAGATGATGCGAGCAGAATGGGATCGGTAATTCTGGACACAAATGTTGTGATTTATCACCTTGACGGTTCGCTGGCCGAATAGTTCGCCGGGGTCGAAGTTGGTGTTTCCCTCATCACCGAAATTGAACTACTCGGCTACCATGGGCTTACTCCTGAAGGCGAAATCGCTATTCGAACTTTTTTGAGCCTATCTCGCTGTTACGAGATTGATAGCGAAGTTAAACGACAAGCAATCAACCTGCGTCGAATGAATCGGCTTAAATTGGCTGATGCCATTATTGCCGCGACGGCGATCGTTGGCGATGCTGCTTTGTTGAGTCTTGACAAGGGATTTTCGGACGTGCCAGGACTCAGAGTTACGGCACCTAAACTAAAATGAGAGCGAGACTTTAGTCTTCCTACAGGGACAACAAACCTGCGTTCGAGTTCGGGATTCGGTATTATGTGTTAATTCTTCACGAATCCCGATTAATGAACTCCGATTCACTTACTCGCCTTTCTCAACTCCCCAATCAGCTCAATTTGAATCGAAGTCGCCGTCAGGTCGCTTCTCGTTCGCTCAATCACGGCACGTAACGCATCGCAACTTCTTCGAAGGCCGCCAGTCATCGAATCGGGGAAATCAAAAGTGATCAGTTCGTCGTAGATTTCTTCCATCATCCCCAAGATCCTCTCTGCCTCAGATGTGCGCCCTTTTCGCATTTCATCTAATGCAAAGCGGCGCACTTCGCTTGCGGCTTCCGCCATGCCGTTCAAATAGGTCGCCATCAAAACCCCCAACTCCTTTGGAGTGGGATATGGCTCGCCATGCACGATCGCGAGAACGGCTGCGGCTTCCACCATTTCCTTTTCGGCGTCATGCAAATATCCCGCGTAAAACAGCTCGCCAAACTTGGAAAGGTGCTCCCTTGCGGTTTTGGAAAGTTCGGTCACCTGATTCAGAAGCTCTCGTGCTTCGTCAAACTGATGGCGATGGACATGCCGGATGCTGCGAGAGCTTGTCTGTGTGATCTTGCGGCAAACGGTGAGGCCCGCTTCCCTGGCTTCGTGCATCTCTTGAGCATGCTCGCGTAACGAACCCGTGATTTCTTCCCAATGAGTGGACATTGTTGGAAGGGACGATTGGGG
Source organism: Armatimonadota bacterium (assembly GCA_031400935.1). GTDB lineage: Bacteria > Armatimonadota > Fimbriimonadia > Fimbriimonadales > Fimbriimonadaceae > JANNJE01. The sequence continues at coordinate 12,288 of JANNQV010000047.1, forward strand.
AGGGGTTTAGGGTGTTGGGTTTAGGGTTTGGATCTAGCAGGAAAAATTGGACCTATAGGACAAATAAGTCATATATGGCCTATACGACTTATTCCGAACAAATGCGAGCTAGAACTTACCCAAAGAACTCAAACTCTTCAATCTTCTTCTTCACGCTTTGCAAAAACCTTCCAGCCAAAAGGCCATCAATGATCCGGTGATCGTAGGTCAGCACAAAGTACATCATGGACCGAATCGCAATCATGTCGTCTACAATCACAGGCTTCTTGGTAATGGCATACGCCCCACCGATAGCGGCTTGAGGAGCATTGATCATTGGAGTCCCGAAAAGGGCTCCGTAGCTCCCTGGATTTGTCAAGGTGAAAGTTCCGCCCTGAACATCCTCCGGCTTTAGGCCGTTGCTCCGAGCCTTCGCGGCGATGGATTCCAAGTCTCTGGCAATGTCAACGATTGATTTCGATTCGCAATCTCGAATCACAGGCACGATCAACCCTTCGTCGCCTTTGGCACCCAAAGAAACTGCAACTCCCATTTGAACAGAACTGCTTATGACGATTTGGTTGTCTTCTCGCAAACTTGCGTTGAGCATTGGGAATTCGCCAATTGCATCCGAAAGGGCTTTGATGAAAAACGGAGTGTAGGTTAGCTTGACACCATTCTTGGCTAAGAAACTCTCTTTGTTTTGCTCTCGGAAACGCACCATATTGGTCACATCAATCTCGATGATTGTGGTAACCGTAGGCACTGCCGAGCTTTTTAGCATGTGATCTGCGATCATCTTTCTCATGCCGACAAGCGGAGTCGTTGAACCTGAAATGGGTGAAATAGGTGATTGGGATGAAGTGGGTGAAGAAAGAAACCCTTCGACATCCGTTCTGTTAACCCTTCCGCCAGTGCCCGAGCCGCTAATCGAGTTCAATTGAGCGTCAGAAATTCCATGAGCCTTCGCCATGGACCGTACGACAGGCGAGAACCACCTTTGTGAACTGGGTGATTGGGGTGAAGTGGGTAAGGGGGATGATTGGGGTGACTCGGGTGAAGTGGGTGAACTGGTCGTTTTGGGGGAAGCTTGGGATTGGGTGGCAACTGCGTAAGCGACTCTGTCACCCAATTCACCCAATTCACCCACTTCACCCATGTCACCCAGTTCAAGTGCCTCCCCCTCCGGCGTAATAACCCCCATCGCCTTGAAAACTTCGACAAGCTCGCCTTCGGGGATCAAAATTTGAGTGAGAATTCCGCTTGCAGGGCTTGGAAGCTCGGTATTCACCTTGTCGGTCATTATCTCAACGACAGGTTCATCTTCTTTAACAAAATCGCCGACTTTCTTCAGCCAACGGCTTACCGTACCTTCATGTACCGATTCGCCCAGTTCGGGCATAAGAATTTCGACGGGTGGCATTCCAATTATTCTATCTGATTTTGAATTCATTCAGCTTCGAAAATCTGAGTCGGCAAACAGGAAACGCGACAAAGCCGAAAAGTCAAATTAGCAAATCGTGAACATACTTCACTTCAAACCTCCAATTCGTCGTCTTTTGCCAAAAAATGAACGTCTATACAATAGGAATCATCAAATTGATTCACAATAAATAGTCGGCCCAGAGCAATTTGTGACCGATTTCCCCAGAACATTATGGCAACTATCACCCCAGAAATCGCTCGAAAAGAACGTACAACTCCAAATTATCGCCAGCAGATCAAACGCTCGCTCTCCGAAAAAGTATTCAAGCCAAGCCGAAGCAATCTTTGGTGGCTGCCGGCTCACTTCGCATTTATCGCTGGATGCTGGTATTTGCTAAGCGCTCAATTTTCTTGGTGGTTTGTACCATTCGTAACTCTTGCCATCGGCCATTCTATGGCTTGCACTGCCTTTGTCGCGCACGACGTAGGGCATGGCGGCGCTCATAAGGGATTGTTCTGGAGAGATCTTTTTTGCGGCATCGGATTCTCAGCTTTTTGGATTTCCCCAAGACTTTGGCGAAGGTGGCACAATGACGATCACCACGGACATACTCAAGTCGAAGGCGTAGACCCTGATCACCTATTCACGATGGAGGAATACGAAAAAAATCCGATCCTTCGCGGGCTTTACAAACTCTCGCCATTTTTGAGAAACATCGTCATTTTCAGTTCGTTCACCTATCGAATGAATCAGCAGCAGCTTCGCATGGTTTTCGTTTACATGAGGTCAAAGAAGCCGCCTACATGGGAAAAAGTTGTTATCGTATCTCAGCTGATGTTTATGGCTGGAGCATGGATTACCCTTGCAAGCCTTTTGGGAAGCACCGTCGTCATTTGGGGGTATTTCATCCCGCTGATGGTCGCAAATTCGATAGTAATTTCTTATATCGCCACCAACCACTTTTTGAATCCGCTGGCAGATGAGAGCGATGTCTTGGCGACATCGTTAAGCGTGACGCTTCCACGCTGGCTCAAGTGGCTCGATCCCATGCACCAGTACTTTGGGGCGCATGTTGCTCATCACCTCTTTCCACAGGCACCCGCACATAGTGCTCGATTGATTGAGGCGAAGACGGCTGAGCTTTTTCCAAACGACTTTCATTCCATGCCGATGTGGACTGCCCTAGTAATGCTGTGGCGCACTCCTTGGATTTACGAAGGGCAGAACACACTAGTTGACCCGCAACGAAAGAGAAGAATCCCAACGTTAGGGCATGGGTTAGAGCGGTTTAGGCTCTGGCGCAAGAAAAAATAGGAATTGTTTTCGCAAAGCGGAACGCAAGTTGTTGGCAGGTTGTTGGCGATAAGCGGATTGCAGTTAGCGGTAGCTCGCTCCGAGTACGCTCCACTCTCCACTCTCGTCTGATAGACTGTCACCATGAATGTTGTTGAGGTGTTGCAGAATTTTGTACGAGCTCCAGGACCGCCAGGGCAAGAGGATCAGGTTCGAAATCTTCTTGCGGAATACCTAGATCAAGCCAACGTCGCCCACTCTACTGACCCAAAGGGCAACCTCATTGTCCGGTTCGGTGAGGGAAAGCGCACTCCGATCGTGGTCACCGCGCACCTCGATGAAATCGCACTTTGCGTTCAGCAAGTTTGCTCAAACGGAACCCTAACCGTTCGCCCTCTAGGAGGAACTCACCCCTGGAAGCTTGGCGAAGGCCCCATTCTAGTCATGGCAAGCGAAGGTTCGTTTGAAGCCGTTCTCGGGTTTGGTTCAATTCACACGGAAAGCAAAGAGAGTGCTGTCCAACGAGTAAAAATTGAAGGGCCGAATTGGGAAATGGCACGTGTTACGACGGGCCTTAGTGAATCCGAACTGATAAGTCGAGGAGTTCACCCTGGAACGAGAGTGATTGTATCGCCATCTCGACGTGAACTGACGATCATGGGCGAACTTATTGCAGGCTACTTTTTAGATGATCGAGCTGATCTCGTAAGCTGGTTGCTCGCAATCTCTGCACTTCAACGCGATAATTTGGACGCGACATTCGTGGCAACTACGTCCGAAGAGGTCGGTGGCGAAGGCGCACAGTACTTCCTTGCTCGTAACCCGTGCGATATTTGCGTTGCCCTTGAGCTTGGTCCCAACGTGCCTGACGCGCCTGTGGTGATAAACGCTCAGCCAACAGTCTGGGCCATTGACAGTTACGCATCAACTCCGCCCCATTTGCTCGACTGTATAAGCGCTCTTGGGATACCCGTGCAGTTTCAGGCAATATCCAGAGGTGGAAGTGATGCGAGCTGCGCCGCGGGCCGAGGGCTTTGTGCGCACCCGATTACTTTGGGCATTCCAATGGAAAACAGTCACGGTTATGAAATCATCCACCGAGACTCTATGACTAGGCTCGCTGATCTCGCCGTTAAGCTCGTGCGAAAGCTCCAAGCATCAGGATAACATACCATCATGTCAGTAGCTGGAAGAGCTTGTTTGCTAGAAGAGCCCGGAACTCCCTCAGTGGTGCGCGATATCACTATTGATGATCCAGGGCGCGACGAAGTCCTCATTCGAATTGTCGCCAGCGGCGTTTGCCACACCGATCTGACTGTCAAGAATCTGAATGGTAACGGTATGCCGTTTCCGATAGTGCTTGGTCATGAAGGCGCTGGCATCATCGAAAAGGTGGGTGAAGGTGTTACGAATTTGGCTCCTGGTGATCCTGTTGTTATAGCCTATCGAGCTCCATGCGGTTCATGCCCTGCTTGTCTTCGTGGCGATCCGAGGCGATGCTACATGGCGTTGCGGCCCGGACCGCGCATCAAGAGATTCAGCGACGGTGCTTTTTGCTCTCAGGTGCTTCGTTGTGGCACGTTTGCAACACATACTGTCGTTCATGCAAAAGCTGCCATCAAAATGCCTGCAGAAATGCCACTGGACAAAGCGTGCCTCATAGCATGTGGCGTGATCACAGGTGTCGGTGCTGTGCTCAATACTTCGCCAGTCACTAGAGGCTCCCGTGTTGCGGTCATAGGGTGCGGTGGGGTAGGGTTGAGCGTCATTCAAGGTGCCAAACTGGCGGGGGCGCGTCAGATCATCGCCGTTGACATCAATCCTGTAAAACTCGAATGGGCGAAGGATTTTGGCGCGACACACTTTGTAAACGCCAAAGACGGCGATCCAATCGCGGCGGTTCGCGCGCTCACTGAAGATGGGTGGGACGGCGGCGTTGAGCACGCTTTTGAGGCGACAGGTATTCCATCTTGTATCGAACAAGCCGTGATGATGTTGAGCTATGGCGGTACGGCGACGACGATTGGCTTCCCAGCTCAAACCGACGCCGTAAACCTGAATCTAGGCGATATGGCAACAGGTGTTTATTGGAATAAGGCCGCGCTCAATGTTTGCCATTGCGGCGACACCTTGCCATCTCATGATTTTCCGATGCTTGCCGACCTATACCTTCAGGGCAATCTCAACCTAGACCAAATGGTAACTCGCCGAATTACTCTTGACGAAGTCGAAGATGCATTTCACGAGATGGAGACCGGCAACGTCATCCGGTCAGTCATTGTTTTTTGAACAAAGAGAAGATTTTGAACTTCGATCCGTTGGCTGGCCGAAAGGACTTGATGTTGGGTAGCACCATTTTGAAGGGAACTTCCGTCCGAGCCACACATCCTACCAAAGCTAGAGCGATTCAAAGCATTGGGGTCGGAAGTAGTGAACTGTCAGCGATGGCTTCCGTTCGTGCAGCCATGATTCGACGATTGAGTTCGGCGGATATCGTCCCCAACGGATCTTCCATTTGATAGGAATACAAAGGGATTCCTGGAGAGCCTGACCTTATTCTGGCTTTGATGATATTGGCCGGAATCTTGGGGATTGTTTCCAAAAAAGTCTCTAACATAAGTGGCACTAGTTCGATCAATTCCGAACGGCCCTTGCATGTGAGCTTTGCTGAATGGAGTACTTTGTACGGTATCTCCAGATGCTCTAGCCCGATATATGTGATTTCGAGACTGGCATCTTTAAGCAGCAAACCACCCTTTGGATTTCGGTCTTTCAGATTTATATAGCCAAAGATCGCCAGCGGGACGGCATAGATCGAAACTTGACCAACAATTACGCCCAATTGATATCCAGGGGCATTATTTTGGACACCAATAATGATGATGGCACTTACAAGCCCGACTGCTAAGGCAATCATTATCCAACCCAAAACTGGTTTCTTGTGAAAAATCTTTCTACCGAAAAAGATCTCACTTTGAACCGGATCAATTTCTGCTCCCATAGGCAGAAATTCCTACTTCCCAGCTTCCAAAAAGCTCTTTAAGTCGGATTCTGAAATAAACGGCTCGCCAGGCGAGACGTTGTCAAGTTTGCCTTGCCGCATCCAACGCTCAAGACGTCCAACTTCGTAAAACACGTGGTCGAACGAGTCGGCTACAAAATAGAGAGGCTGGTAGTGGTCAATTTCGAAATACTGATTCACCACCCATTCAAGTTGAAGGTCGTATTTTTGAGCTTCCTTTGATTCAATAGCGTATTCAATCTCTCCGTAAGAACTCAGGATTCCGCTACCGTACGCTGAAATTCCAGAGCCGTCCGCTCTTCGCATCAAGCCAAATTCGATAGTGAACCAAAAAAAGCGCGCCATAGCCTTTATGATGCTCGTAAGCTTCATCAGTCTTTCATGCTCATCCTTGATGTCCGCCACAATTTCAGCGGCAGTATGGGCTACTTCACCAAATCTTACCAAGACCTCCGCAAAGGCTCGATCTGTGTGCATCGGAACGTGGCCGGCGATGTCGTGGAAAATGTCCGGCTCAGGTAGGTAATCGAGCTTATCGCTCCTGCGAATCGTGATGGTGGTTGGGAAATCACGCTCCCGAAGGCAATCGAAAAACTGGAACGCAGGAACATAGCCAGCGACGGCCTTCGCCTTAAATCCGGTTAATGGGCTGAGAAACTTGTTGACATCGTCTAATCGTGGAACAGCATTGGGGTCCAAGCAAAGATTCTCAATCCCAACCAAAAAATGCTCATTGGCGTATTTTTCCCATCTCGGCATCATTCGAGCAAAGAGCTTGCGCCATGAATCGTGATTCTCTTCCGAATACAGCTCGTACGGCTGTTGGATGTAGATTTCGCCACGAGACTTGGCTGCCTCAATAAACGGGGCAAAGGTCGTGGTAAGACCCTCTTGAAACCGAGAATCATCGTTAACAGGGTTTTGTGCTGGCTGGGCCATTTCTAATTGTAGAACACAAACGACTTCATCATAACAATGTTTATACTTGTTCGGCGTTTTTGCGCTTGCCGATTACGCTGTTGGCGATAATGCAGCCGATTATTCCCAAAACCGGAAACAAAAAGCCAACACTAACTGCTAATGAGTTCTTCTTTCCACCACTTAAGTCTCGAAATCCCGTAACGTCAACAGGATCGCCAATTCCAATGAACAGCGAAAAACTATCCCAAACGCTATAGGAGCCGATACCGAGAATCAGAACTCCGACCCACTTCCATGGAGCCTTCCCGCCATCGAGTTCCTTTCGAACTCCAAGGAAGAAAACGAGCATGCCGAAAAATAGGCATAGCATCGGCATTAGTAGAAAATCAGAGATTCCTTTAACCATATTGAGATTTAGTTCCTTTCTTAGGCTTCATTTTAACGCATCTTTCATGCCAAAGTATGATTGCAAGGCCAGATTCTTGGTTCGAAAACTTACCGAACAAAAAAGCCGATCCGAAAACTCGGATCGGCTGTAATTTTGAAGTCGTTACTTCACTCGTACTTGATAAGAAACGCTCCAAGTGGTACGCGAATCTTCGTTGCTGCTATCGCTATTGAAGAGAGCGCTGTCAGCAGAATCGTTTCGATATTCGAAACGAACTTTGCCTTTGTCGCCAGTCTTCCAATCAACGTTTATGGTGTAACTTGTGATCTTCTCACCTGTATTGAACCAGAAGGCATCTTCGTCTTCGAATTGCTCGAAGCGAGCACCGATTCTTGTCGTTTCACTCCAATCGTATGTCAGGTATCCAGCATAACCAGTTAGATTAGCTTCTCCGCCTGTTCCATCCGTAAAGTTTTCGACCTTCATCATGGTGCCTTCGAATCCGAGATTTGCCTTTTCGCTAAGATCAAAATCAAAGTTAAATGCAAACACATTTACGTCAACTGGATCGCTGAATCCATTGAATCCACCGAAGTTGCCAGTGTCAGATCCTTCAGTTCCGGAATACATGGTTGCTTTTGCGTTGAACTTCTCGCCTGTGTATCGAAGCCAACCTCCAAAGCTCATGTCGCCATTGCTGTCTTCCGATTCGTTCCAGCCGAATACGCTAGCGACTCCGAGTTGCATATTGCTACCGAAGTTAAACCATGCTCTTGCACCTGTTCCGAAGACTGGTTGCAGGTAATGGTATTGAAGCCCGCGTGAGTAGTTAATGTTGTGATCAGCAGTCCTAGACTCCTTGCTAACCCAGGTGTTGAATTTTCCGACATCAAGACCCCATGAATCGCCGCCGAACGAAATAAAGCCTTCTTTGATAGCTCTGTATTTCGAACCTGCTGGATCATAAAAATGGTCGAGATCGGAGTTTCGTCCGCCGTACAAATCAATGTTGATTCCGAAGGGAATTCCGCCACCAGCACTTCGGTGCCAGCGTGCCGAGATTTCCGCTACTGACGGATTCTGACTGAATATGTCGTACGTACGACCTTCGCCGTTTTCCCCGAATAATGGATGATTCCAGTTCTTCAAGAAATAAATGTCGAGATAAGCGCTGAAACACGATGAACATTCCCCGTCACAATCACTGCAACAATCGCACACTTGTGCGGATGCAAAGCTTGTGCCGAGTATGCCTACCATGGCCAACGCGGTTAATTTTAGACGCGTCATAGTTTTCCTCTCACCACTCCATTGGTGATTATCGGCAATCTAGCTTGCCGACTAAGTAGTGACGATAGAGATTCTTGCATAGATGCAAGTATTTTTGCAAGCGAATGCGGTATTTCAGGCTCAAAGACTCAGTTTTCTAGTGGCAATTCAGCGATTTTCTGGATTTCTGTGGCACATTTCGAGCCATGTTGCTGATTGGGCAGCTAGCAGTTAGCGGTAGGCGGCATGTGAGTCCAACTGGTCCAACTCGTCCAACACTTCTGAAACAAGAAAGCCCCACATTTCTGTGGGGCTTTGAAATTAGTAATCTATCCGGGCAACGTCCTTATCTCCCAGACCCTTGCGGATCAAGTACTTCCGGCGCTGAAGAGCTTAACTGCCGTGTTCGAGATGAGAACGGGTGTTTCCTCTTCGCTATGACCACCCGAATAGAAATCGGGATTCCAATGATAGTTCAAATAAGTCCTAATAGGTCCTATTGTTCCTCCATCGGAACGCTCTCAGTTCAGAGAGCTTTGATAGTTGCACATTTTGTTTTTTTATCTATTCGTTTACATCCAGCACTCATTTTTTTGCTTCTTAATAAGCCCTCGTCCAATTAGTATCACTACGCTCAACACATTACTGTGCTTACACTTGTGACCTATCAACCCGGTGGTCTTCCGGGGGACTTACCTATTAAGTGGGAAATCTAATCTTGGAGTGTGCTTGGCGCTTAGATGCTTTCAGCGCTTATCACTTCCCGACGTGGCTACCCAGCGTCTGCGCCTGGCGGCACAACTGGTACACCGGAGGTCGGTTCGCTCCGGTCCTCTCGTACTAAGAGCGACTCTCCTCAAATTTCCTACGCGCACAGTGGATAGGGACCGAACTGGCTCACGCCGTTCTGAACCCAGCTCGCGTGCCGCTTTAATCCGTGAACTCCGGAACCCTTGGGACCGTGTACAGCCCCAGGATGCGACGAGCCGACATCGAGGTGCCAAACCCTCCCGTCGATGTGGACTCTTGGGGAGGATAAGCCTGTTATCCCCGGCGTACCTTTTATCCGTTGAGCGACGGCGATTCCACTCTCTACCGCCGGATCACTATGGCCGACTTTCGTCCCTGCTCGACTTGTCAGTCTCGCAGTCAAGCTCCCTTATGCCATTACGCTCTGCGCACGATTTCCAACCGTGCTGAGGGAACCTTTGCGCGCCTCCGTTACATTTTAGGAGGCGACCGCCCCAGTCAAACTACCCACCTCACGCTGTTCCCGACCCGGATCACGGCATCGGGTTAGAAGCCCAGAGTTCATAGGGTGGTATCCCAAGGTTGACTCCACGAAGGCTGACGCCCCCGCTTCAAAGTCTCCCACCTATCCTGGACAACAAACACCAAACTCCAACGCAAAGCTATAGTAAAGGTGCACGGGGTCTTTCCGTCCAGCCACGGGTACTCGGCATCTTCACCGAGACTACAATTTCACCGGATCCCTCGTTGAGACAGCGCCCAAGTCGTTACGCCATTCGTGCAGGTCGGAACTTACCCGACAAGGAATTTCGCTACCTTAGGACGGTTATAGTTACCGCCGCCGTTTACTGGGGCTTGGATTCAAAGCTTCGCCCGAAGGCTAACCTCTCCTCGTGACCTTCCAGCACCGGGCAGGCGTCAGCCCCTATACGTCGTCTTACGACTTCGCAGAGACCTGTGTTTTTGGTAAACAGTCGCTTGGGCCGTTTCACTGCGGCCCCCTCGAGCTCCATTCCGCGAGGGAATTTTACTCTACTGGGGCGCCCCTTCTCCCGAAGTTACGGGGCCATTTTGCCGAGTTCCTTAACGAGGGTTCTTCCGATCGCCTTGGTATTCTCTACCTGCCTACCTGTGTCGGTTTTGGTACGGGCACGCGCAACCTCCCTAGACGCTTTTCTAGGAGGCATGGCTTCAAGGACTTCGTCCATGCGGACTCGGCATCCCGTCTCAGGCTTGATGGGTGACGGATTTCCCTATCACCCGCCCTACGCGGTTACCCCAGGACGACCATCGCCTGGGTTCCCCTAGCCTACCCCGTCCCGCCATTGGTGGTAACGGTCGCTACGTGGTACAGGAATATCAACCTGTTGTCCATCGCCTACGCCTTGCGGCCTCGGCTTAGGTCCCGACTAACCCTGAGTAGATTAGCTTTACTCAGGAACCCTTAGGCATTCGGCGGAGGTGTTTCTCACACCTCTTTCGTTACTCATGCCAGCATTCTCACTTCCCACCGCTCCACGGCTGGCTTCCGCCGCCGCTTCACTGCAATGGGAACGCTCCCCTACCACTCCGTGTAAACACGAAGTCCGTGGCTTCGGCTCCATGCTTGAGCCCCGTTACATTGTCCGCGCCCGACCACTTGACCAGTGAGCTGTTACGCACTCTTTTAATGATGGCTGCTTCTAAGCCAACATCCTGGTTGTCTCTGCAATCGGACATCGTTTCCCACTTAGCATGGAATTAGGGGCCTTAGCCGACGGTCTGGGCTGTTTCCCTTTCGAGCACGAAGCTTATCCCCCGCACTCTGACTGCCACACTCTAGATTTCCGGCATTCGGAGTTTGCCTGATTTCAGTAAGCTGGTAGGCCCCCTAGACCAAACAGTGCTCTACAACCGGAAATGAACATGTGACGCTATACCTAAATATATTTCGGGGAGAACCAGATATCTCTGAGTTTGATTAGCCTTTCACTCCGACCCACAGGTCATCACCGCCGTTTTCAACCGACGTGTGTTCGGTCCTCCACGGGGTCTTACCCCCGCTTCAACCTGCCCATGGGTAGATCACTCAGTTTCGGGTCTACCTCCAACGACTAAAGCGCCCTATTAAGACTCGCTTTCGCTACGGCTCCGTTTCCTTAACCTTGCCGTTGAAGAGTAACTCGCTGGCTCATTATGCAAAAGGCACGCCGTCACAGGACACGCTGTTGCCAGCAATGCCTGCTCCGACCGCTTGTAAGCACACGGTTTCAGGTGCTATTTCACTCCCCTTCCGGGGTACTTTTCACCTTTCCCTCACGGTACTAGTTCACTATCGGTCGCCAAGGAGTACTTAGCCTTGCGGGGTGGTCCCCGCGGGTTCCGACCGGGTTTCCCGTGCCCGGCCGTACTCAGGTACCTGTCAAGGAAGACTGCGCAATTTCGTGTACGGGGCTGTTACCCGCTGCGGCCCGGCTTTCCATCCGGTTCCACTATCACGCAATTTTGTAACTTCCCGACCCGCCGGCAGGCGGATCAAGCCAGGCCCTACAACCCCCGGACGACAACGACTGCCGTCTATCACATCGCCCGGGTTTGGGCTCTTCCCTTTTCGCTCGCCACTACTCAGGGAGTCGAGGTTTCTTTCCTTTCCTCAGGGTACTTAGATGTTTCAGTTCCCCTGCTTGCCTCCTCATGCCCTATGTATTCAGGCATGGGTACGCGCGCATTACCACGCGTGAGTTTCCTCATTCGGAAATCCCCGGATCAAAGGTTGGTCAGCACCTCCCCGAGGCATATCGCAGCCGCCCACGTCCTTCATCGGCTCTTGGCGCCAAGGCATCCACCGTGTGCTCTTATTCTCTTGATCGAAAAGAACATGT
>JANNQV010000048.1:0-1660 GCA_031400935.1 Armatimonadota bacterium
CGGTGCCATTTACGATAGGTTCAAAACTGCATACAGAATCAAGTAGTCAAGTTCAAACTCACCACAAAGAGCCCAAAAAACACCATGCCCTTTAAAAAACGCAGAAAACCAGGAACTTGACCCAACCCGGTATCCTTATACTTCCCATGAAACCGTTTCGGCTATACGATTCCATGACTCGGCAGGTGAAGGAGCTCCAAACCGCCGAGCCCGGCCATCTGCGTTTCTACACCTGCGGGCCGACTGTTTATTCCTACGCCCATATCGGAAATTTTCGAAGCTTTCTCACCGCTGATCTGGTAACCCGCACGGCTAGGGCCCTTGGTTGGAAGGTGACTTGGGTAGTAAATGTCACAGACGTAGGACACCTCACCGATGATGACGTCGCCGATTCCCAGGGCGAAGACAAGATGGAAAAGGCGCTCAAAAGCAAAGAGGGTGAGCAGTTTCACAACGTTTGGGAACTAGCAGAATTCTATACCGACGCCTTTTTGAGGGATTGGCGAAATCTGAACCTGACAGAGCCAGATGTTCGTCCGAAAGCCACACAGCACGTCCGCGAACAGATCCACGCTGCCGAAGAACTGATTAAAAAGGGCTTTGCTTATGAAACTCCAACGGGCGTTTATTTCAATGTAGAGAAGTTTCCCGAATATGGCAAATTAAGCGGAAACACGCGTGAAAAACTTCGAGACGCTGTGCGAGATGTGGTGCAAGACGACAACAAGCGCGACCAAGCCGATTTTGCCATTTGGAAAAAAGACGACAAGCACCTGATGCAGTGGTATTCGCCGTACGGATGGGGTTTTCCGGGCTGGCATATCGAATGCTCGGTCATGTCGCGCGCCTATTTGGGCGACACTTTGGACCTTCATAGCGGCGGGGAGGACAACCGTTTCCCACACCACGAATGCGAGATCGCGCAAAGCGAAGCGCTTTATGGAAAACCTTTCTGCAACCATTGGCTGCACGTGAGTTTTTTGCAAGTTGATGGCAAAAAGATGTCGAAATCGCTGGGGAATTGGTACACCGTTCGCGACCTGGTGAATGGCAAAGGGGTGGATCCCCTCGCCCTTCGATATGCGCTGATTTCGGTTCCCTACAACAAGCCGTTCAACTTTACGATGAGGACTCTTGAGGATTCTGTTCGAACCATTGAGCGCTACCGGGAATGCGCCAAATTGATCGACGCGGCAATAAAGAGCAAAAGGGAAGGCGATGACAAAGTCGGGCCAGCTTTGGACCGGCTGAATCAAGAGGCAGTTGATGCCATGTGCGAAGATTTGAATACGTCGGTCGCTCTTGCCAAAGGCTATGAAGCGACGAAAGTAATTCTAAGGGAAGGGGCAGCACTATCCAAAGCCTCGGCGGAGTCGGCTTCGGCATTTTTGGCGAAATACAACGATTTGATGGGGGTTGTGCCAGATGCCAATGTCTCACAAAAAGTGATTGGAGAAATTGTTTCTGCCAGCGGTGGCTCGTCTTCCAGAGTAGAGGATCAGCTAATTGAAGCCAAAATCGCTGAACGCGCTGAAGCCAAAGCGTCTAAGGACTTTGCGAGAGCCGATGCGATTCGGAAAGAACTTGACGCAAAAGGAATCGAACTCCGCGATGCGCCTGAAGGAACGACTTGGAAAGAAAAATCAACGCTGAGTTAAAA
>JANNQV010000049.1:0-8380 GCA_031400935.1 Armatimonadota bacterium
CGAAATCGAGCCGAACGCACCAGAGCCCAAATTCCTACAGTTTCCATTGCCTATGCAAGGATAAAGACAAATGCCACTCAAACTTGATTGCCCTCGACGTGAATTTTCCGAAGCCGTATCTATGGCGCAAATCGCCACTAGCGCGCGCTCACCGCAGATCATTCTGCAAAACCTAAAGATCGAGGCCAAGGATGGCGGAATTAGAGTCGTGGGATGCGACGGCGAGATGTGGATAGAACGCGATATGGCGTGCATGGTTCACGAGGGCGGTTCGACTTTGGTGCAAGCCAAGTTCCTGAGCGACCTCATCGGCAGCCTGCCCGATGGCGACCTGCAGCTAGAACTTACCGATACAACCGGAGTCAAGCTCACCCAAGGCGCCAGCGAATATCTGGTCAAGAGCATCGATGCTGGAAACTTCCCTGAGCCGCCAGATTACGGCGGAGAGGGCGAACTGACGATTGCCATGGGCGTTCTTCGCGAAGCCATTGATTCCGTTGTTTACGCTTGCTCGCAAGACCTGCACCGGCCGGCGCTTACAGGCGTTCAGTTCCTTTACGATGGCGAGACGCTCACTTTGGTAGCCACCGACACGCACCGCTTGGCAGTTCGAAGGATTTCTCAAGCTGGGCTTGGCAACAATATTACTGCCGTCGTTCCGGGCAGGGCTTTAGAAGCCATCAAGAGGCTCCCGCTCACCGATGACCAGACCATCAACATTCGGTTTGGCGTGGGCAGAGTCGGCGTGGATGCTGGCGGAGCCAAGATCGTGGCTCAGCTCATCACCGGCGCGTATCCCAACTGGGAGCGAGTGGTTCCTACCGAATGGACCCGGCTTTGGACGTGCGAAATTGATCAGCTCAAAGAGCGCGTGAACCGTACGATGATCATCGCTCGCGATTCTGCAAACCGAGTTCGGTTCAAAGGCGATGGCGATCAGATCATTCTGGCTGCGCGAAGCGAAGAGAAGGGCGAAGCCAAAGAAGAAGTGCCGATGGTGGCAACCAATGGCGAAATCGAGATCGCTTTCAACGGCAAATATGTCGAGGATTCGCTCAAAGCCATGCCTGGCACGGGCGTCCGGGTCGAAATGACTGAATACACAAGGGCTGCCGTCTTCCGCCCCGCCGACGATCCCAACAGCTACTTCTGCGTCATCATGCCTATGGCATTGGCGTAGGGGGGGAAACTACTGAGTAAAGGGAAACGTCGCCGCAATCGTGGCCGACCACGAGATGACCGACTGTTCGAGCTATTTGTAGCTGATATTGAGCGAATGTTGTCGCCTCATGGGGTACGAATTGAATCGCCCTGTCCACTCGCCGACATTGACGGCGGTTTCCGTAACTTCGACTGCGCAGTCTTTACGCCGATGGAGACCGGAGAGGTCGTCGACCTATTTGAATGTCGAGACCGTTCAGGCAAGAACGACAAAATGTGGTTGGACGAGGTCGAAGGGAAGGTCAATGACGTCCTATTAGCAGGGACTAATGTCCGAAAAGTTCATCTTGTACATAGGCTTCAACTCACTTCGCAAGCACTCAAGAAAGCAAAACGAATGGGATACGAGACGAGAGTCCTTCCCCGTTTGGCAGGACAACGCCAGATACCGATTTTTGGATTTGGTCACCTTCAACAAAGTTGGGCTCCGTTTCGCATAAAAGTAGGATTCTTGGATGCGTCCCAAGTGCCACCGGAAAGCGACATCCTTGAAACCGTAGGTGAAGACTTTAAACGGGAGTGTCTTTACATTCACGGACACAACAAACTCTTCTCTATTCGCACATTGCTCGATGAACTACTTATTAAACAAATACCAATCGAAGTTGAAGGGCCTGAAGAATCGGAGGAAACACGAACCATTGAGTCGAGTGCTCCTGGGATGATGCATTTCGATTCGTATTCGGATAGGCCATTGAGGTCGATCGAAATTACGTTGAAGGTATTTAGGGATCAATCAATTTTTGATCTAAACCAGTCAGGTACTTACAGGTCCGATGCCGGTGACCTATCAGATCTGGTCGATCAATATCTCCTCGATGCATCTTCCTCCATGATCTCAGCTGCAGGTGTCCATGCAGTCGAAAGTGATGGTGTAACCCATAGCTATACAATTGCTCTTTCCAAACCCTTGGGGGCAGTTATCGAAGCTACGCGGTCTAAAACTCGTGCACGCATTGAAGGTTCGCAAACGAAGCGAGAGCCTGAATGAACGCAACAAGACCTTATGAGAAACCAGGCACAATTCAACTGGATAGCATCGGTTAGTCATGCACACCGAATAATACTCTTGCGACATGTCTGCGCAAATCAATGTCATCGCGTCTTGCCGCTTTAGAAGAACATTGTGTTACTCAAGCAGACGCATTAGAAATTGTTTTACTCAGTTAATGATTGCGTTATGCAATGTATGATCCTTCTACAGAGGATTCAAACTGAGGCTCCTCGCTTTGTTCTTGTGTATTACAGACGACTGCTGTTTTGGGTTGTAGTCGACGGAGGCCTAGTCCACGCTCGAACTTAGCAAACATCCTCTCTGCCTCAACACTACGGTTGTGAACCCGAAACTGATCACAAAAGTGTCTATACAAAGCGGCAACCAGAGCATCCTTGTCTGATGCGGCATCCACAATCGCTTGAGAGTATCTATCTCCCAAGTCAGTTTTAGCTTTACCAAATAGTGAAATGCTCTCGTCCCAAGCGCAATCAAACTCCTCACGTCGTTGACGGGTAAATCCGCTTACTGACTTGGTAAGGTTTGCTGGCCCCTTCTGGAATCCAACATACCGACCATAAGTACCTACTACAGTAAGTGGCTCCTGACCTTCCGCCTGCACAATTAATAAGGGGCTAGGCAACCAACCTACGCAAGCCCGACATTCGATGGTCAAATCCTCTGTTGTTCGCTTTACGTTCTGAATTTCCTTTAAGAACTCGTAACTGGCACGAATAGATTCAGCGGCAAGAGATGCACCCTCATAGTCTCCATTATCGCTCTGTAAATCCTCGTCACGGCCATCTGAATGGGCTGCTTTTTCACGCTTCGAATTCTTTGTTTTGCACAGAGCCTTCGCTGCAATCGTGCCATGCTCAAGGGATGACAGTACTATGATTTCAATATTGGTCTTCAGGCCCGTTCTATCACGTAGAGCCGCAAAACTACGAAGCCACTCTCCTCCCCTAGTTTCACAGAAAATGGGAATCCAAACGAGAAACAACTTCACTGTCACTTCTCTCGGGTTTTCTGCTACGGATTGAAGAGCCGCTCTCTTGGCTACATGCCAATGGTCACAGGTAGTAGAGCCAGCATTCGTTCGATTAATCCAGGCTTCAAGGTCCGTGAACAAACGTTCATGGCGATGCATCGTTCGAAGACGCTTGTAATCGGCGCCAAGCAATCGGGCCATCTCGACAACCTTTTCGGAAGCAATAGAGTCGCCGCCCTGTAAAAACTGCGTAATTGCGCTAGGATGTACGCCAAGAAGTTGAGCTACATCCTTTTTGTCCCTGTCTTGTCGCTGCAAGAACTCAGTAAAGAAAGTTCCGAGGGTCATTATTGTGTGTCCTATAAACGCTTCTACGTCAATTGCGGTTTGCTCGGTTTCATCCTGGCAAAGATTCCTATTAACTCTAGCATTATAGCACGTCCTTGCGAAAAGGTCAAAACTGGAAAATTTCTTTATGTCTTTTAATTACGATTTGGTGCATGCCTGAAGATTCTCTGTTCGATACCAGAAAGACCAGCGAACCTGAATCAACTGAGTTGCGAAGAAATTTAGCTTAGTTTTGAAGATTCTCTCAATAAAGACGTGATTTTGCAGTATTGTTGTTTCAAAGCAACGTATAATTATGGTGAAATGGCAGGGCAGAAAAGTGAAAAAAGCAAGGGAGCGGCGCAGTACTAAAAAGCTGGCAATTGAACTTGCTGAGCTAGTGGAAGCGGCTTTGAAGCGGTCGTTACCTGTTACTGCCGGACATGAGCGGCAATTTCGTGACCTCGTTTCAAAACTAGAAAGAAAGGCATTTGACCTGCCTGACCCAATCAAGCGTTTTTCCTCACTTGGCGTATTGATTGAATTCTTTCGACTCTTTCCACAAGATTTCAAGGAGACTGATGCAGTTCTTCGCTCGCAAGCTGTGCTCTTATCGCCCAAAGCCAGCTTGAATTTTCAGGCGGAAGGTCAAAATCTACGTGGAAATGTTGGTTCCAACTTAATTATTGAAATCATTGTTGGAACAGTTGTGCCTACCGTCCTCGGACTAGTTGGCCTTTCAAACATGATCGTGCCATTCCTATTTTTCTTCTTTTTGTATGCAACATTCCGCTTCCCATCGTGTCGAAAACTCTGTATTGCCACGTTGGTGTGTATTTCCGGAGCATGGGGTTACCTTTCATTTAAGCCAGGTAAACGAACCCCAATTGTCCGTGTGAATACTTCTCCAGTTCCAATCTCCTCCGGTGCCAACATTGAAATTGTTGCTAACGAGTTTCCAGGACTTAGTTTCCAACCAAACGAATCATTCCCGGAGTTAGGAGATGTCGAAGTATCCTCAGCTATTGCTTTCACGCTAAACGGAAAAACAATAACAAATGAAACAAAGTGGCCTCGATTGTACTTGTTTGAGTCAGTGACACCTGTATTATCAAACGTTAGCTTAGTTGAACAAGGTGTGGGAAGCGGCAGATTCATTGCTAATCCAAGTCCTGGTGTATTTGCTCTGGGAAAATACATCGCAACACTGGATGTGCGGATAGGGGACGAGTGGAGAGCTCAATCGTCTCCATTCACAACTTACCGCAAGATTGATGGTCACAGAATTGTGGAAGGGTCAATGCCTGGTTATCACGACGATGGAAGTGTTCGCTTAAGCATTGACAACCGGACTCTATCAATCGGTGGAATTGGACCCGAATCGACTGCATCTTGGCCAACCTTAACATCGGAACTGCGCCCATTTAGTTTCAGATTTCGTGCACTTTTGAGCACAATTCGAAAACGAGGAAATGGTGAAGTTTCGCTAACGTTCAACAAAAATTTCGGTGTAACACTCGAATTTGTGCATGGCCGATGTTTCTTAGTCCTCACTCAAGATGGAATTCCTCTACTAGATGGAACGCGACGACCGTACCGGAAACGAATTCCATTCGCCGAATCCGATGAGTTGCAATATTTTTGGATTCACTTCGACCTATCCCGCATCTATCTGGCAACGGGACGCGACCATGGGGAGATTATGGGCGCTTCAATTCGCCAGACTGATATTGAATTCACGAACCTTCTTTCGATTCGAACAAAGAATGCCAGATTTGAGATTTCAGAGTATTGTGAAGCTACGTTTCGATGCAAGATCATAGGTAACGAATGGTGGGCCGAAGAATAGCATCGGCCTGCGAAGGAATCAAGAGTCCCGACTTCATGCCACACTTCGGAAAGACAAATGTTCGAAATCTCACCAAATGAAAGAGTAGAAGAGTTCCACGAGAAAACTTACAATGCTGTTGTGGTCTCCGCACTTCTCGTGTTTTTTGGCATTATTGCGCCGCAAGCCTCTGTTACATTCCTCAAATTAGTACCAGACCCGGTCCTCCAGAAAGCCATTTCAAATCCAGAAACAAATGCAATCTTGCTCTTTCACTTCCAACTAGCTGCCCTAATTGGTACTGTCCTCACCTTAATAGTTACTTGCGTCTATCCTGCGTTCAAAGGCAAGTCTGGGCCTCGACGAGCGGTAAACACCCTAATACTAATTGTTGCTTTTATTTTTCTACTGTTATTCTTCTTTACGGAGACGTTTAGAAGTCAAGTGGTTTTCCGAACAAGTGCAAGCATCGGAAGTATTATTTCAACCGGTTCACTTGAATTTTGGCGCTGGTTCTTTGTGATCGCAGGAGTTTTGAGAAGTTTGTTTCAGCTTGCCTACTAGCGACTGGTGACTGGGCTAAATTGTAACTTCCTCACGTGGGTGGCACTGTTATTCGAGGAACGAGAATAGCAGTGAGTAACGACGGGTGAGCCTGACAGATTGAAAATCAGGCCCCGGGAGGCACCCAAAAGGCGTAGATTCGATTAAGACTTTCCACTAGTCGACTCGTGCAAACATCTGTGGACACATTCTCGGACTGGGTAACGTCCTCGATTTATGAAGGGATGGCCCAAGTACGGAATTGAATTTGTCTTACTCATGGTTGTGATCGCGACCAGTGTCGCGGGATTCTGGAACCTATACTTCGGGCCAGAAGCAGCGCCAAGCCTTTATCACCATATGCATGTCGGGGTCAATTTCCTTTGGATCGCGCTTTTGCTGTACCAACTCAGTCTCGTTTCCAGAAACAAGTTTAAGGACCATCGCAGATCCGGCCTCATGGTTCTGGTGTTCGGTCCACTGCTCGTCGCATCGACCGCGTTGCTGTCGGTTCATTCGGCGCATAAGGGACTCGTCTCGGGCGAAGGCGACGCGCTGATAGTGCAAAACGTGGGCGTCACTTTGGAGTTGGCGGCGATCATTCTGCTTGGCTTCATCTTTCGAAAGCGCCGGAAACTGCATGCCTCGTTTTTGATGAGCACGTCGATCTTGTTCTTTGGCATCGCGTTCTTTTTCACTCTGATCAGTTTTGTGCCCGCATACAAGATCGAAGGCCCCGACACGTTTTATCGTTTTGCAACGGCGGGCATCGCGGGCCAAAACACGTGCTTGGTCCTCGGGTTCTTGCTCTGCACCCGCGACTTCAAAAATGGCTGGCCGTATCTATTGGCCGGATCGATGTTCTGGATCAACGACCTCGTTACGAGATGGCTTACGAGCGCTAAGCTCATTCAGCCTCTCACAGAGACAGTTGGCGGCATGAATCAGCCAGTTACTTTCGCCGCAACGTTATTGATTCTGTTCGGGCTGCTTTTGGCTACCGGTGTCGGTAGACGGGCAAGCACCCAAACGACGAGTGAGCCGGACAGATTGTAACCCAGACTCCGGGAGGCATTGCTAGGTGAGGTACCAACTTGTCAGTGTTCAGACTCGATTCAAGCAAGATCAGGAAAGAAGGGACCCGAAACAAAGATCGGTTTGATACCACTGCGTAGAATCAAAGATTGGCAATAACAAGTTTTCATCCGATTCAATGGCTAGTTCCAATTCGAACTAGATTGCTGCCGTCAGCATCACTAACGTACAGCGCGGTCGTAGGAAACTCTCCTACGACGAAAATCGCTTTCTTTCCATCTGGCGACCACCGAAGCCTCGACGTACGATATGGAAACTGACGTATCCGCTTACCGGAAATGGTGGCAATTATTACCTGCTTCACTTTCTCATCTTCCATGATCGTATGCGAAATGGTGCCATTCGGTCCGAAATCTGGATAGAAGTTGTGCTTTGATGGCTCGGAGACATGGCGCGAACTTGTTCCGTCTGAATTGATCACATAAATCTGGTCCTTGCTGTCGCCTAACTCCCTGAAGAAGACTATACGCTTACCATCGGGCGACCACAGCGGGCTGAATGCCTTGCCCGGTCCAAACGTGATCTGCCGAATGTCCTTACCCTCCGCATCAGATGTAAAACATTGAGCGGTTCCATTGCCCAAATCCGCCGTGAAAACAAGCCTTTTCGCGACCCCAGAGTAGTTTGCGCTTCGTATAGCCAGCTTTATCCCAAAGGGCTTCTCCGTTTTCTGGTCCAAATCAAAACGGCACAATTCTGGTCCACTTGGAAGGGACTTAATATAGAGTATCGACCGGCCGCCATTGAACCACTCGGCAAGGCCAACACCGCTCGCAACCAGTTCTGGCTTCGAACCATCCGGGTTGGCAATCCAGATATTCCTTTTGCTGGGATCAAAGTTTACGGCGTCATCTATCTTTGAATAGAGAATCCGTTTTGAGTCTGGAGAAAAACAAAAAGACAAGAATCCGGTTGGCTGAGGTCCAACAGGAAGGTCCTTCAGTCCACTCTGCGACATCAGTGGTAAGACTAATGCAATAGCCGTAACAAACATATTGCATCATACGCAATAAGGTGTTGGCTTTGTGCCTGTCATGAGTTTAGAGACTCTCGACCTTTCGCTCGTTGAGATACTCGAACATGAATGTCCAAACCTGTCGAACGAGCTTTGAAGGCCGAGGGATCGAAATGAGGGAAATTCCGAAACAACACAAGACTCATCTCGCTCACTTGTAAAATTACCGGTTTATCTAAAACGCCAACAAAAATTGAATCTTTTCTCGCAATTCCTCGGCATTTACCTTATACTATTGCTAGAGAAAGCATCATGACTATTCGCCAATTTCCGTTTTCATGCTCCATGACGAGCTTCCGAAACGTAGCCTTAGCTGCCGCACTCGCTGCTTGCGCCGCCAGCCAAGCCAGCGAATCCGTGTTTTTG
>JANNQV010000050.1:0-52759 GCA_031400935.1 Armatimonadota bacterium
AGAATTCCGACAAGTTTGCCTTTCTTGTCAACGATGGGAACGCCTGAGATGTGAAAGTGGTCCATTAGGGCGATAGCTTCTGAGATCGGCTTATCGGGCTCCAACTTGATCGGATTCGTGATGACCCCGTGCTCACTTCGCTTGACTCGATCAACAGCTTCGGCCTGTTGTTCGATGGTCAAATTACGATGAATGACTCCAACTCCGCCTTCTCGCGCCATGGCAATAGCTAACCGTGCGTCTGTGACCGTGTCCATAGGCGCGGATACAATTGGGATATGTAGCCTGATTCCGGGCAAAAAAGGCGTAGAAAGGTCAACTTCTGAGGGCAGCACTTGGGTTTGCTGCGGGATGAGGAGTACGTCGTCGAAACTGAGGCCTTCACGAAAAACCGGCATAAATTGTTCCTGGAATTTCAATTCAGTTTGGCAGGTTTTGCACATCTGGAGCAAGGGAGGGTCAACCTGGCAAGAATGACTGAAAATTCCCAACGAGGTCGAACGGCGGACGAAATTCGGATACAATTTGGCTTGAATTTGAACGTAATGCCGTTGTGATTCCTTCTATTGATGAACGATCGGCAATATCGGGTGGCAAAGGAAAAAAATGAAAAAAACTTTTTTGATTGGATCAGGACTCTTAGCACTTTCGATGACGGCTAGCGCCCAGCTTAAGTCCACTCTTTACGCATCCGGCTTCTCACTTCCGATAGCAATGGTGCAAGACCCGACAAATACCACTCGACAATTTGTGATCCAGCAACGTGGACTTGTGAGGTGCGTGATAAACGGAGTCGTTCAGGGCACGAACGCTTTGAGTTTGGTAGGAACAGTTTCGACTGCAGGCTCTGAAAAGGGCTTGCTCGGCATGTGTTTCGATCCAAACTACGTAAAGAACGGAATCGTGTATTTTTACTACACAAGTGGCAATACGTCTGGTTCGACCACTAGTTGGGTTTCAAAAGCTCAGCGAAACATCGCAAATCCAAACCTATTCGATGTTGGGACACTTGACCCCATTTTCACACTTGCCCAGCCTTTTGAAAATCACAATGGAGGAACGATCAGGTTTGGTCCAGATGGTTATATGTACGTCGGGCTTGGCGACGGCGGATCGGGTGGCGATCCTAGTGATCGAGCACAAAATCTTACAAATCTCCTTGGAAAGATGCTCCGAATTGACCCTTCATCTGACGCATTTCCTGCTGACGCAAATAAGGACTATGCGATTCCTCCTGGGCAGCCATTCAGTGGCACGTGGGGCACATTGGGCCCAGAAATTTGGGCAATAGGCCTTCGTAATCCATGGAAATGGAGCTTTGATAACCAGGCCATGCTTGGAACTGGCGGACTTTGGATAGCTGACGTTGGGCAAGGCACGTGGGAAGAAGTTGACTATTCGCCCTTAAATGCTTCTGCACGCAACTACGGATGGAGGCGAAGAGAAGGTTACGTTAATTTTACAACCACGACCGGCCCTAACACTAACTACCAAGATCCGATTTGGGTTTACAATCATACTGTTGGTGCTTCAATTACCGGCGGATACGTATATCGCGGCCTAAGGCTAGGCGATCATTTTGGAAAGTATTTCTTTGCCGACTATGTTTCTGGCAGAATGTGGTCATTGATACCGACGTACAGTTTGACAACTGGCGAGGCAATAAACGCCATTCCGTCCGACGTTACGGAACTTACGAGCGATTTGGCGATTCCCGGCACTACTTTGAGTTCCATTGACGTTGACGCAGCTGGGGAGCTTTACTACGTTGGCTATGGGAACGGTAGCATTTACCGTATTGACCCAGAAGACCAGGCTTGGGTTACCGATTACAACGGTTCGCAAATAGTTGTGACGCAAGGCCAGCTTCGCAGTTTTTCGGCTCCTGACGACAAGCTTTTTGCATATCGGGCAACCTTTGGGCAAGAAGTCATTGATGGAGATGCAGGAGTTTTAAGGGTTGGATTTACTCATAACAAAGCAAGCGTAAGTACGATTCAAGTCAAATTAGTAGCGAAAACGAATCAGCCTTCGGGAGCCAGCGGAAGAATCGCAATCCGAAACTGGAGCACGAAGAGGCTAGATGTGATTCACAATTTCTCCATGACAACGGCTTTGCAGACATTTAATTCGACCGCCGTTACTTCTGCTAACCACATCCGCGCAGGAGACAATCGAATTGAAATTGTCGTGTTGGGCAATTCACAGTTGGCCTTGGTTTATCCGGTAACGACTTCGCTTGATCAGATCAAAGTTACGGTCAATTAGAGGTTTTGGGAGTGCTCGTGCTTGATCGAGCTGCTGGTTCAGTCAAAGCTCGGTCAAGCACGAGCACTTCCAAATGGTATGATTCCAATATGCCTGAAGAGCCAAATGAAGGAGAGAATCCGGAATCGTTCAGCGAACCACCGCCATTCTTTTCCCAAAATTTCGGGGAAACCGAAGGCGATGTTCGCGAGCTGGTTGAAGTCACAATAGATGCCGTTTATGCACGCGACGATTCTCTGAATCGTGAGCACTTTGTCGTTCTAAGGGACGGTGATCGCAGACTTTCGATCATGATTGATCCTTGCAATGCTCTCGCAATTTCAAGACCGCTAGAAGGATCTGTGCCAGATAGGCCACTGACTCATGATCTATTCAAAACCGTAATGGATCGCCTGAGTTGTGAAGTTGTGAAAATTGTCATTGACGACCTTTGGAGCACCACTTACTACGCGAAAATGATTTTGAAATCCGGCGATGAAGAGATGGAAATAGATTCGAGACCGTCAGATGCAATTGCTATCGCTGCCAGATTTGGGAGCCCGATTTTTGTAAGCGAAAGCATTATGAGCACAGCTTCAGAAGACTAGAATTTTTAGAACACCAATGGACTTTGCTTCTCGTGCCGCCGAATTGAGAAAGGTGATCGAGTATCACAGCTATCGGTACTACGTTTTAGATTCCCCGGAAATCTCGGATTCGGAATGGGACCAGTTGTTTCGGGAATTGAGCGATATTGAATCTCAGCATCCTGAATTGAAGACTTCAGACAGCCCAACTCTTCGCGTCGGCGCACTGCCGATTGAAGGCTTTACTCAGGCAAAGCACCGCGTTCCCATGCTGTCGCTCGACAACGCATTTGACAGTTCCGAACTGACTGCCTTTGATAATCGGTGCAAGAAGCTGTTAGGTAGTGAAAATGAGATCGAATATTACTCAGAACTTAAGTTCGATGGAGCGTCGCTTTCACTTACATTCGATGACGGGGTCTTGGTTCAGGCAACGACACGCGGAGATGGCGAGACTGGCGAAGTTGTGACTGAAAACGCCCGAACAATCATGGGAATTCCCTTGCGTTTGCGAAGCTACGTTCCTGGAATTGTGGAAGTTCGCGGCGAAGTACTGATGCTTACAAGAGTCTTCGATGAACTCAACCGCGAAAGAGCTGAAAGGGGTGAACAACTCTTTGTAAACCCGAGGAATGCTGCTTCAGGCGGCTTGAGACAGCTAGATTCTCGGTTAACCGCTGCCCGAAAACTATCGTTTTTCGCCTATGGAATGGGGATTGGAACGCGACCAGCCGACTCGCAAATGAACTTGCTTTCGACCTTGCGGGAGTGGGGATTTCGAGTTTGGCCAGAAGCCGTTGTATCAGACGGAATGGAAGAGATTTTCAACTTTATTGCTCAATGCCAAGCAAAGCGATCTGAATTTCCATTTGGAATTGATGGCGTTGTCGTGAAGGTTAATCGCTTTGAGGATCAAGACGAACTTGGATTTACGAATCGAGGCCCTCGATGGGCAATTGCGTACAAATTTCCGGCAGAGCAGGCATTCACAAAGCTTCTTTCGGTGTTTCCACAAGTCGGACGAACTGGAGCGATAACCCCGGTAGCCGAACTTGAGCCTGTGTTCGTTGGCGGAGTAACGATTTCAAGAGCAACGCTCCACAACTATGAAGACCTCGCAAAGAAAGGCGTGATGGTTGGAGACACCGTAATCATTCAGCGTGCCGGCGATGTCATTCCCGAAGTTGTCGGTCCGGTTCTTGAAAAGCGGGGAAGCGATGTTAGTGAGATTGTTGAGCCAAAAATCTGCCCAGAATGCGAGACTCTGCTTGATAAGCCGCCTGGCGAAGTTGTTCTTCGATGCCCAAACAAGTCTTGCCCGGCTCAGATTTCTGCGAAGTTGAAGCATTTTGTATCTCGACTTGCCATGGATATCGAAGGACTCGGCGAGAAGCAAATTGAAAAATTTTTGCAAGAAAATATTCTTTCGGATTTGCCGAGCATTTATGAATTGAAGGACAAGAAGGTTGAACTCCTAGAACTCGAGAAGATGGGTAAGCAAAGCCTTTCAAACCTTTTTTTAGCCATTGAAGCTTCTAAGACTCGGCCACTCGATAAATTCCTCTTCGGACTGGGAATTCGATTTGTCGGAGAGCGAAGCGCTAAGGACATTGCTGAGCATTTTCGCTCACTGGAATCAATCAGGGCTGCTGACTACAATGCATTTCTTGCGATTGAAGATATTGGACCTCGCACGGCTGGCGAGTTGCAGGAGTATTTTGAAGAGTCTGAAAACCAAGAATTGCTGGATCGAATGCTGGCACTTGGCGTCAATCCCGCTGTACCGGCTCCTCTCGCAGGCAATCTGTTTGAGGGCCAAACTTTGGTTTTCACGGGCAAACTTGAATTCTTTTCCCGCGAAGCCGCCGAAGACATTGTTTTGAGGTATGGGGGAAAGGCAGCCGGAAGCGTCAGTTCAAAAACTACCTATGTAGTTGCCGGCCCCGGTGCGGGCTCCAAGCTCCAAAAGGCAACGCTACTTGGGGTAACTGTGGTTGATGAAGCCCAGTTTCTCTCGCTGCTTCCTTCAGAAATTCGAGAGGAGCTTTCGGGATCCAGTCTTACAGGCTAGCCTATGACTTCCACTTGTTTGCCAATCAGCTCATACGATCTCGATCTGAATCAGTCTCTATTGTGTGGCCAAGTCTTTCGTTGGAAGAAAATCGGGAAGTCTTTCATCGGAATTGATGGCTCGAATTTCGCAAAAATTTCTCTCGGCGAAGAACGGGTCATCGGAATTGAGGATACAAATGCTGCGCTAAGCAATTGGGAACGATTCTTTCATCTCGAACTCAAAACAGAAGAAGTGTGGAACCAATTCAATTCTGCCGATCCAAGTTTCTCAAGAGACTTTTCCCATCTTAGTGCGCTCAGACTTCTTCGGCCTTCGAACCCGATTGAAGTGTTATTTTGCTTTCTATGCACATCAAACAATCATCTTTCTAGAATTCAAAAAATGGTTGACACACTGGCTAACTTGGGGCAAACAGCCGCCGAAATTGATGGCCACAAGGTCAAGAATTTTCCGTCACTCGACCGCTTATCTAAGGTTTCTGAAGCTGAGTTTCGGAATTGTGGTTTTGGATATCGCGGAGCGACGATCCCGAACGTAGTTGCACAATTGCAGGATCGTGGTGACGATTGGCTCACATCACTAAAGGAAGCTGATTACAAGGAAGCCCATTTTGAACTCATAAAGCTTTCGGGAGTAGGCCCAAAGCTAGCAGATTGCATTTGCCTATATGGCTTGCATTTTGATTCTGCCGTTCCAGTTGACACTCATCTTCACCAAGCAGTTGCTCGTCGCTATCTGCCAACTTCGCCGAAAAAAGCCATGACCAAGAACTTCTATAACGAAATCGGCGACCTAATACGCGAAAGATTTGGAGAGTTGGCAGGCTGGGCACAGCTAATTCTGTATTACGACAACCTCCTAAAGCACCGACGCGGTTCGATACAATAGTAGGAATGAAATTGTTGGCGCTGAATGCGGTTGGTGGGCTATGCCTACTTGGTGTCTCATGCTCCTCTGAGCAACAACCCAATTCGACGCCACCTGTTTCTTCAACAATAAGCATTAACGCGGATAACTTAGAAGAGAGTTCAGGCGTAGCCCCAAGTCTCAATAATCCCGGTTGGTTTTACTCGCACAACGACGACGACAACCCGATGCGATATTGGAAATTCAACCTCGATGGCAAAGTGCTTGGCCCCTACGTTATGCCCGAAATTGTAAATCGTGATGTGGAGGACATGGCGGCTGCTAAGATTGACGGCAAATCATATCTCTATTTCGCAGACATCGGCGACAATCAGGCCAGATACGATTCGGTACGAATCTACAGGGTATTGGAGCCAACAGCGACTTCTGGAGAGCAACGCAAGGTTGATGTTTTCACTATAAGATATCCGAATGGTGCGATGAATTCAGAAGCGTTTATTGTTGATCCTATAAGCGGTGATTTTTGGATTGCTGAAAAGACCGCCAAGAAGGAAGCTAGAGTTTTTCGCTGCTCAAACCCTAAACCTGGCAACAACAAGATTGAGCAGGTTGGCACAATATCAGTCGGCTCTTCCATCCTTGCAACCAGACTCATTACTGGAGCATCGGCTTCCCAAGATGGTAAACGGGTGATCGTGCGAACGTACGTTGATGCCTACGAATTTGATGCAAGCACTGGCTTCCAAAAATGGCGGATGCGGAAGCCCAGCACGATCAAACTGAATGTGGAAGGACAGGGCGAAGCCATCTGCTTTACTCTCGATGGCAACCAAATTATCACGACTTCCGAAGGGAATCCTTGCCAAGTTTCTACGATCTCAGCAAAAAATGACTAGGAGTTTGGCCAAAATCAGGTCATAATGAACTCACGGCTGCAGCCTTTGGCATGCGGCTGTTTTGCCTGAAATGTCTAGCACAATCACGCTTACTGAGATTCCCCATGAATGGGAAGAGCCGCAGGAGCTCACAGAGCTTCTCGAAATCCTGCGCGAACAGAGGCCGTCAACAGACTCAAATCTCATCCGCAAAGCCTACTTTGTGGCAGAGCAGGCACATTCTGGCCAGGTTAGAGGCACAGGCGAGCCCTATATCACGCATCCGCTGGCGGTTGCCCGAATTTTGACCGAGCTACGAGTTGACGACGATTCGATCATTTCGGCCTTGCTTCACGATGTCCTGGAAGACTGTCCCGAAATCAGCACAGATGCTATTGAGAAGGAATTTGGCAAAGATGTACGAGCCATCGTAGAAGGTGTCACCAAATTGAAGTTCAAGGCGGCGACAGGTTCCTCGGCAGTTCAAAGGAGTCGAGCGGAAACTAGCCGCGCTGCGGAAACACTGCGAAAAATGCTCCTCGCGATGGCGAACGACTTTCGGGTGATCATCATCAAGCTTGCCGACCGACTTCACAACATGATCACCCTTGATGGTTTGCCGCCCGAAAAACGCACACGAATCTCTAACGAGACGATTGACGTTTATGCCCCTCTCGCTGCCCGGCTCGGAATTTGGCAAATCAAATGGCAGCTTGAAGACCTTGCCTTCAAATATCTCTATCCAGAAGAGTTCAAGCGAGTGAGCGAAATGGTAGCAAAGAGCCGCGTGGATCGTGAATTAGAACTCGGTCGTGCGATTATCGAGCTGAAGGAGAGACTCGAACAGAAGGGTGTATCGGTAAACGAAATCCGGGGACGGCCTAAGCACCTCTATTCGATTTTCAACAAAATGGTGAAGCAGCACGTAGATTTCGATGAAATTTACGACCTATTGGCAGTTCGAGTTGTTGTCAACGACATGCCGGAATGCTATCTTGCGCTAGGCGTCGTTCATGAGCTTTGGATGCCGATTCCTGGTTTGTTTTCTGACTTCATCGCCAAGCCAAAGCCGAACGGATACCAGTCGCTCCATACAAAGGTCGTTGGGCCGTTGGGCAGCCCGCTTGAGATTCAAATTCGCACACGCGAGATGCACGACATCGCCGAGCACGGCGTTGCCGCGCATTGGACGTACAAAGAAGACAACCCTAAGGCAAAGGATTCAACCCAATTCACAAGGTTGCGCTCGCAGCTTTTTGACTGGTCAAGCGATTCGAAACTCAGTTCAGACTTCTTGCGAAGCATCACTAATGACCTCTTCAGCGAGCAAGTTTTCGTCTTTACGCCGAAGGGCGACGTGATAGACCTGCCGAATGAATCCACCCCCGTAGATTTTGCCTTTAGAGTCCATTCCCAGCTTGGACTCACTATGGTTGGCGCCAAGATCAACGGCCATATTGTCCCACTCGCGACAAGGCTTCAAAACGGCGACGTGGTCGAATTGATAACTAGGGCAAATGCAACTCCCAGCCTCGATTGGCTTGAGTTCGTTCGCTCCTCCCATGCGAGAAACAAACTCCGCAATTATTTTAGAAAAATTACGAAGGTGGACGATGCCGCTCGTGGCCGCGACCTTCTAGAGCGAGAATTAAAGCCCTTTGGGCTTGACCCGAAGGCATACCTTGGCGAGGACAAAATGTCCGAGCTTGCTAAGCAGTTTCACGGCGTTGACGGTGCAGTTGACCTATTCTCAAAGGTTGGGGCAGGTCTTCTCTCCGCTCATAACATCGTCAACAAGCTTCGCGGGCACACGCAAGACGTCAAGCCGCTCGACCAAATCCAAATCAATCCATCTCGTCAAGGCAAGCTGACGGTAAGCACCAGCGGAATGGATGGCACGATGGTCAAACGCGCAAAGTGCTGCGATCCGCTCCCTGGTGATGACGTTTTGGGCTATGTCACCCGTGGCAGGGGAATCATGGTTCACCGCCGGTCGTGCCCGAACGCCGCCAGCTACCAGCAAAAAGAAGCCGAGCGCATGATCCCGCTGGATTGGCCGAGCGATGGCAGCAACCATTCCGTCGAGCTGCAGATTATCACCGTCAACCGCCAGGGCTTGCTCATGGATATTTCGACCATTTTTGGCGAGGCGAAGACCAATGTTTCGGCTGCCCGAATTCGGACGCTGCAGAATTCAACGGCAGAAATCAATGTGACTATCGAGGTCGCCGACACCACCCAGCTCAGCCAGGTGATGAACAAGATCAGCAACTTCGCCGACGTCATCTCGATTCTGAGGGTGTATGGCAAGACGGCTGGGAAGTGAAGCCCCTTCCTTCCATGGGAGGAAGGGGTTGGGGATGGAGGGTTGTGTTGGAGAGCACACGACCGTTGTTACGCCATGACGGTCGGTCGATCAAAAATCGAACCATACTGAGTAATTACAATGTCGATAAGCGAAAAATCATTAGCAGCAGTCAAGGATCGATTGCCAAGTATTTTGGGTGATCCGGAAGTTAATTCCATTCGCGAGAGCCGTGACCACGTTTTGGCTAGGTATGGACCGTTATTCCAACCTTCAAAAATTGGACTAATTTCCAAAGCAGAATTTCTCGGATTCTTGGCCTTTGAAAACAACTGCCATTGGCCGTTGCATCGACAGGGCCCTTCAATGACATCAGACATGGTAGTTCTCCGGTCAGCTCTGGAGATATTAGTTGATGAATCAAGTCCGATTGAGCAACGATTCACAACGTCAATACAGATGATTAAGGGTTTTGGCAAGGGAACGGCAAGTGCGATCCTTTTAGTTGCATATCCAAACAAGTACGGTGTGTGGAACACCAAATCTGAGCAAACCCTAAAGTCAATAGGTATTTGGAACCCAGATTCAAGCCTAACGGCAGGTGAGAACTATAGCATCGTCAATGATGTCCTGATACGACTATCTGAAGATTTGAAGCTAGACCTGTGGACGCTGGACTCTGTGTGGTGGCGCTGGGGAAACAACCAAAAGTTCAGTGGAGTGGTTCAGGACGGACGCCCCGATCCTACGGAGCTCCCCTCGAGTTCCACGTTTCCTGAAGGGGCTAAGACTCAAATCACAGTAAATTCTTATGAACGAAACTCAAAGGCTAGAGTTGTATGCTTGAAACATTACGGCTACAAATGCCAAGTCTGCGAGTTCACTTTTGAATCAAAGTACTTTGAACTAGGAAAGGACTTCATTCACGTTCACCACGTGATTGACATTCATCTGATCGGAGAACAGTACGAGGTCGACCCAATCAAGGACCTAATTCCAGTCTGCCCTAACTGTCATGCAATGCTTCATAGAACTACTCCCGCATTAACGGTCGAGAAGCTGCGAGCAATCATACATTCACAGTAACGACTGCTATTCCCCCGACCCAACTTGAGCCGAGGGAAAACTCAAACTAGCTCATTCTTCTGGATGCGTGACTTTCACAGCATTTGATCCCTTTTCGTTATCTTCAGTAGTCACCACATAGACCTTGAAAATCTTTTGCGAGCCGACGGGTGACCTGGACAGATTCCCTAAACTAGAAAGTCTCGCTCCGGGTGGCACTGACAGGCGAGGAACGAGTTTGTCAGTGTTGCTACTTTCAACCTCATAAACATTGACATTTTCACTCGCCTCGGTTAATCTTCCTCGAACATGGTGGAAAAACCAAAAACGCGAAAAGCGATCAATACTGCCTACCATGCTCACGAACTCACATTTTCGTGCTATAGGCGACAGCCAATGCTTGCAAGCGACCAAGTGAAACCTTTGCTTCTTGAGTCTTTGGCTGCTGCTAAAGAAAAATGGAACTTCCAGATTTGGGCTTATGTAATCATGCCTGAACACGTCCACGTACTCATACATCCAAACGAACAAATATACGATGTGTCCAAGATCCTAAAGGCAATCAAGCAACCTATTTCCCAAAAACTGGCTTCAAAGGAAAGGAAGGGCAAGTCTCTTCTACGGAGTGATTTGAAGACTAGCAAACCTGGAAAAGAAGCTGCGTTTACCTTTTGGCAGCCAGGCGGGGGCTACGACAGAAATCTGTATTCTGCCAAAGCCATCTGGAAGTCCATTCAATACATCCACATGAACCCAGTAAAGAGAGGATTAGTTGAGCAGCCCACAGAATACGAATGGTCATCTGCACAGGCTTACAATGGTAGTGAAGACGTGCCCTTATTAATAGACAAGTGCGATATTTGGCTGGTGTGACAAGAACACTGACAAACTCGTTCCTCGCCTGTCAGTGCCACCCGAAGCCTAATTTACAATCTGTCAGGGTCACCCGTCGTTAGGTTCTTGCATGTCCACCTTGGCTCCATATGCGACGAGCACCTTCACTGAATCGACGTCGCCGCCGCTGACCGCGTAAGATAAGGGCAGCAATCCGTTGGCGTCGGCCAGATTTGGGTTGGCGCCTTCGCTTAGGAGCAGGTCAAGAAGAACGGGGCTCGTAATGCTCAGCACTAGCGCAGAGAATCCCCGATTCGGGTCTTTGTCAATGGAGTTGGGATTGGCTCCGCTCTCTAGCAACGAACGCGCAGTAGCAACATCGCCCACAGTACATGCGCCAACGAGGTCCGAATTCAGGGTCGTTTGATCCGGCTTGCATCCCCAGAGTCCGAACGCGAGCGTAGCCGCCAAGACAGATCGAGTCAACATGTCGCGAACATTTTACCTTTGCCGGGTGCCATGGCCAGCCATTCTTCGGTCAATTGATCTAACTTGGGATAGAATGGGAAAAGAATGATTGTCCATGACAGCGAGATCGAAACACAGACAAATCGAAGGTCTAGACCAAGGGAAAGGAACGAAGTAAATCGGGACTCGTTCCTCGCCTGTCATTGCCAACCGAAGCCATGTTTTTACGGTGTGGGACTCTTTCGAGGTCGCAGGTCGCTCATAGTTTTGCTTGCAGTATTCTCGTTAGCCCTACAAAGTGGAGCCGCAAAGGGAGACCTTCTTGTGATATTTAAGGGAAATGGAATCAGCTATGCAAATGAAGCTTTCAGCACAGAAAGGCAAAGCATTGTGCTAGTTACTAAGTACCAAATTAGTTCAAGCTTGATTGCTCAAATTACCGTTGCGTTTCGAAACGGCATAGATGTCCGAGTTGTTGTTCGATCTTCGAAGCTTGCCGAATTCTATAGATCTTTCGACCTACCAGTGTACGAAAACAAGCAGTGCTCAGAAGCCGATTGGCAGAAGGTTAATGGCTTGTGGTTTGGATATCGTACGAGAATTGACGATTGTGGACTTATGACTTCCACTGCCCCTGGTTATTCAGGAACTATCACAATTGATGATCTCGATTTCTATAGGGAGAGGGCAAAGAGGTTGCTTCAGCATATAGGGCAGTTCAGTTCGCATGAAACTCCTTAGGTTTGAGAGATCTGGCGAAGTGACTGGATAGTAGCAATGACTTGTACTTACACAACGATTGGAAAGAATTTACAAGATATCCTGCCCACCCGTCCGCGTGAGGGTTGAGGGATCAAAAATGCGTAGGCACTATGAGCTACAGGTAGAGCATCAGCATCACCCTGACGTAAGCGCAAGTGCCCGGGATATCTTCTATCGTCTGTGCCACGGTCAAACGAGGAACGAGTTTGTCCGTGGCCTTGTGACAGTGAGTAGAATTGGGGAATGTGCGCGGTCAATCTCAATCGTTTGATAAAAGGTAAATGTCGAGAGGGGTCGCTTGGCCGTGGCACACGTTCGGGGAATCCAATAAATATCCTGGGCACTTGCAAGAATTACTGTAACTAATGAAAAATTTGGCTTTTTACCTCCTATTGGGATTTGCGGTTTTCGGTGCCAATATCACGGGTTGCGGCAAGGGGAACTTGCAAAGTGAGCTAATATCTGGCATCGAGCGATTTGATCCGGCACCTGGAAACGATTTCGGAACGCAGGAAGATGTTGACTCTTTCGTTGCAAAACTGCGCAAAAGCGGTATTGCCCTTGATTTTCTAAGAACTGAATATGAACAAGGTAACGTAAATCGCAGGTATACGGCGTTGTTTTTCATGAAGGAAAGTGGATTCTTACCGTCCAAAGTGCAGTTGAAACAATGGGCGATTCAAGAAAAGCAAATGAAGGATACAGATAAATCTATTCAGAGCAAAATTCAACTGATGATTGAAGGAAATTAGCGACGTGTGACATGGAATATATTTGATCCCTCGCCCCTGACATCTCAGCGACCGACGGGTGGTATGGACAGTCATTCTTCGCATCACCATCAAATGCAAGATAGAATGGAAAATGAATGTTTGTCCATGAAGGCAGGCTGAGAGGTCTGACAAGGACGTGTGGGCTGGATATCTTTCAATTTCCAAGGAATGGGTGCCACGGCCAAGCGATGCGTCCTCATTTCAATCTCTTCCAAATTTGAAAAGCTTGACCGTACTCATTGCCCAATCTTACTCTTTCTTCTCCTAAGCACTGACAGGCGAGGAACGCCTGCCCCGCCGTATGGAAATGCAATAGGGGAGTTTGTCAGTGATTCCCAACGAGATTCATGGACAAACATTCTTTTTCCAATCTAGCCCCTATTTGAGGTTGATACGAAGAATGCCTGTCCATGGCACCCGACTTAACTTACAATTCGTCAACGACACCCGTCGTCGTATACTATAACTATGCGGAAGAACTTCGTCGCCGTGGGGGCAGGATTTACGATAGGGATCGTAGCCATCGCTGGTTTCCGCTTTCCTGACACTTCTGTTCGCGAAGCTCGTCCGAAACTAACGATTCTTAAAAGCGCAGAGCCGTACGGCGGTTGTAGCTTTGGCACTAACTACACGCTGGTAAGGAATACTGCGAGCGTTGAATTGAAAATTCCAGCCAGTGAAGCGATCAAATCCGCAGCCCCTGAATTACTCGCACAGGGTTACATACGAGTGCAAGCGCAAGGTACAAACGTTGGTTACCGAAGGGAGTTCGAGAGTGGTCGCGTTTTCGTTCTGTTCAGGGAAGGTTCAGTTAACGAACCTGCGCGAGTCATTGTTTCGGTAAGGCTTGATAAGGTCATGTGGTATGGCATGCGGGTCCCTTCGCCATTAGGGTTATAGAATCATGCAGCAAGTTGGCAGGGCCACTCGCTTAACTTTCCTTGCTTGCAACCGACAACTTGCGATAGGCTGAATGAGCATAAAACACGAGGCCAGCCGCAAGAATCAACAGACAAAGCCCCGTGTGCGTAGGACTCAAGAACGCAATTGGAATGAGAGATGCCGCGACAGTAACAATTACCGGACCCCTTCCTAACACTAGTAAAGTTGAAACCACAGCGAGAAGGGAGGCAATTAGAATTCCACCCACATGTCCGACGTAACTTTGGAAAATAACGCTGGAAAAAATGGCGATTGCGAACGCCCCGATAGCCGCAGAAAGTCGGTAAAAACTCAAGCTTGGCCAAAGAAGCTGCCTTCCAATCAGAAGCAAAATAGAGAAAATGGCAAAAGACGCCGGAAGAGCGCCCAGAGCTTGAAAGTATGTTTCTCGCCTGACTGTTTCTGCTGGAAAGTCGAGACTGATTTGCTGCGCAGAGAGAGCATCAGGAATGGACCACTTTGTGATGGAACCTTCGGTTGAGGTCGGAACAATGCTGCCACGAACAAATCGAACAGGCAGTTTGGTGTCCAAGGTTAGCTCGAACTGCCTAACTTTTCGACGAGTTGATCCAATATCGTAAGTAAACCGTCCTGACCCATTTTTGACGAACTGGATCGTTGCTTTGCGCGATTCGCCGGGAGCTAATTGCTGTTTCCATTCATGCATCCCGCTTTTCTCGTCCGGCTCGGCTACATCTTCATTCCCAACCTGAACTTTCAGATTCGTGATCATGCTTCCATATTGAGAAACTGGAAAAGTAAAGCGAACGGTTGCCAACTCACTAGATGGATTATGAAATTCGAATGTTGCCTTGAAGTTGATTTCGTAGGCTCTTGAAGATGCCTCGCGAACCTGGACTTGTATCTTCGATTGATCAAGGGCAACCGGAGTTTCGTCTATTCGAGTTACTTCACGCGTGAAAACAACGTTTTCACCGCTTCGGCGGAATGTGTCCAGCAACTTTGTAATGTTTTCAGTTGTCGGATCAGTCAGATAGGGAGCCAGTATTCCCACGCCATCGGTACCAATTCTTTGCACAAAATCCGGTGGCAGCATCATTGTTCTGGTATAGGTCTTTTCAGCGAGAATGGAAACTGTAGGGCCGTACTGATGAAATTCTTCAGCTTCAATTTCGGCGTTCACGGTTGATTCGGCTGATTCTTGCCTATCAAACGCTTCCCTGGCATTTGGCAGGGCTTGGTGAAGGACTCCCCAGCCCGCCAGATACACCATGACAAGAATCGCGATTCCTCCAATTTGGCTGCGATTTAGGAAATTTAGCAATGGAGAGTGTTCAGTCTTTTCCTTTGTAAGACTGCGAGCAATGATCCATGCGGCGCCTAACAAGCCGACGACAATGGCGACGGGCATCGCGACGCTCAAAAGGAGTCGTAGTAAGCTGCTAAGCTCTTGTCGGGCTGCTGAAACAATCGTGTTTTCCATCATGTCCGTTTCTCAGCTTAAGTAAACCCGACATTCATGAGTTCACTAAGTGCACTGTTGAGAAATGCCATTTTGAAATTCTGAACCCGATCCTCGGCGCAGCACATTGGAGGCGTTTGAGTCCGTGGACTCCGGGTTCAAAGTCGCCTAATTTCATGCATCCCGGAGGGATGCCAGTAGCAAAGCTCTTAGCAAATCGAAATTATGTTTGTCCTTGATCAATATATGATTTTGCAAACATTCTGACTCTGCTGGCAACCCTCCGGGTTGCGGGGTCGGAACCTCGCACAATCCCGGTGTCTTCGACCTCCGGCTATACGGCTTTGACCCCTTCGTGGACTTCTGAAAAACGTGCACTCCGGGATCATTTCTGAACAATCCCTACGAGGTTCTTGGTTATTGGTTATTCGGAATTCGTTGCTAGTCATCAACGAATAACCAATAACCAACAACTAACAACGATTTCCGCTCCCTACTTTGCGCTCTTCGTAAACAACCCTTCGCCGACTTTCACCCACTTGTCCGCCATTTTGAACTCTAGCGTGAAAAGCGCCGTGGTTGCCGACTTCTTCAAGAACGTAGAGCGGCTGACCGAGGCTTCGGGAGACATGTCCATGACCCAAGGGTCGCTAGTCATTACGAATCTATCGCCTTCGAAGTTGCCGCGCTCGATTCGTGGATTCGCAGACATGTTGGTGTACGCCCATGAAACGTATTGTTTCTTCGCCGAATCATAGCCCAAGAACATGGATTCGGTCATTTTCATTCCCATCATGTCCATTACTGAAACCGTTCGCATGAACTTGCCGTCCATATCAATCTTCATGGTTCCGACGGAATCGAATTTCATGCCTTCCATATCCATTGGCATGGTTCCGGTCCAAGTTCCGATCATCCAATCGAGCTTTTTCAACTCTGCGGGTGGGGTTAAGTCGGGCATTTGCTGAGCGAAAGCCGTTGTTGCGGCGGTTGCAAACATCAAACTGATCAAAATTCTTTTCATTGCGTTTTCTCCTTCAGCAAGCGTTGTTTTCGCGAGCCGATACACTTTACGAGAATATTCTAACCGTTTGTTTCCTGGATTGAGTTGACATTTCATGCGAATTTGTCAATTCTGGGCACTTGGTGGGATCAGATGTGAACACCAAGGGAATACGCACAGGATTGGCAATAGAGTTAGTTCTAATGAAAGAGTAGCTTCGTCTGCCAAGTTCACCTAAGCAAGGTATCGTATACGCCATGCCTCCTGCCCTGAAGATGGATGGAATTTCGCGCCGGTTCGGCGCTGTTCAGGCATTAGATAAAGTTGATTTCTCAGTCGAAAAGGGCGAGATTCATGCGCTTGTCGGTGAAAACGGGGCTGGGAAAACAACCCTGATGCGGATTCTCTATGGTTCAGAGATAGCAGATTCCGGGGTCATAGAACTAGAAGGAAATGCCGTTCAATTCCACATGGCAGCTGATGGAATCGCCGCCGGAATCGGAATGGTCAGCCAGCATTACAGCATTATTCCGGAGCTTTCGTGCCTTGAGAACCTTATGCTCGGAGCAGAGCCAGCTTGGCTGATCCAAAAGGACGAAGCCAAAGTGCGAGCCGACAGCCTGGCAGTGCAGATGAACTTTGCCTTTGATTGGGATCAGCATGCGGAGCATCTAAGTCCTTCCGGAGCGCAAAAACTGGAAATCTTAAAACTTCTTTGGCGAAACGCCAGGATCATGGTTCTCGATGAACCAACGGCGATGCTCTCTCCGTCGGATTCGGATGCGCTTTTTGCTTCGCTGAAGCTCTTGGCGCAATCTGGCGCGACTGTAATTGTGGTAACTCACCGAATTCCCGAAGTCTTGGAACATTGCGACCGAGTCACAGTTTTGCGAGGCGGAAAAGTAGTTCAAGCCCTTCCAGTCGCAGGTTCAACGGCATCGCAACTTGCAGAACTGATTATCGGCAAGACCGTTGATTTGACGCCGCGTACCGCCTCTACCAAATTCGGTTCTGTAACCCTAAGCTGCGAAAACCTGACGGTTAAAGGATACCGAGGCGATCAGGCTGTAAAGAATGTATCCTTTTTAGTTCGTTCTGGGGAGATTTTAGGGATTGCTGGTGTTGACGGTTCAGGGCAGAGAGAGCTGTTTTGGAGTCTGATCGGTAGGTTGAAACGCGAAAGTGGTTCGATCGAGTTTAACGGAAAGGAAATCGCCAAGAATTCTGTAGCTGAAAGATTGGAAATGGGCTTCCGACTTATTCCAGAAGATCGCCACGGTGAAGGCGTTGTGGACGAATGGCCTTTGGAGGAAAATGCCGCTATCGGACTCCAGAGGCAACCGTCACTTTGTAATGGTTTATGGATTGATCAGGCAAATCGAAAGGAAATGGCCACTTCGATGGTGGCACGATTTGACACCAAGCATGGCGGACTTGAGAAGCCAATCTCTGGACTTTCAGGCGGAAATCAGCAAAGATTCGTGGCTGCGCGAGCACTCTCAACTGAACCCAAGGTCATATTGGCGTTCCAACCGGCTCGAGGACTTGATATTGAAGCCACAAGGCAAGTTTATGAAGCAATTGGCCTGGAGTGTGTGAAAGGTGCATGCGCAATTGTTGTTTCCTATGACCTTGATGAATTGCTCGACAATTGCGACCGTGTGGTGGCTATGAATCGTGGAAAGCTGTTCGAACCGACGATAGGGCTTGAACGTGACCGAAAAACGATAGGCGAGCTGATGGTGGCGAGCGAATGATTTTGCGGCGCGAGAATCTTCAAACTTGGAAAGTTGCAGGTCTTTGCATCTCGGCTATCGCATTGCTGTTTCTTCTGATTCTTGGAGCAGGAGCATCGCCCATGGAAGCTGCAGTAAAGCTATGGGACAGCGCGTTTGGAAATCCCCTGAAATTCTCTAACACATTGAAAGAAACAACACCTCTTCTATTGGCTGGGCTTGCTGTTTACATCGCGCTGAAGGCCGGGCTTTTCAACATCGGCGTTGAAGGCCAAATCACGATTGGAGCACTTTGTACTGCGGTGGTCGCACTTCGATTTCCAGGCATCCTTGGGATCGTTTTAGGTTCTTTGGCGGGAATGGCTGGCGGTGCGTTATGGGCATTGCCTGCGGGCTGGCTAAAGGCGTACCGAGGCGGGCATGAGGTCATTTCGACGATCATGCTGAACAATATCGCTTCGGGATTGACTCTAGCTTTAGTTGCTGGACCGCTTAAAGACCCAAGTCAAGAGGGAACTACGACTCGGGATTTAGCGGGAAACACCTTGCTTCCCAACATTATTGACTCCAACAAATGGCAACTAAACCTTGCTTTACCGATCGCCATTGCACTGCTAGTCTTGTTTTCGATCTGGCTCAAAAAGTCTGTTGCCGGATATGAATTGCGAATGGTTGGCGCAAACCCGCAAGCTTCAGAATTCGCTGGAATTGATGTGAAGAAGTCAATAATGAAAGCAATGCTGGCTTCGGGAGCCGTAGCGGGATTTACTGGTGCTGTTCTCGTTTTGGCATTTGAACACAGATTCTTTCATGGAATGTCATCTGGATTCGGTTTCGATGCACTAGGTGTCGCGATGCTTGCTGGTGCGACTCCTTTAGCCATGTTGGGTTCCGGATTGCTCTTTGGCGTTTTAAACAAGGGCTCTTCTGCAATCCAGATTCTTGGAATTCCGAAAGGCATTACCTGGATTGTTCTGGCCTTGCTGATCATTGTCTTTGCGGCAATTCGTTATCGAAAGGAAGGCAGCCATGAATGAAATATATGTGGTGCTTCTTGGCACGTTACTTCTTTCGGCGCCATTAATCTTGGCGGCGATGGGCGGGCTGGCAAGCGAACGTTCGGGCGTCATCAACATAGGTTTGGAAGGGAAGATGCTGGTGGCTTGCGTGATCACGGCATTGGTCAGCCAGCGAACCGGAAACGCATACTTCGGTGTCTCTGCTGGAATTTCGGCTTCAATTATAATGAGCCTTGTTCATTTCTTGTTGACTCAATCGTTCCGAATTGACCATATTGTCAGCGGCATGGCCGTTAATGCTCTAGCGTTTGGTTTGAGTAATTTTGTTGATCGCAGGTTCATTTCCAGAGAAGGATCTTCAAGATTTCCTCATCTAGCTGAGAATTTGTATCTTGCCATCGCCCTATTGGCACCAGTTGTAGCTTGGATATTCTTGGAGAAAACTCGTGGTGGATTGCGCTTACGAGCGGTTGGCGAAGACCCTAACAAATCGCGACAAATGGGGCTTTCACCGGTTGTGATACGGTTCAAAGCACTCGTCATGACTGGAGTTTGTTGCGGAATTGCAGGTGCGCTGATTGTAAGTTCGGCAGGCTCATTTGTGGATCAAATGACGGCGGGAAGAGGTTTCATTGCGTTAGCAGCGCTGATATTAGGAGGATGGCGTCCGATTCCGGCATTGCTGGCTTGCTTGGT
Source organism: Armatimonadota bacterium (assembly GCA_031400935.1). GTDB lineage: Bacteria > Armatimonadota > Fimbriimonadia > Fimbriimonadales > Fimbriimonadaceae > JANNJE01. The sequence goes on from JANNQV010000050.1 coordinate 19,677, forward strand.
TTTTGGGTTCTTTGATGCGTTGCAAATTCAACTTCAAGGAACAGAGCTTGCCGGAGCCAAATTGCCTCCCGAATTTTGGAAGGCTCTTCCGTACATTGCAACTCTTGGAGCAATGGCCGGATTGCTCGGGAAAAATCGGGCACCGTCGGGACTTGGCAAGGCCTGAGCGGGTACGGTAGCCAATATGATTTCGGCACTCATTTTGGTCGTTGCTGGCCAGTCATCTGTCTTCACTCAAACTATTGATCGTGCCGCCAAAGCAATTGATGCGATGAAATCAGGATCAGTTCATTTAAATTTTGAAACTAGTCTTGACAAAAAAATGAGCAAGACATCGGCTTCGATCAGTTTTCAAAGGCCAGAAGTTTTGTTTGTTAGATTGAAAGAACCGATTCAAAGCGACTTTGATGCGACTGACCGCAGCTACCTGCTTCAAGGAAACTCTCTAGTTGCATTCGATCACAGATGGAATGAAGTTCTAAGGCGAAAGAATCTGCCAAAGGGAACGCTATCTGAAAGAGCCGAATATGCAATTGGTAATCTAGGCGAGCCATTCTCATGTGTTTTTTCAGGAATTGGTTTGAAAAACACTCTATCCCGATTCGCAAAAATGGGCGATTGGTCACTGAAGCGAGAAAGAACTGGAAGCTCATTATCGGCTTTCAACCGCCAAAGCAAAGCGCGCTTGCTTCTGACTTTTGATTCTGCAGGGCGATTGACTCGTGTCGCGCTCAATCAAATTGACTCGTACAGTAATTGGACATATTCCTATGCTTCTAGTGGATCGAATAAGTTATTGATTCCGAATGGTGCAAAGTCCGTAACTCAATTCATTGCACGACCCGCTCCGCCAAAATTTGAAGATTCGTCAGCAAAACAGATTTTCCAAGAATCAGTTCGGACGTATGACCGGCTCCGGTCCTATCAATTGAGAATTGAAGGAACTGCTGGGAACTCGCGGCTCTGGGTTTCGGGACGAAACCTGCGCGGTGAAGATCAAACGAAAACTTGGAGTTATCGTTCCCGGAATTGTGCGATTATTGATCGCTCGACCAATCGCTTCTATACAGGAACCGTCTCCTCCGCAGATTTGATTGACGCGCTAGGAAATTTGAAGCTTTCGGTGGCAAGTTGGCCAAGGTGGGCACTGTTGAACAACAATCCGCTTCAAAATATGTTCAATTCGAGCTTCACAATTCGTTCCTCGGGCAATTTGAAAGTGGAAGGAATTGATTCGCAAATTCTCCAAGTGTCGAGCCCTCGATGGTCGGGCTCGATTCAAATTGATGTCAAAACCAAACTGCTTGTATCGCTCACGGTCAAAACAATTGACTCTACTGGACGGATTATCTCGGTTTCAAATCAGGTTTTAAAATACTCCGGTGTTGGAGCCGCGATTCCGACTTCTGTCTTCCAGTTAGGCCCGCCGAAGGGAGCAAAAATTGCGACAATTAGGTCGTTGATTAAGAGGAAGTGAGTGGGCTCGTTGGCAAATTGTTGGCAGGTGGATTGCAGGTTGTTGGCGGTATGCGGTTTGCAGTTGGTGGTAAACGGTTGGCAGAAGTTAGTTAACCAACAACCAATAACCAACAACTAACCGCTTACCGCTTACCGCCAACGCACTTTATCCCCCGCTTCTCTGATCCCTCAATTCGGCCCTTCGGAATAGTGCAAGCGCCTTATCAATTGCCGTGTCAGGATCGCCGAATTTCACCAATGGAGCCTCAACATCGGGGACGATTCCATTTCCTTCAATTCGAACTCCAGCCTTGGTGATGTAATCCGAAAGCGGGTACTGAAGTAGCCAACCAGAACCAACCGGAGCCATTGTAGATACCAAAACTGCTCCTGCGGATTTGCTGCCGACAACGATTGCCTCTCGGAGGTCTTTCAGAGCCGCCGCTGTAATCTCGGATGCGCTGCCAGATCCGCCGTTTATGAAGACTGAAATTCGAGCTGTTAGCGGGCCGTCAGTTGGTTTTGAGGAACGCAGCCATCCGCGCTCTGCCCAATCTGCAAGTTTCGGTAAATCTGTAGGTGAGCCATTGGTTGCCTTGACGAAGTCGCTTGCCAGGCTCTTGGTGACAAACAGCCCAAAGGGCTTGTCGCTAGGTACAAAGTAACCCAACAGATGGAGCATGTTAATAACTGCTCCGCCGCCGTTGCTCCTTAAATCAAGAATGACATTCTTCGCTTTTCTAGCCTCAATCATCAGTTCGTTTACCTTCGCGCGATTGTAACTAAGGTCGAAAGTAGGAATCTTCAGAAGCGCAGTTTCTTTGTTAACCCAAGTCAAAGTTTCTGGCCGAACGTTGGAAAACTTCCTTCTCGTTAGAGTCATAGGTTCGACTTTTCCATTCGAGCCGCGCTTGATTTTCAGATTGACTTTTGTTCCTTCATCTCCCAAGATTGTGCTGGTAGACGTGAGTTTCACGCCTTCAGCTTCAATGATCAGGTCGCCGGGTTGGAGCTTTGCCTCGCTTGCTGCAGAACCGTCGAATACGTTGATGATCAAAAGACCATCGGCTTGAGGTTGAATCTGAACGCCTATTCCTACAGCTTTTCTTTCGACACGAGCTGTAGCCATTCGAGGAGTCATGATTTGAATATGGCTGATGCCAAATTTGCCCATCGCAGATAGAAGGGCATTGCCGAATTCCGTATCCGTCTTGGCGGCGTCAATTTTTTCCTTTTCAGCGGTTACGAATTCGTCCCATTTGCTCATGTCAATTCCGGGGACAAACGCTTGATTTCGAATCACACGGGAGATGTTTGCAAGAACCGCTACTTTCGTTTCCTCGGTAATGACGGTTTTGTCTGCTTGTGAAAAGGCGAGCGATGGCAAAAGAATTACAGTCGCTGTTATGGCAGTCAAAAGGTGTGCGAGCTTCATAGTTCTCTTGATTGTACGAGTTTGGGGGCTTGTTTGTTCGCTAGAAAATTCAAATGTCGGATGTTCAGCTCGAATAATCAAGGCTTGTAACTTCTTAGGCACAATTTCTTATCGAGAGGTTGGGTTAGCTAAGCTTTAGGATGTATGGTTTGTAGCGCATTTTGAAATCTGGCCTGACGAAGATGTCCGGGGACCGAAATGCGGAGTCTAGGCTGCTGAAATTTAAAAGATTGTGATGATCGAACTCCGCGCTCCACTTCATGCCCTAGCTTCCGAACTCCGCGCTCCATTCACTTCCGAGCTTCCCAAATTGCTTTCACGCTTGACAATAGCTCTCTCGCCCGATCTAACGGCCATTGAGTCGCCGAATCGCTCATTGCATTTGCCGGATCGGGATGGACTTCGAGGAAAAGTGCATCAATACCGACTGCTACGGCTGCTCGTGCTAGAGCGGGAATCGAATCGCGATTCCCTCCACTTGCTCCTCCCGCTGCGCCTGGTCGCTGGGCCGAATGAGTTGCGTCGAAGCACACCGGAACTCCAAAGGAGCGCATGATCTCAAGCCCAGGCATGTCCACAACGAGGGTGTTGTAGCCAAAACTAGTTCCGCGTTCGGTGAGCATGATCCCGTTTGCATCGAAAGATTTGAGCTTGTCCACAATGTTTTTAGTGTCCCAAGGAGCCAAGAACTGTCCCTTTTTCACGTTGACTGGTTTTCCAGTTGCAGCGCAGGCTTGTAATAAGTCAGTTTGCCGGCATAGGAAAGCTGGCACTTGAAGGAGGTCAACGGCCTGAGCAACTGAGCTGGCTTGAGAAGCATCATGCACGTCGGTCGTAGAAGGAACTCCTAGACTTTGTGCAACTTGGGTTATCCATGCACGCGACTCGGTTGGACCTTGACTTCGAGGCGTACCGATTGAAGTTCGATTTGCTTTATCGAATGAAGCTTTGAAAATGTAATTGAATCCAAAGTCGTTACAAAGCTCAGCCATTGCTTCGCCGACTTGAAGGCATAGTTCGTAGGACTCGGCGAGACACGGTCCTGCAATAATCGTAAGGCGGTCTGGCCCGATTTCGAGGTCTTTGACCCTCAAATGCGCGCCTTCGCCTTCGGTTTTAGTACCTTATATGCAACCTGAACAACAACTGTTCTAGGAGGAAAGCAAGCGGTCTTGTTGCATTGCTGATAGAAGACTTTGACAAAAATTGAATTGAGTCCGGGCTTTGTTGAGGCTTGAAAAGTAATTGGAATTTCAACCTTGCCTTCGTATGCAAGCGTTTTTTCACCCAAAAAGTCAATTTCCACTCCCTTGGGGTAGGTCACCCTAAACTTAGATGCTGGCAAATTCGAATCAATCTTGACCGGAAGTTCGTGGTTGTGCATTGGAGGATTTGCATAAGCGTGCATTTCATATCCGAATTCTATGGTCACATTTGCCTTAACCATCGCATTTGGAGCGATGGCTTTGCTAATCAAATTCACTGAAATCTTGGGCTCTTCAGGCTCCTGAAAGAGTGCTCCATTCGCAATCAAACTTGCAGCAACAATTGAAATCAAGATTGGAATTTTCATGATAAGTGTCCTAGCCATTTTCGTAAACGATAGACGGTCGTGTCGCGGTTGAGTTCCGCAATCGCTTCTGTCAGCGGAATTCCTTTAGGGCAAACTTTGACACAATTTTGTGCGTTTCCACAATTTGTAATTCCGTCTTCGCTGGAAAGATACTCGAGCCGGTCGTTTTTAAGGTTTTTTCCTATGGGATGTAGGTTGAACAGCAGCGATTGCCCGATAGCGGCTGGACCGACGAACGTAGTTTTGTCGCTAACTTGCGGGCAGGCTTCCAAACAACATCCGCATGTCATGCATTTGGAAAGGGCATAGCGAATATGGCGAATCGAATCGTCTTGGGGCTGAGCCATTCCGAGGTCAAATGAGCCATCAATGGGTACCCAACCTTGAATTTTTTTCAGTGCTTCAAACATCCGGCTTCGATCAACTATTAAGTCTCGAACGAGTGGAAATTTGGTCATTGGAGCCAGACTGAGTTCGTAGAAATCGCCGTTCAACTTGCCGACTTCCTCGATAAGCGCAGTGCATGCCTGCCGAACACCGCCATTGATGAGCATAGAGCAGGAACCGCATACTTCTTCAAGGCAGGCTGCTTCCCAAGCTGGCGGTTCGGCCGTCTTGCCTTTCGAGTTGATTGGATTCTTTTGAATTGCAATGAGTGCCGAAATGACATTCATCTTTTCTTGATAAGGAACCTCAAATTCCTCCCAATATTTGGAGGAATTCTGGTTTTTCTGGCAAAGGATATTGAGACGAACCTTTGTTGGCGAGTTCATGTCTGTACGGAATTGTACTTGGGAAAGGTGTGGGGATGGGGATGCAGAGATGTCAAGCCGCATCGAACTTCTTTTCAGACTTGCTTGAATTAACGGATTCCAAGTATCCTCGCAATCAAACCACAGGAATATATGGAAACCAAACGAAGACTAGCTGCGATTCTATTTGCCGATATTGTTGGCTATACGAATCAGTCACATAAGGATGAGACGAAGGCTCTGGCAGTAAGAAAGTGGGTCAACAACATCGTTCGTGAGCGTGGATTGATTCGAGGCGGGCGAGTTGTCAAAAGCCTTGGCGATGGTTCACTCCTTGAATTCTCAAGCGCTGTGGAAGCCGTATCATGCGCAATTGAAATTCAAGAGCAGGTTCATTTGGGAATGGGCGGCGATGTTCCTGGCGACCAGATTCAGGTTCGGATTGGAATTCATGTGGGCGATGTAGTTGAGGAAGATGGCGATGTACTAGGCGACGCTGTGAACATTGCTTCCCGAGTACAAGGGACCGCTTTGCCAGGTGGCATTTGCATCACGCGAGAGGTATATACGCACATTCGTCCGATCTTGCGACTGAGATGCAAACGGATTCCGACCACCGAAAGAGACCGCTTGCCAGATTCTGTAGAGGTCCTAGCCATTGATGAAAAAGAAGGGGCGACTTCGGTCACTCTCCAGGCCGTAAAGCGTAACAATACAAGTTCAAAGGTTCCAATTCTTGTTACAAGCGCAGCAGTTCTGGGATTGATCGGATTGGCGTTTGCCATGGGATGGGTTCAAATTCCAGTTCGCCCAGGCCAGCCCGTCGTTAATTCTAACCCGAATCCGACTCAGGCAACGGCGAACCCATCGGGAGTTCATCCCGGTGTAACGCAAGAAACGAAGGTTGTTACGGAAGATGTTCCGTTTGAAACAAAGAGAATCGTTGATGCGAGTTTGAAAGCTGGAGAATCGAAGGTGCTTGTGCTAGGCGTAACGGGAAAACGCGAAGTAACTTACGAGTTGATCTTTAGAGATGGAAAAGAGATCGGCCGAGGAAAGAAATCTGAGACGCTCCTGGTTGCACCGACAGCAGAAGTACTTGCTGTTTCAAGCTCTATACAACCATCTATTTCGTATCCAGACTCTGTACCGGAGATAAAGGCCCCGATTCCGCCAAATGCTACGGAAGCAAGAACGACGCGAATTGAAACAAGGGACGTAATAATTCCATTCCGAACCCAAATGATCGTTGATCAACAACTGGACACTGGTAAGAGGGAAGTCGTCCAGAACGGTCAAACTGGCATTCGTCGAGTAACTGTGCAACTTACCATTGCCGGTGGAAGAGGAACCAATCGTAAAACGCTATCAACTGAAATTGTACAGCAACCTGTTGACCAAATTGTTAAAATTGGAAAGCGAAAAAATGCTCCTGAAGCACCTCCTGCTCAAGAACCGCCCGTTGAGCATCCTTCATGGTTCTGCCCAGAATGCGGAGTGCGTTGGCCGGGTTCAAAGGCTACTTGCCCCAATGATGGTACAAAACGCCCACCAACCACCAACAACGAATAACCAACAACCAAAAACCAATAACCAATTCCCAATCAGGTATCGTTAATGGTTCGCTGCGGCGGCAAATCTATTTGGAGGTCTCGAATATATGGAAAACCAAACTCACAAAACTGTCTTGAGGTCCTCCGCGCTATTGCGCTAACATTGCATTTTTTGCTTTGTTCCAACGGCTAGAGGATTCTCTCTCGCCAATTTTCACGACATTGTCGTGTCTTTATCAACGGAACAAAATGAATTGAACAAAATTACATCAAACAAACTTGCAAATCAGCTCTCACACCTTTCAGCGGAGCAGCTTGAAAATCTCATCAAACAAGCCACTTATCTTCGAAAGAAAGCCGGAAAATCATCCGGCACACTCGACGAGTGGATTCTACGTGCTTACCGGCGCGAGGAGCGGACGCTTCAACGCGCGACAGACATCCAAGGTGGAACGATTCTCAGCGTTTGGACCCGCGAAGCCCTAGTCGAGACCGCTGTCGAGAATGTCAAAGCGCGAATTGGAAATCATCAGGTCGTTGTCGGTGATAAGGTTTCGGTAGGGCTGTTGGAGGCAGAACCAGCCATTCTTGCCGTCCAATCTCGGCGCACAAAGCTATCCCGGCCCGACGTGCACAGTAAGAACCAGGAACAGCTTATCGTCGCTAATGTGGATAGCGTCGTGATTGTAGTATCGGTTGTCAGCCCTCCTCTTCATCCGAGGCTGATTGACCGCTACCTCGTTGCAATTCAGAACGGAGGAGCGATTCCGGTGATCTGCGTGAACAAGATCGACCTTTTGGAAGTTTCGAGGGAACTTGACAAACTCAATCCATATCTTGAAATCGGCCTTCCTGTATTCCTTTGTTCAACGCTGGACGGGACAGGAATCGTAGAACTTCGCGAGCACTTGAAAGGGCAGACCGTTGCCTTCGTCGGCCATTCGGGAGTAGGGAAGTCCTCACTTGCGAACGCCTTTGCTCCGGAACTTGGGCTGAAGATCGGCGACGTAAGCGAAGGTTATGGCCGCGGAACTCATACGACCACGACAAGCTCCCTTCATCGGCTGGCAAATGGAACGACGCTGATAGACACGCCAGGCATCCGCAGCTTTGGAATCTGGGATTCTTCGCAAGAAGACCTAGTCGCTTCGTTCCCCGAATTTGCCAAGCTTGAATGCAGATTCAATGATTGCAAACATGTCTCCGAACCGGGATGCGGAGTTTTGCATGCCTTGAAAGCTGGCACGGTTTCCGAGGAACGGTATGGCGCGTATCGAAGAATGATGGAGGAGACTACTAGTTCTTGACAAGACATGCATTGATCATTTTCCACCGCCCCCGAATCCTTTCAATTTCCCCATACAGATTCTTCCCAGGACAGTCGGTTTGTTTGGAGAAGTCCATATGAGTTTGGATGTTTTCAGGAATTACGTTGAACCGAACGGCAAGCCAGAACACCGTTCGGTTCAACTCTATGATTTGCGCTCCCGTAGGTTCTTCGATCTGGAAATTGCCTTCTAAACAAATGAGAATGTGCTCGGTCGGGTCGTACTCGGTATTCGTGTCGCCGACCACGCTCATGTCGCGACATTCGGCAAGCTCGCCGGCCCAAGAGATGTACCAATGATAGGGAATATCCGGCCAAGCAGGCTTGGTTTGTCCGCTTGCCAGCTTGTCCTCTCGTTGAGAAAAGGTTTGAAGGGCCTTTAGTTTGTCAACAAAAGAGCGGTTTCGGTTTGTTGGAACACCAGCGTGGTGGATGGTGATTTTGTTTGGATTGTGCGCTTTGAACGGGGCGATGATGGGTTTTGCTCCCCAATCAGCTCTCGTCAAAAACGATGGAGGATCAAAAAATCCCGCTTGGGCCGCTAATAGAGAAAAGGGAATAGCAAGAGAGAGCATTAGCCGAATGATGACCGATTCTACGCAGAAGGAAGTGCTTCCTCTTTATCCCATAGCCATTCACTTAAGAACGTTTGGTCACTTATTGTCAGCGTTTCTGGCGATTCCAACTTGAATTTCACGCAGAGGTCGCGGAGGTACGCAGAAAGAACTCCGCGAACATTTGTCGAAGACCCCGCGTGAGATTCGATCCCTTTAGTAGATTGTGTACTTCCAACATTGCGCGAAAAGCCTTAATTGAATGGACATGCCCCTTTATCCGCCGTACAGGTCTTTCTCGTTCGATTGTTCCCGTTCCGTGGCTTTGGCACCCACATCTTTCGCTTCATCAATCGATTCTTTGATTATCCCCTTTTCACTAGGATTGCCAACCATGACTGCTTGGTCTTTGCCGCAACCCAATAGAACGGATAGGACCATGCAAAGTGCAAACCATTTCCAAATCGATTTCATATTTGAGTTGTTCCATATTCTCCTTTTTGGGTGAAAGTAGGTAAATCTTCCAACGTTGTTGAAAGGTAAAACGAATCCATGAATCTCCCTCTCCTGAAACAACTCACCGAAGCTCACGGCGTCCCCGGCCAAGAAGACGCGATTCGCGACATTGTTCGATCTGCCCTGAAGGGACATTGCGAATTTGAAACCGACCTCTTGGGGAACCTCACTTGCTATCGCGCAGGAAGAGGGACAAAGGAACAGGGAAAGGGTCCGAAAAAGCTGATGATCGCCGCCCACATGGACGAAATCGGTTTCATTGTCAAGTACATTGACGACAAAGGTTTCTTGAGATTGCAACCGCTCGGAGGTTGGGACCCAAGGCAAATGGCAAGCCAACGAGTCAAAGTCCATGTCCAAAAAGGGCAATTGAATGGTGTGCTCATGGCGGGACAGAAGCCAAAGCACCTCCTGACACCCGATGAAATGAACAAGCCCGTAACGACTGACAGCTATTTTGTGGATTGCGGCCTTTCGGGTGAGGAGGCAAAAGATCAAGTTCGAATCGGCGATATGGTTACCATGGATCGCACATTTCAGACCATGGGCAAATTGGCAACATGTAAATGTATGGATGACAGGGTCGCGCTCTATGTGATGATCGAGGCTATGAAAGCCGCGCCTGCTCATGAAGTTGATGTTTATGGGGTAGCGACCGTTCAAGAAGAAATCGGCCTTCGAGGGGCGTCAGCGGCAGGTTCTCGAATTGCGCCAGACATTTGCATCGCGATTGACATTACGCTTGCAAACGACATTCCAGGCCTCACAGAAGTTGACTACATTACAAAACTTGGCGAGGGAACAGCGATAAAGGTGATGGATAGCTCGCTGATTTGCCATCCAAAGGTCGTTGACCATTTCCGAACTTTGGCGATAAAGAACAACATCAAATATCAGATGGAAGTGCTTCCTTTTGGCGGAACCGATGCTGGAGGAGTGCAAAGGCTCCACGGCGGCATTCCGGCGTTCACGCTCTCAATTCCGACTCGGTATGTGCATACGGTCAATGAAACGGTTCATGTGGACGACGTGGATGCTTCCGTCGCTCTGTTGTCTAAGTACATCGAAGACGCACATGACGGGGATTATTCGTATCGGTAGTGTGTTCGTTATAGCGTTTTGAATTGTAGGACCGATTGGACTTATTTGTCCTAGATGTCCTATTCGTCCTATCTCGGCTTTCTTCTAGATGCTCCTCCAAGTACAATTACTCATCCCATGTCAGAAGAACTCTCGCTCCGTGAAATTCGGCTTCAAAAGCTCGCTAGAATGCGCGAGATCGGTCATGATCCTTTTGCCATAGAGGAATTTAAGCGCGATGGAACCGCTGACCAAATTTTGGCGATGTTTGAAGGGAAGGACGAAGAGGCACTGAAAGCAGCTACAGTTAGCTTTGCTGGAAGAGTTGTCAGCTACAGAGATATGGGAAAGGCTGGCTTTGCCCACTTGAGCGATGGTGATGGCAAGATTCAGATTTATTGCAGGAAGGATGACCTTGAAGGAATCGGATGGGACCTGTACCAACTTCTGGACATAGGCGATCATCTTGGAGTGGAAGGCTATCTCTTCCACACGCGAACTGGTGAGCGGAGCATTCATGTCACTCAGTTACTGCCGCTTGCCAAGTGCCTTGAAACCCTGCCGATTGGAAAGGAAAAAGACGGAGAGCAATGGTATGGTCTCACCGATGTCGAGCAAAGATATCGGCATCGGCATCTCGACCTCATTGCAAACCCAGAAGCCAGGAAAGCGCTGATTGATCGTTCAAAAATCGTTTCTGCAGTACGGCGATATTTTGATAGTGCAGGGTATTTGGAGGTAGAAACTCCGCTTCTGCAAGTAGTGGCTGGGGGCGCAGCGGCGCGCCCTTTTTCAACTCATTACAATGCCTATGATATGGACGTTAAGCTCCGAATTTCGCTTGAATTGTATTTGAAAAGACTGATTTGCGGCGATATTCCGGCAGTATATGAAATCGGAAGAGTATTTCGGAATGAAGGAGTTTCAAATCGTCACAATCCTGAGTTCACATTGCTTGAGTTTTATGAGGCGTACACGAATTTGGAAGGCATGATGAAGAGGGTCGAAGAGTGCTTTGCTTTTGTGGCGAAGGAAGTTTATGAGAGTTCAGTCATCGAAATCGGACAAAAGGGAGAAACGAGTCCTGGAAGTCCAATTGATTTCTCCAATCCCTGGAAAAGAGTTGACCTCCTCGATGAAATTTCAAGACATTCTGGATTGGACAGGTCGGATTTGTCAGACATTTCCATAGCAAAAAATGCAATCAAGGTAAAAGGGGTTCTTGACAAAGCCCACCAACTAGGCGGGCACATTGATCTTGCCAAAGAAGACAATCTTGGTGGGCTTGTTGAAAAGTTACTCGAAATCTTTGTCGAACCGACGCTGCAAGAACCTACTTTTGTCGTTGGTTACCCTATTGAAACGTCTCCGTTAGCTAAGAAAGACCCAACCAACCCCAAGATGACGAGAAGGTTTGAGGGCTACATTTTTGGAAGGGAGATTTGCAACGCCTTTAGCGAGATCAATGATCCAATAGATCAGCGTGAGAGGTTTGAACAGCAGGCTCAAGAAATTTCGAAGGGCGATGAAGAGGCTCATCCTTACGATGAAGAGTTCATTCACGCTCTCGAATGCGGAATGCCGCCGACTGGTGGTTGCGGAATCGGGATGGAACGCCTTGCGATGGTGTTTACTGGATCAGAGCATATTCGAGAAATCATGTTCTTTCCGATGATGAAGCCAGTTCAATGTAATCCCGCCACCGTCAGCGAAGCGACGGGGGAGGGCTAGGGTGGGGGCAAAAAAAGAACCGCCAGCATTTCTGCCGACGGCTCAGTTTTTCGAGGTTAGGTTTGTGATCTGTTTCTTGTAGTGTGCCTCACTGAATCGGCGAAGACCCAAAGTCCACTAGGTGTCGGATGTTAAAAGAGTCGGAGTCGAAGTTCGGCTGGCTCTTCGACTATTACTCGTTCGAGTTGGACTGGAGCCAGAAAATCATCTGCCCAAACCAATCTCATGCTTGTTTGTTGCAAGTTTTCGATTCGCAAAACATAGCACACTGATTGAGAATCTAAAACAAGATAGAGCGTGTTTTCGACTTTTGCGACAGCAAATCGGCCATCGAATTCGATGCCTGCGCTCGCATTGTTCAGCTTAAAGTGCCCTTCGCCATCTAAGCTTAACTGCAATCCAGCTTCGCCCGAGTTTACGGTCCAATTACCAGCCAAGGCTCGGCGCATCGGTGCAAACGTTCGCACCCAAAGCACTCGATTCGTCGCCAGCGCGTCTACGACCTTTTGTGTTTCTGGATTGTAATTCATGATAACAAGAATAACGCAAAAAGTTCGGAAGGGGTTAGCAAACTACAAATATTGGGTACGACGACCTATGAAAATGGGCATTGAGCTAGACTTGTTTTGAATCTATCGCCGGCTTTTGCCAGATCCAACTGACAAATACTCCAGCCGCGACGCCCAAAAGGGCACCTGCCAAAACGTCTGTTGGCCAATGAACTCCACGATAAATTCGGGAAACACCAACAAGTGAGGCCCAAATGAAGATCGAAAACGCAATCCATCTCTTGTCCGTTTTCCAAGCCCAAATTGCGATTACCGTAGCGACCCCAAAAGCTGTCATCGTGTGTCCGCTTGGAAAACTGTGGCCGAAGATTAGCTCGTCTGGTGAAATGACTGTCTGATCCCAATTAGAAGGTCTGTCACGAGGAATCAAGCGTTTGGGTATGTGAACAATCAGTCCTAGCAGAACAGCAACCACAATTTGCCAGAACAACGGGCGCACCTTTTTCCATCGTAACAGCGGCAAACTCAAAAGCACTTGAAAATGTCCAAGTCCGGTTGTTGTTATGAGCCAAAAAATGGGATTCAGCCAATCGTGACGGATCGCGCCGTTGAAATACAGAAACACGGCGCGATCCAGTTCACGAAGAGATTCCACGAGAGAAGGATACTACTTTAGGGTCATTGGGTCATTGGGTCATGGGGTCACGTGCTATAGGGTTATTGGTTTTTGGGTCATGGGGTCGTCGGGCCATTAGTTTATCGGGGATTGGGTGAAGTGGGTGAATTGGGTGAGTTGGGTGACTTTGGAAACGCGCAATTGAATCTAATGACCGAAAGGCCTAGTGACCCAATGACCTAGTAACTATCCCCCGCCCCTCTTCTCACTCATTTCCGCGCTTCCCCGATACCGATCGCCTAACAAATGTTCTGCAAAGTACTCCATCAGCATTTGCTGAAAGTAAGTGTTCATTGAACCAAATCCATGTGCCTGGCCAGGCATTGGCATAAAGTCAAACCGTTTGTTTGCCTTGATGAGTGCATCGGCGAGGCGCTCGGTGTTACCGGGATGTACGTTGTTATCCATCGTTCCATGTACCAAAAGCAATTTGCCCTTAAGATTTGCTGCGATTTCGACTGTTGTCGGAACTTTGATCTCGAACTTAGTTAACTGGAATGGGGCATCAATCACGTCGGCAAGCTCTTCGGGCGGCGGAGGGCGTCTGCCACCTCCTCTGCCCGTTCCGGTTGTACTTGTTGTCGTTGTGGCGGCTCCAGCCGCAACTTCTTTCAAGCCGTGATGCTGCTCTGACCAGTTTTGATTGTAAATATTGTTGTCGTGATTTCCTGCGCTCGAAACCCCAACTTTGAAGAACGAATTGTAAGGAGTCATCATCATTGCAGCGGCAGTCATGAATCCGCCGCCTGAATGACCGTAAATTCCGACTTTGTCAAGGTCTATCCAGGGATATTTTGCTGCCAGTTGCTCTACTGCAGCTTGCTTATCCGCAAGTCCATAATCGCGCAAGTTGAAATAGCCGTAGCTGTGATATGCATTTGAACGCTGAGGATTTCCGCCGCGATTTCCAATCTGAATGACAATAAACCCTAGCTGAGCAAGCTGCAAAGTGCTCCCACTGGCAGAAAACGTATCCGTAACACCTTCGGTCTGCGGACCCGGATAGATGTTCAAAATGATTGGATACCTTTTGTTTGGGTCAAAGTCGAACGGCTTCCACATGTTGCCGAAAACGTCATAAATTCCATCGGCGGATTTGACATTAAACGTCTCTGGAGTTCGCCATCCGATTTCCGTTAAACGCGACACATCAGTTTCCTCTAATGGCAAAACTGTGTCTCCCGTCCAATTTCGAAGGACGATTTTGGAAGGCATATCCACTCTTGACATGGCGTCAACGATGAACTTCTTTGTAGGAGAAAGCTCCGGATTGTGGTTCACGTTTCCGGGAGTCAAGTCAACGAGTTCGGTACCGTCCAATTTGCAGCGATACAAATGCTCATAGTACGGATTTTCGCCATCTGTTTTTCCAACCCCAGTAAAGTAAACGAGCCCTTTTTCGGCATCAACTTGAAGGATGTTTTCTGCTCTCCACGCTCCATTCGTCACAGAATTCTTGAGAGTTCCGTCAGCGTTGTATTGATAAATGTGCCCCCAGCCAGTTCTCTCGCTCCACCAAAGGAAGCCTTCGCCTTCTTTTATGTAGGTGATCTGCCTCGTTTCAAGAAACGCATTTTCAACAGAGTCTGAGAACAAAACTCTATCGAAACCAAGTTTGAAATCGTATTCGATTAACTCCAAGTTTCGTTGCAAGCGATCTCGTCGAATCAATCGAATCTTTTCAGAAGTATTCGGCCAGTGAACGTTTTGAAGTCGCTGATCTTTGTATTTCTCGACCTTTAGTTTCGTCAGTTTCTTGTCCGCACGAGCAAAGCCGTAAAGCTCCATTGTGGAAACGTCTTCCTCTCCTGGCAAAGCGTATTTGTAAGTCATCAATGTAGGCCGTGGTTGAGAAAGGACATTGACTAGCCAGAAGTCTTTCACCTTACGAGAGTCCGTCCGCATTGTAAAAAAGCGAAGGGAGTCGGTGCTCCAAGTAACATTTGGACGAACTTTTCGAGTTGCGTCAGTTGCTGTACCTGAATCGCCACCGAGAATTGATCTCGTGCCTCCGAAACTGTAGTAATCCACGCCGTCCGTCGAAAGTTGAACGGGTTCGCCTTCCTTTTTTTCTTTGTCGTCACTAACTTCAACAAAGAACAAATTGTGGTTTTGAGCATAAACAAAGCACTTTTTGTCGGGAGCCCAGTTTCGATATTCCGTTTCCGAAGTCGTCGGTCCACGTTGTCCACCTTGGCCGGCAGCAGGGAAGGCACTTGGCGGTGCTGGCGGAGTCGCTGGTGGAAGTTCCTTGAGGGTCTCTTTTAATCGGTCGTATTCGTATTGCTTAGTGTCAACGGTAAATCGAATCGCATCTGTCTTTTCTTGATAGGTGATGGCTGTAAATGGCAGGTTAAGGGCATCGTATGGCTTCTTTGTCTGAACTGAAAGCAACTCCGCCAATTTGTTGTGATCGAACAGCAATTCCCTCTTTTTCTTGTCGGGATCAACAAACATAAATCGGGCACCTTTCATGTCTCGCCAGCGGTACCAAAACTTGTCCGTTTTCCCAACAAACGTCGGATTCAGAGTGGTCGAACCAATCCAAAGTTGCATATTTGCAGTTGAAAAACGATTTGCAAGTGTCCAGTTAGCTTTATTGCTATTTGACTGCGCCGTAGCTGAGGAACAAGCCAAGGATATTGCCATGACAATAAACCACGAATGACGAATGAACATGAATCTAAACTCCTGAACTAAATAACCAAATCGGATTATGAACGGTAGCAGAAGGTTTTGGGAGTGCGACCGACTATGTAGGAGTTTTTGAGTAAGTGGCTTTGAACCCTCTTAAAGTCAAGGTGAATGTCAGCCAAAGCTACGATATCTTCGAGTGGACTTCCAAAATGCTTACCGATTGTGCAACGTACACGAACCCAAATCCGTCACATCTTAAGCACCTAGAATGATCGCAGCACTTATCAATTTCATTTTCGGCATTGCGATTCTTGTTGGAATCGGGTATGCAACGGTCAAATGGATTATCCCCGGAATTAAGAGCTACCAAGATGGCGAAGCCAGAGCCAAAAAGCACGACCTTTGGCTCCAAGAACAAGAACGCCGAGATGCTGATCTACGAAAAGCCGCTGAGCAAGAAATCAACCAGGAATTTGGGAACATTGGCGTGCCAGATGAACCAAATATCGAGGAAAAATCATGAAAAACCTTGACGAAATGATGAAATCTTCATTTCCTCGGCCGTCTCGAAAATTCAAGAGGTTCTTGTTAATATTTGGCGTTATATTTGTCGGTTTCATTGTCTGGTACAGCCGAATCCAATGGGTGCCAGCGGGTTACGTCGGAGTCATTTACAATGCGAATTCGGGAATGAGGCGAGAAGTTTACAAGCCGCAAGCGATGTTCGTCGGTTTTTTCAGCCAACTTTACACGTATCCGACACGGCTTCAAGCTGCAATCTATACTCAAGACCCATCTTTTGGCGAGAGAAAGTCCGCAGATGGAATCCAAATCACGACAAGCGATTCGGCGATCACCACATTTGATTTGACCGTGCTTTATCGGGTTCGCAGCGAAGACGTTTTCACGGTTTTTGACAAGTTCGGACCAATACCGATTGAAGATATCCAAACACTTCACATCAGAAGGGCGGTTCGAGAAGCTGCAAGCGCAGTAGGGAACAAATACGACGTATTTCAGCTCTTGGGACCGAAACGGGGCGAAGCTTCGCAATTGATGACTTCAGAATTGAAGCTCCGAATGGCATCAAAGGGAATTACGATCATCCATTGCATGCTGGGAACGGCGCACCCGTCCACCAATATTGCCGACAAAATCACTCAGAGAGTTAATGCTTATACCCAACTGGAGATATCGAAACTTGAATCCCAAATTGCAGAGATCAATCGGCAAGCTGCGGTTGTTCGAGGCGCCGCTGAAACTCAAGCCCGTACCTTGACTGCAAACGAGACGATGGCAAAGTCCGTTGAGATGCTCGAGCTTGAATTGGAAGCTGATGCCATCGCCAAATGGGCGGCGGCAGGTGGAAAGTTGCCCGCGATCATAACTAAACCAGGCCAAACCGTAATTGTGAATGGTTCAGGACAACCGGTGAACGTGCGATGAGAAAAATCAAAATTCTTGGTCTAGTCCCTGTTCTTCTGGTTGCAACGGGTTGCTACAAACAGATTCCGCCGTCCTCTGTTGGTATCAAATTTTCGGCAAATAGCGGAATTTCGGAAAAATTAGTCAAACCGCATGTCACTTTTGTTGGCCCACTTCAACAGCTTGTCATCTACCCGACTAGCATCAAGAACGCATCGTACGTCCGGAATTCGAACGAAGGTGAACGGCAAGGCGACGACAGCATCATGGCAAGCACAATCGAAGGCGCGACCCTTCCTGTTGACATAACTGTTGCGTGGCACGTTGATCCTGAAAATGTAGTCAACACTTTTGAAAATTTCGGCACAGCCGATTTAGGCGAAATTCAAAGGACATTCATTCGGACGACCACAAATTACGCGGTAAACGTGGTTTCAGGTGGTAGTTCAATTTTTGACCTGACAGCAAAGGAGAGAGCCAAATTCGGGCCAAATGTCAAGGCTGTCCTTGCGCCAATCCTGCTGGAATTTGGAATTTCGGTGGACGATGTTTACGTAGGCGAAGTCTTTCCAAACAATGAGATCACCACGAAGGTGAATGAACGAGTTGCCAAACGAAATGAACTTGAAAAGGCCGGAATCTCCCTTCAACAAGCTCGAATTGACGCAGAAACGACGCTGACGAACGCCAAGAAACAAGCTGAGCTAAACAAGCAGCTTGCGGCGCAAGGCGAAAAAGCAATCGCCCTTCGAAAGCAAGAAAACAGAAGAAAAGCGATAGAGGCTTGGGACGGAAATCCAAGTCAGATTGGAGATGGGACGATTCCGTTTACCAACATCAGTTTGAAGCCGCCTTCGAGTACTGCCCAACCGTCGAAATGATCTCCATAATGTTTTTGTGCGACGAAGCGCGGAGCTTGTGTTGGGGTTATTGGTCGTAATTAGCTGTCCTGGCTCCGCGGACCGGAATGCGGAGCTTTATCTGTTGTGATTGAAAGTTGTGTGGATGAAGTGGCTCCGCGCTCCTTTTCCAGGTACCTTCAATCCGTGATTCGCATCGCAATTCTTGGCTCGACAGGCAGCATTGGAACGCAAACTTTAGATGTTGCGAGGCAACATTCGGATCGAATTGAGGTCATCGGATTAGTCGCTGGGTCTAATGCCGAAGCCTTGCAAAGACAGGGCAGGGAATTCCCGAAAGCGAATCTTGCGTTGTTCAGCGATCTTAGCGCATCGGGAATTCCTGCGGGGAAAGATGCCGTATCGGAGCTTCTTTCCCGAGACAATGTGGATATGGTTGTCGTAGCAGTTGCCGGGGTGATCGGGCTGATTCCGACCCTTCGAGCAATTGAGGCCAAGAAAAACATCGCTCTTGCTAGCAAAGAAGTTTTAGTTGCTGCTGGAGAAATTGTAATGCCTTTGGTCCGCAAAATGGGCGTGACACTGACCCCAATTGACAGCGAGCATAGTGCAGTTTTCCAATGTTTGCAGGGCTATCGCCAGGATCAGATCGAGGAAGTCATTCTGACTGCAAGCGGCGGTCCATTCCGGGGTTGGGAGATTGATCACCTTTCTAAAGTTACAGTAGTAGATGCACTTAATCATCCAACCTGGAACATGGGAGGGAAAATCACAATTGATTCAGCAACCCTGATGAACAAGGGCCTTGAAATGATCGAGGCAAAATGGCTTTTTGGGCTAGAAATGGAACAGGTTTCGTTAGTTGTTCATCCGCAAAGCATCATTCATTCGATGGTTAGATTTACGGACGGTTCAGTTCTGGGACAAATGGGCTGGCCGAACATGAGGTTGCCGATTCAATATGCTCTACTTTATCCTGAGCGCCCTGAAAGCGGATTGAAAACATGGGACCCTGTTGCGTCGGGAGATTTGACATTTGAAAACTATGATTCCACTACGTTCCGTGGCCCAAGCCTTGCGAGAGAATCAATGAAGGAAGGGAAGACAATGCCATGCGTCTTCAACGCAGCAAATGAAGCAGCCGCGAATTCTTTCCTTCGTGGCGAGATGGAATTCCTAGAGATTCAGGATTCGGTGGAACGAGTGATGTTAGCCCACATTCCGGAAACCGTCTGCCTCGAATCGTTGTTAGAAGCGGATAAGTGGGCGAGAGAGGAATTCCAACGAACCTCTAAGCGCAAAACGTCCGTATAAGATAAGGTCATATGCAGTTTCTCCAAATACTTCTCAACCCGTTGAATATCATTGTGTTCCTCTTGATGGTGACCGTTTTGGTCGCCGCTCACGAATACGGACACTATTTGTTCGCTCGAGTTTTCAAAATGGAGATCGAGGAATTTGCCTTGGGGTTTGGGAAACCTCGCTGGGTGTTTCGAAGGGCAACCTATAAGGTTGAATCAAGTGGCGAAACAACCGAGCATGAAACCGAATTTACCCTTCGGCCCTGGCCGCTAGGCGGTTTTGTACGAATCGCAGGAATGCAACCGCTAGAGGATGGTAGTGAAACTCAAATTCGTAATGGGTTTTACAGCAAGACGCCATTTGCTCGTTGGGTTGTGCTTTTTGCTGGGCCTGTCTTTAGCGTTTTGGCGGGAATTTTGGTTTTGGTGCCTCTTTATACATTTTCTGGTGTAAACAAAGCAGACAATGTTCCAGTTATTTCATCAATTTCCACGAATGGGCCAGCGGATAAAGCAGGCCTGCTTCCAGGAGACAAAATTGTTTCCCTTGACAGTAACCCGACTCCAACTTTCATAAGTGTGTTGAAGTATGTTCGGGACCGGCCAGGACAAAAAATCGAAGTAGTTTACGAACGCAAAGGTGAACTAAAATTTACTTTTGTAATACCTGAAAAGGATAAGACTGCCACGGTTGTTTTGGATGATAAATTCGAGCCAACTGAAGAACTAAAAATTCAGGGAAAGTTGCAAATGTTGCCTGGAACCCACTTAGAAAAATTACCATTTGGCGACTCATTCTCGCGTGCGGTCTCGTTGCCTTTAAAGATGGTTCAGGGCCTAATTGGGATCGCTCTTGCGCCAAGCCAATTTGATCAAAAGATGGGCGGTCCAATGACAATCCTGGATGCCACAGCTGGAGCTGTCAAGTATGGGATTCCGGGGGTTCTTGAACTCAGCGGGTTACTAACTATCTCGCTTGGGATTCTCAACTTGCTTCCATTTCCGCCGTTCGATGGCGGGCAAATGATGATCGCATTGGCTGAAATGTTTCGGCGAGGTCGAAGACTGGGCTTTAAGGTTCAAGAAAAGCTTTTTGGTGCTGGAACTGTACTCGTGTTGCTTTTGATTGTTGGGGTCTTCTGGGTAGATATCAAGCGTTACTTTTTCACGAAGCAAGATCCACCGAAAGTCATGAAAACTTTGGAAACAGAATCGGCGGCTTCAAAAAAGTAGTATTACGCTTTCGTCGCCACCACTCGAAGTCTAACATAATCAGCAGTCCATTCTTGCCCGTCAAAATGAGTCGCTTTCAGTTGATCTTCGGCCCGCACAATGACTTTGGTTTGCTCCTCTTCAGAAAGCTGCTCCAAAACTAACTGAGCAAATTGCACGTACCAGTTTCGTAGTCCTTCTGGACCTGACAGCTTTGTTGGGCGAGGGAAGTGCAAGACTGATGTGGGCCGAATACCGTATTTCTCAAGCAAGAATGTGTACTCATCAGGCGAAGGATAGAATTTGGCAGGACGCTCCATTTGAATCCCAATAAGTGAAACCGACTCCATTAAAGCAGTCATGATTTGATTATTGTTTCCTTTTCCACCCATTTCAATAACGAACTTTCCTCCTGATCGAAGTGCACTCGACATACATCGAACTGTATTCTCAGCATCCAAAATCCAATGGAGTGCGGCGTTTGAGAAGAGCGCATCAACTTGCTCGTCAAGTTCAAAGTCCGAAGCATCGGCAAGCAAGAATTCAACCTCTGGGTAGGTAGATCGAGCGATTTCAAGCATAGGTTCCGAAGCATCTAGTCCAATTGCGGTAGCACCCTTGGCTGCGATTTGGGCAGTAAGATGGCCGGTTCCGCATCCAATATCCAGAATTCTCTCGCCTGGCTTTGGATCAAGTAAGCCGATGAGTTCCTCGCCGTAAGTTGTGACAAAGCTATGTTTTTTGTCGTAAGTTTCAGCGTCCCAGTTCAGGTTCATATCTCTAAACTACCAAAAACACTCTTTCCGATGTGCGATCATAAGATATGGAGCCAAATGAATCAACTGACAAATCTGCTGCTGGCACGCTTCTCCATCATTTAGTCCGAAACAACATGCGAACAATCGCAGAAATTCGCGCACAAGCACGTCGAAGCAGGTCACTTCAGCATAGAATTGCCGACGCCGTAACGAACTTTAGCGGACACATGAACTTCGTGTATCTTCATGTTGTTTGGTTTGTAGTATGGATCGTGGTCAACCAGGGAGTTACACCTATGAGGCCGTTTGATCCGTATCCGTTTGGCTTGCTGACAATGGTTGTTTCTCTGGAAGCAATATTTCTGAGTACCTTCGTATTGATTAGCCAAAACCGGCAGTCCGCTCAATCTGAAGAGCGTGCTGATCTCGACCTGCATATTGACTTACTTGCCGAGCACGAGATCACAAAGATTCTGAGGATCGTTGATTCAATTGCTCAAAAAGTAGGGGCATCAAGTGAGTTGGACTCCGAAGTAGGCGAGCTAGAGGAACAATTGACGCCAGAACAAGTTCTCGCTGAACTTCGACGGCAATCTTGACTAGTCGAATGTTCGATTTAATTCGCTGGCAACTTTGCAGGTTCAGCCTTTACGTACTTTTCTAACCACGCCACCCAGCGGGCCCAGATGTCAAGAATTGACTCGATAGCTGCAGGACTATGATCTTCATATGGGTACATATAGAGTGAAACCGTCTTCCCAAGACCATCAAGTGCGTTGAAGAGCCGTTCCGAATTGATCGGATTTGTGCCAGGGTTCTGGTCGTCTAGCCCGTGATACATGAGAAGAGCACCGGTTAATCTCTCAGCATAAAGAAGAGGAGACATTTCCAGATAAGTATCTCTTGCTTCCCAAAGTGTTCTGTTCTCCCCCTGAAACGCCATGGGAGTCAGCGGCCGAAGGTAAGCTCCATCGCCTGCGATTCCCGCCTTGAAGAGCGGCGTGTGCGCCATTGCATTGACTGTGCTGAATGCGCCGTAGCTGTGGCCCCCAAGCGCTAACTTGCTTCGGTCAATATATCCCAGTCGGTCGAGTTCGTCTATGGTGGCCGAAAGGTTGTTCCTCAAATCAGGAATATAGCTATCATTTTTTCTGTCCGCTGTTCCAATGATGGGACATTCAGGTTGAACGACAGCATATCCCAGCAATGTAAACATTTCGGGATCAAGAGAGGAGACCGATGGAAAGAGGTTTTTGTTGTAGGTTCGGGACGCGTCATCTATCGCTTTTTGGTCAACGAATTCATTTGGATAGAACCAGAAAAACGCAGGTAATTTAGCACCTGGCACCCACCATTTTGGCAGGGTTACCTTTGTCCAAAAGGAAACTCCATCCGCACGAGTGATCCTAACACTGAATCGCTGAGCGGCAGTAACTTCTGGAGCAAAGTCGCGATTGGCTACGAGTTGGAATTCAGTTTTTGTAACCAAATTAAGCCTAAAGTAGCTAGAAATCTGTGTTGGCGACTCTCTTGAGATTACGACGGATTTTGCGTCGTAGTCCAAGAGGGAGACTATGTTCTCGTAGGAAGTCTCTGAGCTTTGCCAGATCCGTTCCTTCTTGCCATCTGCAAGGGATACTCGATCCAGATACGGACGAGGAGCCTCCTTCATGTTGTCCCTAAAATACTGCGTTCCACGCAAGTAGCAATGTCCAGATGAGCTGACAAGAATTGTGCTTGCAACCCGCCCTGAAACAAGAGTGCCAGGGTTTTCGTAAAAATCGTCGCGCTTTGAACTGCTTAGAACCGTGATCTTCTTCGTTGCAAGTTCGATTGCTACGTGTTCGGTAGCCGTTCCCTTAGTACGAGAAACGAAAATATACTTGCAATCTGGCGAAAACTGAACGGAAGTAAGGGCTTCGTCTTGCTCGTAAACAACTTTTGCGTCAACGTCTCCATAGGGCGCCACCCATTGCATCAAACGGTCCTTTCTTTTTGCCGCAGGGTCTTCTGTTTCTCCTTCCTTCATTGCCGGTGCCGGTTCTCGTTGCAAGAAGGATATGCCAACTCCATCCGGTCGCCATTTGATATCTCGCTTGGCGTCGGGTTTTGGAATTTGTGGCGTTTCTTGAGCATCCATACCTCCCAGCCGAAGTTTTCGGTCAGAGATTTCATAAAGAACCTTGCCTGTAGGGTCAATAAGAGTTTCCTTTCGGCCAAATGAACCAAAAGGAACTACGTAAGAAAATGGCTTGAACACTTGTGTCACGCGGAATGCAGTTCCATCAGGCGAAGCTGAAAACGAATCAATCATTCCCGGTGCTCCAATGGTCGTCGTTTTGCCAGACTCGACCTCAATTTTCGACAATTGGCCAGTCGTTAAATGCTCTAGTAGTTGTTGATCAAAAGCAGTTTCCATTAGCCCACGCAGCGGTCTAGACTTGTTCTTTGATGGTTCGCTAACCTTGACGCGAGGCTGTGTTGGAATGGTTGATGTTACTGGTGCCGGCGGGCGATTGGCCGGAATCTGGACGCAAGAAACGCTCTTTCCATTGTCCGTCCATGCCAGGTTCGTGGAAAGAGACGGAAGCAGGGAAGTTCTAGAAAGCATTCGTGAGCTTCCCTTTACAAGTTCATAAATTGCTAAATAATTGTGAGCATCGTTGAATGCGATATAAGCCAGTTTCGTCCCGTCTGGCGACCAAGTGGGCGACCAAACTCGAAACCCTTTCGGGGCTGGAACTTCCATTTTCTTCCCATCAACCGAGATCAGTAGAAAACCTGCAAACCCTCGCAATGTAAGTGCACGATCCCTATTCGCAGCTACGTCAAACGCTTGCCCTGCGAGGCGAATATAAGGCGACGAAGTTTGTTTAAGAGTTGGCATTCCGGTGCTTCGATTCACGCAAAACCATTGTCCAGTTGGATCCAAATTAGACAGCGCGACGTTTTCGTGCCTCGCGGATTTAATGATGTCTGCGATCAGCTTTGGAGGCTCAATGTAAGTCTCTGCAACTAATGGTTCTGTAGCATTTTGAGCGAGTGCTAGCGCGGGCAGAACAAGGGATGTAAGGATGACAAGTGGCTTCACCTTGCCATTGTCTACTTTTTTCGATTGAAATTACAACGGCTTCCAAAAAATACTGGATTATGAAATACCAGATTTCCGGCGCATTTGCTGGTTGACAAAGTCTACATACTCTTTCGTAGCGCCTGGCAGTTCAATCAATTTCTTGCCGTACTCGTTTGCCTTTTTCGTATCGCCTTTTTGCAGACAGCAGCTATAGAGCGATACAAGCGAGTAGCTTTTGTCGGCAGTAGTTCCCGGATAATTCATGGAGTCTCGGAAATACTCCGTAGCCTTGTCAAAGCGCTCGGACAGCTGAAAAACGTCGCCAACCATGTTCAACGCAGAAGCCATATATGTGCCACGGTACTTTGCCCTCTTTGCAAGTTCCAGATGTTTAAGGGAGGTAGTTTCTTCTTCCTGAATCGCAAATAGCCAAGCAAGTCGAGCGTTCGTTTCACCATCCATCGGCTTCAATTTAATGGCGGAGAGAAGCTTGTCCTTCACTTGAATAGCGGCAACCCGCTTTTTCACTTCGTCTCGAAACATGATCGGCGTATGAAAGCCGTTGATTTCTGTGAATTTGACGCCGTTTGGAGCCACAAAGACAAATGCCGGATACATCTTTGCACCCAATTTTGTTTTGAGAGCTTTGCCATCAGTTTCTGCATTGAGTGAAACTGGAATTACGGATTGCATCACTTTGACCACGCTTTGATCTTTAAGCGTCCCAGATTTCATTTGCTGGCAATACCTGCACCAGTCAGTGTGAAAAAACACGAGGACGGGCTTGTTGGATTTCTTGGCGAGTTCGAGAGCTTTGGCGTAATTTGATTGCCAAGGGATTGATTGAGCATGAGAAGCAATCGAACTTAGAATTAAGAACGCAGTGATTCCTGAACGCAGGCAAATGAAAGGTCGTGTTAGCATGATTTGTAATAGTGGTAATTAGATTGACTTTCAAAGCATGATCGGAGGGTTCACGTCGGCCCTAAAAGTCTTCTCAATGTTATACGTGGAACTTGGACATTTTTTCACCCAGTTCGTAATACGAATACAAAAAAGCCCCTCCTTCCGAGTAGAAGAAGGGGCAATTAGGTCGAATACCCGTTTGTCAACAAACATAGGGCATAGTTACAATCTACCGATTAAAGCGATAGGTTGTAAACAAGCTGTCCATTCTCGTGTCTTGGCCGGCTGTGAACTGGAACATGCATGAATCATCTGTGTAATCCATGAAGTTTGTGATTGGGTCGTTGCCAGGGAAGCGTGAACCTGTACAAGTGTTGCGTCCGACTGGGCACCCAAATGCTGCGGATTTCTCAGCGGGGGTATCGGCTACGCCGTCACCTTGCGCAGGGTTGCTCTTGCACCCGCCCTGAAACGTGTGATACAAGCCCATCCAGTGTCCAACTTCGTGGGTTGCCGTGTCACCCAGATTGTAAGGAGCCGCAGTTCCACCTGGAACTGAAGAGAAGAGAATTACAACGCCATCGTTCTTTGGATTGCCAGCATAGCTAGATGGAAATGTCGCCCAGCCGAGAAGTCCGCCGCCCATGTTGTTAGAGTAAACGTTCAGGTCGTCGGCTGTTCCTTGCCGCAGAGCAGTTTTCATTTGTGTTTCGCACGTTCCGCCTGCACATGTGTACCAAGTTGCGTTGGTTGTTCTTGTAGTCGCAACCAAATTGAAGCTCCAACCCCATGGGGCCCAAGCAGCATTCAAAACGTTGATCGAATCTGTGATTTGCGAATCAGGAATATTTCCATTCGCAAGGCTTGATCCGTTGTTGATTACATGCCAATAGACATTGATGACTCCCCCGGTCACGTCTTCTGGATTATTTACAGCATTTGCAAGATCTTTCTCGACTTGAGCTTGCTCGACCAATGAGAGCTCTTTTGTTGCGCATCGTGCCATTGGACCAGTGCGCATTGTGGACATGTCAATGCTCTCCAATCCACCGCCGTCGCTAGGCGCGACTCCGCCACCACCGCACCCATAAATTGTCAATCCTATCGCTGCTAATGCTGCAAATGCAGCCAAACCAAATTTATTCATCTTTGAATTTCCTCCTAACTGATGTCAAACGACACAATATAGAAACGTATCGTGAGCCGCTTCCGAAGCACATTATAAGGTAATTCTTTTCATTCGTCAAGGATTTGGACTAGTAGTTTTGCTGGTTATTGTTGAATGTTGGTATTTTGTTGTTTGTTATTGGTTATTGGGTGCTGGGTGTCTCTTGCATCCCAGTATCCCCGCATCCCCTAGTACAAGAACATCGGCTTGCCAGCAACGTGCCGAACCTTTGGACGGTAGTTCTTTGAATCGTAGAGCTCGTCAACGTCAACTCTTTTCACGCCTTCGCGAGTGACCGAAATGGGCACATTTGTATACGTTCCCCCACGAAGGGATACCATCCTGCCGCTCAGGCCCTCAAGAGCGAGGCCGGCCGCCATGACGGCATAGTTTGTGGCTACCATTAGGTCAAGCGAATCGGGTGCGCCCGATCTCATCAGATACCCAATCTGTTGGTAAATAATGTCTTCCCCGGTTAATTCTTTGAGCAACTCGCCAACATCTTGCCCGATGCCTCCTAGCTTTTGGTGGCCATAAGCGTCTTCTGCGCCGCGCTGGAGAATTTTCCCCTCAATTGGATGAGCGCCCTCAGATATCGTCATCATCGCATAGTTCGACGGATTGTCACGTTTGTCAGAAAGTAACATTTCTGCAAGGCGGTTTGCATCAAATGGAACCTCCGAAATGACTGCTCTATCTACACCGGCCAAATAAGCCGTTATCAAAGAAGTTTCTCCACTGTTTCGGCCAAAGAGTTCTACGATCGCAATTCGTTCGTGTGAACCGGTGCTAGTTCTGAGATTGTTGATGAATTCAACACCACGGGTAACCGCCGTCGAGAAGCCAATGCAGTAGTCCGTTCCATGAACATCGTTATCCATCGTCTTTGGAATCGCGATCACGGGAACTCCTTCGTCATGCAGCCGAAGCCCATAGGAAAGAGTGTCGTCGCCGCCAATCGGTATCAAAACGTCTAACTTTAGTGCTTCGACTACCTTGAGAACGTGAGCAGTGAAGTCGTGAGGCGAATCTCCTTGCTCTTGGCCAAGGAGAAAATCAGGGATGTTCTCCGTTCTGACCCGAGCCGGGTTGGTTCGAGAAGTGTGCAAGATCGTGCCACCAGTTCGGTCAATTCGACGGACTTTCACTCGGTCCATTGGTTCAATCAATTCGGAAATTGAGTCTGGATCGTCAAGGTTGGTTCCCAGTAGGCCGTGCCAGCCCTTTTTGATACCAAATACTTCGTGTCCTAGTTCGTTAACTTCATTAACTACAGCTTTGATGCAGGCATTTAGTCCGGGGACGTCGCCTCCTCCGGTTAGAATTCCAATTCTCATATTTTAGTTTCCGTTCATTCTCGACCTTGTTTGGCTTGGCGACGCTGCATGGGCGGATGAAGGGAATCGAGAACAACATTGTATCTTTCTGAGGGCACTCCTGTCATGCGGTTCGAGAGGCCGGAAGTGTAAACTCACGACCTAAACATGCCCACAAAGACCGTTCCGACTCCCGTTCCAATTTTCGAAAAATCTCGTGCTGGCCGCGTCGGTTGCAACGTACCCCAATGCGACACTCCTGAGGTCAGTTTTTCGGATGCGATTGGTCCAGTTCGCGATTCCTTGAGACTTCCTGAAATTGCAGAACTAGACATGATTCGACATTTTACGAACCTGAGCCATATCAATTACGGTATTGACACGGGATTTTATCCGCTCGGTTCTTGCACGATGAAATACAATCCGCGCATTAATGAGCGGGTTGCTAGTTTGGCGGGGTTTACGCATGTTCATCCGCTTCAACCGGAGTCAACGGTTGGCGGTTATCTTGAAGTCATCGCATCGGTTCAAGACATTTTGATGGAGCTGACCGGCTTCGATGCGATCACGATGCAGCCGGTTGCTGGCGCACATGGCGAGCAGACTTGTTTGATGCTAATCAAGTCGTATCACGCATCGCAAGGCGAAGGCGAAACACGAAACATCGTGCTCATTCCCGATTCAGCACACGGGACCAATCCAGCTTCTGCGGCGCGTTGCGGATACGATGTGAAATCTGTTCCCACAAACGCTAATGGCGATTGCGACCTTGAAGCGCTTGCTGCGCTTTGCGATCAATCCGTAGCCGCATTCATGGTCACAAACCCTTCAACGCTAGGACTTTTCGAGCGCCAAATTGTTGAGATTTGCAAGCTTGTTCACGATTGCGGTGGACAAGTTTTCTGCGATGGCGCAAACATGAATGCTATGGTCGGAACAACCAGGCCAGGCGATCATGGTTTCGACTGCATGCATTTGAACCTGCACAAGACCTTCACAACTCCACATGGCGGTGGTGGGCCGGGCTGCGGGGCGATCGGAGTGAAATCGCATTTGGAGCCATACATCCCTGGGCCGGTCATCAAATGGGAAGGGAAGAAGGCGGTTATTGATCGGCATCGTCCGCTAAGCATCGGGAGGGTTTCGAGTTTTTGGGGAAATTCGTTGATGGCTGTTCGGGCACTGAGCTACCTGCTTGCAATGGGGAAGGAATATCTGCCTCAGATTTCACGAATAGCGGTTCTAAATGCAAATTACATTCGTGCTCGATTGAAGGAAGTTTTGCCGCCTGCTCATGACCGCTATTGCATGCACGAATGCGTCTTGACCGCTGAAAAGTACAAGAAGGAAAACGGAATTCGGGCACTCGACATCAGCAAGCGATTGATTGACTACGGATTTCACCCGCCGACCAACTATTTCCCGTTAACTGTCCCCGAATGTTTCATGATCGAACCTACGGAGACGGAAGGCAAGGAAACACTGGACGCTTTTTGCGATGCGTTGATTTCCATTTGCGAAGAAGCTGTTTCCAATCCTGATGCTTTGCACGATGCTCCGACTTCGCAGATTGTTGGAAGGCTTGATGAAGCAAAGGCAGTTAAAGATTTGAACGTAAATTATTGGCGCCAAAGGGCTCCAGTTTCGGTGTAATTCGTGTATTTTCGATCTGGCGAGATTGAAGACGGACCCACTAATATGGCGCGGGATGCTGAGTTACTCGCAATTTGCGAAAAGGAAGGTGTTGCCGCAAGGGTTTACACATGGTCAGAACCATGGGTCACTCTTGGAAGATTCCAAAAGCCGATTTCGGACATAAAGCTGGATTCTCCAGTTCCTTATGTCATGCGTCCCACTGGCGGTCGAGCCGTGCTTCACGGGCACGACATCACGATCGGACTTGCCATTTCACTTTCGAGTATGGCGAAGGGTGGAGAAGAAGTCACATTGCTTTCTAGAAGCGTTCGGCGGGTCTACAGAGTTGCCGTTTTGCCGATCATTTATGCTTTCCGCTCTTGCGGAATTGATGCAGTTTTGGGGGAAGAGCTAAGGGGAATCGTTGAGTTGCCCAAAAGCGCAGACTGCTTTGCACACGTTTCGGCGAATGATGTAGTTGACCGAAAGGCATTGAGGAAGGTTTGCGGAGTAGCAATGCTTTTGACAAGGGATGCTGTTTTGTTGCAGGCGAGCGTTCCGATTGCAGAGCCATTGATTGATCCTGCATTGGTGTACGAAAAGCCCGCCAAAGTGTTCCCAGTTTCGATTACCATGCTTGATTTTGCGAGGGAGTTTCAAATTGCTCTGTGCAGTGGAGCGCGGAACTTGTCCATTTCTCAACAGTAAGTTTCAGTGGCCTGGCTCCGTATTTTGGGTCGCGGAGCTAATTTTCCACTTGCTCGAATTTAAGACAGCTTAGGCTCCGCGGTTCGGAAGATTGATATTCCGCAAATGTCGTGGTCCTTTGAATTTCACTACGGACGAGACGCCCGGGGACCGAAAAGCAGGCGAGACGTCCGCGCTCCATTAGTTCGTCAGGGTCTCAATCACTGAGCCGATCCAGCCATTTCGAATACAGCAATTTGGCCCTTTCGGAAGGGTCTGCGATTTTCCGAACTCGATACATTGGTGAGGGAACAGCAACTTTTCTTAAATTCAGACTCAATGGAAGGCCGTTTCTAAAAATTCGAGCGGAATAGACCGGAGATTCGTTGTCGCGCCACGATTGGCTAACGAATGGTTTTCCATCAAGCTCAGCAATCTTGTCCCCTTCAAGCAAGCCCATTGCGCTAATCTCGGGGCGAACTTCGCAAACAGTGGCTGACCGATCTACGTCAAATCCAAAGTCTTCGACTATTGAATTCTGGGGAAGAACTTCAAGTCCGATGTTTCGAAGCCGTTCGTAAGGCATTTCTTCTGTTGATCGGACTATAGAATTGTAAAGCGAGGTCAAATCCTTGCCTGCGATATGGTTGACAGCCAAACGAAGGTCGTCTTCCTCAAATCCTGGTTTTGGCAATGCATGATTGGCGTAAAGCAACCTCATTACATCGTCGAGCGAGCTTTTTCCGCTGGTCGCATCAAGAATCGCTGCATCCAATAAAAGCCCGCAGAGCAATCCTTTAGTGTAATAACTTAGGTCGCCAAACCCAAATCCTCCAGATTCCCAAGTGCTCAGACAAGCATCTTCCAATGTTTTCGTTCGGCGAGTCCGGCTCATTTGAAGTTCGTCAATTTGGTATCCGATCGCATTTAAGAGGTCGTTTTCATTCATTTGGCCTGAAGCGTAATGATGCAAGTGGGCGTAATAGTCCGTTACTCCTTCCGAAAACCAGAGATTTCTGGTTCGGACTTGCTTGG
The DNA here is from genome assembly GCA_031400935.1 of Armatimonadota bacterium. GTDB lineage: Bacteria > Armatimonadota > Fimbriimonadia > Fimbriimonadales > Fimbriimonadaceae > JANNJE01. The sequence goes on from JANNQV010000050.1 coordinate 50,854, forward strand.
CGTAGTCAAATGGGCCGAGAACTTTCGGGCGAATCTGCTTTACATTCCAAGCATGAAAATACTCATGGCTTGCCAGAGTTCCAAGTTCAAGTGGGTTTTCGAATTGAGTTGCGATAACGTTGCTGGCTCGATGCTCTAATCCGCCAGCAAAGTCGCCAACCGCTAAATGAATAATGTACAGATATTTTTTAAATGGCGCGCTTCCAAACAATTGAATGGCAGGCCGACTTGTGAGAGCAAGGCTGGCAGCAAGCAAGTCCATGTTCGGGTAGCGGACTGTTGGCGAAGCCACGACAACCTCAAACGGGACATTTGCAACCGTGAAACTCTTTCGAGACATTTGTCCAAGTTGAATTGGGTGGTCAATCAGTTCATCGTAATTGGCTGCCGAAAACCCGCCATTTGGAGCAACGGGCATCGCCGTAGCGACTTCCCAACCGGTCGGAGTTGTGATTTTTAGTGTGCACTTTTCGGTCGTTCTTTGATCTGGATACACGAATGCGCTGGGCCCGTTTACAAAAGCGTGCTTGCCGTCAACTTGTGTGCCAAAAAATCCCAAGCCTCCATCGTCGCCGAGCACCCGATAGGAAACAGTGATGGTTTCAACCCTGTCTAGAGAGGCTCGCCAAGTTCGGTCGCCACTTTTAGTGACTGTAATCTCTGCTCCACTCTCACGCCGAACTCGAAAATCTGAAATCTTGGTTTGGTAATTCTTGATTGTATAGAAGCCTGGACACCATGCGGGAATGGAGAATTCGTTAGCTCCCGCCTTTGCCTCGAGTTCAACGTTGACGCGGACAGATTGGCTTGGCACGTCTACCGAAAGGGAGTAACGCAGGTCGGCAAATACTGACGCACTGAGGATAGCAAACAACCCGACAAGAAGATATCGCATCTTAGTTTTCAATAATAGTATCCAACAGACGTTCATAAAATGCTGTTGAAATCAAGAAAAATTTCGTAGAATCTAGCGAGATTTCTAGCTGGTATTGAAAATTCGTCAGAAATTTCCTTTAGAAAGGTTTGCGAAGCCAAACAATTCGAGAATAAAAACGTCTTTACACCTTGCCGAGGGCTTACCTCGCTTTTTACGATAATTTATGAGCAGTACATTGCCTTCTGGTGCAAGCGATATGGTCAAAGAGCTAGTCTCACGGCTCGGGCTGAAATACGTGGATTTGGAAGCTGAGAAGCCAGATCCAGAAGTCCTCGAACTCGCTCCAGGCGATTTTGCTCTAAAGCATCAAATTTTGCCCATATACAAAGATGGCGGCCAGCTTTATGTAGCCATCGGGGCAATGAGCTCTCTGGCGGCGGTTGATGATCTCGCTGTCATTCTTGGGATTCCAACAGTTCCGGTTGCCGCAGATGCGGCTCTCATTCGTGAGAGAATAGAAGAAAAGTTTCTAGAGCACATTCTCGGGGAGCTTTCAGGCGATGATGGAAGCTATATCACCGAAATTGACGAGAACGCTGACCTCGCTGATCTTCAACGACTAGCTGGAGAAACGGCAGTTGTTCAAACCGTAAATCTTCTATTCGCACAGGCAGTTCGCGATGGTGCAAGCGACATTCATATTGAGCCGTACGAGCGAGAAGTCAAGGTTCGGTACCGAATAGACGGCATGTTGAGAGACATGATGCGACCTTCCAAGAGGATGCACGCCGCACTGGTTTCCCGAATCAAAATCCTCGGCGAAATGAACATCGCCGAACGAAGGCTTCCGCAGGACGGACGAATCAAGCTCACCATCGCCGGAAGGCAGATTGACGTTCGTGTTTCTATTGTCCCTACGGTTTTTGGCGAACGCGCCGTCATGAGAATTCTCGACAAGGGAACCGCCATGATGGGTATGGAAGAGCTAGGAATGAACCTAGACGTGCTCGAAAAGTACCGCCGACTCAT
>JANNQV010000051.1:0-80508 GCA_031400935.1 Armatimonadota bacterium
GGTGCCCCCCCCCTGTGGTCCCCCAATTCTATTGGTAAAGAACCATGTTTTAACCTATATTTTTGCGCGAATCAAAGAAAAAGCGCCGACATGGTCGGCGCACTCACAAAGAACTCCCAAAGAAATTTCCAAAGTTGTCCCAAAGGGTAGATGACGTAACGCAAAGTCAAGCCACATGTAACCGGCTAGGAAGCTTTGAGAGTCTTGCGCCTTTTTTTGGCTGAATACATTTCTTCGTCGGCCTGCTTCATAATCTCGCCGTACGAAGTTTTGCCACTTACCGAGACTACTCCGAAACTTACGCTCAAATATTCTGTTTCGCCTTCGAGTTCAACAGGCGTTGCCTGTAGATCCCTTTCCATTTGTTCCAGCTTAGATTGGAGTTGAGAATTGGTTCCCTTCAAAACGACAGTAAATTCGTCTCCTCCTAATCGGGCAACAAAACCAGTCTTGCCGACTGCCTCTTTGAGTAGCAATGCAAATGCGATCAGAGCCGCGTCGCCAGCTGCATGGCCGAGTTCGTCGTTTATTTTCTTGAATCCGTTTAAGTCGAGGAGCGCCAGCGCAAACGGGGTTCCGTCCGCTACCTTTGCAATCGCCGTGTGCAAATAGAATTCATGGGAAGTGCGGTTGGGAAGTCGTGTGAGCGCGTCTGTCTTTGCTGCTGTTTGGGCTACATCGAGCCGGCTCCTCATGGTTTCAATTTCTTCGCAATATGTTTCGTGAATGTCCTTGCTGACTTCGGCATAATATTTGACCGATTTTAGCAGCCCTTGCACTTCGTCTTGAACTACCGCCTTCCATTCTTCAAACGATTCAACGTCTTGCAAGCTACGCAACCTTCTGGAGGATGCTTTCGCCGAATCGGCAATCGAATCGCCCGCATTTAGTGCAGTGTCAAGAGTGTTTACTAAGCTTCGCAAAGATTCGTCAAGGTTGAAAATGAGGTCATCAACGGCGTCTTGCTGTTTGGAGGCGACACCTTCAACGGTCGCAGAAATCTTTTTTTCGAGGGTGTCTACTTCGGCATTGTTGGCAATTTCGGCGCCTAATTGATCCAATTTGCGGCCGCAATTTTGCAACTCCGGGTCATCAGGCAGCAATAAGAATTGCTTCATTGACCGAATTGTTTCGGAAGTCACTTGCCTCCAAATTTCATCACCGACATGTGATTGCTTAAACCATTTACCCAGCACAATTAACTTATTCAACATTTACCAGGCGTTTTCGCCCGGCAAGGGTGCTAGGAAAAGGTCAAGAAGTCACTCCGCTCCTATCAGGTGGCACCGAACTTCCGCAACGGTCCACCCCAAACGGTCTTCTAGTACAAACGATCCACCCAAATTCTTGACCAAGCTTGCAACAATAGTTAGTCCAAGACTTGTGGAACGGGTCAGGTCGAATTCAGTCGGAAGCGGGTCGCCCAGATTTGAAACCCATAATCCTAAATCTCCGCCCCTATTCTCGATTGTGATATGGATCGAGCCTTTCCGAGAGGACTCAAAGCCATGCTCGACGGCATTTTGCAATAGTTCGTTGAGTATGAGAGCGATCTGAGTTGCTTGAACAGTTCCCAAAAAGACATCATCTCCTCGAACCTGATATTCGATCTGATGATGAGGCAGAACGATTGATTCTCTTTGCAAGTGGACAAGGGTTTCGGCTAGTGTACGAAGTCCAACATGGTCCAAATCTTCCCTTGAAAGCAAATCATGAACAGCGGCGATTGCCGAAATTCTCGATAGAGTTTCTTGGAGCGATCCCGTTAGTTTTGGGTCGCTCGCATGGCGCATTTGTAGTCGAAGCAGAGAATTGATCTGCTGCAAATTGTTCTTGACTCGGTGGTTCATTTCCTGTAGGAGCGTGGATCGAACCTGAATGCGTGCTCTTTCAATTGCGAGCGAAGCCTGTTGAGCGATCGTTTCCAAGGCTTCAATTTCTTCCTTGGCAAAATCGCGCACATCGCTTGTGTAGCAGCTCATAACCCCTAAAGGCTGTTCTTGCATCATTAGTGGCACGCAAATCATTGACCTAAGGCCTTGCTCAGCGGCGAGGTCGTGGCCGATATAATCGGGATCAACAAGCACGTCGCGAACGATGACGACCTTATTTTGGGAAAGAGCTTTACCTGCAATGGACTCGCCCAGTTTGATAGAGGGCTTTCGCCGGTACGCCCTAGCTGAAGCCTGCGTTGCCCTCAGTACGAGCTCGTTTCGCCGATCATCTAATAGGCGAACTGTGCAAACCGTGTAGCCGAACTGTTGTGCGGTCATGTTTACAAGAAGCTGCAAAATTTCTTCCAAATAAGGGCTAGATGCAATCTTTTGGGCAACTTGGCTGACTGCGTCAAGTTTGCTATTTTGCAGTCCGAATCTACTAAATTTTTGTGATGCGGCATAGACATCGCTAACGGCTGAAACCCAATCTCTCCAAAGTTCAACGGTATCGTTTCCAATTGTCTGTGGCTCATGCCAAAACAGAAGAACGACTCCAATCGGACTATCGAAAGAGATCATTGGGACAACAGCGACTGCCTCAAAATGCGAATCTTCTACGCCAGGATAGGGCACATTGTCAGGATGTTTAGCTGCTCCACTTTGAATGACGCGAGAAATTCCGCTTCTCAGGACTTTTCCGCACAAACCAACCCCTGGTCCTAGTCGGCAACGATGTGTTAGCTCAGGCGTGTACGTGCTAGCCCGCATTACCAATTCATCGCCGTGTTCGCGTAAAAAGAGGTCGCACCCGTCGCAGCCAGTTAAGCGGTGAATCGAATCGCAAAGTAGCTCAAGCAAATGATCGTCAGAATCAGCCTGAACGAGCGTTTGCCAGATAGACAGTTTTTCGTGGCTCTGGTTTGCCATGGCTGGCATTTTTACTCCGAATATTCTAATTCTCGCAACATTCGGAGGCTTTGCCTCCACTCTTCACGAACCAAAACATGAAGCTCAAGAAACACATGTTCTTGCACCAAATCTTCGATTTCCTTTCGCGAGTCAATGCCTAGTTGCTTGATGAACTGTCCGCCTTTGCCAATCAGGATTGCGCGTTGCGAAGCCTTTTCGACCACCACTGCCGCACTGATTTCAAGATCGCCTTTTGCGTTTGGCCCCCATGCTTCAATCCGAACGGCAGTTGAGTGAGGCACTTCTTGCTTTGTGCTTAAGAGAACCTTTTCGCGAATGATTTCTGCGACCATAAACCGAGTGGACTGATCTGTAAACTCATCTGTTGGGAAGAGTTGATCTCCTTCCGGAAGAACTTCAAGGAGCATTTCTACCAATTTGTCGAGATTTTGGCCTCGTGTCGCCGTTGTCAGCATCCACTTTTCTGTGGCAAACAGTTTGCAAAACGCTTCCGTGTTTTCGACGACAAATTCAGCTTTCAGCAAATCCATTTTGTTGAGGCATAGAATGATTGGAATTTCTGTTTCAGCTTTCGCAGCATTCAATGCCAGCTTTGCTATTTGGCGGTCCAGTTCGTTCGGCAATCGAGCCGCGTCAACCACAACCAAAATGGCATCTATGCTATCTAGTGCGCCACGGGCTTGATCCACCATGACCTTGCCAAGTCGAGTGTGTGGCTCATGGATTCCTGGAGTGTCAACAAAAACGATCTGCCCGACTTCAGATTGGTAAATTCCAATGGCGCGTCGGCGAGTCGTCTGTGGCTTGCTCGAAACGATTGACACTTTTTGACCGACGATTGCATTGATTAAAGTGCTCTTGCCGACATTGGGCTGTCCTATGGCAGCGACTATTCCTGCTCTAAGCACGGTCTATTCCCGCTTCCTGAACATGATGTTCATGCCAACTTCGTCGTCAAAAGTTGTAGCAGTGGCGTTGCTTCGATCAAAACGCTTTTCATTTCGTACAGGCTTTCGTCTTCGCCTCCCAATTTTAGCGTCGGATTCGATTTGCTGAGCAGGCAATGTGGCCTCTACCTCTTCCAAAGATGGCGGGCGCAAGAACCAGTCTTCGCCAACGTCATCGCTGGCGTCTCCGAAGGCATCATCAAGTCGCATAATCGGAACATCGAACATGGCCGAATCAGCCATAAGGCTGTCTTCATGCCTCTCTGGAAGGTTTTCCATATGAAGCAGGTCAGCAGGACTGGCAGCAAGAATGGCCTCAAGTTCTAGCCTTTCCCCAACTAAAAATAGATGAGTCGAGCCATCCAGAGCGGTGAATTTCACATTGCTAGATTCGCCTGTCTCCCACTGTTTCGAAAGCAAGTTGTACGCCTCCCAATTTCTCGGAAGAGCAATTGCTCGCTGACCTGCGCCAGTGCAGTGGATGGTCAAGAATGGTGCGCGAACATGAACAACGTCGCTATGATAGTTCCAAATGTGGCAATTTGCGATTTGTGCAAGCGCGCGTAGAAGTCCTGGCGTCACGTAAGGTTCGCCCATGAAGACTGACTTCCAATGCTTCGATGTGTCCGGATCCTCGTTGAAGTCTCGAACCACGAAACTGGGAAGCCCGGATTGCGAGTACTCGCCAAGAACGATTGCCTCTTCTGGAATCGCAAAATATGAAGGGTCAACATTTGCGCCTCCGATTAGGCCGTGCCCGGCAAAAGCGTCGCAAAGCGGATGCCGTTTGTTCAACACGGTTGTTCCCGTTCTTGAATGGAAGGGTTGCGGCTTGATAGCAATGCCTGTCACTTCACGTGCCCGTTCTAGGGATTCTCTGCCGTTGTCGAACATTCCCGCGCAGTAGAGCCAAAACAAGACTTTTCCGTCGCAATGAAGCCGGTTTTTGATCGCCATTCTGTGTTCAGGTCGAATGTCCCAAGCGTTCAAGAAGATGTTCAGCTTGCATTCAGGGAAATTGTCTCGGTGTGCAAGATCGCTTAGTAAAAAGAATCCAGCGCTGAGTCCAGAACGCAATACAGATTCGCGAACATCTTGCACGAGCAAGGCAAACGATTGCTGGTCTACAAGGTAGGCGAGTGCCCTTTCATCAATGAATACCGCGACATCTGGAGCGGTCTGAGGCGCCGCCATGCGAGTAGTTAAGAGATCGGATGCCGCCTTTCCACGATCCCAAATGGTTGAAGTGTTTAGCCAACCGTTGCCCCAAAGATCCATCCAATAGGCGCCTGCCGAATGGGCAAGCGAAGCACCCATGCCGCGCCAATGAACAGCTTCTAAGGCTTGAGGAGTGCGAATAACCGGATTGTAATCGTCTGGCTCGTGCGAATCTCCAATTGCGGTCTTGAAATCCTCTTCTGACAAATAAAGTTTGCCGTTGAGAGCGAGCGAATCAATCGGGCATGGAAATGGCGCATCGCCGCCTGGCTCGCGTGACCGATAACTTGGAGGACCAGCAATAAAGTCAATCTCTCGTGTTCGTAAGAGTTTGCCAAGGCTCAAATGTCCGCTCGCAGGATGCGACCATTCAAATGTATAACCGTAGCTGACACCGACTACAAAATAGCCTTCTGAAGCCTCTTTAGCTGTGTATGCGAGGTTTGCGATTCGAGAATAAGTCGAATCACTCAAGAACAAGTGGTAGTCAACCCAGCGTCTGCCGTGCCGACTTGTTCGCATAAAGTGATCGCCTTCACTGGCATCGCGATATTCTGGAATTTGGACTGTTGGGAAGGTGACTTGACCATCGAACCAAGCTGCGCGAAAAGCAACGGTGTCATTGATGTATCTCGTTCGTAGCCAATCGCGAAATGCGCTTGTTGCCGCTGTCGAGTTGTCATAGCCAACTCCTTGAGGGAAGAACCATTCGCCGCGGTCGAGGTGAACACCTAGAACAGAGTCCTTTTGCTCCGAAAGTCGAAGTCTGCGAACAAATTCGGCTAGGCATTGATTGGCAACGTCCCAATATTCGTTGTCGCAAACGCTGGGCTCGGCAATTCGTCCAGCCTCGGTCTGATACCTTGCGTTCGGATAATGCGATTCCCAATTCTTTGGCGCGCTAAAACCGACTCGGAGAATAATTTGTGCTTCGGGGTCAACTTCAAGAGTTTGAGCGATCATGTAAGCGGCAAACGAAACAGCACTGTCTACTGCATTAGGCGAAACTTCAAACTCAATCAAATGAGAATGAAGGTGCACACCGGCTTCGGCGGCACGCCGAATTTCCGAGAGCACGACTTGCGACCTTTTCTCGTCAGGGGAACTGGCGAAGAACGCTAGCGGCGGATAGACGCGCTTGTTGCGAACTAGAGTGGGCAATCCGTCTCGGACGACAACTTGAGGTGCATCATCCGGAATTGGAATTTGCGGCCGTGTCGGCACGACTGGTTCCGGCTCTGGTTCAGGCTCGGATACTTTGTGTGGCTTTCTTGTCGAGACTGACTTTTCATCCGATTTCTTGCTTCGGAATCGAACTGCGATTTCGCCCTCGAAAATTTCTGGCTCAGAAATGTCCTCTTCGATTTCTTCGACAACTGGTTGTCTCTTAGCTCCACGAGTATTCTTTGGTTGCTTGATTTCTGTTATCGCGTTTGTCGGCGTTGCCTCTGAAGGCTCTAACGCCTCTTGCTGGTGCCTTGGCTTGCGCTGATCGCGCCTCTGATTTGGATGGCGCGATCGTTGCGGTCTTCCTTCGCCCTTCGCTCTCCACATCACTTCAATGTCGTCAAAGAATTCTCGCTCATTTGATGATTCGTCAACTATCGCAGGAGGATCAGAGATTTCAGGCGTCCTTTGATTGCGATCCTGCCTTTGAGCAGGCCTGTTCGCCTTCAATACTGGTGCCGGTACAACTACCTCGGGTTTTTCGATAACCTTTGGTTCAGGCAATTTTGGCCTTTTTTGCTTTGGCTGAAGTTTTTCTTCTTCAACAAGCTCAGCCAGAGTCTTAGCAATTTTGGAAGCCTTTTTTTCTAAAGGAGCAGCTTCGGGCAAAGCCTGAGCTCGAATTGCTTTTGCGGCTGGCTTTGCTTCAGCCTTAACGGCGGGCTTGGCTTTAACAGGTGCTTTTGCCTTTACTTGTGCAGTTTTAGGGGCATCAGGTTTGGTTGCTTTTGCTTGTTTTGGCTTTACCGAAGCCTTCGAAACTTCCTTCGGAACAGATTTCGTAGGTTTCTTGACCTTTTGAGTTGGAGGAGCAATGTTAGCCAGTTCTTCGGATAACGTCATCGTTTTCTTTTTCATGTTTTTCTAAAATTCCTAGTTCGATCCATGCTAACAATTCTTCAGGCCGCTCGAATAGTAGATCGGGCGCTTCTTGCAGCAGGATGTCTTTGTCGGTTGAGCCGTAGCTCACGGCGATTGCGGCCGCTCCAGCGGACTTTGCGCATCGCATGTCAAAAATCGAATCTCCAATCATGATTGCCTTTGGAGGAGTGGTGTCCAGTAGCTTACAGGCATGAAAAATGCTGTCTGCGTGCGGTTTTGGATAGGTAACGTCAGAGGCGCAAACAGTTATGTTCACTGAGTTCGAAGCCACGAATTTGGGCCAAAAAGTCTTCATCTCTGTTCCATTCTTGCTGGTAACGAGGGCTGTCTTCCAACCATTCTTATGGAGAAGTCGAAGAGCTTCCACTGTTGGTTCAAAATAGGGATCGTTGGCTTGATGAATCGCATATCGTCCAATCGTAAACTCAATCGCTTCCTCAATTTCTCCCGGATTGGCTTTTCTGCCTATTGCAGTTCGTATTTGCTCAGCCAATGGAATGCCAACTAGGCTTTGAATCTCTTTCTTCGTGAACTCACGGCTTCCATATTTTCGGAACATATCCGTGAGGCCTGCCATGCAACCGCCGACTGAATCTACAAGAGTTCCATCGACATCAAACAAGACGGCTTCAAATTGATAAAGGGAGATGCCATTTGGCACGATTCTTAGATTATGGCAGACGGGGGGCGTGACGTGGGTCATGGGGTAACTAAGAGTCGAGTCACCAATTCACCCAATTCACCCTTGTCACCCACTTCATCCAATTCAAAGGGAGAAACCTCAAGTAGATTGTCAAATCACTACCCTTAGGATTCCAAGCAATCTTCCGAGGATTGGAAGGAACCGAAAAACTGGAGGTATCTGAGATGGAAATTCTTCCTATCTCTCCAAGTTCGATTCCGGCGCGAGAAGCGAATCCGCTTACCGCAAAGCCAAAGGAATTGATCAAACCGGAGAAAGAGAACTTTTCACAAGGGCACGAAGAAACGAAACTGACGAAACACGAGACACGGAAGGAGCTACCGACAGATGGGCCGAATGCCCAGTCGCAAAAGCCGGACTTTCCGTACAGCCTCGTCGCTGGAGTCACATTTCATCTTTCAACCCCGATTGCACCCAATGGTGCATCAACTGACGAGCATATAGGAGATGTTACGTCTAAGGGCGATAGCGTTTCGCTTGACCAAGCAACAGCATTTCCAAATCCAATTGCATTGGGAGCACCTCAAGGGATTTCGATCCAGTTGGGACGTCCTGACCGTAAATTGCACTTTGGGGAACCAACTCTTGACGCTGATTCAATGTCTGCTAAGTGGCAGAAAATCGGCCCAAATGTTGACTTTGCAAAGTTATCGCCAGAGTTTGCTGCTCAATCTGAAAAGCTATCTGCTGCGATTAAGAACTTTGAAGTTCCTGGCTATGCGAAGGAAATTGATCTGTCTAATCTTTGGAACGGCAGTAAACCTGTTCAAAGGAAGCCAGAGGCAACCCTATTGCCAAATGCGTTTCCGCAACCTTCTATTGCTCCAAACAATACTAGTAGCACAGCGGTTTCGCTTGCTGGGCTTCAATCGTTGCCTGGTGCACCCACTTCACTAGCTTTTGACAGTGCGATCCTGTCGTCTGGAGTTGGAAACTTCAGCATTGGTGCCGACCTCACAGCGGCGGACCTGATTGATCCTAAAAAGTTCAATCCAATTCCGCTTCCGGTCGAGGAAGTGCCACAACTCCCAAGTGCCGGTGCTCGACCTAAAAAGCTGGCTCAAACTCCGCTACCGGTCGAGGAAATACCACAACTCCCAAGTGCTGGTGCTCGACCTAAAAAGTTGGCTCAAACTCCGCTCCCAGTAGAGGAAATCCCGACAGTTTCAAATGTTGCTGGGCAGCCTAAAAAGCTTAATCCAGCTCCACTTCCAGTCGAGGAAATTCCGACAGTTATAAGCAATGGTGCACGGCCTAAAAAGCTGAAACCAACTCCGCTTCCTGTGGTGGAATTGCCACAGCCTAAAAAGCTGAATCCAACTCCGCTTCCGGTCGAGGAAATCCCGACTGTTTCAAGCGTTGTTGGGCAGCCTAAAAAGCTTGATCCGACTCCTCTTCCTGTTTTCGAAACAGTACGAAATCAGGAAAATATTGATTCTGACAATGGGATTGACTGGGCACAGGTCGAAACCGTGGAATCTCTTGGTTCGACCATGAGCGAGAATCCGATCATCAAAGCCGGTTCGAAAGATGATTGGAACTGGATTGCAGATTCTGCAGATTCAGTCTTGAACTCACTTGGATTGGACACAGATGCAGGCCATGCGGCAGCAAGTGTGTCTACCGCAAAGTCAGAATTTGGTGTCACAAGAGCCGTAGACATCCGAGAAATCAAGTCCGATCAGCATCTGCCAGAGGTTGCTACTAAGCGACTGATTGAAGTTATCGCCGACCGCTTGGAAGCCATTGCCGCGGCCAAGCCAAAAAACGGCGTGACGATTCAGCTTCGTCCACTAGACCTTGGCTCAATTACGATGATTGTCAAAAACTCGGGCAACGAAGTTGGTGCCGAACTGTACGCTTCACACGATAGCGTCCGCCAAGCGCTCGACCAAAACCGAGCAATGCTTTCACAACATTTAGAATTGAAGGGAATGCATTTGGCTAGCGTGACAGTAGCAGATTCGTCCCTTTCCAATTCGACGAGTGCGTTTGCAGAGCAAAACGCACAACGAACACTTCAGCAAAATTCAAATCAATCTTCGACGGTTCGATTTGCCGAAACAGATCCAGCGATGGACCCGAATCAGCTCTTGCGAAAAGGCAAGACTGACGGAATTGATTACTGGATTTAGGAGAAAAACAATGCCAACAACTCCCGTAGACAATGTGAATGGCGCCGATTACTTTGGCGTAAACGCACAACCAAAGAGAAAAGAACTTGACATGCAAGCATTTCTAGGATTGCTTGTAGCTCAACTTGAAAATCAAAATCCACTCGAGCCTATGAACGACCGAGACTTCTTTGCCCAAATGGCACAACTTGGAACGGTTCAGGGCCTTGACAAAATGCAAAGGTCAATTGACGTCGCTCAAGCGTCTAGCCTCATGGGCAAGACGGTATCAGGCTTCCGAACAATGACAGAAAACGCAGGCGCCATCAACGAGATGGTGACTGGGAAAGTCGAACGACTCAAGGTTCAAAACGGCGAATACGTACTGTCGTTACGAGCTGAGAACGGCGGCTTGGTAGACGTGAAACTGTCTAATGTGAGGGAAGTAGCGGAGTAAGGGGGACGGGTATAGGGTATGGGGTATTGGAAATTGGGTTTTGGGTTTACACCCTGCACCCCGAACCCTACACCCTACACCCTACGCCCTCACCCTCACCCTGCACCCAAAACCCTAGAGTAAGAAAATGGCAGATCCAATCCGAAACAACGCAATAAACGAGCTGATTCAAAATCGGCAAGTCGTCTCAAACCCGCAAACGCAGGTTCAACGACCAGCCGACAAGGAAGCATTCGCGGCGATTTTGCAAGATCGGCTAAAGGTAAGCGGACATGCTGCCACTCGCTTGGAAAGCCGAAACATTGCACTTGATGGAGAGCAATGGGAACGGGTCCTTGCAGGCGTCCAAAGGGCGGCCGACAAGGGAGCCAGGGAATCGCTAGTAATGATTGACGACGTTGCACTCGTTGTCAGCGTCAAGAATCGCACCGTGATAACAGCTGTTGATCAACAAAACCTCAAGGATCAGGTGTTCACAAACATTGATTCGGCGGTCATTGTCTGATCAACCAACAACTAACAACTAACAACTAACAACCAAATTACTAAACAAGAGCCACGAAAAAGCGGGATTGGAGTCGAAAGCTCCGAGCGTTTGAAGAAAGCCAGAAAGGCAATCTTCTCGTGGCCTGAAAACAGGAGAAAAAAACCATGTTACAGGCACTACTCGCTGGCGTCGCCAGCATCAAAGCGCAGCAAACGCGCATGAACGTCATCGGCAATAACCTTGCCAACGTCAACACGACCGCATACAAAGGCGCAAGAGTCATCTTTCAAGACATGCTTGCCCAAACCATGCGCGGCGCAACTCGACCAAACGGAAGTCTTGGGGGAACGAACTCGATTCAATTTGGATTGGGCGTAACAGTTGCTGGCACGGATGTCAATAATGAGCAAGGTTCGCTCAATGCAACAAATAGACCCACAGATCTTTCAATTCAAGGAAACGGCTACTTTATGGTCAGCAACAGCGACCGTATTGGCTACACACGAGACGGCGCGTTCGACCTTGATGCTAATGGCGATGTGATTCATCGTGCAACTGGCGAGCGACTTGTCGGATGGACTGCGAACTCAGCTACTGGTCTAATTGATCCTAATTCTGTAGTAGGTCCGGCGTCTTCTTTGAATATCCCACTTGGCTCCCGAACTTCGGTCCAGGTCACGACAAATGCCGTCATGTCCGGCAATTTGGACAATCGAGAGACGATTACTGGACTCCCATTGCCTCCAACGACAGATCCCGCATGGCGGAACTCAACGTTGAGAGTCTATGACACACTTGGCCAACAGCACGACGTGACGCTCCACATGATCAAATCTGCGGATAACACGTGGGAGTGGCAGGTTTCGGCTCAAGCTCCTTCGACGGTAAGTGGTTCTGGAACCCTTGTGTTCGGCGCCAATGGAACTTTGACTTCTGGCTCGCCGGGATCGATCACGGTGACACCGGGATCCGGTGGTGCACCTGCTTTCACCCTTGATGTTGATTTCGCGAACATAAGCCAGCTCGCTACGGAGACTCAAGTTCAGACTTCGAGCCAAAACGGATTCCCTCCTGGATCGCTGAATGGCTTCTCCATTGGTTCTGATGGAACAATTTCAGGCATTTTCTCAAACGGCCTAACCCGCACGCTGGGCAAAATCGCAATGGCGATCTTTCCGAATACGAATGGCCTTGACCGTGTTGGCGCAAATATGTGGCGCCCAACGGACAATTCTGGCGAGCCCTATATCGGCGAGCCACGAAGTGGCGGTCGCGGCATGATCAGTTCAGGATTCCTCGAGCAGTCAAATGTTGACATCGGTTCAGAATTTACCGATCTTATCATTACTCAACGTGGTTTCCAAGCGAATACGCGAGTTGTGACGACGGTAGATGAAATGCTACAAGAACTCATCAACATGAAGCGATAAACGCTTCACGTTGAGCCAGTCCGCAGAGATTGGTTGAGTCCAAACGGGCCTTGAGTTGTTTCGGGGCCCGATCTTTAATCTTTGCCTCAATGGAATTGCCATAATTGTGAAATGGACGCTTATGGAAGACTTTCATTGGTAGCTTCTCTTGTTGCCTTGAGTTTGATTTTGCCGCTTCGAGTACAACCATCAGTCGAAAAAAAGTACTCTCAAGGAATGTTGAGAGAAACCATTACCGCCGAAGGCGCACCGCCTGCAATCGGCCCATATTCCCATGCGGTTCGAGCAGACGGGAAGTTCCTTTTTTGTTCGGGACAGATTCCATTGAAAGCTGACGGAACCTTAGTAACAGGCGACATTAAGTTGCAAACTAAGCAAGTTTGTGACAACATTCGAGCCGTTTTGAAAGCTGCTGGACTGACTCCTGCTAACATCGTTAAGACGACTATCTTCCTTTCTTCGATGGATCATTTCGCGTCAGTGAACGAAGTTTATGGCGGGCTATTTGAATCCAATCCGCCAGCCAGATCTACAGTCGCTGTCGCTGGACTTCCCAAGAATGTGGATGTGGAAATTGAGGTTATTGCCGTTTACTAGGCATTCCGATATCCCAATGACCCAATTACCCCGCCCATGAAACACGTCGTATCAGTTTCCCTCGGTTCTAGCAAAGGCAACAAATCTGATGAGGTTGAAATCCTCGGCGAGCAGTTCAAGATTGAGCGAATCGGAACTGATGGCGATCTAGACAAATTCGCCCAAATGTTTGTTGAGCTCGATGGAAAAGTAGACGCCTTCGGAGTGGGTGGCGCAGACATCCTTCTCGTGGTGAAAGACCGGAAATACACGTTCAAACAAATTAAAAAACTGGTCTCCGGTGCCAAGAAAACGCCAATTGTTGATGGAAGCGGACTGAAGCACACGCTTGAACGCAAGACGATTTACACGTTGCAGGAATCTGGCAAAGTTGATTTCAAAGAGGAAAAAGTACTGCTCGTGAGTGCCGTTGACCGTTACGGAATGGCGCAGGCGCTTGATGAGCTTTGCCCCAATGTTGTCTATGGCGATTTGATATTTGGAATAGGTCTTCCGATTCCAATTCGCAGCTATAAAGGAGTCGAGATTGTTGGAAAACTCACATTGCCGCTCATCACAAGGCTTCCGTTCAAATGGTTCTATCCAACGGGGGAAAAGCAAGACGTTCGCACGCCGAAATTTGCCAAGTTCTTCAATGAAGCAACGTTTTTGTGCGGCGATACCCACTTCATCAAGCGCTTCGCACCTGACCGATTAGACGGGAAGACAATCCTCACACAGACTGTTCGCAAGCACACCATTGACTGGTTTCGGGAGGCTGGTGTCAAGCGGTTAATCACCACAACGCCCGTGATTGGAGGCGAGACTTTTGCTACAAATGTGATGGAGGCAGTGATTGTTGCTCTACTCGGAAAATCGCCGGATGAACTGACCGAAAAGGATTATTTGGATACATTGGACAGGCTCAACTGGCGGCCGACGGAAATAATTCTTTAACGGAGTTGTTGGTTGTTGGTTGTTGGTTTAGAACTGTGTTAGATAGGACGAATTTGTCGTATAAGTCGTATGAGTTCTACGTACCTGCCAACTGCGAACCGCAAACCGCCAACAAACAATTCCCAGGTACCTTTGAAAACTAGAGGAATCGCTTGACCAAATTTGCTTTTGTAATCCACCCGATAGCGGCTCGCGATGCCGCCCACAAGTATTGGTGGGCAAAGGTCCTTCCCGAATCGCTTGTTGAGAAAATTCTGCTCAAGAAGAAACCGTCCCTAGTCCGCCATATAACCGGAATCAAGTCGCTAACCGGTGCCGAAACCGAAGGCTGCTTTGTCGCTTGCCCGATGACAACAAGGCAACTTTCCGACCCAAAGTACGACGAAATGGCTTTGAGTCATTTGATTCGATGTGCTGAAATTGCCAAAGAATTCGGTGCAGAAATCATGGGGCTTGGAGCGTTTACCGCAATCACGGGCGACGCCGGAATCTCTTTAGCAAAGCACTCGCCGATAGGAATCACAACTGGAAATAGCTATACTGTCGCGACCGCGATTGAAGGTACTTTGAGGGCTTGCGAACTTCTCGATTTGAACCCAGCAGATGCAACTCTTGCCGTGGTTGGCGCAACGGGTTCCATTGGCAAAACCTGCGCACAGGTCCTGTCTAAACGATTTGCAAAGACGCTTGTCATCGGGCGCGATTCTGAACGCACTTCGCAATTGGCGGCTACATTGAGAAACGCCGAAGCGACAGTGGACCTAACTCGAATTCGAGAAGCTGACGCGGTGATTACAGTCACAAGCAGCGACTCGGCGGTCATCCTGCCAGAACATTTGAAGCCCGGCGCAGTGGTTTGCGATGTCAGCCGCCCACGCGACGTTTCGGTTCGGGTTGCTAAAGAACGGCCGGACGTGTTGGTAATCGAAGGTGGCGTGGTGAGCGTTCCTGGAAATGTTGAGTTTGGAATGGATTTTGGCTTTCCTCCCAAAACGGCTTACGCCTGCATGAGCGAAACCATGATTCTGGCGCTCGAAAATCGCCCTGAGCACTACACGCTTGGCAAAGATGTGAGCGAGGAGCAGGTGGAAGAGATGCTAGCTCTAGCGAAGAAGCATGGGTTCATGCTGGCTGGCTTCCGGTCTTTTGAAAAGGCTGTCGGGCAAGATGCGATTGACCGCGCTAAGAATGCCAGAATGGAATCACGTTCTAACCATGTTCCTTCGGCTACTGCGCTCTCAAGCACATAGCACCACAAATTCCTCGCAATTTGCGTAGTCCAATTCATGGTTTGGCTAAGGTATCTGCAAATTACATGTTTGGATTCCTTCTTATTGGATACATTTTGGCTTCGGTTGCATTCTATGTGATTCATGCCTCTCGTGCCGTGCGAATGGACGAAGTGGCAACGTCTGCCGAGATCGTTTTGCTATTTCCAGAATCTAAGTCCAAAGCGGCGTAAGCCAGAGCGGAAAAGGAAAGGAGATAAAGGAAAAAGGATCAGCACCGCTCCGGCATTATCCTTTTTCCATTATCCATTATCCTCTCGCCATAAATCCATACCTTTCTGTAATGGTGCATCAGGTTTAAGTAGCGGTACGCTGAACCTAACAATGAACCCAGAACCTCCAGTCCGCACTCGACGCCGATCTTGGGCTGAGCCCTACAAAATCAAGGTCGTCGAACCGCTGACCATGACCACTCGCGAGCAGCGAGAAACCGTTCTAAAGGAAGCTGGTTACAACACTTTTTTGATACCCAGTAAGTACGTATATTTGGACCTGCTTACCGATTCCGGCACCAGTGCCATGAGCGATTCTCAATGGGCTGGAATGATGATGGGCGATGAATCTTATGCTGGCAGCCGAAACTTTGAGCACTTAGAAGACGCCGTCAAAAAACACTACGGCTTCAAATACCTAGTACCAACACACCAAGGCCGAGGGGCAGAAAACCTGCTTTCCCGATCTTTGATTAAACCTGGCGATTTTGTGCCGGGCAATATGTATTTCACGACCACAAGGCTCCATCAAGAACTTGCCGGTGGCACATTTGTTGACGTGATTATTGATGAAGCGCACGATCCATGCTCGATTCATCCATTCAAAGGCAATGTCGATTTGGACAAACTCTCGCTCCTAATTGATAAGGTTGGAGCTTCAAAAGTGCCGTATCTATGCCTTGCAGGAACGGTGAATATGGCTGGCGGGCAGCCGTTCAGCATGAAGAATCTACGCGAGATACGAACGCTATTGCAAAGTCACGAAATTCCGATTTACCTAGATGCTACGCGCCTTATCGAAAACGCCTATTTTATTCAACAGAGGGAAGCAGGCTATTCGGACAAAAAGGTCGCTGAAATCCTACTTGAAATTTGTTCGCTAACCGATGGCTGCACGATGAGCGCAAAGAAGGATTCGCTTGTGAACATTGGTGGATTCTTAGCGATGAATGACCCAACTCTGTATGAAGAATGCTGCAATCTGGTCGTAGTTTTTGAAGGGCTGCATACGTATGGCGGCATGACAGGACGAGATATGGAGGCGATGGCGATTGGAATCGCTGAGAGCGTCCAAGATGACCACATTCGAGCGCGAATCGGGCAAGTCGAGTACTTAGGAGAACACATGGTTGCAGAAGGGATCCCGATCGTTCTGCCCATCGGCGGGCACGCCATTTTTCTGGACGCAAAGCGGTTCTATCCTCACTTGCCTCAGAGTTCGTTTCCTGCGCAGACTTTGGCGGCTGAGCTTTATCTGGAAAGCGGAATTCGTTCCATGGAACGCGGGATAGCCAGTGCGGGAAGGAATGCGGAATCTGGCGAAAATTACGCACCTGAACTTGAGCTAACAAGGCTTACGATTCCACGAAGGGTTTACACTCAAGCGCACATGGATGTGACGCTAGAGTCAGTTTGCGAAGTCTACGACCGCCGGCATGAGACGAAAGGGCTGCAAATGACTTATGAGCCGAAATATCTGCGCTTTTTCCGAGCAAGGTTTGAGCCTCTTTAGAGTACTTTTTGCAACGGGCAGTTTCAAGTAGAAAAAGTGCCGCTGACGTTTGGAGGTCCGCGGCACTTCTGATTTTCATAATTCTCCGTCCAATGCGGAGAACCCTTAGATCAGACTTACTTGAGTTCGACTTTTCCGCCGACGTCTTCGATAGCCTTCTTGATCTTCTCGGCTTCGTCTTTGTTTACGCCTTGCTTGACCGCATTTGGAGCGCCATCAACGAGGTCTTTTGCTTCCTTCAGGCCGAGGCCGGTAAGTTCGCGAACCGTCTTGATGACTTCGAGCTTTCGCTCGCCGCATGAAGTGAGGACGACGTCAAAGTCTGTCTTCTCTTCGACTGCAGCGGCTCCGCCGCCATCGCCGCCACCCATCATCATGGGCATTCCCATCATAGGTGCTGCGGCTGTTACGCCGAATTTATCTTCGAGGGCCGTTTTGAGCTCGCTGAGTTCAAGGCCAGTCATTCCTGCGATCAAATCAACTGTTTTTTCTATAGTAGTTGCCATTTTATAGTTTCTCCGTTATTTCTCAATTCGTTCATTGGCGGAATGAATTCCGCGGACCGGGGTGCGGAATGAATTCCGCGCTCCACTAGTCAGTTGGTGCTTCGTCGGTGGCTGCCTCTTCGGCTGCCGGGGTCTCTTCAAGGACTGGTTCTGATGCTTCTTCTTTTGTAACAGTCGGTTCTTCCGTTGCCGGGGCATCTTCAGAAGCTACCGCCTCGTCGCTTGGAGCCGATTCTGCTTCTGCTTCAACTGGCGCTGCTTCTGAGGTTTCAGAAGTTTCGACAACTGTTTCCGTTTCGGCTGCTTGTGCAGGCGCCTCGACAACCGCAGGAGCAGCCGCGACCGGCGCACCTTCGTTTGCCTTGTCGGCAACTGCGAAGATCGTTCGAATCGGAGTTGCATAGATGGATTCAATTGTCCCAACAAGTTGGGTAATTGGAGCCACGATGGTACCGATAACTTGGGCGATGAGAACATCCTTCGGTGGAAGTTTGCTAATTTTCACAACGCCAGTTGCATCAAAAACCTTTCCGCCAAAGAGCCCGCCTTTAATGGTGAGTTTCTTGGAACTTGTCGCAAAGTCAGCGATAACCTTCGATCCTTCCGATTCGTTTTCGAATAGGAAGGCAACGGCTGTTGTGCCGTTGTGGTATTCAGCAGGAATCTTTTCAATATCGTCGCCAGCGGCTCGTCGGAAAAGGGTGTTTTTTACAACATGGATTTCTCCGCCTTTCGCTCGAAGCTGCTTGCGCAGATTCTGAAATTCCTTGACTGTCAGTCCTCGGTAATCGGTAAAAACGATTCCCTGAGACCTTGAATACCATTCTTCAGCTTGATCTATGACTTGCGCCTTGTGTGGTGTAGGCATAATTTTTTACTCTTGTCATTTGCGGAATAGATTCCGCGCTCCATTCTGGGCTTGAGCTCCTTTGAAGCATTCGCTCCTTGGAAGCCTGCGCTCAGTTTCCAAATCTTGAAAGTAGTTCTTGAAAAATGAAAAAATCGAACCGTGCCTTAGGGCAGCGATTCGATTGGTAGGACAGGATTTATCCTGTTTCAAAATCGTATTTAACTGCAACCTCGGCAGGTGGGATCTCCCATTAAAGCGCAAACGCTACCGGCTGTCTCTGGATGTAATGGCTATTATGGCAGATTTCGTAGAATCCGTCAACTGTCTGAGTTTTTGGAAGTTAGACTAATAACTGTGGCAGCCAAAGGAAATTTGTGGACAGGCACGATCCGAATTGACCAAGAAGGATTCGAATGCCGGATCGGTGCGCCTTGGACTCGACTTTTTCTAAGGAATGGTTGGGCTTTGACTGCGTTTCGAAAAATTTGGATGAAAGACGAGCAAACGTGGGAATTGTATTCGCGTGATGTCTGGTGGCGAGCACACGAACATCATCACATCGTTCAGCTTGATACATACTTTGGCGGCAACAACATTCGGTACCTGATTGCTTTCGTTTGGCAGTACGTTCGCTACCGCTCTCATGACAATGCTCCACTAGAAATTGATGCGAATCGTGCGGCGGATGAATTTGTCCGTTCCCAAATTGACCCACCATTCGTCATAACAGGGGAACTCGGAGACATCGAGATTCCTTAGTACAATAGCAATCATGAAACGAATTCTTCCTCTCTCAATTTCCATTGCGCTTCTCAGCTTTTCAGTTGCCACCGCACAATTGGCCGTAGGCACAAAGGCACCCGAAATAAAGCTTTCCGATTGGCAAAACTCAAAAGGGAAGAAGATGACGCTAGCTTCGCTCAAAGGCAAGATAGTAGTCCTAGATTTCTACACCTATTGGTGCGGCCCTTGTCGGCAAGCAACTCCAGACAATATTCGTATTGCCAAAAAGTACAAATCGCAGGGGCTCATTTTTCTGGGAGTGCACTCAGACGACGACGTCAAGGAAATGAAGAAGACGATCAAAACGTGGCCTATCAGCTATGCCGTCGGGCAAGATACGGGAAGCAAGGCGGCTTCGGCCTATAAAGTAACAGGCTATCCGACCTATGTTTTTATTGATAGGAAGGGTGTGATTCGGCACGTTTCTCTTGGGCATGGGGACACAGAAGGGATCGTGAAGAAGTTGCTGGATGGGAAGTAGTGTTTTAGGTTTTTGGTTTTAGGTTAACACCCAGCACCCAACACCCGACACCCATTACCCAATACCCAAACGGGTATCTTCACCCTCAAGTGATCACATTGGAAACAGCAAAAGTTGAAGTCCTGATTGACGCAGACGCGATCGCGGCACGGGTTGCGCAACTGGCTAAAGAAATTCAGCAAGATATCGGCGATGAACCGATCCTCCTGGTTGCTGTTCTAAAAGGATCGTTCGTTTTTCTTGCCGACCTTTGCAGACATTTTGGAAGCAACGTTTCTCTGGATTTTCTTCAAGTTTCAAGCTATGGCGACGGAACTAAGTCAAGCGGAATTGTTCAAATTCTCAAAGATATTGACCAATCATTGGAAGGCAAAAACGTTGTCATTGTCGAAGACATTGTTGATACGGGAGCAACTCTTGCCCACCTGCGAGAACTACTTTGGCTTCGTCAGCCTAAGTCTTTGCGAATTGTTGCCCTGCTCAATAAGCCCGAAACACGAAAGGTAGTTATTAGAATTGATTACGTCGGATTTGAGATTCCCAACCAATTTGTGGTAGGATATGGACTAGACATTGCGGAGAAGTATCGAAATCTCCCTTTTGTCGGTGTTCTGCACCCTGAAGACCTTTCCTAAACCTCGTTGATTTGGCTTCGGTCATCTTTGAAACGGGAGCAGTTCGACTCCAAAATACTCAAACTACTGAGATAGCAATTTTATGCAGCATCAATTTCGCTCTCCACGCCCTACGGGCCAACAAAATCGCGGTCCTGCAGGTCCACGTCGTCGTCCACAAAAGGCAATGCCTAAGGGAGATTCTTCTTCCGATATAGAGCTTCTTGCCGAGGTCGAGTTCAACCATTTTGACCAGATGGCTCCCGTAGAATTGGCTAAACTTGCCAAAAAGGCAAAGATTTCTCTCGATTTTCTTAAATCAGACATTATCGAATTGCTCTTAGTCGAAGCGAATCCCGAAGCTTTTTATGCAAAGGGCATTCTCGAACTCATGAATGACGGATGGGGCTTTTTGCGCCGCGACAACTACAATCCGTCAAACGATGACGTATACGTGTCGCAGTCGCAGGTGAAGAGATTTGGCCTACGCCAAGGAGATTTCATTTTTGGCCAGGTTCGACCTCCTAAAGAGGGCGAGAAATACCGAGGCATGATTCGAGTTGAAAGCGTTAACGGCAATGGAACGGGTTCCCCGGAAATGCTTACCCGAAAGGTTTTTGAGGAGCTCACTCCGCTTCACCCTGACGAGAGATTGGCAATGGAAACCGTTTCAGATAACCTGGTTTCCCGAATCATTGACTTGATTTCTCCGATTGGACGTGGACAGCGAGGTCTGATCGTTTCGCCTCCGAAAGCGGGCAAAACAACAATCTTGAAAACCATTGCAAACGCGATTACTGCGAACAATCCCGACGTTTACTTGATGGTGCTCCTTGTTGATGAACGGCCAGAAGAAGTTACAGATTTCAAACGATCTGTTCGAGGGCAAGTTATTTCGTCTACTTTTGACGAGCCGCCAGAGAATCACATGCGAGTTGCCGAGCTTTGCCTCGACCAAGCTAAAAGATTGGTGGAATCAGGGCGAGATGTCGTTATCTTGCTAGATTCTCTAACTCGACTCTCTCGAGCAAGTAACCTTACAATCAATCCTTCGGGAAGAACATTGTCAGGTGGTCTTGATCCGGCTGCTTTGTACAGGCCTAGAAAGTTTTTCGGCTCAGCGCGTAACATCGAAGAAGGCGGTTCATTGACCGTTGTCGCAACAGCGTTGATTGACACTGGCTCCAAAATGGACGATGCGATTTTTGAAGAATTCAAGGGAACAGGAAACATGGAAATCGTGCTTGACAGAGACCTCGCCGAGCGCCGAATTTGGCCAGCTATTGACGTGAAGAAATCCTCGACTCGTCATGAAGAAAAGCTCTTTGATGCAAATGAGCTTGAAGGCGTTGTTCAGCTTCACCGATTGCTTGCAAATCAGCAAAACAATTGGGAGGCCACTGAGTCTTTGATCAAGTTGCTGAAACGAACTCCGACAAACCAAGCGTTCCTCGATCAGGTTATGCAGCGGATGAAAGCGACGGTTTAGTTCAGGTTGGTTTGGTCAAGCCCGCGCATTCCCAAAAACAGACTTATCCAAGCTAATCTCTCCAATTAGCAGGTAAGTTCGTGTAACAACGCGGTTTGAAACCGTCGTACTTACCTCACCATGTCTAACGAAGATTTTTCTCAAACTAACTGGGGCGCGGCAAAGCGCTTTCGACTCATCCTGCGCGAGCAAGGCTCCGCCCGCGAAATGGGCGGCGATGAAATGTCGCTTGCTGTCGGGATCGTTGACAACATTTTCATGAATGCCTTGGAAACGGGCACCTCGGACATACACCTTCAGCCCGAAAGAGACCAGCTTCGAATTCGCTATCGCCAGGATGGAATTCTTCATGCCACTGGCCAACTTCCTCCAGAGCAGGCAAACAACGTAATCGCTCGTCTCAAACTTTCTGCAGGAATGCGAATTGATGAAAATCGCGAGCCTCAGGATGGACGAATTGACATGGAATATATGGGGAGGCGCCTGTCTTGTCGTGCTTCATGCATCCCCTGTCTGAATGGCGAAAAATTCGTAATGAGAATCCTTGACCCGACGGCTATGCGGGTTGATCTCGAAAAACTGGGCATGGGTCCAGACGTCATTGAAAAGTGGCGAAGGGCAATCCAAGTTCCGTACGGCTTGGTCATCGTTACCGGCCCAACCGGCTCTGGAAAAACCTCTACTCTTTATGCTTCCCTGCACCAGCTTGATAGCCAGCACCGAAACATTGTAACCGTCGAAGACCCGATTGAATATGAATTCGATACAAACATTACGCAAGTTCAAGTTACAGAGAGAATGACCTTTCCGCGGGTTATGCGTACGTTTCTGCGTCAAGACCCTGACGTTATGCTCGTAGGTGAAATGCGCGATCCAGAATCGCTTGCTATTGGTATCCAGGCAGGTTTAACAGGTCACTTGGTTCTCACTACGCTTCACACGAACAACGCGATAGAAACGATTGGCCGAATGCTTGACATGGGTGCTGAGGCGTATTTGGCTGCTGGTGTTACTGTAGCGATTTTGGCACAGAGGCTTGTCAGATTGAATTGCGGAAAATGCCGAATACCCTATCAGGCAACGGCTGCAGAACTAAACGCCCTTGATTTGACCCTCGGCGATATCGAAGGTAAACAAGTTTCAAAAGGCAAAGGCTGTTCGGAATGCAGAGGAACTGGTTTCAAGGGCCGAGTTGGCGTTTTTGAGTTGCTTTTGGGCACTCCGGAATTTCGATTGGCCATAGCCAAGGGCGGCGACTGGCAAGCTTTGCAAGCTGCCGCAAAACTTCAGGGCGGTAGAACCATGCTCGACGATGGTCGCGACAAAGTCCTGGCGGGATGGACGACGCCGGAAGAAGTTATCAATGCAGTGTTTACGCAGACGTTGGAGTAGGGACCGCCGGCAAGTTATCGGTTGTTGGTTGTTGGCAGATAGCACTTGGCGGTTGGAAGTTGGTAATTGTCGGTTATCGGTTCTTCCGCTCTCCGCTCTTTGCTCTCCGCCTTCTGCTCTCGACACCAATCCTCAATCCAAAATGAGAACCGCTTCTTCCGGGTATCTTGTTTATCCCTAACGGGACGACGATGCAAGCCTTCCTTCAATGCGCAAGCTGCAAAAAGACGCTCTTCTCTTTAGAGTTTGAGCAGAGCCTTCGCGTATGTCAACATTGCGGACATCACCACCGACTTCCTGCCAAAGTGCGAATCGAGATGACCTTTGACGAAGGTTCCTTTGAAGAGTTTGATGCTGAACTAGGCGCATCGAATCCGCTTTCTTTTCCTGACTATAGCGACAAGCTCGCTGCCGCGAAAGAAAAAATGAATATGGAAGATAGCGCGGTTTGCGGGACTGCCAAACTCGAAGGAAATCTAGTTAGCATAGCTGTCGCAGATTTTTCTTTCATGGGAGGATCAATGGGAACGACCAATGGCGAGAAGATTACTCGAGCACTTGAGCGTGGAGTGGAGAAACGATGCCCGGTCATTATCTTTTGTGCTTCGGGCGGAGCTCGAATGCAAGAGGGACTGCTTAGTTTGATGCAGATGGCAAAGACTACTGCTGCGGTTCAAAAGTGCAATGAAAACGGAATTCCCTTCATCTCGGTGTTTACCGACCCGACGATGGCAGGCGTCCTGGCTAGCTATGCGAGTGTAGCCGACGTGATTTTGGCAGAACCTAAGGCTCTCATTGGGTTTGCTGGTGCGCGAGTCAGCAAGCAAGCTGGAGTCAGCAAAGTTCCAGATGATTTTCAAACCGCCGAATTTCTATTGAAGCACGGAATGCTGGACCGAATAGTCCACCGCCGAGATTTGCCAGCAACTCTATCATCACTTACTACTATGCTTGGAGGCCACTTGATTCAGGCGTAAAGGTATGGCAGATAAATCATGGAAGGAATGGGAGCGCCCTCTTCTCGAATTAGAGAAGGGAATCCAAGTTTTGATTGAACAATCGAAACGGATGCCAGAAAGTTCGGAGAAGGATGAATTGGAACTGAAAGTCAAGGAATATGAGACAAGGCGAGACAACTATATTGAGGTCAAATATAGCCGACTAGGACCTTGGGAAAAAGTTTTGGTTGCCCGCGCTGAGCCTCGACCGTACACGCTTGATTATGTCGCGCAGATTTTCACAAACTTTACCGAACTAGATGGCGACCGCCGGTTCGGCGCCGACCACGCCATTGTTGGCGGCCCAGCCAAATTTGGCGAAAAGCCTGTAATGGTCATCGGACACCAAAAGGGCAGGAATATTCAAGATCGCCAATTTCGAAATTTCGGAATGGCAAAACCCGAAGGCTACCGAAAGGCGATTCGTTTGATGAAAATGGCAGACCGATTCAAAATGCCATTGATTACCCTTGTGGACACCCCAGCCGCTGATCCAGGCGTCGAGAGTGAGTCTAGGGGCATTTCTGAAGCGATTGCCGCCTCAATGCTTGCCATGTTTGAACTTACAGTTCCCGTGGTTACCATCGTGATCGGCGAAGGCGGCTCGGGCGGCGCAATTGGCATCGGCATCGGAAATCGCGTTCTGATGCTTGAGCACGCGATCTATAGCGTCATACCTCCAGAAGGCTGCGCCGCGATTCTTTGGCGCAAGCCAGAAATGGGCGCCCAAGCCGCGGCCGCTCTGAAACTGACAGCTGCATCAGCTCTTGAATATGGGATTATTGACGAAATTTTGCCTGAACCAAAAGGCGGGGCGCATCGCGATCCCACAGCAGCCGCGGAGATTCTATCCTCAGCAATTTCGAGGCATCTGGCTGAGTTGCAGAAGTTATCGCCTGAACAACTAAAATTGGGTCGATATGATAAGTTTCGCAGGATGGGGCTAGATTCGGTTTTGGGAGTGTGAAGATTCCCCCTCCCTCTTTCTCGTTTCTCGAAAAAGGGATGTGCTCGGAACACTACAAAAGCTACTCCTTCGCCCAAAACATTTCGCCAGCCGATTCTTGAATCACCGCCTCCTTCAAGACAGAAACCGCCTTTCTGAGTCCTTCCATCGGCGACATCAGCCCATCCTCATGTTCGATGCTCAACACGTAGTCATAGCCAACCATGCGGAGGTTTGAAACGAAATCTTTCCACCATTCCGTTCCATGTCCATATCCTACGGACCGGAACACCCAAGACCGTTTCAAAATGTCGCCGTAAGACTTTGTGTCCAGATTGCCGTTGAGGCTAGAATTATAGGGGTCAATGCGTGCGTCCTTGGCGTGGCAATGAAACAATGCTCCTTCTTGCCCCAGTTCTCGTACTGCGGCGATTGGGTCAATGCCTTGCCACCAAAGATGGGACGGGTCAAAATTCGCACCGATCCATCTGCCGTCTGTGCCGACTTCTCGCCGAAGTCTAAGCAACGTGTCATTGGAATACACCACAAAACCTGGGTGCATTTCGATTGCGAACTTCACGTTGTGCTGCTTCAAAAACGCAGCTTGTTCCTTCCAATAGGGAACCACAACTTGCGACCATTGCCATTCTAATATTTCACGAAATTCGTCCGGCCAAGCGCATGTGACCCAGTTTGGATTGACGGCATTAGGGCTGTCGCCAGGGCAACCGGAAAAGCCGTTGACAACGGGAATCCCTAGGAGGCTGGCTAGCTTAACTGCGTTTCGAAAAACCTCGTGGTGCTCCGTTGCAATTTCAGATCGTGGGTGAATTGGATTCCCGTGAACGCTGATTGCGCTGAGCATCAAACCGCGCTTCGTGATTTCGTTCATTAGGTTCTTTCGTGCTGCATCGTCATCCAACAATTGATTTACATTGAGATGGCTGCTCCCCGGATATGCGCCCGCACCCAATTCGACAGCTTGAATCCCTTCGGCGGCGGCAATGTCAAGAGTTTCTTCGAGCGATTTGTCTCCAAAAAGGGCAGTAAAAATTCCAATTTTCATTCCCATGTGTTTACCCTGAATGGCATCCGAAGATTCGAGAGAATTTCCATAGGCTGAAAACCGTCTGATATCTACTATGTCATTGCTGTGCACCCTTGTTTCGATTGCCGTCCTTGCTCAAGTGCCATCGCCAACCATTCAGGACTTGACTGTTGGGAAGGGATTGGATGCGGCGAAAGGCGATGTGGTTTGCCTCGGCCTCAAAGTCACTTACTTGAATGGACAGATTTTTGACTCTACTTTTGGCCAGGCTCCGTTTTCTACAAAGCTAGGTTGGAGATTTCGTTTTGAAGGATTTGTGCGTTTGCCATTTGCTGCGCTGGATGACGCTATTGTCGGAATGAAGGAGGGTGGCAAACGAAAGATCGTTCTACCGCCGCAACTGGCTTACGGAGGGCTAGAAGTTGGCGATTTGCCAAAGGACAGCCCATTGACATTCGAGGTGGACCTCTTTGAAGTTCTAAAAAAGGGCACTGTACCAACACTGAAGATTGAAGACACAGAAGTTGGCAAAGGGGATACTTTAGTAGAAGGAAAATCGGTTGTCGTTCATTTTCGAGGGACTTATTTGAATGGAACAGAGTTCGATTCGTCTCGAAAAATTGAACCCAATACTGAAAAGCCGTTTGACGCTCCCCTTGAATTCAAGTATGTTCCCGGCGCAATGGTAAAGGGCTTTATCGAGGGAATGAAGGGAATGAGAGTTGGCGGCAAACGCAAAGTTACAGTTCCATACAACTTGGCTTATGGTGAGAACGGAAGGCAAGGGATTGCTCCTTTTTCGACGCTAGTTTTTGAGCTTGATTTGGCTCAAATGTACTAGGGGATTGGTCGGTTATTAGTTATTAGTTATCGGTTTCTGATTGGAAACTATCAAAACCCCATTCCCCAAAACCTATCCCCTTTCCTAAAATTTAATCTGAAAATCAAGCTGAATAGTCAAATTGTTCTTGTTTAGGGTTTCGGTCATGCCTTTCAAGTAGCTGACGTTGCCAATGAAGAAGCTGAACTGCTGATGTGGACCTGGCCGCTGGTCAAATCGAATATGGTAGCGATCCGTTCGCTTTCGGACTCCACCAATGTCGGACTCTTCTACGCCGTAGAACAATCCAAGTGGAGAACCGCTCTTCTTGTTGAGGGTCAAATTTACGCCTCCAAGTCGAGTTCGCGGTTGCCCTTGATCGCTAAATTCACGCCATTCCCCGCCAAGCTGGAGGTTTTCGCTCTTGTTGTAATCCAGCTTCCAGCGATTTTCTTTACGAGCCTGAGTTAGCGAACCTAAAATGACGTCTCCGCGAGCTACTTCTGGATTTGTGACCAAATGATGCGAAAGTTCAAAACTCTTCATCGGCTTTGCGACAATGCTGTAATCGCGAATAAGGATTTCTTCTCCTGTTGGAAGATTTCTTTGCTTATACTTCATATTCAGCCGAATCGGTCGTTTCTCGTCCTGGTCGGTCGTAAAGAACACAGACCGGTCAATTCCTCGCAGGCCATTTGGAGCAACTTGGCTTCGGTAGTCGTAACCGATCCCGTTGCCAGAAATCTTGCCGGACATTGAAAACATTTGATTTTCTTTTAGCCAAACCGCTCGATCGGCAGATGTATCCATACTTGCTTGAAGCTTCAAATCCGTCAATCCAAAAAACGTCATAGGCTTTACAGTCGCCAAGCTGAAATTGCCAAGTGCTTGGGTTCTTCCGCCTTCCCACTGGTTTTCGGTATAACCACCGTTTCCAACCTGTACATTTCCTGCTGTTCCGCCGGTCACGTTCAAATTCTGATTTTGAGTATCAAGCGCAGTTTCGCCAGCTTTGTGCTGGGCATAACCGTAAGCAAGCCGGATCCCGTTTGCTACATCAAACCAAAAGCCATAGCCACGCTTCTTTTCGTCACGGTCCCCGCCGTCTCTGTCAATTGCGAGTTGTGTGACGCTGACGCCCATGTGCTTTCCAATATCCGTCGAAACTGTATTAGCGGAGATAGCTTCTTTTGAACCAGATTCGTATGTCGTCGTTGTTTGCTCAGTTTTCACGCTTGTGGTCGCGCTAATTCGGGCTTCGTAGCCATAGTATCGCTTCTCCGAATCTACGAAAACTGAATTTTGGCCCTCATAATCTTTGTTTTCCATCAAGACGCTTAGCTTTCCAAACCTTCCAAAATCACGGCTGAGTGACAGAAATTCAGTTGCATTTGCAAAGAGCAACGTCATCGGATCGTCGTTTCTCTCTTCAAATCTTCGGGCAACAATGTTCGATAACTTGTCGGGTTTATAAGCCAATTGGTAATTGCGAATATATCGGGTTTGATCCAGCGATTCGCTTCCCGAATCCAACAGGAATGCGTCAAATTTCAGGTTTGGGCTGATTTGCCAGGATGCTTTGACGTCTCTTTGCTGAAAGCCTCGCATGGCCGCTAAGAACTCTTTTTCAGGATCAATCAGCATTCCAACATTGGCAAAATTGGGATCAACTTCTCTCGAATTCATCGAAATTTGCAATTTTGGATCGGCGTAAACGAGCTGCTCGCGGGACGCCCCTCCGTTGGGAGAATTGGCCTTCATGTTCGAATAGAGGAAGGATCGGCTAGGGTTAAGCTGAACGTTCACTTTGAAATCTGTGCGTTCTAGTCCGCTAATCACACCAAGGCGATTCCTCTCAAGTTCCAGAAGCTGGGTCATTTCTTGAAATTGGTCGCCCATTTCTTGACGCCTAAAATCAATTTTGAACTTCTTCCCGTCCAGATTCACCGTGTCAACCGTAGCACCATCTGTCCTGCCCAATAACTGAAGGTGGTCAACATTCAACTTCATGTCTTTGAATAGCAGCGCGTTAAATCGAGTGAGTCCGCGGTCAATGCCCGAAGATCGTTGGAACCACTGAGCCTCTTCTCCCCGGAACGCTACGCCATTTGGTTCGTACATGCGTCCGATCGAGTTGATGTGCTCGTTTCGCTCGCCGTCTTGCATTGCTTGGTAGCTAGAGAATCCATCCGATGCTGAACGGTTTACCTGCTCAAGGCTCCATCCGCTTCCTTGGTACTTCCAATTTGAAGCAAAGTACTCGCCATTTGCAGATGACAGAATATTTTGTGAGAACGTCAATGGATGTCCAGGGCCGAAAAGTGAACTTTGGAGTCCGAACCATTGTCGGCTCATGCCAACTTCTCGCCCCCAAAGAGCTTGTTCGTCACCCTTCAGCGCACCCATGCGTGTAAAGCCCTGTTCGATTTCTTGGTCTCCGTAAGAGAATTTGAACTTATCAGAATCAAAAGTTAGCTCTCTTCGGTCAATCTTTGCTGAATTCGGGTCGGTGATTTGGTTCATGCTGAACGACAGCTTTCCAGCCTTTTGACCGAACGAGCCCACGAGAGTTTCGCGCTCCATTCCGATTTCCTTTCGAAGCTGTTCTCGGTCGCCTTCGGCAAGGTCTTGGAATCGGCGGAAACTGTCGCCAACTTTTTGGGACTTCCAGTTCAAAGCTAATACGCCCGAACTGATGCCGAGGGATTGCCACGAGATGTCCTCGCCGTTATCTTCAACAGTTCGGAAGTTTCCAGAGAGCTTTACCCCGCCTAAGTCTGCTTGCTTTAGGCCAAGTGCGAATCTCTTCAAGCCGCGTTCCTTTTGCAGTTGCTGAATCTGTGCGGCTTCAAAGCCAGCGTCAGTTGCAGCACCAAACCCGGCAAAGTTTTGGCTGATGTCTTGATAATTTAGTTCGAGTTCGCCCCCTCCTCCTAACGCGACAGCCATGTTTTGGAGTGCAAAATGCGATTTTCCAAGGTCTTTCGTTTCTTGTCGTGCGCGAAACTCATAATCTGAACCCGTATCAACTTTTTGGCGATTGCCAAGTAAGAACAGGCCGTTCATTGAAGTCGAGCCGAATTTAAGCCGGTTGTTCCATCCATAGATATTGGTTTGAACAACGTTCCCGTCCGCTTGACGCTCCGTTATTCCAAATCCGACCAGCAACCGTGAACCTGGGGCAATTTCGAACCGAAATGGAGTGACACCAGAAAATTGATTTTGCTGAGCGGCTCGTTGGGCTCTTTCAGCATTGTAGCGGTAGCCAACTCGAAGGGAATCTCCGGCTTTGAAGCTTCGCATGAGGTAAACGACACCCGAATCAGCATCAATTTGGTATTCGACGCCGCGTTGCAAAGTACGGCCGTTAAACTCAACTCTTTCGGTGCCTGGCAGAACTCCGCCGTAACGCAATGGGACACCTAACATGCCTTCGCGGAGGGTAATCAGATCAATGGTTGCTGTTCCGCCGAGCTCTCCTGATGAGCCAGCTGAACCTGAGGAGCCGGGATTAAGAGGCAACTGGGCATAAGCCGCACTAAGCGCGGCGAACATGGCCAACGTGGCAGTTGTTCTTCGCAGTCTCATTTGCCCTCTAGCTATTCTACTCCAGATTCAGTTGAACCTGTTCCCAAACCATGAACTATTTCGCCAAATAGTCCCAAATACCCATCTCCCAATGGATTTCAAGCCTTAGTAATAATTCTCGGTCTAACTTATTGTTTTGGACAGGTTCAATGCTCCTGGCGTTACGGTGATTTTACTGGGATTTGTAGCTTTGAGTCGGGCTAGGTTCAAAATTGCCTCCACAATTGGGAATGTGTAAGCACATTAGTAAACACGCAGGCTTTTGGAAAAAGATAATTATCGTCTCAGAATCGTTTTTCTATCAATTCCGCACAAAAAAGTATGTCAATCTTGCACGATTGGTTGATAGACAGTTTGGTCAAATTTTCGGCGCCTAAATAGCAGTGCCAGTATTGAAAACACGCTCAGAAACCCTCCGATAATTAGAATTGGTGACAACGGCATGGGCAACGCGGAAGCAGAAACAGTACCCACAAGAAGTCCCGCAACCATAGCCCAGCCCAAAACGAGTTTTCCTGCAACAGACGAACTCGTTGGGCCACTTCGTACTAGTTCCAAAATGTGAGCCTTTCCACATGATTCGCACTCCAGGCGCGATGGGTCGTTTGGTGTGTTGCAAAACGGGCATCGAATTGGTGCAGCCGATTCCGGTTCAAAGTCCCGAAGCCACTGCTTCAATCGAAAGTCTTCATTTCGGAACGCATCTCGTGGCGCTCTTAGTGACTGCAAATCTAGTTCTCGCGAATACCCACCGAGCACTGAAGTTGCGATTCCAATTGCGGTTGTCCGAAAGCCATGTTTGTAAAGTGAATCCGAAAGGGCTAGTGCGGCTGCCGAATTATCGGGACGCAAGCTCCACGAGAGATAATGTTTTTCAATCTCGTCGCGATTGATCTTGATGTGATCGGTCAATGCAAATTGCCTGGCAGCGTACGGGTAAAAAGCGAGCAGAGTTGCCGCAACGACGATTGTCGCAAGCGGAATCCAAGGGTGCCTGCTTATCGCCACCGTGCCAAACATCGCCAGGCACATTCCGATCGCAATCATGCCTGGTGTGGATTCAATCTCGTGCTCAAGCATCATTCCTGCGATTTTGACAAGTGCAAACCCAAATACCGGAAAGCTCATCAAGACCAGGAGTAGAGTTGGTATGGCTTCCATTAGTTTGTAGACTGAGGACGCAAATGGGGTGCATTTGGTTTGGATGAATTGGAAAGATTGGAAGCAGGGATGTGGGGATGCAGGGAAGTTGGGGAGCGCGGGCGTCTCGCCGGTCTGCCAAAACGGACGTATGCAGGATGCGGGGAAGACTATGGTGGATCCGCAATTCAATACGACAGATGTACAAGTTGTTGGAAGGTGGTTTAATGACTGATTGGCATGACAGAGATCCATATTCCCAAATGGGCAATATTGGCAGCGAAGTTGGACGCGCCATGAAATGGAAGGTAGTCAATCCTGACAGGGCAACATTCGCAGCCGAAAGAGCGCTTGAACTCATAGACCTGTCGGTAAGCGACCCGAAGAATCGGCCGTACTTGAAAGAAATTGCAAGGGTGAGGGAGATATTCGCAGACTCGTTCTATGGAGAAAACCTATATTGCCAAACGGAAAGTACTTGGGATCATAATTTTTATCCTTATGCTCATGCCGCGAACGGCCGCAGACCCTGACTTTGATTTCACAAAATGCAGTCCTATTTCTTCCAAAAAGCGCGAAAAACAGCAATTTTCGCAGATTTTTCGCGATAAAAAGACGTAGCATACGTTCCATATCTCAGGATAATCGCCAATAACCCAGGATAACCTTGGCTCCTTGCCATTTGCTTTTTGCGGCTCTGAATCGGTACAGTTAAACGTACTTCAAAAAACGCACAGAAGGAGGAGGAACCCCATGCGCGCAAATAGATGGCAGCTTCTCTTGTTGTCTGCAGCTTTGCTTTTAGCTGCGAACAAGAGCGGCGCACAAATTGATGCCTTAACAGGGCAAAACAACTCAAAGGCTGAATCGCAAAAGGTCCAAGCGACAGCTGATGAAAAGAAAGGAATTATAACCAAGGTGGAATCGAAACCGATTCCATTTAAGACGACGTACGAACTTAGCAGAACAGTCGGCCGAGGCCGTTTAGTAAAGGCATCCAGCGGGAAAGCTGGTGAAATGCGAACGATTTTCGAATTGAAAGTTGTTGACGGCAAAGTCGTCTCAAAGGTCAAAGTTGGCTCTGAAAAGATTGCTCCTGTTAACGAACGATTTTTAGTTGGAAGAACGGGATATGCCGCAAGCCGTGGAAATTACGAGCGCGGAAGAGTCTTGACAATGAACGCTTCTGCATACGATCCATCGGCTGGCCGAGGATCACAAGCAACGTTCCGAACCAAGACGGGCGAGAGAGCGAAATATGGAGTTGTCGCGGTTGATCCGAGAGTAATTCCGCTAGGCACAATGGTCTTTGTCGAGGGCTATGGAATTGCCTATGCTTGCGATATTGGCGGCGCAATCAAAGGAAATCGAATAGACCTTTGTATGAACACAAACGCCGAATGCATCAAATTTGGCCGTCGAAAAGTAGTCGTCCACATTCTTAGGTAGTCGGAAATCCTTTTGGATCTTACAAAGCCTCAAGAACTTCAAGCCTTATTATCTCGACACGGGATATTGGCAAAGAAGTCCTTGGGGCAACATTTTTTGTGCTCACTGCCAGTGGTCGAAAAGATTGTTGAAGCCGTCGGAAATGCCGCCTCCGTGCTTGAGATAGGCCCGGGTCCTGGCGTTCTCACTTCCGCCTTAGCTTCAAAATTTGAGAGTGTGATTGCAGTGGAGATTGATGAGCGAATGATTCCGGTATTGGCAGAATCGGCTCCTAGGGCCAATATTCGCCAAATAGATGCGTTGAAGAGCGATCTCAGGGAAATTTTGAAGGAAATGCCCGAGCCACGAGTCGTTGTTTCAAATCTGCCCTATTACATCACGGGTCCGTTGCTTGGGAAAATCGAAGACGCACGAACCGAGTTCTTGCACTCAGTTCTGATGATGCAAAAGGAGGTTGGAGACCGGATTCTTGCTTCTCCAGGCGATTCGAATCGAGGTTCGGTTTCGGTTTGCCTCCAGCATCATTTTGAGATCGAAAGAGTTGCCGATGTGCCGCCAGGTAGTTTTTGGCCTCCGCCAAAAGTAAAGAGCATTGTTCTAAAGTTTGTTCCGCGATCGTTGCTGGGATTACACTCAATTGAATTGCCTCCGTTCGTAAAGCAGGGGTTTGAACAGCCCAGAAAGACACTAGTTAATAATTTGTCTAAGCTATACGACAAAGAATCAGTCACTAAGGCATTGGATTACTTAAATTTGAGCGAGACCATTCGACCGCACATGCTCACAGAGTCTAATTGGCTTGATTTAATGGATAAATTGAAACAGAATTGAGAAGTGTGATGGCAATTGATTCAAAGGATTTGCTTGAATTGGCTCATAGAGAAGGCTTTGAGCTGGCTGGAGTCTGTGACGCGGTTTCACCCCCTAATCTTATACATTACGAAAACTGGCTTCAGAAGGGCTTTCATGGCGAAATGCAATATTTGGCAAGTCATCTTATACAAAAGAGAAATCCACAAAGTTTGTTGCCAGGAGCAAAAAGTATCTTGGCGGTTGGACTAAATTACTATCAACCGAATGCACCAGTGTCAGGAACTGTACGAATAGCTTGCTATGCGTTGGGGCGTGATTACCATAAGGTGTTAAGGGGCAAACTTAAACATTTAGGATGGCAACTAAGTCAAACCTATACAAATCTCAAATTTCGGATTTGTGTAGATTCTGCTCCAATTCTTGAACGAGACTTCGCACAGTTAGCGGGACTTGGCTGGTATGGAAAGAACACAATGATTATCAACTCTGAAAGGGGGAGCTGGTTTGTTATTGGCCTACTGTTGCTGAGCGAACATTTCGAGCCTAATAAGCCAGCAATTGGGGGATGTGGAACCTGCAAGAAGTGTATCGAGGCGTGCCCAACAGGAGCGATAGTTACGACCAATGGCACGTGGCAAGTTGACTCAAGAGAATGTATCAGTTACAAGACGATTGAACTTAAGGGCGAAATTCCAGTTGACCGTCCGAACCCAATCGAAGACTGGACATTCGGGTGTGACATTTGCCAAGAAGTTTGTCCTTTCAATGAAGCGAGACATTCTCAGCCTCTTAGAGCAACAAGCACAAATGAACCGGATTTCATCAAAAAGACCCCTGCAAAGAGCCTTGATGAGCTTCAAGCGATGAGTAAGGAGGATTGGGACTTTTGGACACGGGGATCACCACTCCGGCGTGCTGGATATGAAGGAATTCGCCGAAACGCAACACTCAACTTAGCTGCAGTTGAGCAAGGACAAAGGGAATCTCGCGAAGGCTAGAAATCGTCACATTGGAATTGCCATTGCATGAACGGTCCAGCAGCCTTGCTTGAAGCCCGGCACCGAGCGCACCCCGTAGATCGTCTACCGCTGAATCTCCTATGTGCAAGACTTCTTTTGGCTCCATTTCCAACCTTTCACAAGCCAAAAGGAACAATCTTGGGTCGGGTTTTTCAATACCTTCAACTAAAGAAGCAATCGCAAACTTAAAGTATTCAGTTAGGCCTCTCGATTCGAGCACTCTATGCAGGGACTCATCCCAATTGCTTATCACAATCATAGGAATCGCCATCTCCCGCAATTGTTCAAGAACTGGCAATACGTCATCAAACAGTTGGAAAATGTCGCTTGGTTCACCGTAAAGCAAATGATTGCCCATTTCCAAAAGCGGATCAACAAAAAATGAAGAAAGACCCAACTGTTCTAACCAGGCGGTCAACAAATCTCTCCACCAGCCTTGAACGGCTTCTGGATTGTGAAGCCTGTTCAATTCCAAAAACTCTGGATATCGGGTCCGAAAGAGTCTGTCATAGATTTCCGTTGCGACTTGTTTGTCCATCGGAATCTCAAGTGTTTCGGCACACCGAATGGCAAACATAGCAGGTGCCCAACGAACTTTGAGCAAGGTCTCAGCGCAATCAAACGAAACAGCACGTATCATTCAAAGCAGAGATTACTTGCAAAATTGATGGCGCCGTCAGACCTATTCTTCATGGAAAGGGAAACGCAAAGCGGATACAATCGTACAAACATCGTGAATGTGACAGGAAACTATGGTCAAGTCACGAAAGTTCAGGAACAAGGAATTATGAAAAGAGTTAGAAATATTGGAATGGTTGCGGTACTTGCAATTGCCGCACTTGCAATTGCCCAAGATGGGTTTAAGCTTCGGCGAATGCCGAAAGAAGGCGAAGAAATTACAATGTCGCTGAGAGCCGATGTCGAAGTAATGGGCATGAACGCCATTTTTACAGCTAAGCTCAAGGACAAGGTAACAAAAGTTGAGGCGAACGGTGACTACTCAGTTGAGTCTTCGCAGAGCGATGGCAAGATTAAGCTCGACGGTCAAGAAGATATGGAAGCACCTAGTGGAAACGGTCCGACCACAACGAAGTACTCTGCGGCCGGAGCGATCCTATCGGTAACTGGCGAAGACACTTCGGAAGAAGCCCTCCGCATGGCAAACATGTCTGCGTTTGCGTTTGAAGATCGTTTGTTCAAAAATGGCGAAACTATCGTTATCGAAAACAAAGCTTCAAAATTGAACGGAAATGTCGCTAGTAAAGCGACTGTGATTGTCGGCGCAACTGAAACGATAAAGGGCCACGAATGCGTTGTGATGACTTATGACTATAAGGAAACTTCGGGCGAAGTTCCTGCCACAAGCACGGGCAAAGTTTGGATTAGTCTGAAGGATGGCGCTCCAGTTATGGTTGATAGCGTGTACAAGAACGCACCATTTCCTGGCGCACCAGGCCCGATCAACGCGAAAGTGAAGATCGAAAGGCTGTAAGGTTTGGGAGTGAGCGGGCTTGACCGCGCATTACTCATCGAACGAGGACAGACTTCAGATGAAGTCTGTTCTCGTTCAGTTGTTTCTGATCCAATTTCCTATTGGAAGCGCGGTCAAGCCCTCGCACTCCCACAGCCAGCCCCAGATATCGTAAAACTTGACAATTATTGCAGGTGACGGCGGGCTCAATTTCTCCCTCTCCCCCAACGCGAGGTACGAGCTTGGCGGGGGAAAGGGACCTGCGAAGCTGACGGTGAGGGGGAAAATGCGAGTGAGTCTATTCCGAGCAAAGACCCAGCCCCTTCTTGCACCAAAAGTTGTTAGGCCGAACATAAAGCCCACGTTCAAACGCCTTGTGAGCGAGTTCGGGTCGTTCAAGTTTCAGCATCGCATAGCCATAAGATTCATGCGGCAGTCGGGCATATCGAACCGGCTCATCGTATTCGATCCGGCCAAAAGCGGCAAGGCTCCTCTCAAATTCGGCAATGCATGCTTCAGCACGCCCTTCCATCGCCAAGACTGAACCTTCGAGTTCGGCAGCCATTGTAATGTTGATTCGATCGTCGGTGGAGTAGTTGGCGGCCTCTTTGTCCTTTATCTTTTCGGCAACTTTCTCCTTCATCGTGTTTGCCCGTTGACGTGCGGTAAACCAGTCGTCTTTCTCGACAGCCCCCATCCCTTGAAAAAAGAGATTTTGAGGGCTCTCTGAACTTGCATTCGTACCTTTTGCAAGCAATTTGCTCCAATCCCCTGCGCACCAGTACACTTCGGTTTCGTCCCAACTCGCTTTTCCAATAGCTTCTAACGCTTCGTCAATTTTCCCGTCTTGAGCCAAGTTGATTCCGAGAAAACTTCGGTTGTGTCCGTAGTTCCAATTCACCTGAAACGGTGTAACGTTTAGCTCTTTTGCATCGGCCTCTTCGATTTCTCTCGCGCGACGAAAGGCTTTGCTCGCGTCTTCATATCGCCCGACGCGATTGAAAATGTGCCCCGCCATGTGAACCATGTGAGAAGACCGATAAGCCGCTTTTCCGATCTTTTCTGCGCTGGAAACGGCTCGCTCGGGATGAAAGGGCTCCATAGCGTGGATGTGATAGTGCAAAGCTCCGGCATTTGTTGGATCGGCTTTGAGGATTGGCTGAATGAGGGCGTAAACCTTTTCCAAATCGCCTCGCACGTCGCCATTCGGAAGGTAATTGGTGTGCATGCAAAGCTGAGTTCGTAATCCCGCGAGCAGAAGCCGGGGCTCTTTCGCTGTCGGATAGTCCTTGATCAGGTTCATCATCGCCTTTTCGAAATCGGTTTCCCTGACGTCGCCCTTAACACTCTTTAGTCGCATAGCCACAATCAGTTTCTGTTCCAGGTCGCTAGCGGAACTGGACAACGTAACGGCTCTCGCAATTGCGAAGTTTGCTTCCGCTTCAAAGTTGGAACTGAAATACCAAGGCTGAGTTAATGCGGCATAAAGCCCGCACCAGGCTATGGCGCAAGTCGGGTCTTCTTTCGTTGCGTCTCGGAAGGAGCGAATGGCCTCGTTGAACCAAAAATCGTGGATGAGCGCAAACCCTTGGCGGACAAAAAGCTTGGCTTTCTCGTTTGTTGAGGAAATAAGAATGTCCGATGTCCCGACCCCTTCCAGGACTCGTCCTGACGGAAAGCTGACGACCTTGCTCGGCATGGGTGGTTCGCAAGACTGCGCGAGGCTAGCTGTGACTGGGCTGACAACGGCGATGAAAAGGAATATCGGCTTCACAGATGTATTGTACGAAATTTGATGGGCTGGGTGTTGCGCAAAGCCCCTTCCTCCATTTTTTCCAATTTGCGACGTCTTCGAAAAGGGAGGAAGGGGCTAATATCCCTCCAAATCGAGTAACATCCCACTCCCCCATGGACGACCTATTCGACGACCGTTCGGAACTTGCAGGAACGCTTTTGACCCTCGAATTTGGACAAGGCGGGCGCATCATGCAACTTTGGGGCGCGGACCCGACCATGCCCGAGGACAGCGATGAATTTCAGTTCATCTTAGGGCCAGTCAACTTTGGCGAAGAGTTTTCGGAAGACTATTATCCCGGCACGATTCTGCTGGGAGCGCGGACCACGCCAGAAGAGCCTTGGATCGTCAGCCGGAACAGCAACACGAACCCAAATCCGGAAAGCGACGAGTCTGGGGAAATCAAATTTGAATACGATTTTCCGCTGTTGCCAGAAATTCGGGCGACAGGGCATTACTATGAAGTCGGCTCGCCAATTCCTCAGGTTTGCTGGGATGTTGAGATTTTCAATCAGGGGCGCGTCGCCATCGAGATCGGCGAACTCGCGTTTCCCTTTGCATTTTATAACCTCATGCAGGGCGCAAGCAAGGATGAAAAGACTGGCCGAAACCCCTACCAAGACAGGGTTTACATTCACACTTTTGTTGGCGGAACGGCAAGCTATCTTCACGCACAGCGGATGAGCAACGAGGCGCCGGGGCTGCTGGTTTTTCCGGGCGAGAACACAAGCTGGGAGATGTTCACCCATGTTCCGCGCTCGCTTTCGAGCCCGTTCCACTGGGAAGGAATTCCGGTGGTTTATCTTCATTCGCGGGCGTCAGTTGAGAGGGAAGAATGGCCGTCGCACTTTTTTGAGCATAGCTCGTTGATTCTAGAACCCGGAGATTCCAAGAAATTCCAAACTCGATTTGTAACTACCAGTCCGACCGTTGGCGATTCGGTTTTCCAGACTTTAAGCGTTTGCAAACGACCTTCCATGCGGCTGTTGCCTGGAGCGGTGGCCCCGACGAATGTTGGGATTGCGGTTGAAATCGCTGGCGTAGTGCCAAAGAGGTTTGCAGCATCAACTGATGCCGAACTCGAAACAGACACCGACGAAACCGGCGGTTTTTGCTTCGTTCGTCCAAAAAAGCCTGGCCCGGTTCGCTTGCGATTTGATCATGACCGAATGGGGCGCAGCTTTGCGAATCTGCTTTTCATCGAGCCAATCGAAACGCTGATTTCCAAGCGTGCCCAATGGATTTGCGACCATCAGTTTCATGAAGATTCGACAAGTGTCCTTCATCACGCGATTCTCGCAACGAACATTCGTACTCAAGAACGTATTTCTGCCGCGGAGGATTACGCCTTTCCATTTGCGCTCGAATCCGGGCTTTCTGACCTGCTTTTTCTTGCCGAAAAGAACGCGATTGATCCATCGCTAGAGCAGATTCAGCTTCTGGATACGGTCATTGCTGATTTTTTGAGAGACGATGTCCAGAACCCTGCGGACGGCTCGATTGGCTGCGTTTTTGCCGACCTCCATTCGGTTGCTCTGAACTATGGCCGCCCGCGAATTTATCCAATCGTGATGAACATCTACATGGCGATGCACAGGATTTCCAAAAACTATGGCCTTGGTGCAAAACCAGCGGAATCGTATCTTCACGAAGCGGCGAGAACGGCTTATTCGCTGTTCCAAATCCTCCGTCGTCCGATTGCAGGTGGCCTTCCAAGCTATTCCCGAATTGACGACCTGATTCGAACACTTTTTGAAGAGAACTACGAAGAACTTGCCACAGAATTGCAGACTCAGGCCCATGCCTATGCGAGGGAAGTCGTGCGCCAACCTGTGACCGATGTAGAAGACCTTTCGGGAGACAGCGGCAGATTTGAAGAACTCTTTTGGGCGGCGACGTGGCTTCAAGATGAAGGGCTTGTGGACATTGCCTTG
Source organism: Armatimonadota bacterium (assembly GCA_031400935.1). Classification (GTDB taxonomy): domain Bacteria; phylum Armatimonadota; class Fimbriimonadia; order Fimbriimonadales; family Fimbriimonadaceae; genus JANNJE01. The sequence goes on from JANNQV010000051.1 coordinate 40,016, forward strand.
CGCCATGCATTTGCAGCACGAGACTTGGGACCTTGCTGGTGGAGCTATGGCAGCGATTACCACATATTCCACGAAACGGAAGGCGTCCCTCATGACGCCATTGTTGATAAAGGACAGTTGCTTTTGGGGCACTCCACAGTCGCAAATTCGCTAATGGTTATGGAGCTTTTGCGTTCTGACGGCAGAAAAGTCGAGGACACCTGGATTCGTGCCGCCTTTGGCGGGATGCTTGGCGTTTGGGGATTGATTCGAGCAGATGGCGCAGCGAGCATGGGTTTTTGCCCGGATGCCGCTTCCGGTCATTTTGGTTTCAACCCGTTGACAGGCGACATCGGGCTTTCGCTATTCCACTATCTGCGCGGAGTTCGATCCATCGTGATTCCAAGCCGACAATTTGGCGTGACGACGTTTGGGTGCCATTTTGAAGCGAACGAGACCGAGTACATCGTTCAGCCTTGGGACGGAGTTCAGCAAAGAATTTCGATGCGACAAATTGGCTTTGATTGCACGATTGACGTAGGAAAAATCAAACAACTTCGGTTGGATATTCGAAAGCGATTTGCCTCTATAGAGATTTCAAATTCATCCGACTTTGATACTAAGGGCAACATGATTGTTCGAGGGCTTTGGGGCTACCGAGTCACTTCAGGCGAGCAGAGTTTCGAGGCATCGGGCGGTGTGGTTAAGGTACCTTTTGAGTTGAAAAAGCAGGCGAATACCGTGATTCGTCTTGAGGTTGAAAAGTAATGGAGATTCCAATGTTTTGGCTGGTGATTTCGGGCATTTTCTTTGCCGTTGGAATCGTGATGAATGTGATTCTCTCCATCGCTGTTTTTCAACTTTTGAAATCGGTTAAGGAAATCCAGCCGCAAATGATCTCTTCAATGAAAAGCGTCGAAGAAATGTCAAAGCAAATCGAGGCACTTTCAGCCAAAGTGGAAGATACAGTGGATACTGTTGGAGGCAAAGCGAAGATCGCTGTCAAAGCTGTTGATTCGCTCGGACTTGGAAACAACAAGCAGGTCGGCCTGATTTCAACTGCGTTTAGTACGGCGATGTCCATTTTTAAGCTGTATCAAGAGATCGAGAGCTTTCGCAAACCGAAGGCAGTTGACAAGAAGCCTGCAAAAAAGGAATAATACAGCTTCGATAGATGACGCGGGGTGGAGCAGCCTGGTAGCTCGTCGGGCTCATAACCCGGAGGTCGCAAGTTCAAATCTTGCCCCCGCACCCAATTCTCTTCTCAGTCCTGAATTCTGCTCCCTGGGTTCCGAAGCACATCATCCTCGCTAAAGCCGCTCAGGTACTCTGAACCATGCCATGGTTAAGCGCAGTTTGCATGTTATACGGTGTCCTCAATATCGCCTTCGGCATTTTGGCGTATCTCAGTAAAGGCAGCGTCATTTCCTTGGTGGCGGCTGGAGCTATTGGAATCGCCGTCATTTTTGGAGCGACGCTTGCAAAGACTCATGAACGAGTCGGTTACTTGATTGTAACTGTTGTTTCCGTCCTAACTCTTGGTCGGTTTTTCAAACCGGCATTTATGGAATTCAAGATTTATCCGGCGATGATTTTGGCTTTGGCTTCAATTGCTATGTTGGGGTGTTTGGTTGTCGGGCATTTTGCCGCGAAGAAGGCCGCAGTAGTAGCACCTGCGACTCCTCCTGAGCCAACTGTTCCACCGGAATCAAACTAAGCTCTTGAAAATTCCTCAACAGTGACTTGAACGCCTCCAGCGATTAGAGTCGTTCCGATAGATGTCCACTTGTTGCGAATCATTCCTGCTGCTATATGGCCTTCTCGAGGCGAAATTGCACAAGACGTAACCTTTCCGCAGACTTCACCTTGGTCATTAACAATATCTGATCCTATTGTGATAGCCGATTCGCATCGCAGAAAACACCATGTTCGGTTCGTATGCCCACGGCTATGGATTCGGTGAATCACCTCTTGGCCGACGTAGCAGCCCTTGTTTTCTGAAATTGTGCGCCTGACGAATGCTTCGCCAAGTTCCGGGGCAAGAGTCTTTGGACCGATGTCAGCGTCAAAGTTTGGGGTGCCAGACTCAATTCGCAATGCTTCGAGGTTTTCTGAATTCAAGAATAAGTCGCTCTTGAACGATTCGGCATCAGCTTCAGACAGCCAACAGTCGTGCCCTTCAATTCCATACCGGCTTGAAGGCAAAGTAATGGAAGAATGTTCAGTCGGAGTGCTGCCAAACACGTGAATACACATCAAATCAAGTGAATTGGCGACCACGTCTTCCATGATCACAAATCTGTTCACGCGATCCAAAATGGACTTCAAACAAACTGTTGGCGATGAAATCAACAGTCGGTTTTCCTTTGGCCAAATTTTGATGATCGCCTGGATGTGTCCGGTTGGGCTGCAAATACACGCTTCCATTCCCGGTTGAGAATCAACAAGATTGATGTCGTTCGTAATCTGACCTTGAAGCCAGGCGCGAACATCTGAACCCGAAAACTCGATGAGAGCTTCATCCAGAAGTGCTGCGCCAACAACGGGAAAATCTTTCATACTTCTCCCAGGTCGAAAATTGGTGAGAATTCAATCAGCGATTCCATGGGCATTAGGGGCAGGTTTATTGTGGCATGGCGCTCGATCTGCCGTAATTCGATTTGAAGAACAGGCCGCCGACGAGATTGCCGCAAAGCTCGATGGTGATTCAAAGAAGGTTTCGGTGAAAGCAGTTCCCAACGGAGTCTTTGGCGCTGCGATGGGCGATTTGGAATCGGCAACGATTCGAGCTTCAAATTTCACGACAAATGGGCTGCCGCTTTTTACGGAACCGGAAAGATCAAAGAAGGGGCGGGTTCAGAATCTACGGATCGAGTTGAAAGATTTTCGGCTTGGAAGTCTAGACATTGAATCACTTACAGCCGCAATTCCAGAGTGCAGATACGATTTCGCCCTAGCCATGAAGAAAGGCCAGATTCGCTTGAGCCAAAGCGGAACGGGCACAGGAGAGGTTCGCATTGCTGAAAAGGCGTTAGAGCGATTCGTTTTGGCAAAATTTCGCGAAATTCTCTCGGTCTCCATTCGATGCGATCGAGGTTGGGTTTGGATTGAAGGCGTTGGAGAATTCTTAGTGATCAAAACGGCCTTTCGAGTCCTTGCGAAACTTGAACCTCGAACTGGCAATATGCTTGTGCTAACGAGGGCAAGAGTTGTCTTTGATGGTTTGCCCGTTGATAAAGAAGTCGCAGATGCCGTTTTGCAGACTTTGAACCCGGTTGTTGACCTCGATAAAGACCTGAACTTGCATGGTGCAATCCAAGTCGAATCGGTGATCAGCGAAAAAGGTTTTTTGACTGTATCAGGGAAGACCACAATTCCGAATCTCCCATCGGCGCCAAAATAGCCTAACTAAACGGACAACGAAATCGTTCGTCTCTCCATTGACGTATACTTTATAGAGAGTTGAATTCTTTGAATTCGACATGCTGACTAGGAGAAAGAATGCTATCACTGCTTGGATTTGGTTTCGGAGGCCCAGAAATATGGGTTATCGTAGTTTTGGTTCTGCTCCTGTTTGGCGGAAAGAAGATTCCTGAGCTAATGCGAGGAATGGGGCGCGGCGTCGGTGAACTTCAAAAGGGAATCGAAGATGGCAAGAAGGCGATGGAAGCAAATATTCAACAATCCATGGCTGAGGCTGACAATGAGCCTTCAAAAACTTCGAACAACGACAGCGACAAAAAGGCTGGCTAGTTTTTCGTTCTGATGCCAAACACATTTGCTTGGCAAGGCTTTTCGATCTCCCTACCTCAAGATTGGGACCCGACAAATTTTTCGGGTGATCGCACAACTGGCTTTGCAAGGATTTCATCGGCAGGGGCAACACAATTACAGATACGTTGGCAATCCTTCAAAAAGGAACCTGAGCCTGAGGTCGTGCTGGCGCGATATTTCAAACAGATTCACCGGGAAAGTTTTCGAAGGAAGATTTCGGTAGAAACGGAGTCCAAACAATCTGAGTTTGGACTGGAATACCACTGGAATGGCACAGAATCTGCACGGGGATGTGTGATCGTTTCTGAGGCAAGTCGAAGGTTGTTTTTCTTAGAGATTTCAAGTGCAAAAGGGAAGGCCCCGCTCGCAATATTTCGCGAAATTTTGGGAAGTTTTAAGGACAACGCCGACGCTCTTCCAGATTGCTGGTCTTTACTTGGATTGTCGGTTTCGTTGCCAAAACAAGCTGTCCTAAAAAGATCAGTTTTGCTATCAGGAAAGCTTCAATTGCACTGGACGGCGCATCGCGCAGTACTTTCAGCAGGACGAACGTCCTTTGGCCGCGAATTGATGGGGAAGATGAACCTATCAGAGTGGGCGAAATCAATAGCGCCGAAAGGAACGGTCAAAGAGTGTGAACAAGGGGTTCGCATAGATTCGATTCGACGAGCGATTGGCCGAACTGTTTCATCTTCGACAATTGCCAAATTCGACCAGAACGCAAACCAACTGATCTATGCCACCGCCATGTTTCGCGCCCCGATTTGGAGGCCAGAATGGGATTGGTTCAGCTAATTTCTAGATTTAGATCGAATCCTCCCGCACTTGCTTTGCACCAGCTTCAAGCGAGTCGAAATCCGGTTGTCGAAGAAATAGCTAGAGGCGATGGAATCGTCATCTTGTCGTGCCCTGTTTCTGTTCAAAAAAGCGCATTTGGAAAGTTGGCTAGAAAAATGGGTCGGGAAGATCGCAAAGAATACGAATTGGAGCCGATTGGAGCGTTTGTTTGGAACCGAATTCAGGGCAAAGTGTCAGCCATGTCACTTGTTTCGGCATTGCAAAGGGAGTTCAAACTGAGCCGAATCGAAGCCGAGACGTCCCTCGCCGCCTTCTTGCAGTTGCTGGCTTCACGCGGACTCATAAGACTGGAAGTGCGGCGAAAATGAATCCGCTCCAAATCGCATGGCGGCAGGCTTTGGCAAGCCTCCGGTTTCGGGCCGTAGGGCACGGTATGTCTGTTTTTGGCGTGATTCTGGGTTCAGGAATGTTCGGATCAGTGCAAGCCTATCGAATGGCTCTTGCACCGATGGGGCTCTCATTGGCAGATTCGAATCGGTTGCAATGGTTTTCGTGGATGGCGGCATTGATGGCATTGGTCGGAATTGGAAATCAGTTTCTTCTGTCGGTCACGGCTCGATTTCGTGAAATCGGGACATTGAAGTGCCTCGGTGCGTCGAACCAGTTGATAGGCATGATTTATGCCATTGAATCCTTGATGCTTGGCTCAATCGGAGCACTCATTGGGGGAGTAGTTGGTCCGGTTTTGGGCTCAATGATTGCGGGAAGGCCAAGTTTGGAAGCCGCACCACTATCGTTCGCAGTTGGACTTTCCATTGCTTTCCTCGCGATTTGGATTCCCATTGCTGAAGTAATGCGCTTGCCTGCCACATCGGCGCTAAGGGCGGAGGACTAAATGGCTGCACTGAGAACTCTTGACTTAGTGAAGGAATACGGATCGGGTGAGGCGATGGTTCGCGCCGTTGACCATATAAATTGCGAGATAGCCGAAGGAGAATTTGTGGCGATTGTCGGACCATCCGGGAGTGGAAAAAGCACTCTTTTCAACCTAATTGGAGGGCTAGATCGGCCTACTTCTGGGCATGTTTACATCGGTTCTGTCGACATTTCACAATTGGCTACGAAGGAGGTTGCTTATCTTCGCTGCCATCGAATCGGATACATTTTTCAAACTTTCAATCTCTTGCCAGTTCGGACTGCATTAGAAAACGTGGCATTGCCATTGCTTATTGCCGGAGTTAGAGCCGCCGAATCAGACGAGCGGGCGGCTGAACTTTTGGACAAAGTTGGGCTTGGCTCCAGGCTTCACCATCGCCCAAGTGAGCTATCTGGCGGTCAGCAGCAACGAGTTGCGATTGCAAGAGCGCTGGCGAACAAGCCGAGCATTGTCCTGGCAGACGAGCCAACCGGAAATCTGGATACCAAGACCGGACAGGAGATTATTGATTTGCTGCGCGAAATGAATCAAAGCGAAGGAGTCACTGTGGTCTCAGCCACACATGACCCGAAAATGATTGAAGCCGCTGGACGCAGATTAAACATTGAAGATGGGCGGTTGACATAGCACGGTCGTCTCGAAAGTGAGGGACATAATCTCAGTTTTGTAGTGGAGCGCGGAGCTTGACTGAGAATTTTGCAAATCAGCTACGATTGTTGCTCCGCGCTCCACGATGCGCTTTCGTCATTCCAAAACATTCTTGCCTACAACTTTTCCGAGATCGGTCAAATCGTAAACTACTGGAATTCCGGTCCCCAATTCTAAAGCCACAACTTGCTCGCCAGACAAATTGTCTAAAACCATGATGATCGAACGATTGGAATTGCCGTGTGCCACAACAAGTACATCTTTTCCTTGCCGAATGTCGCCCATGATGCACCTTTCGAAGAAGGGAACGGTACGCTCTGCAGTGTTCTTCAATGCTTCGCCGTTAGGGGGCGGAACGTCGTAACTTCGCCGCCAGATTTTCACTTGCTCTTCGCCAAATTTTGCACGCATTTCGTCTTTATTCATGCCTTGAAGATCGCCGTAATGCCTTTCGTTAAGTGCCTGATCTCGGATTATTGGAATGTCCCAATTGTTGGTCTCAAGAATGATCCGCAGGGTTCGCTGCGCTCTTGTGAGTCCACTCGTGTAGCAAACATCGAAGCTGAATTCTATCAATTTTGAGGCGGCGTTTCTGGCTTCTTGCTCGCCGTTTGCCGTTAGAGGAACATCCACCCATCCTGTAAATCGGTTTTCAAGGTTCCACAGCGATTGGCCGTGGCGAATGAGGACGAGTTTGGGCATTTGAGAAGGATACTCTCTGGAGAGTGGAGAGTAGGAATGCGAATTGCAGGGAACGGACAACCAACAACCGATAACCGACAACTGATGACTAACATCCAATAGCGAGGAACAAAGCGAACCTCACCCCCTCAGAAGCCGGAACTCAGTTGGAAGTCTCAATTCTGTAAATGTATCCATCGCATACCGATCCGTCATACCTGCCACATAGTCAACGGCTCCCAGCACACCCTGAAATCCCGAGGGCAAATTGCCAGGCACACAAAAGTGATGAAACAGCTCCTTCACCAAAACTTGGGCTTTGAGTATGTCGGGGTACAGAACGGGATACTGAAAGTAAATATTCTCAAATAGCCAATTTTTCAAGTCGTTCATCGAAACTAGCATGGAGGGAGAAAGGCGAATCGCTGGTTGGTTGTTGCTTTGTTCGATTACGTCTTGAACCATTGCGCCAATCCTTTTGCCGTGACTCGTTCCGATGGATTGGAAGTGGTGAGGAGTTTCTGGAATCATTCCGCTTCGAACGGCGTCGTCGAGGTCGTGGTTCATGTAAGCAATTCGGTCGGCGATCCGTACAACTGCTGCTTCAAGCGAACTGACATTTTCTCCATCCGCATCGGTGAGGTCCTTTTCGCCTTTGCTATGCCCGCCAATTCCTGCCCGCACTTCGATAGAAAGATTCATGTCATCGAGAACTTCCACGATTCGAAGCGATTGAGTATAGTGGCGAAACTCGATAGGATCGCCTTCAATGGCTCCAAACTGAAAGATGCGCTCCTTTATGGCTTCATCTAAAGCAGCTTCGCCGGCGTGGCCAAAAGGAGTGTGGCCGACATCGTGACCGAGCGCAATGGCTTCAATAAGGTCTTCATTCAGCCTAAGTGCCCTCCCGATTGTGCGCGCAATTTGAGCGACCTCGAGCGTGTGAGTCATTCGAGTTCTATAATGGTCGCCTTGCGGTTCGATGAACACTTGGGTTTTGTGCTTGAGACGGCGAAACGGCTTTGAATGAAGAATTCGGTCTCGGTCCCGTTGGAAGCAGGTGCGAACAGGGTCAAAATCTTCATCGCGCATTCTGCCAAGAGATTCAGCTGCCCGAACGGCAAATTGCGAAAGCCATTCCATTTCGTGATGCTCGATTCCAATCCGAATTTCCTGAGGCATGGAAGTAAGGACGGGGAATCGTCAATTGTGGATTTTGGATTATTGAATGGAGTACACATTGGATTTTGGATTTAGAAATCTGTTAGGCTGAACTGAATGGATCGCCGCCAACCGCCAACTGCTAACTTCCCACATCCCAACGCCAACAACTGTTTTACAGATCCATCGGCTTCTTGATCTTGATATTCGGAACTGGCAGAATGGATTCACCTCTTCGGATTGGAATATTCGGGGTGCCGAATGCCTCAGTAATGCGTCGTTCGGCATCGTCAACATATTCAAGAAATTGCTTTTCAAAATCAAGAGACATTTCTTCCATTTCTTCAAGGAGCCTCAAAATGAGCTCGACACCAGCAAGGTTCACCCCCATTTGCTGGGTGAGCCTTTGGATTCTTCGGACTCGTAGAACATCGTCCTGGCTGTACAGCCGGTTCTTCCCGCCCACTCGGCTAGGAACAACAAGTCCCAAGCGTTCGTACTGCCTAAGGGTTTGCGGGTGAACTGAAGATAGTTCTGCGGCAACACCGATCATGAAAACTGGATGGCTTTCTTGCCTCATGCCGACTTCTCCTCTAGCTTGCGAAGCTCCTCTAAAAGCTTTCTTTGCTCGCTGCCGAGCTCTTTCGGAACCGTTATTTTCAATCTCGCTAACAGATCGCTTCGACCGCCGCTAAGCTTTGCAATTCCTTGACCGGCGAGCCTAAAAACTTGTCCAGATTGGCTACCTGGCGGAACTTTCATCGTAATACTTCCTCTGAGCGTGGGAACTTGGATCTCTCCTCCAAGGGTTGCTGTTAGATAACTTGATGCAGCATCAACTTCCAAGTTTTCACCTGCTATCCGAAACTCTTTGTGCATCGCCCATTTCACAACCAAATACAAGTCGCCCGAACCGCCTCGCAAACCAGCTGCGCCTTTGTTAGGTACCCGAAGCTTTTTCCCATTAGGAATCCCTTGCGGGATTCGAACTTCGACGGATTGATTCTTAGGGACGGTAGATATTGCGCCATTTCGAGTCTGGATGGCATCCATTACTTGATAGGAGAGTTTTCGTAAGGTACCCGAATCTATTTCTTCCAAAGTTACTTCTAGTTCCTTTTCTACATCTCGAGGCTGAACATATTGCATATCTTCGGTGTTCATACGAACGCCCCCGCCTCGCATGTTGCCGAATAGGTTTTCGAAGATGGATTCAAACCCGCCACCATCGCTGCTGAAGTGAAAATCGCCATCTTGGGCGCCTCCCGTTCGGGACATATTTTCCCAATTCGAGCCAAACAGGTCGTACTGCTTGCGTTTTTCTGCATCGCTGAGAACTTCGTATGCTTCACTGATTTCCTTGAATTTGGCCTCTGCGCCTTTGTCATTTCGATTCACATCTGGGTGAAATTTTCGTGCCAGTTTTCGATAGGCAGATCGAATTTCTTTCTCGTCTGCATTTCGACTCACTCCTAAAGTTTGATAGTAATCCTGCGCCATTTAACTTTCCTACGCTCAAGTATATGATACTGTAACGCTCAAGTGCGCGTTTCAAGATTTGAAAGGAGACGCAACGTTTTTTGAGAAAAGTCCATTTATTCGTCGGATTTAGCTTCAGTCCAATGAGCTTGGTTCCAACAATATTCATGTGAACCTCGAAAGTGTTGCAATCAAACTATCAAGAAGCGAGAATTTGTCGGCACTATCCAATGTCGTCAGTTCTGTCTTGAAGTTAGCGGACGATCCTAGCGCTTCTCCAAGGGCACTTGAAAAGGTTATTGAACAGGATACTGGGCTTACCGCAAAGCTGCTTCGGGTTGCAAGCAGTGCATATTACGGCGGAGTTCAGGTTCCATCAGTGAATCGAGCGGTGAGCGTTCTCGGAGTGGACACCATCAAGTCGCTCGCTTTAGCGATTTCAATGCAATCCATTTCGGGAGGAGAGTCCTCTGTAAAGGGATTTGACAAAGTTGCTTTTTGGCAGCACTCACTCGCTTCAGCACTTGCCGCACGAATTCTAGGCAAGCTTGTTTTGCCCAAAAGCGCCGAAGATATGTATTCGGCTGCATTGCTGCACGACATCGGCCTGATTGTCATGGAGCGATTTCTCCCAACGGAACTTGAAATTGCGTTGAATTTGGCGCAAGATTCGAAGGTAATGATTCATGAAGCGGAACGCGAAACACTTGGATTCGACCATGCCGAGGTCGGTGGATTGTTGGCAGAAAAGTGGGGACTCTCCGACGAGATACGCCATGCAGTCCGATATCATCACAACGTCGCAGAAGACCCAATGAACCACGCGACGACACATATCGTATCAGCTTCTAATACGTTAGCCCATCAATGCGGCTTCTCAACTTTTCCGTTGCCACATGGCTACGTTCCAGAATTTGACATTGCAATCCATTCGACTGTCAACATATCAGAAGAGCAACTTGCAATCATTCGGGCCGTGTTAAACCAAGAAGTGCGCCGTGCACAAGACAATTTGATGATTTCTGCAGCTTAGACCGTTTGAACTCCTCATCACTTAAAATAAGTTCGACTTGTCCTAAAGACTAATACCATCAAATTCTAGTGATCGTCTTCATGCGAAGCTCTTTCCTTTTCAAATGCTGCAATCAACTTTTGTTGCTCAGGTTGGGGAAGGTCTTGATAATGGGAGACGTTTTGCTTAAAGCGTCCTCGGCCTTTTGTAATCGAACGAAGGTCAAGAGCGTATCGCATCATCGTTGACATCGGAACGGCCGCGCGAACCCTTGTCTTTCCGGGTGAAGCAGGTTCCATACCGTGCATTTGCCCTCTTCTACCATTTAGATCACCGACTACGTCGCCCACATTTTCGTCAGGAACATCCACTTCGAGTTCTAGAATTGGCTCCAGAATCGTCGGCTGCGCCGCCGCCGCCGCCGCTTTGAATGCAAGCGAACCTGCAATCTTGAAAGCCATTTCGGATGAATCCACATCGTGGTAGCTGCCGTCATAAACCACCGCCCTAATATCCATGACTGGAAAACCAGCCAAAAATCCCTTTACTAGGGTTTCTCGGATGCCTTTTTCAATGGCGGGAATAAAGTTCTTTGGAACCGAACCGCCCACAACCTCATTGCCGAACTCAAAGCCCTTCCCTCGTTCGAGCGGTTCTAATCGAAGCCAGCAATCGCCAAATTGGCCCTTGCCGCCTGTTTGCCGTTTATGCCGCCCTTGAGCTTTCGCGGTGCTCTTAATGGTTTCTGTATACGGCACTTTGGCTTCTTCTACAGTAACTGTAACTCCAAATCGAATTTTGAGTTTTTCAATAGCCGTATCCAAATGGATATCGCCCATCCCTTCCAAGATTTCTTGGTGAATTGCTGGGTCGCGAGTGTAACGAAGTGTCGGGTCTTCTTCGAGCAATTTAGTTAGGGCTGGCCCGAGTTTATCTTCATCAGCTTTTGTCACAGGTTTAATTGCGACGCGATAAATCGCGTCCGGGAATTGAACTGGTGGAAGCTGAATCTTGTCTTTTACAGTGCTAAATGTGTCTCCGGTATGAGTGTCTTGCAATTTCGCAACAATACAAATATCACCAGCAAGAACCTCAGTCGCACTTTCTTGTCCCTTGCCATGAGCAAAGTATAGATTGTGCAAACGTTCATCCTTTTCTCGATTTACATTCCAAACATGATCGTCCGATTTGAACTTTCCGCTAAAAACTCGGACAAAATTGATCTTGCCAACATAAGGATCAGCAGTTGTTTTGAAGCAAAATGCGGCAAGCGGCCCAGCAGGGTCAGCGATCATCGGTTTATCGTCAAAAACCTTTGGAACATCAACAGGAGAAGGCAATTCGCCAACGATTCGGTCAAGTAAAGTCGCAACGCCAATTCCTGACATCGCCGATCCTACAAGGACAGGAACAACCTTTCCACTTTCAGTTCCTACGAGCAAACCATGCTCAATTTCTTCGGTAGTAAGTTCTTCGCCTTCCAGATACTTCATTGCGAGGTCGTCATCGCCCTCAGCAGCAGCGTCCATCGCCTTTTCGCGCAAACGCTCAGCTTCTTCCTTATATCCGACCGGAACTTCTTCAATTTCAACGCCGCGATCTTTGCCTTTGTAGACCTTCATGTTCAAAAGGTCTAAGATTCCGGAAAAAGCGGCCTGATGGCCGATTGGAATCTGAACGTCCACTACCTGCCGTCCGTATCTGGCATGGAGAGTCGTCATCAGGCCTTCAAAATCGGCATTATCGCGCTCGAGTTTGTTTACAAAAATGCATTTGGCAAGGCCGTGCTGCTCGGCGATTTCCCAGGCAAGATCGAATCCAACATCGAGGTCGGCTTTCGCTTCGCAGACGATGATCATGGATTCGACGACTCGCGCAACACCGTGAAGATCTCCGATGAAATCGGGATAGCCTGGAACGTCAATCAAATTGATCTTTGTGCCATGCCATTCTAGCGGCACGACGCTGGCACTGACTGATATTTTCCGGCGGACCTCAAGTGGATCATGGTCGCTTTGGGTGTTGCCGGCGTCAACAGTTCCAACTCTTTCAATGGCTCCGGCGGTGTAGAGCATGTGTTCGACGAGCATGGTTTTGCCCGCTCCGCCATGTCCAACAATGGCAACGTTTCGTATCTTGTCAGCAGTGTAAGTCTTCACGAGAAAATTCTCCTTAATTTGAGGTTAATATTCTATTCTATGTAGCTTATCAATTCTCCTTTTCAATTTGCTGACAAGAGGCCCCCTCCTTTATGCGAGGAACGAGCAAAGAGGAGGGGGTTGGGAGTGGAGTCATTTCGTGGAGTTGATTTTGTCCAAAGATAATCGTGTTTCGTGCGATTGCAATATGCATTTCACGCAGAGGTCTCGGAGGTACGCAGAGCAGTCGCCGCGAACCTTTGCGGCCACCGCGTGAGGTTCCGTTTCAAACATGTTAACGCCGGTCCAACTCAGCTCGAAAGGACTTATCGGAACAGCAATGGCGGTTGGGGTTGGAGTTTAACGAAACATTCTTGCAATCTTTACAAATTTGCATTACAATATCCTCATGGCACTATTACTTGGAGACGTGGTACCCAACTTCACTCAGGACTCAACCGATGGCCCGATTAACCTCTACGATTACGCTGGCAGTAACTGGGTGATCCTGTTTTCGCATCCAAAGGACTTTACACCTGTTTGCACCACCGAACTCGGATACATGGCAAAGCTGAAGCCCGAATTCGACAAACGTGGAGTGAGAATTCTTGGCTTGAGCGTTGATTCGATGGCAAGTCATGCAGGCTGGGTTCCCGATATCGAAGAAACTCAAGGGACTAAGCTCAATTATCCGTTGATCGCTGACCATGATCGTTCAGTTGCTGACAAGTTTGGAATGATTCATCCAAACGAAGACAACAATTTTACGGCTCGTTCTGTCTTTGTAATTGACCCGAATCGGAAACTCCGATTGACCCTAACCTATCCAGCTCCAACCGGCAGGAATTTCGATGAGATTCTCCGAGTCGTGGACTCGCTGTTATTAACAGATTCAAACAAGGTTGCAACCCCTGTGAACTGGAGATTCGGTGAAGATGTGATCATTTTACCGTCGGTATCCGATGAAACAGCAAAAGAGATGTTCCCAAATGGATGGGTTGCCCACAAGCCGTATCTTAGGGTAACAAAGCAACCGACCTAGGACCTGCCTGTTTCCTCCTCCGCCTCACCAACGCCAACCCCCCAAGCCCCAAAACTGCCATTGTCGCAGGCTCGGGAACTGGGCGGCAAATCGTGTCAATTACTACTTGATCCACAAATGAAACTGCCCCTGCCGTGATTCCTGAAAGCCTGATAACTTCAAAAGGAGGGCATGGTCCGAAGTTCACTTCATAAACTGCATGAGTCCAGCCATCCGAAAGCACTTGCGATGAAATCAAGTTCATCGGGCCGCTAGATACTGTAGAAGAATAGTCAACAGCAGGGCCAACGTTTGCCGCATCGAGCCAAGTTACTTGTACTCGTACGCTCTTTATTCCTGTTCCGCCAGGATCATTCCCTATCAAAAAGTCCATAGTGTCGCTTGGCGATGTCATTCGCCAAACTCCGGTTCTGATACCAAACGAAGCTTGATAGAACGAGTTCGAAACAATTGCCATAGGCGTTCCGTACGGATTCACAAAATTTGTCCCGCCCCAAATGTTTCCATCAGGAGCAAGGTTTGTGATATTTGTATTGAAATCCCATTCTTGAACTGTGGCGGTAGCATTTGCTAGTCGCCATGGCGGCGGCACTAGGTCATCAGCAAAGGCTGGCACTGCAAGAACACCAAGTAGGCAACTAAAAAAGCCTCTCGAAAAAGTGCAAATTTCCATCCTATTATCATACGCGCAATTTGCTCGCAGGAAATACCAGGTTTCTATATAAACGAATCATCTGGCAAACCGACGTCTGACCATGTTGTTTTTGCCAGAAATGCCGATAATTCGGGTACACTTTGAACCTAAGCGAACGGATTCGCACTTCATCTTCAGGAGAACCCCCTTGACCTTCGATTCTGCTACTGCAACCCCGGACATGTCTAAACAAAAAACGAACGGTCAGGCGACAAACGTCGAATCTGCCAGTGCCAAACTCACAAAGGAGCAAAAGCTCGAAATGCTGATGCACCTTTATTTGGCGCGATATTTCGACGTGCGCCTGATCAAGGAAAAGAAAAAAGGGCGACTTACTGGGACGCTCTATTCTTCGCACAATCAGGAAGGAATCCTCGTCGGATCACTTTATGGACTAGAGCCAACAGACTGGATTTCTCCAATTCATAGGGATATGCCTTGTTTCTTTTTGAAAGATGCCAAGGCTGGCCTAGAGAATCCGGACCGAATGGGAATGTCAATAGAAGAGATTTGCGGCCAAGTTTGGTGCAAAGAAAATTCGCCTGGCAGAGCCAGGGACAACTGGTCGCATATTGGGAGTTTTGACAAGCGAATCATCCATTCCACATCCATGCTCGCAGGAACGATTCCGGTAGCAGCAGGTGTGGTTTATGCGGATCGTTTGGATAAGAAAAACACAGTGGTCTTGACCTACAATGGCGAAGGTTCAACGGCCCAGGGTGTATTTCATGAAGCTGTTAACTTCGCTGCAGTTCATAAATTGCCGGTGATAACGATCATCGAGAACAACCAGTGGGCATTCGGCACACCAGCCGATCTCGAGTATCCGCTAGAAGATTTTGCACGTCGGGCCGATGGATACGGAATTCCGGGACTTATTGCCGACGGCCAAAACGTCTTCGACGTCTACGACAAGGTCATGTGGGCTGTTGACTGGTCGAGAAAAGGCAATGGCCCAAGCATTGTGGAATGCAAGACTTTTCGGGCATACGGGCACGGCGACCACGACGATGATCGCGCCGCCATCTATCGTCCATTAGAGGAAGTCCAAAAGGGCCGAAGCCGCGATCCAATTGCAGTTGCGAAACGGATTTTGGTTGAAGAAGGAATTCTCTCGAAGGCAGAGGCAGCCCAGTTTATAGCTGAAGGGAAGGGAGCTGGCCTCGTGAGTGACGATGACTTTCCACCTGAAGTCGTCGCATATATGAAACGGGGAGTTGATGCGGCGCTTGCTGCTTCGATGCCAAATGCAGAAGAAGGAAGCCAGTGGGTTTTTAGGGAGGACAGTTAATGGCTACGATGACCCAAACTCAAGCTCAGACGTCGCTCAAAAAGGACTACTTAACGGCCATCAAAGAAGCTATATCGGAAGAAATGGCACTTGATCCAAACATGATTTGCATTGGCGAAGACATCGGAATTCTTGGAGGCGCGTTCGGCGTTACTGATGGACTTCAGGAAGAATTCGGCAAAGACAGGGTGATTGACGCACCTATTTCAGAAGCTGGCATTGTCGGTGCTGCAGTTGGAATGGCGTTAAACGGCAAATCAGTTATGGTCGAAATGCAGTTTATTGACTTCATTTCTTGCGGATTTGACCAAATAGTAAACAACATGGCGACCTACCATTACCGTAC
Organism: Armatimonadota bacterium; assembly: GCA_031400935.1. GTDB lineage: Bacteria > Armatimonadota > Fimbriimonadia > Fimbriimonadales > Fimbriimonadaceae > JANNJE01. The sequence continues at coordinate 55,996 of JANNQV010000051.1, forward strand.
AGCCGGCGAGGTGGCTATGAAGGTAGTCATCCGCGGGCCAGCGGGTGCTTATGGGGGCGGTGCGTTGTACCATAGCCAGATGAACGAAGCTTGGTTCTGTCATTCGCCTGGAATCAAAGTTGTCGTTCCAAGCACTCCTTATGACGCCAAAGGCCTGATGAAAGCAGCCATGCGCGACCCGAATCCCGTGCTGTTTTACGACATTAAACAGCTTTACAGATTAAAAGAAATTGCAGAAGAATTGCCAGAAGAAGATTACATTGTTCCTTTAGGTTCTGCGAAGATTAGAAGAGAAGGGAAAGACGTTACTCTTGTCACTTACGGGCAAAATGTATACCATTGCATCGATGCGGCTAAGAAATTAGAAGCACAAGGATACAGCGCAGAAGTGATTGATATCCGATCGCTTGTGCCGTTGGACGAAGAAACGATTTTGAACTCGCTTAAGAAAACCAACCGAGTAGTGGTAGTCAACGAGGCGCCAATGACCTGCGGGTTTGCAGGTGAGATCATCGCACGAATCAGTGACATTGGCTTTGACTATTTGGATGCTCCACCTGTACGCGTAACTCGAAAGGATACGCCTGTGCCATGGGCAAAACCGCTTGAACTGCACGTCTTGCCGACCGTTGACAAGATTGTTGATGAGACGCTTCGGGTTTTGAAGTATTAGTCTTTATCTTGTTGGGTATCTCTAGGAATGGCGGGGCGTTGCTGGGAGTAGCGAGGCACTACTACCAATGTCAAGGAATTGAACCATTCCGAACAGCACCCCGCTACATATAGCAACTCCCTGCCTTCTCCCTTCTTGTGACGCTCTTGTGACGCATTCCCCGCTACCATATATCCATGGCAGTTGCGACCCAGCTATTCTTTGACCGGTTAACGCCGAGAGGGAGGAGAAAAACTGCCATAAGGAATTCTCCATGTCACGAAGTTCAATTCTTTCGTTTGTTATCGTCGCAGTTGGAACTGGAGTGCTCTTAGCAACTTCAGCTCAATCTCAGTTGGGTGCGCCCAAAAACGCTGTAGTGTTACAGCCCACAACGCCTGGAACGGCCCAGAGTGGACATATTCATGTGACTGGGGCAATTCGGTCAGGGGGCTTCATAGGAAATGGTTCGCTATTGGGAAATCTGAATTGGTCGGCTTTGATTGGAGTGCCGGCGGGATTTGCAGACGGCATTGACAACGACACGACCTACACGAACGGGCTTGGTCTTGGTCTTGGCGGAAACACGTTTTTTGTCGCAAATGGTGGAATTGTCACAGCAATGATCAACGATCTTGCAGTTACAAACGCCAAAATTTCTGACGTCGGATGGGGCAAAATCTTGGGCATTCCTTCAGCGTTTCCTCCAGGCGGAGTTGCATCGGGGGATCTGGGTGGGACTTATCCTGCACCGGTAGTGACTGCACTCCGAGGCAGAAATGTCACCGGCGCGCTTCCAAATACAGGTGATTATCTTGGATGGAATGGAAGTTCTTGGGGACCTGGAAATGAAGGTGGAGCCCTTGTAAATCTAAACGCATCTGAACTTGTGACTGGGATAATTCCAAATTCTCGACTTAATATCGGCGGGGATTTGTCAGGGCCGTTATCTTCAGTAACCGTTGATGGTCTGCAAGGAAGAACTGTAAGTTCGAGTTTGCCAAACATAAATGAAGCTCTTCTCTGGACAGGGACTCAATGGGCGCCTGGAGTACCTACAGCAGGTGCAATAACGCTTCCTTTCAGCGGGTCGGCAAGTGCGCCTGGAGCAGCAGCGTTTGAGGCAACAAATACAAGCTCCACGGGACGGGGTCTAAGTGGAATTTCGACTTCGACATTTGGTACTAACTATGGCGGATATTTCTCAAGCGCTTCTTCAAGCGGCAGAAGCGTATACGGCTTTGCGACAGGAACTACGGGACAGAACTATGGTGGCTTCTTTCAAAGCGATGGAGTAATTGGGCGGGCAGTATACGGACTTGCAAGCGAAGCAACCGGAACAAACTATGGCGGATACTTTGATAGCAATAGCGTGGCTGGCTACGGTGTATATGCGATCAGCGCAGGAATCTATGGCGTTCAAGGCACCACTACCCATTCGAGTTCGACCACCTATGGCGGATATTTTCAGAGCCAAAGCACATCCGGGAGAGGGGTGTACGGTATCGCAACTGAACTAACAGGCGTTACTTATGGCGGATACTTTGATAGCAACAGCGAAGACGGATATGGAGTTTATGGCATAAGCAGCGGATCCGAAGGTGGGCACTTTGAGTGCAGTGGCACCACGTTAGCTAAGGGCGTTTCAGGAATTGCCACTTCGTTGCTTGGGACTACATACGGTGGGTACTTCGAGAGTAACAGTACGAGCGGATATGGAGTATCTGCGTTCAGTGCTGGTCTCTACGGAGTAAGAGGCGAAACAACATTAGGGACCGGAACTGCATACGGTGGCTATTTTAGGAGCAACAGCACTTCTGGTGTTGGCGTTATGGGATATGCGTCCGCCGCTACCGGAACTATCTACGGTGTAAGAGGTCAAGGCAACATTACAGGGTACGGAGTTTATGCTGTAGGGGAATTAGGTGCAAGCGGAGTTAAGTCCTTTCGAATTGACCATCCAACCGATCCAGAAAACAAATACCTTCTTCACTATTCAACTGAAAGTCCATTCCCACAGAATTTCTATAGTGGGAACATTGTGACGGATGAAAAAGGGTTTGCTTGGGTTGAACTTCCAACCTATTTTGCAGACATTAACACCAACTTCAAGTACCAGTTGACCGTGATCAGCGAAGATTTTATTCAAGCTGTTGTTAGCAGAAAAATCGAAGGAACCCAGTTTCAAATTCGAACAAGCGCACCGAAAACTGAAGTTTCTTGGCGAGTTGAGGCAGACCGAAACGATCTCTATGTGCAAGCGAAACAACCAAAAGATGTTCAAAACAAGGTAGGACGTGAGCGCGGGAAATACCAGCACCCTGAACTATACGGGATGCCCAAACAAATGGGGATGGACTTCGATAAATCTCATGAAACACCGAAATCCAATTCGAAGTGAGTGGAGTTCTTCTCGACTATCCGCCAGGCTTCGTAGGAGGCACACCCACACCAGGATTTGACGAGAAAAAGCCCGCCGGCACCAATTTGAATCCTGCATGATGCGAACTCATCATTGGCCAATCCTCAATCCGTGGAATATGGGTCACGCCTACTGTGTAATACAAAACTACGTCTTCAAATTCGATGGAGCGATTTCCCTTCGTCCAAATTGGCAATCCATCATCTAGAGAGCCATCTTGTACGAATTCTCCAGCTGAATAAAGTTGCTTTGGATCATAGGGTGTCGCCCACAACTGATGTTCTGTGAATCCGCTGATTTGGCGCAAGAACGAATTTGGCTTTGAGTAGGGAACAGCCGTCTCGCCCGGAATCAGCATATAGCCTGAAGGTTGATTGAACTTGTTTTTCACTGCCGGATTCGACACAACCCAGCACCGATGCGAGGCCATGTTGACGTTTCGTTTCGCGGCATCTTCTGTTTTGAGCAACGTCGGAGTCATGAAAATGCCGTTTCCTTGAGCATTTAACTTCTCAGGCGCGGGCCCAACATTCATTTCAGTGAGTTGATTCTTCACTTGTCCGTCCACATCCATGTCGAGCCGGAATGAGAAGAAATGCTGGTGGTTCGTGGCTTCAATATTCGGAGCGACAAGGGTTCCAAATACGCCGCCATTAGCAGCTGCATGGCCCCCATCTGGGTCTGTTGTTCGAGCCACATTTCGAGTTTCCATGTATCCGCTCAGGTCTGTTTGCTGCTCTAATGTGCCGTCCTGATGAAAGATCCATTTGAAGTTGTAATCATAGTTTCCGGCTTGATGGATCATTGCCAAAACAAGCTGCCTGCTCCTTCGAGAATCGCCCCCATGACGCCACAAAATGCCACCATCCTGCTCATAGATAGCGATGCTGTTTCGAGCCATCCTCGCCTTTCCCTCATCATCGTTCACGGCGACCGAAAGGAATTTTGCATAGTCGGGTGCATCGTTTCCCGGAACAAATGAAGATTTAAATGCTGTGTTCATTCCGAACTCGCCCGCATCAAACCAATGAACCATGAAGTAGCTCGGGTCGCCGTACGGAACAAAAAGTTCAGAAAGGGAAGCGCGATAAAGAATAGAACGGACTTTGCCGCCATCTTCATATCCGACTGTATAGAGAACCAAGCCGACCCTCGGGTCGGCTCCAATTCGAAATCGCCAATTCTGCCATTTCACTTCATTGCCTTCAATCGTGAATGAAGCACCTTCGGGCTGAGTCATCTTTAGGGGTTTTGGGGCAGGGCGAGTTGGTTCCAAACGCTCTTCATTTTGGGCACCGTTGTCGGGGTCAGACCTGAAAATTGGCCCGCCACCATCCCGAATCCAAATGATCTGGCGCTTTGTCACGTTGATCAGCGCCCGCAAATCAGGCACTTCACCGTGTTCCACACGGTCTCCAAAAACGGTAACAGCCAAAACGTATCGCGAACCATCTGATTTGAAATCCAGATATCCACGGTTCGACATTCCGTAAATGTCAACTTCAATAGGGTCAAGCCCGCGCTTCTTCACAGCGGCGATCCACCTTGGGTCAACCCGCAAAAGGCGATCGGCAATATTCGAATCGTTGTAGTCGTTCGTGCTCTGTTTGCCAACCAGGAGCTTTGATTCTAAGTATTTCTTTGTGATGTTCACGACCGCAAAGAACGTCTCGTTGGTTTTAGGCTCGTAAAAGGTGGCGTTGGCTTTTCTGTCGAACTCGTCACCAGCCTTAAATGCGAGAACATCTTCCTTCTTAGGCTCGGTGAGCGTAATAAAGGAATACATCGCTCGCCGAGTCGCATGCTTTCCATCCAGCAAGAGCTTAGAAACCAGCTTGATCTCATCTTCTGTAAGGGGGTCGAGTGGGTGGCGGAGCAGTTTTGCCTTGGCCTCCGCTTCTGCCTTTTCGTCCTTTGGCGGGGATGTTGCGCTTTGGGAAAAGCAAACATTTAGGCAAACAAGAAAGGAAGCTAAAAGGGCAAGAGTTCTAATCACGATAGAACAGGATACCGCTATCCCATTCGCAACTTCCTTTCAAGCAGTTTCGTCTGTTTCAACAACATGGCAACAACTCAGACTGACGGCAGATTCAACCACCCATCCTATGTGCTCAAGAGGCAGATATTCAAGATGGTGGGCTCGAATTTTTTCATCTATGAACCCAGCGGCGCACTTGCGTTTTTTGTCCATCAAAAGGGTTTCAAGTTGAAAGAGGATATAACAGTCTTTGCTGACGAAGCCCAATCGAACCCGCTTTTTACGATTCGGGCAAGGCAAATCATGGATTTTTCGGCGGCATACGACATTTCTTTGGCTGGGAGTGGGGAGAGAATAGGCGTTCTCAAGCGGAAGGGCTGGGCATCTATTGCTAGAGACGAATGGATAGTCTGCGATGCTAACGAAGTGCAATTCGCGCAGCTGATTGAAGATTCGCTGATGCTGGCTCTTTTTAGGAGGTTCCTTTCGGGCTTGATTCCTCAAAACTACGACATGTTGACTGGAACAACCCGAATCGCGGACTACAAGCAGAATTTCAACCCGTTTAGCTACAACTTGAACCTAGATATGAGCGAGTGGAACGATCAGTTCGACCGAAGGATCGCCATTGCGGCGGCAGTGCTTTTGGCGGCGATTGAGGGAAGGCAGAAGTAGGGGTTGGGGAGGGAGTCGAGCAAAATTGAAGCCGCAAAAGCCTTCCAAAAGCACGGTCTGTGAACTTGTGTTTGAATACAGGTTTGTGATTCCTGGCTCAAATGGACTTTTTCTGGCGCATTTAACTCCTCACCCAGCCCTCTCCTCTAGTTCAAGCTCGTTCCTCGCGAACAAAAGGAGAGGGCTCATAACCCCCTTCCTCTCACTTCGCGAAAGGAAGGGGGTTCAAACAGCCGTCCCCAAATACGCCTCGATGACTTTCGGATTGTTCCGAATCTCGCTTGGTACACCACGCGCGATTTCCTCGCCATGGTCTAGCACGAGAATCTTTTCGCAAAGGTTCATCACAAAACGCATGTCGTGTTCGATCAAAAGGACTGTCTTGTTAAAGTCGTTTCTGATTTTCAGGACTACGTTCAAAAGCTCGTTTTTCTCTTGCGGATTCATGCCAGCGGCAGGTTCATCAAGGAGGATGAGGTCGCACTGAGTTGCCATCGCCCGGGCGATTTCGACTCGCCGTTGGGCTCCGTACGATAGGTCCGTGCTTCTGGCGTGTGCAAAATTTGCGAGGTCCATAAATTCAAGCAATTGCCACGCCTCGTCCTGCAATTTTTCGGTTTCCTTGATGGCTCCTGGAAGATAAATCATTGCCGAGCTTAGCGATGACTTATGCCGAAGATGTGCACCGACCATTACATTTTCCAATACAGTTAGTGATGAGAATAGTCGAATATTTTGAAATGTTCTGCCTATTCCTAATGCGGCGATTTTGTTCGGCGGCAACCCGGTGATTTCTTTGCCGTTGAAGACGATTTCACCAGAAGTGGGCTTGTACATACCTGTTATCAGGTTAAAGCAGGTCGTTTTTCCGGCACCGTTAGGGCCGATCAAGCCAAAGATATCGCCTTTCAAAATGTCGAACGAAACGTCATTGACGGCAACTAATCCGCCAAAACGAATCAGAGCATTTTGAACACTTAGAACTGCGGTCAAGGTGCCACCCCAATCGCCTTCTTCTTTCCAAAAATTCCCTTAATAAAGTCCCAACTGAATTCTTGATGGCTCATGATTCCTTGTGGCCGGTTCAGCATGACAATAACAAGAGCCAACGAAAAAATTGCCCATCGCAGGTCGGCTGCTTGATATTTTATGGGGTCAAGAACTGCTGCAAGGGGAGCGATTTTATGGAGCAAAGCTTGTGTTCCAAATGAGACGCCGTAGGCGAGAGCGAGCACCACCATGGCACCGCCAAATTTTGGCAATGCCGTTCGAAATGAAGATGGAAGTAGCATCGCAACATTAAGAGCCAAGGCGATCACAACAAACGCTACTTTTATTACAACCGACATATCGGCTCCCCAAAGACGATACGCCCCAAATAAGGCGCAACCAAGTCCAATCAAGCCCGGAACAATCAGTGCCTTGTCGAAAGTGACTCTAGCAGGGCCTTCGATTCGCTTAAAGACTTGCTTTGCTAAAAGGACAGTCACGATTAATGCAATCAAAAATCCATAGAGTGCAGTTGCCGAAATTCCGGGTAACGCTCGCAATCCTTCTTCGAGTACTTTGAGACTAACCCCAGAGATTACCGCTCCTGTAATTGAACCCGTACCACCGATCACGACCATCGCGACAAGCATAAAGCTGACATCCATTTTGAAATCGTCAGGAGAAACAGATCGGTTGTAATGGGCAAACAAGGCTCCCGCCATTCCTGCTATTGCAGCACCAATCGTGAATGCTGTAACTTTTATACGCGTAGAGTGAACTCCAGTGGCATCTGCGGCCAATTCGTCTTCTCGAACTGAAAGAAAGGAAAGTCCGTGAGCGGTCTTCAGTAAGTTTCGCGAAAGTGCAATTGCAACGATTAGCAAGAGTAAAAGATGGTACATTTCGGTGAGCTTTGGAACCCCTTGGAGTCCATAGGCGCCACCTAAATCGAGTCCGCCAAATGCTTGCTTTCCACCATCTTGGTTGATGACAATGACACGGGCAATTTCACCAAATCCCATAGTCATAACTGCCAAGTAGTCGCCGCGAAGCCTGAGCGAAGGAATTCCAACAAGCAGCCCAATGAGTGCTGCACCAACGGCTCCAACCACAACCATCAAAGGCAACCAAAGCCAGCCAGGAACGCCTGCGGTTTTGTAGTACATCGAAGAAATCTTGCCGGAGATGATTGCACCTGACAAGTAAAACGCCGCATGGCCCATCGAGAATTGGCCGGTAATGCCATTGATAAGGTTGAGGCTGACTGCAAGTGTAGCGTAGAGCAAACTGTTCACCAAGATTCGCATGTCATAAATGCCCAAATTTGGTGTTAGAAAAAGCTGCAAAGCATAAAGAAACGCAGCAATCAAAACGAAAGTGCCGACACGAGTAGTCCAGAACTTTCCTGCGGAGTACCGTGTGCTGCTCAAGCTAGAAACAAGCGTTTGGGGAGTCGCCGCCATTTAGACTTTGTCCCTCACGCTTCCAAATAGTCCGCTTGGCTTTACGAGCAAAATGATAATGAGCAAGAGGAAGGCGACAGCGTCCTTATATCCAGCGTAGCCGAGCCACACAACGAGGTACTCCGAAACACCCATAATCAGACCGCCTGCTACGGCTCCTGGGATGTTGCCGATACCGCCTAGAACAGCAGCGACAAACGCTTTGACACCTGGCAGGACACCGAAGAAAGTATTGAGAGGTGTTCCATAATTCGTGGCTTGAAGCATTCCGCCTGCACCAGCAAGCGCTGAACCAAGTACAAAGGTGAAAACGATGATCTTGTCAACGTTGATTCCCATCAGCGATGCAGTTTGGAAGTCATGGGAGACAGCACGCATGGCACGGCCAGTCGGAGTCTTTGTGACTATAAACCACAATGTTACCATCAGAAAGGCAACGACTCCCATCACGATCAGCGAAAAAGTAGTTGCTTGAATTCCAAGGAAATTGACCGTAGACTTTGCGAACGGATTAATTTCCTCGACGATACTGGGTTGAGGCGAAGTTTGAACTATGAGCCGTCCTGCATATTCCATAAAGAGGGAAATGCCAACCGCCGTTATCAAAACCGATAATCTAGGTGCCTTTCGCAACGGCCGATAGGCAAGACGTTCAATCGTTACACCCAAGGCTGCTGTTCCGACCATCGCAATCACCAACATTACGAGCAGAAGGACAATGGGATGCTGCGCCAACCAAACCGTAAACGGGTGTGAAGAGTCCTTGGTAAACCACACCATCGAGGTGTAGTAAGCCAAGTATGCGCCGACCATATATAAATCGCCGTGCGCAAAGTTGATCAGCCTCAATACGCCATACACCATGGTATAGCCGAGGGCGATCAATGCATAGACCGCCCCCCACTGAATCCCATAGAAAAGTTGGGTTGGTAAAGTCGAAAAATCCAGTTTCGACTACTCCTTAAACTCGAAGAATGCAACTTGCTTCACGGCAACAAATCCGCCCTTTTCGACTTTGAGAATCAAAGCAGGCTTTTGTGCATTTCCGTCTGGTCCGATTGTAATCACTCCGGAAACACCTTTCATGTCCTTCACTTGGGCGATTGCCTTTAGCAAGTTCATGCTGTTCGTTGCTTTGCTCGATGTAAGGGCTGTAAGCACAACATTGGTTGCATCATAGCCTAACGCACCCATTGCCGTGGCTGGTTCTGCTCCAAATTTCTTAGTGAACTTGGCAACAAAGTCTTGGACTTCTGGCCGCTTTTCTGAGTTATGGTAATGGTTCATGAAACACCCACCGATGATTCCGCTTCCGCCTGAATCAATCAGCTTCGTGCTATCCCAGCCATCGCCTCCAAGCATAGGCACGTTTAGCCCAATTTGCTCACGTTGTCGAGCGATTGGGCCCACTTCGGTAAAGTATCCCGAGCAGAAAAGTCCGTCAGGTGTTTTGCTTTTTATGTTTGTAAGTTGCGCCTTAAAGTCAATATTTCCCGCTTCATAGAATTCTTCCGTTGCAATCTTGCCACCAAGAGAGACGAATACCTTTGTAAACATTTCCGAAAGTCCAGTTGAATAGGGAAGTTTTCGGTCTGTCAGAACTGCAATGTTTCGGCATTTCAAATCGTCGTACGCGTACTTTGCGAGGGCCGCGCCTTGGAAATTATCTGTGAAGCAAGCTCGAAAAACGTGCCCGCCCTTTTCCGTAAGATCAACGCGCGTTGCGCCAACAGCTACGATTGGAACCCCAGCTTCTTGGCAGACATCCGCCGCCTGAAGAGTAATTCCGCTAGCTACTTCGCCAATGACCGCCAAAACCTTATCTTGTCCAACTAGCTTCTCTGTAGCAGACTTTCCGCCTTCGGGTTTCGACTGCGTGTCTTCAACAACGAGGGTCACCATCTTGCCATCTAGTCCGCCGGCAGCATTGAATTCTTCAACGGCAAGCTCTGCACCTTTCTTGGAGTCCACGCCCCATGGCTGGTTTTCGCCGTTCAAACTTGCGATCATGCCGATCTTGATCGTGTCGCCCGTAGCATCATTTCCTGTTGCTTCAGGGAGAGGTCGTGTGGAAACAAAGGTATCGCTAGTTGACACCGAATTAGAAGTCGCGCCGTTTGTTTCAGTTTTTGCAGGGCATCCACCAAGGATTGCCGCCGCCGGAATGATTAGTGCGACCAAGGTCGCTAAAGTCAATTTTCTCTTGTTATTCACATTTCACCTGCTGTCGAGTCTCGTTAAGGGACTGTGAGAAATTCGAGTATACAGAACTCGCGCACCTTTTCGTAAGCATTCTTTACTGGATTGGCTACAATTTTCTGCAAAAATTGTCACAATGCCTTAGACTCGCACCCTTCAACACTGAGAAAACTCGAAATGTCCCAAGAACAAGTTGAACAATTTATCTGCGAAGCGCAGCAATCTATGCAGACTGGGCACTTCGCGCCAGCCCTCGAACTCACAGAGCAAGCACTCGCGTTAGACCAGATGTCAAGCGAAGCCCACGTCTTGAGGGGCGTCGCACTTGCTCAGCTCAACCGTCCTGAAGAAGCCACGCAAGCTTTTCTAGCGGGAGTTAAATTCGGACCACAAAATGCGAAAGCGTTTTTTAACTTGGCGGTTCATCATCACCAGCAGGGACAAAGGGCACTTTCCGAGGAAATGGCAAGAGAAACCCTGCGGATTAATCCCGATCATTCAGGTGCCAAGTCTTTGCTGGTGGCAAATGATTCTGGGAACGGATCAGAATCTCAACTTAGCCTCGAAAAGCCACCGGTTATCTCTGGAATGGAGCCTCCGCCTCCCACTATTGCAGAACCAATGCAATCCGCGAGTTATCGCTCCGGTTACGATGCATCAAATGAAAATAGCCTTCAATTTGCAAAAAAAATGGGTAAAGGTTGGGTTGCAATTGGAGTCTCGCTCGCACTGCTATCGTTGATAGCGGGATTGGCAAACTGGTTGATCAGACTTCAAGCTATGGCTGCAATTGGAGCTAATTTTAGCGATCAAAGCGGACTGGGAAACCTGTTTCCTACCTCAAGCAGTTGGATTTCCGTAGTTGCCACAGTAGTCGGCCTAACCAGCCTCGTTTGGATGATTCTTGATTTGATCCATCGTCGTGGAAACTGGCTGTGGATGCTTCCCTATGTCATTTGTTGCTGTTGCGGTTTTGGAGGAATTTGCCAACTGATCTACGTTTGGCAAGGCAGAAAGTAGCGAAATTCGCCACAATCCAGCGTATAGTAAGTATCTGTATCAGAAAAATTGGAAATCTAAATGATCTTGCCTGTCCTTTGTTCTTATTTTATTGTTGGAGCACAATCGTCATCAATTGACGTCCCGTTTCGCCTTGCAGAAACAGCCATCATCGTGGATTCTGTTGTCAACGGCAAGAGAGCAGCACTTATGTTCGACACGGGATTTGGCGGCTCGGTAATTGTTGATTCTTCATTGAACATTGGCGAACCAACTGGAAAAATGGGCTTGCGAGATTTTGTTGGACAGTTCGAAGCGGACACAGTCAAGATCAAAACTTTGAAACTTGGTTCAATGACCATTGATCCAACTGGGATGGACGCCGTTAAGGTTCCCGGACAGGACAACACGATGTCTTACGGAATGAACTGCATGGGAATCATGGGTTTTGAAGTCATCTCAAAGTACATTACTGAGATTAGTTTTGAAAAAAGCAAATTTGTTTTTCACCCAAAATCGGTTGACATAACCAAAAGAGTTCCGGACAACAAGCGCACATTCTTGGCTAAATTGCTTCCTGTTGGGCATAGCTCGCTCGAAATGCTCGTGACAGCCCCCAATGGAAAGCAGATGATTCTCGCGCTAGATACAGGTAATTCCTTTTATGCAACGACGCATCGGGACGTTTTGGAGAGGATCGGGGTTTGGGAACCAGGCAAGGAGCCAAAGTTCATGCGCTCGGCATTTGTTGCTTCTGGCGAAGTGGCGAGTTGGTACTGCAGGTTCAAAGATTTGAAAGTCTATGGAGTTCCGGTACCAGACAGCACTTGGAGCATTATTGACCTGCCTTCAAGTTCTGCAGAACACGATGGCACTGTCGGGTTTGGTTTCTTGAAGAATTTCAATATTACGATTGACTATGGCCGACGGAGAGTTTGGCTTGAAAACTTTACTGGACAAACGGGAAGCGAGCCGGAAGCTGATCTGGGATTGATTGTTGGACCCCGAAATGAAAAAGTTGTGGTGTACCGAGTGGCACCAGAAAGTCCTGCGGCGAAGGCTGGAATCAAAATTGGCGATGAATTGCTTTCCAAGGATGGGGCCGATGTATCCAATATCGGCTTTCGGAGATTCATGAGCTTTTTTGACGGCCAACAAGGAACAAAAGTCAGTTTGGCGATGTCTCGAAACGGACAATTGATGCGCTTCGAATTGACTCGAGAATTTCTGATTAACGAAGCGAAATAGCTTGCAGTTAGCCCTTCCATTTTTGCGAGGAACGCCTGTCCCGCCGTAGCTGAAAGTCCCGCCGAACGAAGAGAGGGAAACGAAGTCGGGAGGAAATGAAATCGGGAAGCTCAGGTGAGGGTGACCATTCGCAATTCGAAACCTGCCTCGTTTCTCGCGAACAAAAGGAGAGGGCTTCGCTATTCATCCTCGCGAACAAAAGGAAGAGCTCAACCATCCATCCGCGCAAACAATCAAGGAAAGGCTCAATCATCCATTCAAGAAATTTGCAACTGCCCGGTCGAGCATTTCTTCAGTCAATCGTCCTGTAAATGTGTTTTGCTGGCTTGGATGGTAGCAGGCGACGATCATAGTCTCACCTTTCAGCTTAAAAACGGCTTCATGTCCAAATTTCGGCCCGGGTTTTATGTCCAGAGCTGAAAAAAGGGCGTTCCATGCAAGGCTTCCGAGGCATAAGATGGACTTCCATTTTCTTGAACGCAGTATGGCATCCAAATAGGGCTCACAGTTCTTGAGCTCGCTGGGAAGCGGCTTGTTGCCGGGCGGAGCGCAGTGGCATATCGCTGTAATGGCGACCCCTTTGACGATCAAGCCGTCTGCGATTGAGATTGATTCCGCCTGATTGGCAACTCCTGCCTTAAACAGAGCTCGGAAAAGCCAATCGCCCGAACGATCTCCTGTAAACATTCTGCCAGTACGGTTTGCTCCATGCGCCGCAGGCGCAAGGCCGACAATGAGCCGATCCGCTGTTGGATCGCCGAAATGCGGTACTGCTTTGCCCCAATAGTCCCAATCCATGAACTGGCGGCGCTTGTCCTGGGCGATCGTCTCTCTCCGTTCGACCAGCCTCGCACAATTACGACATCCAATGATCGCATCGCATTCTTTGCTCCAATCAAATTTGCTTTCGTCCATACTCATTGCACATGCCGATTTATGAGTATGAACCAGACGACCGTGATTGCCTGCTATGTGAGGGCCGAGTTGACGTCATTCAGGCAATTGACGAAGAAGCATTGAATACTTGTCCTTGGTGTGGACTCTCAGTTGTGAGGGTGATTTCTCGCGCAAGCTTCAATATCAGGAAGTCTGTTGATCCCGTATCTGCGGCAAAAAAAGGCTTTTCAACGTTTCGGAAATTGGAAACGGGCAAATGGGAAAAGGTGGCTGGTCCCGATATTCCATCTGACCAGCCACCTCTCCCAAAGGGCGAACTGAACTTAAACGATTTCGAAGATTGACGTGACTTGGATGTCTCGCCCAAGAATTTTAAACGAACTACTTTCGAGTGATAGCGATCTTTTGCTTGAAGACCATCGGCTTGGCTGCGCCGCCGTTCTGGCTTGGCATCGAAGCATTGATAGTTGTGTTGATATTGGCAGTTTGAAGTGAGCAATCGCTCATTCTCAAAAGGATGGTGCCCGTTCCGTTGATTTTGGCTTGTCCTCCTTTTGAACTCATCGTTACGCCAATATTAGCGCATTCCATTCCGCCTACCATCTTGGTTCCCACCAATTTATAAGTTGAAGTAATGTTCATCCCAGGCGTTGGAACAATATTGGCAGACCACGACTGGCCGATCTTCACTGGTTTTTCTGGAAGCTCGACATTTCCGAATTGTTGTCCCATTTGGCTAGATGCACCACTAACCATTTTCCCTCGACTGTTGACTCGCACGTTTGTGACTGAGGGTTTCCCGCCTCCAGGTACGCCAGCGCTTGGCGTTGCTGTATATTCGATGTCAGCGATATCTGCCGAGAATTTCTTTACCAAGGAAGACATGGCAACGCTCATTCCAGGAGGAACCATATCACCGCTCATGGACATTTGATACTTCGTTGTTTCGCCCACCTTGAATTTCATCCGTAACAGGTACGAATCACCCGTTTTTTTTACTTGTGCGTATGCAGGTATTGAGGCGGAAGTGACGATCATCGCACCCAATAGGCAGGATGAAAAAAATCTAGTTGCATTCATTGTAGCTTCTCTTACGTACAGACGGTAAAAATCGTTCTAAGGCTCAACCTTTTGGGGACTTTTGGGACTAAGTCCTACCCGCTTCAATCCTAATGAACTTTCCGCAATGTTAACTCAATCAAGACCAAACTGTTTGGCGGAATCGCTGTATTAGAGCTGTTTCCAAATCCGATAACGGGTGGAATTCTCATATATCGGACGCCGCCCTCTTTCATTCCGACAGTTGCAGACGAGAGTCCGCTTGGCACCATCCGGTCTCCTTCTACGAGCTTCGGCCCAATTCGAAATGTGACGGGTTTTTTCACATCAACGCGTAAATCTGCAACTTTTCCATTCGCTAGTGTCAACTTGTAGTTCACATCAACAAGGCTTCCGATCTTCGCTACTGCACCAGTTCCAATTTTAATGTCCTTCTTGTCGAACACAGATTCTTCGCCTTTCTTAACAATTTCAAGAAGTTTGATCGTGAAATAGAGATCTGCTCCTGGCAGTACCTTTTCTCCTTGTCCACGCTCACCATAGGCGAGGTTGGTTGGAATCTCAAGCTTGCGGGTGCCACCAACCTTCATTCCAGTTATTCCGATTTCCCAACCTAAAATGACTAGGTGTCCGCCAATTGTAAATGAAAGCGGTGAACCGCCTTCGATATCGTTGCTGTCAAATTGGGTTCCGTCCTTTAGAGTCCCTGTGTACGTAACGAAAACTAAATCGCCTTCCCCAGCAACTTGGCCTTTTCCAACTTCGACATCCAATTTTTTCAATGCCTTCAGTTGACGGAGGTTCAACGAAGCATCCACTTTCTTTGTAGTGGAAGATTCATTTACGGCGGGCTTCGATTCTTTGTTGCAACCAACGATTGCGAAAGTTGCCAACAGAGCAACCAGAAAAACATTTGCACGATTCATCTGCTTCAAAATGTACCCTAGGCAGTACCTACGATGGCTAAGGTGGCTTTCGGTACAATTCCGTGTCTTCATGTCCAAGTCAAAAAACAAAGACGTCCCAAAAGTTCCCAAGACCATTGAGAACCGGAAGGCGAGGTTCGAATATGAGCTCATTGAAACACATGAGGCTGGCATCATGTTGGTTGGATGCGAGGTCAAAAGCGTCTTCCTTGGCAGGGTTAATCTGGTAGATGCTTACGTAAAAGTCACAAAGAACGAACTGTGGCTTCACGAACTTGACATCGAACCATACGAAAATGCGGGTAACTATCGGCCCGAACGTCGGCGAGATCGCAAATTGCTTATGCATCGTCGGGAAATTGACCAACTTGCGCGCAAGAGCCAGGAAAAGGGACTTTCAATCGTTCCCACCAAGCTATATTTCAAGAATGGAAAGGTAAAGGTGTCTGTTTGTCTAGCGCGAGGAAAGCGCGAGTACGACAAGCGCGAACAGCTCAAAAAGGATGATACACGAAAAGAAATTGAGAGAGCGCGAAATATTCGTAGGGTTTAACCTCAATATTCATGAGTTGCTTGCCGAAAATTCCTAAAGTAGGGGAAAAAGCTATGACAACCTCAGATGTTTTGAGTATTGGTACTCCGGTTTCGCTGATCGGAATTCGAAATGGAGAACCTCGCACCGCGATAGGCACTGTGTGCTCCGAAGTGCCGCTTATCGTAGAAATCTCCGTTGCAAATACGGATTGGGCTTCAAAAGGCGAGAGCCTAAAAGTGTTGTTCCAGAATGCAGGCAACTTTGAAACTGTAGATTCAAACATTCTATCGGTAACAAAGTTTTCCGGCAAAGTTCGAATCGAACTCGAACATGTATCTTGGGAAAAGTCTAACCGACGGAACTACGAACGCATAATCGCAAAAGTTTTGACGAAGTGTCGCTTTGTGGCTGAAGATTCAGAAGGTATCAGCATTAAGGAATTCACCGTAACGACAAACGATATTTCTTTAGGTGGGGCGTGGGTTCAAGCAGATGCAGATATCTGCAAAGGCACAATCTTCAATTGCGAATTGTCTGTCGGTCCTGAGTCAACAGTCAAAGTTCTTGCAGTTGTCGCATGGGTTGATCCAAATGGAAAAGGATTTGGTGTCGAATTTCTCGACTTTCTTGGCGGTTCACACTCCGTCCTACAAAGCTTTATTTCAAAGCTGGCAGCGTAGCGAGCCAAGTTCCCGCAAAAATGGTTTCAGCGGGGCCGGTCATGATTGCATGACCGGCCTCGTTAATTTCAATTTGAAGCTGGCCTCCAGGAAGCTCAACGGTTGCAATACGATCCGAACGTCCAGTCTTCCAGCCAGCGGCTGTAACGGCGCAAGCGCCTGTTCCGCATGCCAAAGTTAGCCCTGCTCCGCGTTCCCAAGTACGCTGAATGATCCTGTCCCTTGCGACAATCTGTGCGAGATGCACATTTATACGGTTGGGAAACAAAGTGTGATTTTCGACCATTGGGCCAAAATCGGAAAGATTTACGCTTGAAACGTCTGCCACAAAAAACACAATATGTGGGTTTCCAACAGAAACCGCAGTTCCAACCCATTCCGTTTCGTCAACTTTAAGCGGTGAATCAATGAATGGTCCTGAACGCTCCTCGAATCCAACCTGATTGGGATCGAAGGAAATTGGTCCCAAATCCACTAGAACTTGCCTATCCTCCAAAACAGTCAATTGAAGAATTCCTGCACCTGTGTCGCATGGAAAGGTCGTTTCATCGGAATATCCTTGATCCCGAATGACTTGTGCGATACACCGAATTCCATTCCCGCACATCTCACTCAGAGTTCCGTCAGGATTGAACATCACCATCTGAAATGCCGACTTCGTGCTTTCACACAGAATCAATAGTCCATCGGCACCGACTCCAAATTTTCGATTGCAAACCTGTTTTGCAAACTTGGGGAGATCAATCCGAGACAAGTCATTTGCGATTCCGTCAATCAGGACAAAATCATTGCCTATGCCCTGAACCTTAAAGAACGGAATCAATCGTCATCACTATGCGAATCGCCTTCTCCATTTGTGCGATATGAGCTGATTTCATTTACCGGGACGATGCTGGCAACTGCATGTTTGTAAACGAGCTGAGTTGGCTTGCCGGGAGAATCCAGCAGTACTGTAAAAGCATCAAATCCGCGCACATGTCCTCGCAATTGCACGCTGTTTGTCAAATAAATTGTTACCGCAATTCCTTCCTTGCGAACCTGATTCAGGAACATGTCCTGAAGGTTGATTGATTTTCCCATTCGTCAGACTCCTCCATTAGCAGAAAGCCACAATCGCATTGCCGACAAGAATTCGTCTGGCGTTTCGGCCTCCAAAATATTCACGTTTGGTTCCGACCGAATCCAAGTCCGTTGCCGTTTGGCATACCGCCTCGTTTCCGTTTCGATGCTAGAAAGAGCCTCTTCCCCGACGATCTCGCCTTCTAGCAAGCGAAGAATAGTGCGGTAACCGATGGCTCGAAACGCCGGAGCTTCTTTGGGAACCCCTTGTTCGATCAGCCGCCTTACTTCTTCGACAAACCCTTCATCCATCATTGCACGAAGTCGCAATCCAATGCTACGGTCTGTAGCCGCGACTGTAGGCAAAAGTGCAAATTTCAGCTTTCGATACGGTGGGAGAGCGAACTGAAACTCGTTTGTACTTCGCAATCTCTCCAGAGCACGGGTCACGCGAACAGGATTTGCAAGATCAACAGTTGTTGATGGGTCAAGCTTTATCAACTCATCAGTAAGGCTCGTTAGGCCTTTGTCAGCAAGCTGAGCCTGAAGTTCTGCCCGAAGCGCAGGGTCAGGCTCGCAGGACATATCTGAAAACTCTTCGAAAAGTGCGCGAACATATAACCCCGTACCACCAACAATTATCGCGTTTTGCCGATTATTGAAGCAAGATTCAAGGTGAGGAAGCACAAATCGAATCCACTGCCCGACTCCAAATTGCTCGTCGGGATTTAGCAGATCTATACCCAAATATCGTCCGGACTCCTTTGGCTTCGACGTGCCAATATCGAATCCTAGATAAACCTGAAAAGCATCCGCATTGATAAGTTGTGCTGACAACTCAGCGGCAAGTGATTCAGCGACGAATGACTTGCCCGAAGCAGTCGGGCCGAGAATTCCGATCAAAAGTGGAGGTGAAGTACTAATCGGCCTTTTTCACGCCGAATTTCTTGTCCTTGACTTCAGAAACATCTATTTCATTTTTGAAGGTCAATTCGCCAACTTGCTTTGACTTGCGAAAAATGCCACGGACTTCAACTTTGTCGCCAACTTTCAGAGGCGGCTTTTGCTCGCCGTGGCTAAAGCCATTGATCGTTTTATCGTCTTCCTTGACCTTGAACACAAAGTACAGATTGCCTTTCTTGGATGTCTTTTGCTCGAATTCGGAAATCTTTCCAGTTAGAAAAACAGGCTTGCCATCATTGGCATCTGCCTTTAATAAAAGCGTTTTGACAGTTAGCGCCTCTTCGGCAGCAATAGCCAAAAAGGCTAACGAGGCAAACAAAGAAAAAGTTAGAAATTTTTTCATGTCAATAGGTTATCAGAGATTTGATCGGATATCCAAGTAAATTTTCTCGGCCATTCAAAAAAGACAGCTCAACCATAAACCCAAACCCGCAAACTGAGCCGTTTAGCCGTTCAATCAACCGCGCTGCCGCTGCGGCAGTGCCTCCTGTTGCAAGCAGGTCGTCAATGACATAAGCTCGTTGCCCGGGGTCTATCGAATCCGTGTGCATCTCAACGGTATTGGTGCCGTATTCCAGAGCATATTCTTCGGTGATTCGGTCGTAAGGGAGCTTTCCAAGTTTTCGTGCCATCGCAAACGGCAATCCCAATTGCAGCGCTACGGGAACGCCAAAGACGAACCCCCGGCTCTCGATTCCTACAATTACTTCAGCACCCAATTCCTTTGCATCCGCACAAAGGAGGTCAATAACTTCCGCCATTGCCGCAGGTTGTTGAAGTACGGGAGCGATGTCTTTGAAAAGGATTCCCTCTTTAGGAAAGTCGGGAACATCACGGATATAGGATTGTGCGAGCAACTCGGCCATGCCGCGCAAAAGGATACCAGGCAAATTGGATGGATTGTATGGGTTGGTGGACAGTTGTAGGTTGGATTGAGTCGAACAAACCCTAGCTAGACTTTTGCAAGTTCATTTGCCCCAAGCTCGACTAGTTGGTCGAACGATTCGCAACCCGAATCAACTTTGATTGAACGCGATGCCTTAAGACCCATTCGTGCCAGCTTCTCCATATTGCCGCCTGCCGAAAGGTGAGGAAAGTCAATTCTATCGCTCAATGCGGCAACCAAGCGATCTCGAACCTGGTTGTTGACTCCTCGGAAACTGCTGTCAGGCTTGAACGGTGAAATTGCCAAATCAGTTTTTGCATCGAATTGGTAACGCCACAGCCTCGCCGCCCGAAACGGCTCGTTGGAGAGGTCTTCGCCCAGTACTTGAAACATCCCTCGGTCAAAACAGAGAATTCTTGGCGAACCCCATCGAAGCGGAACAATCGCGGAGCGTTGATACTCTGGTCGGTCATGCCCAGTCACCAGCACTTCAGATTGAAAAACTCCTTCTTCGGTCAGTTTTTCGATATGGTCGAGTGCTTTTGGAGGCGCATTCCGAGAACTCAAAATCGAAAACGTTTTTGCGTTTAGCAATCTGAGGTTTCCATAACAAAACAGAGCTGTAGGCGGCTGGGGATCGAATTGCTCGAGTCGAACTGGATAATCCGCGTCTGCGGCAGTAATCAGCCGTACTCCAAGCTCGGTTAAACGGCGTTCTATCCCTGTAACTTCTTCATTCCAAGAATCTTTGCGAGAAGCAACTGACTCCGCTTGCTTGACTGACAGTCCAAACGATTCTCGAAGTTCTTCGCGGGAGAGCCTAACGAATTCCTCAGGTGCAATTCCGAGAAGGTCAGACCTCGAAAGCACTCGAATGAGCGACTTGCCGCCAATACCCGGCGTCAGGGCAAGAAGTGTGGCAAGACGGCGGTTAGATAGGGCAGCCATGCTTACACCTTTTGCGCCGCTTTCAGCAGAAGCTGAACAGCACATTCTCCTGAAATTTTCATTTGAGCAACCACGTCTTCGTGAGAAAGTGGGATTTGCGAGATTCCTGCGGCAAGATTTGTCACGATGGCTAGGCAAGCATAGGGAACTCCTATTTCGCGCATCGCAATTGCTTCGCTTCCGGCAGTCATTCCGACAATGTCTCCAACAGCTCGAAGGACTTGGACTTCATGTGCAGTTTCATATCGTGGGCCGTTTAGGTTCAGATATATTCCCTTAGTCTGAAGCTCCAAACCAAGCTCTTGGGCTGAATTCTGAAGTGCTTTTCTCGGACCATTTCCAAAGGCTTCGGAAAAATCAATATGTTCCACAGTATTGTCAAATCGCGTGAGATTTCGGCTTGAAAAGTCAACAAAATCAGAACAGTTGACTAAAGTCCCCGCCGGCCAATCTTCGCGCAAACTTCCGACTGCCGCAGTCGAAAAACAGGCTCGAACATCCAGTCTTTTGCAAGCCCAGGAAAGCCCTAAATATGGCACTTTGTGGGGTGGAACTTTATGACCAGCACTATGCCTTGAAAACACGACGATTGAAGTGCTTTCGACTTGAATGATTCGACCGCGGATCGTTCCATAAGGAGTCGGAACATGGATCGGGCGACCCGGAATAGCAAGGAGACGATCCCCAATCCCTGTTCCACCAATCAACGCAGCATCAACACGCATTTGGCTTCAAGTATAGCTCCCAGCAAATGAGTTACACTTTTTCAAATGACTCTACGAGAGATTGTCCACTCGCATATTCCTGTGCTTCGGCGCGATAGCACCGTAAGAGATGCCGTTGACAAAATGGACATTTATCAGTTTCCTGGGCTGGTCCTTGTTGATGACGATGAGAAGCCAATTGGAATCTTAACTGAAGGAGACGTGGTTCGGGCTGCACATGCTAGAGGCAATGTCACGAGCCTTGCTGATGAGCCGGCAGAAGTTTATGCAACTAAGGAGCCGATCGTCCTTACTGCGGAAACAGAAATTGGAGAAGCATTTCACCGAATGGCTATGAGCGGACTCACGATTTTGCCCGTAGTTGATGAAAACAGGCTCATTGGAATGCTCTTAAGAGTTGACCTGATGCACGCGATGTTTTTAGATGCAATCGCCCATTCGAAAGAGGGAGAAAGGTCTTGAGCATTCGTGAAGGCGATATTTTCCCGGCATTTCGATTGAGTGATCAATCTGAGAGTGTATTTACTCAAGTCAGTCTTTTGGGCAAAGTCTCCGTGCTCTATTTCTATCCGAAAGACGATACATCTGGCTGAACGCTAGAAGCGAACCAGTTTCGCGACTCTTTTCTTCAGGTCGAAGGAATCCAAGTTTTCGGAATCAGTCCAGACTCTGTTAAATCGCATCAAAAGTTCTGCAAAAAACTCGATCTGCCGTTTTCGCTTTTAGCCGACATTGAACATTCGCTTTGCGAAGCTTGCGGAGTTTGGGTTGAAAAGTCCATGTACGGCAAAAAGTACTGGGGAGTTGAGCGCTCAACATTTGTAATTGGCGACGATGGAATCATTACGAAAGTCTGGCGGAAAATTGTTGCCGATGGCCATGCAAGAGAAGTGCTTAGTTTCGTAAGATCTTCTTCAGAATAACTCGTCGGTATACTTTTAACCAATATGGGTTCAAGAATCACCGCTCCGGATATTTTCAAAATGAAGGCTGCCGGGTCTAAAGTCGTGTGTATCACGGCATACGATTCTACAACGGCTCGAATTGCTGACCTTGCCGGAGCGGATCTCATTTTAGTTGGAGATTCTGTTGCCAACACGATGCTAGGACTAGAAACAACCCTCGAAGTTGATCTTGCTGCGATGGTTCATCACACACGTGCAGTAGCAACGTCGGTTATTCACGCACTTTTGGTTTCAGACATGCCATTTGGATCATACCAAGGCTCTAGCTCCCAGGCTGTGGATTCGGCTGTAGCACTGATGAAAGCTGGCGCTCATGCGGTCAAATTAGAAGGCGATTATACGGAAGCGATCGAAGCAATTTGCAAGGCCGGAATTCCCGTAATGGGACATGTCGGTATGACCCCGCAATCCGTTCACACATTCGGCGGATTCAAGGTTCAGGGCAAAGACAACGGAGCACAGATTCTTAATGCGGCAACGTCAATTGCCAAAGCAGGAGTGTTTTCGATGGTAATCGAATTGGTTCCTGCGAACCTGGCAATGGAAATCACCAAAGCCGTTGATTGCCCAACAATAGGGATAGGCGCCGGCCCTCATTGCGATGGAGAAATCCAAGTTTTTCACGACATCGTTGGCTTAAGCCCGAGCGTCTTTCGACATTCAAAGAAGTACTGCGAGGGCGCGTCTATCTTCGAATCTGCGATCTCGACTTATATTTCTGAGGCTCGAGCTGGCACTTTTCCAACTGAAGAGAATTCCTTTTGAAAGTCGTTCGAACAATTGCTGAACTCAGAGCTGAGCTTCATGGTGAGATCGGATTTGTGCCGACAATGGGCGCATTTCACGAGGGGCATCTCTCACTGATGAGAAAGGCAAGGGAAGTGAGCGACTTAACGGTAGTTTCGATCTTTGTCAACCCGTTGCAATTCGGAGATAACGAAGACCTTTCCAAATATCCAAGAGATGAAGAACGCGATTTCCAAATGGCTAAAGAAGTCGGAGTTAGTATTGTGTTTGCGCCTTTAACGGAAGAATTAATCGGAGATAACTATACAAATGTGCAGGTATCACGAATAACTGAATTGTGGGAAGGAGAGTTTCGACCTGGACATTTTGACGGAGTTGCAACTATCGTCTGTAAGTTATTTAACATTATTGGGGAGTGTCATGCAGTTTTTGGACTTAAGGACTACCAGCAATGTGCGGTAGTTACGCAAATGGTGAAAGACCTTAATTTGCCTGTAAAACTTATTTTCGAAGAAACGACCAGAGAAAATGATGGCTTAGCATTGTCGAGTAGAAACAGGTACCTGTCTAGTTCGAATCGAGACGTTGCACCAGTATTGTTTCGTACTTTGGAAAGTGCGCGGAATCAAATGCTCGTAGACAATTCAATTGTGCCATTTGAACAAGTACTGATCAATTCGAAGCAAGTGCTAATTGACGCCGGATTCAACGTTGATTATTTTGCTTATGTTGATGTAGATACGCTTCAGCCCAAGGCCATTCATGACGGCAATGGAAGAATACTCGCCGCCGTCCGATTAGGTGAATCTCGACTAATTGACAATATCGAAGTCAAACAAAGTGCTTGAAACTTCGACTTTGCGTGATAAAATTGCAGGTGCCAAATTGAGTAAACTAGCCATTCACAAAATTGAGGAAGGAAATAAGACATGAGTAAAACAGTTCAGAGTGTCAAAAATTCATTGAAATTCAAAGTGCAGCCAAAAGTTGGCCTTCTAACAGTTCGAGTTGGGGTTAAGAAGTATGTCTTGCCAGTTGCGGCAAGAATGTTGTCTGAAGGAGGCTATATGTTTCTTTCGTTCGCAGCCACTTCAGAGCTTTTTGAGATAAAGGACAAAAAGCTAATCGCTATGGATTCGAATTCAGGCGCTGGCAATGCTTCTACCGTTCTTGTTCCGGCAAAACGTCGAGGAAGAAAGAAGGGCAAAACGCTGGATCTGCCATCCGAATTGGAAAGCGCTCTGAAAGCAATTCCTGCGGGTTATAGATTGACATTTGATCTGACGACAGGACAGCCCAGGCTCGCAAAAATGCGAAAAAAGCGTGTAACGAAAAAGAAGTAGTAGTTCAGAATTGAATGGAAAGAGAGCGCAGATGCGCTCTCTTTTTTATTTTGAATCGAGTACAATTTGCGGCTAAGGCCGGAGTAGCTCAGGGGTAGAGCAGCTGTTTTGTAAACAGCGGGTCGCGGGTTCGAATCCTGTCTCCGGCTCCAGA
>JANNQV010000052.1:0-2101 GCA_031400935.1 Armatimonadota bacterium
CGAGCACTACCTGAAACCTTTGAGGAAGAAGCTGAACGACATCGTTTACGCCGACCTCAGACACGAAGAACGCAAGCAGGCCGGGCTAATATCGACACTTATCACTGCCCTTTGGGGACTTGGGGACAAGAAGAAAGCGGACGCAACATTTACAGGAGGAAAAACCTAATGGCAACATTCACAGAAACTAAAGAGACAGTATTCACGGTAATCGAGTGCGGCGGATGTGGGGTTATGTTCGCAATGACCGAGGCATATAACAAACAACGGCGGGAAGATCACAAGGGATGGTGTTGTCCCAATGGCTGTAACCGGATATACGAAGGAAAGACAGAGGCCCAGAAACTTCGGGAGCAACTAGCAACCGCCGAGC
Organism: Armatimonadota bacterium; assembly: GCA_031400935.1. Classification (GTDB taxonomy): domain Bacteria; phylum Armatimonadota; class Fimbriimonadia; order Fimbriimonadales; family Fimbriimonadaceae; genus JANNJE01. Next base: position 374 of record JANNQV010000052.1, read on the forward strand.
AGAATGCCAAGTACCACGCAGAGCAAGCTCGCCGTGAGCGACAGGAAGCCGAACACTTCAAGAAGTCCAGAGACGCCTACAAAGGGCGCGTGACGCATTTGAAGAATCGTGCCGCAGAAGGCATGTGCCCTTGTTGTAATGAGAAGTTCCCCAACCTGCACGAGCACATGAAGTCTAACCATCCTGAGTTCTTGGAACAAGAGGAACCCGTTATCGAAATATCGATAACGGAGCCAGTCGAAGCACCCAAAACGTTCCAAGGAATGCCTTGTGGCAAGTGCGGCAGAGTGTTCACATTCAAAAAGAGCTTCAAGAAACACATAGCGATATGCAAAGGGCGAAAGAAAGCGGAGCGTGCAGGGTGAGCAAATTTGAATCGAACGTAGATTTATTTCGAGAACTCAATGTTCCGTTTGAAAGCCAAGATCACGCTAACGAAGCACTTAGGGGATTCCTTGACGATGTTCGCGCCGCGAGAGAGAAGCACAAGATAGCCAATGTTTGCACCATCGTTCAGATAGATATGAAAACCGAAAGCGGGATTGTCCCCGGCTTTTCATCTGGATTCCTTGGTGACTTAACTATGCAATTGCCTATTGCTGCTAGATATTACGGACAATGCCAGGCGGAGCATCGGCAGATCATTGACAGAGCGCTATCTCAGGGATTGAAGATTGGGAGGGAAGAGTGAACTTTCAAGAACAGAAAAAGACCTATAGATTGAGAGGCGGCGTGGAATTATGAGCGAAAGACACCCAATCAGCGTAGCGCATCAAATCAAAAAGGTTATCCCTGTGCGGCACCAGAGCCGAGTTGACAGCATGATCCGCTCATTTTCATACAAAGCACCAGAACAAGTGGGCGAGTGCTGGCTGATCCTCACCGACTTTGTGAACGAGATGGTTCCATGCCCACCCCACGAAGTAAAACTCATGTGGCAAAAGAAAGCCGTTAGCATTTTGGTTGATAGGCAGTTAGATGATGGAACTCCCCGGAGCAGTTCCTAGTGCGTTCGTCCGTCTGATTGCTTGGTGGAAGAATCGGCGCAAGGAGACCAAATGAACAAATTTGAGATCGGGCACAGGGAAATAGAGAATAGATGAGATGCCGAAGATGCTTTGGTCAAGTCGAACAGCAGGCCGATTCGACGCACACTGAATGCATTGATTGCGGTGCGATTGATTCACAAATCAACAACGACTCCACCGCAGAAGAACTTTTTGAATTGAACGATATTGATATTCCCGACTGGTTAAAGGAGAACAAATGAAATCATTTACTATCATCGTTCCAGATTGGATTTTGTGGGTACTCACCGTGTATCTGTTACTCCATTCGGCAATAGCACTTTACGATATTTCAATCAATTGGCAACTGATTAAGCAAAGATACAAGGAGACCAAATGACACACAAAGAACTACTACAAAAAATAGCTGAGGTCGCGCCAGAGGGAATGGTCTACAGGCTAGACGATGATGGATTGCTTTTCCACCATCCGCACACCGGGCTATACACCATACTAGACCTAGATCAGCCAAGCGCAGAAGCCGCGTTCCTGATGCTGGACGCGATGGAGAAGGCTGGGGGGTTGGAACCTGCAAATCTCAACAAGCACGGTGAACTTTATCGCTGCGGGGTCTGCTCGACGGCGCGGCACTTTGAATACAACATTGATTGGGACGCCGACTTTGAAACGCCTGACAATATATTTGAAGGCTACGGCGAAA
>JANNQV010000053.1:0-4042 GCA_031400935.1 Armatimonadota bacterium
GTTGGAGGGTCTGTTTGCACGAAGTTCCACTCTGCGACTACCGTTTCGACGCCCTGGTTGTCCTTAAGGATCAGTTTTGTTTGGGTCAAATAACCTCCACCAATGAATACTGATCCGGACGCGTAGCAATTGGTGCCTGAGTATTTTGCAGGAAGCGGCGCTTGGTTCTCTCCCCAAATGTTGAATTCAATCTGAGCCGCCACGAATTGCGAAATGAAAAGGCAAAGAAGACTAAGCAATAGCCTTGAACCTACTAGAATTGACTTAGGTATTTTGGTACCCATCTATTTTGCCTCGTTGCTATCCTACTATATCATATTCCTGTTTACAGCGCGCAATTACACTACAGCCAACGCGTTATAGCTTTAGTTCAAGTAGCTTGAGCAAGAAAAAACGTCCTACCTTCGGAAAAGTGCCTTCAATATGAACCAGACGTTCGCCGGCCTTTCCGCAAGGCGACGGCTGAAATATGGATACCACGAATCGCCAAATGGAACATAAATACGAACTTTGTAGCCGTCTGCAAGCAAGGCGTCTTGCAAATCGCGGCGAATCCCAAATAGCATCTGAAACTCAAAACTAGATTTATCTATCGAATGCTCAGCCGCAAACGACTTCACGGCTTCAATCATATTGGGATCTTGTGTGGCAAAGGCGGGATAGTTCGTATGTTCCAGCATTGTCTTTGCTAACTGTATATATGCCTCGTTCACTTGTTCCTTCTTCTCAAAGGCAATGTCGTGAGATTCCAAATAGGCTCCCTTTACGAGCCTCAAGCGGCACCCTAATCTGTTTAATCTTGCAAGGTCATCAGGGGTTCGGAACAAATAAGATTGCAAAACTGTCGCGGCATTCGGATACTCCGCAAAAACCCTCTCAATCATCGCTATCGTTCTTTCGGTATACGCCGAAGCCTCCATGTCAACTCGGACAATGGTTCCCTTTTCTATGGCGAGGCCCAAGACACTGCGAAAATTCTGTTCTGCGAGATCATCCGAAATATCGAGCCCGCATTGGGTTAATTTGATCGAAATATTGATATTCTCAATGCATTCGAACCGGTTTATTGACATTGGCGAAAGCTTATAAGGCACAAAGTGCGAATCTACAGAGAGTTGCTCAATGATCTCCAAAAACGAATCGCGGGCAGAATTCGCTTCTTCTATACTTTGGACAGATTCTCCCAGCAAATCGAGTGAAATCATGAACCCTCGATCCAAAAGCGGAGTTGCGTTTCGCAGTCCATCTGCAAGGGTATCCCCACCAATAAACCGCTTCACTACCGGTCGAAGCAAACGCGAGTTACGAACAAAACGTTCTACCCAGCCAAAGGCAGAAATTTTAAGGATGAGTGTTCGCAACAGCATTGTTGTCAATTTAGGGGGCTAGCAAAGGTTATCGTAGATTCGGAGGATCATTTCGTCTGACCCTTCCAAAAGTTCGCCAAGCCGCCTCTGAACATTCTCCCGATATGACGAATCTTTTGCCACGCAGCTCCAGAATTCAACGAGTTCTCGCGCATTTTTACAGACTGTTGCCAAATCATTTTCAAGAAGTAGGTCAATCAACAGTTTCTGTTGAGGATGAACTGGACCAATGCAAATTGGAAGTCCCCAAGCCATTGCTTCGACCGGAGTGTGACCAGCACCATGCTGCCCCATTGAGCCGCCAACAAAGGCAACGTGCCCAACTGAATAAAAGTATTTCAATTCGCCAGTTGTATCTATCAAGACAATCCTTGAATCGGGAAACACTTCGATTCCGGCAGACCAACGAGCAAATTCTCTGAATTGTTCAAGCAAAACAGAATCGCATCCACCAGGACGATTGACGCCTCGCGGCGCGAGAACAAGAACAGCATCCGGACATTCTTGCCGAATCTGGTCGAAAGCTTCCAATAGAACGACTTCTTCCTCTTTGTATGTACTTCCAGCAATGACAACAGGAAAGGCTCCTTCAGGCAGCCTTAACCTTACTTTGAGATCGTTTCGCACCTGATCAAGCGTTTCTTCGCGGCCTTGAACCGGATCAACAGCGATGCAGATTGGTCCAGTTTCAATGATTCTCGTGTTTGGAATTTTGACTTTCTGAAACAGACGTTTTGCATGTTCCGGGCCCTGGCAACAATATGCCCCAATCAATTGGTACCTCCAACGTTTGCGAACGCTCATTCCGCGAATGCTTTGCTCGGTGATCGGGCAATTGAAAATCGCAGTTGGAATTCCCAATAGAGAGCAAATCGCTGCCAAGTGGTGATTGTCCCAAAACTCAACGCCGAGGATCGCCTTCGGGCGCCATCGCCAAAGAAAAATCAGTACTGAAATCGGGTTGTTGTACGGCATAATTCCGGTCGGAACCGTCGAATGGTGAATCTTGGAGGCATTGCTCACTTGTACAAGTACTGAGACAGGGCACTTTCGTTCCCGAATTAGGACTTCCGCAAAGGCAAGGCCAGCGCGTTTTTCTCCCATGCCTCCGGCATAAAGAACAACGTTCTTGTATGGATTGTATGGAACAAACTTGTTCGATGAGTTGAACTCTCCTGATCTGCCCTTAAGTATTGAAGGCGGAAGTTTTCCAATCTCACCATCATCCGATTCATCCAATCCATACAAACCATACGGGAACTTTGCAAGCGGCTTACTGCCGCCAAGCAGCCTCGTCCACATAATCTCCCGATGCCCGCGTTTACGAGACCTTCTCAGCCCATGAATCGCCAAAATCGGCCACGCCACAAGATGAAACGCCAAATAGACGAAATAGCAAAAGTACGATGGCCAAAGCCGCTGCCAGCGAGAAAACAATCCCTGATGAATCCATGCCGAAGCATCAGAAAATAGCGGATCGCTGTTTGGCGATGAGTTCATAGAGCCTCAAAAGCGTACCAGTACAACACTTAAAGCGATTTCCTTGCGTAGAATGTCCTATGCCCCGGCAACCAACCGATCGCATATTTGGAGTCGAGACCGAATTCGGCACGCTAGTCGTATCTGAAGACCTCGAAAAACCCGAACATGCCGTCGAACTCATCAAAGAGTATGTCTTCGATGAACTGAAGCTTGGTGCAATTGACCTTCACTCGCGCGACGACGTTTTTGAGCCCGAACGCTCCGGTGGCTTCCTTAGAAACGGCGGCCGCATGTACATTGATGCCGTTGGCTCACACCTCGAATACGCTACCCCAGAATGCCGTTCTCTAAAGGACCTGGTAGCAACAGACCGAGCAGGCCAACAGATCATTGTGAGAGCCATCCGCGACCTTGGCTTTTCTGATTTTGTAAATGTTTACAATAACTCGATAGACCATTTCGGCGGGCACACGTTTGGATGCCATGAAAACTACTCTGTTCAAGCCTCTGAAGAGCTTTTCAACTCTGATGTGAATGGCCTTTACTCCTTCCTTGTTACAAGACAAATTTTTGCCGGGGTTGGCAGAGTTGGCGGACATATTTTGACTACAGATCGAATCCTGCCCGACATCCAGGAAGTGCGAGACAACCCGATTGACTATATCTGGGTTTCAAGGGTTTACGGAGTTGAAAACGATCCTACAGTTGCCTTTCAGCTCAGCCAACGATCTGACCATATACTCAAAACAATTGCCAGCCGCGTTCGGTTCAATCGTGCCCTCATTAACCCAAAATGGGAGCATTTTTACGCTCACGACGGCTTGACGAGGTTGCATTTGCTGTTTGGCGAATCAAATCAGAACCAATACGCCTATGCGCTCAAAATCGGAACGACTTCCCTTGTGGTTCAACTTATGGAAGACCACGCCATTCCCAATGGCCTTGAACTGCATCATCCCCTAATTGCCCTTCGCGAGGTCAGCCGTGATCCTAAATTCAAATGGATTGTTGATTTGGCTGATGGCACCAATAGTTCAGCAATTGAAATACAAAGAAAGTACTTGCAGGCTTGCCAAATATATTCGGGTGCGAACGATCAGGTGGACTGGGTTTTACGAGAATGGGAATCAGTTCTTGATGGACTAGAAACCGACCCAATGGCGATGGGAGACCGAATTGACTGGGTTGCCAAA
>JANNQV010000054.1:0-49102 GCA_031400935.1 Armatimonadota bacterium
AATGCTCGGAATTCGGTCTGCCGCATTGAGACCAGGCAACTAGGCCCGTTATGCCTTCGATGTCGCCCGAAATGTATACGTTCATGTATTTTGGGAGTGCGCGGGCTTGACCGCGCTTTGAAAGGTTGAAAAATGTATAGATGCGCGGTCAAGCCCGCGCACTCCCAAAATACATGAACGTATACATTTCGGGCGACATCGAAGGCATAACGGGCCTAGTTGCCTGGTCTCAATGCGGCAGACCGAATTCCGAGCATTTTGACTTTGACTTTGCCCGACGAATGTACACCTACGACATTAACGCCGCGATTCGCGGCGCCCGCCAGGCGGGAGCAGGGCGGATTGTCGTCAAGGACTCGCACGGCAACAGCAAAAACCTCCTGATTGACGAGTTGGAACCCGGAATTGAGCTGGTCACTGGCTATGGGAGCAAATTTGAAGGCATGATGGTTGGGATTGATTCGTCCTTTGACGCCGCTATGCTCATTGGCTATCACGCAATGGCTGGAACGCTTCACGGCGTCATGGAACACACAATTTCTGGCAGGGTTCATCGAATGTGGATTAACGGAAAATTGACAGGAGAAATTGGTCTATCAACCATCACAGCCGGACAATTTGGCGTTCCTCTTGTTGCCATTTCCAGTGATGCTGCCGGATGCGCTGAGGCTCTTGACTTGATTCCTCAAGTTAAAGAGGCCGTTGTTAAGGATGGATTTGGCAGATATATGTCACAGGTCAAACATCCAAACGAAACTGGGCCCATGATCGAAGAAGCCGCTTGCGAAGGGGCGGAAATGGCAAATTCGATACCGCCATATCGAATTGAGTCGCCCTACACGGTTCGAATCGAATTCAATCGGACGGAAGAAGCAGACATGGCCGGCAGAGTTCCTGGGACATCTCGTAAGGACGCCTATACGATTGAGCGCACCGGCGACGATTGGGAAGACTTGCACAGGTCAATTTGGTGCATGATTTCGATGGCGGAGGCTGGAGCGCAAGCGAATAATTGATGTGACATCGGCGGCCCGCCGACGAAAGATTCAAGTTGAATTCCTTTGGTCAAACCTTCATCGGCGAGACGCCGATGCCACGCTTATGAAATCGTCTTCTTCATTCTTCCTTCCGGCCTTTGCCCGGATATAGGACGTACTGCCACTACGGACTCAGGCTCAATATCCAAGAGCTTTAACCAATCGTCTTGTGTATCCGATTTCGGGAAGATCTCGTTCTCTCGAAACTCGTCAGCGATTGCTTTAGACAAATCTTCGGCGGTAACGCCGTGATCGCCGTCCAAATCTGCGATCGCCCTTCGAATTGCCGTATCCTTAGCCCGACCCACTACCGATTTCAAAAGCGCTCCACTCACCAAATCGCGCCAGTACAAAACTGAACTTGTTCCGTTTCGATACATGATTTTGAGAAATTCAGTACTTGAATTTGCTGTCCAAAGTGCTTCAATTGTTCGGTCCAGAAGCTCGATTCTGGCGGCTTCCGAATCGCATTTATGTTTGGCTAGGAGAATTGGGTCAATGGGGATCGAATCATGTAGATAGAGCCCCAAAATCTCCCGGGAAGCATCTCGATCCGGCCTGCCGATCTTGATTTTCCGATCAATGCGCTCAGGGCGAAGAATTGCCGGGTCAATGTAATCGGGTCGGTTCGAAGTTAGCATCAAAACAACATTGTTAAGAGCAACTAGGCCGTCCAATTCTGCACAAAACTGAGGCACTACCGTATTGCTGATATTGAGCCATCTACCGGAGGAACGAGTTCTCAAAACGGATTCAGCTTCATCCAAAAAGATAAAAACTAACCTTCCTTCCTTCGCCTTCTCCCGGGCAATTCTGAAGATTTCTCGAACCATGCGTTCCGTTTCGCCGAGCCACATATTGAGGATTTTGGGGCCGGAAATATACATGAAATATTCGCGAACTTCATGACCAACACTCTTTGCATACTCCTTTGTTAAATTTGAAGCCGTTGCCTTCCCAATAAGAGTCTTTCCGCATCCAGGAGGACCGAACAAAAGAATTCCCTTTAGAGGTTTTTTGTCATATTTCTCATAAATCTCTGGATGAAGTAGTGGTTGCTCGATCGTTTCTCGAATGAGTCGAATCGCCTCCTCTTGTCCCCCAATGGCAGACCATGGCGTATCAGGGATTTCTTCAAAGAAGAAGTCTTTGTTTTCTTTCTCTTCAAATAGCTCGACCGCAAGCCGACCAGTGCTATCTAAACGAACCGAATCACCCGCTTCAATGATTTTCTCGTCAAGAGCTTGCGAGCGCCCAATGATTCGCCCTTCCGCCCCAGGGGCACCAGATGAAATTCTTAGTCTCCCAGCATCCATAGCGGCATCTACTTTGACGACTGAACCGATTTCCGACGAGGGTGCTTCGCCCAGAATGGCATACGCCTCGTTCAGCCTGACTTTTGAACCTGAAGCGATCAGAGAGCGATCAATTTTGGGATCGGCATTGACGACGTACTCCGAATCTCCGATCACGACCAATCCTGTTTCGTCATCGAGCCACTTCAAAAAGAGTCCAGTTCGGTTTGCGGGAGAAGTCAGCTTTGTATAAGCTTCTTCAAATTCTGTGATTTGCCTCTTTAGCTCTTCCGTAACTTCGATTGAACTTCGAAAGTGATCCTCAAGCGTGCCAAGCAGCAACACTGCCTTTGGATCGTTTTCCGGCAAAATGCGGCGAAGCCTTTCAATGATTTCAACAATATCATCCGTCGAAGCAGAACTCATAGAAGAATCATACGCTCAAACTGAAAAATATGCTCGTGCTCAATCAAGAAATCTTGCAACAGCCAAGATAGTCGCATCTGCCGCCGCCATGATATGCCCTTTTGATGTTCGTGTTTCAGCCATTACAGGGGTTTCCACTCCGTTCTGCCAAGCCCAACCTCGCACCAGAACTCGGTCTTCCATGCCTTCTGAATGATGCAGAGAAACATCGCCAATGCGGTAACGCAGTTCTTGACGAAGGCGATTTATGGCGTTTGCCGTGGCCGTCGCAACAGATTCGATCGCCGACACTCCGCTTGCTCGGGCATGAACGCCTCGCACAATTTCGCCGTTGACCTCCAAAGTGACCATACTCACGCCTCGGTCGGAATTTTCATCAACTGAGACTTCCGTAACGACAGGCAAATTGGCTGCATCAGGTACTGGACTTGGACTGGGTCCATCTAGCGATTCCAATTGACTTTCTGATTGAACAGCTTCTTGATGAGCTTGAAATGTAATTTCTTTCGGCGATGCGACAACTGGGGTGCTCGTGCCCTTTGCTTCCATGCACTTTCGGCTTGCAATGTTGATCAAATTGTCTACAGTGGCGGCGTAGTGAACCTTTTCTCTTTCATGAGTTCGGCGGCCACCAAAAACGCCTATTGAAGCCGAAATGGATTGTTCAGTCTCCATGAAGACAAGTCCATTGACTGCTTCGCGTACATGTTTTGCAAGTGCTTCGGCATCGTCTCGAAGCAGGTTTGTCCCTATTGCAAACTCGTCGCCACCATATCGCACCAGCACGTCCGTTTCGTGATTCACCACTTCTCGCAGGCGATGCGCGACTGCCTGCAATACTGTATCGCCAATGATATGGCCAAATTTCTTGTTGTATTGACCAAAGTCATCAAGGTCAAGGAACAGGATTGATATCTCCTGCCCTTCTTTGAGCTGTTCAATTCCCCATTCTCTCAAACGATCTGACCACGGAAGCTCTGTCAACGGATCCCAAGTTCTTGCCATGTCCGCCAGAAGCATAGATGCCGTAAGAATGCCTCTAAATTGGCCATCTTCAGTGACGGCAACGTATTCTCGGCCAGAATTGGCAACAATCCCTGCTGCTTCACGAATTGACATTGTGTAGTCAACTGTTTCTCCGAGGTCGCCCATCACATCTTGAACCTTGCCGGCATCGTTTGCGCTCATCAAATTCTCAATGGAAAACATGCCCACTAATTCGGAGCCCCGCATCACACCAACAGCTCTTACCAGATGACCCGTCAAAACGTGCCTGGCCGTTTCAACGAGGTGATCAGGATTCACCCAAATGGGTTTAAGCTTGCATTGTGCAACAGTCTTCAATTCCGCCCCTAACTTCAGATCGCCAAAAACTAGTCAACCATTACTAGTCTTAGTTTTCAGGTTTCTCCCATTCAACAACAATCATTTGTGAAAGCAAATTACATTGCTTTGCACGCACCCTTTAGGATATCTTTGATTGATCAGCAATCTACACAGGTGAAATACCTGCTTTTTGGCTAATTAGAGATCGGCAACTATACTTTGAACGAATTTCTCAGCAATTTGCCCAATTAGCGGGTCAGATTGTACTTTCTCTGAGAACCTTGTCGCAAACACGTATGCCTTTGACTGCTCAATACGAAAGAACTTCGCAACGTCAGCTTCTCCTAAAAGTGCGACCTTGAGCATTACATAGATGGCAAGGTCAAAAGGCACAACATTTCCCCATTCAGAAGGTTGAAGTTGCTTTGCCTTTTCAGCAATGTGCTCCCGTAGGTCCCATCCAGAATTCGCGCTAAAGAACGGATTAAGAATCCCACAAGCTTGCAATGCTGATTCCGGACTTTTCCAATCCGATTGCGCGAGCCGAAGCCGTTTAATGGCGCCGAGCATATTGCGCCCATTGCCTTCTAGCCTGGATGCCAAAATCCTTTCGAGCGTTGCCGAAAGCTCCACGCATTCCCTTCTGCCAAGTTGTCCAAGAATTCTTTGGCGTTCCTCACCTGGTGCAGCCTTGATCGTTGCTACGACCCATTCGCGAGAATTCGGCAATGCATGCCGAATAGCTCGTGTAACTTTTGAATCTGTAAAGCTAAGCAATGTGGGCCTTCCGCCCTTTAGCCTTCGTTCGAGCATGATTTGAAATTGGTTTCGAGTTCGGGATTTCTGGATTAACTCTTGTGCATTATCTAAAATCAGGGTTCCGTTCGTGACTCGAGTTCTATTGTTTGCGACCCAGTCTTGGGCAGAAATAACTTGCACGAGGCCACGATCTCTGTCGCGACTCATTTGGTCTGCCGCCGCTAACAATAAATGGCTCTTGCCCCACCCACTCGGACCAATTATCGCGACGAAGGGATTGATTCCGCTCGAAAAACGAATAGCGGACTCCACTGCACGAATATTTGAGGGTACTACTCCAAAATTAGCGAAGTCCTTTTCAGCAAATGAAAACAAGATGTCCGACATTCTCGGACGAATTGCAATCGGCTGAATGGGATAATTTAGAGTTGCGCTCGAACTTCGATCCATCGTGAATATATCTTCCTGAACCCTGAATTTCCCCTTCGCTCAATTGCAAACATTGAACACCTACATTTTTCGGAATCGTGGTCAAGTGGTCAAGTGGCGCATAATGGCAGTTTTAAGCTATCTATCGCTTGTTTTCTGCGATTATCTTGCAAAAAGTCTGTTTATCAGCTTTTGCAAATGTTTTCCACAAAACTCGATTTTAGTTTGTTTTGCATACTAGTGCCGAATCTTGGGCCAAAATTTCGCAAACTCAAACTGTGGACTGTGGTCCGGAACATGGCAAGGCTGGCATGACTTTCCACCGACTTTCGGCAGGCGGAATTTCATCGGAGTCTTTGAATGGTCTAAACCAGGGCCATGACATGATTCGCAACCCACATTCGCCAGCTGTGGCGTTGCTTTGAGGCTCTTAAACCCAGGACTAGAATTGAGGCCAACAACATGGCATCCGACGCAATCTGGGTCCCAATCCTGCTTTGTCTTGGCAAGCGTAGCGAGTGCCTTTGCATGTTTTGAGTCTTTCCAGACCCTTGCGGCTGTTGGGTGACAGGACATACATTTGGCATTTCCGGCAAAGCTCTTTCCATGCTTTCGAGGCACTTTTGCGAGGAGTCCTGCACCCTTTACTCTAGCTAAGTATCGTTCAAAGACAGTCTTTGTAAAAGCATCGTCCTTCGTGCTTGCCACTATCTCAACCGATCTCGCTTGAGAAAATTGGTTGCCATCAAAATCAATCGCCAATAGGTATTTCCCCTTCTCTCCAGGTGAAAAGAACTTGCAACTGCCAAGCTGCTCTACTCTTGAGATTGCTGGGCCGTTGGATGTATAGATCACTATATCTACCTTCTCCACACCAGGAAGCTCCTTGGCAGTCGCAAGCGGCCCATCAAATATCAGCACTGATAGGGCTTCGGCATCTTGTGCCGTCGAAACCAAATCGCCTATCGCAGCGCCTTGAGTCCGTGCTTTTTCTCCTAATATAGAAGGGATGAACTTGGGCGGATCAGTTAGCGACCCAATTACAAATCCTCGATGAAAGATCAAGGGTTCTATTCTTGGCCTGTTATCGGGCAAAAATTCCGAGTGAACCAGCTTCGGGCCAACCAGATTTTGCAAGGAGACAATGGCTCCGATTCCGAGTCCAACTTCTCGTTTCGTTATTGCAATTGCTGCGACGCCAAGTTTGGCTGAAACTTCACCAATCGCTTCTAATTTGAGCTGATCTTGTTTAGAGTTTCCATGAACCAGCGGCCCCGTTTCAATAATTGTTGCTGCCTTCCCGAAGGACAGTTGGCGAACGAGAGTGCTTCGCCGAAGAATGCCACCTGACATTGGCTTGGTGCATCCGCAGGGAGAGAGATAACCGCCAAGATTTCCGCCAACAATCAGTACGGTGTGGGCCGAGTCTCGTCGGAAACCAAAGATTGTGTACAGAACGCCTAAAATACCGACAAAAGCCGCAACGAATTTCATTTCACGATGCCAGTAACGGGAATCTCGATTACGGGTTGTTCGGGATCATCCGTCTTGATTCTTACCATTGCCCCCATCGGACCGGTAGGCTGTGTGCCATCTAACACCACCGTGATTCGGTATTCAGTCTGGCCCTTGGATTCGATAACTTTTCCAGTGAGGAACGGAGTGTTTCCAGCTACAGAAAGAATTCGAAAAGGTTTGTTAGGACGGGCAAGGAAAAATGAGCCTCGTCTAGAACTTCGATCAATTTCTCCAAAATAGACTTGCTCAGGTTGAGCCACAATCCCTGTCTGCACGCTGAAAGAATGTCGCACGACTGGAAATTCAGCTGAGTCAGTGGCGATCATAACGGTCACACCGAATCTGCCCTTTGGTACACCCTTTGCAACTTTTACATGAACTTTGTATCCAGTTCTGGGAATGGTGCTCTCTCCAAATTCCGGATCGGGAAGTTCGCCCTTCCAAGGTTCGATAGTTGCCGTTGCAGGAATTCCAGCCGTAGTAACGCTCACAGCTTTGAATTTTGCAGTTGGATTTAAGGTGAGGAATATGTTTGTTTCAGTTCCATTCTTACCTACCAAGAGCGTGCTTCCTGCAGGCATTAGTGTTCTGTACAAAGGTGCAACCGAAATATGAACAGGAATTTCAAACGATGCCTGATTTGGATCGTTTGTTGTGATCAAGAACTTCTTCGCCAAAACACCGACATATTCGTGAGTATCCACTCCGCCTTTGATCAGTGCAGTTCGGCCAGGTTCGATGTTGATCGTCGGATCTATGAAAAGACACCCGCAATCTGGCCTTGCTTGAACGATCAAGAGCCCTGTTCCACTATTTGTAATCTGGAATGAAAGAGGAACAATGTCGCCTTGAACATGATTTCCCAATTGAAAACTTGAAATGTCAAATTGAGCGCTCGACTCCACGTGCCGAATTTTTGTCTTTTTATCAATGGACTGCTTTAGCGAGTCAACAAGCATCATTGTCTTGCGATAAAACAGCCGATCTGCCGGACTTATTCTTCGCCTTTCGCGCGAAGCCAAGTCTGATCGAAATCCCAACTCGGCGGACACCGGAGTCGGTTGGCGGCCAAAGTATTCCAAAACCGCATGACCAATCTCATTGTAAACGTCAATCTGCTCAACAGGTGAGGGCGGGTTACCGCGAAGCAATGAAATGACAGCTTCGACTCTCGGTTCGCTCGCATCCGGCGAAAAGAAAAGGACTGCGCCCTGGGGCATCAAGTTCTTTTCAGGCAACTTCGGGGAGAAGCTGATTTTTACTCCGCCTGGCTTCTTGAGTTCGATGGTTAGTTCCGGTAGCCCTTCAGCCAAATCTGCGATCACTTGATTTCGGGCAGATTCAAACTCTGCTTTTCGATTCGCTGGCACCCCCGAATCATCCCATTCAAGTTTCACGTTTCTGCTCGGAAGTGCCTGCCACGCCTTTGAAGCAGCTTCAAAGTTTCCAAGTTCCAACTGGGACTCCACGCGCTTGCAAAGTTCATGAAAATTTGGGTTTAGACCAGGATGCTTGATAGGACCCATTGGAATTTGGGCTAGGAAAATCGAAGCAATTGTAACAAGCATAACTAAAGCTACCTTACGAACGATGATTCCCAAATATGACGGGATGAAACTCCAATGATTTCATTTACATCGTCTCGAACTTTAAAAAATGATGGTTTCTCTAAGATTTTGGAACTATTTGCGCCTGCAAGTGTCTTTTCCTGTAGATTCTTATGGTGAACCGAAAAGGAATTATTCTTGCTGGCGGGTCTGGTAGTCGTCTGTATCCGCTGACTATCGCTGTTAGCAAACAACTGATGCCGGTTTTTAACAAGCCGATGATCTACTATCCGCTCACGACTTTAATGCTTGCCGGAATTCGGGAAATTCTAATTATTACGACTCCTGAAGATCAATCTGCGTTCAAAAAATTGCTCGGAGACGGTTCTCAGTGGGGAATCTCGATTTCTTACGAAGTTCAGCCTCAGCCTGGCGGGCTTGCCCAAGCGTTCCACATCGGCAAAGATTTCGTCGCGGGTGGGCCGAGCACCCTTGTCTTAGGGGACAACATCTTCTATAGCGAAGGATTTTCTGAAAAACTTGCGGAAGCAAATTCAATTGACAAAGGGGCAACGGTGTTTGCATACTACGTCCATGATCCGGAAAACTACGGCGTAGTGGAATTTGATGAAGACCAGCGGGCCAAGTCAATCGAGGAGAAGCCCAAGGTTCCAAAATCGAATTTTGCCGTTACTGGACTCTATTTTTACGATTCTGATGTAACCCAATTTGCAGCAAATCTGAAGCCATCTGCACGAGGCGAGCTCGAAATCACCGATCTAAATCGTTGCTACCTAAATCGTGGCGACCTTCATGTGGTCAGATTGGGAAGAGGTTTAGCGTGGCTTGACACGGGAACGCACGAAGCCCTGATCAAAGCTTCGAATTTCGTCGAAACAATCGAAAGCAGACAGGGGCTCATGGTGGCTTGCCCTGAAGAAGTCGCTTTTCGCAAAGAGTTCATCTCGATTGACCAACTAAGAGCACTCGCAGAGCCGCTAAAAAAGAACTCGTATGGCCAATATCTGCTTGCCATCGCGGATCATGGACTTGATAGGCTAATCTGAAATGAAAATGTTGAAGGATGTTCAAATAAAAGAGCTTGTCACGCATTGTGACGAGCGCGGATTCTTTCGCGAGATCATTCGCAAAACTGATCCAATGTTTGCCGCAGGGTTCGGACAATGGAGCGTGTCAAGGATGAATCAGGGAGTCATCAAAGCGTGGCACCTGCATCAGGTGCAATGGGATTGGTGGTATATCGGAGGCGGCACGCTAAAGGTTGGGTTGTACGATACTCGAGTAGGTTCAGAAACGTTCGGGCAGACTCAAGTTGTGCTGATGGGTGACCCAAATCCAGCGGCTGTGCTTGCTATACCCCCAGGAGTCGCACATGGGTGCAAAGTCCTTCAAGGCCCATCACACCTCTTTTACATCACTTCGCAAGTTTACGATCCAAATGATGAAGGCAGAATTCCTTACGACGATGCTGAAATCGGGTTCGATTGGCTTGCTTTGCCGCCGATAACGTAGGTTGGATGGTTTGGATGGGGTCAAAGATGCGACAGTGGATCGAATATTAGAAAGAGGTTGTTGAATTGTTGAACTGCCACCGCCAACTGCAGGCTGACAATCATCAACCAATTACCCAATTACCCAAAAATGTGCGGCTTAACCGGCTTTTTCGATAGATCTGCGAACCTTTCCGAACAGGAAGGACTATCTTTGCTTGCCAAGATGGGGGAGACCATTCAGCATCGTGGCCTAGACGATCACGGAGAATTCTATGAACCAAAGCATGGAGTTGGCATTTCGTTTCGCAGGCTTGCAATCCTTGACACCAGCCCAACCGGCCATCAACCTATGAAAAGCGCCTCAGGACGCTTCACAATGGCCTACAACGGCGAAATCTACAACTACAAGCGATTGGAGGCAGAACTGTTAAGCCAGAGTCTTCTGCCCACTCTAAGAGGCAGTTCCGACACCGAAATCATGCTGGCCGCCTTTGAAGCCTGGGGAATTCAAGAATCTGTCCAGAAATTTATCGGAATGTTTGCGATCGCACTTTGGGATCATCAAGAAAATTGCCTCTATCTGATTCGAGACCGTGTTGGCGTAAAGCCGATGTATTACAGCTGGTTCGGAACGACGCTTGTTTTCGGCTCCGAACTCAAGGCACTACGATGCCACCCGGCGTTTCAGGCCGAAATTGATAGGGACTCGCTTGCGCAATTCCTTCAATTTAGCTATGTTCCATCGCCTCATTCGATTTACAAAAACGTATCCAAATTGCCATCTGGAACCATTCTCAAGATCAATGCTGACGGGAATTGTGAAGGTCCAACGCCATTTTGGAGTTTTGATCAAGCAGCTTCCGACGGCCAGACCAATCGTTTCTCTGGTTCAAAAGAAGATGCAGTTACCAAATTAGAGGAGTTGCTCACCGACTGCATTGGCTTGAGAATGATTGCCGATGTTCCTTTAGGGGCTTTTCTTTCTGGAGGCGTTGACTCGTCTTTGGTTGTCGCGTTAATGCAAGCTCAATCTTTGATACCGGTCAAAACCTTTTCTGTTGGATTTCAGCAAGGGGAATATGACGAAGCTGTTTTCGCAAAGGAGGTTGCCAAACACTTGGGAACGGATCATATCGAACACTATGTGAACGATCAAGACGCTTTGGATGTAGTTCCGCTCCTGCCGACGATGTTCGACGAGCCATTCGGCGATCCCTCTCAAATTCCAACCTATTTGGTCTCGAAAATGGCGCGTCAGCATGTAACGGTGAGCCTTTCGGGCGATGGTGGAGACGAACTGTTTGGCGGATACAACCGGTATTCGGTAGCTCGGAAACTTTGGAGAATGAATCAGAAATATCCGCAAAAAATGCGGAATATATTGATCGCTACACTAAAGGGATTGCCACCATCAACTTGGGAATCGGTATATGGACTTTTTCGTTGGGCGATGCCAAGTCGCTTAAGAATCAAGCGAATTGGAGAAAGGATTGACGTTCTTGAATCTGCGCTCGCAGCCAAGAGCCAAATGGACCTTTACGAAAGAATCATGTCTCATTGGGATTCGCCAGAAGCGACGGTCATTGGCGCAAGCAGACTAAATCCCATTGGGTTTGAGGCTCAACTGTTTGCCGACACGTACGAATTTTCAGAAGCCATGATGCTCACCGACATGAAAACCTACATGCAAGAGGACGTTCTTGCTAAAGTGGACAGGGCAAGCATGGCAGTGAGTTTAGAGGCAAGAGAGCCGCTATTGGATCATCGTCTCATCGAATTTGCGCTTACATTGCCCCCAGAAATGCGGACGACTCGAGAATCGTCCAAACAGTTGCTTCGAAGTGTCCTTTATCGCCACGTTCCAAAGGACCTGATTGAGCGTCCGAAACAGGGATTCGCCGCGCCAATCGGAGAGTGGATCAATGGTGCGCTGAGAGATTGGGCTGACAAACTCTTGGATAAAAGCCTGCTTGAAAACCAAGGTTTTCTCGACCCAAAACCCATTCAGAAAATGTTGAAGGAGCACAGATCAGGAAAGCGAAACTGGCAATTTGCGCTTTGGAACGTGCTGATGTTTCAGGCTTGGTTGGAAGAGAATTCTTAGATTGAGTGGGACCTTTGACTTTAGCTGAATTCGAACAGAGTCATTTTTGTATCCGTAACGGCAATCGAAATCTACCTATAATAGTCCAATTGCCTAACACGTCTTCTTCCGCCACGCCAGCCCCAATATTGTGGATCACGAAAGGAAACCCATTCAAATTTCGCTTGGTCGAAAGCACTCCGACATGATCTTTTCCGCCAAATAGTTTCCAAAAAACGATGTCTCCTGACTTCCACTCAGACGGGTCTTTGAGTTCAATATCGATGGCGTTCGCATATTTTTGAAAGTATGCCGACATATTTGGGCATCGGCGATGGTCAATGTTCGAATCGAGCTTAGAAATCCGCGGATACCGGCTTGGAAACTTCTTCGCATCTTCGTGAATCGCTTTTTGCAAGTCCGTTCCAACTTCACGCAAAGCACGAATGACTACATCGGTGCAAACACCCTTTTGCAAGGGAACATCTCCATTTGGGTATGGAATCTTCACATATCCTGGGCTGTATCTCGTCGTGACTCCGATTTGGCCAATAGCTGCATGGACAAATCTGTCTGCCTCGGTTTTTGGCTGAAGAACCAGCCGTGGCGCCGAAACAAGTGCAGGGGAATTGGGCAAAATTGCCCAAAATGAACCAGCTGCCGCCAGAAAAGTAGCCGCAAAGAGTCCAATCGTCCGCCGATCCATAGCTAGAGCAACGCATAAAAAGAAACTTTCATTCCTGGACGAGAATTATTTCGACTTTGAGCTCGAATCCAAAAAGCGCCTTGTTTGATCCGGCGAAAGTATAACGACGTTCGGATGGGTATTTTCCAAAAATTCTTCCAATGTAGTTCCTTGAAGTTCACCCGTCTCGCAAAACTCGTCAAAAATTGCTCGAAGAACTGTTGCCTTTGAAGGCTCTTCGGAAAATGCTTCCATCCATAGCCCTGGCATGGATTCGTGGCTCTTGTATGCGACCGCCGCAACAGAAAAGTTACCCGAGTCAGGTTCAGCATCTGACTCCATCCATTCACCATGGATGACTTCAAATCCGGCCTTCTTCAGAACAGCCGAAACTATCTTCTCTGCTTTGTTTGAAGTGCTGGAAACAATGTGGAAACCACCTTTGTCCGTTGCTGTGATACGAATGCCCAGTCGGTCGGAAGAAATAGCAACAATTGGGTTGTCCAAGACGCAACGCACCGATTCAGCGAATTGCTCGAACTCAACACGAAGAACCATAGTCGAGAGTTTGGCAGATGTTTGCCACGGAGCGCGGGCACTCAGCCCACACAATGTCCGCGAACGCTTGGTTCGCAAAGCTTAGAATGGCAGTTTGAACTGATGGAAGTTAATTGGGCTAAAATCAGATCATAACTTGCTTCAATTTGAGGTCGATTTATGTCCGATGCCATCGAAACCCTTCTTGCCGAAAACCGAAAATTCCCGCCTACAGACGACTTTGTTGCAAGAGCAAACGTGAACGATCCCGGAATTTATTCAGAGGCACTCAAAGATAGCGTCAAGTTTTGGGAGAATTGGGCGAAGAAGCTAGACTGGTTTGAGCCTTGGCATACCGCACTTGAATGGAATCTTCCAGATGCGAAATGGTTTCTCGGCGGCAAATTAAACGCTTGCTACAATTGTGTGGATCGCCATTTAGCTAAGAGCGGCAACAAAACAGCAATTGTTTGGGAAGGAGAGCCGGGTGAAACGCTCCATATTACTTACAACAAGCTATATGAGCATGTGTGCAAAACGGCGAACGCACTCAAATCTCTTGGAGTGATAAAAGGAGATCGGGTTTGCATTTATATGCCCATGGTTCCGGAGCTAGCCTACGCAATGTTGGCTTGCGCTCGAATCGGAGCCGTCCATACGGTAGTGTTTGGCGGGTTTTCGGCTGAATCTTTGGCCGAGAGAATTAACGATTGCTCGTGCAAACTGATCATAACCGCTGATGGCGGGTACAGGCGAGGGAATGTAATTCCGCTTCAAATGATTACGGAAGATGCTCTGACACTAGGTTGCCCGACTATTGAAAACGTTCTCATTTTGGGCAGGATAAATCCTGCGGTCCAGGTGCAGACAGAAGTTGGAGCTCTTTTAAAAGATGCAAATTCGATGACAACCGATCCACACTCAGCACTCAGCGTTCAGCACTCAGGAACCCTTAATCCAAAATGGATTTCCTGGCAGGAACTCGTCCCCCAACAGTCCACCGATTGCCCATGTGAACCGATGGATAGCGAAGACCTTCTCTACGTCCTCTACACATCGGGCTCAACCGGAAAGCCAAAGGGAATCGTGCATACCACAGGCGGTTACATGACAGGCGTTTATGCAACATTCCAATGGGTGTTCGACATCAAGGATGACGACATTTTTTGGTGTACAGCCGATTGCGGATGGGTAACGGGCCACAGCTATGTGGTTTACGGGCCGCTCGCAAACGCCGCCACCGTTGTGATGTACGAAGGCGCACCCGATACTCCCGACAAAGATCGCTTTTGGCGGGTCATTGAAAAGCACAAGGTTTCGATTCTTTACACCGCCCCGACCGCCATTCGTACCTTCATGAAATGGGGAGATGAGTATCCAAATCGTTGCAATTTGAGTTCGCTAAGGCTATTGGGCTCAGTTGGCGAACCCATCAATCCAGAAGCTTGGATGTGGTACCACGATGTGATCGGCAAAGGAAAATGTCCGATAGTTGACACCTGGTGGCAAACCGAAACGGGGGCGATCATGATCACTCCGCTTCCGGGAATTACGGCCACTAAGCCAGGTTCGGCAACACAAGCATTCCCTGGAATCAAGGCGATTGTTGTGGATGAGAACGGCAACGACGTGACCCCGATTCATGGCGCTTTGGGCTATTACGGTTGTTCAAATGGCACAGATGCTCCCGAATCCGGAAAGGCGCAAGGCGGGATTCTTGCAATCACCGATCCCTGGCCCAGCATGACCCGTGGAATCTACGGCGACCCAGATCGGTTCACGAAAGTGTATTGGAGCAAGTTTCCTGGCTTATATTTTCCGGGCGACGGCACAAAGGTGGATGAAGATGGCTATTTCTGGCTTCTCGGGCGGGTTGACGACATCATGCTGGTCGCTGGCCACAACATCTCGACCATGGAAGTCGAAAGCGCTCTTGTAGATCATCACGCTGTGGCTGAAGCAGCAGTGATCGGACGATCCGACGATATCAAGGGGCAAGCGATTGCCGCGTTTGTGATAATTCGATCGCACATTTCGATTGACGATGGATTGATTTCTGAACTCAAAGCTCACGTGTCAAAAAAAATTGGTGTCGTTGCCCGTCCCGACGATGTTTTCCTTTGCGCCGAGCTTCCAAAAACTCGTTCTGGAAAAATCATGCGTCGACTCCTGAAAGATGTCGCTGAAGGGCGTGCACTGGGCGATACAACTACGTTAGCCGACCCCGCTGTCGTTACTTCACTCAAAGATCAGTACGAAGCGACGGAGGGGTAGAGTGCGCAGGATGCTGGGACTGTGAGATGCAGGGATGCCCAGAATGATGCATGCATTCGAGCATCCAAGAGTACATTTTGTTACACCGTTTAAGACGGCTTCTTCGCTTTCGGCTTTGCCTTCGCTTTAGCTGGCGCCTTCTTTACAGCTGGCTTTTTTGCAGTAGTCTTTACGGCAGGATTCTTGGCAGTTCTAAGTTTGCTTGAGGCAGCTTCGTCTGGCTTGGCGGCAGGTTTGGCTGGCTCAGCCTTAGCTGCGGCCTTCGCTGGCCCTTGGTCAACTTCATCATCTTTCAACCACTTGCCAAATTTCTCCAACTCTTCGCCGAGTTTCTTAGCCAAAGGTTTCGACTGCTTCACTACTACCGGAATCGCCGCAGCAGCAACAGCTAGTGCTGCAACACGGGTTAATAGAAACAGCCCTCGTATTGGAATGTGTACCATAGCTTAGGCTACGTCGCCAGCGGCCAGTTAGTTGCAAAGTGAGTTTGGCCCGTCACTATGGTTAACAGTACTGGGCCGATGTCACTAGCAGGACGGAGCAAAAGCGGAGCCGCCACGAACGACCCTTAACCAATTGATCGGATCTCCGTAGTCAAGTCCTACAACACCAAGCGATCGAAGCGCAGCCAGTGCCAGTTGCCTGCGATGTGCTGAGAACACGATGATATGGGCGACAACAGCCCCGTATTCGAAACGAACGTGGTCATCACAAAGGGCATCAACAAATTCGGATTCCCATAGGTCTTGGGACTCGACGTCATTAAGCAATTGGATTAGCCGTTTTCCAACGGAATCGTGCGTTGCAATGAGTTCAGAAACAGTTGGTTTCGACTCGATTGCTGGAAATTCAGTTCCATCGAAGGCAGCAACCCATATTGCTTCTGTAGCGACAAGGCATCTTGACAATCCTCTCAAACTAGGTTCGTAGGTTTCCCACGGAACGCCTTCAGTTGCAGCAACAGTGGCTCGGTCCAGGTCCGCATCATCAAGGGTCTCAAGGTGCCTTAGAATCGCTGACGTTTCGTCAACATGATGCCGAATCAGAATTTCACTTAGTTTCATTGAAGTTTCTCCTTGTCGCCTTACGATAAGCCCATTTGGATGAAAATGCACGCCAGATGGTGCAGACACCCAATACGACCTGCCGGCTTGCAATCGGAAATCCCTAGGAGCAAGCCCAAATGTTGATCGAAATGCCTTGGTGAATCCTTCCGGAGTTTCGAAACCGACTTCAATCGCAACTTCTCCTATCGAGAACTTGCTCCGGCGAAGCAGATATGCACCGGCCTCTAATTGAAGTCGGCGTCTAAAACTTCTAGCTGACTCACCAAACTTCGCAGAAAACGTTCTACTAAAGTGGCTTCGGCTATATGAAGCGCGAGCTGCCGCAATTCGAACTGGACACTGCGAGGCAATGAACCACTCGATGAATTTTGGGATTTCGAATGAGTACCGCATGGCGACAGTGAACATGATATGCGGACTTGATTCCGCAAACCTGTCCGATTGTGCCTAATTTCTAAGATTGAATTGATTCGGCTTCTACGTTCGATTTTTCTTTTGAAGCAAATGATTCCAAGCCCCAGACTACAATAAGCATTGCAGCACCAACAGTAATGCACGAGTCAGCCACGTTGAAAACAGGAAAATTGACAAACCGCAAGTGAAACATATCGGTTACCTTGCCATGAATCAGCCTGTCGTAAAGGTTCCCAAGGGCACCTGATGCCACCAAAGACATTCCGGCATGAACCCAGAGTGTCTCTTTGGCATGCCGATAAGAATAGTAAGCGGCTCCGGCTGCTATACCGACCGCTACAGGCGTCAAAAAGATTGCTTTCCCTTGAAACATACCGAACGCTACACCTTCATTAAAAGTAAGCGTCAAGTCTAGTACATTTGGCCAGACGGACATAAACGTTCGGCCTTCTACGTCGCCAGCCGCATTTCGCGTCCAAAGTTTTACGACTTGATCCAAGACCAACATCGAGATAAAGAGGAGCCAAAACAGTCGTTGATGCTTCATTTCCACCCGATGGCGCGACGGTCGCGGGCAGAGAGAAAATGCTCGCCAGCCATTTCAACGTCCTTGCGCCTGATTCGACTTCGTTCGCACTTTTCGTAGTTCGAAGCAGCAAAACCCGCAGCCTCATTCCCTTCAATCAAAAAAACTTCGCTGAACTTGAATAGAATGGCCAATTCGTCACTTAGCGTTTCCAAAATCAGTTTTTGCTCATTTGGCAAGGAAAGAGTTACAACAAAATCTTGGCTGTCCTTCGCATTGTTTGCGGCCTTCCACGGCTCAAATTGGGCGAAAGCAAAAGCCCGCCATTCCAAAACTGCAGCAATTTGTCGTTGCAGCAATCCATCTTGGATCTCTTCCAATCGCTCCGAAGTTGGCCGAGAAAGCTGCGTCATATGAACAGAATTCGGTTCGTTGATCAAGCCAGGTATTCGTAGCCAAACTTCCTCTGCTGTGTGAGCAAGTATTGGCGCAACCAGTTTTGTGAGCTTCACTAGAACTTGATGGCAAGCAACCTGCCCACTTCGACGAGTGTTCCAATCTGTGCCATCGCAATACATCCGATCCTTGATTGCGTCCAGATAAAACGAGCTAAGTTGTTCAGCGCAGAAATTGTGAATTGCGGTGATTGCCGCCCCGAAATCGTATTCGCCATAGGCTCTCAAGCAGTCTTCAATGAGCAAATAAGTTTGCTCGATAATCCATCGGTCGAGCGGTAAAAGGTCATGCTCTGTCGCCCAAACGTCATCGTTCTGCTTCAAATCGGCTACGGTTGCATTCCAATTGAATCGCTTGCCATCGGTTGTGGGGAGGTCGCCTTCTGTGGGATAGTCGCTCAAATTTGACAGCAAGAATCGAAGCGTGTTTCGAATTCTTCGGTACGAATCGCCCATTTGAGCGAGCAAATTCGGACCGCAAGGCGCATCGTTTTTCCAGTCAACGCTTGCAACCCACAATCGCAAAATGTCCGCTCCATAGGTATCGCAAGCCGTAACCGGATCAATTGAGTTCCCAGATCGCTTCGACATCTTTTCGCCTTTTTCATCGTCAACAAAACCGTGAGTCAAGACGGTTTTGTAAGGCGGTTCCCCTTTGATCGCAGTGCCAATGATCAACGAAGTGTTGAACCAACCCCGATGCTGATCCGAGCCTTCCAAATACAAATCTGCCGGCCAATTTTCTTTCCATTGCGGCTCGACGGTTCCATCCAAAACGCAAATGTTTGTGCATCCGCTGTCGAACCAAACGTCTAAAACATCTGTTTCCTTTCGAAACTCGGTTTCCCCAGTTTCCGGGTGAGAATAGCCTGCCGGCACGAAGTACGAGGCGTCCTTTTCAAACCAAACATCTGAACCTTCGCTTTCGACTTTTTGAGCGATGGACTCGATTACCGTCGGGTCCATGATAGGCTTTCCAGACTTCGCCCCGTAGAGGATCGGAATTCCAACTCCCCAAGGTCGCTGGCGACTGATGCACCAATCTGGGCGGTTTCGGATCATCGCCTCGATTCGGTTGTAACCGTTTGCAGGAAGCCAAACTACGCCTTCCTCGCCATCATTCAACTTGTCAAGCGATTTGTTCTTGATTTTTGAAAGCATTTGTTGCCGCAGATTGTTGGTATCAATTCCGACGAACCATTGCTCAGTCGCTCGAAAGATGACTGGTTTTCCATCTCGTTCGGCATGAGGGTACGAATGCGAATAGTCGGAAACTGAGAGAAGATTTCCAACTTCTTGCAGCCTCTCGACAACACGAGAATTGCAATCCTTGTAGCTGATTCCTTCAAATTCGCCAGCCTCGGCGGTCATCATGCCGCGCTCGTCCACTGGACACAGAATTGGCAGATCGTTCTTGATTCCTGTGTAAAAGTCGTCTCGGCCATGTCCAGGCGCCGTGTGAACGATGCCAGTGCCGTCTTCGGTCGTCACGTATTCCGCCATGACTGCAATGGATTCACGGTCAAAAATCGGATGTTTGAACTTAGATCCTTCAAACGAAATTCCCAAAAAGTCCGCGACCACTGTCCATTCGTCTGCTTCGATGGCTTCTCGAACCGTTTCGCTCAGCTCTCGCAAAACTAAGTAGTGTGCATCGCCAGATTTCACCACCAAGTACTCAAAATTAGGGTGAAACGCTACAGCGAGATTGGCAGGAATTGTCCAAGGCGTCGTCGTCCAAATGATCGCGTTCAGGTTGTCAAACCGCTTTGACCAACCGTTGGCATCGCTAACTAAAGGGAAACGCACATAAATGGATTTGGACAAAAAGTTTTCGACATAAACGATTTCGGTATCGGCAAGGGCCGTTCGCGAAGTCGGCGACCAAAGCGTTGGCCGAAGCCCTTTGTAGACGTATCCGCTTTCGACCATTCGCTTGAAAACGCGAATGATTTCTGCTTCATATTTGAACTCCATTGTCGTATACGGCCGTTCCCAAAGTCCAAAAACTCCAAGCCTTTTGAATTGGGCGGTTTGAATGTCAATGTATTTTGCGGCATGCTCTCTGCAAGCTTTTCGCAAAGTTACAACATCTGGCGTTTCCTTCTTTTCATGAAATGCTCGCATTACGGCTTGTTCAATGGGCAGGCCATGGTTATCATAGCCTGGGACATACGGTGCCCGATAGCCCATTACGGTTCGGGATTTCACCACAAAGTCCTTCAGTAGCTTGTTCAGCGCGGTTCCGATGTGGATGGGCGAATTTGTATAGGGTGGGCCATCATGCAATACAAAGCTTGGGGCATCTTTGCGCGATTCCTGGATGCGATGATAGATTTTTTGCGCATCCCATGATTTTTGAATCTCAGGTTCGCGCAATCCAAGGTCGGCCTTCATCGGAATGGTGAAGGCTGGATCGGGCAAATTTAGAGTCTCTCGAAAGTCCATGGGGAGACTCGATTGTACCTGGAAGGCTGTTGATGACTAGGACATGTGTCACTTAAGAGAGGAGAGATGTTTACAAAACATTCAGTTCCATAGGACCAATTCTAATCGAAACTATGTAGGGTTCTTCTCCCTTCGCCCAATGGCCATAGGTCGTCGTCACAATTGTCCCGTCTTTCAAAATCTCAAGCCCTGGGTAGCCGCAGTCCCAGCTATCTATGTTGTCCATCAATCGGATTCGAAATTGCCCCTCGCGGCGATTCACGATGTCGTCCAAAGTGCCGATCCACGCAACCCAATCGCCTTTCCACGGCGAGTCTTGAGCCATGTCGCGGAAGGTTACAAATAGCCTTCCGTCTTTCATCCACTTGGCAGTGTGCCTGTCGCCTGTCAGGACGCGGTTCACATCGGCAAACTCAGACCAGCTCTGCTTTTCAGAATCAAAGACTCCGAATCCGCTTTCGTGCTTTCGCGAATTCTCTCGAAAGAAAACGCCAAATTTCTTGGATTTGGGAATGGGGAATGCGCCCGGTTCGCAGTAATGGAATTCCTGGCTCGAAAAATACGGTTTTGGCTCTTGCCAGGTCACTCCCCCATCCACTGAAATCGAGGAATAGTTGATGAAAGTAACCGGATTCGTCACATCTTTCTTTGCAGAAAAAAATCTCCCATCGTCATGGAAAAGCGCCAGATATGAGCCTTTCTCCGGTAAGGAAATCATGGTTCCCATCACGACAATCCCTCCCCAGTTGCCAACTGACTCTAGCGGTGACCAGGTTTTGCCGTCGTCTTCGCTGATTGCTACCTTGGCGGGATATAGCCCCGAGAACATCACGATGCGCCGTTTCCCCTTTTGGTCTACGGTTTGAAACAGCGTTGGTACTTCCTGTGAATCCTTCCAGTTTTCCGGGGTCGGCAGCCTTTTTGACCACGTCTTTCCACCGTTGCTGCTCTTCTTGTAGACAATGGCGCCCTTTCCATGGCCCTTTGGATAAACGCATAAAATCGTTTTGCCATCGCGCAAAAGCGCTGTTGTGGGATGGCCGAGGTATTGGCCAGGTTCTCGGTCTACTATCGTTTGGAGCTTGGTGTGCGCGCTTAGGTCTATCCATGCCGCTTTAGGCGATTGCAAGATGAATGGAATAATTGGCAAAAGCATTTGGCAGGATTCTACCGGTTGATGCTTTCGAAAATGTCCAAACCAAACAGAATTGACATAGCGAAACTCTGCGAACCAAACGTGAGAATCGGTTTTCTCTTTGCATCACGATACGTTCAATTGGTTTGCAACTCTTTTCCCAAGCGTTGCAAACCCTTGTTGAACCCCTAACCCGATTAATTCACCGTTTTCAGAACCAGGAGTGAAGCACGTCATCGGAACAAACTCTCTGGTATGGTCGGTCGAGGCATCTGTCGGATCGCAGCCGTGGTCGGCGGTGAGGATGAATAGGTCATCCGGCGTCAACTTTGAAAGGATTGAACCAAGAAAAGTGTCAAACGTTTTTAGGCATTTGGCGAACCCAATGGGGTCGTTCCGATGTCCATAGAGCATATCAAAGTCTTCAAAATTCGCAAAAATGAACCTAGCATCCGAGTCAAGGGCTTCCAAAAGCATCACCTCATGCTCGGTGTTTGACTGAGTCCGTCGAACGGGCCGAAACCCGCGCCCACCGAACAGTTCCGGTACTACGCCAATTCCAAAAACGTCGCCGATTTCATCAATTAGGTTATGTGGCGGAGTCAATGGATAATCCTTCCTGCGCTCAGTTCTTTTGAACTCTCCTGGCTTGCCCAAAAACGGTCTTGCAATCACTCTTTGCACGTGGTCTGGCGGCACGCAAATCTCCCTTGCAATTCCGCAAAACTCATAAAGCTTTTCAATGGGCACGACTTCTTCATGGCATGCGATTTGAAACACCGAGTCAGCAGAAGTGTAAACAATAGGGAAGCCAGTTTCGAGGTGCAGATTTCCAAGTTCGGCGATAATCTGAGTTCCGCTTGCAGCCCGGTTCCCAATCGTCTGAGTTCCTATACGAGTTTCGAATTCTTTGATGAGGGGAATCGGAAACCCATTTGGATAGGTTGGAAACGGCGCATCTTCAACAATTCCCATCATTTCCCAGTGGCCGGTGACTGAATCTTTCCCGCCCTTTGAGAGAGGCTGCAGCCTGCCAAAGCTTCGACTTCCCAGCAAATCTGGGGCATCAATTAGGATTCCTCCAGCCTGCAAAAAACCTAGTGATGCTAGATTGGGAGCATGAAACCCGCCCGATGCCTCCCAAACGTGCTTCAGCGTGGATGGCTCTCCTGGATCGCCGAATTCTTCTGCATCGGGAGCAAAGCCCGCTCCGCAGCCGTCCAAGACGATCACAATTGCCCTTTTCATTTCACCTGTTCTACCAGGTTCATGACGATTCGCTCGTAAGCTGCTGGGTCTGTTACGTACCCTTCAGCATGTTTCGAGCCGGGAATCATCTGCACATCCACTCCTGCTGCCTCAGCCAGTTTCTTTGCATTTGAAAGTGGAACCAAGCTGTCAAATTCGCACGACAGAACAATTGCGGGGCGGCCCCGAAAAACACCTGCCCCATCAACCGGGCGAATTTTCGCAACTTCGATTCCGCTCATTTTTTCTGCAAACGTTGCGGCTGGAGCCAAAACAACATCGCCAAACGGAAACCTGCCAGCGTTCCAAGTTGGGATAGCCTCGGAAAGTGTCGCAAATGCTCCTTCTGAAACGATGCCATCAAAAGTCGAAGGATCCTTTTCGGATGCGAGCCAGAGCGTCGAACCGCCCATGCTGACTCCGATTCCAATCACTCTTTTGCAGCCTCGCTTTCTAAGTTCAGATGCTAATTGTATAGCAATATCCGACTCTCTAACTCCAAAAGTCGTGATTCCAGCTTTGTTTGGAGCATGGCCAGGAAGTGCAGGAATAACTACCGAATATCCTTTGCTCGCCAAAAATTGGCCGAGCCCGGCCCATGTTGACTGCCCGCCTCCCCAACCGTGAAGCAACACGAAACCGATTTCGCTATCTTTTAAATCTAGATTCGCTGCCAAAACAGGAGTTGAAGCAAGTTGGATCTGCTGCCAATCCTGGGCGGCAAACTCTTTTGGCATCGGCCCAGCCAACTTTGGCGGATGCAAGTAGCCAAAGGCTGCGATAGCGCAAACGGCTAGGTAGAGTCCGGCGCCTCCTCCGACTATTGCCAAAAACACAAACATCTTACGCCAACGTTTTTTCCGCTGCTTCAACACAATTGCTTAGCAAACTGGCGACCGTCATCGGGCCGACGCCGCCGGGCACGGGCGTAATCCAGCTTGCGACCTCCTTGGCGGCTTCAAATTCGACATCTCCAACATCCTTATCGCGGCCTTCCACTTTGTTATAACCAGCATCAAAAACAATCACTCCCGGCTTGAGCCATTCGGCCTTGATCAACTCGGCTCTTCCAATTGCCGCTACGAGCACGTCTGCCTCGCCAACTAGTGCTGCCAAATTTTCCGAGTGCGAATGGGCAATTGTGACCGTCGCATTTCGTTCTAGAAGCATCAGCGCGCCTGGCTTTCCTAGAATAAAGCTACGTCCAACCACAAGTGCGCGTTTCCCTTTGACATCAATTTGATAATGGTCGAGCATTTTCATCATGCCGAGCGGAGTAGCGCAACGAAATCCACTCATGCCGGAAACTAATCTCCCTAGTGACTGAGGCGTGATTCCGTCCACGTCCTTTTGGTGTCCAAGGTGGGTTAGTGCATCTTGTTCGTCGAGGTGCTTTGGCAAAGGATGCTGAACTAAGACTCCGTGAACTACAGGGTCGGCATTTAGTTGATCAATCGTTCGCAGGACCTCGGCTTGAGTCGTTTTTGAGGAAATTTCAAATGCCTCGCCGATCATTCCGATCTGCTCAGCCCAGCGTCTTTTCATTCGAACATACGCAAGGCTTGCTGGGTCTTGCGCCGCTACGACTACATCAAGGCGAGGCGTAACTCCTTTGGAAATGAGAACGTCAACGCGCTCCTTGAGTTCGGCTCGGACAATTTTGGCTAAGTTTGAACCATCAAGAATCTGGGCACTCACGAAGGCTTTTCCTCCGCGCGAAGAGTCCATGCACCGACTTTGGCCAGTTCTGCCATCTCTGGCGAATTCTCACTGATTTCTACGACAACCGGCTCGGAATCGTCCTCGATTGCAATTTCCTCGGCAAGGGATTCGTTTTCAACCAACGCCTTTCCATTTGCCTTGGGCGATTCTTTTAGTACTCCACCCAATACACCGTTTACAAATTTTCCACTTTCAGCAGTTGAGTATTTTTTGATAATCGTGACTGCTTCGTTGATTGTCACTGCAGGGGGAACTTCAGGGCAATATAAAAGTTCGTAAGTTGCCATTCTCAATATGTTTCGATCCAAAGCGACAAGCCTTTCAAGCGTCCAATCGTTCAAATTTCTTGTGAGGTATTCGTCTAGTTCGTCAACTTTTTCAACAACACCTTCAATAAGGCGAATCGCGAATTCCAAAATCTCTGGCGGAAGCTCGTTATTTTCGTTCAAATTTTCGATTCCAGCAACCTTGTTAAATCCGCCAACTTCCATCTGGTACAGCGTGCGAAGCGCGGCCTCTCTTCCTTGCCTTCGATTTCTAATTGGCATGTGCCGCCTCGAACAGGTTCGGCACAAATGCGGTAGAAAAGTCGCCTGCGAGCCACTGGGTGTTCTGCACAATCTTGCGAAGGAACGGGATATTTGTGTGGATCCCAGAGACATGAAATTCGCTCAATGCCGAGGTCAATTTTGCTGCGGCTTCTGCTCGGGTTCTGCCCGTTACGATGAGCTTTGCGATCATCGGGTCATAGTATGGGCTGACACTAAATCCCGCATAAACATGAGTTTCCATTCGGATTCCGCGACCTGCGGGTGGAATCCATTCCGTGATCAAACCTGTGCTGGGCGCAAAGTCATTTTCCGGGTCTTGAGCGGTGATTCGAACTTCAATTGAATGCCCCTCCAACCGAATATCGTCCTGCGTGAATGGTAGCGGTTCACCGTTCGCAACTCGAATCATAGTCTGAACAATGTCAATTCCTGTGACTTCCTCTGTGATTGGGTGTTCGACCTGGAGCCGAGTGTTCATTTCCAGAAAATAAAACTTGTAATCTTGGTCAACAAGAAACTCAACAGTTCCTGCGTTCTGATAGCCAACGGATGATGCAACCCGAATTGCAGCCTCTCCCATCTTTCTGCGAACTTCGGATGGAAATCCTGCGAAAGGAGCTTCTTCAATGATCTTTTGGTGCCTTAGATTTTGAATGGAGCACTCTCGTTCGCCCAAATAGACCATGCTTCCATGAGAATCTCCGATGACCTGAATTTCCACATGGCGAGGCTCAAGAATGCACTTTTCGACAAGCATCTCGCCGCTCCCAAAACTTGCCGATGCCTCCGCTTGAGCAGTCTTCCAGTTTCCTGGGAGTTCGTCGGGCGAATCAACTCTGCGAATTCCCCTTCCGCCTCCACCAGCAACCGCCTTAAGCAAAACGGGATATTCAATCTGGTCGGCAATTCGAAGAGCCTCTTGATCGTCGGCAACAACGCCTTCTGAACCCGGAACAACAGGGCAATCTACCGCGATTGCGGCTTGTTTTGCCGATGCCTTGTCCCCCATTGCTTCGATTGCCGCAACGGGAGGGCCGATGAATTTGATGCCAATTTGTTCAAGTGCTCGTGCGAAACCTGCTCGCTCGCTAAAGTAGCCGTAACCCGGATGCACGGCATCGGCTTTCGAGATTTCGCAAGCCATCAAAATGTTTGCAAGATTCAAATAGCTGTCGCCATTTGTAGCGGCCCCAACACAAATTGCTTCATCAGCCATCCGGACATGAAGACTTCCACTATCAGCTTTAGAATAAACAGCGACGGTTTCAATGCCCATTTCACGGCATGCGCGAATAACTCGGCACGCAATTTCACCACGGTTTGCAATAAGAACTTTTGAGATCATCAGTATTTTTCGTGCCCTGGATGCGGACATTTCACTTTGAGAGTTTGAGCGTCAAGTTCGTATGTTTCGCTGCCAATTGGGCAATTTCGCATCGAAGCTGGAAGCCCGCTTACTTGATCAATCGAGTTTGGGCGATTTGCTTGATCGTCGCCATTTGTTTCAACTTGAAGATAAATGAGTTGCCGAACTTGGCTCAAATTCGATTTGCAAGCCGCATCTTTTGACTTCATCATCGCGGCGCCGACCGTTGTGACTCCTTTGCCGTCTTTTCGGGTGGAAACGCCTCCGTTTGGCTTGAGATATACGACCGCCAGAATTGCAATGATTGCGATCGCAACGAGCAACCCCACCAACGTATTTCCAGTTCTTGTCGAATTCATGAGTTCACCTTGATTCGAAAAAGCGGCTGCCCGAATTCAACAGGCTGTTCATGCTTTGCAAGAACATCCAAAACTTCTCCGCCGATTTTTACCTCTACGTCGTTAGAAAGTCCTAGAGCAAAAATCGTAGCTACAACTTCACCGTCTGAGATTGGCTGGCCAATTTGCACGGGTGTCTTTGTATGCCGAAAATATCCGACGCAAGGGGCACAAACTTCGACCATCAGATCGTCCGAAACAGAAGGATCGCCTTCTTCAATTGCAATGATTGAACCCAATTTAGGGTTGACAGCAACCTTCTCAAGTGTTGCCGAAAAGCTGATGCCGCTCACATCTGCTTCAACTTCACGAAAGCCGTGTTGCTTGGCAAGTTCCAAAACTCTCCGAATCTCGTCGAATTCGAGCATGAATTTAAGTGTACCGCGAACCTGATTGCATCATTCCGAAAAACAACAAGCAGAAAAAAGGGTCTGCGTTGACCTATGTTGTCGCACAGTCAGTTATTAGAGTGAAATGATCCTAAGAGATACCTCTTTTGAGGGTGTCCAACCTGAAAGTAATACGGGCAGTTAAGAATGCCGCTTGATGGAAAGAAATCTAATAGGAAATGGAGCGAGAAGGATTGGGGAATCCTTCTTGGGAGGAATTTTAGATGATGGCAATGGGAAATGTTTCATTAGGCCTTGTAGAACTTTCGGCAATCAGAGAAATGGCAAATGCGGGCCTTGCGCATGCGACCAAATCCCTGTCCGAATTTACTGGCCACAAATTCAACGTAGATGTTCCGTACGCCCAATCGGTCGCGCTTACGCGGATACCAATGTTGTTAGGCGACGGTGAACAAATCTATGTAGGAATCTACTTGCCTGTTAAGGGCGAAGTTGAAGGTCATATTGCATTTCTCCTTCCGTGGGAAAGTGCCCAGTTGCTTTGGAAAATGGTAATGGGTCGAGCTCCAAGGACCCCAGCGGAAGTTGACGAGGATGCTGCGTCGGCGATGCTTGAAGTCGGCAACATCTTCAACGGCAGTTTTCTAGAAGCGATTTCGGACATTGCAAAATTTGGCTTTAGTACAACTCAGCCAGTTTTGGCAATAGATTCTTGTTCAGTTATCTTGGCGGCGATTGTTAGTGAAGCAAGTCAAGGTGATGCAGATTCGATGGCAATTGATACAGAATTTTTTGACGACGAGCATACGACTTCTGGAATATTCCTCTTTTTGCCAACCGTTTCAGGTCTAAGGTCGTTATTCTCTGCTCTTGGCATTTCGAAGGCGGCCTAACCATGACAACAACTGCAGTTACAGTGGGGATGGCGGAGATTCACGTTACAAAGGGAGTTGGAATCTTTACATGTCCTGGTCTTGGAAGTTGCATCGGAGTTTGCGCGATTGACCCAATCACTAACGTTGCGGGCTGCGCGAAAATCATGTTGCCTGAATCATTCCCAGATAAGCAGGTTGACAAGCCTGCAAAATTTGCGAACACCGGAATTCCCGAATTGATAGGCATGATGGAGAGACTTGGTGCCGAACGAACAAGAATTGCAATCGCAATCGCTGGTGGCGCCCAAGTATTCAGATTTGGATCAGATTGCGCAACAAGCAAACACGATATCGGATCAAGGAATGTTAAGGCAGTTACGGACGCATTGAACCGATATGGATTGGAACCAATGGCCAACGATGTAGGCGGAAGCAATGGCCGCACTATTACTTTTACTGTGGAAACTGGAATCGTGACGGTTCGTACCGCTATTTCGACGGAAAAGGCACTGGCAAACTTGAGAGACTTAACTGGAAACGAGGATGTTTAGAGAATGAGCGGCACATTGACACTTGACGATATCGTGGCGAAGACAACCGATCTTCCTGCTATTCCCGCAGCTGCAATTGCTGTAATGCGTGAGACAGATCTATCCACTAGTACTGCAAGATCGGTTGCCGAACACTTGTCATGCGACCAAGCTTTGAGTTCCAGGGTACTTCGCCTCGCTAATTCTGCATACTACGGAATGTCGAGACAGGTGACGGACTTGCAGGAGTCGGTTGTGTTACTCGGCATGCGTTCCGTAAGAAATCTTGCTGTAATCGCCGCCACCTACACCTGGATGCAACGTCCGATGAATGGTTATGCACTTGAGCCAAGCTCAATGTGGAAGCATAGCTTTGGTGTTTCAATTGCTGCCCAACTTATCGCGAAGAAAAGCAAATCTTGTGATCCTGATCTTGCTTTCACTGCTGGACTTTTGCACAATCTAGGCAAAGTAGCGATGAACATCTGGCTGGATCGGAAATTAGCAGCCGTGATCAGTCTCGCACAGCGAGATCAGCTCGCTTTTGACGAGGTTGAACGAAAGATATTAGGTTATGATCACGCCGAAGTTGGAGCACATCTCGCGGAAATCTGGAACTTGCCCGAGTCGCTCGTTGTTGCAATTCGCTACCATCACCGCCCCAATGACGCGGACCCAACTAGCCCAGTTACGGATTGCGTTCATCTCGGAGACTTCTTGACTATGAGCATGGGATATGGACTTGGCGGCGATGGCCTTTACTACAATTTCTGCCCGGAAGTATTCACACGGCTGGGTATCGAATCATCGGCGATTGATGAAATCACGGATCAATTCATGGATGCATATTCCAAATATGATAGTCTCATTGAAGAAATGACTGCGGCTTAGAAACCACTTTGAAAATCGAAGAGGATTTCTTCGCCGTTTCGTTATTCATTGGCTTCTAGAACAAGCTCGACTACATCCTTCAAAGCTATAATTTCGCCTGCAATTTGCTTGATAGAAGCATCTAACATGATTCGGCAAAACGGACACGCCACAGCAACCGTTGTTGCGCCAGTTGCGAGAAGTTCTTCTGTTCGTTTGTTTCCAGGCCGTTGTTCAGGCGGCTCTTCCATGAACATCCTCCCGCCTCCTGCTCCGCAGCAAAGCGACTTTCTTCCAAAATGTGCCGGTTCTGGTTGATTTTTCATTCCACTTACTGGATAGGCAGATTCGTTCAGGTTCGTTGCTTCTCCGAACAATGATCGGGGAGCGTCAGCCTCGTTGTTTACCCTCGCCAGATAGCAAGGATCGTGCAGCACCGTCGAGCCTGGGAGTAACTTTGCACCTTTGATCTTGCCTTCAGAAATGAGCTTCTGCAAGAACTGCGTATGGTGCAAGACTTCGGGTCTAAAATCGAATTGGTGATATTCGTTTTTGAGGGTGTTGAGGCAATGCGGGCAGGCGGTTAGAACTTTCTTCACCCCATATGCCGTCATGACTTCCGCCATTGTTGCAGCCTTTTCTTGGAATAGAAACTCGTCCCCTACGCGCCTTGCCGGGTCGCCTGTGCAAGCCTCTTCGCTACCTAAACAAGCGAAAGAAACGCCAGCTTTCTTTAGCAAGCTTGCGAAAGCCTTTGTCGCTCGAACCGCCGCTGGGTCGGTCGCTCCAGCACAGCCAACCCAAAAAAGATATTCAAACGGCTCACCGCTCCTGCAAAGCGGAATATCGAGATCGCGCATCCAGTCTTCGCGGCTCGAACTCGGTTGCCCCCATGCATGGCCGGTTGATCCTAATTGGCGGAGCATAACTGCTGCGGTTCCTGATAGCTTTCCTTCTGCCAACAGGTTTCTGCGCACATCAACGATCAAATCTACATGGCGAATGAGAACGGGACAGGCTTCGACGCATGCATTGCACGTCGTGCAAGCCCACAGCGCTTCTTCCGAAATGGCTTCCGCAACGCTTGATTCTTTGGCCATCACTCCGCGGATGCTTTGCACGACGAGCTTAGGATTTAGGATTTTCCCCGCGTTGTTCGCTGGACAAACATCCGTGCATCTTCCGCATTCCATGCAGGCATCGAGGGACATCAAGTGCCATCGGGAATAGTCCTTTGCCAAGCCGACGCCAATTTGTCCCGTTCTCTCGACTTCTTCGATGGAAATTGACTTCAGTTCACCCCATGGCTGGTTGGCGTCATAACCGTACGAAGTCAGTATCGCCATCACGATATGTCGGAGCCTCATCCTTGGTATTACGGCAAAGAACACGGCAACCCAAACCATGTGGAACCACCAAATGAATTTGTAGGTTTCAGGCTGAATCGAGCCTAGAGGCTTTGCTAGAGCGAAGCCAACCCACGACCAATTGTCCCAAGTTTGTGGCTGATTTGCGATTCTGCCCGCTTCTAATACAAATCCGGTTACAGCTAACGTCAAGAGCAATGCAAGAGCCCACCAATCGCCAGATTCGTTTGCAATGCTCTTCGGTCGAAACCAAATTCGCCTCCCCAGCGCCCATGAGCAGCCCACAACAAACAGCAATCCGAACGAATCGAAGATCGCCTCATACCAAAGATAAAACGTTCCTTGATGAAATTTGACTGGCCCATAAGAATTGACCGCCAGAATCGTCGTCGCTACGAATAGTGCCGCGAAGCCATAGAAAATCGCCATGTGCATTGGCGCACCCGATTTTATTCGGCTGGTCTTGACTTTTCGTTGAGCAACGACGTATTTCCACCAGGCGCCAAGTCCGGCTGGCTTCCAATCAATCGGCTTGCCCGACATCCATATTTGGCTTCTTTCCCAGATTTGCAAGGCCATGAATCCGAGCGAAGAGAAGATCAGAACATAGAAAACGATCTTTTCAGGAAAGGAAATATGCAAAAACTCTTGGCGAGTTGGCGTCACAGCTTCTGATTTTCCCTGAAATCGGTTTAGTTTGCTCTAGGCTCAAACATTCCACAGAGTTTATGCTTCAAAAATGAGGGCAGAAGGCATAAGAAGTTGATTCGAATAAGTAAGAATCGGCGCAACTTGAAGGCTCATTTTTCGAGCCAACAGCCAATCTAGGAATAGTGAATGTTCTCTCGCGTCTATAGCTGAATCGCCCGATCCCACGCCTCGGAAACTAAAAATCGCCCAACTTCTCTCTTCGATCGCTCTTTCAGCGATGGATTCAAGTTCTCGTGACGAAACCCCAAATGCATCGAAAGAATTTAGTTCGCTGACATTAAAGTCGGTCTGCGAGTTTGTGCCAGGCTTCACGGTTTTTGCGACCCGAAAAAGCTTGTTTACTACTGAATCGTAAGTCGAAGGAATCTGATTGTATGGCGAGTGGACGCAACCGCATTCAGCTCCAGGATAAGCAAAGGCAAAGTCCGTCTGATACGGAAAAATCTCTGTTAGTAACTTCCGGCTCATCCTCAAATCTTCTTCGACCATGTCTAGAGTCCAGTTTGATAGATTGCCTCGCTCATCGGTGAATCCATCTAACGAATGGCTTCCGATTTCGAATCCTTGCGATTGAGCCGCCGCCCAAGCTTGCGGATTTTCTAGCAATTGAAGTGAAGGAAGGAAGAATGTTGCGTCTATATCTCGTTCTGCCAAGGCTGGAATCACGGTTTCAAGATGTGAAGGATCGCCGCCATCGTACGTGAGCGAAATCGCTCCCGTTCGCGATGACGCGCGTTGAACCTCTTGTCTATCCTCGGCCATTATTGGCTTCATTATATGTCTTATGCCGTAAATGTGCCTAGCAATCACACTGGGGAGGGGATTTTTTGATAAAGTTGTTTAGGGGATTCATTTGGGAGTGCGCGCGTTATTCGGATTGATTTCAATGGGTTCGGTAACGTGAGAGCTAGTTTCAGCCAAGTTCAACCTTCATTTTCATTCACCCAATTCATGTCGTTCACCCAATTCAGATCACGTCCCCCTCTCATTCCCCCAAAGCTCAACATGTAGACGAGGCGAAAGCCGCCAGCCTCGATCCAAGCAAATCGGAGCCAACAAACGTTGCCTCCGAACCTGGGTCTCATGGTCAATTCCTTCCGCCATGAGCAAGATTCGATCCTTTTCAACCCTAGGAAGCTTGCTTAGGAGCGAATCAATCTCATAAAGATCATTTCCAATTTCTGGATTCACAACGAATTTGAGCTGAAATTCATATTCATTCATCAAGTCTGTGAGAACTGCAAAATTCAGCCTTGTAGCTTCGTGCCTTTCTGCCCAACCAATGCCAGCTGATTCATCTGGAGTCGAGTTCGAAAGTTTCGGGCTGATTGACATCAAATCGCATGCCAAATCTCGACAAATTGTCCCGGCTGTTTCAATCGTGATTCGGTGTCCGTTCGCTTTGAGTTTGTCGCAGAGTTCAGCAATTGGCTCAAACAGCATCGGCTCTCCGCCTGTGACAACGACGTCGCAAATCCCCGCTTTTTGAACCTGGCTTGCTATCGCATCAGTTTCTATTTTTGGTCCTTCAGGATTCCAGCTTGCATATTTTGTATCGCACCATGAACAACGAAGATTGCATCCGCTAACTCGGACAAATGTCGAAGGCGTCCCAACCCAAATTCCCTCGCCCTGAATGCTTGAAAAAATTTCCGAAATTCGTAATTTGCTCATGGATAGGAAGACCCTTCCTTAGACGACAAAGGAGGCTGAGGAGGGAGTCCGGACAAAGCAGGATCTTCGATTCCCAACTCCCCAAAAGCCCTCGCCCTTAGTTGGCACGAGTCGCACCTGCCACAAGCATTGCCATCAACCGGATCATAGCAAGAATGAGTCATCCCGTAATCTACGCCAAGATCAAGCCCATTTTGAATTGTTTCAGTTTTAGACAAATGAACAAGCGGAGCGTGAATTGTGATCTCAGCTCCTTCAACCCCGGCTTTTGTTCCCAATCGCGCCATTGCCTGAAACGCCTCCAGGAATTCTTGCCTGCAATCCGGGTACCCGCTGTAATCCACTGCGCTGACGCCTATGAAAATGTCATTTGCGCTAATGACTTCTGCATAAGCCAAAGCTAGCGAAAGGAAAATTGTGTTTCGAGCCGGGACGTAGGTGACTGGAATGTCAATTAATTTTCCTTTCGGAAAATCTAGACAGGATGAATCCTGGCCTACGCATGGCTGGTCTTTCGGCACGTCAATGTCATCAGTCAATGCCGAGCCGCCAAATTGATCGAGAGGAATCGAAATCATCCGGTGCTCTTTAGCTCCCATTGCGGTTGCAATTCGGCGTGACGCATCTAGTTCAATACTGTGCCTCTGCCCGTAAGCAATCGTGAGCGCAAAGACCTCAAATCCGAGGTCTTTGGCAATGGCAAAAACTGTTGTGGAATCAAGCCCTCCGCTCAGAAGGACGACGGCGCGTGGCATTCTCTCATTATGAACTGGGAGAATTGGGTGACCGCCATCCATCAACCGCCATCTGCTTACTGCTAACCGCCATTAACTTGCTAACCACCTGCAAACCACCTGCCAACGAAACGCTTAAGCGCTCTTCTTCTCATCCCTCGGATAATCACCTGCCAAAATTCTATCGAATTCGCCGCTCAAAACCCATCTTTCGAGCATTTGCGTTCGGTGGACTGGCATCGGATGCGTGTAAGTTGCGCTCATCAAAGTAAAAATTAGAATCTTGCCAACTGCGTCCCAACCCGTCATATCCTGATACGCCCGAGCCTGATCCATGAATGCATCGCGGCTCATTTCGTGCGAGAGGCGGTTTGGCCCTGCCGTCAAAGCGAGGTTAGCATCAATCGAAAGGTCAAGCGACTGCGAAACCAAAAGCCCAGAACGGTCTGCTGTGATTTCCGCTTGCCGCATCCATTCGTAAAAAGCCAGCATCAGACCGATGCTTGCAACATCGCCAAGGCCAAAGGTGCGCCTACCGATCATTTCCAAAAGAGGCAAAAGCACCCTTGCCACCGAAAAATACAAAATGTGTCCAGCTTTGATGTGCCCAAGTTCATGCCCGATCAGGTGGTAAAGCTGCTCGTCGTTCAGCGTGTCTATCATCGAAGATCGCAACGTAATGTAGTTGCGCTCCACCCCGCCCGCGAATGCATTAGGGAAAGGATTGCTGGTCACATAAAGCTCTGGCTCGGGCATGTCGAGCACGTCGCACGATTCGCGCAAAATGTTGTAAAGCGTCTTGTATTGGTTCGGCCCGCACCTTACTGACATGGACATGTTGTAGCAATACATCCACCTGTCGAAGCCAAATTCATGGAACTTGCCCACGATTTGGGGCAGAAGCGGAATCCTCTGAAGCGCGTTCAGCGCCGCCTTATCGCCATCTGAAACGAAGGCGTCGGTCGAAATCCCGGTGAGTATCTTGCGCTTTGTTTTTGCCATTTGTTTTTGGTACGGTGGGAACGGGGAATAGGTTTCGGCGGCGCTTTGTTATCGGTTGTTAGTTGTTGGTTGTTGGTTTTCTCGACCCGCTAACCGCCAACTGCTAACAACCAACAACCAACAACCAACAACTGACAACTGAACGTCTACCGAATAGAAACGATGGAAAAACCTTCGTTCCAGCGTTCTTTGATCCAATCGGCGGGCAGGTAACTACCCTCCCAAAAAGCCTGGCTGCCTCTGTCCATGCCTCGCGCCATGCCGATTACCCACCTCTTTTCTTTCTCGATGTAGCCAACAGCGGAGACCGAATATCTATCATCCCAAGCACTTCGAATGTCGCGTGTTGGAACCGAGGATTCAACAAAGACCTTCTGAGAAACGGAACCGGTTCCAAATCGGGTTACAACATGGAGGACGTAGTCTTTATCTGAATCAACATCAGTTAGTATAAATCCTTTTTCGGCAAAGCCCTTTACATAGTCTTCGTCAAATTTTGAGCCGACGCGATAGGCTTGCTGAGCGATTTTCTTTGACTTCGACATCACTACAATCCAGTCGCCTTTCGAGCGGGCGACGCTTGTTATTGAGAGTTTTTTCTTCCAATTGTCAGAAACCCAATCTCGTGGGAATTTGGAGCTGACTGTGTAAGCCTGATCGCTGAACTCGTTGCCTTCCGAAAGCACGAACATCCAGCCTTTGTCTCCCTTGCCAACTTGGTCAATGTAGTAGCCTCGATATTTGCTCATCCAATCAATCGTCTCAGAAGTCTTGCCAGAAACCTGCACCAATCTCTGATTCTTCTTCTCTTTGGTTGCGACGACAAACCAGCGTCCTGAATCTGGCGTTGCAGTTGAACCGGAACCTGAATTAGAACTTGAAGAACCCGACGATCCGGAGCCGGATGAGGCGCTTCCGCTGATTGCTTTTGGATCAACGGCGTCAATCATCAGGCAAAATTTGAGGCCTTCGGTGTCTTTTAATCCGAAATTGACAATCGCAACCAGTTTGCCGTCATGGGTGAAAACCGGGCCGCCGCTGTTTCCCGGGTTGATCGCCGTGTCGGTTTGAATATGGTTGCCGCGGAGCGCACTTACAATTCCTGTGCTGACACTAAATTTGAGCCCCTTTGGGCTGCCGATCACAAACAGGCCTTGCCCAAGATCGAGTCTCTTGGCTACCCCAGTAGTTGCTGCTTTGAATTTGGAACCGCGAATTTGCAAAATCGCATAGTCTTTTGCAGAATCCTTCATCACGACTTCGACCGAATACCGTTTCCCATCGCTGAACGTGGCTTCGAGCGAGCTTGACTTATCTACGACATGTGCGGCAGTCAGGGCCAAGCCGTCCTCTCGCAAAACAACGCCAGAACCGATTGCTTTGCCTTTTGAGGTCTTTGCCTCTAGGTGAAAAACGGAGGGCATTACGGCTGCGACGGGTTTTGCGAGGTCTTGCTCTGTACCGATAGCGGTGCTAAAAGTAAGTCCAAGTATCAAAAACGCACAGGTGGATAAGGCTCGATTTCGTGATTTCATAGTTGCTCCCAAGTTCAATCTAGCATACGCCTAAAAGTTGAAAAGGTCAAGTGGAATGTTGAGTCTCTGTTCTGTTCTGTCGCATTTTATAATTTACGGCTTGATTGGCTTTCCTACCCTTTTCAGCTTCAATTTGAAATACTTTTGCAAATCTTTCCAGACATCAGCTCCCACCATCTTTACGTGGCCATCAGCGTATCCGACCAGAAAGTTTCCAGTTGGCCAAGCTGTCGGGTCGAACAGCATTGGAGTTTGGGCAACTTCGGGAATGGAGGTAAACGGAACCCCTCCTAAGCACATATTAAAGTGGAAGGGGCCGGGCTTGTTTGGGTTCAAGGTTGAAAAAACCGTGTTGTTTTTGATGTAAGGGCTCGTAACCGTATGAATGGTCTTCACACTATTCACATTAGGCAGAATATCGTCGTAGTCGGTCGCATACATGATCAGACCTAGGGAAAACTGCTTGAGATTGCTAATTGACTGAGTTTGTGCTGCCGGGGACGCCACTTTTCGCGTATCACTC
The DNA here is from genome assembly GCA_031400935.1 of Armatimonadota bacterium. Taxonomy (GTDB): domain Bacteria; phylum Armatimonadota; class Fimbriimonadia; order Fimbriimonadales; family Fimbriimonadaceae; genus JANNJE01. The sequence goes on from JANNQV010000054.1 coordinate 36,932, forward strand.
TTCTTTTGGAATTCATCCAGCTTGGCTAAGTAATTATCGCGAGTGAGCCCTGGGAACGGTTCGATTGTGCCGATTTGATTCGATTTTAGGAGCTTTAGCTTTAATTGGATATTTTTAAATGCGCCACCCTCAGCAAATGCGCTGATCTCCTCAATTGATGGCTCCCAAATGTATGTGACCAGAAATTTTTCACCGTAGAGTTCGACGATTTGATTGTCTGTCCAAGAAACTGGAAGTAGTTCGAAGATCTCGCTCAGCGACTTTCTTGATCCCGAACTTCCTGAACTGAATCCTAAACCTGCATATTGGAACGCATACGAAGAATAGTAATCGCCCAATGCTCCGCTGCTCTGCTCCTTGATCTTTATCGGGAAATAGCTTGCTCCTAGCTCACGAGGTGTCTTTTCGATCGGCAAATTGGTTCCTGGAAATAACGGAACCTGCTGCGCCAAACAAATGCAGGCTGCCGTGGTTGCGAGAATGAGGAAATGGATCTTTTTCATAAGATGCCTCCTATGAATTAGCATAGCTCAAAGAACAGAGAGTAAGTTCTTCACGGGCTTGTGAGCCCGTGCCGCTCTCGGGAGGGACGCCCGAGCCACGTTACATTGTCCTCGTAGGCAAAACCCGAATCCTTCGATGAGGCTCATCCCCCACCGCTTCGCTTGCAAGCCTTCTTGACTCAATCAAGTGATGCTGCACCTTGCGAATTGGAGCCGACTGGGGAGACAACTCAACAGCCTTTCCCGTTTGCAAAACCTGATCAATGGCTTTCTGGCATTCTTCAAGCGACTCGGATTCGTCGGCATGAGTTTCACCCGACTGCTTCAGCAAATCGTCTAACGCCTGTGCGATTTGGCCATAAGTATTCGATTTGATGACGATAGTGGGAATCGGGCGCCCAGAGAGATCGCGAAGCTTCTTCGGCTTGCTTTGGAAAGTAGTTCGAATCGCCAAAATCACTTCGGCATGGGTAATTTCGTTCACGACGTAAATCGGCAGCTTTTTGTCGCGAATCGCCCGCTCTAACCGGGTTCTAGCGATGCCGTAAGGGTAGAGCTTCAACATTCCCGTCACGCTGTTCGGTGTAGAAACAGGCGGCTCCGTTGGCTCGGGATTTCGAGACAATGCCGGATACCGCCTGTTGAATCCTGGCTCGTTTACTTCAGTGGATTCTTCTGTTTGAACCACTTCAACCTTTCCATCCAACCGAGTTCGAATCTCAGGACGAGGCTGAATTCCCCGAAGGAACACGTCCACCGTCTTCATGACGTCACGATGAACTGCCAGCCGGTCAAAATCAATCAGCTCGATCAGTACATCAAAGGTGGGAGGTGCCTTTCGCTCCAAAACGGTCTTTTGCGTCCCTCGCCTTCTAGCTTCATCGTCTGAAAGCGTTACCGCCTGAATTCCGCCAATGAGGTCTGCCAACGACGGATTCAACATCAAATTCTCAAGGGTTTGGCCGTGAGCGGTCCCGATAAGTTGAACGCCGCGCTCGGCAATCGTTCGAGCGGCTAGAGCCTCTGCCTCGTTGCCGATTTCATCAATCACGATAACCTCTGGCATGTGGTTTTCGACAGCTTCGATCATCACTTGATGCTGCTCGCTAGGCTGTCGAACCTGCATTCGCCGCGCTCCACCGATACCAGGATGCGGCACATCTCCGTCGCCAGCAATTTCGTTGGAAGTGTCTACGATGATGACCCGCTTTCCAACTTCATCAGCAAGTACCCGTGCTACCTCGCGAAGCTTTGTGGTCTTGCCAACGCCAGGGCGGCCCAAAATGAGAATGGACTTTCCTGAGCGAACGATGTCATCAATGATGTCAATCGTGCCTTCGAGGGCGCGCCCAACCCGGCAAGTAAGCCCGACAACCTTTCCATGCCGATTGCGAATACATGAAATTCGGTGGAGAGTTCGCTCAATGCCAGCCCGGTTATCGAACCCAAATTCGCTGATCTGCTTGATCACCGCTTCGAGATCATGCTCAGTGACAATCACATCGTCGTACCTTTCAACCCGGTTTCGGTAACGCACCTCGGCGGGACGGCCGTAATCGAGAACAATCTCGATGAGCCGGTCAATTTCGGCAGTCCTTTCAATTCTCTCTCGAACAACAGCAGGCAATACATCCAAAAGTTGGAAAACGCCGTCGTCGTCAAGTGTCAGAAAAGAAGGTTCCGAAGCTACATCGGTTTCGTCCTTCTGGGGACGAATAGGTTCATTGTTTGACATGATATCAAAAGCTCTGGATAGGTTCAACCAAAGTGACCGACGCCGTTTTGGTTTCTCCCTTGCTCCAATAAGTTAGACTTATCTTATCCCCAGGACGCTTGTCAATAAGGGCTTTTGTCAGATCAATTGGTAATTTTAACAGGATGCTATCAATTTTGATCAAAATGTCAACTTCCTTCAAGCCAAGTTTTGCCCCTGCCGAGCCTTCCATAACCGCTCGAATAATCAGGCCGTCCTTTGGAGGCGTGGCCCCTGTGAATTCTTGAACTTGATTTCTTGCAAAGTCCATTTGAAGTAATCCTGGCCTTTCAACAACTTCCACGCCAAGGGTTCCGTATTGCACTCTTCCATGTTTGATGATGTCGGCTACCACGCGCTTTGCTCGGTTAATGGGGATCGCAAAGCCGAGGCCGATGCTTCCGCCAGAATTCGTCGCAATCGCACTATTGATTCCAACGAGTTCGCCCTTTGCGTTGGCTAATGCCCCGCCCGAATTCCCCTGATTGATGGCAGCATCTGTCTGAATGAGGTCCACCAAAAGCGAATTTCTCCCGGTCTGCAAGCTTTTGTTCAGATTGCTAACGACTCCAACACTAACTGTGTTTGAATATCCAAGCGGATTTCCGATAGCGATCACCCATTCTCCAACTTCGACCTTTGAACTGTCGCCAAGCACCGCGACGGAAAGGTTCTTTTCTTCCACTTTGAGTACAGCCAGGTCAGATCGTGGATCGGTGCCGATTACCTTCGCGCTGAAAGTTCGGTCATCCTTTGATCGAATTTGAACCCGTGCTGCGCCAGATACCACATGGTTGTTCGTGAGAATGTAGCCATCTGCGCTTATGATGACGCCAGAACCTGTGCCAGTCTGTTGCTCGCCTCGCGATTCGCCAAAAAAGTCTGTAACTTGGTCAAAGCGGTCAACGCTGACAACGGCGGGTGAGATTTTGGCAACAGGTGCACGAAAATCTGCGGGAGCAGAGCCAGACTCAAATGCAACGGAACTGGCTGGAGTTGCGCTGAGTACGGATTGGATATCGTTCGCCGCGCTACGTTGATTAATGAAGCGGTTGACCTGCAGCGCTCCTAAGACTGCTGCGAAGACGGCGATTCCAACGAAAATGTATTTGCTTGCGCTTTTCACACTCTTTCATACGTTCGACACGTACGCATTTGAAGCATCATCTAGTCCAAAAGACATAATTGCTGATTCATTGTTTCAACCAAGCACCTGGCCAAACGTAATATCGCGATCATCAAGATCTTGGATTCCGAACTCTCGCGTGCCCCAAGGAGTGTCATAAAGCGTGTTATCGATGATCGCTCCGCGCTCAATCAATTCTTGATACAACGACTTGGCATCGTCCACCCAGATGTAAACATTGTTCGTTTTGTCTACGACTCGCCAATTTGGAACTGGAACCTCGAGTCCATGAGGGCTTTGGGCGAGCATGATCGTGATACCGTCTCTCTCAGGCATCGCGAAGTTCACAGGTTCGCCATACTGACGAGAAACATCGAACCCAACTCCGTTTCGCCAGTATTCCAGTGATTTCTGCATATCGGAAACAATCAAAACGGGGGCAATGGAAAGTAGCTTGGTTGCCATTGTTTTGATTGTACAGGGACTGTCAAAGAAGCAGTTCATAAAGGACTCGTAATTTTGCCAATTCTTATTTGCCCAAAAGCGGAGCATAATGCAGGAATCTGGAGAATACATGAGTCGCAATAACCTTTTTCATCAAGTATGTCAATCCATGAAGGTCGCAAGTTTCTGCGAGGATCACAGCATTTCGACTCAAGATGGGATTGAGCGGCTAAGTGAAAGCCGCTCATCTCGACGAACATTTCTTGGAATGACTGCTGCCGCGGGCTTGGCTACTATTCCAGGAATGTCATTCGCTTCTGGCCGGAAGTCAGTGCCAAGAATTGCCATCATTGGCGGCGGCTTGGCCGGCCTGACCTGTGCAGACAAGCTGGAATCGAAGGGGTATCAAGCCGCTATCTATGAGGCTGGCTCCCGACTAGGAGGACGATGCTTCTCAAATCGAACATTGGTTCCTGGAATGGCTTGTGAGAATGGTGGAGAGTTCATTGATACCGGGCATCGAACGATGCTCAACTACGCGAACGAATTTGGATTGGCCCGCGAAACGGTAACCCATCAAATCGGCGAAGAAAGATTCTATTTTGCTGGACAAAATTGGTCTGAAATCGAAGTTGTGGATCAATTGCGAGAAGTTGTCGCAAATATGCAAGGGGATTTGCATGCCATTAGCGGTGGAGCGAGCTTTTATTCTAAGAATTCTGCCGACATTCAGTTTGACAACACGGATTTGGCATCCTATTTCCACTCAAGATGCGCAGGTTATCCCCTGATCGAAGCAGTTCTGAACGAGGCATATTTAGCTGAGTACGGATTAGAAACAAGTGAGCAGTCCACGCTCAATTTCCTTGGCTTCATGAGGCTCAACAAACAGTCGAAATTTGAGCCATTTGGAACCAGCGATGAGCGATTCCACCTTGTCAATGGCAACGACGGAATTGTAACGGGGCTCGTAAACAAGATCAACTCATCCATTTCTACTGGAGCAAGGCTCACTCGGCTTGGAAAGAACTCATCTGGAAAGTACTTGCTCTATTTCAACGGTTCATCTTCACCTGATATGGCAGATTCCGTAATAATTACAATTCCGTTTTCCGTATTACGCGGAATCCAGCTTGACGCATCTTTGGGCCTTACAGCGGATAAACGTCGTGCGATCAACACTTTGGGTTACGGCATGAATGCAAAGACAATGGTCGCGTTCAACGGCAGGTATTGGACAACTCTTGGAGCCAGCGGGTTCTGTCTGAGCGATCTAAACAATCTACAAAATACATGGGAAACGAATCCTATTAATGCGGGCGCGCGGGGAATCCTAACAGATTACGCAAGCGGCATTCGTGGCGCAAGTCTAAGAACCAATAAAGTCCAAACTCAAGTGAATTCGTACTTGAACGACATGAATATCGTGTTCCCAGGAATCAAGGCAACCGCACTCAAGAACGGCTCAAACTATGTGGCTCACCTTGAACATTGGCCATCGAACCCACTTTCACAAGGGTCTTACACTTGTTACAAGGTCGGACAATTCACGGGAATTGAGGGATTGAATGCCGAACAGAGCGGGCTTCTTAAGTTCGCTGGCGAGCATGCGGACTCATTCTATTCGTGGCAAGGCTTCATGGAAGGAGCTTGTCTGAGCGGTATTCGCACTGCGAATGAAGTTTTGGCTGATATTCGCGCAGGAAGGCTCTGAGTCTTTTCGATACCTGTTGAATTTGTAGGTAAGTCGTTCGCATGATAATGCCGTTCAGCTGTTAGAGCACTTTCTCAACCGTTCCCAACTCTCATCCAAACTCTGCGGCAAGACCCTAACATCGCCGACCGTAGTCATAAAATTCGTGTCGCCATCCCAACGCGGCACAATGTGCCAATGGACATGATCCGTTATCCCTGCGCCTGCAGCTTTGCCTAAATTGACGCCGATATTAAACCCATCTGGGTGGTAACAATCTGTGATCCACTCAATGCATTTCGCAACTAGCTGGTTGATTTCAAGAAGCTCTGAATCGGAAAGTTCGGATAGAGAAGCTGTGTGCTTGTACGGTGCAACCATGAGGTGGCCGTTTGTATATGGGTAGGCGTTTAGCATGACAAAGGCGGTTTCGCCTCTGTACAAAATCAGGTTCTTGCGGTCATCCGTTTCGGCTGGAAGATCTACGAAAATGCATCCACCAGAACTGCCTTCTTCAGAAGCTTTTTCGACATAGCTCAACCGCCAGGGAGCCCATAACCTTTCCGACATGGATTGAGTATGGCAGGGCACTTGATTGCAAAATTCTCTAAGGTTGGTCTAAATATCTGTTTCACACAGAGGACGAGGAGTATCGCAGATCCATCGCCGCGAACCTTAGCGGACTCCGCGTGAGATTCCGTGTCAATAATCGAGAGCATTCAACTGCTTTCGACGAATGCCAGAGTCAACCCCTGTCCCGACGACATTTTGAGAGGTTTTTCAAACTTGACGACGCCATTCTCAAACTGAGCATGTAGCTTTGATTTACCAAGAGTTGTATTGATCAGTCTCATGCCCTTCGCATGTCTAATTGCGATTTGAGTCAGACTCAACTTTCCAAAATTTAGAGTCAGCGAAGCAATCAAACCCTTTTCACTCTTGACTTGCTCGTAACTCCCCCAGCCTTCGGCAGCGGTGAACGCGCATTTGAACCTGTTTCCTGGCATTTTTGGGTCAAACGCCATCTCGCCCTTCGGACCGTGATAAGAAAAGCCGCAAGCGGTTAGAAAAGCACCATACGATGCCATAGACCGCGAATAGTGGTCGCTGCATTCCACTTCGTTATATGGATTTCGCGTGCCGTTTGTATAGCGAGAATGTAATGCATGAACGATGGCCAAGCCCTCAGTCACCATGCCGTCAGCAATCATGTGCGCGGCGGCTTGATATTCGAATCCGTTCATACATTCGTTGAAGTAGCCCACCATCCAATCTGGGTTGCCTTCTCCTTTGCTTTCCTTGGCTCCGCCTTTGGGAAATGAGGTCATTAAAAGCCCAGGCTCGCCCGGCATTGCGTACCACCTGCCGCCCTTGATGACAGACTGCATCGCCTTCATGTACCCGCCAGCATCGGGGGTGTAATTGTATTTCCAAATGGACTTCAGTCCGCTTTTCACCTCATTCTTGGGCAGATTCGGTGGCAAGCCGACCATGTGGAGGAAGCTGTCGCCGAAAACTTGGTCAATGTGGCATCCGGGCCCGTGTCCCGGTGCTCTCGGATGTGCGGGGTCGCGAACCATTGCAAAGTACTCCCCGTTATAGGTTTCTTTCACGATCAATTTCGCTCCGCTTTCCGTGATTTTCATTAGCTCTTTGGCAAAATCGGGATCTCCCATTTCATTTGCCATTTCAACTCCGGCACGAAGGGCAGCAATGTACAACGAACTGATCCAGCTGATTTTTCCGTACCAGGAAGAATCCAAAGTGTTGTACTGTTCGCCTTCCCACATGCCATCCTTGTTCGGGTCGTCGGCAATCAACCGTTCTATAGATTTCTTAATTTTTTGCCAGTTTACAGTTAGGAATTTAGAATCCTTAGACGTCGAATGTTCTCGGTATGTGCGGAGGATGGTGCCAGCCTGCCCATCGTGCGCCATATGCCGTCCTGATTCCCCGCGATACCAAATGGTGCCGTCTGGCTGCCATGAAATTCCATAGTCTGCATGTACCCTGGCTGATCTTTCAAGATCGGGAAAGAGCCTTGCAGCCGCCTGTGCGTAGTTCCACACATGCTGGCATGTTCCGGGGCAGCAGTAAACTCCTTCCCAGCCATAGAATCTTCCGCTGTCAAATCGGTGCGATGTAGCCGTTTGGAGGCAGTCTATAGGAATGATTGAACGTTCGAGGAAGTAGTGGGGAAGGGTCGAGTCGTACCACGTTTTATCCCAGAGCCTAGTTGCATCAGATAGCTTCCTTTCATGTTTTGCAAAATAGCGAAGAACATCGAGTGCAGACCCGAATCGCTTCGCATAATGTTTTTTGAGCTTCGAAATTCCCGTGATTTCAGCAAAGGAGTCGGTTGGCCGGCCGTAGTTTGGAAAGAACCAAGCCAAAAGAAACGAGATAGATTTTGTTTCTCCTGGCTTCAAATACAATTCTTGATAAAGCTGGGCTGTTTCTTGATTACTTCCACGGTAACGAACAACTTTTCCTTCGGCTTTCGAGCAAACGGCTATCGCCATTGAACCAAATTCTTGGTGTTGATCGGCTGGAACCTCGTCGAGGTCAGGTGCATCTTCAAATCGAATATGATCCACCGTAATGTGTCCCCATCCGCCAGTTTCTTGGTCCAGAATTTGAATCTGCGCTGTCTTTCCTGCAAATCGTTTGACGTCGAAGCTCGCTTTTCTGAGTTGTAAGGAATTGCGTCCGGTCTCCGATAGAACAACTTTTCCATCAATCAACAAATTGAGACAAGTTTTGCCGGCATGTGCTCCACCGCCAATCCAAAAGTTGATGAAGTTCCTCTCAATTTTGAACTCTCGACTGAGTAAAGTTCCAACGTGTTTGTCAGCGTTCACTGAATCTTCGCCTGATCGCGATTGATGGCTGTTCACGAAGGCAGTTCCCACAGGATTCGCTGACTTGTACCGATCTGGAAGCTCTTTTGACAACATCGGTCCCTCCCCAAATGCGGTTCCGGTCACTTTCCATCCGTCGTAGCTGGACTTGGAAAAGTCTTCAAAAACAATCCGAGGTCGAAGGGTTTGCACTTCCGTTTCAGGTTTGACCACTGATTGGAACTGTATCGCTGTGAAGCGTGGCTCCTGAATCTCTTTATGTTGCGACAGGATTCTCTTGTCCTGTCGCATAGGTGATCCAATAGGATCTTGTAGGCGGCATCGCATCGCAACCCAAACATTCTTTTGAGAATCATTGGTTACGGAGAAGCGCTGAACAATCAGTGGCAAGCTAGAATCTTCTGTCTCTAGCGGAATAAATGGAGAGAATGCCTCTTGGACAATCCGAATTGGCAAATCCTTGGATTGATACCGAACAATGCCAATTGGATAGTGGTTTTCGAATTCGCAGTTCCATAGTTTGTTTGGCAGGTCAATTTCAACATTGTCGTCTATTTGAACTGTAAATCCATGTCCAATTGGAAAATGCGGCACTATCGGATTCGCATAGTGCTTACCGCTTGAGAGCCCGCTCATATCCCATCCGGTTGGAGTTGTACAAATATCCCAATGCCAAAGTTGCCCGTCGCCACCTAAGTAGACCTGTCCGCAGCATAGGCCGCCTATTGGCATTCCGATGAATTTCAGTTGATCGCCAGCCCACTTTGAAGGGGCTCCTCGCTCGTACAGCGTTTGCACTACTTTAGGGTCGAGGTTCTTTTCTTGCGGGACGAAGGACTGGAATTCTTCCGACATTGCAGCACCAGCCTGATTAGATACAAGTGGCAAAGCTGAAGCTGCTGTGGCTAGTTTCAGGGCTGTTCGCCGCGAAAAGTCCAATTTGGGTTGAGACATACGCCTTGATTCGATACGAATAGTTTGAATTCCTGTTGGAAATTGGTTTTTTTGGTTGTCCTTCGGTTCTCAGTTATCGGTTGTCTGTTGTTAGTTGTCAATTGATAGTTGTCAGTATCCTGTACTCACAAATATCCGATCTCCACTCTCGTCTCTCCGCTCTATCTCCGCCGGTAGTGTCCTAATTTGATTTATGGTGGCGGATCGTACTCTGTAGGTCGTGTCGCCCAAACAGCACCGTCAGGCCCAAGGACTTGCTCTGGCATCACGCAAGCTTCGATATGATTCCAGTTCAATGTAATAGCCCGTGAACAGGCAGCAAAGTTCTTCTTGCTGGGTCGCTTGGTGGGTGGCGCGACCGTCACTAGTTCGATATTTGGGAATTCCGCCGAGCACATCCTGAACGCAGGCGACAAATCAGAGTCACTGCTAATCACGTAAGCGACATCCATCCGCGCGTATCGCGCATCGTTGAGAAGATGGATTGCGAGGTTGACGTCGCTCTCTTTTTCCTCGTTCCCTGTGAAGGTCTTTTTGCAAAGCTTGCACCGCACAGGCTTCGCTTTGAATTCGCCCTTCACACATTCGCAACCCGTGGCCTCCCAGGCACGAAGTACTCGACGATGCCGAACCATCGACGCAGGAAGGTGAGTTGCAAGAGCTGTGAAAACCTTGACGCTAACAAGCTGCTCGCCGGAGCGTGGGAGCAGCATCGTTGCTAGGTCCCAGTAAGACATCCATTTCAAATGCGGTCTTTGATGTCGCGCGATAGGATGATAGACATTGAATCCGTCAATATAAAAGGCGGCTCGTTTCACCGGGCCACCTTTTTTGAGAAAGAGCCCAGAGGTCTGCCCCTGGGGGGCCACAAGTAAACCTGTGGCGTGTTCTCAGTACATATTATGACGCATAAATGTGCCTTTTGTATACTAGTTTTCAGAAAATTGGGTTCAATTAGGTTCAACATTGCACCGCATCCAGTAGGTCCGAAACGGTCCATGGTTGGTAAACGACACCCGCCGCAACCGCTGGAGTCGTCTTAATCGTTCCATGGATTCGGCAAAGATTGTAATGTGCGAAGTGAAGCGCGGTTGCCGCTTGCAGATTTTCGAGCTTCTTTGAGAAGCAAAGCGAGAGTCGCGTCAACCTTTTCATGTGCGTTCGCATAGTCAAATTAGAACGCTCTATGTAGCTTGTGCTGAAATACGCTTTTTGGTCGTGGTTGCCATGAATCGTCTTACGGTCAATGGCAGACACCCTTGGAGGGGCGTAGCGGCCTGGTCCAATCGGCTCTGCTTCGTACGACTTTACAACTTGTCCGAAATCCAGGTCGCCATTGAATGCATACCAAGCGGCATCAATATATGGACCCCATGCATCGGCTGAAAGCTGAATTCGGTTTTCAAGGCGACTCGCTAAATCCTTCATGAATTCCTGAGTCGAAGCAATGTTTCGTTTGCCGATAAGAAAAGATGGGATTAGTTTGGTTGCCTCGTCAATCGCAACAAAGATGTAGAAGTCGCCCATTCGGGTCACATCGTCTTCGCTGGTTAAGTGCCCTTGCTTCTTTTGAACGAAACTCCAAATCTCATCAACTTGAATTCGCTTGCAATCGAGCCCACGCATTTCCTCGTCCATGAGTTTCGCGCAACCTTCGCCGACTCTGACCATGTACCGCATGATCGAATCGCGGTGAACGTCGACGATTCTTTCGGTAGCTCGAATGCTCGTCCCATCGACAAGACATTTGATGATCGCTTCCTGCTTTTCACGCTTTAGGATGTTACCCATATCAATAGTATATCACATTTCTATCAAGATATGGAAAAGATATGGTTGACACGATAAAATTGTGGTATTATTTCGTCAGTTCGGAAAAACGGAGTGGGAGCCGTTCGCTGGTGCGATTAATGGGCTTTACATCCAAAGGCCGCGTGCTGATACCACGTAGGGGTTCAATTCCCACCCACTCCGCCAGTTAATCCGAACTCAATTATACCATCGGTTCAAAATGGACCAAAATGGAGGTAGACCAAATGGCAGATAATACAGAAACAATCGAGAATCAGGCGGATAAGAAAAAGAGGCACCGAAGTCCCCCATACCCTTCCGCGAGCCTCCCGGAGGCTGTCGGCTTCGCCAATACATACTATCAAGCGCAACGAAGAAATACCGTCTACCTTGAGGCCGCAATGAAGTCTCTAGGGTACAAGCCGGACAGTAGCGGCGGTTTCAGAGCTATTGCTGCAATGATTGCTTTTGGCTTGCTGGAGGATGAAGGTTCTGGCAAAACAAGAAAGGTGAAATTAAGCGATCTTGGGTATAAGTTGATGGTTCTACCAGACGGTGACCCTGACCGGATTCCACTATATCAGGAAGCCGCAAGAAAACCAACCATCTACACTGAGTTGCTAAAACAATGGGCAGATGGATTGCCCTCCGACGATGCGATTTCGAAGTACTTGATTCTGGAACGCAACTTCAACCCGGCTTCCGTTTCTCCGTTGCTAACTGATTTTCGTAGGACTTTAGAATTCTCGAAGTTGACTTCTGCTGGTATTATATCAGAAGAGCTAGAAGACAACGGCGGGAAACCAGACGGCAGGAAAAACACCGGCCAAGATGGAAAACGTCACTCAACTGGCGATGGAGAAACTATCATGACTTCATTGGTCATACCTATTCGTGAAGGAGTGGAGGCTGAATTCCGATTTCCTGCAAACTTGAATAAAGACGAGTTCGGCGATATGAAAGACTATATCGACACTTTCCTAAAGGTTCAGGAACGAAAGATCAGTCGAACTCCCGCGCAAACAAACCCACAAGCAGAGGATTTA
>JANNQV010000055.1:0-30613 GCA_031400935.1 Armatimonadota bacterium
GCTCGTGCCGTGAGGTGTACGGTTAAGTCCGCCAACGAGCGCAACCCTCGTCCTGTGTTACCAGCAAGTAAAGTTGGGGACTCACAGGAGACCGCCGGTGTAAGCCGGAGGAAGGTGAGGATGACGTCAAGTCAGCATGGCTCTTACGCCTGGGGCTTCACACATGCTACAATGGGCGAAACAAACGGCAGCAATACCGCGAGGTGGAGCAAATCCGAAAAATACGCCCCCAGTTCAGATTGTAGTCTGCAACTCGACTACATGAAGGCGGAATCGCTAGTAAACGCAGGTCAGATATACTGCGTTGAATACGTTCCCGGGTCTTGTACACACCGCCCGTCAAGTCACCTGAATCGTCTTCACCCGAAGTCCGTGGCCTAACCGTAAGGAGGGAGCGGCCGAAGGTGATGGGGGTAAGGGGGACTAAGTCGTAACAAGGTACCCGTACCGGAAGGTGTGGGTGGATCACCTCCTTAAAGAATAGCACTCCTATCTCACTGAGATAGTGACAATTCTAGGTCGGTCACACTGCTTGCTAATCGGAGCTTTTCAAGGAAAAAGCCCAATCGTTAACCCGATTGGGCTTTTTGCGTTTTGCTTGGATCGCAATGTTAAATTTCTGGACCACTTGAGTTTGCGTTAGTAACGAGTTGACAATCCGACCATCTGTTTGCAACCAAGTATGTTCGAACAATTTCATTCCATCGTTTGTAAAAGATTAGTTCATGACGGGGGTATAAGACGGCTATTGGATGAGCATAGAGAAGGCTTTGACTCCTATGTTTCAAATACGATTCTTGAACGGGGTCAGGCATACTGCAAGAGCCTACAAATGGGACTCCTGTATGCGTATCGATATGCACCAATGCACTATGCTGCGTTGCAAGAAGTCCTGCCAGGGCATTGGACGAGACAGTACTCTTGGATTTTGGTGGCGGTCCTGGAACCGGGCTACTAGCTGTTGCAAGCAGAGGATTGCAAAAAATAAAGCGGATCGCGCTCGAATACGCAAGCGGCATGAGTGAGGTAGCAAAAATTGCACAAAATATCGTTGGATCGCGATGCGATTTGAATACAGAGCATCAATTGGTTTCACCGCAATTCCTTCAAGACATTGACAAGGCTTCCAAATGTAAACCAACGATAATTATATTCTCGTATCTCTTTGCTCAATCGTTAACAAGTGCGTTTGTAAGTGCCCTAGCAAGGGCGATTAGGTCCTTAGACACGGTTCACACTTCAATAGTCTATACAAATCCAGTCGGACCGAGCGCAGCTTGGATGCCGGAAAGTGATATCCACTTCTGGTATCGAGAGTTTTGCAATGAAATGGGCCACGAGCCAAGAATTGAGACAATTCCGTACAAATATGGTGCCGTCGCAAACCTGAAGCTGCCGGTAGAGCGTGATGGAGAATGCGCATCAGAGGTTTGGAGAATTAATTGAGCAGCCTTTTTGAAGTAGGAACAATTCCAGCGGGATTAGTGATCCGATACGCGTTTGTCTCGCCCGAAGCACAGAACGACCTCGAAAACTGGTTGGACAAGCAGGACTGGCTTGAAGATCTTGCGCGCCGAGTTCAGCATTACGGCTGGAAGTACGATTATCGTGCTCGGTCAGTTGCACCCAATTCGTTCCTTGGCGTACTCCCGCAGCCGCTCGAAGAACTGGCAATCAGGCTAAAATCAGAAAAACTGATGAGCGAAATACCCGATCAGGCAATCATCAATGAGTATTTGCCCGGGCAAGGAATAGCGGCCCACGTAGACTGCAAGCCTTGTTTCGGTCCCGAAATAGCAACGATCTCGCTAGGGGACGAGTATCCGATGGTATTCACTAATGCTCGAACTGGAGTTGAACAAATCGTTTGGCTGCCCAAGGGATCGGTTTGCGTAATGAGCTGCGAATCTAGGTATTTGTGGACCCATGAGATACCAAAGCGAAAGTCGGATAAGATTCCTGGCGGCGGAATCAAGAAACGCAAACGCAGAGTCTCCATAACATTCAGAAACGTTGTCATGTAAGATTGTCAAGGAGTGGGTTCGAAGGACTCACAACGATTTCCAAGGGAAAACAACCGAACCATTATTCATGGCATTTTGCTTAGGTCTTATAGCTCCATGACTACGGAATCATTTCACCAAGTGCTCTGCACAAGGATGTGATTTCAATGCCAACACCATTATTGATTGTTTCAAGTCTCATGCTCGGATTTCAAGGCCAAAGCCAGGAAATCATCGAAGACGCGATCAATCGCCCACATAATCTCGCCAAAGCAGCCAACAAAGCTGCGGCCGCGAAAGTCGCAATTTGGAACCCGGATGCCATGGTTCTCTTCAAAGGCAAAATTCTCGGCAAACAAGAAGGCGCACCCTACGCCGACGGCAAAATGTACACAACTCTTCTCGTGAAGACCAAGGAAGGTGGAGTTGCCATGGTCGAGCTCGGGCCCAAAAAGTATGTGGATGCTCAATCAATTCGGCTTACGATGGGAAAAGAAATCTGGGTCTCAGGTTCAAAGAGCTGGGTGAACGGAGACTCCATCATTCTGGCTGATCGGCTGAATGTAGATGGATTCAAGCCATCGTTTCGAAAAGCTGACGGCACTCCGTTTTGGAGATAAATCTGAAATAGGACATGTAGGAAACATAGGACTAACAGGACAAATTCATCCTGTTAGTCTTATGTGTCTTTTCAAAACCCGCGTACTCCCAAAGAAAATGTAGACAAATATGTAGAAACCTATTGCTTTTTTCAAAAAACTGCGATATAGTATCTACATGTCTACTACCGCAACACCCAAATCGTCAACGCTCTTCACCCGCCAGGTCACTGCTGGGCATCGAAGTTTCTTCTTCGACGTAAAGAAGGCACCTCGTGGGGAGCTATTCTTCACGATCAGCGAACTCAGCAGCAGGGGTGGAGTTTGGACTCGTTCACGTGTTCTGGTTCCTGCCAACGAAGCCAAAGAGTTCTATTACGGACTTTGCGAGGCCATCAAAGCAATGAGGGAAGCAGATCCTTCGATTGGGGCAACGAAGGATAGTAAGTCGGAAGAGGCAGTCAAGCCAGCGGAAAAGCGCGGTCAAGCGCGCGCACTCCCAAATTCACTCCCAAAAGAAGCAACAAAGTCGCATCGCGCCACGGGACGAGCGTCTCAAGGCGCGAATCGGCAAGCGCTCCTTGCCTGATTAGGTAGGACAGGATTCATCCTGTCTCCCGAACGATCGGGCTAAACCTGAACAGTAGACAGTGCCGGCGAAACGGTAAAGGAGGCTTCTGTTTTCGAGCGGATTTCCTCCTCCGTGACGCCGGGAGCAAGCTCGATGAGAGTCATGCCTTCTGGGCCGATTTCGAATACGCAAAGGTCGGTGATAATGAGGTCCACCACTTCCTTGCCAGTCAGGGGCAGCGAGCATTCTTTGAGAATCTTTGATTCTCCCGCCTTGTTTGTGTGCTCCATCACCACAACGACCCGTTTTACACCTGCCACTAGGTCCATTGCGCCGCCCATCCCTTTCACCATTTTTCCAGGGATCATCCAGTTGGCAAGGTCGCCTCTTTCGGAAACTTCCATGGCACCCAAGATGGATAGATCAATATGTCCACCTCGAATCATGGCAAAGGAATCAGCGGACGAAAAGTAGCTCGTACCGGGAATCTCCGTAATCGTCTGTTTTCCAGCGTTGATCAAATCAGGATCGGCTTCTCCCTCATAGGGAAAAGGCCCCATGCCGAGCATTCCGTTTTCGCTTTGAAGAACTACGTCCATCCCTTCCGGAATAAAATTTGCGACAAGAGTTGGAATGCCGATGCCAAGATTGACGTAGAATCCATCACGCAGTTCTTGGGCTGCGCGTTGTGCAAGTTGATCGCGAGTGAGTGGCATTTTGTTCGGCTCCAATATTGGTGATGTATGGCTAGAATACCGGGGAAGCGAGTTGCGTTGTGTATGATCGGACTGATCCCATTGGCAATTGGCGGAGCATATTTGAAACGAAATTGGAGCGAAGGATTGGATACTAATTTGTCAGGAGAAGATCGAGTCGCGCGTGCCCGAAACCTGAAAAACGACTCTATTCGACTCCTATTTGAATCTGCAAAAATCAGTTATCCTAGCCCGAAGATACTTCTCAGAGCTTATAAGCGTGAAGCCGTTTTGGAATTGTGGGCCGCCAATGACGCCAAATCTAACTTGAAACTGCTGCGAACTTACAAAATCGCAGGACAGTCGGGCGAATTAGGGGCAAAACGAAAGGAGGGCGATTTGCAGGTTCCAGAAGGATTGTATTACATTGATCGTTTCAATCATCTTTCTAGATTCCGGCTTTCTCTTGGCATTAATTATCCAAATGCCTCTGACCGCATCCGAGGCGACAGGAAATCGCCTGGGAGCGACATTTTTATTCATGGCAACACGTGCTCAATCGGCTGCTTGGCAATGACTGACGAGATTATTGACGAGATTTTTCTGATTGCCTTGGATGCAAAAAATAAAGGCCAGAAAAAGATTCCGGTTTATATTTTTCCGTTCAAACTTTCAACAAAAAATTTGCAGGGATACGTAACCGAGACAACAGCTAGAGCGATGCTTTGGAAAGAACTTGCGCCTTTCGATACTTACATTGATGCACATCGCAAAGTTCCAAAATATCGAGTGACAAAGTCAGGTGCCTACAAAATGGTTGAATAGGATTCAGCCATGCAGATAACCTAACTTGACACTTTCTCCTTAGATTTGGCAGCCCTTTCCCAAAGGTCAATCGTTCTTGCGTCCCGCAGCCTTTGCGAAAGCGCTCTGGAAACTAACTCCGTTAAGACTTCAAATGTATCAACTCCGGGCTGATTTTTTTCAACGTAGTCAAAAGCACCGCGTCGCATACATTCGACAGCATTTGCCACGTTGCCGTAAGCCGTCATAACGATCACTTCGGCAAACAAATCGCGTGAAAAGGCGGCGTGGATCACTTCAATGCCGGATTGAGTTTGTTCCATGCTCATATCGGTAATCACGACATCAAATGGCTGAGGAATGTTTCGGATTTTGGCTATGCCTTGTTCCGAATTCGCTGCAGTTGTGACCTCGTGACCCTCTCGCGCCAAGCGGCGGCTGACCGCCAGCAAAACTTCTTCTTCATCATCAATCACGAGGATATGCGCCATAGGTTCAAGTATATCTGTTTGGCTTCGTTAGGGTTGGTTCCGATAGAATTTATGAGACGTATGAGACTTATGAGACCAATATGTCCCATGAGTCCCTTTTGTCACATAAGTCCAATCCAACCCAACCAAACACGAATTGGATATCCTCTTAGAATCCCTATGCAAAGCGTTCCAAACCGTCTCGACAACTTGCGAACGCTTCGTTACGCAAATCTCGACGGCGCGTTCGCTACAGCGTTCGCAACCCTAGTCGGCGGCACGTTCATGGTCGGGTTTGTCAAACAGCTCGGCGGATCTGACCTTTGGATTGGAATTCTCACAGCTATTCCCAGCCTTTTGGGAATTGTTCAGATTCCTGGCGCAGTAATGGGGAGGAGCCGCCCAGGTTTCAAGGGATTTGTACTGCCTGGCGGGCTCGCCTGGCGAATTTTTTACGTCCCATTAATCGTTCTGCCGCTCGTCGCATTGACGGCGGACGTGAAACTGTGGGTTCTTGGGTCTCTCATTGCTATAGCGTCCATGTGCGTTTTGATGGTTAACCCAACCTACAACGACTGGCTTGCATCCCTCGTTCCGGAGTCGTCCCGAGGTTGGTTCTTTAGTCGCCGAAACGCGATTCTTGCAGGCGTTGGAACCGCAGTTGGCTTGCTTGGCGGAATTATTTTGGACGCAATGAAGCAGGCTGGTAAAGCCGATCAAGGCTTTGCCGCCGTTTTTGGTCTTGGTATCGTTTGCGCCGCGCTGTCATTTATCTTTTTTCTTCGAATGACCGATGCACAGCGGCCAAATCCGGTTCGCCAGTCCATTTCCGAGGCGATTTCGGCAATGAAGGCACCATTTGCGAATCGCAATTTTCGCATGGTCATTCTCTTTTTCACGGTTTTCATATTCGCCCAAGCTTTTCCAGGCAATCTCTTCGGCGCTTTCGCGCTTGAATCGCTTCATCTACCGTTTACAATTATTCAACTATGCGGAATGGCGCAAGCTGTGGGAAGCATCATTGCAGCCCGAAGCTGGGGCTATTTGGCTGATAAATACGGTAATCGCCCGCTTTTGATGCTGTTAGGAATCGGCATCGCCACGACGCCGATCTGCTGGGCGTTTACGCGACCAGATGAACTCATTTGGAATACTTCAATTCTCCTCGTAAGCCACATATTTTCTGGGGTCATTTGGGGCGGCGTCATGGTCTGTCAGTTCAACCTGCTCCTAGCAACGGCGGATGCAGACGACCGCGCAACTTACCTCGGAGTTGGGATGGCAACTCAAGCAATTGTTGGCGGAATCGCGCCGCTGGCTGGAGCCTACGTCATGGCAACATTTCGTGAATCGTTAGGAGGCTTTGGCGCTTACCACATCATTTTTTGGTCCACTGTAGGTCTCCGATTGGTTGCATCCGTCTTTCTTCTACCTGTGAAGGAGCCAAATTCCGTAAGTATAAGGGAAACCCTACGAAAGCTAAAGAGCATCACACCGAAGGGCTATGCAGCACTTCGCTCACTTGCGACGAGCGATACTCCTTTACAAAGGCAAGAAGCAATTCAAGAAGTGGCAACGAGAAAATTTTCGATAGCCTCGGAAGAGATCATTAGCGCACTCCACGATCCGTCGCCGCGAGTTCGGCGCCAAGCTGCGATGGCTCTTGCAAAACTTGGCGATCAATCTGCGGTGATGGCACTCGTTCATCAACTAGATGACCATCCAGATTTGGTTGAAGACGAAACCATTGAGGCACTTGGAGATTTGGGCAGCGAAGATGCAGTTCCGGCACTGATTCGGCACTTGCATTCGCCCCGATCAAGCACGCGCCGTGCAGCCGCAAAGTCATTGGGCAAGATCGGAGCTTTGGTGGCGACTGTTCCACTTATGAAAGCCGCCGGTGATCCTGGCGACGCTGACTTGAGAAGGGCGAGCCTTCAAGCATTGCGGATGATGGGAGCGGTCGAAGCTGAAGAAGTCATTCTTCAAGCACTTTTGGACCCATATCCTTCAGTTCGAATTGCCGCCGCCGAGGCCGTAGACGAGCTAAACCTGACGGCTGCCATGCCGATACTTCGCGAATCAATGATGCGATTTGACGATGAAGCCGAAAGCGAAATCGCCTATACACTTGGCGGGGTCGGAGAATTCTCCGATGTCCCCGCAATTCTTACGGAAGCCTCTAAGTGCGCTTCGGTTACAACTCGCCGCAGGTGTTTGCTTGGAGTCGCGAAACTGCTCGGAGTCGAAGCTGAGGTTTATCGCTTGATGCATCTGCAAGGAATGTCCAGGGATAGCGCCGTGGTTGAGCAATGGAACTCCATTACTAAGAAGAACCGAAGGCTAATGGCGGCACTGCACAGATATGCAGCCGGTGATGAGAAGGGCGCGGTAGAGGCTGCGGTTAAGGCAACACAAAGTGATGGGCTTGCATCTCTTTTGGGATACGAGATTGACGAGGTTTTCTTGTTAGTCGTTGCGTGGGTTAAGAAGAACGAAACAGAATAATCCCCACTCTTTCAAATGAAGAGAGTGGGGATTTGTGTAGATCAGGGACCAGACACGACGTTCACAATCAATTGAAGCTGATCTGCCTTCAACGTATATGGACTCGAAATAGATGGCCGGGTTGTCGTACGAACCACAACCTTCACGGTTCCATCAGGTCCAACATACTTAGGCAAGTTCTTCCGAGTGGAAACAGTTGCCGTAGCTGCCATGTTCGTGGCCTGTTGCCACGAACTAATGTGGTCGTACTTGTTGGTAGTCCAGTTCCAGAGCCACCACATACCAGTAGTTCCAAGTGTAGTTGTTTGCCGATAATTCAACCCGATAAAGTCAATATTTTGACCGCCAGCGCCAACATCGTATGTCAGCTCAATCGCAGCTATTGAACCCAAACGAGCTTGGTATCTTGAATTGACCAAGAACAAGTTGCTGTCAACGGCATGAACATCTGTTGTCACTCCCGATGTTAATGTTCCATCGAACATCGTCGCTACAAGTGCGTCAAACGATCCGGCAGTATTTGCAGGTGTGCTAACGGTCCAGGAGTGAATTACAGTCTGCCAGTTTCCCGACGAACTTGACACCATTCCAATTCCCCAGAACTTGAGGTTATCGTTAGGGTCAATGGCGACGTCAAAATAGTCGCCCCAGCGATGTCCTCCAGGTCCGCCGTAATCAGCAACAGAACCATCCAGCTTTACCGGATTCCCCATTGTTCCTGGGGTATCGTTCGCTTTCCGAGATGCAATCATTACATCGGCAATGATATTTGTACTTGCACGTGAAAAGATAACACTGACATCGCCAAGGCTATTGATGCCAATTGCAGGCATCCAGTGATCAACCCCGGCTCCTGGAATGATTCCAGTCATTGCAAGGGTCGGAAGGCCAGCAATCGGCCAATTGTTCGTGTTCAATTGGTACCATCGCGGGGTTAGCTTGTTGTTGCTTCCAGAAACGTCGGTGTTGTGAACTGCGACGATCTTTCCCCCTTGATAAGCACAGTTGAATGGCCTTGTATCAATTGAATCCATTGACCGGCCCGCAGTGCTAGTAGCATTTCGGGATGGTCCGACATATCCCGGAATGGTTGCACTTTGAAAGGTTATAGTTGGAGTCGTCTGAAAGTTTTGAATTGCGTACACTCTCGCTGCGTTGCTTCCAAGTGCGATTGCGTAGATATGGTTTAGATTTGGATCGGTCATGCGAGCGACTTGAGCAGATCCAGCACCTGGGTCTCTGAGCGATGTGACAGTCGTCGCGCCGCCTGTTAGCATCGCTGCTTTTTTCATGGCGATAAACTGAACGCCTGCCCAACCGGAATTGCCTGTCAAACCGAACATGTTGCCGCAAACTGCAACGCCGTCCTTGTTCGTGGCTAGGCTTGGATAGTCCATCCAAAATGTGTCAGAGCCAACTGTCAGCTTGGCCTCGATTCGGTACATGAACCAGTTACCCGTAGGGTCGCTGTCATCAGATACGGCGATCAAAAGTTTTGAGGCTTCAGAACCAGCCGTTTGGACAAGTTCGAGAGCCAAAACAAAGTATCTGCCTGAAACCTTGTCGAACCAGCATTTAGGATCGAATACAAAATCGGTCGCTCCAACAGTGCCGAACCAACCTCCAGAACCATCCATTCCCTGTTGAAAGAGCTTGACGCCGGTCGTTTTGTTAAACCAAGCGACATCAGAGTTCACGACGGAAACTACGTGGTTAGGGCCGACTGCCAAATTCGGATCAGGCGGTTCCCAACCGGTTGCACCGATTCCAGGAAATCTAGATTTTGGAATGGATCTTTGATAATTACCAATTCCGCCTGGAATTATGTTTGACAATGTTTCGGATTGAAAGGCGTTTGGTGGAGGTGGCGGGTTTTCAGGCCGGTCTGCCGTCGCACGAGGTGCATCTTTGATCTGCGGAAAAAACTGTCGGCTGTCGGTTGTTACACCTGGCGCAGTTTGGAATGATCGAACTCGTTCAAGTTGATTGGTTTGTTGTTGGGCACTTGCCAAGCTGGGCGCAACCCCTAGCGCAACAGCAATAAGCGGTGCCGTAAAAAATCGGACTTTCATTAAGTACTCCCGTAATGAGACTGGCTCAACAGTAAAGACTACCTGAAAAGGGGGATTAGTTCGTTTTATCTGGGATGAAATGGGTGAATGGGGTGAATCGCGTGAATCGCGTGAAGTTGGTGAAGTGGGTGAAATAGGTGATGATTTGGAATTGGCATTTTGGAAGTTTATATTTCCTTCCGACTGAGTTTGCTGGAGGTCTCTAGCGGGATTCAGGCTTCCGGCTATTTGACGTTGTTAATTAAAGCCACCAAACCAATTCAATCCATTCAAATCATCTGATTCAATCTCTTCACCCAATTCAACCCGTCACCCCTATCATCCCCAATAGGCCCTCTGGAACCAAGTGCAACCCGCCGACGTTCTATACTATAGAAACAACTGGGGGCGAAAGGGTTCGACAGAGCTGTTCGACTCAGGGTTGCGAGCCGAGGTTGGCCGGTTGGCCTCGTAAAAAGCCGTCCAAAAAGTAATTGCGAACACTAACTTCGCTTACGCTGCTTAATTAAGCTGCGGGTCCGCCCCCTTCGAGCCGGTAGGAGGGAGTTCGGGTCTAATAAAATCCGGACCGACTGGAAGGCTTCTGTTCGTAGCTAACTAGTTTAAATCAATCGGACTGGGCGTGCGATCAGCCGGCCTCGGGAGAGGTCGCCGCCGAGAAAAAGTACAGAGGAGACGCTCGTGGTGATTCGGGGTACGGCAGTTTTGGAACAGGGTTCAATTCCCTGCGCCTCCACCATTTTTTTTTGGGTTAGGTTCAATGGAATCTAAATTACCTTCTCTTTCATTTCTCCATTTTCACCCTGTTTTTTTTTTTCAGTACTCCAATTCAGAGTTTTCCGGTGTAAAGTGTGCTCATGGAATGTTTACTTTATGTCTCATTGATCTTTAGTTGGGTGCAGGTGCCTGGCTTTCCTTATACGTACGAGGACACAATCAATTCTGCTGATTTGCTTCGAACTTTTCCGAACAAGGAATGGACTTCGGCCGTAGCTCCAGACGAAGAATACACCCGTACTAAAGTTCGATCAGTTACAGGGTCAGTACTTACTGCTCCTCCTTGGTCAGCAAATTATGCGAGCCTTACGACACCTCCACATACGCACCAAGTTAGTACGTTAACTGGCGGCACGGTCCCGGCAAGAACTGTCAGAAAATGGTACATGCTGTGGATAAACGAAGTAGGGAAAGAGACATTTATGGATTCCGGTTCTGATCCGTTGGTCACGGCATCAAGATTCAGAGACTGGTGGACATATAATGGAACTGTCACGACTGACTCAGAGTACATTGAGGATTCCGGTGGTCCTGGTTAATACTCTTTCAATCCTTATAGCGGCACAGACATTTGCATCCCTCGCAATAACTCAACAATCGCCTATTGTGGATCGGCCCACTCTCGCCGTAAGTCCATCATCGGAGTTTTTTGGCCAGGATTGTCCAGCATGGAAGCTTTCAGGCGAGAAGATTGACGAATGGGCTAAGGAGAACAAAGTCCTCGTAAAGCGTTTTGGCAAATCTGTCTTCTTAATTGACCCTGAGACATTTCAGATTGGCCGAATTCAAAAAGCGCTTGATGCCGCCAGCCACCTTACTGACCTGAACGACCTGAACCGTATAGACTTTTCATCGATGGATCCAGAAATTCGTGACGGGATTCTTGAAATGATGGGTGGTCCCTACACGGATTCGATTGGTCCAATAATTGCGGGTTCGGGAATTGGGAGGATCGTCCCATCCGTTGGCATTACAGTAACAGACGGAACTCAAACTATTCGAACTACACATTTCAAGCTGGAAAGTCACGCATTTGACCCGACGCAATATTCGGATCGTCCAAACGAAAGTCAGCGTAAAGAGCATGCGAAGAAATACTCGATCTCTTTTAATTCAAAATCTGCCTTTGGGTTGAATTACGCTTGGGCCCCAAGCGCAAAGACCTCAAAAGAAAAAGCTGAAGAAATTCAAGTTCTAACGGCGTTGTTGGAAGCTGAAATCGAACGACAGAAATCGGAGTACGACCGAGTTTGGCCCAAATTCATCAAAAGAGTGATGGGTAAAAACTCCGTGCCCGAAAAAGGTGCGCGCTTGAGCGATTTGCCAGCCGATCAGATAGCCAGTATTCGTGATCATTTGATGTTGGAGTTTGGCAACGACAGGGCAAAAGTTGACGCATTTCTTGCAGCAAGTAGGGTCGTCAATGCAAATCCGATTGCTTCGGTGGGTGCCTCGTATAAGGATGAGAAGGGATTTGGCTTTGGATCCTATACCCAACTGAATGTTCGAAGAAGGTTTTGGCGAACTGATGACTAGTGCTCACCAACTGTAATATATTCGTATTGATCGGGTTCCAAATTCAAATTTCAGGAACTCACGTAAAGTTCGCAAAGCCTACGTTGCGAACCATGGTGCCATAGGCGTGACACATAAAAGGTATAGAATCTCACGCAATGGTCGCAGAGGTTCGCGGATCAGAACTGCGTTTCTTCGCGTCCACTCCGTGAGAAATCAGATCTTTCCAAGGCTATTGGATCACTTTTGGTCCGAAATGTGTTAGATTGATACAACGGGCTCATGAAAATTCCCGTAACACATCCCATGCGCGTTGCTTTTTTTACTGAAGCCTTCGATCCGTTTACCAACGGAGTCGTTGTGCTGATAAAGGCGTATCGCGATGCTTTGATTGCAGCGGGGCACGATGTGGTCATCTTTACGCCCAACAACGAAGACCGCCCGAAAAAGGAATACGGCGTCGTCCGAATGCCCAGTTTTCACTTTGCGAAGGAAATGTATCCGATGGCGATTCCCTCGACTTTTCCGCTTCGAAGGTTTGCCGAACTGCAGTTCGACATCATCCACAGCCACCACCCGTTTAGCTGCGGATTGCTTGCAGAAAGGCTTTCGTTCAAGCACGATATTCCGCTGGTTTACACGTTCCACACGCTTCTCACCACGCAATCGCACTACCTGCCGGCACCGAAGCAGCTTGCCGAAGACACGATTTTGCGTGTGATTCGCCGCCATTGCAAACGCTCGCACTGCGTAACTGTTAGCACCCAGGTGATGCACGATTGGCTCCGAAAGCGCAAAGTGGATTCCCCTATCCAGCTTGTCCGCCCAAATGTTCCGAGCACTCTGGCTCCAGTTGGCGCGAGGGAGAGAATTCGAATTCAGCACAAAATTGGGACTAACGAAGT
Organism: Armatimonadota bacterium; assembly: GCA_031400935.1. Taxonomy (GTDB): domain Bacteria; phylum Armatimonadota; class Fimbriimonadia; order Fimbriimonadales; family Fimbriimonadaceae; genus JANNJE01. The sequence continues at coordinate 12,920 of JANNQV010000055.1, forward strand.
GCTTGTTTTCTGCGCGAGCCGATTAACCCACGAAAAAAACGTAGATTTGCTTTTGCGGGCCGTCTCGCAGCTTCGAGTTCATACACCTTACAAAGTTCTGATTGCAGGTTCAGGATTCGATGACCGCGAGCTAAGAGATTTGGCAGATTCTTTGGGGATTTCAAACCGAATCATTTGGGCTGGCGAAGTGCCTCACGCTGAAATGCCCGATTACTATGCCGCTGCGGATTTATTCGCTTTCCCGTCATCCAACGACACTTTGGGAATGGTAGTTTTAGAAGCTATGGCCGCAAAACTTCCTACGGTGGTGATTGACAGAAATGGGCCAGCCGAGGTTGTTCGGCATAACGTGGATGGAATTCACACCAACTTCGATCCAATTTCATTTTCTAATGCATTGGCTCTTTTGATCAATCATCCTGATTTGCGTCAGTCCATGGGCGCACATGCAATGGTCGGTTGCCAAAAATTCTGCACACCCGATACTGCCACTGGGCTCCAGGATGCGTACCAAATCGCTCGAGAGATGCTTCAACTCGATATGCTTTTGGGCAAGCGCAGAGGGTTTTCTCGAACAAAGAAACCGACTACCGGTCCCAAAGTTTGGTAATTCTCTCCAAAAGTCCTAGGTCTGAAACCCTGTTTTCCAAAAATTGGTGTTAGCATTACGCTAGGTGCAAAGATATGCACTAACGAGGTGTCACTTGACAGTTTTTGGTTATACGCTTGCAATTCTCGGCGTTCTCTTTGGAGGATGCCTTTCCGCTTGGGCGATTTTGATGGGTTTTCAAAGCCTTTTTCCGCGAAGGTCGGAATATGCTCAACGTGCAATTATCGAACATCCATGGAGATGGACGGTAGTGGGACTCCTTGTTTGGTTCACATTTGGGCTTATCGGCTTGGTTTTGATTCAATTGCCGAATCCAGTCGCAAAACTAATCGGTACGATGTGGATGTCAGCGATTACCGCATTTACAGCCGTTGGGGCATCTGGCCTCATACAACTTTTGGGTAGTCGGCTTCGTGAAAAGGACCCTGCAATGAGCGAATATGGCAGTCAATCACGTGCTGGGCTGATCTTGGTTTCATCGGGACTATTGCCCTTCGTTGGATGGTTTGCAGTCGTTCCGCTTTTGTTAGCTATGGGACTTGGCGCAGGAATTCGAGCCGTGTTCACACGCGCTCCGCAGAGTGCTCCTGCTAGTCCAAAGCTTGAATTCGGAGCTTAGTCATGTCATTGAGTCGTAGGGAAGCACTAGCGATTGCAGCCGGAGGAGCCGCCTTGGCGGCTTCTGGAGGTTGCCGTAGAATTCTGCGGCCGCTTGAAGGCGATTCGCTTCCCGTATCCATTGATTTGCCAGTTTCTGATGCGACAGCTGAAATGCGCCTACTCAACAGGTCAGGATTTGGTCCTCGTCCAGGCGATCTTGCCATGCTTGCCGAAAAGGGCACGGATTCCTGGATCGAAGAGCAGCTAAAAGGCGAATTGGAAGAGCCACTACACCTCGAATTTGAGGTGAATCAGATGGACATTTTCCATTTGGACGCGCAGGACTTGGAAGATCTTTCGATGGAAGAAGTGATCGAGCAGCTCCAACAGGCTCAGCTTCTGACAGCAGTTTATTCGAGAAATCAGCTTCGCCAAAGAATGGCGGATTTCTGGACGAACCATTTCAATATCTATTCGAAGAAGTTGGACTCGTCCTTTCGCCTTGGCTCAGACAACTGGTCGGTCATTCGCAAGCATTCACTTGGAAATTTCGGCGACATGGTCAGGGCTTCCGCAAAGAGCCCTGCTATGCTGGGGTATCTCGACAATGATGTCAATAAGAAAGGCGTCGCAAACGAGAATTATGCCCGCGAACTGATGGAGCTTCATACTCTCGGTGTTGATGGCGGGTACACGCAGAAGGACATTCAAGAAGTCGCCAGGTGCTTTACCGGGTGGACAATAGAAAGCCGATTCCTTCGACCTCGAAATATTGCACGATTTGATCCAGAGCTTCACGATGACGGCTCTAAATTGGTGTTTGGAAAGCGAATTCCTGCGGGTTTAGGTGCAAAAGATGCCGAACTGGTCGTTGATATATTGCTGAAACATCCTTCGACGCCAAAGTTTCTCGCGAAAAAGCTTTCTAAATACTTCTTAGGAACAAGAAATGAAGTTGTGGAGCGACAAATCACTAAAGCTTATGCAGAAAGCAAAGGCTCGATTTCAGCTATGCTTCGGCCTATTTTGGTCAATGATGAGTTAGAAAATGCACCGCCGATTCTGAAACGTCCGTTCGACTTTGTAGTGTCCGCACTAAGAGCGATTGATGCCGACACCCTCGCAGGAGCGGAGTTGTTAAATCAACTTCGTCAAATGGGTCAGCCCGGCTACGAATGGCCGATGCCAGACGGGTATCCCGTAGATACCGATTCTTGGACAGGCTCGCTTCTTGCGAGATGGAATTTTGCCACCAGGCTTTCTGAAAATGCGTTTGGTGACACTCAGCCCAGGCTCGCAATTCTGAAAGAGAAGTTTGAAGGCTCAGAAATTGATCTCATGACCTCTTTGTTTTTTGGCGTTTCGTCGAACCACGAATCGGTCAAGCAAATGGAGCCTCTTTTGAAGCGAAAGTTAAGCAGTAATCGGGAAAAGAGGCTGATCGAAGCGGCATCGCTCTGCATTTGCGCTCCCGAATTTCAATGGAGATAGACCATGTCTGACAATTATTCTTGCAACAGTTACCGAGAAGCCAGCCTTAAGAAAGGCGTTTCGAGAAGAGACTTGATACGGCTAGGCGCGTTAGGAATGGTCGGCTGGGTAGCTGCAAGTCAAACCGCTCTCTCTCAAATAGCCATCAACAACCAACAACCAACAACTAACAACGTCTTAGTTGTCCTGTTCCTCCGAGGCGGCATGGACGGACTCAATGCAGTCGTCCCCTATGCCGACGAAGAATACTATCGTTTGCGTCCGTCGCTTGGCATCGGTGCGCCGAATTCAAAAACTGCGATTGCAGATCGAGCTATTGATTTGGACGGATTCTTTGGATTCCATCCGGTTTTGAAGCCAATGCTCCCTCTTTTTGAAGATCGGCGGTTGGCAATAGTCCATGCCGTTGGTTCTGGTGACCAAACTCGAAGTCATTTTGAAGCCATGAATGTAATGGAACGCGGACTTGCTTCCGATACTCGCGGTTCGATGGGCGGATGGTTAGCTCGATACTTGAAAGCAACGGAAAGCGATTCTGATTCGCCAATGCGAGCAGTTGCCCTTACAAGCGTTTTGCCAGATTCACTTTTGGGGGCGACTCATGCAGTCAATTTTTCGAATCTAAATGAGTATCGCCTCGATGCGCCTCTCGATGTTCGAAGCGATCTGGCACAAATGTATTCGAAAGGCAAGGATGCCGTTTCACTTGCGGGAATTGATACGCTAAATGTCCTCCGTAAGCTCGAAAAACTAAACCCGCAAAGCTACAAACCGAACGGTACGGCGGCTTATCCAGACACCGAACTCGGAAATGGGTTCAAACAGGTGGCAATGCTCATCAAGAACGATGTGGGGCTCGAAGTGGCTTGTCTGGATCGCGGAGGATGGGATACTCATGTCGCCCAAGGCGCTGGAACGGGCTTGCTGGCTTCACACCTCGACGACGTTGCAAAATCATTGGCAGCATTCGCTGCGGATATGGGAAAAGAATTGGGCCGAGTTACGGTGGTGGTAATGACCGAATTTGGCCGCCGTACCGAGGAAAACACTGGGCTAGGAACAGATCATGGGCGCGGGTCATGTATGTTCGTTCTAGGTGGCGGAGTGAAAGGCGGCAAAGTTTACGGCGATTGGCCTGGGCTGAAAGAAAATCAGCTTGAAGGTCCTGGTGACCTTCGAGTAACGACAGATTATCGAGATGTGTTGAGCGAGGTGCTCCTAAAGAGAATGAGCCTCATAGATCAAGGAGAAATTTTCCCTGGTCATAAAGATTTGCACTTAGGTTTGGTTTCGTAACTGTTCAGTTTGAGTAATCCCGAAGGGGACTGTTGAGAAATGAGGTCTCCAAAAGTCTCGAAGAGATTTCGTATGTCAGCCCAAGTTTATCCCCGTCTACGCGGATAAACTTGGGCTATTCATCGATAAATTTCCAACCTCGAAGAGGTTGCGTATGCATCATTTTGACCATAGATAAAGGCGCAACCCCTTCAGGGACTGTTGAGAAAGTCCGGTTAAAGAATCTGGCATCCCTCCAGGATGCTGATGCAAGTTGAAATTTGTACGTAGGGTCTCTCAGGTTCGACCCCACGCTGTTCTGCTTTGACTCCTTCGGAGTCGTGTTTCCACAATCGCCTTCGAGCTTTTTGTGGCTTCTTTTAACCTTCTTCGCTGTACTGAACCATCCCGACGGGATTGCCATCAAGATCGCCGATGCACGCCGACCAACCAACGTGAGGGACTTCGCTACGCGCAGCAACTACTGAGCCGCCCAATTCTTGCGCCTTCGCAGTCATTGCGTCAAGGTCTTGCACCTTAAACCAGAGCGAAGGGGAGTTTCCTGGCTTTGGGTTGTCAGACTGCATAAGACCGCCAATGTGCTTGTCTTCGAAACCGAAAATCTTCATACCTGGGATCGGAAATTCTGCAAAGTTCCAGCCGAAAAGTCCTTCGTAAAATGATTTGGAAAGGTCAAGGTCTTTGACTTCAAATTCAATATGGCAAATGTTGTTGTACATCTCCATAGTTTAGAGGATCAAAGTCTAAAAGGCATGACGAATCTTGCGGAAAGTTGGGGAAAGTGTCGAGTGCTGAGAGGCGAATGGAGAGTGGGGAGCGGTAGACGGAGTGCAAACTACAACCTGCCGACAACATGCAAACCACTTGCCAACCATCCGAACCCAAACTAACCCGCCATTTCCCTCGATGGCGGATACCCAAACTTCTTCTTGTATTCCCGACTGAAAGAAGAGGCGCTTTCGAAGCCGACTTCAAACCCAACTTCAGCGACAGAAAAACGCTTTTCTAAAAGCATGGCGCGGGCTTTTGACAGCCTGCACTCCTTCAAATATGAGATTGGAGTAACACCATAAGTTGCTCTGAACAAACGGTGAAAATGATACGGCGAAAGTGTTGCTAAAGCCGCCAATTGGTCGAGCGAATATCTGTCGGGGGAATCCGCCATCCAGTTTCGCACCCGTTCTAAGAGTCCAAGAAGGTCGTCCCTCGTTCGAAATTTTTTCGCGGGCATTCTTGCCATGCAAAGGGATAGCGGGCAAGGTTGTCGGCTCATTGGCTTGCCAAAAATGCTTCGACTTCGCTTCGTGTCGGCATGGATTCTTGCGCACCGGGTTTGGTTACAGCCAATGCGGCAACTGCACTCGCAAATTGAAGAGCATCTTGCCAACCTTCGCCAATCGAAAGACGTGAAGCCAGCCCACCCACAAATGCATCGCCAGCGGCGGTTGTGTCTATTGCGCCTACTCTGAAGGCGGGAATAGAAAGGGATTCAATGCCATTTGACCAGTAACTGCCCCGTTCTCCCAAAGTCAGGACAACATTCTGGACGCCATTTTCGAGAAACCAAGCCGATGCGGCTTTGCACGAATCAGCATCCACTGGCCGAATTCCGGTCAAAAACTCGGTTTCCGATTCATTGGGAATGATTGCAAAAAGCTCCGAAAAAATCTCGTCGGGCAATTCTCGTGCTGGAGCGGGATTGAGAATCATTTTGCCAAGTTTTGAACCTGCAATCACTGCTTCCAAAGGAATCTCAAGCTGAGCTACGATGAAGGAGTCTGTTGAGCTTTGAATCGAAGCGTTCACGAGTTCCTTCGTTACCGCTCCATTTGCTCCCGGTACGACCACGATCTGATTTTGGCCAGCTTCATCAACCAGAATCATGGCTGTGCCAGAAGGGAGCGAGTCATGAATCGCCATTGTGGAAGTTTCTACTCCGGAACCTTTCATCTGCCGAATTAGCGTTACTCCAAACCCGTCTTTGCCAACGCATCCGACAAAGCTGACTGGATTGCCCAATTTGCCAATGGCGACAGCCTGATTCGCCCCTTTTCCTCCTGGATGCTCAGAAAAATCTGTTCCAAGTAATGTTTCGCCAGGATTTGGGAAGCGACTGCATCGGAAAACGAGGTCCATGTTTGCGCTGCCGATTACCCAGATGGGAGGGATGGGGCTCATAGGTACGGGGTTTAGGGTGCAGGGTTTAGGGTGCAGGGTAACGGGACAGATTGTGCAACTAGAGCAAGACTCCAACTTGTTCCAATTGTCCTACAGGTCCAACCCGAACAAATTAGACAGGATAAATCCTGTCCTACCCTACTCTTCCGTTCTAAAAATCCGGTGCCGAATAATGTCGTCATTGATGCCCATCAGTCGGCTCATTTCAGCTGGAACATCTGCTGGGGCTTCAAAAGCCATTAGGATATAGTTTCCTTCTTTAAAGCCATTGATCTCGTAGGCTAGCTTTCGCTTGTCCCATTTGCCAGCGCTGGCGACAGTGCCGCCTTTGTCTTCAACGAGCTTTTTGAAGCGCTCGGCAACTTTCTGAACGTCCGCGTCATCCATTTCAGGCTTGACGATATACATGGTTTCGTATTGATTCATATTTTCCCTTCGGTCATTCGGCCAAACACTACTGGAGTGGCAGGGTGAGCGAAGATGGTACCAGAAAATGGGTGACTTGGGTGAAATGGGTGAATTTGGTGAGCGGCCCTAGCGACAAAAGTTATTCCGGCGACAATCTTTCAATGCATCCTTTCACAGCAAATACAAGAAATTCAAGGAATTTCACAGGCAAAAATACTTGGTTATTACAAAAAAGTATAGGATTGCAATATTTTTCGGTGTAAGATATCTCGTATCGAACATAGGGCTTTAGAACGGTTAGTGTTTTAAGTTCGGGATTTTTAGGAGGAGTTATCTAAAATGAAAAAATTAATCTTTATTGCTGGACTTGCCAGCATCGCAGTCGGCGCATCCGCGCAGACCTTATTCTGGTCCGGCGACACCACAGGCGGACCGACCTTCAATCGCCCAGGCGGCATGGCTGTTCTGGCGGGCAGCTTCGCAAATGCGGTTAGTTACGAGGTAATCCCATTCTGGGTGACCGCGGGCGGAAATTATGTCATGGAATTGAACGGTGGGCCTGCAAATGGAAAAACCCACACAGACACGTTTGCGCTTGTATATGGTGCTGGCTGGAACGCGGCTACACCACTCACCGGCTTGATTAATGGTGACGACGATTTCTTTTCTCCAAACGCATTTACGTTGCTTTCAGGTATCGGCCAGGGCTTTGCGTCGAGTAGAATCGCTACTGGCGAAAGTGGAAACTTTAATGCGGGCGGCCTCGCTCTCAGCGCTAGTACCCAGTACTATGCAGTAGTCACCGGTTTTGCCAACGTTGACTTTGGAACCTATCTTGGCGCTATTGGAGGCGGACAGGGCACCGTCAATCGTGGAATAGTTCCTGAGCCAGCAACAATGGCAGCTCTCGGACTTGGCGCATTGGCTTTGATCCGACGACGACGAAGCAAATAAGCTGAATTAGCTTAATTGATTCAAATTCGGACTTCCTTAGGGGAGTCCGAATTTTTTTGATTATGCTGATAGGAAGAATAAGACATATAGGACCAATAGGACTCATTGGTCAGGGTGGTCGTATAAGTCCTATCCGTCCTATATGTCCTATATGTTTAAACAAACAGCCCTACTCCAGCCTCACCCCATTCACATTTAGCAAAAACTTGTAGCCCAACGTGTCGGCAGAGCGGCGGCACATTACCATTCGGGTTAGAAATATCTCGAAGTACTCCATTACCGTTGCATAGCTCGTGTCAATCTCGAGCGCGAGGTCAATCGTCTGATTTTCCTTTAACAAAGTAACACGGCTCTTTTGAACTGCATAGTTCACCCGGTCATGGATGTCAAAAGTCTCCAAAATCGGGTTCTGGACCCGGCTGAAATGAACGTCCGATTTATCAGCAATGATCAATGCCGCGGACATCACGCTAATGGGAAGCCCGACTAACTCTTCATGATTGCCGATCGCCCCTAGAATCGGAGCGATTTCAACGCTGTCCATCCCCATTTCATTGAGGATTTGATAAGCGATTGTCGCCCCGATCATTGGGTGATCGTTGCGGTTCACAACATTTCCGATATCATGCATGTAGGCTGCAATTTGGCCGAGTTCAATTTCTCGCTGCGGAATCCCAAGATTCTCCAAAATGTAGCCTGTAATGCCGGCGACAACGGTTACATGACGGTGCCCATGCTCGGTATATCCCATTGCCTTCAAGAGCTCATTTGCGCCTTCGATCAGCCGCCGAACCTTAGGATTCGCCTTAACTTCTTTGAACGTGACAGTGCCGTTTGCTTTTGGCGGAGACGGCATTGAATCGTCATCGGAATCGGTCAGATCAGATCGCATTTCAGGTTCCATTTATCATCTCCAAACTCAAATCAAGTTCGCCGTTTGTCCGTTGTTCTTGACGTACAATTCCATCGCCGCTAACAAACCAGCTCGTCCATTCAATCTTTGATTCTGCAAATTCAACGATCAAATCGGCTCGTCTTGAAGCCTGATTAACCCCTTTCCATCGCAAAGATTCCGGCTTGCAGGTCAATCTTGCGTGAGCCCTGACGCTCTTTCCGTTGATCACTATGAGCCCTTTCCAATCAGTTGAAGCGTCCCCTTCGCCAGAAAGGCATAGCGGAATCGGCGGAACGAAATGGGAATGGCCTAACGTCTCAGCGACCAAGGTTCCGGCCTGCCAGCCGAGTCTAGATTCTCCTAACTCAGATTGCGTCACAAATCCCATCTGGTTACCAACTGGTGCTTTTCGAACCACTTTTACGGGTTCGACATAGGTGTAGTGGGTCGTGCGCACTCGGTACGTCCAAGTTGAACCTACGGTCAATGGCATCCATTCGGAATCTCCTGCGCATCCTGCACATAGGGATAAAGGAAAAAGGATAAGGGACAACCGTTTCATTTGCGAATTTTCCTTTGATTTCCAACACGAATCGTAAATCCGACGGAGTCGAAATGTTCTAAAAGCACAATCACGTACTTACGGGACGATTGAAAGGCGTCGCGAAACTCTGCTGCTGTAAAAGATCGGTCAGAGAACTTTTCTTGGATTTGGCTCTTGATGCTCGAAAGCTGCTCGCTAGAGTAGTGAACTCCGTCAGGCAAACGAACGATTTCTTTTGCATCTGCTCCGAGCCTGAACATTTCTTCAACGGCTTGGACTGGCACACCAATCGAATTGGCGAGCCTTTCAGCATTTGCCGAATTGATTCCGCCTATGTCCAACTCAGTTTTCACGCGGTCCAGGAGTGCTCTCTGCTTTGGATTGAGTTGAACCGAAAACGCTGCGCTTCGGACTCCCGGTCCTTGACTCACAATCAATCCATCATCAGAAAGTCGTTGTAGAATTCGTTCTAGCGGCTTTGCGACCCACTTGAATCCTGCCGCTTCAACGATCTTCTCTCTTGGCAAAAGTGCAAATGTTGGGTTAGCCAAATGCAGCTGGTCAAGTGTTTCCACAAATTTCTTTGCGGCGTTTTTCCATTCGCTTGTTCCAAACCAAAGCCCCGCGAACCCTTCAATTTTTCCTGCTGATAGCAAATCTTCAAACGACTGCCCTACGTCTTGCTTCGACCTTCCGATTCTTCTGCAGATTTCATCGGTAGATATTCCAATGCTTTCACCCGTTACAGCTTGCAAAATCGCATCAGAAATTGAGGTGCCTGTGCTAACGGCATTCGTAGCTGCCGTTTTTCTGCGAATCTGAGCTTGCGGCACAACTATTCTTCCTCCTGCCAATACATCTGGCGGGCTGTATCTGCGAATAATCACAGGCTGGTTCAAGGCGCAGGCAACTTCAGTTTCGAGCCGCAATTGAACGAGATCAGGGTTTTCCTCGTTCAGAAACACCTTGCCAATGGCTTCCTCTGCGCCAACGGAAACACGCACACGAAGCGCATGTTTGAGCGGAACCACGACTCTAACTTTTGCATCGAAAATCTTCGTGGGGAATACGGCTCCGGGGCGTCCGATTTGCATTCCGCGAACCAAGTCTTCAGCCTTCACCCCCGAAATGTTGAGCGCCGTTCGCTTGCCTCGTTCGCTATGCTCGAGGGCTTCCGAATGGCTGTGAATTGAACGAATCCGGGCGGTAAGCCCACCTGGTTCGATGATTGCGGTATCGCCAACCTTTGCCACGCCCTGGGCAAAAGTTCCTGTAACAACTGCCCCGTGCCCTTTGACTGTGAAAACTCGGTCAATCGGCATGTACCATGGCAAATCGTCAACCTTCGCAACTCCTTGCAGTGCATTATCCAGGAGAGTTCGCAATTCTTCAATTCCAACTCCAGTCACGACTGAAACAGGAATGATTGGAGAGTTGGCAAACCGGGTTTCGGCCAGCAATTCCAGGATTTCTAAAGAAACGAGTTCTTGCATTTCTTGGTCAACTAGGTCTGACCTTGTTAATGCGACTATCATGCTGTCAACTGGCAGCAATTCGAGAATTTGGAGGTGTTCGCGAGTTTGGGGTTTTACTGATTCATCCGCTGCAACGCACAGGAGGGCGACATCAATTCCCAATGCGCCAACCAGCATGTTTGTGAGGAATTTTTCGTGTCCGGGAACGTCCACGATAGAAACTCGCCCAGCATTGGGTAGATCAACGTAGGCGAAGCCAATGTCTATGGTCATTCCGCGGGCTTTCTCTTCGGGCAAACGGTCGGCGTCAATGCCCGTCAAGGCTCGAATCAGGCTTGTTTTGCCGTGATCTACGTGTCCAGCGGTTCCAATTAGTTTTGCCATGGGTCATGTGGCTCGACCGTCCCGGTCGAGAGTACAATGGGCGTCCCGCCCATTTGAAGCGTGCAGGGCATCCGCCCGGTTGATTCGAGTATATCAGAGGCTCTTCGACCGGGACGGTCGAGTCACTCTTGCCCGAGACGGGCAAGGCACATTATTTGCCACCCAGACCCTCATACGTCCTCATTTCCATTACGCCATCCTTGCAAATCCACAATTCGAATTTGCCAATTGTTACTGCTGCACCGACTTCACCGTCATTTCGAATCGCTAGCACAGCGCACGGCCAATCTTTTGACCTCGGCTGACGCCGAAGCATGAACTGCACAACATCTTCGCAAGCTTCCGTCGGCGACATTCCACCTCGCATTCTTTCTACGGCGCGAAAAGAAGCAACCGCCCTCCATAGTTCTTCTCCCAGGCCAGTTGCGCCAGCGCAGCCAATTTCATCGTCCGCATAGATTCCTGCCCCGACAATTGGGGCATCGCCCACTCGCCCAGGCAGTTTATATCCCCAGCCACTTGTAGAACTTGCTGCCACGCAATGGCTGTCACTTTCAAACCCAAGCATAGTTACCGTATCGTGAGAGTCTTTGATGGAGTGGCGATACTTTGAATCCTCGCTCTGATCTTTTGCCTTCCATTCTCCAAAGAGTCGTGTTGATTCTTCGGTCATTAAGTTTCTCGGCTCAAATCCATTCGCGATCGCGAACTGTCGGGCTTGATCGCCTGCGAGCATCAGATGCGGGGTTTTTTCCTTCACCAGTTTTGCAACCGAAATCACAGGACAGATGTCTCGCACAGCGCAGACAGAGCCAGCCGAAAGGTCGGCGCCATCCATAATAGAAGCATCTAATTCGAGTTCGCCATTCGAATTTGGAAGCGATCCCATGCCAATTGAGAGCAAAGTTGGGTCAAGTTCGGCAGCCGCCAGGCCATGCTCAAGGCAGGTCAAAAGATCATGGCCGTTTGATTGCGACTTCCATGCTGCATCAATGGCAACTTTTCCTGGTTCTGCCCAGGTAGAAACGATAATTGTCACAAATTGAACTCTACCCAGGTTCTAAGCAACCCAATTGGGTGTCACAATCGTAGACTAGTCTGGATTTGTGAAGACAAGTCAGATAGGACATATAGGACATATGGGACTTATAGGACAGATATGATCTTTTTGTCTTATGAGTCCTATTGGTCTTATCCGAACAAATCCGAATCAATCCCAATCATCCCGTACCAAAACAAAATGAGCACACTCACTGAAGAAGGAAGGAAAAAGTCAGACAACGCAAGTCGTTTGGCTGCCTACCTTGGTGCTCATCCGTCAGCGTTTGACGAGCCTGTCGAACAGCTTGCATCACGATTTGATCTTCCCCAAGAGTTTGTTGTGCGAGTGCTCGGCGGTCTACGTCGCCCGAACAGGCCACAAACATTGTTACCCGCGTTCCTGGGAGCGAAATCCTGGCTGTTCAAGTTGCGATTGGGATTTCGAGTCTTAACCCACGATCCTTTAGCCTTTGTCGCGGTGTCGAGTGTTATTGCGGTTGCGATCTTTCTAATCCTTGATTCTTTTTGGGGTTCAGGCAATTCGTGGTTTTCAGTTACTCCGGGTCTAGGAAACAGCAACCGTGAATTGCTCTTCGCGCCTGGCAAGAGCATGCCGCTGTTTTATGGAGTCGCAGCAACGACATTGTTGCTCCATCAGGCTTGCTATTTCAGACACGGCCAAGTTCGGTTTGCGCTCTTAGGCGGCGTTTGGGTTTGGATGATATCTGCCTCAACCGTAATGATCATCGCTTGGGTACGGGCTCGCATTCTGCCGGACGCAAACGTCCTGACTGCTTTGCTCTTGCTTTCCTATGTGATGTTCGTTCTTGCAGCACTTTATTCGGTATTGAGCACTGTAACTTCAGTACTAGGCGGCGCATATTGGGTGCGAAAGCATGAAGAAGCCGCAGAGAATCGAAGTCGCCAAGAACTAATTGCCCACCTATTCGACCTTCGCGACAGGCTATTTAATCCTAGGCCTGATGAAACCGAAGAGGATGAGAGTTTTTGGAGGCATTGGACCGCAATGCTGCGCCCTTGGTTTTTGCCAGCGGCCCTAATTGGCGGTGCATTATTCTCGCTAGCCGAAGTCAGCTCTGTTCTGGCTCTTCAGGCCACATTTGAAGAGGGCCGAAATCTTGGTCCGCTGATGGTCATTCTAATGGTTAGCCTTGAGTTCGTGAAAGCATTCCTGATGTCGCTGTTTGCCTTCATCGGAGGAAGGATTGATCGAGCCATTTTGGCGGCTATTCTCTTTCATTACGCAACTTTGCCACTGGAACTCATTCCGATCATGCCGTTTGGCATCTCAAGGCTTCACGATGCGTTTGTGCTAGGTGATCTAATTGTCAATCTGGGCATTTGTTTAGTTGTAGGGTCGCTTGCTGCTTTGGGCTCGAAAGTAGAAGCCAGAAATCTTCATCAAAAGAAACTGAGGGCAGACGATCGTGCAGCAGTGCTTTCCGAAATTGTTCGAACCGAATGGCAACTCGCACGCCAAATTGTCAATGTTTGCGTTTTGGTGGTGGACGTCGTTCAGAGTTCTCGAATGAAAATACAAGCGGACCCCCTTGAAGTCGAGTACAGTTTTCGAGAGTATCAGTCATTTGTGGCAAGGGCTTCGGCAAAGTACAACGGGGTAGTCCATAGCACAGCTGGTGACGGAGCCGTTGTGGCGTTTTATGATGCCGTTGAGGCATTTGAAGCGGCGCGAGACATATTGCTGGGTCTTGACGACCTGAACGAAAATCACAGCCGATTAAAATCGCCGTTTCGGCTTCGAATCGGTTTGCATTTAGGTCAAGTGGCAGGCGATATTGGTGATGTCCAATTCTCAGAAGTCATTGATATTGCAGCGCACTTTGAGTCTGCTGCGCCAAGGAACGGAATCGCAGTGAGCCAGACCATTGCGGAACATTTGCCTCATGCGCTCTTGGAAGTCATGGACGAAACTGTTAGCGGATATCGTGGATTTTCCAGCGTTCCTGGAGTTGGCGATTGAAAACTGACCACTCCCAAAAGCGAATTCCCGGTGCTCGCTGATGCAGATAAGTGCTGTAAATCTTGGAACTATTCCGTACAAGGACTGTTTTCAGCTCCAACAGAAAATTCTCGAACAAGTTGCGCTTGGCACTTTAAGCGACACGCTTCTCTTCGTCGAACACCCTCCCGTTTATTCCCTTGGAGCCAATTTCCACAAAGAGAATTTGCCCATGACAATCGAAGAATACGCAAAACTTGGGGTTTCGATTGAACCTACAGACAGAGGCGGAGACATCACTTATCATGGGCCTGGGCAATTAGTCGCCTATCCTATTTTTCATCTAGAACGTTATGGAAAGGACCTCCACTTATGGCTCCGAAATCTTGAGCAATGGGTAATCGAAGTCCTTGCGGAATCTGGTTTAGCAGGTCGTAGATTTGCCCCGCACACCGGAGTTTGGATTGATGATCAAAAAATTTGTGCGATTGGGATCAAGGTGCGAAGATGGGTTTCGATGCACGGAATTGCCTTGAACGTTTCAAATGACCTGGCTCCCTTTGAATGGATCGTGCCTTGCGGAATTGAGGGTTACGGGGTCACTTCGCTTTTCAAAGAACTTGGAAAAGAGGTTGCTCTCGATGAAGTTCGACAGCGAATGACCGCCGTGATCCCAAATGTTTTCCACAATTCGGTCGAATGGCAGGGGAGGGAGCCGTTTTTGGAGAACTTGAGCCGTCTTTGCGATACGAATGAGCTTACAAATTTTCACTAGGACGCAAACAGCTGGTGTTGACGAAGCTGGACGAGGCCCACTGGCCGGTCCTGTGGTCGCGGCGGCTGTCATTCTGCCAGAAGGATTCGACGTACGTGGCTTGGGAGATTCAAAAGCACTCAGCCGAGAACAGCGAGAGGCAGTTGAACCCCGAATCAAAGCTGAAACAACTTGGTGCATTCAATTCGTGGAACCAAGTGTTATTGATGAAATCAACATCCTTCAAGCCACTTTTCTTGCAATGAAAAGGGCAATTGAAGGGCTTACTACCATGCCTGAAAGAGTTCTGATTGACGGAAACCAGGTTCCTCCAGGGCTGATGATGCCAGGAGAAGCTATCATCAAGGGAGATGCAAAGGAGGCTTGCATTTCGGCGGCGTCCATCCTCGCAAAGTGCGCAAGAGACCGATTTATGGTCGAAACGGACTTGGAGTATCCCGAATATGGATTCGCAAGCCACTTCGGATACGGGACTCCGGAGCATTTGGAAGCGATTCGAGTACATGGTCCCTGTCCAATCCATCGGATGACCTTCTCGCCACTAAGACCGGAGTTGCAGCTTTGCCTAACGCTCGATCAATAGGCAAGGAGTTTGAAGATCAGGCGGCTGTTCTGCTACTTTCAAAGGGTTACACGATCATCAAGAGGCGTTATTCGTGTCGAGGAGGCGAAATTGATATCGTTGCGTTGGACGGTGATATCTTGGTTTTCGTAGAAGTAAAAGGAAGAACCTCCAGTTCGTTTGCGCCCGAAGGGTCAGTCAACGACAAAAAACGAGAACGAATCTTCCGCGCTGCAAGGCGATATCTGGCAGAATTCGAGAGTTCTAATCGGCAAGTGCGATTCGATTTGGTTGCGATAGACCCAAATGGCATACGCCACCATGCCGACGCCTTTCGCCCTGAGTAAACTCTAATCCATGTCCCCACGCCTCGCTTTCGCGATTGAAGCAGCTACGATTGCGGGACGATCAACGTTGGAGCACTTTCAAACAGGCGTTTTGGTTGAGTCGAAAACCGATGGCTCTCCAGTTACAGTTGCCGACAGAGAGGCTGAGACGATTCTTCGTGCGGGAATTGAGACCGTTTTCACAGGGGAATCAATCCTAGGAGAAGAATTCGGGGGCAGCACAGGCGGAACGGGCTGGATTCTTGACCCGATTGATGGAACCAAATCGTTCATTTGCGGTGTTCCCCTCTATGCGACATTGATCAGCTATGAAATTGATTTTTCGCCTCAATTGGCAGTTGCCTATTTCCCAGCCTTGGATGAAATTGTCTATGCAGAACTGGGATCGGGTTGTTTCTTGAATGGAAGCAGAGTTTTTGTTTCGTCCACTTCGAAATTGACCGATGCAACGATATGTTGCGGGGGGCAAACCTTTTTACGAGAGAATGGAAAGCTTGAAGGAATTCTACAAATTTCAGATAAGAGCCGAGCCATAAGAACTTGGTGCGACGCGTACGGACATTGCCTCGTTGCAACGGGCAGGGCCGAAGCCATGATTGACCCGATTGTTGCGCGATGGGATGTTTCTTCTATTCGCCTGTTGGTTTCGGAAGCTGGAGGAAAGGCCACGGATTTCTCAGGTTCAAACGCTCCTGGAAGTGAACTTGTGAGTTCAAATGGTTTGCTTCACAGAACGATCCTGGAGGCATTCCAAAATTGAGAGTCCTAGGCGTAGATTTCGGGTCGAAAAAAATTGGAATCGCTGTCGGCGGCGACGATCCAATGATCGTGACTGCACAACCAAATCTAGTTCCATCAGGAACGCTCAAAATAGATGCCATTGCCCTGTCAGAATTGGCTAAAAAGTGGGAAGCGGAAGCGATTGTTTTAGGAATCCCGGTCAATGAAGCTGATCCAAAAATGCAAAGGATTTGCGGATTGTTGGCGGAGCGAATTCGGGAAACCGGAACGGAAGTTTTTGAGGTTGACGAGACATTGACGAGTGTAGAGGCCGACGAAGTTTGGCGCGGCGAAGGCTATTCTGTCGCTACGCGAAAGAGATTGCGCGACGGCGAAGCCGCTAGAATCATTGTGGAGAGGTTTTTTGCGCAAAGGCAAAGCTAAAGTCGGCTGCGGAATCCTCATTGTCCTAGCAGGAACAGCGGCTTTGGGCTGGTTTTGGTTCCAGCGAGAACTTTCGCCTCTTCCAAAAGGTAAAGCAACGTTTGTTCGCTATCGGGCAGGGGCTGGAATGGTTAAGGTGCTAGCAGATTTGCAGGATCGAAAGATTATTCGGAACCGGCACGCCATACGGCTGTACGGGATGATAAACAAGATGCCGGATCAAGTTAAATCGGGAACGTACTTGGTTTGGCCCGGTATGGAGCCTGACGTGCTCTATCTAGCACTTTCGAAGCCGATCCGTCAAATGTTCCGAATGCCAGAAACCAATTGGGCAAGGCGATCTGCAAACCTCTTAGAAAAAGCCGAAATTACAACGGCGGCTGATTACATGGACTTATGGGCTCAGCCTGATCGGTTTGAAAATACAAGGGTTCCTGTCAAAGGAAAGAAGACGTTGGAAGGATTTTTGTACCCAGACACTTACGATTTCCCACCGCTTTTGGGCGCAGAAGGCATCGTGCAAAGGCAACTCGATAACTTTGAAAAGCGTGTCATGCCGCACATTGAAAAGACAGACAATCTCTATGAAATATTAATCGTTGCGAGCTTAGTTGAACTCGAAGTTGCCAAGGATTCGGAGCGGCCGATTGTTGCCGGAATCATCTATAACCGCTTGAAAAATGGAATCCGGCTCGAAATTGACGCTTGCATCAATTACGCGCTTCAAGAATGGCGTCCGCTAACCTATGCCGACCTCAAAAATGTGAAGTCGCCCTTCAATACTTATTTGCATACCGGCCTTCCGCCAACTCCCATCTGCTCGCCAACATTGAAGAGCATTCTCGCTGCAAAAACCCCTTCAAAGCACAACTTCTTGTACTATGTTGCGATGCCGGAAAAATACCACCTGTTTTCGGAAACTTATGATGAGCATCTTCGCAATATTGCGAAGCGAAAAGCAGCGCTCAAGGTGCTGAATCCATGAGCGA
>JANNQV010000056.1:0-6476 GCA_031400935.1 Armatimonadota bacterium
TGTCATTCGGCTGACGTTTGCGATGCTGGGGCATGACCAGATCGAAATCTATTCCAAACGCGGAAGCGAAACGGAATGGACAATTATCACGGTGGATTCCAACAGTCCGTATGTGGATGCCCGCCCGCCGCTGGTTGCGAATACTCCCGAAGTCCGGCAATTCCGGGCTCGGTTCAAAGATAACGACTTCCCCGTTGGGGAATGGAGCGATGTGATTTCGGTCACTGCTCAGGCGTAAGGTTCTTTGAACATTCCTGCCCCGCTGGGAAACTTGCGGGGCAGGTTGATGAGGCGGCTACTACATTGCTGGAACGACGCAGTCGTCAGTATAGAATCGCGGATCGTCATGAAATTCTTGAGGCAAGCCTGGAGGAACAATTCGCCCGCCGTCTCTTTCAACAATTGCAGCTTCAAAGTTCAATGCCAGCAATTTGGGCAAAGGATCAGAACCTGGTTGAATTTCGTAGGCTTGGGCTACTGCCTCGTGCAATGCACGGAGTGCATCACGAAAGTCTAGTTTCCCTGGCTTGTCCAGCAGGCGGTAGATCGTACGCAAACTTAGACCATGTTTGAGCATTAAGATGCGTCTTTCATTCCGTAAGTCAACAGCAGCGGATGCTACAGCCAGAGCTTGCTTTTTTGAAAGGCTCTGGGGCCAGACAAAAGTGTCAAATACGGAATCTGATGTGTATCGATTATCGCCCTTCAACGTGCTGCACCTCTCTGTGAACCACTTCCAGTGGACAAAAGATTCTAGAATGCCGAAGGAATAGTCATCACTCATTGGAAAGACGGCCAACGCGTCGTTTGGGCGAATTCGGCTAGAAACAAACTCAAAGATTGGTCTCTTGGTAACGCGGCCGCAAACGATGTATCGAGGAATCGCAATAAGTTGGGAAATTAAGTCTGGTCTTCTGCGCCACATTCTCCACCATGACTCCAAATACTGTTGTCTAGGACCCTTTGGAGCATTCTCACCCAGTTCCTCCCTTTCTTCGTTGGCATTTTCTATTGCCTTGACAAGTGCAGTCTCTGACAACCTCTGGTAAGGCAATTGGAATGAGGAAGCTTCAGCCATATCACGTTCCCCAAAGTCAATGACAAGTCTCTCTGGGTACCAAATTACCGACGATTCGATAACTGGTGTTTGCTTAACTTCTGCGATTTCAATGGCTAGTCCAAGTTGCTCAGTCGCCTGTGGGGCACCGGCAAACAAGGAGGTCTGATAACGGCTTCGCGTCGTCTTTTGCGGACGATTCGGAATGAAGCCGAGCAATTCATCGGCAGTCATGAACGGGAAAAGGACGTTTCCGTTTCTTGAATCCTTTCGAATCCATTCTCCAGCTTCATCGTGTGGAACGAGGAAACCTGCATGCCCATGAGTCTGCCCTTGGAAACATGCTTTCGAATGCATATTGGTTCGAAGTCTCACTGCCTGAGTGACATCAATCTCAAATGTCAACGAGGCAGGAATTACTTCAACTTCTCTGGTTTCGAAAACAGGAATCTTCTCTTTTTCTGTGCCATGCCCAATGACTTCGGTGGCTACCTGCTTGGAAAGCAGCCTTCTACCTTCGTAGTCGCCTTTTACCCAGTTCACGATGGAAACATGAACGTTCGCTTCACCTGACCATTCTTGGGAAGATACGGCATCGGTAATCGTTCCTCCGTTTGAAACAATATAATCCAGCCCTCCCTCTCTCGAAAAGTTCTGGCGGATCGTGTTTGTGCCAACCAGTCCAGCTCTTGCCCCTTGCTTCAGACTGTCATGTGCCTTACGGAACCAATATACACAGAAGTCAGCGCGTCCAGGCATGTCGGGGTACATGTTGCGTATGTCTTCAACGTAACTCGCCCCAAATTCCTCTTGCATCTTGTTCTTGCTTTGGAATGGCGGATTGCCAATAATCGCGTCAGCCTCCGGCCAGGGTTCAAGAATTGCATCTTGCCGAAGGATATTGGAGTCCATATTGTCAAGAGGAAGGGGCTTCTCTCGGTCATTGATCATTTCGGCAAGGCGTGGGTCCAGTTCGTCAAGATGAGTTACCGAGAGTTCCTTCGCGATCATCAGTGTAACTTTTGCAAGTTCTACAGCGAATTCTAATGTGTCAATGCCGAAAAACTGCCGGGTCGAAACAAAAGTTGCTTCTGCCAAGAATTCTTTGGTTGCAGCAGCGTCAATGTCTAGCAACTTTCCGAATAAGCTTCGTTCAATTCGCTTCAACTCTGTGTACGCCAGGTAGAGGAAGTTGCCGCTACCGCATGCCGGATCAAGGACCCTGAATTTGGAAAGCTGGGTGTGAAGAGCAGTCAGTTCGGAAACGGACGCGGCTTTTGCAAGTTCGGCTCGCCATGGGTCACGAATTGTTGGGCGAACCACTTTCATGATGTCAAGGCGATTCGTATAGTGAGCACCCTGCACATGGCGCAGTTCCTTTCCCATCGTGTCTTCGAATAGCGTGCCAAAGATTTCGGGCTCAACCTGCGACCAGTCAAATTTGGTCGCATTAAAGAGGGTCGTTCCTTCGCCAAAGCCCAAGTCAATGGGTTCAACGATGCTAAATATGCCTCCATTAAAATACTCGACGTCGAAATATCGGCCGCCGGCAGCTGGCATGTCGTCGTTCATTTGTCGAAATAAGCCACCAATTAGGTCGTAAAAATTTTCTTCTTTCCTCGCCTCAGTTACCAAGTTGCTAAAAATACTGTCTGGAAGCAAATCTGAATCTTCTGCGAAGAGCGCAATAAGGCATTGAAGTACATATCGCTGTGCTCGTTCTTCTGCAATGGGCCCTTTAATGCGAGATTCGTTCGTAAGTTGGTTATAAAGGTCAGCCATAAACGAGGCGGCTGATCGGGTGAGTTTGACTCTGTCGCTGCGGAACTGTGGCTCTCTCGCTTGCGGATAGAGGAACTGAAGGGACTTGTAGTTTTCGAGGAGGGTCGAAACTGGAACGATATCGACTGGATGATAGAGCTGTCGATTGAGGTCGTATATCCAAAATTCGTCAAAATTGCAAAGGATGACGAACTTTGGGCGATTCGGCGTGAGATGAAGCCAATAGTCAAATGCTTGATCGTAGTGTTGACCGAGGTTAGTGCCCCGTTTCTTCATTTCGATTAGGAGCTTCCCGGGCCAAACCAAATCTGCAAAAGTAACGCTCGCGCCTTGGCGAACCCGTTCTTCAAATCTTGCCCCAGCTTCTAGGACGCCTTCATGTTCGAAGGCGCGGAATAGGCGTTCACAAAATGCCTGCCCTTCTGACTTCTCGTCACCGCGGAGTTTGCCTGCGAAAGTCGCAAATTCGCTCAAACGCTCAGCAGGAGTAGGCACACTCCCATTTTAGCCGTTCGACGGGTGACCAGGACAGATTGTGATGAACTTCGCAGGGTGAGCCTGACAGTTTGGGCTCCGGGTGGCATGGATCAGGCATTCTTCGCCTGGTTGTTGATCGTGGGTTAGACTTGGAAAAGAATGTTTGTCCATGAAAGCAAGTTGGGAATCACTGACAAACTCGTTCCTCGCCTGTCAGTGCCACCCGGAGCCAGAATTTCAAGATGGGAGAATCTGTCCAGCTCACCCGTCGGGTGGCACTAGTAAGAGATGAACGAAATTCGAAATTAGAGACTTTGGACGAACTGTGGGATTGAAAAACGTCCCCAAGTTTGATCTAATCAGAACGTCAATCGATCCACGATTCCTTCTTTAGCGGTCGCTCCTCAAGCATCATGATTAGGTCCCACCAATCGGCGAATTGAAAGACTAAAGTATCGCCATTAATGCGACTACCAAAGAGTTTTGCTACGCGAATCCGATCAGTCTCCGAGGGGTTTACAACGGCAAATAATTTCAGAGGCTTAGTGCTTTTCCCCAAAGAGGTTCCCAACAATGCTGAGGCCTTAAAGTCAGCTGAGGGAGAAGAATAACCAATCACAATTGCGGCTTCTGCACGATCGATAGCATTTGCGGCCCTTCTCCAAATTCTGCCCATTACACCCTGGAAAACGTCTTTTTCAAAGGTTGGGGGAACAATAAGAGGATCAATCCTTGAATCATTTTCGTCGCGCAAAAAGAGAACATTGTCAACGTCTGGCCGACTTTCGAAATACACGGAACCATGCAGTTTTAATATTGGCATGGTTCCCTTGTTTTGTCTGCCAGTTCGATAACGGAGTTGGCCCTTATGTCGGATTCCATAGGGTGACGCTTGCCCAAAGAACTCGGGTCGACGCTCAGCAATACACTCCTCGACAATGCAATCGTAATTGAACGTCAAAATTGCATCGTGCCAATCTAATCTCTCAACTAATGGTATGTGATAACTTGAATTACCCGATGAAAACTGCACGAACGGTGGCTGACCCTTCGAAAAGTAGCTGTAGACGCTATAGATAGTAGACTTTAGTGCTTCAAGTTCCTGCGAAGCCTGCGTTTCAATATCCTTCAAACTGGTAATTGTGTCTGATCTCAGTAGGGACCTTGGAAGATCCTTTCCAAATTGATACTTTGCTGTTAAGCGATTGAACAGCTCTTCAAGTCCTGCTCCTCTAAAAGTACCAAATTCTCTCTTGGCAAGAGCGAGGACGGTTTCAAATGTTAAAGGACTGACCCGCTGGCCCCAGTAAGATAAATAGTCAAAAAAACCAGCATCAAGAGGGGGTCGGCTGTAGCTCTTGCCAAATAACCACTCATCACCATAGCTCGCACCTGCACCAAGAACAATGCAGGTTCGAAGGCTGGTTTCGCCTGTGCAGAAGAACTTCATTCCTGTCGCCTACCTTATCATACAACCTAGACTGGAAGCGTCGTGAATCCGGCAAAAAAACCTACGGAGCATTCCTCAAATGGTGCTCCAAACTGAAAAGCACATCAATCTCAGCCGAAGACAGCGTCGCAACAACAGTCTCATCGCTCGAAACGGACTCTCGAAAATCGGCCCCTTCCCACGATTTGGCGGCGTTGCGCTGGGCGACTTTATAGGCATCGGCGCGGCTGTGCCCTTTGCCCACCAGAGCCACCATCAGATGCTCGCTGAAAACCAGATCGCCTCGATGACGTTCTTGAGTTCTTTACGATGGATGTTGCACCGTCTAAGTTTGCGCCTTAGAGCCAAACTCGATGCGAACTATTATTCTTCCACAAATCCTTGATTTGTCTTCTTCTCATGAATGAGGATCGAACCCACAATAAACGTAATCGAAGCGATTGCCATCGGATACCAAAGTCCTGCTAGCTTGTTTCCAGTCGCTCCGACCATGGCCGTTCCGATTAGCGGCACCAAACCCCCAAATACGCCGTTGCCGATGTGATACGGCAAGGACATGGAGGTGTACCGAATTCTAGTAGGAAACATTTCAACAAGGAATGCAGCGATCGGACCATACACCATTGTAACGAACACGACCTGGATGAAAACCAGGAAAACGAGAGTCCAATACGCCGTCGAATCCGGCGTAATTTGTATCTGAGGCTTCACTTTGTCGGATGGTGTTGGCGGATCCTTACGTGTAATCTTGAATCCTGCGCTTGCCCCAGTTGACACATTCCAAGTCGTTTCCTTCTTAGTTACGGGGTCAACAACTGTTTCAACTTTCGGAGCTGACATTGTAAAGGATTCCGGGGTTGGAATCGTGTTTTGCATAGCAGTATAGATCGGCATGTACGCCAAAACTGCAATCAAACAGCCCGCCATCATGATCTTCTTACGCCCGATTCGGTCGCTCAAAAATCCAAAGAGAATGAACAACGGCGTTCCAAAAATTAGTGCCCAAGCGATGATCTTGTTCGCCGAGGCGCTTTGCACATTCATTACAGTCTGCAAAAAGTACAGAGCATAGAACTGGCCGGTGTACCAAACGACGCCTTGCCCGGCAGTTGCCCCAAAAAGCGCGATAAGAACGAGCCGACGATTTTCGGGAGCGACAAAGCTCTCACGAAGCGGATTCTTGCTGATCTCGCCTTTGTCTTTGGTTTTTTGAAAGAGCGGCGATTCTGCCATTTTGCGACGGATCACATAAGAAATCACGACGAGTACGCTTGAGAGAAGGAACGGGATTCGCCAGCCCCAAACGTTGAAGTCGGCTTCCCCGAGGGTTGATCTTGTTGCCAAAATCACTAAGAGCGAAACGAAGAGCCCAAGTGTGGCAGTCGTCTGAATGAAGCTTGTGTAAAAGCCTCGTTTGCCATCGGGAGCGTGTTCGGCAACGTATGTTGCCGCGCCGCCGTATTCGCCGCCAAGAGCAAGCCCTTGAATCAGGCGCAAAATCAAAACGAGAACTGGCGCGAAGTATCCAATTGTGTCAAAACCGGGAACCAGACCAATGGCAAAAGTCGAAAGCCCCATCATGAGCAATGTGAGCATAAACGTGTGCTTTCTTCCGACCAAGTCGCCCATTCGTCCGAAGAAGATCGCGCCAAATGGGCGCACGATGAATCCTGTTGCAAAAGTTGCGAGCGTTACGATGAGCCCAAGCCC
>JANNQV010000057.1:0-6742 GCA_031400935.1 Armatimonadota bacterium
CGCTGAACGCGCTGAAGCCAAAGCGTCTAAGGACTTTGCGAGAGCCGATGCGATTCGGAAAGAACTTGACGCAAAAGGAATCGAACTCCGCGATGCGCCTGAAGGAACGACTTGGAAAGAAAAATCAACGCTGAGTTAAAATTCGCCAAGCGTCGCCAGCCTGACCGCAATGTCCTTTGCCAAAAACTCGCTGGACTTTTTGTCAAATCCTATGGAATCAACTTGAGCCACGAAGGGAACGGCTTTTGCCGATAACTTGGCAAGCATAGTGCGAATTGCAGGCTCTGGAATCTCAAAGAGCGCTCCGAATTTGACAAGGTCCCGCCCTCTGATGTTTGCCTTTCGGCCCAATAGGTGAATCGCCATGGAGCGATCTTTGTATGGCACGGTTGTCAGCAGATCATAGCCAGGAGAAAGGCTCCAAATTCCGCCTTTTCTGGCTAAAACGCTGATGTTCTTGCCATGCAGATCGCCGTTTCCAATCACATAACTAAAGGCATAGAGTCGCAGAAAATGCAGCGCATCCACCTTCCAAGCCGGGCAGACTTCTTGCAATGCATTGACAGCATCCCTGGCGGAAACATTGTATTTGTCGCCCGGATATAACTCCAAAAGTTGGCAGATATCCTCTTGATGAAGCCGATTGGCAGTGCCGTCAGGCGCCATTTCGCGGTCGAACCTTTCAACCCAAAGCCCTGCCGAACCAGCGGCATCGTGAATGATCTTCACTTTTGGAACTGGGATTCCGCAAGCCTTCGCCATTTCCATAAAGAACATCTCGTTTTGAACCAGCATCGGATACTTGTCTGGGTTCAAATTCAACTTGATGATTGCCGGATGGCCTTTGGCGCGAACTTGGGTGATCGTTATTCGGTTGGCGGAAATCTTTTCCTGAAAGCCGGGAATGCTAACTGCTTCAAGCCGCTTTGAACTGACTCCGTATTGCTCTGCAAGAATTTCTTCAAACGTGGCGGTGCGAAGGTCCCACTCTTTCTTGAGGGGAACGTCTGGCTCTCGGCTCCAATCCAGCCAAACATCGCCGATTGTGTCCTTGCCTATGGCAACAAGGATGGAAAGTAGGTCATCGCGGGCTACTTTTGTTCTGGCTGCCACGGCTTGCAGCACCCATCCTTCGGGGAGCAAATTTGCAAAAAACGGGTGCAGGTTTACGCCGCTTACGTTGTGCTGCGCTCTCGAGCGAGGTATGGAGGAAGCAATGCTTGGCGCAAGCGATTCTGGAAGCTCTAGGTAGGCGTCGTCATAGGCAAACGATGCCCCTTCGCGGGTTCGTTCGAGCGTGCCAGCATACGTTTCTTTGCAAAACACAAAGGCGCGAGACTGGTAGTAGCCTTCAGGAATCTCTCGAACTCTCATTCGGGAATCACCGGCTGAAGCCCGATGGCACTGAGCACATCGAGCACTTTATCAATTCGGAGCGTGTGCTTTCCTTTTTCGAGCTCATTTACAAACACGAAATGGCAGCCAGCCAGAAGCGCCAGGTCTCGCTGGGTGAGTTTTAGCGCCTTTCGCCGCGTTCGCACCTTGGCTCCTGCGTCTTTCATCCATGTCTTAGAAGCTGTTTCTATTGCCATTTGGCTAATAATACCTCATTTAAGACAATAACTTCCCTTATTTGCGATTATTATCGCCTTTCGGCTAATTATGGATGACTGTTAGTTCAAATAAATGCTTATTTGGCATTTTATCAGCCGTTTGGCTAATTATTCTTGATTTCTTAGCCGTTCGGCGTCATATTCGGCACTTTAATAGCCGATAGGCTAAGTATTTCTCGCTTTGCCAACACGAAATTTGAACCTAATTGAAGCTAGAGAAGTTTTGAGATTCTGTTGATCGCCAAAAGAGGGCAATTGGTCAATACCCTATAATGTGAAGCGAATGAACGTTCGTCTCATTTCCTTCGGCGAAAAACGGTGCCATTCGTCTGCACACCCTTGAAAAAGTCGAAGTACAACTTGGTGAATTTCCTTGTTTCTCGTACCAAATAGGCACCATTAGGATCAGATGTCGAGTGGATGGATGAATATGACATTTCCACATATCGAGCATGTCCATGTTGTTGTCTAAGGTCTTTCCCCTTTCGACCTCTACCATTATCGAGTATTGCTCTGTGTTCTTCACAAAATCAGGCTTGAAGCTTGCATCTGCCACTGAGTGACCAATTTCAGAAGAAAATCCGTTTGAAGCCAAAATTGGTTCAACTAAAGCTTGAAATACACTACTTGAAGCCCCATGAGCCACAGATGCAAGATAGCCTTCAGAACCAAATACTTCTTCGATCCGGTCGACAAGCTGTTCTGTAATCTTTGCTGTTTCAATGACGCCTACCGCATCAGCGTTTTGTAAACTAAAAGTCTTCAATGGAATGTGGTTATCGCTACAGCGCCTTTCCGGATGTGCGACGACTTGACCGCATTCATGGCACTGAAAGGTGCTGCGCATTACGACTCCATCCGTTTGAGCAAAGTCGACGGCGAAACTCCCAAACCTTGTGCCAAAGCGACGATAGATCGCAAACTCGGATTTCGCTTGCCAGTCTCTATCCCAGCAATGTATGTGACATGGAGTTTCGAATGTTCAGCAAGTGTTTCTTGAGTCCAGCCAAGTTCCTTACGGATTTCACGAACTGCATTTCCAAGCTGCTTTTCTATCTCCATTTGGAACGGAGTCTAGTCGTAAGGGTTGACAAAGTCCATAGCCGATGAGTAATGTTTTCGGATGGAATTGGTTTTTGGCGTACCTTTAGAACAATGGGACACACAATTGGAAAAGTTGCTAAATGAACGTGAAACGCTTGACGAACTCATGGAATCCGAAGAAGATTCCTATTTGCCATATTTTGTTAATCGCACGGTAGGTGAAGGGATTCTGTCTGGAACACTGGCAGACCTTGCTTTGCTCATCTGGTTTGGTGAGTACTCGATGCTTGGAGACTTAACTATGTCCTACGCAATGAGAGCATTCGCTTTGGCTTCGGGACTACAAGTAAATTGGGATGACCCAGGACTTGATCGGGAAATGAACAGATTACGCGAACTTGCTGATTGAGATCCCCTACTCCGCCACCTTCAGCACGCTCAAAAACGCCTCTTGCGGGAGTTCGATGGTCCCGATCTGCTTCATTAGATGTTCCCATTGATACAATATCTGGTAACTGTTTCATTGGATGCAACAGGTTCAAACAGGTACAATTTTACTAATGGCAAAGTTGATCAAAGCCAACAAACACCTCTCTAACTCCGCCAAGAGGCAGAAGATGGTCGTGCGGAGCGTAATCTCGACTTCAGCATGTGAAGGAATCATCCTTACAGAAGCAAAGCTCAAGAATCGCTCAGTGAGGCTTCAACAAGCTCCATCAACGAAGTAAGGTCGCTATTCACGATTCATGAATGGTGAACGACCGTTACTCCGCCACCGTTAGTAATTCAAATTGATTCAATCGTTGCTAGTGTTACAGCTTCAGTCGAAAGTGTCAATCAATTTGATTAGCTTGACACTGGTGTCGGACAAATGAATTTGTTATACACTTTTTGTGATTGTTGTATATCTAGCACATTTGTGTTACACATGATAGAAACAAAAATCCTTGTACTACACTAACGTAACAAACTGTCAAACAACACCACCGCAAAATCACAAGTGTCTATTCGACCAGTTTGAGAAGTGCTTCGAACCTGAACATTGATGGTCTTTGGCCAGCCCCAGGGCGTTCTTGAAGAAATCCATTATCAACCATGGCAACGAGAATTCTGCGAGCCGTTTGGTATTCAATACCAGACTGCACGGCAAGTTGATTCACGGTTATGATCGGCCTCTCCATCAGAACATCTAGTGCCCTCACTGCAAATTGCGAATTCGTTGCACTCTCGAACTGACGTTTGGCCTTCTCGTAGAATGCGAGTATCCGATTGGCACGCTCCATATTCAAGCTTGCTTGCTCAGCAACAATTGACAAGAAAAAGGAAACCCAACCCTGCCAATCGCCGCGATTTGTGATGTCTCTTAGCCGGTCAACATATTCGTTCCGCGAATTCTCCAAGGCTTCGGAAACGTAAAACGATGGCGAGCTCAAAAGCCCCCTCTTAAAGAGAAACAGAGGGATAAGCAATCTACCAACCCTTCCATTGCCATCCTCAAATGGGTGAATAATCTCAAATTGGGCATGAATGATCGCTACTTGTACGAGAGGATCGACATCCTCATGTTCGAAATACTTTTCCAGATTCAACAGGCATCCTTGCAGAAGCAGAGGATCTGGAGGGATAAATCTGGCATTTTCAATTCCTGGCCCATCCGATTGAATGAAATTCTGGGATGTTCGAAACGATCCTGGGCTCTTTTCTCGCCCGCGGACAGAATCAAGCAACGTTTCGTGTATCTGTCGAATCAAGTGAAGAGAAATGGCGCGTTCCTGCAAAAATTCCGATGCGAGAATTATAGCTCTACGATAATTTCTGACCTCTTGTAAATCGTTGTCAAGCACTCCTGATTGATCTATAGCATCCGAAGCAAAGACTTCTTCAGTAGTGGTTGCAGTTCCCTCAATCCGCCCTGAAAGCACTGCTTCTTTGACCTGAAGTGGAGAAAGAAACAACATCGGGTTACTTAGTGTCTGTAGAAGTCGGTCGTATTCACCAATTGATCGATGTGCTGGCCCAATCTGACGAACCAATTCGTCCCATCGAAGCGAAGTAAGGGGGAGGTCATCAGGCACAAATGGTTGCAACATTCTCTAATTAGATTGACACATAATACATCAAACTGTCAATCTAATCCCCTACTCAGCCACCTTCAGCACGCTCAAAAACGCCTCTTGCGGGAGTTCGATCGTCCCGATCTGCTTCATGCGCTTTTTGCCTTCTTTCTGCTTTTCTAAGAGCTTGCGCTTTCGTGTGATGTCGCCACCGTAGCACTTGGCAATGACGTTTTTGCGGAAAGGTTTGATTGAATCGGCCGCGATGACTTTGGCTCCAATTGCCGCCTGAACCCTGACCTCAAACTGCTGCCTGGGGACGACTTTTCGAAGCTGTTCCACCATTGCCCGGCCGCGATTGTAAGAAAACGACTTGTGAACGATAAAGCTGAGCGCATCCACGATGTCGCCGTTGAGCATGATATCGAGCTTCACCAAGTCGGCAGGCTGGTAGCCGGCCACGTCGTAATCGAGCGATGCATAGCCCCGGGTTGAGCTCTTCAGCTTGTCAAAAAAGTCGAGAAGAATCTCGCCAAGAGGCAAAACATAATGCAGGATCACTCGCTGAGGCGTTGGGTATTCGGTCTTCTTATAGGTTCCGCGCCTCTCCTGGCAAAGGGTCATCACCGCGCCGACATATTCGTTAGGGACCATGATGGTCGCGCTGACAATCGGCTCATCAATCGAGGCGATTTCGTTCGCATCGGGAAACAGCGAAGGGTTGCTGCAGTGGATCTTTTCGCCCGTTTTAAGGTTGACCAAATAGTCTACGCTTGGGGCGGTGAGGATGAGGTCCAGATTGAACTCTCTTTCCAATCGCTCTCGCGCAATCTCCATGTGCAATAGACCTAAAAACCCGCACCGAAAGCCGAATCCCAATGCGGCGGAAGTTTCCGGCGTAAAATGCAGCGCAGCATCATTTAGCTTGAGCCGATCAATAGCATCTCGAAGGTCGTCATATTGGTCGCCATCGGTAGGGTACAGCCCGCAAAACACCATACTGAGCGCCTTTCGGTAGCCCGGGAGGGGTTCTGTGGCACTATGTTCGGCGTTGGTAACGGTGTCGCCAACTTGTGCATCGCCAATGGCTTTCATCGCAGCCGTAATGAATCCAACTTCGCCAGTGCCGAGCGAATCGCAGACTTCTAGCGCGGGCCGAAAAACGCCAACCGAATCCACATCGAAAGTGGAGCCCGTAGACATCATTTTGATCTTGTCGCCCTTCTTGATTGCGCCGTCTTTCACCCGGCAATAGGCGATAGCACCTTGATAGCTGTCGAAGTGCGAATCGTAGATGAGCGCCCTCAGTGGACCGGCCGCCTTGCCTTTGGGCGAAGGAATTCTCGCAACAATCGCTTCCAAAACGTCATCGATCCCGATGCCAGACTTTGCTGAGCATGGTATGGCGTCACTTGCATCAATCGCGACCGCGCTTTCGATTTCTTCTCGGGCTCGTTCGATGTCGGCATGAGGCAGATCAATTTTGTTGATGATCGGCACGATTTCCAGGTTATGGTTCATCGCCATTCCTGCGTTGGCAATAGTTTGCGCCTCAACACCTTGGCTTGCATCAACTACCAAGAGTGCGCCTTCGCATGCCATGAGCGCTCGCGAAACTTCGTATGTAAAGTCCACATGGCCGGGGGTGTCGATTAGGTTGAGTTCGTATTCCTGGCCGTTTTTGGCAACGTAATCGAGCTTGACCGCCGCCATTTTGATCGTGATTCCGCGCTCGCGTTCTAGGTCCATCGAATCGAGCATTTGCTCTTTGGCTGTTCCGCGAATAGCTCCGCAGCGCTCTATCAACCTATCGGCAAGGGTCGATTTGCCGTGGTCGATATGCGCAATGATGCAGAAATTGCGGATGTGGGAAAGGTCCATGGGTTCGCGGGGTGGGGACTGAGTGTACCGTGCAGTTCACCCACCATCCCCAACCTCTTCCTCCCAAGGGAGGAATGGGCTTTCGGAGACTATGAGAACTTCAGACTGATCCCGCGATTCTGAATCTCTTGGACAAACTTGGTGCCTGTC
>JANNQV010000058.1:0-73141 GCA_031400935.1 Armatimonadota bacterium
CCGTTCCCGCCTGTTACCGCACCGCCAGAATGAACCAACTCCCCTTCCAAAGTGACCAGCCGACTCCATCCACTCGTTTTGGCAAGTTTCAATGCATCCGACAATGACTCAACGACCAGAATTCTTCCTAGAAGTGCATCAATGACGGGCTTAAACTTGGGTTCGCAATCAATAACCGAATTGGCAAAAGCGATAACTCCATTACGATCAAGAAGTGCTCTGGCTTCGGCGGGCAAATGGTGCGGCCTCATCAATGGAATCGGCTGAAAAGTCGCTCTTCCTGCCCGGTTTGCTTTGAGATATTCGATCGCTTGCTTCGCGTCGTCTTCACTGTTGCAAATCAGGTCGTTTGATGATGCGCCAAGTGCAACTTCAATAGCCAACGCGACATCTTTGCTTACCGAAATGGCTTCCCCGACAGGAACGAAATCGCCGAAGATATCTCCATTTTCGACTGCATCTAAAACTGCTTTTGGGCCTTGCGCCAATCCTTCATGCGATTCAATGGTCGCCTCGATTCCCCGCTTTCTGCCTTCTAAAGAGGCTTGTTGGGCGAGGTCGTTTCGCAAGGCAACCGACCGATCTTGACTGGATTTCCTAACTGATTCGACTTGATCTAGCCGAGAGCGAAGCTGCTCCTCCGTCTCTTTCCACGCGGTTTGGGCTGTTTCAAACTGCTCAGTAGCTTCCTTGGATGCGGATTCCACATCGGCGATGTTCTTTCGCGCCGAATCCAGTTCCCTTTTGATTTCCTTTTGCCGGGTTTGGCGGTGGTTCTGTTCGGCTTCTGCCTGCAGACTTTCTTGATGAGCCTTGCGTCCATGGGCCAGCTCAGATTCTACGTTTGCAAGTTCAATTTTCAGTCTTGAGGTAGATTCGCCAACCCCCACGCACTCCTCTGAAATCCTAGTGAATTCTGCTTCTTCTGCTTGCCATTCCTTTTCCAAAACTTCGATTTCGGCGCGCATCTCTTCTAGTCGCCTTTGGGCTCGCTCGGCTTCGTCGTCAAAATTGGCTTCCAAATCCTCAAATGACTTCAATCGTTGATGCCCCAATTGAACGGTTGATTCGAGCCGCTCAATTTGCGTGAGAGTTGACTGCAGGGTAGCCCGCATCGAATCCAAGTCGCTTTCAATGACAGAAATCTTGCTTCCAATGCGGGAAATTTCGTCTTCGGCCTTGATCGCAATTTCGTTTTCTTTTCGGATCGTGGTTGCAGAACTCTGGAGGCTACTTTCAAGGCTTTCGAGTTCGGTGTTGGCAGAAATCACTTCCGAAACCAGGAGCCCGCTTTCAATTTCCCGCAATGAAGTTAGGGCACTTTTGTACCGAATCGCAACTTCGGCTTCGGCGGCAAGGGGTTCGCGCTGACCCTCAATTTCCTTCAGGATGTCGGCAACTCGGGAAAGGTGATCTTTCGCCGAAACAAGCCGCCGCAATGACTCAGCCTTTCGAGCCCGGTAACGCTGAACCCCAGCGGCCTCGTCTACCCACGATCTTCTGTCTTCCACAGATGCTGCAAGTGCTTGGTCTATCTCTTTTTGGCTCACAATCGCATAGCCAGCACGCCCGAGTCCGGAATCTGCAAGGAGTTCCAAGACATCGCGAAGTCGGCAAGTTTGGCGGTTGATGCTGTATTCCGATTCGCCTGCCCTCGTTAGGCGACGGGTAACTGTGACTTCCGAGGTAGGAATGGGCAGTGCGCCGTCTTCGTTGTCAAACAATAGAGAGACTTCAGCGTAGCCTACAGCCTTTCTTCGTGAACTGCCGTTGAAAATGACATCGGTGCCGGATTGAGCGCGAAGATGCCGCGAGTTCCCTTCTCCAAGCCCCCAAAGAATCGCGTCTACGATGTTCGATTTTCCGCTTCCGTTTGGCCCCACAACGGCTACGAAATCGCCAGCGATCTCAAACTCCGCTTTTTCAGCGAAGGTCTTGAATCCAAAAATCTTGACACGTCGAAGGCGCATAGCTCCAGAAGAATGGACGCAGTTTCGAATTCATTTGAACCAAGAAGTTTTCCACAAGTAGCGGTTGATTCCGGCATTTCTTACAGCAACGAGCAACCATTCAAGTTTCCAACAATTCATTTGGCGAAACTCTTAGCAGGGTTGGAGGATTTGAAAATGATGATAAGAGCACGAGGATGGATTTTGGCGTCGGCATTGCTGTGCTCAACAGCAATTTCTGCAAATTCTGGCGTTGACGAAGATGTGAAAACGTTGATGGACATCGCAGGTACTTATGCGAAAGCTTGGTCAATGGACGAAAAGCAAGACGACGAATTCCTGAAAATTGTGAAGGAGCGCAACGAAAAACTTGACGTGATCAAAGCGATCTACGCAAAATACAAGCCAGATATTGACAAGAAAACTGAAACTGGAAAACACATTTGGCAAAAGATCGGCTGGACTTGTTCTCAGTTCGATTTGTTCAACTCACAGTCGAAAACCTTTATGGACGACTTCAAAAAGAACACTGACAAGCGTTTTGATTGGTACAAAATGCACATGGAGAGTGCTGAAAAAAGTCAGGCTTGGGGTTTGTGCAATCTGGCCATCAAACAGCTAGTTGAGAACGCCCAACTTGCACATATAATGCAGGCTTTCAAGGGCGATGACAACCCTGAGGCGATGTCTGTTCTAGACAAAATTCCTGCACTAAGAGAAACAGCAGAAAAGAGATCGGCGGCGATCAAAAAGGCGACTCAGCGGGTCGTGAAAATGCCTGTAGACAGCTACGGCGGAGCCGACAAAGAGAAGTATCGCGCCGCTATCAAGAAGGCTTGGCAGAAACAGTGGCCGAGCGACAAGATCCTGAAAATTGTCTTCCCAACGGGCTGGAAGAGAGACGATGAATGGAACAACAACGGCAACAGTAACTGGAAGCACAGCGACATGTCTTTCCTCGTGCCTTGGGTCATCGTACAGAAGGACGCGAAGAGCGCGATGATGTACCCGGCTTATGTGAATAAGAACAACCTATCTGGAGAAGTTTCTTTTGGAGTGCAAACCAAAGGCGGTTCGTTCGTGAATGACGAGATTGAATTGAGCAAGGTTAAGTAGCGTGTCTTGGGCGTCCCACCCAAGTTCCTAATCTTTTATGGATATGAGAACTTGGGCGGGACACCCAAGACACGCTAACCTTTTTTCGAAGGGGAACTTGGGCGGGACGCCCAAGACACACTAATTACGGCAAATGCTGCGAGTAGATGAACTTTAGGCCTGACGGAGTTCGCTTCAGGGATTCGACCACGCTTGTGTTGAATTCAAAAGGCACCCACTTATCCCCCTGCTTCATTTCGCCCTTGCCAACAAATTTGACCCAAACGCAAATTTCGCCTTTGGACTCTGACAGCCGCTCGATGGTGATCTTGCCTTTAGCCTTACGCATCGTGTCTTTCATCGTCTTCATCATCGCGACGCTATTCGCCCTGTTGGTAACAACGCCATTGACGTCAACGGAGTAATAGGAAGAATCCAAAGTGTCAAGTGCGACTTGCATATTGCCGCCCGCCATGCAATCCACCCAAATTTTGTACATTGCCTCAACTTCTTGTCGAACGGTCTGACCGGAGGCAAAACTTGAAACTACAGATAGTAGAAAAACGCTGATTGTAAGAAATCTTTTCATGAAAGTATTCTATCACGAGGAGGCCAGCAATTTTGGATTTTGGATTGTGGAATTGGTCGGAGCATAATCCAATAACCAATAACCAACAACAAATAACCTCTCCCGCTTGCGCTACACTCCTTATATCATGCTCTCAACATTGCTCTTGCTAACCTTTGTCGCCGAACCAACGATCGCCCTCGATGTCATCTATTCTCGCGTTGCCGGCGAAGAAATCAAGATGGACATTTACTATCCTGAGCGATCCGCAACCTCTGTTTCGCCAGCCGTTTTGGTGATTCACGGCGGGTCTTGGATGTTCGGCAAGAGGCAAGACATGGCAGAAATGGCTAAGGAATTGGCAAAATCTGGGTTCGTCGCAGCGACAACCAGCTATCGTTTGGCTCCAAAGCACAAATGGCCGGCAATGCTCGATGATGTTCAAACTGCGATGCGGTTTCTTCGCTCCAAATCAACCGAATATCGGATTGACCCCAAAAGAATCGGCTCGTGCGGAGCGAGCGCTGGCGGCCACTTAGGATTGCTTCTCGGATTTCGAGACAAGAACACAACGGGCGAATTCGAATACAAAGACTTTTCCAGCCGATCTCAAGCAGTATTCAACATCTTCGGCCCAACCGATTTCCGGCGCGACTTCGCTCCGTCAATCAATTTTGTTTTGGAAGCCGTTCTTGGCAAAAAGGCAGCAGACGCAACAGAAGATTTGAAACAATGCTCGCCCGTGAATTGGATCACAAATGACGATTCGCCAGTGTTCACAATGCACGGCGAATCTGACCCGTTAGTCCCGGTAGCTCAGGCCAAATGGCTGAAAGAAAAACTTGATGAGGCCAAAGTCCGCAATGAAATGACCATTGTTCCGAAAATGGCTCATGGGATTAACAAGAGCGATCCCGTTCAGCTAGATACGATTAAGCGCGGGATCGAGTTTCTGCAATCAGTTTTGGGAAAGTGAGGGGGAAGGGTTTTAGGTTTTAGGTTTTAGGCTTTAGGCTTTGGGTTTTGGGTTATTGGGTAGCAATTCGATAACCATTAACCGATAACCGAAAACTAACGGCCAAGAAATCCTATCAAAACTGAATCCCAACTTCAAATACTAACTGACTGTATTTTTGCCTTTGAAATCTAGCCTCAGCTATGAAACGAACAACTGATTGACCATCGCCTAAGGTCCAACTTGCATAGGGCGAAACCATAATTTTTTGTCCACCAATCTGCCGGTGCTCGATTCGCACTCCATAAGCCTGGTTGAAATCACGAATCCAATCTGCAGTTAGGGAATACCGATATTCTTTCACACCTAGCGTCTCGGCCCTGCCAAATCCCCCATCTAGGTACAAATCTCCGATTTTTGACTGGCCGGCGACACCAAAATAGCTCCTTTCGTTGTTGCCCGAAAAACCATTGAACCCAATTGAATTTGGACCACACCTCTTGAAAACCTCTGCAAACACCCCCTTAGGTCGGAGTTCCAATTCATTGCTTGCGTTCGTTCTTGCCTCATCTGTCAATGGAATGCTGAACTCGCCAGGAAACATCGCCGCAAGTGTTGCATAGGTTCCGTCGGCTGAATCCATGCTCTTTCTTTTTGACAATCCAAGGCGAATTCCTGGCGAACGACCTGAAACCGAAAACCCCCGCAGCGAGGTAATTCGTGGATCAGAACTTGCGCTTCCGGCAAGAGATGTCGAAAAAACAACTGGCTCGCCTAACCCAATTCGTCTTGAAACATCAATCTGGCTCAGTGCTCGAAACTGCCCGATTTGCACTCCAAGGTTTGGTGAAACATCCCAATTCACGTAGGCATCTTCAAATCGTCCAGATCGATCTCGTTCGCTACCATCGCCTTGCAATTCTTTGCTCACAACCCTCCATTCAACAAAATATGAACCTGGCAACGAGTCCAGTGTGCCACCAGAAATCAGTTCAAGTCGGTTGAATGCGCTCTTGAAATCATTGGGATCGGCGGTGCGATTTTGATTTTGGAGGCTGACCCATGCCGAAAGTGGTGCGGATAGCTTTTTCTTAAGACCTTCCATTTTGTAGCCATTGGCGGCGAACGCTTCGCCAAAAGAATTGAGTTTTGCCCCATGTACGTGGCATGTTATGCATGAAGTCTGAAATTCGCGAGAAAACTGAGGAGTTGCTGATGCAAAAACGGCCAATGCAAAGAGTGAAAGAGTTAAGAAAGTACGCACGGTTCAATTGTAGCTCAGGCTAAAAAGATTATGCACAGCTACATTTCGGTTTTCTAGACATTGGAGACGTGCGGTTGAAGATTGAAAACGGCAAAGAATCCACAACCAACAACCGATAGCAGATTCCCCAAACAATTTCCTCACAATCCTTGGTTACAATTTCAATATGTTAACTAGCGCACTTGCATTGATCGCCTTTTTAGGCACGCCTGGAATTCAGTGGTACACCGAAATGGCCCAAGGCTTTGAGGTCGCCAAAGAAACCGGACGCCCGATCCTTTTGCTATCGGCTGCGCCGCAATGCTCCGAAGTTCCAGGGGATTGGTGACCAGGGAAACAGGATATTGATAAGAGTGTCTTATCAAATGAACAAATCATCAAATCGAGCAGAAACTTTGTCTGCATCCGCCCCCTCACGTACGAAAACAAAGAAGAGTCTGATTACCTCCGTCTCATGCTTTCACCAAGAGGCGGGCTCGAAAACACAGTTTTTACGATTATGGATTCGAATCGTTCGAAGTACTTGGCACAGCCGAGCCGGATGCCTTATCAAACCTTTCCCGGATGCGAAAACGACCCCGAAATCATGGCTCGCGGGATGGACCAGCTTGTAGCACCTTTCGCAAAATTGCCTTTTCCAGACCAGCTTCCGATTGTTAAAGGGCTACGATATGCTCTAAATGTAGGGGCGTGTGATCGTCGTCCAGTCGTAATCATTACTGGAACTCCCGAAGAACGTAAAAAAATCAAGGAGAGTCTTGCTCCGCTTTCTTGGTCACCAGAATTTGCTGGCCAGTTTGTGTTCACCGAATCTGATCCCGTTGAAGGGCAAAAGGCGATCACTATCGTTCAGCCCGACGAATATGGCGTGAGGTCAACATTACTCGCGGTATCAGCGACCACAAACGACCTGAGCGTCGTACTTACCCAGGGGCTCGCCAAGTTCAAACCTTGGACCAACGACCATCGCCAGCATCTGGCTCGAGGCGTTCGCAACGGAATCCGTTGGCGCCCTGCCGTGCCTGTTGAGGATAAGCAAGCTAATTCGGCAACGAAACGGCTTTGGGGAGGCTAAAAATAGTGAATGCAAAAGATATTTTCTCTTGGGGCAGTTCTCTTTTGTTGCTACGGCTGTAACAAACCAGCTATAGATGTTGTTGGCATATACCGCATGGAGCCTCTCGAAACCACGCCAAGGGGGAAGACTGATCCAGGTTGGGATGGGATGGCCCTCGGAATAATGGGCCAAACTTCACTTGAAATTAAAGCTGACGGCTCATTTAGATATGAAATTCATATTGAAATGTATCCCAAGGAAACTCCGACTTCAACTGTCGGCACTTGGAAACAATCGGGCTCATACCTGACTCTAACTCCTGATCAGAAATCAGAAGGCATACTTAGCTTAGAGCCCCTTGAACTGAAAGTAACCAAAGTCGGTCGTGAGTTGCTACCCACTGTCGAAACAAGACCAGGCAGGGGTTTTCGATACTATCGTAGCGATACTGAACCTACGCGCTTAACTTCTGGAGAAAAGTAGTTTGGGATCAGCGGCCAGTTGTAACGTTTCCAGGAACTGAAAACGAGCGTAACAATCTAAAGGACTCACTTGCAAAGCCATCTTGCTCAGAGTCATTTGCTGACCAATTTGTGTTCACCGAATCTGATTCTGTCGAAGGCAAGCCCGCAGTGCAAATCGTCCAGGCTGATGAATGCGG
Source organism: Armatimonadota bacterium (assembly GCA_031400935.1). Classification (GTDB taxonomy): domain Bacteria; phylum Armatimonadota; class Fimbriimonadia; order Fimbriimonadales; family Fimbriimonadaceae; genus JANNJE01. The sequence goes on from JANNQV010000058.1 coordinate 7,550, forward strand.
CGTGAAATCAACTGTTCTAGCGTCCATGCGACTCAAGAGTCAACAGCGTCGAATAGCGACGCCCTTTGCACCCTCCTCAGTAATGCCCTTTCAAAGTTCAAAACATGGACAATAGACCATCGCAAGCATTTGTCGCTAGGAGTGAGAAACGGAATTCGATGGTGCCTTGCCGTATCCGCTAAAGACAAGCAAGCCGATATGGCGACGAAACGGCTTAGGGGAGGGTAGTTTTGACGAGCATGCTAATTGACTCTCTAACTTAACCTTTCCTTGACATTCAAACTATACAAATCATCCAATTCCTTCAATGCCCGCCTGAACGGTATCCTTTTACTCACCCATGACCCTCACTTTTCCAATTCGTAGCGATAAACTCACCATGTCCGTTGAGGTGCGCGAGCACATCGCCAGTATCCAAACCGAATTCCAAAAAATTGACATCTACGACACAGAGTGTTTGGGCAAGATGCTCTTTTTAGATGGGCATGTGCAGCTCGCGACCTTTGATGAGTTTGCATATCATGAGTCACTCGTCCATATTCCTCTTTTGAGCGTTGCCGAGCCAAAGCGCGCGCTGGTCGTTGGCGGGGGCGATGGAGGAGTACTAAGAGAACTGGTGAAACATCGCTCGCTATTGGAAATTGATCTGGTGGATATTGACAAAGGAGTAATTGAAGCCAGCAAAAAATACCTTCCAGAACTCAGTGACGGTGCATTCAACGACCCAAGAGTAAGTGTGAAAATCGAAGATGCATTTGCGTTTTTGAAGCGAGTCTCAACCCCTTATGATTTGATCGTGATGGATGTGACGGACGTTTACGAAGAAGAAGACGGCGAACTCAGCGAGAAACTGTTTACGCAGGAATTCTATGCAGATTGCTTCGCGGCATTGAGCGAAAGAGGCTTCCTCGTTTCGCAAGCCGACAACCATGTTTTTTGTCCGTATTCGATGGTGGATTTGCTTTCTGAGCTTGGTTCTGTTTTCACGAAGATTGGTTCGTTTCAAGCTTTGGTGCCTTCGTTTGGCGGGTATTCGGGGTATGTCTGGGCGAGTCGGTCTGCTGAAGTTTCTTCTGGCTTTTCAAGTGAAAAGGCATCGGCTTTGGAGTTAAGGTATTTGAACTCGACCACATACGCACAAGCGATTGAAGGTGGTCGCCCTGGTGGATTGTTTTCTTAGAAAGTTGCTACTCTAGTTAATCATGTTCAGCCTAGCTTTGTCAATTGCAAACGATACTTGCAATGTTGAACTCAGTCTTGTGTTTTAACTCTTAGGTCGAATGAAAGCCAACGCGATGAGAGCTAAAAGGGACAACCCACCAACTAAAAATCCGCCGAAAAACGCTACGTAGAACAGTGTCCAGACCCATGCTGGATCGCGCTCGGAACCTCCAAAGAAAGCCATCAGTGCAAGGATTGAAACTCCAGCGCCAGCGCTCAGCATGGACAATGCAACTTTCCGACCCTTTGAAATCTGGTTAGTAGTCATAAGGCAAGTATGAGTTAATTGAAGTGGGTACGGAAATGCTCATCAATTGTGTGAATATCCACTATTAGCCTTAAATCGCACCAGAATCTTCGATTTGCGCAATTCGCTGATCGTGCCTTCCGCCTTCATATTCGGTCGAGAGCCAAATTTCGACAATCTTTAGTGCCAATTCCGGCGAGATCATCCTTTCTCCAATTGAGATCATGTTCGCATTGTTATGAAGGCGGGAAAACCGTGCCGAATTTTCATTCCAGCAAAGAGCGCACCGGATTCCGGAATGGCGATTGGCGACCATGGCTTCCCCGTTCCCTGAGCCCCCAAGCACGATCCCTCTATCACATTCGCCAGATTGAACAGCAGAAGCCGCGGCGTGGCAAAACACCGGATAGTCGCAAGATTCGAGGCTATCCGTTCCAAAATCAACAACTTCGTGGCCCAATTCGCTAAGCCGTTGCGAAAGAATCGCCTTGTACCGAAACCCAGCATGATCGGAAGCTATGGCTATTTTCAAATTGCATCCCCAGCAGTTGATTTGAATGCGGTTATTGCCAGAAGGAGCCATCCCGAAAGAAATGCGACTCCGCCAAAGGGTGTGATGATTCCGAGCATCCGATTCCCTGATAGTGCCAAAGCGTACAAACTCCCTGCGAACAACAAAATTCCGATTCCGAAGAGCCAAGAACAAATTCGAACCTTGTTTCCCAAAATCGGAAGTGCAAAGGAGCAAGCAATTATTGCTAAGGAGTGTGCCAAATGGTAGTTCACCCCAGTTCGAAAGACTTCAAGCATGTCCACAGAAATTCGTTCCTTCAAGGCATGAGCACCAAATGCCCCTAGTGCTACGGCAGTCATCGCTGACAGCGCACCCGCTCCAAAAATCTTGCGATCCATGCTCGAAAGGTACCCTTAGGCTCGGGTCTTTCGCCTCAATTTCATGTCAAAATACTAAAGTTAGAAGCAAGATAAGCCAAAATGAAAAGGTTGTGTCAGTCTTGCAAAACTTGCAATGCCTGTCAAACGTAAGTATAATTACGGTGGGCCAAGAAATGGCGCGTAACTTAGGAGTTGCGCTACGGAGCGGCCCAACGAAAGAACAGGAGGTTCTGAAAATGAAAATTTTGGTAACTATATTGGCCGTCGGCGCACTTGTCGGCTCGGCTTTCGCTTCTTCACCTACAGCCCCGGAAGCGGGAAATAAGTGGAACATCAATGTCGGCTTTGCGGTCCCTGATGGCGATCTCAAAGACGCTGGCGTAGACAACATGTTTAGCTTTGGTGCTGATTGGATTCTCAACAGCGGCATGGGCGATACTGGCAACTCAAGCTCATACATTGGCATTCTCGCAATGTTTGGCTCGGGCGATCTCAGCCTAGACGTGATGACCTATGGAATTCACTATGGATTTGAATTCGGCGTTGGCGACAACAGCGAGTTCGCAATTCGAGTTCAAGGCGGATATTACAATAGTGATATGGGTGATTTGAACGAGTGGGGTTTTGGCGGAATGGGTGCTGTGGGCTATAAGCCAGCAGCAGGCGGCTTTTCGATCTGGGTTGGATACTATTTCTTCCCAGAAGTAGATGGAGCTGACAATCGAGGCTTCCAAGTCTCGGTGGGAATTCCAGTTAAGTAATAAATCTTAGCAAAACTCTCAAAACACCCCAGCAATTGTTGGGGTGTTTTTTTATTTTTTTAGACGACAGTTTGTATTGCGTAATCCGTCGTGTATCATAGAATGGTGAAATTTTCGATTAGATTCGTTTGCATTGTCTGGCTTTCGTTGTTTACGATGTCTGCTTTTGCAAAAGATCGGATCGAAACATATTCCGTTTTCACAGTCAATTGTAGCGGACCAAAGCAAGTCCAGATATTGAGTGATGCCAACGTCATTCTTATGGGCGAAGACGTATTAATTGGCGAGAACCAAGTTGCTGTCCGATTTGGCGAAGAACTTAGCGTAGCTGCTATTCCCTTGCCTTCCAAATTTTTGCGAATTTATCGGACATCAATTTCCGAAGGTGTTTCAGATGGTGGACCTAACTACAGAACAGAATGGCTCAATCTTGACCAAATAAATGCAGAATGGGAGACGCTCCGGGCAACGTATCCGTGGCTCGTTTCACGCAAGTCAATAGGAACCAGTCACGAGGGCCGAACCATTTGGGCTTACCGAGTATTTCGTCCTGAGCTGAGGGACGTTTTAACCCCACCCAAGTCAGTTTTGATTCTCGGAAACACCCATGCACGAGAGTGGATGTCTCCGTCAGTTGTCTTGCATTTGGGAATCAAACTGACTGAATTGCTAGCGACAACTGACGACTTGTTGACTGATCAGTTGGTAGACAGTGTCGGTACCTATTTTGTGCCGGTCATGAATCCAGATGGTTATTTTCGATCATGGAATGGCGAGAGATTTTGGAGAAAGAACCGCCGAAATAATGGCGGTGGCGTATTCGGAGTTGACTTAAATCGTAACTATGAAAAGGCTTGGGGAGGTGCAGGTTCCAGTGGAACCACATCTTCAGACACGTACCGCGGCCCTTCCCCTGCGAGCGAACCCGAACTTCAAGCGGTTCGAAATTATGCCCTGACCTTGCGTAACTTGATTGCTTTCGTTGACTATCACAGCTATGCTGGGGATATCTTGTACCCATGGTCTTATACGACCGCGCCTGCTCCGCCAGCGGCCGTCACGATGTTCCAAAGCGTTGGAGCCCCAATCAGGAGCGCAATTATCGCGGCGGGCGGCCCCACGTACACTCTTGGACAAGGTTCGGTAGTCCTCTATCTAGCAGCCGGTTCGTCCAAAGATTGGTTTTATGACCGATTCAATGTCCCTTCCTATACGATTGAGATTTTTGGAACCCAATTTGACCCTCCCGCAACGACCATTACCCCTACACAAGATCACTCTTGGGCAGGGTTCAAGGCATTTCTTGATGCGGCGATTCCGTAAGCCCAGAAAAATACTAGGGTTTTAGATTCAAATTCGTGGAAAAAATACGGTGGCGACCCATGGAGGGATTGCCAGCGGATTTATTTTCTATGCTTACCGGCGATGTATTTGTGGCTGAAGGTCTGATTAGTTCAGATCAATTGCAGGTAGCCGAAGAGAAGAGAAAAGAACTTGGCGGAGCAGACCCGATTGCGCGCGTTCTTGTCGAGATGGGCTTCATTGACGAGCGTGACCGCGTCCGTTGCCTTGGAAAAGTTTGGGGAGTGGGTTGCCGGGACCTGCGAGAATTCGAGCCATCCGCCGAAATCCTTGCCCTAATTTCACCACAAATTGCGAAGCGGTTCAAGGCTATACCACTTGAGCTAGTTGATGAAAAACTCGTAGTTGCGATGGCCAATCCACTCGATATTTTCATCATTGATGAACTTCGACTTATTACTGCCAAAGAGATTGAGCCTGTAATAGCTGTAGAAGAAGACTTGTATCAAGCCCTATCCAATTTTTATAAGATTGAAGCCAATGTTACTGACGCCCTTGCTGGCGTAATGAAAGATTTCGATGGAGATGACATCGAAATCGGCATCGGCGATTTCGATGAAATGAGCGAAGCTGAACTTCGGGAACTGAGCGAAGATGCGCCGATTATTCGACTCGCAAATCTTATCATCACGCAAGGAATCAACGACAAGGCTTCTGATATTCATATTGAGCCACAAAAGAACGGAATGTGCGTTCGCTATCGAATTGACGGTGTGATGATGGACGGAATGAAGCTGCCAAGAAAAATAATGGCGGCGCTTACATCTCGCTTCAAGATCATGTCCGATATGGATATTGCCGAAAAGCGAATGCCGCAAGATAACCGAATTTCTGCAACTATCGGTGGAAAGGATTTCGATTTTCGTGTTTCATCGTTGCCCGTAGTTTATGGCGAAAAAATCGTTTTGCGAATTCTGGATAAGGGCGGAATCAACGTAGGTTTGCATAAGCTTGGGTTCTTGCCGCACAACTTGGCACTGCTTGAAGACGCATGTGCGAGAAGCTACGGAATCATCCTTGTTACCGGTCCTACTGGATCAGGAAAATCAACGACGCTCTATTCAGTTTTGAACCAAGTCAATGATGGCAGTTCAAACATTATTACAATTGAGGATCCCGTTGAATACGAGCTCTCTGGAATCAACCAATGCGGTGTGAACAACCGCGCTGGCATGACATTTTCAGCTGGGCTTCGGGCAATGCTTCGTCAAGACCCAGACATCATCATGATCGGCGAAATGCGGGATACAGAAACGGCAACGATTGCGATGGAAGCCGCATTAACAGGGCACCTTGTACTCTCAACTTTGCACACAAATGATGCGGCTTCAGCACCAACTCGGCTTATTGACATGGAAGTTGAGCCGTTCTTGATTTCATCGTCCATCATTGGAATACTGGCTCAAAGGCTTGTGCGAACCATTTGCCCAAAATGTAAGGAACCATATTCTGCCAGTCGCGAAAGTCTGTTGCGATATGGATTTCCTGTGAGCGATGAAATTGGAGCCGAGACGAATGGCGAGATCACGTTGTTTAAGGGAAAAGGCTGCGACCATTGTAAAGGCACTGGTTACAAGGGTCGAACTGGTGTTCACGAAATGTTGGCGATGAACGATGCCATTCGCGATAAGATTCTCGAAAAGTCGCCGTCACACATTATTCGAAATCTCGCCGTCGAAAATGGCATGAAAACTCTTCAAGTGGATGCAGTTCAGAAAATCCTTATGGGAACAACTTCAGTTGATGAAGTTCTTCGCGTTATATATGCATAAACACTAACTATCGTATCAAAAGTACCCAAGAATTAATACTTGGGACATTAACCACTACAAAAGAAAACCATGTCAGCCGCACCACAATTCGCAGGAAACGATCGAACGGAAGAACTGCTCGCCAGAATTGGCGAGATTGCAGTTCTGCCTCACGTTGTCTACAAGGTCTTAGAGCTTTCCGGCTCGGACGACACCTCAGCCATTGAAATAGAGCGAGCCATTCAAATTGATCCTGGATTTGCAAGCAGAGTCCTCACCCTTGCTAACTCGGCCCATTTTGCATTGCCAAAAAAGGTCAGTTCCATTAAAGATGCAATTATGTTTTGCGGACTCAAGACGGTTCGTGAACTAGCCATGACAGTAGGCGCATACGACCTGTTTATGGGCAAGCAAGACAAAAGTTCGATGAGAAGACGAACTTGGTGGCGACACAGCCTGGATACTGCTGTTTGTTGCAAGTGGTTAGCAGCTCGGACGCGATCCGTTCCAATTGAAGAAGCTTACACCTGCGGGCTACTTCACCTTATCGGAAAGATATTGCTAGACCGGTTTGGAGGAGAGGATTACGAAGAAGTTGACCGCCTGATTGAGGGTGGCTACAACATACCGGACGCAGAGAGCATCGTCTTCGGGACAAATCATGTAATGATTGCTATTGCAGCAACTCAAAAATGGGGTTTTCCTCACGTTTTGAGCAATGGAATCAATTACATTTCAGAACCTAGTGATACGGAGCCTGCCAGGAATCATCGCTGTTGCTTGGCCATTGCCAGCCCTATCGCATGGTTCGCAATGCTTGGTCGCCAGGGCGGGCAACAACAGGAGTTATCATTGCCGTTGTGGGCGACGAGCTCAGTAGGAATTTCAGCGGAGCAGCATTTAGAACTCATTACAGGAGCAATTCACGCAATCGGAAACGCTGCGTCTATTCACGGATAGCAGAAGGGAGCAACCATGTCAAACGAAGCATTTAGTTGGAACAAATTTTTGAGTCCGGAAGAAGAGGAAGCGGCAAAGAGTTCGGTATCAGAACCAAACTTGGAGATTGTGCAAACGCAGCAAATGTCTACGAATGAGGCAGCCGAAGAAGCACTCAAATTGGCGGAGGAATTTAACCTGGGGCATCCAAAGCCAGTTCCTCTAGAAGTAGTGGAAGAAATTCCGGCAGCACCGGACAATACTGACTTCGGAACAAACCCGTTTACTAATGCCGACGATGCAAAGCCTCCAGATATGGAAGACAGGTTTATCCAGGTGGAACTACCTGACGATATTCATTCCTTTAAGATCAACAAAGATAAATACGATATTCACGACCATGTCAATCCCGATGCGTTGAAGAATCAAATTGATGTTTTGCCGCTTGACGACGTACATATTGACGACATCTTGAGAATGGCAATCGAGCGTAAGGCAAGCGATATCCACTTAACGTCATCGCTTCCGCCGATGATTCGGTTAGATGGCGAACTTCAGCCGTTGCCATTTGAAACTTTGACTCCAGAACACTGTAGAAGACTAGTCTATGACACGCTTCATGATGAGCAGATTCAGAAGTTCGAGCAAACTCATGAGCTCGACTTTGGCTACGGGGTTACCAACCTCTCCAGATTTCGTTTCAACGTGTATATGCAGCGAGGTTCAGTTGCTGGCGCATTGCGTGCAATTCCAACTAAAATTCCGGCATTTGACGAACTCGGGTTGCCAACCGTAATTCGTGAAATTGGCAAGAGGCACTCTGGGCTGGTTCTCGTCACCGGACCGACAGGCTCGGGAAAATCCACGACGATCGCCTCCATGATTGACGATATCAACGAGAATCGAACTTCGCACATCATGACAATCGAAGATCCCATTGAATACTTGCACAGCCATAAAAAGTGCATGGTCAATCAGCGGGAGCTTCATGCAGATACGTTCACATTTCATAATGCTCTAAGAGCAGTTCTTAGAGAAGACCCTGATATCATTCTCGTCGGTGAGCTTCGCGATTTAGAAACGATTGAAGCAGCTTTGACATTGGCAGAAACCGGCCACTTGGTTTTTGGAACTCTTCACACTCGAAACGCTCCCTCCACCATTGACCGTATCGTTGACGTGTTTTCAGCCGACCAACAAGCGCAGATTCGCGTACTCTTAGGCAATACCCTTGAAGGGGTTGTCTCGCAGCAGCTTTTACCTCGACTGGGCGGAGGACGCGTTGCTTCCATCGAAATCATGCTGGGAACGCCAGCAATTAAGAACTTGATTCGTGAAGGCAAGACGCACCAGATGTATTCAAGCATTGAAACATCGGCGCAAATAGGAATGCAAACGATGGACCGCTCGCTTGCCGAAATCTTTAGACAAGGCTTGTGCTCGTATGAAGAATGCCTGATGCGAGCAGTTGATAAGGAAACGTTTGCCCGCTTGGCGAAGGGTGCGGCTTAGGGAACCGAGATTAGGGTGTAGGGTTTAGGGTTTTAAGGTAACAAGGTTCCGCAACCCCATACCCCGATCCTATTTCCTTCGCTTGCGAATGAGAGCAACAACGCCTAATCCAATCACTGCCATAGTGGCTGGCTCTGGCACTGAATTTGTTTGCGCGGCTGAACCGAACGAAAAATTCACATTGTTGATTGCAGCGAGGTTTATTGGCCCGTTGCCAACAAGCGTAAATGTAACGCTGTTTCGCACCGCTGGGTTATTGTTCGCAGCATTTAGAGTTCCAAAGGAAGATGAAATCGCATAATCATCTCCTGGTGAGCTGCCTGCGTTGCCAAGACCCATCATCCTCTCATAAAAGGTGTCGCTGTTAGTACCGAAAACGCCGAGTCCAACACAGGAAACGCCGTGTCCAAAATTGACACTTTGAAATGTAAAAGCATCCTCGTACATGTACTCTTTGTCCAGGTCATAAGAGCCCGTGTATGTAGCGTTGTTCAATTGCACTACCGAAGCGCCTTGGTCAACATTGTTACTGGCGTGTGGCTGGACAAATGTCATTCCCGTCTGATTCCAAACCAATGTTCCCAATGTGTCGGCAGGATTGTTTGACGCCTGAGCCGATGCGTTTGACAGGACGATTGTGAGTACGTTGCCTGAAGCCGTAAAATCGGCGGATGCGCTAAGGGTTTGACCGCTTGTGGTTGATGTTCCGCTCCAAGTAAAAAGAATCGCATTCGCCGATGAAGCAAATGCCAAGCAAGCAACAGATATTCCAATTATTCCAAATTTATTCATTCTTCTCTCCCAAAAAAAGTTTCCATTCATTAAACAATACACTTTCTTGCAAAGTTGGTTTATAACCAGTGAGAACCAAAAAGTCTCTTTCAAATTTCGTCAACAAGACAAATGCCTGCAAGAAATTGACTTGAACATTATGATTCATGTTCCGTGCCAATAACGAGGAATCTGGAAAGAACTCGCCAACTAGGGCGAAATACTCATATAAATACGTGGATCGGATTACCTAACTGCAATAAGTCACAAAAAAACCGCTCGACAAATTGTCGAGCGGTTTTTTGGAATCGGATCAAATTGTGCTCATACACAAAAATGATTTTTGTTAGATTGCAATACTGCCGGTTGTCATTCTTGTTTAATCCACCAGATTGGTACACCTAGGTTTACACAAGGTACAAGCAACAACAAGACGGACCATCCTGGCTTGCCTGTTTTTTCAACAACTTTCCAAAGAACATAGAGTCCAACTGGACCGCAAAGCAACGAGCCAATGAACCACACGATCTCGAGCTCAGCCATTTGACACAAAAGATACATGTTTGCAATCGGAATCCAGGCCATCCAAGAATTCTCGACTCCCATACGATTGGCCATTGTCATGATGGAATATGCAATGACTGCATATAGTGCCACGTAATACACCATATAGACTAAGAAAAAGCCGCCAACGGCTGCCGCGGCTGCAGCCTCACCACCATCACTTTGCGCAAGTAAATTCCACATAGAAATCCTCCTAACTGAATCGCTAAGACGATATAGGTAACAAAAAAGTAGCGACTTACGATTTCAAGGTCGTGTTCCTGGCTTTGAAATCGGAATATCGTTGAGCCATTGAGGAACTTCTTCGGCGACGTAGCTGTCCGCCTGAACTTTGTATGCGGCGAAGGTTTCGCAACCAAAATCTAACTGGGACTGAGCACGGTCTATCAGAACCCCAACACCCATTGACACACCGCCAGCCGCCTTCACCACTTCAATTGTCTCGAAAACTGACTTGCCAGTCGTTAAAACGTCGTCAACAACAAGCACTTTCGCGCCATTGGAGATTTGTGCCCCTCTTCGAAGGGTTTTTGCTCCGTTTTCGCTTTCGATGTAAATTGCCGGTAATCCCATTTGCCGAGCAACTTCAAAGGCAATGATGATCCCGCCAGTTGTCGGACCTGCGACTGAATCGAACTTAGATTCAGAAAAATGAGCAACAATTTCTGCGCACAGCGCACTCAGCACATCTGGACGTTCCAAAACCCGAAATTTCTCAAAGTAAACATCCGAATGCCTCCCCGAAGTCAGCAAAAAGTGACCTCTGAGAATGGCACCGGATTCTTCTAGCAAAGCTTCTAAGTTCATCCTATCAGTTTATTGTGTCTCGACCGTCCCGGTCGAGTGTGGCATGGCCGTCCCGGCCATGTCCCAAAACTTGTTCTTGAGCGAGACGCTCAAGAAACTCTCGACCGGGACGGTCGAGACACAGTCGAGCCCAAAACTACCTCTCCAACCTCCGCTCGGCTGCCTTCTTAATTCTGTCATTTCTTGAGGGAATCATCAAAGCCTTTCTCAAGACTTCAACATCTAGCTTTGGATCGAGAGCGTTAATTGCAGCGACAACAACCGAGTACATTTCCGTTCCATTAACTAAGGCTCGAATCGCCGTTCTGTCCTCCGCCTGGAGCCCAATTCCAACGATGCCGTTTACTGCATCGCGACGACGAGATTCTGATTTATGCTTCAATTCGCTTCGGAAAAAGTCTCTCGATGCCTGGATTCGGAATCCAATCAGCTTAGACGTAGACTCAAACGCTGGGAACATTCCTTGGTCTGCCCTTAAAAGTCTTTCCGCAAACTTGACTTTGGACTCGTTTGCCGTATCGCCAAGGAATTGCATGAGCGCAGAATTTCGATCTACGCAGTTCGGTGCGAATTCAGCAACCGCACTAAGCTCCATAGCGCCAAAAGTGTGCTTCATTTCTCGAAGAAACGAATGATCAGGATCGAGAATTACTGCGTCTGGGGCTACAGTTGATTCGAATCCAAGTTCCGCTGTTTTCGTGTTAAACACGATTTGCGATCTAGACAATTTCCCGCCTGCGATAACCAGAACATCAGCTTTCAAGTCATATACTGGCGTGCCGTCATCTGTCGCCTGAGTTTGATCCACCTTGATTCTCACGCTCTTTGCAACACCATCATAAGACCACGAGTATTCGAGAACAGGGTGCCCCGGTTTGTAAACCCACTGATCGAAAAACTGAGCCATGTTGGTGCCGCTTGACTCGGTTTGCGCACGACACAAATCCGAACTTTCCACAGGTCCAAAGCCGCCCACCGCGAAATATCGCTTTACACCAGCAAAAAAGGCATCGTCCCCGAGCCAGTTCCGCATGGTGTGCAAGACAACTGCACCCTTCGGATATGAGTGGCTGTCGAACATGTTGTCGGGGTGGGTATATAGGTTCGTCGCTAAAGGGCGTTTGTACCTACGGGATTCGGCAAAATAGCCCTGCATATTTCCTTCCATTTCTCGTTGATATGCATACTTTCCGCGAGCATGTTCGAAATAGAGGGCCTGAGAGAACGTCGCACCACTCTCGTTGAGCCAGGTATGCCCCCAATCTTTGCAGCTAACTAGGTCGCCCCACCACTGGTGGGCAAGTTCATGGGCATTTAATGACGACATCGTGTAGAAGCCGCTTCTTTTATCGGTCAAACTGCCCATTCCAAGGGTGGTGGAACTCACATTTTCCATTCCGCCGCCAAAATCGTACATTGCATTCTGCGCGTACTTTGGCCAAGGATACATCGTTCCAAAACGTGAGCTGAAAAATGAAAGCATGTCCTTGGTATCGCCAAACGAGTCGTCAATTAGGTTCCCCATTCCTTTCGGAACCACGTACCAAAGCTCCTTCGCGTTCCAGGATTCCTTCTTTACGTCAAATGGCCCACCAACTAATGAGAGAAGGTAAGTCGCGTGCTTTTGCGACATCTTCCAATGAACGGTCTTCCTCGTTCCTACAACTGCTTCGTCTGCCATGATTCCATTGCCTACGACTGTCCAGTCTTTTGGCACTGTTGTATAAGTTTCGCTGGTTGTAAAGTCGTTGGGATAATCCCATGTCACTGCCCAATTTCGGTTGTACAGTGATTCGCCTTGCGTCCAGAATCCGACTCGCGTAGGGTCTTTTTCGTCTGTGCGAATCCAATGCCATCCGCCTTCTCCGCCGCCGAAACCCGATCCAATTGCTTTCTCAGAACTATATTTTGCCGTGATTGTCATCGGTTTTCCAACAATCGTAGGTATGACCTTTACAAACATATCAGAGCCTGATCGTCGAAATGTTGCCGTTTTTCCATCAACTGTAACGGCTGAAATCTGGAGCTTTTCTCCTGCATTGAGTTTGAGTTCTGTCAATCCGGCGCGCAGGGGCGAAACTAAATTCGATGATGTTCCAGCAAAAATTCGATTTTTAGGGTCGACGTCGAGACGAACGACCACATGTTGAAGGTCAAACTGGCGGCTTGGGGCAAACTGCAATGTCGCCGCGGGCGGCTGAAATGGGTTGGGACGTTGAAGGTTCTCAATCGGCAGGAAAAGCGCTAAAGGAAATGGCATTGCTTATTTTGTCATGTTGGGCGCGCAGTTCATATGGAGCTGTGTCCTGTTAGTTAAATTGGAGAAGTGGGCTTGAACAATTCGAAAGCCAAATCATGAAACTTTGGCCTAAGTTCTACAAGCGAAGCAGAGTCGTCTGGATGGACTCTATTGGTGAGAAGAACTGCGAATGAGTCGTTCTCGGGGTCAATCCAAATCGAGGTGCCAGTGTAGCCTGTGTGCCCGAAACTCGATTTCGAGAATTTTGTTCCGGCGCTGCATCCTGGGCTCCACATGTCCCAACCAAGTGCTCGGGAACCAGCTTGGGGCTGAATAGACTTCTGAAACAACTCAGTATGCGGATTCGAGATGTCGCCTGTTGACCACTGGAGCATTCTTTGAGCAAACTTTCCGACTTCTGAAGCGGAACCGAAAAGCCCCGCATTTCCAGATACGCCCCCCAGTAAGAAGGCAAGAGGATCGTGCACTGCGCCACAAAGGAAATCTCCACTCAATTTCCCTTCTGGTATCATCGCCCTCCGCCAAGGTTCAACGACCGTAGTTGGCGCGATGCTCAAATTTTCATCAAGTTTCAGGTTCCAGGGCATATATGCGCTACTCTCAAAGCAATAGGGAATCTTATGTTTCACGTCCTCAAGAAATCCATCGAGCGAATCAACTAAGACCCGCTCAATTACAATTTGCAATAGTACAAACCCCAGGCACGAATAAGCCACTCTTTCACCCGGTTCAGCTTCAAGAGGCATCGTCAATATCTCATTCAAAATGCTTTGTGGAATTGGCGATTCAAAGTGAAAGTTTCGATATGGCGGAAGTCCTGAATTGTGAAGCAGCAAGTTGCGAACCGAAAGCTCTGGACGCTCCTCTATCGGCTCATCTAGATCAAGCATTCCCATACAAACCAGAGAAACTGCAATCGTTGCTGGAATTATGGGTTTGGTTAAAGAAGCAAGGTCGTAAAGCGTGTGCTCAGTAACTGGCTGGCACGACGCGGGTTCGTATGTGGTATTTCCGACGCTTTCAAAGTGAATGTTCTTCGAATTGCCAACTGCAAACGCCGCCCCGGGAAAGAGTCGTTGTTTGATGCCTTCTTGGCAGAGGACAACAAGTGGATCAAGATCGATTTCAATAGAATTGATGGCCATTTGATGGATCAAGATTTTGCTTCCGGAACCTCCACCCCCTTGCCCCCTCCTCCTGCTCCTTCGTCGCAAAAGGAGGGGGAATCGGAGACTCGCTCGATCAATCTACCTCGACCTTAATCTGTTTGTGAGAGTCGTCAAGTGGAATCAGCAAGAGACTAAGCAGCCCCGGAATCGAGAGGAATAGAACAGCCGTGTAAACGCCCTGATACCCAAAGTTTTGTTGCAAAACGCCGCTCAAAACACCAGCAATCGCGATGCAAAGCGCGCCCATTCCGGTACCGATTGCATAGTGGCTTGTCGTAAAATTGCCTCTTTGCGCGACCCACATTAGATAGATCATGTACCCGGCAAATCCAAATCCGTAGCCGAATTGGTCAACGAACAAAATGCCTCCCAAAGTGATGTTCAATGGCCCCGGCCAAGCTAACTGGATTGTTGTCATTGGCAGTGCATTCATCGTCAGCAGCAGGTAAAGGATGTTCGGGACGTTCATCGCCAAAACCAGTGGGATGAACGACTTTCGCAACCCGATCTTGGAAACTGTGAATCCGCCAACGATTCCGCCGAGAATGATTCCCACGACGCCCAAAGCTCCGCTCAGCATTCCGAACTGCACATTGTCAACAGCGAGACCGCCTTTATCCAGCCCATCTTTAAGAAAAAGGGGATTGATTTTTCCGACAACTGCTTCTGGGAAGCGATAGAAGAGTATGAAAAGAAAGATCGCGCCGAAACCTTGCTGCGAAACAAAGCTACCTAGCGCTTTTCCCATTTCGCTGCCAGAAATTGTGCGCTTTGCAAGCCAAAAACCCAGAGCAGCCAGGGCAAGGCAGAAGCAAAACTGGAAGAATTCAGTACCAACTCCGCCAAAGCTAAGGTTGTTAAGGATAGGGATTTTGTTGTCGTCGGGCAGTTTCCAAGCTATTCTCGTCCCTTCCGGTACATTGCTGGAAAGTGTCCCAACAACATAGACTAGATGTGCGACAAGCCGTACTGCCGCGTTGAGGCAGAAATACCCGCCAATGCCCACAAGTAGCATAGAAAGCGTCCTTACTAGATTCCTGCGAGTTTCACCCGGCACCGGTGCCGCTGCCGCATCTTTTTCTGGAAACGGCGTTTCCTTTCGAGCTACAAAATGAAATAAACCGTAGAAAGTGGCTCCACCCAAGAGAACAAAGAACCAAACGGTTTTTGGGTCTTGAGTCTGAACTTTTGAACCCTGCACAATACGGCCCGAATCTCCTAGCGGGATGCGTCCGACCTCCCTTGTTTCCTTCAGAGTTGTGGCAATGATTGCCCCCTCTTTGTTGATTGCAAGTTCATACGATCCTGGCGGAATTGTAATCTCAAATCCAATGGGCTTCTCGCCCTTGTAGCCGACAAGTTTTCCGCTGTCAACGATTAGCTCAACTTCGGTAACTGATCCTGGTACGCCTTCGACCAGATAGGGCAAATGCGCTCCCATTATTTTCAAAGGAGGGAGCCGCATGAATAATCCAGCGATTAAAACGAGCCCCATAGCGCAAAACAGTCGCCCCAGCCGATAGCAAGTTGACATGATTCCTGCGAATCTCGCTTGATCCGTTCGGTCCATCGAGAGGATGGCAAAGCCATCCGTCGCGATATTGCAAAGCGCGCTGACGACAGCGGTCGCCCCGAGAACAACGAGTGCAAAAGCAAACGGATCAGGAGTCCGGAGCAAAAGAGCCGTGACGATAAGTCCTGCGGCAATGATAAGTTGCCCGTTCAGAATCCACTTGCGCTTGGTAAAATTCAGGTCAACCATCGGCCCTAGGAGCATTTGGAGCGCCCAGGGCAGTGCGATGAGTGATGTCCAACGTGTAATCGGCTCGTTTTCGATCCCGAAATCTTTGAAAATGATCGTCGAAAGCTCTTGAACAACCGTGACCGGAATCGCTTGCAAGAAATAGAGAATCGGAATGAAAACCCACGGAGAAAACCGCTTGATCTTAAAATCGTCGCCTTGCCGTTCGTTTGTCATTTCAAAGCCTAGAAGGTTGAGACGATTCGACACGCGGACTATTGTTTCCTCTTTGATGGTTTTGGTGGGGATTGCTGGGGGGCTGGGAGTTGCGGGGTGTGGGGATCAAACTAGTGCAACCTCATCTAACACTCCAAAAGCGGCATCGCCCAGGGCAGGTCTCAACGAGTCGCCAAAAGTGGCGCCTCCTCGGGCTAATTCGGTTGAATGCTGGGATTCGACGAATCCGATTCCGGCTTACTTAAGCAATGGGATCATCGGAATTCGGGTTGGAAGGGATGGTTCAGGAACAGGACCTGATGGGAAATCATTGCCGATGTTTGCCATTGACCAATATCAACAAACTGGCGAAGAAAAGATTATTCCTCAACCAACGATTCTTCCGATACATATGAAGTTGGACGGCCAACCCATTCTTCCGGGAAGCGAGTTGGAATATGTCCAGATTCAGCCTCTGAATCTTGGAAAAATGGAGCTTGCAACGCATTGGAAACTTGGGAACTCGACAATCAAGTCAAGTCTCCTTCTGAACCAGACTTCAAATGTCAGTTCAAATTCCTCAATTTCAATGAACTACCGTTTCGAATCGGTCAAAGATCAAGTGATCAAATTTGAACTTCTTTCGGGCCAAAGAGTTATTGCGTCAGAATTGGCATCCATTAACCCAGATTGTGATCGAGCAACAGTCCAGAGTGGAAATCGAAAGTGGGACATTCAAATCAAAGGTGGATTTCTTGTTAAGACAATCAAGAACTACTCCATTTCTTTAGCCTCAATGGCAATTGCAGATTCCTTCGAACTGACAATTAGAGGTTCCTTTGTTGGCTCAACAGAATTTGATAGCGACAAACCAACTCAGGAAACGCAAATTGAAATTGAGGGCCCAATAGATGATCAGCAGGCCGTAAATTCGTTCGTTTATTATCTCTGTTCCGGCGTCCTTTCCAACTCATCAAGCCCAGTAGCACCACTCGGTCTTTCGTCGAAAACTTACAACGGACATGTATTTTGGGATGCCGACATTTGGATATTCCCCGCCCTCGCCCTGATTGATCCCAATCGTGCTCGCTCAATTTCAAACTACCGCATCCGATTGGCAGGCGATGCCGGACGGAACTTTCGGCGCAAGCACTCCTGGTCTAAACAGGAATTTATTCCATACGAATATGATTTTGAAGGCAAGCTACAATACCCCTGGGAATCTAGCGTAAGCGGCCTAGAAGTGACGCCGACCGAAGCCAGGCAGCAGCACCACATCACCGGAAGCGTTCTTTGGGCATTGGGGATGGCTTCCGATTTGGGAATCGCGGACCCGAAGACCGTAAACGAAATCGGTGAAAAGGCTGCAAATTTTTATCTATGGCGAGCAGATCAGGTTTCTTCCACCGATCCAAAGATCGAGGGATTACGAACTGTCAAAAACACATTCAGCCCAGACGAATTTCACTTTGGCGATGACGACCTGTACACCAATTGCATTGCCGAATCGGTCGTGCGCAGGTTTTCAAAGGAATATCCAGATATCGAGTTTCTTCGCCCGCGAGACGATAATGGATTCCTAAATTATTCAAATGACCGGCTAAAGGGCTATAAGCAAGCGTCAGGCGTTCTTGCGATCTATCCCTTGCAAGACCCTGAGGTTGAACCTGAAGCTAAGCAAATGATGGATCGTTTCGCGGATAAAGTAAGCAAATATGGCCCACCGATGACTGACTCAGTGCATGCCCTCATTTGGGCGCGATTAGGCGAGAAGCAAAGGGCGTACACAACATGGCGTAAAGGCTGGAAGGAGTTTACAAACAACCCGCTCCTGCTATTTAGCGAGATTCGGACTGTAGACGTTACTTACTTCTCCACAGGAGCCGCAGGATGCCTGCAAACGGTTCTCTATGGCTTCTGCGGCATTCGTATTGATTCAAAGGCACAGCCCGGCGCAAAATGGCAATTGCCGCTAAAGAATGGCAAAGTATTTAGCATCAAGCCGAACCTCCCCAAAGAATGGAAGTCGGTTCGTCTCAAAAATCTTACGATTCTTGGCAAGAAATACGACGTGACAATCCGTGGCGAATCCGTAGCTGTCTCGAATCAGCCCTTATGAACTTCGCTTTGCAACCCGCGCCTGACGACCAAGAACTTGATTCTTGTCGGCGCAAATCCTTCACGAAGCGCATCAATCGCCTTGTGCACTTTCACAGTTCCGCCGCAATAAAATAGATCAATCGCTGCGTAGCCGTGTTCTGGCCAAGTGTGAATCGTATAGTGCGATTCTTGGATGATGACGGCGCCTGATACGCCATAAGGCTGAAATTCGTGGAACGATTGAGCGACCACAGTTGCCTCGCTTCGGTCCGCGGCCTCGCGCATTACAGTGCCGACAGTTCCCTCGTTTTCGAGCGACTGCTGGTTGCAGCCGTACATTTCGACAAGAAGATGGGAACCCAATGAAAGCTCCTCATCGAACCCAAAAGGCAACCCCTCTTCATCATGGCCGAGCCAATCGCGAAATGCAGATTCGTCGTCACTCCGAATAATGGTCCAGCCACCATCGCGCTGGATAACTGGAGAAACAAGGGAAGGAGCTTTGCCGAAAAGCGAACGTAACCTTTTCAGGATCGTCGGACGAATAATATCGCGGGTAACCGCAATAGCAGCAAAAGCGCAACAGCTAATTAGGTATGTGTAAATTGACAATTAATAAGGACCTCACAATTGAACGGTTCGCAGGCACCAAGAATTTCCTGGCGCGAAAGACCCCGAATCGGGATCACACGGGGCAAGCATTCAGCCGAATTTGATGTGGCGAGCAGCCCGCGATGTCCTTTGCGGTCACTCTTGCCTGAGTGGATTATTCCACCCCCGATTTGCATCAAATTTGCCATTTCTTGCACGGTGCAGGATCTCTCCTACAGTTGCGGCGAATTTCGCGCCGCCCATAGCCGCCTCCCGGCTTCAACCGTTTGGCTCGTGCATTGTACCAGACCCCTCGGATTTATTCAATAGTTAGAGTCAATTTGGATTCAAACTGGCAAGAATGACGTTATTTTCATCAATTCTTGCGAAAGATCGCTCTCTTTGGGATATGATCGTGCAATGCGTTTTCTTCGTAGTGCGTTTACTCTTATTGAATTGCTTGTCGTAATCGCTATCATTGCGATTCTCGCTGCGATCCTATTCCCGGTCTTTGCACAAGCGAAGGCAGCCGCAAAAAAAGTCGTATGCCTTTCTAGTTTGAAGCAAATTGGCATTGGCCAAATGATGTATGTGACCGACTATGACGGTCGCTACCCGGCTTGGGCAGCAAACATTCCTCCGATCAATGGCGGCAACACTATTTTCATGCCTCCAGACCTGCAATTGATGCCATACGTCAAGAATGAGGATCTCTGGCAATGCCCTATGGACCGTCAAGCACGTGTCGCGTCCAATACGGTCCCATGGTGGGATGGTTCGTATAGCGCTAGAAGGAAGTTGCGTTCGTACGTTTACATCGGAAATATAGTTACCGTTCAATCAAATCCGGTAAACGATCTGAATACTGGATTAACTTACTACACCGGACCTGGAACGTGGGTCTACAACGGAAGGAGTGAAAGCGAAATCGAAGGATCTGCCGACATGGTTGGTTGGGCTGAGCAATGGGCGACAGGCTTGCCTCATGAATTTGTTGGCGGAATTTGGGGAAGCGGATTCATTGACTGCGATGCTTGGAAATTAGCGGGCAGAAAGGTCCCAACCCAAAACGCTGGTGACCGATTGCCGCCTGCATGTGCCTCAAACAACGAGCGAAAGCCAACGCCTGGGCATGGCAACATGGGAATCTATGTATTCGCTGATGGCCACGCTGGTGCCAAGACTTGGGGGTTCATTCGTAAGAACGACTTTTATGTTTTCAAGGCTATCAAGCCGCAGCAACAGTACGTTCCGTAAGGATTGCAGTTGGCGGTTGGCAGTGATTGTCTGTTGTCTTCGCCAAACGCCAACTGCATACCGCTTACTTTACGGCCCATGCTGCCGGCATTTAGCCGGAATTCCTGACTTGGAAAATCTTCTTGAAACAGTTTCAGGGCAATAAGGCGAAGCTCGGAGCCCGCTTTCAGCGCACAATTCGACGGTAACTTTTTCCTTGTCTTCTGGAATTGCTTGGGTCTTTATCGGTTCTCCTGTAATCTGAGGTGGGTCTGGCTGAGGCGTGCCGTTCCCGCCTTTGGCCTTGCCCGAAGGATCTAAAGGTGGAACTTGGTCAGGATAGCCGTTGTCTGGCAATTCTGGTGGTGTATTTGAATCTGACTGTGCAGGATCGGGTTCTAATTTCTCCGATTCTGCTTCAAGTGTTGGCAACGCCTTCATTCTCTTTTTTGTTCGCGTGGGTGTATCGTCGTATTTCTTGAGGGCGTTCCGCATGAATTCTGTCCAAATTTGAACTGTAACTTCGCCGCCAAACACGCCGGGCATTACTGCGTAACTTGGTTTGCCGTTATGAAATTGTTCGTTTGCTACCCATCCGATTCCGACGAGGTTGTTTGTATAGCCACAAAACCACGCATCTCGATTATCTTGAGTTGTGCCTGTCTTTCCGCGAGCGTTTGGAATTCCAGCGGCTCTTCGAGCCGTACCGCCAGTTACAACGCTACGCAGGCAATCGTCCATGTATTCAGCGACTCTCTGGTCTAATATGTTCTGAATGACCTTTGGAGCAAAGTCGGCGAGCGACGTACCATCAGGGCCGACAATTCTCGTAATTCCGTACGGTGTGGCGCGATCACCATACAGCATAAACACACTATAGCCTTGTGCCATTTCGAGCGGGGAAACTGCCGATGAACCCAAAACGAGCGATGAAACTGGGTCAAGTGGAGAATCGAATCCAAATATGTCTCGGCAATAGTTTGCGGCCGTGTTTGGCCCAACTTTGTCCATGACCCAAGCGGCAGGAACGTTGATGGATCCGGCAATCGCTCGCTGAATACTTACCATTCCCCCTTTTCCGCCGCCGGTCGGCCATTTCTTTGTTCGCCCGCCTCCTAACTCTAAGTAATGGGGCTCGTTTGATATCGGTTCATTGAATCCAAGCGCGCCAGTGGAAAGGGCTGCGGCATAGACAAACGGTTTCATTGCCGAACCTGGCTGCCGACTGCCTTGGGAGATCGCGTTATATTGCCGCTTTTCGTAGTCCGCACCACCAACCATAGCGAGGATTTGCCCGTTGTAGTCCATACATACAAATGCGCCAGTGGTAAGTCCTCTTTTGCGATACTGTCGCACAACTCGCTCTACTGCCGCTTCGGCGAATTCCTGCATTTCATAATTGAGCGTCGTTTCAATTCGGATGCCACCCTTAGAAAGGTCAATCTCTGGATGGGTTCTTTTGACCGAATCCAAAACGTAATTTACAAAATAGGGTGAGGCCAGAAGCCGATTTCCAGCTCTCATCGGGTCTTTTTTTAGCTTCAACGGCTCAACAATGGCTTCTTGATATTCAGCTTCGGTGATCTTGTCCTGCTCTCGAAGTTTTCTCAAAACTACGTTCCGTTTTTCAACCGCTAGGTCAGGATTTCGAAAAGGATTGTATTCGCTGGGCCGTTGAACAAGCCTAGCAAGAAGGGCTGCTTCTGCAATAGTTAGTTCGTTGAGCTCCTTGCCGAAATAGACTTCAGCCGCAGCTCCCACGCCATAGGCAAACGCTCCATAAAAGGAATTGTTCAGATAGAGCTTGAGTATCTCCGGCTTCGTTTTGCGCTCTTCCATTTTCATCGCGAGGGCTACATTTTTGAGCTTGCGATCCATGGTTTTGTCGTTTCCGGTAATCGCCTTTGCAACTTGCATGGAGATCGTGCTTGCACCTTGTCCCGTGGCTTCTCCTTCGCGAATGTTTGAGAAGATGGCGCGAAGCGCAGACCGATAATCTACGCCATCGTGGCTATAGAATCTCTCGTCTTCGACAGCCAAGGTGGCATCTTTAACGATCTCTGGAATATCTGGAAATTTGACGGGCTTCTGGAATCTGTCAATCGAGCGATAAAGCACCTTGCCGTCTGCACTTACAATCGTAGTGGGTTGGCTTGCAAAAGTAATGCCATAGGAATCGAGCTTGAAAATCTCTTTCTCAGCCCACGCATAGTGCGGAGCCATTACAATGCCAAACGCGCCCCATCCTACGACAACGAGGAGGAGTCCAATAAGGCCAGCATAAAACAGCCATGTCAGAAGCGACCGTCTTCGGTGCTTTGGCTTGGGTTTTGCAGAGGATTTGGTTGCAGACTTTACTGCCACTAGTTTATTTAGACGCCAACCGTCAGGGTTTGATTCATCGCTCCTGGGTCTTTAGACTAAGTGCCCGCAATTCTGCCTCAGTTTGGCGGCCGACAAGGATGAAGGAGGTTTTGCCCCTATCCCAAGCGAATACTGTTTCACCTTCTCTGCGGGCTCTTTCAAGAAGCCGCATATCCGGTTTGCCCTGTTTTTGAATGAAGGATAGAATGCCATTTGGCGTCGAATAATGCAAGATCAGAACTTTACCGTCGCTGATTACGCGAGCACTATCTAGTTCTCGACCCTCGCCGGAAGCCAAAAACAACTTCGTGAAACCGTGCTGATTCATGAGTTTCATCGCCAAATCGTTTGGAGTGAGGACTTTCGCACCTGGCACACGAATTTCAAAATCTTGCGATCTTATTGACGGCCGCAGGTTCACCCTAGTGAACTCGTAAAAACCTTGTACCGTCCCTGCAGAGTCAAACAGCTCTCGCTTTAGGATCAAGCCGCTCCTTGGATCAATCCAAAGATTTTGGGCAACTTGACCGTTTGCTTTAGTCATTGAAATTTTTTGCGTTTTGATTCCAGCGATAACTTCGGAGTCATGAGCAGCAATTATCCATTTTTCGCGAACTGCCATCTTCACGGATTCCATCAGCCGGTGCAACGCTTCATCGCGGCTTCCACCAGAAACATGAATCTCATTTCTATCCGGGAAGAATTGAAGCCGTTTCTTGCCCTTTTCGACAATGATTTGTCCTTTGAACGACGACCGGTCATCATACTCAATTCGGCGGTTGCTTCCGTCCTTCCAAATTGTTTCGAAATTTCGGATTCGTTCTGCCCCCAACCGCAATTCGACCCGCCGTTCTCCTGAATATTTTAAAGAAAGAGACATTCGCATAGCGCGGCTCAATGCTTCCGGCAAATTCTTGAAACTTTCAGGTTTATTCCCTCGATCGCCGGGGGTTTGCGAATTTGAGATTGCGACGACTCCCAACAAAGCGCAAGCAACTCCAATATGCTTGGTCATGTCTTGAAAAATCATAGTGCGCCTAAATCCGTCTCCTGCCATTCATAATTGGCTGGCATTACAAACCCATTAGACTGATTGTCGGCAGAAACTATAGCCGAACCAATCAATTCATGACTTCGATCTGCAGAAATGTGCGCTTGCATCAATGATGCTTCAACACTGTAGGATTGTATCGAACCTACACCATCATTCCGCGGAACAATTAAAGCAAATGCCAAAGCGGCGCCAACAGCCACGCCAGCCATCGGACGCCAAACAAAATTGATCCTCTTTCGCGTGGAACTCACTTTCGCGGACTCTTGAAGCAATTTTTCATTCAGCTGGCTTCTCCAAGCCAAGCTAACATCCTCAACGGGAATTTGCTTGACTGCTTGGGCAACAAACTGCTGTCCCTTTTCGTTCAGGGCGAGATCAAAATTCGCTTCTTTGATCGGGTCCACAATTTCTCTATTCTGCATTTTCTTCATAAAACTAAACATTTGCGTCACCTCGCATATAGCTGCCAAGAACATTTTGTAAGTGAGTTCGAGCAAGGAAGAGCCGGCTTTTGACTGTTCCTATTGGAAGGGCAAGTATGTTCGCTATTTCTTCGTAAGACATATCTTCTTTATCGTGCAAAAGGAGCACTGACCTTAGTTTTTCGCTCATGGAAGCAATTCCTGCCTCTACGAGCGTCATTAATTCTTCGTCTAAGATCACACCCTCAGGGTTCCATCGGGTATCTGGAATATCAAATACTTCGTTTTCCTCGCTCGATGCGTCAATTCGCAATTCCGTGGGGCTCCTATCAACTTTTCGAGAGCGGTCAACGCACAAATTGTAAGCAATTCTGAAGAGCCATGTTCGCACGCTGGATCTCCCATCGAATCTGTGAATCGCTTGATACGCGCGAATGAAAGTATCTTGAACCACGTCGGCTGCCTCTTCGGCATCCGGCACCATCTTTCGAACAAAGCCAAAAACTCTGTTTTGATAAGCGTCAATCAGCTTTGCGAATGCTTCAGGATCCTGCTTTCGCCAACGATCCAAAAGAGCCGATTCAATTGCCGCGTCCGGAGACTCCAGGCGCTTCAAACTCATCTTTGCGCACAACTCCATAATATGCAGGATATGACGTTTCTACGCATCGAATGTTCAAAAAGCTCCCTCTTTTTTGGGAGTGCGCGGGCTTGAAAGCGCCGTTTTCGTTTGGATTGGCACAGGTTTCTTCGGATTTGTTCGGATTTGTGCCGGACAAATCCCGACCTCCGAACCAAACCGAGCTAATCCGGACAAGGTCACAAAAGCGCGTTCAAGCCCGCGCACTCCCAAACTACAGTCGTACGCCAATCGCAAGAGTAAAGCCGTTCATTCGATCTTCGCCGTTGCCCATAAACTTCAGTTCTGCAAAAAGCGGAGACTTGCCACGTTGGAAATCGTATCCAAACCCGAATTGATAAGCAAGCTCAACGCTTTCGTCTATTTCGGTTATCTGGCCAACAGGGCGAGGGATATTGATGAGTGCTGCACCCACCCCGGCAAACCAGTAGTAGTCATTCTTCCGCGTAACGTAATTGATGGTTGCTGGAATCGTTGAGAAATCGCCGCTTCCAGCAAAGTCAATTGAAATGCTAATGTACTGACCTTGATCCTTTGTGTATTTCAGATCTCGGATTTTGAAATCAACACCGCCGGAAACCCAACCTTCACCTTGTGTTCGGGCGGCGCGGCCTTGGGGCTTGAAAGTTCCAAGTCTCAAAGAAACGCCTAGCGGACGCACTTCTTGAGCCATCGCCCAACTAGTCAAAAACGCGGCACCAACAAAAATCAATCCAAATCGCTTCATAAATTCCTCAATCGCTCCGTTATTAGCTTCGGAGACTCTCTTCAACTATAGACGGATTTTGGGGTTGTTCGCCGCTAAGATTTCGCAGACTCTCGTATGATTTGGATAACGAGTTCGGTTGTTCTGACCAAATCTTGACGCGAGATGAATTCGTCGTGCGTATGAATCTTCTCCATGCCTGTTGCGACGACAATGCAAGAAAGCCCTTTCGCATTGTAGATGTTTGCGTCGCTTCCGCCGAGGGTTGTTCTCAAATCTCCTGAGTACCCCAGACTCCTAGCTGCATTTTGCGCTGTGAGGATTACCCTTGAATCTGGTGCAACGTCGTAGGATTCATAGTGCCGATGATGCTCAATTCTGGCTTGTGCTCCCCAACGGGTTGCCGCCGCCTCGACTTCAACAATCATGTGATCAATTTGTGCGTCGAGTTCGGCAACTGATGTGCTTCGCGCTTCAGCTTTGAAAGTGACCTCGGGGCAAACGACATTTGTTGTCAATCCGCCTGAAATGACTCCGATATTTGCCGTTGTTTCCGGCCCGATTCTTCCCAATTTCATGTGATGAATCGCATCTGCGGCAACTTGAATTGCAGAAATACCCTTCTCCGGGTCTTTGCCAGCATGAGCAGGCTTGCCAATGATCGTCACTTCGAGTTTGTCGTGCGTTGCTGTTCGATTCACAAACGTTCCGACTGGCGGTCCGGTATCCAGAACATAGCCGAAGTCGAGGTTTAATCCCTCTATCTCAATGGCTCCTGCTCCTAAAAGACCGATTTCTTCGGCACAGCTGAACAGTAAAACCACATCTCCATGCGGTTCCCCAGACTCTAAGAAGAACTGCACAGCTTCAATTGCTGGAGCCATTCCGCCTTTGTCGTCGGCTCCCAAAATGGTATCGGATGCACTAACAAATACGCCGTCCTTTTCCTCGATTACAAGTCCCATTGTTGGTTCGACGGTGTCGAAATGCGCAGAGAGAAAGATTCGTGGAGCACCGGGGACATTGCCTTTAAGTGTTGCGATCAGATTGTTTGCGTTGCCCCCAATCTTTTTGCCGCCTTCGTCCTCAACAACGTCCAATCCCATACTCTCCAAATAGGCTTTGGTCCATGCGACAACTTCTCTTTCCTGCAAGGATGGTGCATCTATTAGGCAGAGGTTTTTGAAAAGTTCAATCAGTCGGGGTTCGGAAACCATGAATGGAATTTACCACTCTTGATCGTTGTTGGTTATTGGTTTTTGGTTGCTGGGTTTATGGGACAAACGGGACTTGAGGGACATAAGAGACAAAATTATCCCAATCAAACTTGGAGAGACCCATCAACCGACAACTCATAACCAATAACCAATAACCAACAACCAACCACCAACAACCATTAACCGACAACTACAAGGATTCCGGTATTCTCCCCCCATGGGAAGTCACCGCATCGTCGTCAAAGACCGAACCGAATTCACCGCAGAAACCGGCACCAAATTAGCATACGAAATTGAAAAGAACGGCGTGGACATCAGCCACCGATGCGGCGGAAACGCTCGATGCACAACTTGCCGCGTGAAGTTTTACTCAGAAGAGCCTCCGATGAACCAAAAGGAACATGACAGTTTGGAAGAAGATGGCGTTCTTGGAGAATTTCGACTCAGTTGCCAGATTCCCATTGACCGAGATATGGAAGTCGAAGTCTTGAAGCCGGTTTCGACAGCCGACTGGGACAATCCGGGAACTGACCTAGAACCTGGTTTCGAAGCATAGCGTATCCTAACTATTATGTTCTGGTTAGCAGGAATTGTTGTTTTAGGGGCTGGAGGTGGATTCGCGATCTACAACGGTCTTGTGACGCTTCGAAATATGGTTCGCAATGCATGGGCGGATGTGGACGTTCAGCTGAAACGTCGTGCCGAACTCATTCCAAATCTGGTCACATGCGTTAAGGGTTACGCCAGTCATGAGGAATCCGTGCTGACTGCCGTTGCCGAGGCCCGTACCCTGGCATTGGCGCAATCTGGCGCTACACCGAGTAAGGCTGATGCCGAGCAGAATCTACGGCAAGCCGTATTCAAAGTGCAAATGCTTGCAGAAGCGTATCCTGAGCTCAAAGCAGGCGAAAATTTCCAAAGGCTTCAGAATGAACTGACTGAAGTGGAGCGAACAATCGCGTCAGCGAGACAGTATTACAATGCCTGCGTTCGTGACTACAACACCAAGCGCGAGGCATTTCCAAATAGCTTCTTCTCGAGCGGTTTCAAAGAGGAGATGTACTTTGAACTTGAAGATTCGGCTCAAGCTCAGGTTCCGGTTGTTAGTTAGAGCGGGAATCGTTCTGCTTGATCGTTTTGCGCTTTGTTTTTGTAGCTATGTCCAATAAGTCCTATCCATCCCATTAGTCAAATTTGTTCATTAACAGATTGATAAGCGGTTCCAACCCAGAAATTCAAAATACGCCATAATTGAGCCTGCGCGGAGTGGTGTCCGAGTGGTCGAAGGAGCGCGACTGGAAATCGCGTATAGGGCAACCTATCGTGGGTTCGAATCCCACCTACTCCGCCATGATTCTCCTTTGATTCGACCACAGGAAGCTCCTCTCGATGGTGAAACCAACTTCAGAAGAAATCGCCCAAAGAGACTCCATATTTTCGAGAGTCATTGAGGCAATAAAGTCTGAGGTGACAATCAAACTCCCTCCGTTTGATTCTGTATTCTCTAAATCGTCTGAGTCAGCTCTGCTTTCGATTGTAAACGAGCCGAATCCGTTTTGCGGCTTCATCGGCGAATTTGCGTATCAATTTGAAGGGGAAGAAGACCTCTTGCACGTTTTTGTCGTGCGAACGGACGGCATGGAAATTTCAGTTGAAGATGCTCAGTGGGTAGTGGCATTTGCACTTCCAAATGTTCCGGCTGCATTCTTCTTTGTGAAGCCTGGAGCCTTTTCCCAGCATTTCTACATCGGGCATGATTTTTTGTTGGAGTACTGCGAAAGCTAATTGGCCAAAAGAGCCGCATCCAATTACATTTCGCGTCGGTAATTCAAGGCACTTAGCAACGTTGCCGAATCGGCATAGTCCAGTTCGCCCCCTACGGGCATGCCATGCGCAAGCCGGGTCACTTTGATATCGAGAGGCTTTAGAACTTTCGCCATATAAAGAGCTGTTGCATCGCCCTCGATCGTGGGATTTGTAGCCAAAATCACCTCTGAAACTCCATCGAGCCTTGCCAATAATTCACGCACACGCAACTGCTCCGGCCCGACACCATCCATCGGATTCAACAGTCCATGAAGGACATGATACAGTCCCTTGTATTCATGGATTCTTTCCATCGCCGTGATATCTCTAGGCTCTGCGACGATGCAAAGCTGAGTCCGATTTCGACGAGTGTCTTTACAGATTTCACAAAGTTCGTGTTCTGAAAAGCTTTGGCAATTCGAGCAAAAACGAAGTCTTTGCTTTGCTACAACGATGGAATTGGCAAGCCGATCGGTTTGCTCGACCGGAACACGAAGCAAGTGGTACGCGAGCCTTTGCGCCGATTTTGGGCCAACGCCTGGCAATCGTTCGAGTTCGGCAATTAAATCGCCCAGCGGCTTAGGAAGAAGCATTAACTCGTGATGCCCGGAATGTTGGGAAGATTGGGCATGATCTCGTTCATCTTGTCGGTTCGCAGCTCGGTCGCCCGATCGTATCCATCGCGAATCACACTAGAAATCAAGTCTTCGAGCATTTCCACATCCTTCGGATCAACGACTGAAGGATCAATCTTCAATTTGGCAAGTTCGCCCTTGCCATTGAAGGTTGCTTTTACCGGCCCTTTGTCCACGACGATCTTCTCAGCGGCAAGCTCGTTATCAAGATTCTGGGCTCGAGCCATAGCGCCTTTCATTTGGCCCAATGCCCCGCCAAATCCTTGACCGCCGAATCCCTTTGGTAATTTCATGATTCAAATTCTCCGGATGTTCCCTTTGCAACTGTCTCGCTTACTTGATCGTGCAAAGACTTTCCTGTCAAGGGCAATTCTACCGCCGCAGGTTCTTCTTCGGCCTTGCCATTTGCTTCAAAAGTAAAAACTAGAGTCCATTCTGCACCACCAGCACTTCGAAGCGCTGCTAGAATTGCTGCCCTCTTCTGTGGTGCCGTTGGACTCGCGACCACGTAGTCGTGTTCGATCCGCCTATCAAAAGCTATGGTAAGCGAATTGGCTTCAAACGTTTTGACCTTCGTGCTTTGCAGTTTGGCGCATAGGGTCTTTGAAGTCGCTTCAACTGCCTTGACTGAGGCACGCCAAATTCGTGTCGGCTCTTTCAGGTCTTCAGGCAAATCGTCAAGTAGTTCGGGTTCGGCTGAGTACTCTATTGGCGTTTCCACTACTGCGGCATTTTGTCGGATTTGTGGTTCAACCGCAGGTTTCGCTGACCCGTTCGAAGTTTTGGGCTGTTCTTGCTTTGGAGGTGCAGTTTCTGCGACAACTGGCCTAGCTTCACGCTTTGGCTCTGCAATAGCAACTGGCTGATTTAGTTTTTTCGCAATCCGAATGAGCTCAGATTCCAGCCAAAGCCTCGGCAATGTGACTTCTCTAATTGCTCGAAGACTCGTCGCAATTTCGGCTCGAATTTCCAGGAGTGCGTCAACGCCAATCCTCATCGCAGCTTCGTGCACGGTCGCGTTTTGTTGAGCATCGAAACCGGTTTCCATTCCGTATGCAGCCCGCATGAGGTCAGCAATGCGCCATAGAATAGATTCAATAATGACCTTTGGGTCACGGCCCTGCTGGTAGGCATCGTGAAGAACTTGCAACAGATTTGGGATGTCGGCAGTTCGCAATGACACCAGAACTTGGTCAATCCGATCGTCAGAGACCATCCCAAGCTGGTCATAAACTTCTTGGAGCGTCACTGTGCCTTCCGTAGTTAGCAAAGCTTGCTCAAGGAACGTCAAGGCGTCTCGATAGCCACCGTCAGCTAAACGAGCAATGACTTGAATCGCAGCGGGATCAATTTTCGCGTTTTCGCTTGTTGCTACAAACTGGAGCCGAGAAGCAAGATCGGCCACGCTTCCCCTATGAAATTCATACTTTTGGCAACGGCTGCGAATTGTCGGCGGGACTTTGTTGTATTCCGTTGTTGCAAGAACGAAAACTAGATACTCCGGAGGTTCTTCTATTGTCTTTAACAATGCGTCAAAAGCCTTGGGAGACAGGTCGTGAACTTCGTCCAGGATGAAGACCTTGTAACGGCAATATCCCGGCGCATATTGCGACGCTTCTACAATTTTTTCGCGAACGTCGTCAACCCCGCTATCGCTGGCGGCGTCCATTTCAACTACGTCAAAACATTGGCCGACTGTGATTGATTGGCAAGTTGAGCACACATTGCACGGTTCTGCTGATACGCCAGCTTCACAGTTCAGCGCCTTAGCAAGCAAACGCGCAGTCGAAGTTTTTCCGGTCCCTCTTGGCCCTGTAAAAAGATAGGCATGGACAAATTTGCCCGTCGCGAGAGAGTTCTGCAGTGTACGAACGATGTGCCCTTGTCCAACGAGGTCTCCAAAGGTCTGGCTGCGATATTTTCGGTAGAGCGAGATATTGGACAAAGGGGAGTACTCCAGACGCCGGGAAACATGCATCGCACAGCGGTTCGATTTACCGTTGCTACCTTCCGGTCCTGGCGGAGTTCACCGGCCTACTGCCGCGCAGTTCCCGGCGATCTGCTTATTGTAGCAGACCGCCGGGGGCGCCTGGATCAGCGAATTGACATCCTATCCTGCTATTGGATTGGCCCTTGGCTTGCTATTGACGGGAGTCTTGGGCTTTACTTCAGGCTTCTTCTCTTGGGTTCTCAGATTTGGAACCACGATCATCTCATCCGAACCGCTTACTTCGGTCGAAGATTGCAAAAAGTTCTTAGTCATTACGACAGGTACTTCGTCCCTGTACTTGCCTCGTCTCAATAGTTGGTCACGGGTCAGTTTCATTTGTGCAAAGATCACTCGTTGCCCCGGACGAACCTCGGTGTTTAGAAAGTTTGAATCCGCGATGCCTTCGCCATTGAAACCAAATTTGTCTTGCATGTGGGCAGCCGCACTTCTCGGATTGTAGTAGTACTCCACGATATAATCATCGCCCGTAAACGGATAAATCGTTGGATCCCTTCCCATGTCAATTTTCTTGTTGAATCTACGATTCTTTATATAAAATTGATCTTGCATGTATGTTAGGTTTGCATCTGGGTCCATGACGATTTCATCGCCCCAGTCCCAATCGGCTCCGCCTGGAATCGAATGAGGGAAATTCGCATCTTTAAGAATTACGCGAATTCGAGTGCCGACTGGCAACACGTTCCAAGTACCTTCAAACCGAATAACCTTGGGCTCTTCGACAGTTAGTTTTACGCTGTAGCCAACATCGTATGGGGGTCTAACATCATACGGGCCAGTTTCAAAAGAGCCGTCTTTGCGCTCTTGTGCGAAATAGCCTCGCTGAATCATTCGGACAATCAAAGTATCAAGATTGTTCTCGATAGTATCCCGGATTTGACGCGCTTGAAATACGTCGTCCTTCGTAAACCTGGACTGAGCTTCATCAAACAACTTGTAATACAGTTCGAGTGATTTGTCAACTTGCCCGCTCCGCTGATAAGCGTTTGCCAAGAGGTTATGCCGCGCTTGAAGCATGTCCTTTCGCTTTGCTGCTTCTTCAAAGTAGTTTACGGCTCGATCGTATTGATCATCAATCTTGTGGTACCAAAGCCATCCTGTTTCAAAAAACATCTCGTATGTGTTTGGATTCTGCTTCGCGCCTTCTTTGCCAAGCGCAATCGCAGCTGGCAAATACCTTCGATCTGAACGTGACTCTTCGTCAGTAAAGTTATAGCCGATGTGCCACATACCCGTTGCGTAAACGTCCAACTGGTGCGGGTCAAGCCAAGTTACAAGTCGAATCAACGGGAGTACGGCATCATAGTTACCCGAATCAAAGAACGAGTCCGCCCGAACCCAAAGGATTCCTGCAACGAGTTCTCTAAAACCTGCCATTGCAGCCAATAGCTGCGAAGGGTCAAGACCTACAGCAATGCCAGTTGATTTCGGCATATCGTACTTTTTCCAAGTGGGATAGACCGCAACTCTGTGCATCGCACCTTGCGCTATAAAGCAGATTAGCAGTCCAATTAGCCAATTTCGTCGTCCTTTCATGGCTTAAACCTCTCTTCGATCGAATACCAATATGCCGGCAATCAATAGAACTGCAATGTAAATCAAACCATAAACCGTTAGGTTCATATAGTGCACCATTGGGTTCTGAATCACGCTTTCCGGGTTGATGATTCTATTTTGAATATTGAAATCTGCAAAGTTGGGCAACATCGCATTGACCAGCCATGCTGCATTCTTCGCAAATCCTGACATATTTGGATTTGACGCCATTGTTTCAAACATTGGATTGAATAGCGAACCCATCATGTAGATGCCGCCAGTCAAAAAGAAATTGACGAGCGGTGACACAAATGTTGAGAAGAAGATTCCAACAGCCGCGAGCAAACTCATCTGAATGAAAAACATTGCGGGGCCTTGGACAAGTTCGCTAAGCCGGTTAACGTCTCGAACTTGAACCTGAATTACAAACATCAGAAGCATCACGACAGTCATCAGCGACATCATGATTCCAAGTGCCGCGACAGCGCCAAGGTACTTTCCGACAAGAAATTGCCAGCGGAGCACTGGCTTGCTAAGGATGGTGTAAATCGTCCTTCGTTCAATTTCATTTGGAAGCATATAGACTGTGAGAACGATCGCGATAACAGCGCTTGTAAGCTGAATGACACCAAGAACGAGCGATTTGAGAACTGTAAGTTCTTGGCGGGCACTAAGAACGCTTAGGCCTGGGGCCGCCATAACAAAGAACAAGCCGACAAGAAGGATGACAAGCAACACGCGACGGCGAATTGCTTCCCCGACCGTTGTAGAGGCGATGGCCATAATTGCTTTCATTACGCGGCACCTCCGATAACTTCACCTTTTTTGGCTTTCACACTTTCAACAAAAATGTCTTCCAATCGCTTTCTCCTAGGAACAATGCTCACGACTTTGCCTTTTGCAGTTCGAATCGCATCGAAAATCGCATTTTGATCCCCTTCTTCTGACATGTCTACGATTAATCGTCCTTCGTGAAGCGAGACTGTAGCATCCTTTAGTTTTCCTCGCAAATCGTCGGCAAGAGCAACCGAAACATCGTCTGCGATGATCTCGATTCGACCACCACGCAGAAGATCGTCTAGTCGCCCTTGCGCTACGATGACGCCATGATTAATGATGGCAACTCGATCGCAAATTCGTTCGACTTCGCTCAACTCGTGAGACGAAATGAAGACCGTGCGGCCCTCATCGCGAAAAGAAAGAATCAAATTCCTAATTTCCGTATGAGCGATTGGATCAAGACCAGCCGTTGGCTCATCAAGGAACAATAGCTTTGGATCGTTCAAAAGGCTTTGCGCCAATCCGACTCGCTGCTGCATACCCTTTGAGTATTGAGAAATGGACTTGGTCATATCGTTGTGGAGATTGACCTTTTCGAGCAAATCGCGGCACTTGGCTTCATCTTTGATGCCAAAAAGGCTTGCATAGAACTTGAGAAGTTCTAAGCCAGTCATGTGCTCATAGTAGTAAGGTCTTTCAGGCAAATAGCTGATGACCTTGTGAACCTCAATGTCGCCGATTTCTTTGCCAAGAACGTAACCTTCTCCCAAAGTGGGATAGATAATGCCGAGCAGCATTTTGATCGTCGTCGTTTTGCCAGCACCATTTGGACCAAGAAAGCCGAAAATTTCGCCTTCTTCTACCTCTAGGCTCAACGCATCTACTACGTTGACTTGGCCGGCTCTGGTTCGATATGACTTAGTTAATGATTTCGTAACAATTGCGGAACCCAAAGCGGCAGACCTCCTGCGATATCGGGCGGGATTATACCTGTGAACTGACCCTTACCTGGTAATTGACCAGGCGCCCCATGAATTCAGTTCTCCCTCTGTCAAAGTCAACATAAACTTTTCAATGGGAGTTCCATTTCACATTTGATCACTTGCACACATTGTGCCAGTTCCATTCAAGGACGGGCAAAGGGACAAAAATTCAGGCAAAAAAATGCAGGAACGCTGAAAGGAGAGCAAAGCACGTTCCTGCAAGGCTTCATCCAAGGCTTGGCTGCTCATGTTTGTTTCGGCAACCTCAGACTCTTGTCGTTTCAATACTATACAGCACGAAACGCCGCCAGACACGCTTTTTTGCAAAATAGTTCGATTTTTTTCTATATTTTTGCAATTTCCCTTCAAATGGCACGTGAAGCACTCACGAAATCTCGAATTTTTTTATGATCTTTGTGTCCTGGCGATGACTCTACACCTGAGCTCACATCCACACCAAACGGATTTACGAGTCGAATCGCATCTGCAACATTGTCTGGAGTGAGCCCGCCCGCTAAGAAAACTCGAATTCCCTCAAGCTTTTTGACGATTTTCGCCGCAACGCTCCAATCCATGGTTTTCCCAGTGCCGCCAAAAGCGCTAGGATCATAAGCATCCAGCACAATTGCATCTCCAGCCCTGACATTCATCTGAAAACTGTCCTGCCCTGCATCGCCGATCCTTAACACTTGAAAGTGACGCATATCGGTAGGAGGAAGCCGATTCCATTCCACCGATTGAACAACGTCGAATTCAGGCGACGGATCGTCGCGAAAATCGCCGTAAACAGCAACTTTGGGTACTGGCAAATCAGCCAGCCAATCTGGTGCCCAGTTTGCTGAACCCACAAATCTTGGGCTGCCAGGCTCAAAGACAAATCCTATATAGTCGGCACCGGCATCTAGTGCGGCTTTTGCATCCTCAAATCGCGTTAGACCGCAAATCTTGACGGCTACTGCCAATTCATTACCTCTCGAACCCTTCCTTCAATATCAGTGGAAGAGCAAAATGCAGTCCCAATCAACACTGAGTTGGCTCCAGCGCTTTGAACTCTCCGAATGTCGTTTTTTGAAGACAGGGCGCTTTCGCTAACGATGTGGCACTTGCCTTTGAGAATCGGCGTAACTCGTTCAGTCACGGACAAATCCGTAAGAAATGTTCCTAAGTCCCGGTTGTTGATTCCGACCAAATCCGCGCTAAGTGCCAGAGCAATTTCTGCCTCTGCTTCAGAATGAACTTCGACGAGCACATCGAGGTTCAGGCCGATCGCTTCAAGTCGCAATTCAGAAATCTGAGTTGGTTCCAGCATTGCTACGATCAACAAAACTGCATCCGCTCCCAATGCTCGGGATTCATACAGTTGATACGGATCGTAAATGAAATCCTTTCGAAGCACGGGCAAACCGGAGGCATTTTTACAAATCGCTATGTATTCAGATTTCCCACCAAAGAATTTTTCGTCGGTCAGAACAGAGAGACAGTCCGCCCCAGCGTTTCGATACGCCAATGCAGTTTCTGCCGGATCGAAGTTATTCCGTATTGTCCCTTGGGATGGGCTGGCTTTCTTTACTTCTGCAATCAATGAAACTTCGTGTCCGCCGTTCTTTAGCGCCTTTAGAAATCCTCTCGTGGGCTCACATTCTAGCGCCAACTCCTTTAATCTGCTGAGCGGCAACGCTAGATTCGCAGCTTCAACTTCCTGGCGTTTCCATTCAAATATCTCTTGAAGCTTGTTCACGAACGATTAGTCTCCTGCACAAACTGATTGAGCATATTGATTGCGTTTCCAGAACCTATTGATTCCTTAGCCATAGCTCCGGCTTCTGCGAATGTGTCCGCTCTTCCTGATACCCAAATTCCTGCGGATGCAGAAGGCAAGATTGCTCTTGCCCAAATTGAATCAACTTCGGACAATGCCATTCTTACCTTCTCTGCCGAATCGGAAGGAGACCATTCGCCAACGATTTGATCTTTGTCAACCTCCTCAACATCCCATGAACTAGGCGCGAAAGATTGAATGCTGGATTCGTTTCCTTCTACGACCCTCGCATGAGTTACGCCAAAAGGTGCCATTTCGTCAAGGCCCTCGCCATGGAACACCATCGCCCGATCAACTCCAAGTTCGACAAGAGCTTCCGCCATAGGATCGAGTAGCGATTCTGAATAAACGCCGATCACTTGCCTCCGAACTCCTGCGGGGTTTGCCAACGGCCCAAGCTGATTGAATATAGTGCGGAATCCTAGAGCCTTTCGAACAGGACCAACTGCTAGCATTGCTGGATGGTGGTTTGGAGCGAAGTGAAATGCGATTCCAACGTCATCAATGAGCCGTGCAAGTTCGATTGGGTCTGGTGAAAGTTTTGCTCCGAGAGCTTCCAAGACATCTGCACTTCCACACTTGCTGGTTACCGCTCGATTGCCATGCTTGGCGACTGGGATTCCATCGCCAGCAACGACAAATGCAGCCGCAGTGGAGATATTGAAAGTAGGTAGCCCGCCCCCTGTTCCGCAAGTATCAACTAGCCCGGTGGCTTTCGGCAAGACTGGAATACACCTCGATCTAAGCTCCTTTGCGAACGCTGCAATTTCACTTCCCGAAGGACCTTTCGCCTGCATAGCCGTCAAAAATGAGGCCACTTCTATTTCCGACCAGGTTTGATCGAAAATAGCTTTTGCGGCCTCATGGGCGGAATCGCCGAGATCCTCTTGATTCAACAGCCTTTGGATTGCATCACGAAATTCCACAAGTTCAAGAGTCTATCTGAATATTTGGGAGTGCGCGGGCTTGACCGCGCTTTTCCAGTATCTTTGACAAAACTTTAGGTTCAAAAACGAATTCTCACTTGAAAAACAAGGCGCGGTCAAGCACGCACACTCCCAAACGATCCGAGGTAAAGTATTTCCCATGGACGGCGAGTATCTCGGCATCTTGATAGGCATTTTAGTTGCCGCCGTAATTTCAGGTGCTATGGTCACCCTCAGTTGGTTTTTGGGGCCGAAGAAAAGGACGCCATACAAGAATTCACCCTACGAATGTGGAGTTCAGCCCATTGAAGGAGCCAAAGAACGCTTCCCGATTAAGTTTTATTTGGTTGCGATTCTCTTTGTGCTTTTCGATATAGAAGTTGTTTTTCTCTGGGGTTGGATGACCGTTTTTCGAAGCGAAAGCCTAGAATTTCAACGCTTCAGTTTTATCGAAATGGTGATTTACATGTCCACATGGATTCTGGGTTACATATACGCTTTGCGCGTCAACGCAATTGATTGGGACGAAACAATTTCCCTGTCAAGCAAGCATGACGAGATTCAAGTTGGGGAGCAAGCAGCATGAGCCAATCCATTGCACGTCCCGAAATTGCTCTTGTCGAGAAGAGATTTGGCAAAGGACTTTTAAAGTCAAAAACTGAACTCGGAAATGCGTTTCTTTGCATTGAAACCGAGATTGTTCCAGCCGTAATTGAATTCTTAAAGGAAGAATGCGGATACGACTATTTCTCCGAATGTCTCGGCGTAGATTACAGTACTTGGACAGGAGAGCGTGACTTTTTCAATCGCTTTGAGGTGATCTACAACCTGATGTCAACCACAACGTATGAGCGAATTTTTGTAAAAGCTGGAGTGGATGACGGTCAAACGATCCCAACCTGCAAACATATCTTTTTGGGTGCCGAATATCCCGAGCGAGAAATCAACGACATGTTTGGGATTGTCTTTGCAGGCAACGAGCAAACGACTCGTTTTCTTCTGCCTGATGACTGGGTTGGCTTCCCGCTTCGCAAAGAATTTCCGTTGGGTGGCGAAGAAGTCCTGTTCGACCAAGGCGACCGAGGTCCAGCCGTTGCGGATTTGTCAATGCCTCATGCAGGGGAGAGTTTTGAAGGGAAAACGGGGACTGAGGATATCGGGGGAAGGTAGGGACGGTTGTTGGTTGCCGGAGATATCAGTCCAACTTGTCCTACGTGTGCCAAAAAACCCAAAACCCAAGAATAATGGAGCCACTTTGGGGAATCGAACCCCAGACCTATTCTTTACGAATAAACAGCAGAGGCTCAATTTACTCAGAATTGAACCTAGTTCGATCTTCTTAAGGATGTGTAATCTAGGCTGATCCTTCTTGATTCTGTGTAGAATTCTGTGTAATTATCGAGCCTTGGAGGACTCAGGCTAGGCCTAAGTCGCTTCCCGGTTAGTAGCAGAGTCGAGACCTCATTTCATCCCAAGCACCTTTATTCTGCTATTCCAGATCATGCTAGTAAAGGATGGTACAGAGCTGACTAGTCAGTCCTTGACAAGCATTTGATCTGGAACACTTGGCTCATTTGCATTGGGATGGAAAGATAATTTGCCAAAAGTCCCATGAAGTATTGACAAGCATAACCTTGAGTTGATATAGTAGAGGGCTTTAACAAAGGTGCTTACCGAAAGGTTCATGAATCTGCATTCCCGCAGTGCCACCTCACCAAAAGACAGTGCCGAGGCACTTTAATCAAAGAGGAATAACTATGCAGAACCAAACAATATCTTGTCCCAAGTGTGGCAATGAATTCGAACTGAGTGAATCCTTTGCCCACCCTATCCTTGAAGCTGCTAGGGCTGAGTATGAGGGCCAACTTCAGAAAGCCAAAGATGAAGCTACCAAAGCTAAGGATGATCTAGCCAAAGAAAAGTCAGCTATTGAAACTCAAAAGGCACAGCTTGAAACCCTTATTGCTAAAGGGGTTGCTGACAAAAGAGTTGATCTTGAAAAGTCCATTCGGGAGGAACTTCAAGTTGGTATTGATGCCGATGTGAAGGCTAAAGACACTAGAATCCAGAAGTTGATTTCTGATCTCGGCATAGCTAAAGCAGAACAACTGAAGCTTGAGCAGACTAAGCAAGACCTTGAACTAAAGGCCAGTTCGATTGAGCTAGAAATTACAAAAGGTGTCAATTCAAAGTTGGGAGATCTCAAAGCTCAAGCAACAAAGGATGCTGAGGAAAGTTATAAATTCAAAATAGCTGAACTGGAAAAGAAACTCACTGACACAACTGGAAAACTGGATGAAGCAAAGAAGAAGGCAGAGCAGGGTTCCCAGCAACTTCAAGGAGAAGTTCTAGAACTTGATTTTGAAGCTTCACTTACTCAAGCATTTCCTTGGGATTCCATTGAAGAGGTCAAGAAAGGACAACGTGGAGCTGACTGCCTTCAAGCAGTCATGTCAAACGTGAATCTAAGAGCTGGGACAATCCTTTGGGAAACCAAGAGAGCACAGTCCTGGGGTGGAGATTGGATCAAGAAACTCAAGGCAGACAGCAGAGAAGCAAAGGCAGATATTGCTGTTATCGTTTCAGACGTACTCCCCCAAGGAAATGACTCATTTGGACTTGTTGACGGAGTTTGGGCAGTTAAGCAATCCATGGCCATTCCTCTTGCACATGCACTAAGGGAATCAATTCTCAAGACAGCAGAAGCAAGAAATGCTGCAGAAGGAAAGCAGACTAAGGCAGGGATTATCTACGACTATGTTACTGGTCCAGAATTCAGAGCCAGGTTAGAAGGGATAGCAGAACCATTCAAGCAAATGCAATCAGACCTGATCTCAGAAAGACGAGTTGCAGATCAGAGATTTGCCAAGAGGCAGAAGCAAATGGACCTTGTTCTCAAAGCATGTTTTGGCATGGTCGGAGATCTTCAAGGAATAGCTGGCAAGGACCTAGCTGAACTGGAAGCAATTGAACTGAGAGCACTTGAATCTGGGATTGATTCAGAGGAGGAAGGGCAGTGATTGAGCAGCCTGATTCTGCATTTCATTTAGAGCTTCATCTGAACTTATTTATTTGGGTGCCGAATGATTAAGAAGATCTCTCAAATACGAGATTTTGGAGTTTTCCAGGACTTTGAATGGAATGGACTGCCAGACTTGAAGCACCTCAATGTCATCTATGGTTGGAACTACTCTGGCAAGACAACACTAGCGAGAATTCTACATACTTTCAATTCTAAGGCAAATCCTGGTGACCTCGCTAATGGCTACTGTGAGCTTGAATGGTCCCAAGGCAATTGCTCCAGCAACGGATACAGCAATTCTCCAAGTATTTATGTTTTCGACCTGAATTTCATTAAGGCAAACATTTCCTTTGACGAAACTGCAGCACAACCACTGCTAGTTTTGAGCGAGAGGGATAAAGATACAGAAGAGAAAATCTCGAATTGCAAGGAGAAACTGCAGGGAATTGCGCTTCAAATCAAATTGATCGAGGGCCAGCGCAATGCACTACTAAGTAGCCTTGAACAAGCTGCGACTACAGCTGCTTCAAACATAAAGAACACACTTGGTTTGCCGAACTTCTTTCGGCCAAACCTAGAGCAACATGTACCATTGGTAAATAAATCACCAACATCCTTTGTTTTGAGTGAGACTGCTTATGATACTGCGTTTGCGACTTACAAGAACCTGGAAAACAAAGAAGTCCTTGAGCCCATTTCAACTAGCAATATTGGAATTGAAGGCCTTTTGAACACGACAAACTCGCTGATTATTCAAGCAGTCGAGTCGGTCACACTTACTAGAATTAGCGAAATTCCTTCTGTACAGTCGTGGGTAAATGAAGGGAGAGAACTTCACGTCGACGTAGTGAATTGTCACTTTTGCGGACAGCCACTGCCTGATGAACTGCTGGAGTCGTTAGCCAAACACTTTTCTGAAGCATATCAGGAGTTGATTCAAAACTTAAAGGATATTGAGCGGAAAATAACGGCCCACATAACCATGGAGCCGTCGATCCCAGCAAAGGCGTTCTTCTTCAACGACTTACAAGTTTTGTATGATCAACTGAAAACTCAGATTTTGGAATTATTCAAGGCACAAGCCGAAGCACTGGCACCACTATATGAAGTAGTCAGTTTAAAGCTAAACGACCCATTCAAGATCTTGAATGCAATTGAAGTCGGAGATTTCACAACTGAAATTGTTGCTTCGATTGTTGAGCTGAATGCAATTATCACTCAGCACAATCTCAGAGCCGCAGATGTCGAAGTGCATCGTCAGAAAGCTCTTCTTGACCTGATTCTACATTACGTCGCAATCTATGTGATCGACAACAAATATCAAAAAGTTACGGATGATGCAGCAGACCTCAATCTGAAGATTAACGAGCATAGAGCCTTAGAGAAGGAACTGCTTGCTGAGTTGGCTAGATTGGAGGCCATAGATTCTCCCGTTGAAAAGGCTGTTGGGCAACTGAATGTCCTGCTGAAATCTTATTTTGATGGCTATAGGATTTATCTGCAAGCTTCCTCTCCAAGAAATTGGATCATTGTAAGGAATGGTGAGGTCGCAACATCACTGAGTGAAGGCGAGAAAACTGGAATCGCCTTTTGCTACTTTTTGATCTTCCTCGGCAATCCCGCAATTAAGCTATCTGAAAGTACAGTTGTATTTGATGATCCGATCTCCAGCCTTGATGCAAACCACTTGTATCACGTCTATTCTATGATAAAGGATTTCAGCAGTGATTGTAAGCAAACAATTGTATTGACTCACAACTTCGAATTCCTACAGCTAATACTAGATTGGTTCAATGGGGTCAACAAACTACACTCGGGGCAAGGCCTTGATGGGGTTCCATCATGGTCAGCACTTTATGTTGAACGGTTAGAA
Organism: Armatimonadota bacterium; assembly: GCA_031400935.1. Lineage (GTDB taxonomy): Bacteria > Armatimonadota > Fimbriimonadia > Fimbriimonadales > Fimbriimonadaceae > JANNJE01. The sequence continues at coordinate 49,483 of JANNQV010000058.1, forward strand.
GAAAGTAGATCAGTTTTGATTCGAATGCCACCACAAATGCTCTTTCAAAAGAGTGATTATTATTACTTATTCATGAAAATACATAACCTCGCAAAATCACGGATCATTCAAGCCGAAGAGTCCAATCAGATTGCAAACACTATCAGGCGTTTCATAGAAGCTTATCTGAAGCTCTTTACAACGTATGGCGGCAAGCTTAGTGAGAGGATTGCACAATTGATTGACGACGGAGTTGATGCTGGAAGAGTCTCAAAATTTGTGGATGAAAAGTCACACCTACAGAAGCTACATGTCATCTCAGGGTCATCCAGTGATCCAGAAAGCAAGGCGGTTGCCAGAATCGTTCTCGATACGATTGAAAAGAAGAATCCTGCTCATTTTGAAACATTGATGGCTACTCTATAGGAACAGGTCAACCTAAACAAACTGGAACTGAGTAAAACAAGGATCGTATGTCGTGTAATCAAGATTGGGGCCCCCAAAACCCGCACCCTTTTAGCAAACTCAAAACAGAGCTTGTCTGGGATGGAAAATACGATGAGTTTGGAAATCGAAGGCTAACCAAGCTTCCTGAAACTCCCTGCCCATTGCAAAAGGTTGAGACAGTTGACGAACCAAGGGACAGGACAATGGCAGAACAGCTAGAACTGTTCAATGAAGCAGAGTTCTTTAAGAAGTGTCACAGGGATGATTTTCGCAACATGCTCATCTGGGGTGACAACAAACTTGCTCTGTCTGCGCTTCTAGGAGATTTTCGAGGTGCTGTTGATTTGATCTACATAGATCCTCCCTTTGATAAGTCTGAAGATTTCTCTCTCTTAACGACTATTGGACACGCAGGCGATGAACTAATGAAACAGGAATCTGTATTGGAAGCTGTCGCTTATAAAGACACATGGGGTAAAGACACGGACTCTTACTTGCATATGTTGTTCGAAAGACTTATCATTGCTCGTGAGCTGTTGTCAAGTGAAGGAAGTATCTTCATCCATATTGGTCCTGGGATTTCTCACCTAGTTCGAGCACTTGCTTCGGAGTGTTTTGGGGCTGAAGGATTTAGAAATGAGATCATTTGGCAGAGGCATGACCCCCACAATGATGCAGTAACCAGGTTAGGCGTAATCACGGACAGGATTTTGTGGTTATCGAAGTCTAAAAAGCCATACTACGATTCCCAAATTGAGCGTGAATCGCTGTCTGGGGCAGGTGAAAAGGAGTATTCATTATTGGAACTAACAGATGGTTCTGTCGTTAACTGGAAGGGTAATGAACATGTCGAAGGGCGCAGATTCAAGCTAGATGATGCAACCTGGAAAGGGGCCAACAGAAAATTCAAATGGCGTGGAGCTAAACCATCTCCAAAGCGAGAGTGGATGTACGACATTGAGGGCATGGAGACTGCCCTAGCAAATGGCGAACTTTATTTGCGAAATCCAAGCAAAGGAGCTGCACGATGCAAGAAGAGCTACCTTGACGAAAACCTCGGAATCTACTTGCAGGATATATGGACATCTGTGGGGCGAGTTAAGGGTGGATCAGATTATCCAACTCAAAAGCCTGAAAGGCTCATAGAAAGAATCGTAAAAATTGCTTCAAAACAGAACTCATTGGTGCTGGACTTCTTTTGCGGCTCCGGGACCACTTGTATAGTTGCTGAGAAGCAAGGTCGTCGTTGGATAGGGGTTGATATTGGTAGATATGCAATTCACACTTCTAGGAAGCGACTGATTGGAGTGCAAAGAGAGCTTCATTCAAAGAATGAGCCATATAGATCTTTTGATGTCTACAATTTAGGAAGATATGAACGTCAATGGTGGCAAATTGATCGTTTGAAGGGAGCTGATGAGGAACACAGGGCCATGGTCCTCAAATTCTATAAAGCCACTCCACTTAACAATGCTCCAAATCCTATGCTTCATGGTTCACGAAATGGTGCGTTTGTTCATGTCGACAAGATTGACACTATCCTTACCTACGAGGAACTGAGAGAAGTTTCTTTGGCAGCACAAGCTGCTTCAGGAAGAGAGCTTCATTGCCTTTCCTGGGAATTTGAAATGGGACTGTCTCTTAAGAAGTCTGCATTAGAAGCTGAAACCGGATTGACAATCAAACTGAAGCAGATTCCAAGAGAGATCATGGAATCAAACCGAACCGAAGTTCAGTTCTTTGAAGCAGGTGCCTTGTCAGCAGAAGGCAATTTTGATGATGGCAAGCTAGACATTTCCCTCACCTATTTCAAGCCAGCTTTAGCTGAAGCACCAGAAAGGGAACTTGAAGCGTTGAGAGAAAGAGCAGTGAACACACCTTTTGACTTCATTGACTTTTGGGCTGTTGACTTTGACCATCATGATGACAAGCCATTTGAGCACCATTGGCAAGACTTTCGAACCAGAAAGGACAGGTCACTGAAGACTACTACGGACATTGGCTGGGAATACGAAAAGAAGGGCAAACATCAAATTTGTGTGAAAGTAATTGATGTGTTTGGAGTGGACACCAGTACAGTCTTGGAGATTGAGACATAGGCCATGGCAACAGAGCTTACAGCTGAGAATCGTTCCGCTTTAGAACCCATTTACTTGCCATGGGAGGCTCCAGATAAGCATAGAGTTCCAAATCCACTAAGTGGAGCACCAGCAATCATCATGCCAGGCAGAAGGCCAAGTCGATGTCCACTTGTGCGCTCCATTCGAGCACAAGTCGATGAGTGGAGAAAGGCAGGTTATCCAGGTGCCAGTGATACATCAAAGCAACTACTTTCATTCTGGTTTGATTCTGAACAAAGAGTTTCTGATGATAAAGGCATTGAGTATCCCTTTCGTTACCATTGGGCACAACGAGAAGCCATTGAGACAATTATCTTTCTGTATGAATTGAGAGGGATTCAAAATGTCGCTTCCCTGCTGGTTGAATTTGGTGAGGGTCAAGTTGATGACATTGCAGCAGGAATACTTCCTGAGGATGATCGATGGGCAAAGTATTGCTCCAAAGTAGCGACAGGTGGTGGCAAGACTAAGGTCATGAGCCTTGCAATTGTGTGGAGTTTTTTCCATCGGTTGAGGGAAGCTAGCTCAAACTTAGCTCAGCATTTCGTGATCATTGCCCCAAACCTCACAGTTTATGAAAGGCTGAAAGATGACTTTGAGAATTGCTTTATTTTCAACTCAGATCCACTAATCCCGGAAGACTGGAAGACAGATTTTCAGTTTCAGGTGGTGCTTCAAGATGAACCAGGTGGTTCTGCTTCTTTAGGAACCTTGTACCTTACAAACATCCATAGGCTGTATCCAAGCAAAGATGAGAGCCAAGATGCAAGTGCTTCAGAATCAATATTTGGGCCTGATGTTAAGAAGAGCCAAGCCCTAGACACTAGCGTCAAACTCAGAGAAAGAATTTCTAGTCATCATGGAATCATGGTGCTGAATGATGAGGCTCACCACCTTCATGATCCAGACTTAGCTTGGAATCGTGCCATTGAATCCCTACACAAACTCAGTCTTTCAAAGGGAAATTCAGGCATTTGTGCTCAACTTGATTTCAGTGCAACACCGAAGCAAAATGATGGCAAGCTCTTCAAGCATGTTATTTGTGATTTCCCTCTAGGCGAGGCAGTAGACGCTGGAATCGTCAAGGTGCCAGTACTTGGTGAGTCGGATGATCTGGTTCCGTATGGTGACAAAAAGACTGCGGCACATCTTCGCTATGCTACTCATCTGAAGCTTGGATATCAGCTATACGAGAGGAGTTTTGAGGAGTTTGGCAAAGTTCGAAAACCCATTCTCTTTGTAATGACTGAAGATGCTGCATCGGCTAACGAGATTTCAGATTTCTTGGATAGTGATCAATTTCCGTTACTGAAAGGCATGGTTCTGAACATCCACACACGGTTGAAAGGAAGCATTAGAAAAGTAACTAGAAATGGCAGAGAAGTCAAAGAGTTCATTGAAAGCGAATCTGGGATGAAGCCAGAAGAACTTCGTGCTCTTAGAGAGATGTCTAGGGACCTAGATTCACCTTCAAGTAAGTTTCGCTGTGTGGTTTCTGTAATGATGCTTAGAGAAGGATGGGATGTTAGAAATGTCACGACTATTGTCCCATTGAGACCCTATTCAGCAGCATCTGGGATTTTGCCAGAACAAACTCTTGGCAGAGGACTTAGAAGGATGTTTCCAGGTGAGCCAGACAAGACTGAAAAGGTCGTTGTTGTTCACCACAAAGCGTTTCGTGAGCTCTACGAAAAGGAACTTGCTCAAGAGGGTTTAGACATTGCATTTCTACCCATACGAGATATATTCAAAGAAACAGTAACCATATTTGTTGACCACGATAAGAAGAATGTTGAGGAATTGGAAATTGAGATTCCATTGGTCTCAGATGCAGTGGAGTCGACGACTGAGCTTCAAAGTCTTGAATTTAGCGAGTTTGCCAACTACTTCAAAGCCAACTATAGGCCCTTGCCAGTTGGCCAAAAGAAAGATGCACAAATCTCATATGAGGAAAGGCACCTGTTTACAGACGAGATTGTTGCACAGTTCAAGTTAGATGCTGGATTGCTTGCTGCTGCTTTTACTGCATCTACCTATTTTGCCCAGATGCTTGGAAGAGGATGCAGAATTAGCAATCCGCACAAAGTTCTGGAGCCATTAATTGAAAGGTTCTTATCCGAAGTCTTATTTGAAAGAAAGGTCAGCCTTTACAATGGTGAAGTTGACCACAGAATGAGAGATGCAGATGTTTTGGAACACGTGAAAGCAACATTTGCTCCCTTAATAACAAAGAAAACAGTCTGGATAAAGGATCGTAAAAAGCTCTCAAAGGGTTCAAGACTCTCCGTTTGGAAACCATACCAAGCGACAAGCACTGCTGATAGACCTGCACTTCCCGCAAAGAGAACCATGTTCAACTTGGTTCCTTGTGCAAACGAGTTAGAGCAGGGATTCACAGACTTTTGTGAGTTTGCAACTGACGTAGCTGCATTTGTCAAAAACAATGGCCCGCAGAAGCTAATGATTGATTACCTGAAGCCTGATGGACAAAGGGCCCTTTATGTTCCAGATTTCTTTGTTAGGTCAACGTCAGGCAAACACTTTCTTGTCGAGCTGAAGGGAAAGGTTGATGAACTTGTCCCGATGAAAGCACAGGCTGCATCAACTTGGTGCAAAGCTGCTTCAAAGGAAGTGGATTGGGAGTACCTATATATTCCGTACCATCTGTTTCAACAAAGCCATGCTTCAACAATTGCCGATATGGCCAGAGCCTGCATCCCTTCATTGAAGGATCTGATAAGCGAAGCAAAGAACCGTCAAGCAACACTACCACTAGAAGAAGCTACAGCCCTTGCTCATGCTGAAGACCTCTACACCAAGACTTTGGCCAAATGCGGTGTGTCATTGCTTTCGGCAGATGTCGAAGGGAGAGTCCGACAAGCTCTTAATGCGCTTGAAGATGCTGTAGTAAAGAAGGCACCAACACTAGGCTTGGCTTTCCAACCACTTCTTGGTTCCCTTGATAATCTGTCCTTTCGCATCCTTGATCAAAGACTAAGTTCTCATGTCCCACCCACCACAACCGAGAGAGAATACTACTTTGATCCTGTACTGTCAGGTTTTAGCGGTGGTGGACTCACTACCCTTCAAAAGCACCAAAGGTGGCTGAAGGATAATCTTGTTCATGGCAGAAGAATGCAATTACTTGCAACACTTCTCTTTTGTTTGAAATATGCCAACGAGTGGGATCGGGATGCAGGTGGAGTCTGGGATGATGTCAGAGATGAATTCTCTGCTGAGAAGTTGGCAATTCTGTTGCCGATTCTCACAAATGTAAATGATGTTAGGAACAGAAGCGTTGCACACGTAGACGTTGAGCTATCAGACCCAGAGGAAGCTTGGATCTACATGCGTGAGTGGATTAAGTGCCTTGCCATGATGCTTGACGGACTCGAATCTTAGCACGAAAACTTGGATGAAATAGCAAATTGGGACCTGTGGTAAGACTCTATCAGGATGGATTGAGATTACGAGCTGAATCCGATTTGGTCCAGGAACCTGCATGGCCTGTTCCGAGTATCCGAACCATCTGTGAACACCATCAGAACTTTCTTTGCCCTAGTGAGGGCGACATACAGCACCCTCAGACTTTCAGCGATCTGTTCATCCTTCTCAGTCTGATCTGAGATGTATTCAACCGAGAAGTGTGGGATTCGACCATCGTGAGCATCTATGATGGCAACAGCATCGAACTCTCTACCTTTCGCTTTGTGAATCGTCATCAGTTGGAGACAGAGTTTTGGTCTTGCAAAGATTCCAAGATCTTCAACTTTAAGGTTCTCGTTTTCCTTGGTTGAAGCGATGTCCTCTGCCATACGACTCGCGGATTCAATCAAGGAATCTGCTTCAGAATCTCCAATGGCTTCAGCCTCAATCAGTACTCTTGCGAAGGCTCTTGTCGCTTCGATCACCCATTCTACGGCATATTCGTACTTTGACCTTGCTTGCCGAGCTACCTTCAGGATCTCGCATAATATGACCCTTCCCTTGAAATCGTAGACACTAACAGTGGAATCTGGAACTAGGTTCGTCAACAGAATGTACAGGGCACGTTGCACTGACAGAACAATCTCTGGTTCTGGGCTTTCCAGATATGCTCCAATTGCTTCCATGAGCTGAGCAACTTGGTTCGATCTCTTGTATGGTCTCGCTCCTGGGCCAACAACAGGTATCCCTTGAGCCCTCAATTCCTTGGCCACCTTGTACAGTGAAAACCACCAGGGAGCAAGGATCGCTGCATTGCCTATTTCAATGTTATGTTCTTTCAGTTTTGGTAAGAAGTGAGTAAATATGGCATCGTTGGTTGAATCCGCATGAATGCGCTGTGGAGTCTCCACAAAGTCAATATGTTCACCAACAGCCATCATTGGAGGAACAGTCGGTAAAAGATTCTCAGCACAGTTAACGATCCTCTGAGAGCATCGAAAGTTTCCAGTAAGTCTCACATCAAGTGAAGCTCCAGTGCTTTCAGCGAACTTGGTTAGCAATGTTGGAGTCGCTCCAGCAAATCTGTATATTGACTGATTGGGATCTCCAACGCAAAAGAACTTTGTCTTACCATACGAATGAATTCGATAAAGAATTCTGATCTGTCCCGGTGATGTGTCTTGAAACTCATCAACCAAGAGAAATGCGAACTTGCTTGCCAATCCTCTGGCGATATGGTTGTACTCGATGAGTTTCGATGCAAAGTATACGATGTCATTCAAGCAAACATATGCATTGTCATCACACCACTTGCACCATTCCACCATCAGCTGAGTTGATAATCCTTGGACTTGGTACGGTGATCCATTTGGACTTCTATTAATTTGCTCAAAGAGTTGTTTATCCTTGGCTCGAAGATCGTACTTAGTGATTAACTCATCAACTTTGTCCTTGAACTCTTCAGCATCCTGAGTTAAGATTGTATAACCATCTTTCAATACTGGAAGAAGATGATAAAACGGCCTTAGGATATGTTTGAGGCAGAATGAATGGATCGTGCTGACTTCATACAAGTCATCATCATTGCCAAAGCTGGATGAGCGAATCCTTGCATCAATCTCATCTGCGGCTGCATTGGTGTGCGTAATGCATCCAACTTTCCTGGTTGTGCCTCTGACAACATCAACACAATAAATGAGCTTAGCAATAATCACCCTTGTCTTGCCACTTCCAGGACATGATACAAGGCACACATTGCCCTCGATCTCAATCGCTTGACGTTGCTCTACGGTAAGTCTCATCCTGTAAGCCACTCAACAGCTTTTGAAACGTACTCAGGAATGTCGTTTGCATGTTTCGTATGTCGAGCTGTAATTTGTGCAAATCTGGCCTTACCAATTCTCTTTGCAAGATTCAGAACCCTTGTCCCGATCTGATCTGTTGGAAGGTTTGCTTCCTCTCTCGCAATTGCTTCTTGTAGTTCCTTGAGTAACTTTTGCAAAGATGCAGCTTGGACTTCGTATGCTGCCCATTCCAACATATGAAAGTTGCCCGATGTAGCAATCTCCCTTTCAAACGTAGAAGTACTTTGGAACACTTTCACCAAGTCGTTTTCTTCTACATTCAGTTGCCTCAATGTACTGACATCAACATCAGATTCTGCATCTTCAGTATCGACTGCATCTGAGGGGACAAGATCACCGTCTGCAACCACAGCACACTTCTTTTGAATTCCTTCAGGACCAAACAGCTTCGCATAGACTGAGAAGTGAGTTCCATATATCGGAACAACAGATATTCCAAGATCTTCCAAGTCAATTCCCATAACCTGTTTGACCAATGGTGGGATCAAGAATTGTTCTGCTGGACCTTCAACCAACATGACACGTCGAGCATACAAGAGTGTGGATCTGGTTGCGTCGAGGTATCGCTCCAGATCTGCCCCAATCTTCTCATCAATCCCTGGAATCTGTGCAACTCGAACAGATCCTGTGGCTGCACTGCCAGTAGATGTAAGGACTACTTGCCTTTCCAATGGAATCGCAGATGTGACGTGTGTGCTATGTGAAGTTACAAATACCTGGACACTTTTGTTCAGCAACATTGAAACCAGAACCCTCTGAAGCTGTGGATGCAAATGTGCCTCAGGCTCTTCAATCAATAGCAGCTGGCCAGCCATTTTCGCATCAACTCGACGCTGCTCGAAATATCTCAGGATCATGCTGATGAAGAGAACATTATTCAAGCCAAGTCCATTTCTGGATGGATCTATATTGTCCAGTCCATAACCTGAAAGTAGAACCTTGATACCTCTTGTAATATCAGTGAATGTTGGAGTTCCTAATCCCAATGAAACCGACATTGAATATGTTTTGCCAGCCGCTTCGCCAAATGAAGCTGTGATCTCATTCGCAAGATCCTTGATTGATTCGCTGTCATTGATTTGCTTGTTCGCATCCTTCAATAAGTCAACTAAGCCGGTTTGCTCTTCAGCAGGGAATCCTTTCTGATCAATCAATTGCTGAAGCGGAGATCCTCTTTGTTGAGCAAGCCGCGATTCAACATCTCGCAGAGCTTCCATCAATACGACCAAATATCCCTGCTGTAGTGTTTCGGATCGGAAGTAAGATCCAAAGTTGTCACTCCAACTGATTGTGGACAGATCAATATCATCTCCACCACCAACCAATTCCCAATGATAGTCATCAAGGTTCAGTTCTCTGGCAGGTTTGCCATCTCCCCATTGAGCGATCTCGTCTCTGACCACAGCTCTCGGCCTGAATCTGTAGCTGAGCCTTGCTACTCCAGATTCAAGTACAGCTTCACAAATCAATGCCTCTTGCTCAGGCTGATCGGCAAAGTCCGAGAACTCAATTGAGATCAGCACATGCTCAGGCTTTTTGAATGTGAGGCCGACTGAAACCTCATCTTCCTGCAAACACCGTCGAGCAGAGCTGATAGTTCCGTCCAATACGAGCCTAAGTGCATAGAAGAGGTTTGTCTTTCCAGAGTTATTCTCACCGATGAAGCAAGTCACTCCGTCGCAAATTGGGACATCCAAGTGTCGGAAGTTACGAAAATTCCTTATGAAAATCCTGCTAATGTGCATTTCTTGTCCCAAATCCTCACAACAAAGACCCTCTCGAACTAAGTATACGCATTGGCTTGTTAAAAACTAGAGGTCCGTGAATATGGATGCCATGAAAAGGCTTGGAATGCTCTGAAAATGCGGAATACTTTTCTTTGCAATTTCACTCCCATAAGTTTATTCAGGCAGAAGCTGCCATTGTCCTAGCCTGCTCTTCTTTTGGCTCTGTCAAGAGAGCCCTTCCTTTTGTTTCAAACTTATTTTCACAACTCAAATAAACTGGAAAGGAAAGAGTGTAACTTAGTTACACATTTCTTTGATTAGGTTCGATTCGGGTTTTCCTTCCTTAAGCGCCCTTCCTCAAGCCTCCAATCTCATATAACTTTTATTAAATTCTGAAAGGGAGAACTGGGAACTGTGTTCCCAGATTCTTGACGAACTTGTTTTTCAAGGCATTTTTATTCTCTGTTTCAGAATTGAGTTTATTGGGTTCAAGATGCAGAAACTCCTTAAGACTCAAATTCCTACGAATCAACTTTACTAAATTCTGGATTGAAGAATAATGGGAACGAGGTTCCCATTACCAAAGGATCATTTATTTCACTATTCAGTATTTTTGAATTAACTTGAAATCCTAAGGAACTCCATCTATACTGCTCCCTGTTCAAGGGAGCAATTTGTTTTTGCTGGAAATAGGTTCGAATATGATGAAGAAATCTCTCTCGGTGATCCACCAATACTAATCTTCACTCCCATTTCCCAAGCTCTGCTGTGAAGCAATCAGGGTCTCTTACGTGTTTTTGAGAAGGTGCACGACTGTTTACGTGCCGCTGCATACTTCAGCTAACCGCTTCAACCAGATGCCTTGGTTTAGGATGGGACTTACACCTTGCTCTTTTGCAGAGCTTCTATATGCTGGTCCAAGAAATATGATCTTGGCCTTTCTTTCACCCACAATTCGACTTGCAGATGTTATTTTCAAATTCAATATTATTGTTGTGGCAATCGAGACAAACTTGCACAGTTTCTTGCGATTTCCAAATCAAATAGAGGATGCGACCTCTAATAATACTACTCATTTTCTGACGGAAATATTACAAAAATCTCTCAACATCCTGAGAACATTCAAGAAGGAATATGATCCTGAACAGCCCTGTTCACATACAAAAGGGCACAGAAATGACTTAACCCCACCTTAGGCCCACCCTAGCTATGGGTTAGGGTACCAATGTAGTCTTAAAGAGCGCAGTAAGTCCCCAGTAACCACAAGTCTTCCTAGCATTGAAGCTCTTAGAGAACGAGAACCCAATAATGACATACCTCTGAGAGATAGGGGCGCCTTGAGTTAATGACCCCCCCATCGTTTCTGAGAATTATATTTTCCTCCAGTGGTCCTGTTTCCACAGACTTCGTCTGTGCCTAGGGCAGCCCAAATTCCAACTAGGTGGTGAAAGACAAGTTCTTTCTATATTCCAGTTTTGTATTTAAGAAAGGGTAGCTCCAGCTTCGCTGGAGAAAGAAATCGCTCACTCAGTTACTCCAACTCACTCACTCACAAACCTGTTAAGGGTCAGGCCGAGTGCTTGATAAGGAGAAATCAATGAATGACAAGATCCAGAGTAAGGCTGACCAAGCCATACTTACTCTCTCTCAGTCCCTTGATCAGGGCAAATCTGAGACTCTCAAAACCTACCTAACTACTATGGCAAAATTCCATAGGTACTCCTGGTTCAACTGTATGTTGATATGGCTTCAGAAACCTAATGCTACTCATGTTGCAGGGTTCAAGAAGTGGTTAGAATTGGGTAGGTGTGTAAAGCATGGCCAGTCAGGGATTATGATTCTTGCTCCTGTGATTTATAGGAAATCTAAGGCTGAGAAAACCCAAGAGGAGACTGAGCAGAGAGAAACTGCAACTAACTTTACGACGGCATTTGTCTTTGACATATCCCAGACTGAAGGTCGACCACTAGCTGCACTTAGCAGAAGAACTGGTAACCCTGGCATTTACACTGAAAGAATTGTATCCTTTGCGAACAGTAAGGGAATCATAGTCAAATTTGCTGAGAACCTGAATGGCTGTTTGGGACTCAGCAGAGGCGGAGTTATAGAGGTCCTGTCAGATCTTCCAGCTGCAGAAAAGTTTGGTGTACTCGTGCATGAGGTTTGTCATGAAATCCTTCACCAAGGTGAGCATGTTGGAACTAAGCCTAAGGTAGTAAAAGAGTTGGAAGCCGAAGCAACAGCCTTTGTAGTCTGCACTGCCATTGGCCTAGAGGATAGGTCAGCATCTGCTGACTACATCCACTTGTACCAAGGAGATTCTCAGCTACTCATGGCTAGTCTAGCTTCTATCCAGAAAGCCTCATCTATGATCTTGAAAGACATCCTTGACTGAGCCTGATTGGCCTGCCTGTGATTGATGCCCTGCAGACGTTCATTGGAGCCTTCACATAGGGTCCCTTCCAATGTACTTTGCAGGGCAAATAATCTTTCAGGCATGGTTAGGCAATAGGCTTCCTGTTCACCACAAATCAGTCACTGGCATGAAAAGTGGACATGCCTCCCAGACTGAATTCACCTAGGTAGTTCACGCTCATCGCTGCTAGATACTGCAGGCACAAACCATCCTGCTGTATCTAGCAAAAGATGCCCTGCGGGACGCTACTACCTAGCGACTTCTAGTCTGGTGCCCTCCACCTTCATGCTACGGAACTGATTTGTAAGCTCACTGTCCGAAGTGTTTGATGTCACTTGACATCAAACACTAGTGATAGGCATAATTATGCTGACAGATGTCATCAACCTAAGGAGGATTTCATGAGGTTACTTTTCTGTTCAGTCATTTCGTTGCTTGTCTTAACTGGTTGTGGTGGAGGAGGTTCAGGGTCCTCACCCATAACTGAGGGCTCAATATCAATAATAGGAGATTTTGCACCAGCAACCCGCACAGTCCCTGGCTATGCCACTGAACTGAGAGTGGTCATTACTCCACCACTTGGAGTAGTACTTCCACCGAACATTGTCAACCCAATCGTACTTACCCGATCTTCACCACAAAGGTCTCTTTCAAATCTGAGTGTAAGTTCGAGTCCCTACCAATTAACAATGACAGCCTACACAGGCACTTCTAACGTGGGTGCTGCTGTCAGGAGCATAGTCGTACAAGGTGCGAGAATCTCAGAAGTCGATGTCTCAGCAAACCTACAAAGTGGAGTTGATTCAATAACTGTTGAAGGAAACTCATCTGTCCTGCAACAAGGTTCAACACAGCTAACGGCATATGCAAGGAATGCTCAATCTGCAACTCTCTTTTCAGGAGATGGGTTCTCTTGGTCAAGCTCTAATTCAAGTATCTTGTCTGTTGATGCAGATGGAACATTAACAGGTGAAGGTGGTGGCGATGCCGAAATCACAGCTACCCTTAGCGGAACTTCTCAATCTGGTTCCAAAAGTGTAACAGTAATTCCAACAGGGCAAGGCGCCCCCTTAATTTCAAATGGAGATATGGAAATTGCTTTTCGAACAATAAGCACAGAAACTTCTCCTTATCCGTTCAGCTACCCTGCAGCACCAGTTCATTGGGTGATGAATACAGGTGCTCCTAATAGGACAGCAACAAGCGAAATTATGATCTCCCAGGCTCCAACTGGAAGTGGAAGCATGGTTCGCTTCTACAACAATCAAGGGCAAGATGGAACCTACAATGGTTCTGCATTAGCTCAGTACTTCCCAGCCACCTCAAATGTGCGCTTCGAATGCGATATCAAAGTACTTCAAGGAACAGTGATGTTAGGACCAGTTGGAACAAGTGGCCCTTTCTATAGCCAAACAACTTACACACCAAACGGTTCATGGAGACACATTCTAATTGATTGCCCTGTTTCTACTGAAACTGTTGCATTTCAGAATGTTGGACCTCTCGATTCAGTGCTTGAAATCTACTTGGACAACGTGAAGGTCTATCACCCCTAAAGAAGCAGTATCCAACGATTCTTTTGGCTCATTGCTACTTCATCTTGCAGTGGGCCAAAGACTTGCATTTCCATCAGACACTTGGCTAAATCTGAAATCCCTTAGATCTACTTTGGCAATGTGAGGCTGGCTTCCATCTTGGGAAGTCATGACAACTGAAGTGTCTCCATCGACAAACTCAACTTCACCAGTATCAAGCTGATTTAGTGGCACCAAAGGCTGAAATATTCCAGTCCTCAGATCAAGAATTGCAGATTCATGCTTTGTCCTTCGATCAGTTGCAAATAGGACATACATGCCATTCTTGCTGTACCTGCCATGAGTATCTTCACATGTACCAAGCGTAAGCTGAACAAGGCCACTACCATCAAGGTTCATAGACCAGAGTTTTTGAGATCCTGTTCTGTGGGATGAGAAGATGATCCTTTCCCCATTAGGATGAATTGAAGGCTCCAAGTTCCTCTTTCCATCCACGGTAATTAGTTTCCATGTTCCAGAAACGGGGTCAACAATTCCAATTTCCCAATTTCCAGTCACCATTGTGCAGAAGACTAGTTTCGAACAGTCTGGGCTCCATCTAGGTTGAACATCTCTCTTTCCAGTTGAAACAATTAGCTTCTCTCCAGTTCCATCAACATTTGCAATGTAAATGTCTTCCTGGCCATTTGGAGATCTGTTGAAGGCAATCCATTTGCCATCTGGCGAGACAGAAGGAACTCCAACATTTGTGAACACTTCTGGAAGTGGAGTTGGATTTCTACCATCACTTGTCATTCTCCAAAGCCTTGAAACTCCATTTCTTGGAGCTACATACACAACCTCGTCATGCCCAATCTGGTTTGGATCTGGATTGTAAGCACTTACAAGTTGGAAAGGCAGCAGGATTGGAACGAAGCTTGCTAAGCTCGTAATACTCCACTTACTCTGCTGAGGTTTTGCATCTTTGGACAGTGCCCTAATCCTTGTTAGCAAATGACTTTGACCTCTGAGTCTTGAAAGAACAGGCTGAGGAATAGCTGCCACATTTGAAACTAAGAGTTCTTTGTATCCCTGTCTGCTTCCTAGTTTCTGATCAATGAATTCCTCTTGGGCAAGGTTGGAATTCCTAAGCCCAAACCAAACAAGAGGATTCCACCAAAGGAGATGTTGAATGAGGGCATAGAGAACTAGCCTGATCGGGTCATGTTGTTTGAGGTGAAGAAGCTCATGCTCGATAACCAGCCTGCAATTTGCGGCTTCCAAATCCAAGGATGCAGGAAGAAGAATGACAGGCTGAGTTACACCCCAAACACAGGGTGATTGAATTGCATCTGATACTTTGAGCATGGGAACGTCTGCAAGTTCAAATTGCTGTCCTAGTTCATATAGGAGCGCGAGTAGCTCTTCATCCACAACTTGTTCAGCGCTCCTTACCAATCTGAGAGTTGCTATAAGTCTCCATCCAAGAACTCCAACTCCAAGAATGGCAAGTGTTGCCACGATGATGACAAAGTAACTTGTCTTAGGATCACCTAGATAAGTTGGGGACAATTTGGCATATCCTGGTTCGAGCTCAAAGACTTGTGCTCCAAAGTTTCCTTGAATCTCATTACCTTTCAGAATAGGTAGATAAATTCTGGAAAAAGGAATAAATAAGATCAATGGGGATGCAAAGCAAACAGTCCAAATCCACTTTCTAACAAGAGAGTCTCTTCTGAAAATCCAACTTAAGGCCAGCCCAAGTGCAAAGACTGCTGAAATCCTGAACAGAATCTCAATGAGTTGGAATTGGGACATTTCTTCTCACTCTTCAAGCTTGTCAAGAAGTTCTCGAAGCTCTTTTAGCTCAGCAGGGTCAATTCCCTTTGCATCTGCAAGGAAAGAAGCAATTGGTTTCAGGCTCCCTCCTAATCTGTCTTTGACAAATGACTCTACTAGCTGCCTTTCCATATCCTCAGAGGCTTGTTTGGCAGAGTATATGAATGTTCCTTCGACCAGCTCCCTCTCTACCAATCCTTTCTTTAGCAACCTATCCATTGATTTGACAATGGTTCCCCTTGTGTAGCCCTGAGGTTTTCCAAACTGATCAAAGATATCCCTGACTGAGAGAGAGCCTTGGCTTGAAAGGAACTGTAGGAGATCGAATTCAAACTTGCCTGGGGGTCTAGATGCCATGAAGAAATTATGCACTATTTCATGATGACTATTGACATCTAGTTTCAGAGTTTGTTAGACTGATGACAGTAAGCATCTATGAGTACTCGGAGAACTTGGAAATGGTCGTGCATCTCGTCATCCTCTTTACACTCGCCCCTGCAACAATGCCTAGCATAAGCCATTTTCTTGGACAGAGTGCTTTGCCACTCACACTTAGTGAAGCCCAGAATTTCCGAGGCGACATAACTGCGACCCTCAAACGGTTTGTTCAAAGGAAGGCCTTTATTGGCACCTCCATCGATGGTAAGAAGATGACTGATACAGTGAGAGAGTTTAAATTGAACGCCAAGTTACTAGTTCTTCATAACAATTCTACTATTAAGAATGTTGTAACAGATGATACATACGCCATACCGCTGAACAAAGTCACTGAGCTGCATCTTTCTGACATTGTCTTTGCATACCAAGAGCTTTCAGTAGAACTGAAACCTGGCGAGTGGCATGGCGTAGTGTTTGTAACTGATCCTCCTACTAAGCAAATTAGGATGTTACGACAAATCACATTTTTTGAGAAGCGGAGTGAGCCCACTAGTAAGCTAGAGGGTAGGTGTTTAGTAAAGTTCCGAAGTTCGGCATCTGAGGCTCGTATCGTGTTAGATCTATGCAGGCAGCTCTGTGAGCGATATGGTGGAACTCCAAAACTATACGATGGTATTGGCAAAAATGAGTGACACTTCTGAATGTAATTCTTATGACTGATAATGGGAAGCACTTCAGAATTCATTGATTACAACGAGTTTCTTGGTGTGAACTTAGATGCTTTAAGAGATGTCATTTCTGAGCGAATTCGAGCAATGTATGAGACCTGGCTGAGCGTTCTCGCATGAACCGCAAAGAGTGGGCTGCAAATGTCCTTCGTATCCCCCCAAATTCCACTCATGATGTAGCTAAACAAGCTCATCGAGATCTGCTTATGGTTTGGCACCCTGACAAGTACTCAGGCAATCTGAGGTTGAAGGGCAGAGCCGAAGAAATGGCTAAGGAGATCAACCTGGCCTTCGAAGTGTTTACGGGTAAAGACTCTGAGTCTCAGATTCCTGGCACAGAAGAAAGAGCAAGTTACTTTTCAGAGGATTCGTCAAAACCTGATTGGAGCAATTGGCAAAAGACTTCAAGTGGAAGCGCAGGTCCTCCAACACAAGAAAAGGAACCTGCTGCATCAGCTGGTATGCAGGACATGTGGTGGGTTGAAGAATCCAAGCTTTATGAGCAAAAAGGTCGAACACAGAATAATCAGACAACCTCACGACAAACTAACGAAAGTGGGGGATCAGGTTGTGCAGGCGGTGTGATAATGGGAGGGCTAATTGGCCTCCTTTTTGGTGGTTGGGGTGCCATTCCAGGAGCGCTGATAGGTGGACTTATTGGCGGATCAATAGGCAATAACGACAAGAAGTCTGGAGATGCAGTTGATGCAATGGGTGGAAGTACTTTGGGCTGCCTTGGATCATTCATAAGTGGTCTTTTTGAGACTGTGGTTGGGTGTGGTTGCGTGATTGCTGTTGGAATCGTAATCCTTGTGATAATTGCATCCTTATCAAGGTGATTTGTTCACACGCTGGATTGGGTCAAAGTTAACAAGTGCCGAAGCATAATTAGCTATGGAAACAAGATGCAGATGTTGTGCTCAACAGACTCCGAAGGAAAGGCCAAGGATCTGCCCTGAATGCCTTCACGAGTTCAAAGGCAATGGCTGGGATGGAATAGATGCACATTGGCGATCTAAGCACGAGGATGTCATGTCTTATGAGGAGTTCTGGGACAGCTTGTGTTCAGATCATAAGGGCAGCTGAGAGCCTGTTGTGCCTCCTTTCTAACCAACTAAGCAAAGAGCTTTGATCCTACTGCATCACTTGCTTCTCTGATCTGCTTCTCTGAAGTCTCAGCATAAATACAAGTCACTGCCAACTGTGAATGTCCTAAAGCTCTTGAGACTGTGATCAGCTCTGTACCACTCTGTAAGGCTATAGAAGCAAAGGAATGTCTCAATTGGTGAGAAGTGACCTTACCAATTCCAGCCTTTGCAGAATCAACCTCCAAAGATCTATTGTAATTCCTGGGATCTATTGGTCTAAGGGATTCAGTACAGAAGATGAACTCTCCTTTCTGATCCAGTTTATTTAACTCTGATATGATTTCAGGAACTAGAGCTACTTTCCTTCTGGAAAGATCAGTCTTGAGAGGTTGCTCTACAAGTGCTCCATTGGACCTCTGGATCTGCCTAGTGATCGTTAGAACATCATCCTTAAGATCACTCCATTTGAGTCCTAGAAGCTCTCCGACTCTTAAACCAGTGGTAGCTTGCAACTTATAGGCAGTTTTCATTGTTCCAGCTTCCTTAAAGAGCTTCTGAATCTGCTCAATGCTCAAGGCTTTGATCTGTCTAGCAGGGATCTTCTCATGTACCTGTGATCGTATGGCTGGATTTGAATCAATGTATCCAAGTCTTACAGCATGATTGAGAGTAGCAACCAAGAATGCTCTAAGTCTGGATTTAGATCTTGCACACATAGGTCTGATTGATTGACCTTTGCAGTTGATTCTGATAGTCTTTGGCTTATTGATCACAAGCTCAATATCTTGGACTGTTAGCTTATTAAGCTTGATATCCTTGATTGAATCAAGATGGTGCTTTGTGAAGCTTGCATACATTCTCTTGGTAGAAGCTCTTAGCTTGAATGTCCATACAGTCTCTTCAAGCTGGTTAATGAGCTTCCCTACTGTCATTCCAGTAGCTTCTTTGCTCTTTGGTGCTCCTTTAAGAAGCTCCACATTGAACTCTTTCAACTTGCTCCAAGCTTCAATTTCATTATCAGCATAAGCAGTGAAAGTCTTGTTAAGTCCATCTGCATCTTTGTAGTTGCGTCTTGCAATCTTTCTACCAGTAGCTTTGTGATCACAAACCGATCCCGGAATCTTTGAATTTGTTGCCATGACTGTTTAATTAAACGGATGTACTCACTGAAACAAATACATCATTTTCAAATTTGTGGAAAACGTAAGTAACTGTAGCCTGTTGAATAGAACTCAAAGGCTACAGTTTCTAAGTTTATTTTCATTCTGCTAGGTTAGGATACTCAGGATATGCTTCCTTGATCAGCTTGATTTCACTTGGTTTGAGAAGGGCAATACTGCTAATCTTTCTGTACTTCTTATAAGTACCAATCGCGTAAGACAACTCATGCTTGAAGTCATCATCAGCATCTGGTCTATCCTTGAGGATTTCCTCAAATAGCGAGGCTCGCTCTTGAAGGCCTCGAATCTGAAGGTTGACTCGATTCTCAAGATTCTCAAGATTCTTAATACGCTTCTCTGCACTCCAGCCCAAGATCGCGCAGGATTGAACTACTATTTCTTTCTGAATTTCTGTCATTTCTAATTTCTCCTTAAGATAACCAACTGAGGCTCATGGTATAAGAGCCTCAGTTGCTTCCTTGACTCTATAGTGCTAGGAAGGGTTCGGGTGTCATATCGAACAGGTCCAGTGGTTCATTGTCCACACTGATTCTGCCTCTGATGCTTTCAATTCCTGCATAATTGATGTGAAAGAACATTGGATATGAGAAGACACAATTGCTTTCATCTCCAATCTTTTCCACAACACTTTGCTCAAAGACACGGTTCAGATTTCTCGAAACAGAGAGTTCGTGAGCAGCCTTGAACTCTTTTCCTGAGAGCCTGAATTCCAGCTTCTTACCTATGCTATTCGGAATTCCAATTGAACTTGCCATAGCTTTCAGTGATAAATATAACTCAACTTGCTTAATGTTCATCGTTTTTTTCCTCTTGAATTGAGTAGGTAACTGAGGCTCTTGGATCAACTCCAAGAGCCTCAGAAAAACCTATCTTTGCTAAGCAGCAGCCTTCTCCTTTGGGCTGAATGCTTCATGTTTCATCGAGGCATTTACCTTGCGAATAAGAACGGCCTGATCATCAAGGAGAATGATCACCTTCCTTCCGGTAGCTACTTTAGCTCTTTTCAAAGCAGCTTGGAAGACAGCATTATCATCCAAATCAGATTGACTTGCCCAAGTGTATTCGGCAACCATCTTCTCAGAATCAAAGCCTGAAGCTCTATAAGCTCCCCAATTTTTGGGGTCCTTTTCAGTATTCGCAATATATGGGTGTGCAGTTTCGAGCTTAACGAAGTGTGCTAGAAAAATATCAACAGGTGATATTTCAAGAGCAAGTATGTTGAGGGAAACACTTTTGGTGCTTCCAAAATTAAACGATTTCATAGTTTTGACCTCCTAGGTCTGATCAAAACTGCTGGATAGAAAACAACAAAAAGCCTGTAATGACAAACTAAACAGCAGTTTGATCTGCATATTCAATTACCATTACAGGCTTAGGTTGATCCTCAAGGGACCAACGCGATTGAAACTAGACTATACCACCGCTTTTGGAGGATTTATCTGATTTATTGAAAAAACTCGCTTTTCAGGTTCAAAAATATCTGCTCCAAGCTTCTTGAAGGGGTCAATCTCTGGTCCAGCTTCAACCAAGAACCACTCTTCAAGTGCTCCAGTAACTTGAACCAGGCAACATGGCTCCTTTCCTCCTGATCTGATCTGAGGAAATTCAAACTCAATATCCTTGGAGTTTCCAATCCAGCTCCACTCTTCCTGAAGATCTGAATCAAGATCAAGTTGCCAATATCCTTCAGTACCTTCTGGAAGCCTAGCAAGCTGCTTTCTGATCATTTGATCAACAGCTAATCTAGCCTTAAAAGCAAGACTGCTCTTATCTTGCTTTTCCTTTTGCCTTCTCTTCTTTCGACCTTCCTCTTTCATTTTGAGACCTGGAGCTGCTAAGGAGACTCGAACTCCTGACTTGATCTTTACGAAAGACCTACTCTACCAACTGAGTTATAGCAGCTCTTCTGAACCTTATGATTCTACTCAAGGCTTCCCTATAGAGACAAGCTGAATCTGAGTAGCTCTGTGTAAAAATCTGTGTAATCCAGAAAAACTGAGTAAATTTGAACCTAAATCCACTAGATTTCTGCTTGTTACGAAAGAATTGCTCTACCGCTGAGCTAAAGTGGCATTAGCTTGAGTTGAGAATTTTACTCTAGACTTGAAAACTGGGTCTAGGTCGCTTGCCAACTGCGCCGACAACTTGCCGGCCACTTGCAAACGTAGGTTGTGCGATAATGCCTTCATGACACAAGCCACAAGCCTTCCCTCGCTTAACGACGAATTCCCGTTGCCCGAAAATGCCGTCACTGGATTTCAAGAAGACGGCTGGGCTTTGCTCCGAAATGTTTGCTCGCCAGAAGAAGCCGCAACTTACGGCAAAGTGATCCGCGAAGTAGCCATCGCAAACAGCAATGAAACTCGCCCGATGGAAGAGCGAGACACTTATGGAAAGGCGTTTCTACAAATCACGAACCTTTGGCGACTTGATGAACGTGTCGCGGCGTACACGCTGAGCAAACGATTCGCAGGCATCGCGGCAAAGCTTTTGGGAGTGGGACATGTTCGCATCTACCACGATCAGGCCCTGTTCAAAGAACCAGGCGGCGGACACACGCCATGGCATCAGGATGGTTATTTTTGGCCGCTCGACCATGCAAAGACGGTCACGATGTGGATGCCGCTGATTGATGTTCCAGCCGAAATGGGCACGATGTCTTTCGCCGACAAATCCCACCAAGCAGGAATCGTTTCGCTTGAGGTGGGTATTTCCGATTCAAGTGAGTCGTACTACGAACAATACATTCGAGATCAAGGCTATTCTGTAACCACAAGTGGAGCCATGAAGGCGGGCGATGCCACATTTCATTCTGGACTCACTTTACACAAGGCGCCCAACAACCCCACCCAAACTGTGCGCGAGGTTATGACGATCATATACTTTGCAGATGGGCTGCGAATCGCCGAACCTCAGAACACTAATCAACGAAACGACCTCGAAACCTGGTTCCCAGGAGCGAACGCTGGAGATTTGGCGGCGACGGAGTTGAACCCGAGGATCTAGTCGAAAACTTAAATCCGCCTTGAGAATGGCAAACCCATTTCACATCAGAACTGCATTCGGCATTTCAGATTAATATGTAACGGACCCAAAACGCAATATGACCAATAAATTTGTGCCAAAGTACCCGTTATCAGGTAACGTCTACAAATGTTCGGCCCGCGCGTACTTCTTATCGTTGGAATCTGTTTGACAATGTGTGCTACGACTTCAGCGCAAACGGTGCGCCGATGGTACAAGAACTTCCCGAATGCGACAATTCTTGCCAACGCCGATTGGTCCAAGACTAATCAACTTGTCGCTACAGACTCACTTAACAACTGCTTCTTGGTTTCGCAGACCTCTTCGTCTCGCTACAATAATGACATTCAAATCATGAAAGTTAGCCCCACCGGTTCCCTGCTTTGGGAGCGATGGATTCGAGGTACTGCGAATCGCGACGACAGAGCTATGGAAATGGCAGTTGACCGAATGGACAACTTGATAATCGCTGGATACGTGTCGAATGCGAGTTCTGGACAAGACGCTTTAGTAGCAAAATACTCTCCAACCGGCGAAGTAATCTATTCGCATCAAACAAACGGACGCCTAGGACGAGACGATCAGTGGGAACACTTGACGATCGGGTCCGGGAATACAGTTTTTGTGATGGGAAGCCATGACGAGACTAGTGGAATAGCAGATTGGTCATCAACTTTGGCTGTGCAAGCTCGCTCGATGAGCGGCACGCTGCTATGGTCGCAGACGACAGAGGGGTTAGATAAGGTTAAAACCCAAGCAGTCTTCGCATTGCGCACAGCACTCTCGCCGTCAAGTGGAAGCGGCACTACGAAAAAACCACCCGGCAGTGGTACAAAGGCGAGCCCGACATCTTTGGTGACGGTTCGGTTTGAAGGAGAAGGCTGGCCTGGACTTTTGCTGACTCAATACGACGTTACAACTGGCCGTTCAATTGGAACATGGAATATAAGCTGGTCGTATTTTGGCAGTGCCGGACGTACGGGGCCAAAGGGTAGATTTGATGATTTTGGTTCGATGCAGAGCTTAATGAAACTCCATTGTTCGTCAAGCGGAGAAATGACTCTTGTTGGTAACTGTTTGAAGAACAATAGTTGGAGTGCGTTTGTGATTCGATTCAATTCCGCTATGGCGCCTATTTGGGCAACTCGTTTCGAGCCCACAAACCGGCAAGGCTGCGGTGTGCGTTCCAATGGGGTAGTTGTTGATAGCAGCGGAAACTGTTTTATCGGTGGATACAACTATCTTGACTCGATTTTGACAAATGGATTTGTCGCCCGGATTGGCAACACTGGCACCATAGATTGGCAGCATAGCGAGCCAAGATTGGCTTACTTGACTGGCGGACTAGCCATGGATTCGTCTGGAATGATCTTCGCCGCTGGGCGATCAGATGCTCTTGGCGAGTCCCGCTCACGGCTATGCGTTATGTCGTTTTCAATGGGTGGAAAGCAGAGCCTTGTTGATCTGCTTGACGCATCGAACTACACATTCGGCAGGGGAATTCAATTCGCTAGTCACAACACAACATCAAGAGGAATGGCATTTGCTCCGAATGGCACTCTGTATGTAGGAGGTTCATATGGTGCTCCGGCATTTGGTGCAAATCTCCTCGTAGCCTATGGCAACCCAAAGAGATGAGCAGGAAACTACCGCTTCCGCCGTCTTATAAGTTATGAGATTAAGGTTCGGCCGTTGCCCAGCCGAATCCCAATATTCCTGCAATGCCTACCGATTTGGCTTAGCTGGCGCTGCTAGTCGTACATCCTCCAGCCGATAGTTCATTCCGCGCTCTTTTGGCATTCCATAAAGCTCTGGGTGCTGATACGTCCCACGCTCGCGCCCTTGTTTTTCGATCACGTCTCTTGGCTTTCGGTCACGCACGTAAAGGTCGTTTCTGTCAGCATCTACTCTCCAGGAAACTTCAATG
>JANNQV010000059.1:0-21461 GCA_031400935.1 Armatimonadota bacterium
CATTGCATCTGCCAGAAGCTCTGTTCCTGCTATCCGGTTCATCAAGGTTGATTTCCCTGCTGACGTATAGCCGACAATGGTTGCGAAAGGAAATGGATGCTTTCTACGGCTTGCGCGCTGCTGGTCGCGATGCTTCTTTACGTCCTCGATTTCTTCCTTGAGCTTGCCGATCTTGTCCTTCACCACGCGACGATCCGATTCCAGTTTCGTTTCTCCAGGGCCGCGCATTCCAATACCGCCCTTTTGGCGCTCGAACTTAGTGTAAACCGACATGAGCTTGGGAAGCATGTAGGTGAGTTGTGCCAGCTCGACCTGAAGCATTCCCTCTTTGGTTTTGGCCCGTCGGGCAAAAATGTCGAGGATGAGCTGGGTTCGATCAACGACTCGGCAACCTATGGCTTCTTCCAGATTTCGACCCTGGATTCCGCTTAGCTCACAGTCGAAAATGGCAATATCGGCGCTAGTGTCTTTCGCTAGCGATTCAATTTCGCCAACCTTTCCCTTCCCAACAAAGGTTCCCTTTTTTGGCTTTTCCACTCGTTGGCGAATAGAAGCCTCGATGACAACGCCTGCGGCCTCGCAAAGGCCTTCTAGCTCCGCCTGGGCGTAATCATCATCCTCTGCTTCCTCATTTACAAAAACGAGAATTGCATGCTCTTCCGGCGTCTCCAGGTGCCATTTGGCTTTTGAGCTCAACGAGTCATGCTCCTTACCATCTTAAGAATGTGTAATTGAGATTGAAGCTATATCCGCTAAAGTCAAAGTCGTCGCTCTTGTTGAACCAATCGTACCGTCCAGTAATCGAAAACCGATTATTGAGGAGAATTCCTACTTCAAGGTTTACATTCCAGCCAATTTTCCGAGCATCAAATCGGTCGAAACCTTTTCCATTGGATCGGAACAAAACGTAGTCGTAAAGTGCAGGACCTGCATTGACAGCGACGAACCCTTTGGTTGTTTGGTCCCCGATTCCAAGAACAGCACCAACCGTGACAGGAAAAATGAAGAGCCGGGCATCGTCACTGTCTGCAAATAGTATGTTTACATCAGTTACGATGTCGAATTTTTTTTCAAATTTTCGATCAACAGGCGAGAATCCAAATCTTGGAAGGGCGCTGCCAAAAAGATCGCTAATATCGCCATCTACTGGAAAATAAGCACCCAGGTTCATTCCCCATAGTGGCTTTTCTTTCTTCTTTTCGTCGTTTTGAATTGCCCGGACTTCAATTTTCCAGGGAGAATCAGATGCTGACGTTGAATCAGCGGCAGCAACGAAAACTGGAACACAAATTAAGAACGCAACTAGAACTCGACTTAGCATTTCGTAAGTTTAGCCCAAAGTCAAGCCTAACAAACGATTACTTTTAGCTTTCCTTACCTAAAAGTATTGGATTGTCAGCAAGAGCAGTCATTGCCTCAATTACGCCATTTACAGCCGATTCGAATAGGCGGCGTCCGAGATCAGGTTCGGCAAATGTTGCAAAACCCATACTTCCCTCTTCTGTAAATTCATCGAAATGATAAATCATTCCTTGGATTTCTGGTGTTGGTTCGAGCCCATCATCGCGCAATTTGTCCCTTCGCACGAGTTCAGGATGCAGATGCATCATAAGGCTCACTTCGGCTTCGCAGGAGTGCCTAATTCCTTTGATTGGGCCCTTCATAGAAAGTAGGATTGATGGATCTATGTAATCGAAATATCCTGCATGTCCAAATACAGCCGTTGGGTTTTCTGCCTTCAGTTTCCTTGAAATGATTCCGTTCGATTCAGTATTCCCACCATGCCCGTTCAATAGATAAAATTTTCGAAAACCATGCGGTAAGAGCGAATTTACAATCGCTAGGATTGCCTGTTCGTAACCTTCAAACGAAGCAGAAAGTGAACCTGGAAAAGCCAAGTGATGCCCCGATGCGCCTAGCCAAACGGTTGGAGTTACGATTATGCGGTTGCTTAGTTTGGCTTCGACCGCTACTGCAACAGCAGTTGCTAGCAAAGAGTCGGTGAAGAGTGGAAGGTGCGGCCCATGTTGTTCCAGAGACCCCGTAGGGATCAATACAACTTCTTCTCTTGTTAGAGCGTCAACCTCTTTCCACGTCATTTCGGCGAGTTTCACTTCTAAAGTGTAGCCGACGAAGGAAATTGGCAGTACATTCGCATGCCCGCGCAGTCCGAAAGCTAATCTAAGTGAAAAACAAATCTTGCGTTTCCGAGCGCGAATTCCGTCCCATCTGAAAGTTCAACAGATTCAACTCGCTCGAAATCTCCATTCCGCAAAATAAATGTACCGTTTGAAGAACCCATATCTTCAATTGACCAAACGCCATCTTCGCACGAAATACGGGCATGCTTGCGAGATACATACACCCCTTCTGGCAAAGGGCCAAGGTCAACATCAACTGGGCCGACGCCAGGATCAAATCTGCCAATCACGCTCGGAGGATTGAGGTCAAACATGTCCTCGACTTCAATTCCATTGCGTTTGACAACAAGTCGTGCACCGGAGGTCGCGCTCTCTTCAATTATTGATTCTTCAATAATTGTTCCTTCTTCCTCAATGGCAACTCCGCCTGAATTTGGGGAAACTGAATCGCCATCCTGAACTTCTTGTCCGAGGTTGTCATTTACATTTTCATCGTCTGTCATGGCTTCTCTATTTTACGCCGAAATGGCGTTTCAGTTGTAAAGTGGACGTTTGAACGTTGGCGCGTGGTTCTTGCTCGGCATTTACAATTACCAAACTGGCCCTTCTGTGAGCAATCTCTCGACGTATAGAAACGCAACTCCACTCAGTATCTCCACGCAAATTCGGCTCAAAACGGCTTTATTTCCAATTGATGTTTGTCCGAGCGGTGTAATAGAATCGTTGTCTAGCGGCCATTCGACCCCTTTCAAAGTCACGCCGTCACAATGAGCAAGTGGCAGGAGACTTACTCTCCTTCCTGGCTCAGTTTGAATTTCAATTTTTTCTCCAGTAACTAAGAGGAACCCGATACCAGTTCGTAAAGCAACCTGAACGTGAATCGGGTGCCGTGCAGCACTATGAAGTGTCGCAATCATGTGGTCCAACTGGTCGCCCTCAACGCACGACAAAGTAATTTTTTCATGACCCAATTCAATTGATTTTGCAAGAAGTTTGTCGCAATCGGTCAAACTTTGATCAGGATCATGGTGAACACTCGATTGTTCAAGCCCTGCCTGAATCGAATCGAGATCACCGATGACGTAATTTGGGCGAATTCCGATTTCCAGCAAAATATCGGCACCTGCGTCTGCGGCTAGAATCGTGTCGGCTTCAGCTACCCAATGTTGGAGCTGGCTTGTAGGCATGTCACGCCCAGCCAAAACTCCGAGCACTTTAGCAAAACTCAAACTAATTGCACCATTTGCATAAAGTTATTTTCCCATTTGTCAAGTGCCTAAATCACGAAAATTGATGAATTGAACTTAAATTGCTTCAGAAAAAGTTATCCACATTTTCCACGGGAAAACTGATTTTCAGAAAGTTCGCAATAAGGCTGTTCAAAGGGTCTCCGGGCTGTTATAATCGTATTCCCGATCCCGGCAATGCTGACGGGTAAGGAAATCATTCTTGAGTTTTTTTAATGGATCAGCCAACTTTTTTCGACTCCGACAACTTAATCCGACTGCGCGGTGCATGGGAACAAGTTCAACGCCGTTTGCAAACAGAAATCAAGCCAGCATATTTTGACCGGTTTGTCCGTCCACTTCAGCCTATCCAATTTGAAGACGGAGTCGTTACTCTTGCGGTTCCCGGCAAATTCATTCTCGAATGGGTGAAAGACCGATATATTGATACCCTTCGGGACCTGTTTACCGACGAACTTGGCGAAGAGATTGCAATTCGATTGCAGCCAGAGGCGAGAGAGCGCGCTCCAATTGATAGTCCAATACCAACGGGCGTTTCTGTCACCGTACAAGACGAGACCAAATTTCGGCCCAACGATCGCTTCCATTTTGATACTTTTGTGGTTGGCCAATCTAACCGTTTGGCGTTTGCTGGAGCAAAGGCCGTTGCAACGGAACCAGGTTGCAAATTCAATCCGCTCTTCATATATGGCCCATCTGGGCTTGGCAAGACCCACTTGCTTCATGCGATAGCCCGTGAGATATTGCAAGAAGACCCACGATTTCCCCTTGTCTATGTCTCTGCCCAACAATTTGCTGAGCAATTTGTAAATGCCCTGCAAAACAATCGGATTGACCAATTTAGAAGGGCACAGCGCAATGTCGGAATTTGGCTTTTGGATGACGTTCAGTTCATTGCAGGCAAGGAAAAAACCCAAGAAGAGATTTTCCATACATTTAACTACTTGCACTCGCTCGGTAAGCAAATCGTAGTGACCTCCGACAGGCCACCTAGAGACCTTTTTCTGATGGAAGAGCGGCTTCGTTCCAGATTCGAGGCTGGTCTTGTAGCCGACATCCAGCAACCTGATACAGAAACCCGTTGCGCCATCATCCAGAGTAAAGCTGACCAAGATCGAATTGATATTTCGCACGAAGTTGCTATGGTCCTTGCCGAAGGAGTTCCTGGAAATATTCGAATTTTAGAAGGTGCCTTGACAAAGCTCGCAGTTCAAGCCAGTATCGAAGATCGTGAGGTTTCCGTCGAATTTGCACAGCTACTTGTCGAACAGCATTATCGAAATCGTTTACATTCCAAACCCTCGTTTCCTCAGATTGTGGAAGCCGTCGGTAAGACGTTCAACATCGGCTTAGATGAAATCAAGGGGGCTTCGCGAAAGGCTCCAATCGTTCATGCGCGGCATATTGCTGTTTTCATCACCCGAGAAATCACGGGCGATAGTTGGAAGCACATCGGTTCACTATTTGGAGATCGAGACCACACATCAATGATGCACGGATATCAGAAGATTAGCGAAATGATGGTTCGAGATCGAGAGCTTCGCTCTGTGGTGAAGCATTTGTTGCGAACTTTGCATCCAGATGCCTAGACCATTGTCGTTGGTTGTTTTTTTTAGTTGTTGGTTATTGGTTGTATTTTCCACTTGTCTCATCTGTCCTACAAGTTCCATAAGTCATATTTGTCCTATTGAACCTCTCCTGGGAAACACCAAAGCCGAACAACCCCTAACCAATTCGAACACTTAGAAACTAGTCCGTCAATTCTTGCCCTTTCGTTTCCTTCACGAGCGGCAAGAGCAACAGCCCTAATAGCGGGATAAACCCCACGGCAAACAGCACTGGCAATGCCGCAGCGAATGCATCTTTCCCCTTGGAAGCAATCGAACCCACCAAGAACGGACCAAGTGCAGCTGCAAACCGCCCGGCGTTATAGCAAAATCCGGCTCCAGTTCCCCTTAGCCGAGTTGGATACAACTCGGGCAGATAGTAAGTGAAGCTGCCGAAGACCCCAAATACCGTAAGTCCGATGAAGAAATACATCATGAGCCGAGTTTCTTCCGGCCAAGCGATCCCAAAAGTCGCCATGATCGCTGCAGCGGCACCCGTAAAGTAGATGCCGAACATCAGTCGGCGTCCAAGATACTTGGCGATTGGAACGGTTAGCAGGGTTCCAATCAAGCCGCCTAGGTTGAAGTAGTTGGCGGCCCTTGCCTTCCAATTCTCTGCTAGCTGAGTTGCGGCTTCTTTGCCATAGCCCAAGGCGGTCGCCTTTGCACCAGCCAGTCCGGCGGCAATCGTTGGAATAAACGCATTGCAGCTCCACCACATGAGCAGGGCGACAATCGCCATGCCGAGTCCGCCGAAGGTAACTTTTCGCAAATCTCCCTGAAAGATTTCCGAAAGCCTAGGAGGGTTCGGCTCGGCTACGGCGTTCTTCCATCGTTCCGGCTCCTTGATGAACATTCGAATGACAAATGCAACGCCTGCGGGAATCAGACCGCACAGAAAAACGTACCGCCACGCCACTTCGGGCGCACCTGCAAATAGATCGCCCTGAATATATTTAGTGACATAAGTTGCCAAAAAGAGCCCCAGTGGAGCGCTCGTGTACAGCAACGCTCCAGCTTCCAACCTTCGCTTTTCAGGGACTACTTCAGCAACCATTGCGGCACCCGCCGCCCATTCGCCGCCGATTCCCAATGAAGCCACAATTCTGAAGATCATGAGCACCCAGATGTTAGGTGCAAAGGCACATGCTGCAGTTCCGACTGCGTACAATACCATTGTAAGCAAAAGTGTCCGTGTGCGGCCAATTTTGTCGCAAACCCTTCCGAAGACGATTCCCCCAATGCCCCACCCAATAAGGAGGATTGAAGTTAGAATTCCAGTCCATTGCAACGTGGCAGATTTTGCTTCTGGAGTGCCAATTGTCAGCCCAAGTAGTGTAGGAACGCAGTTCGGAGCGACAAAATTGAAGAGCAGGCCGTCAAATACATCAAACCCCCAGCCGAGCCAAGCGGCAAACAGAACGGTCCACTGGTAGCCGTTCATGTCGAGTAATAGTCTTCTCTTTTGAACCTGCATAGTTGCCTTGTTGTGAAATGGACGGAATTGAAATGGAAGAAGATTTTCCCACTTGTATTTGTGTGTGACGCAGCAACGGCTTCAGTGCTGACTTAGAGTCCGGTTGGCTTGAAGATTGGAAGAAATCTGTCTTTGATGCCATTCCAAATTGCCATCGCAATACATTCCATTTTCTTACGGTTTTCAGTACGAATCATGATTGCCTTTGCCGATGGATCACCAGATAGCTCATCGGGATTCGCAGTTCCAAAATAGGGCCCATTGAACGAACTCTTGAGATTTGAAAATATAGAAATTCGCTTTTGTGCGACGTCAAACCATTCCAATGCAAATGTCACTTTGGTTTCGCTGGCAGGCTTGCCAAGATTGTTCAGGATGGAACTCGAAGAGGCATTTTTTTGGGAAACATCAATAAGTGTCATGAAGAGCAAGTGCTTTGTGCCTGCAAGTTGTCCGAGCTTCTCCCACATCGCTTGAGTTCGCTCTTTTGGCTTGAAATAGCTAACTTCTTGGTTTGCAAATCGTTCGTTTGCATGTACGGTGGAATAATAACTATGTTCCTCTTTGTCGAAGCCTCGCAACAGGAAGCCATCAAGCGTTTGAACCAGATTCTCAGTTGATTCTGGAGCCGTCCACGTTGCAAATTTCAGCTTATTCGGCACGGAAATGCCAACCATTATCAGCTCAGAAGCTAATGCTATGTGACAAACGACAAGGAGAACAAGCCCTGTTAAAATTCGACTTGGGCAAATCCGAACGAATCCGAACCAACCCGTACAAATCCTTGCAAAGAACTTAATAATGCCAGTCGACATTAAGGGCTTGTTTAGCGTGCTTTTCAATGAATTCACGGCGTGGCTCCACCTTATCACCCATTAGACGGCTAAACATCATTTCAATTTCCATTTCGAATTCTGGATTGAGAATGATTTGAAGCATCCTTCGATTTTCTTGGTTCATCGTGGTTTCCTCAAGCTCATCAGCGTTCATTTCGCCCAAACCTTTGAATCGAGTGACCGGCGGATCTTTTCGCTTTTTCTTTCGAATCTCGGCGCAAACAGCGTCTCGTTCTGCTTCGGATTGGCAATAGTGCCGCGTCGTGTTTCCGTCCCGAACTACAAACAGAGGCGGTTGTGCTAAATAGATATGCCCTGCCGCCATCAGTGGCTTCATGTACCTGTAGAAGAAGGTCAACAGCAGGGTTCGAATGTGCTCGCCGTCCACGTCGGCATCGGTCATGATGACGACCTTGTGATAACGAAGCTTTGATAAATCGAAGTGAATTTCTCGTTCGCCCTTTTTCTCCTTAACCAAAAGTTCTGGGTCGTCTTCGCCGAGATTCCCTCTTCCCAGGGTCATGTCAATTCCGACTCCGAGGGCGGCAATGAGCGACTTAATTTCTTCATTGTCAAGTGCTTTGTCAATTCGAGCTCGTTCTACGTTCAAAATCTTTCCGCGAAGGGGAAGTACGGCTTGCGTGTTTCTGTCTCGCGCAGACTTTGCCGAGCCACCCGCTGAATCGCCTTCTACAAGGAAGATTTCACACTTCTGGGCATCTTTGCTGATGCAGTCCGAAAGTTTCCCGGGCAAGCCAAAGCTGTCCATCGCGTTAGACCGCCGAACAGCTTCTACTGCCTTTCGGGCTGCTTCTCTGGCGTCTCTTGCGATCCGAGCCTTTTCGACGATTCGTTTCGCGATGGCAGGATGTTCTTCAAGGTAAGTCATCAACCCGTCGCCAACAAGCGAGTTGGTCAGTCCTTGCACTTCAGGAGTCACGAGCTTAACCTTGTCCTGCGAGTTATAGCTTGGGTTTGGAAGCCTTAGCGAAATGACTGCCGTCAATCCATCAGAGACGTCATCCGAAGAAAAGTTGTTGTCTTTTTCTTTCAGGAAGTTCATCTTTCTTGCATAGGCATTGATGACCCGGGTAAGAGCCGTATTGAATCCAGAAACGTGCGTTCCACCATCCGGCTGGTGGATATTGTTGGAAAACGCGAGCATCGTCAGGTTGTAGCCGTCGTGGTATTGAAGCGCCACTTCGATTTCGGTCTGTTCCTTCGCCTTTCGGAAGTAAATGACTGTGTGCATTCCTTCCTTGCCTTCGTTCACATGCTCAACAAGTTGAGGTATTCCCCTCGAATAATGAAAATCCTCGGTTTGCTCTGGATGAATTTCGTCCACATATTCAAAGGTGACTTGCGCGTTCAAATAGGCAAGCTCCTTCATTCTCGATTTGAGAAAATGTGGATCGTGAGTGATTTCGTTTAGAACGGTCGCATCCGGCATCCAGTGCTGTTTAGTGCCATGCTCGTCAGGTTTGGCTTTTCCAACGACTTCAACTTCGGACTGCGGAATGCCCTTGGCGTATTTCTGTTGATAAACTTTGCCACCACGGCGGACAGTTGTCGTCATCCATTCTGAAAGCGCGTTTGTACATGAAACGCCTACTCCATGGAGTCCGCCTGAAGTCTTGTATCCGCTATCGTCGCCGCCGAATTTTCCTCCGGCGTGTAGCACGGTCATAACGACTTGAAGGGCGCTAACGCCCATCTTTTTGTGCATGTCAACCGGGATTCCTCGGCCGTTGTCTTCGGTTGAGATCGAGCCATCCGCATAAAGCCGAACTTTGATTGAATCGCAATGCCCGGCTAAGGCTTCGTCAACCGAGTTGTCGAGAACTTCTCGAAACATCTGGTGAAGTCCCTTTTTGCCGTTGTCGCCAACGTACATTCCAGGGCGTTTCCGAACGGCTTCGAGGCCTTCTAGAACCTGAATCTGGTCTGCTGTATAGTCGCCAGTTACTTTCGATGAGATGAGCTCATCAATTTGGTGCATCTGTTCGTCTTCGTCATCCGCAGGAACTACCGTTTCGGATGCTTCTGCGTCCAGAATCGGCTCGTCATTTGGCTCAATTGGTTCGTTATTGTCAGGCATATAGTGGTGCTCGTGGAAAGGACGTTTTTGGGTCAACCTTCGCGTCTGCTTTTAGGTTCAAATTGTACCTGTTTTTGAGTGTGGATTGGGTGGATTTTGAAACGGGCATGGCCTTGGGATGCGTAGATTCAGGGATGCGGGGATAGTCAGGGTTTGAGAGTGGGGTGACTTGTTCCCCTCTCCTTGGAGCGCAGCGAGAGGGGGCAGGGAGTGAGGGTTTTCCGTACATTCAGCGTCCTGGCGTTCCTGCATCCCCGCATCCCCATCCTCCCGTCTGCGATCTCCCATAATCTCTAAAGCAAATGGATTTGTACCAAAACCTCCTCCGACCCCTTGGCTTCCTTCTCGATCCCGAAGTCGCCCATAACTTCGGCATGGCGATGATCCAGCGCGGTGTCGTCCGAGCAGAGCCTTTTGCAGATTCAAAGCTAGAACAAACTCTGTTTGGCTGTCACTTTGCAAATCCGGTTGGGCTTGCCGCAGGCTTCGATAAGAACGCCGTCGCCCTCAATCAATGGGATGAGCTTGGTTTTGGGTTCGTCGAAGTAGGGACAATCACGCATCATCCGCAAGGCGGAAACGCAAATCCGCGACTCTTTCGACTTCCCCAAGACCAAGCTCTTATCAACCGTATGGGATTCAACAACAACGGTGCTGCTGTGATTGCCGAGCGAATTCGGCAATCCGAGCCATCAATCCCGGTCGGAATCAACTTGGGCAAGTCACGTGTCGCTGCGCTTGAAGATGCGGCAGCAGACTACCAGGCAAGCTATCGCCTTTTGAGCAGACTCGGAGATTACTTTGTAGTCAACGTTTCATCGCCGAACACCCCAGGGTTGCGAAGCCTTCAAGATAAGTCCGCCCTAAGCGAGATTTTGAAGGCAATTCAGGAGTTAGACGCTTCAAGGCCGATGTTCGTGAAAATCTCGCCTGACCTCACACTTGGCGCAATTGACGACGTAATCGAAGTCGCCATTCAGCATAAATTGACCGGGATCGTTGCCACCAACACAACCCTTTCTCGCGACGGATTGACAAGCCCAACGAAACTAGAAGGTGGATTAAGCGGAAAGCCACTTAGAAATTCAGCGAACGATGTCATGCGACATTTGCATTCCCAGTGCCCCGACTCGATGATCAAGATCGGCGTCGGTGGAATTTTCGATGGGGATGATCTCTTTGAAAGAATCGCTTCTGGGGCGAACCTTTGCCAAATCTATACTGGGTGGATCTACGGAGGGCCGAGCACGGTTCCAGCGATGCTACGGAGGTTGGTTGAGCGAATGGATGTGGAGGGGATTCGAAGTTTGGAAGAGTTGAGGGGAAGTTCGTAACCGCTCGTTAGCCCCCTCCTTTTTGTGAGGAACGAGCAAAGAGGAGGGGGTCGGGGGTGGAGTCAAGCTCGCTTTCAACTGTTACAGCTTGCGAAATCTGCCTTGGACAGGAACTCCCTCCCTCCCGATCTTCGATTTCCCTTCGGAGGGATCTGCGGCAACCCCTCCCTCTTTCTCCTTCGTCGAAAAAGGGAGAGGCTAAATTCCAGGGAACTTACCGTTCCCCAGGAAGAACGATGCCCTTCATAATCACCCTCTGGGCAAGGAGGAAGGCAAGAACAGTGGGAATAGCTGCCAAAGTCAATGCCGCCATGATGGTTGACCTCGGTGCGATGGTTTGAAGCTGATAGATGAACACCATTAGCGTCCACATTTGCTGATCCTGAGCTACTACAAACGCATACATAAACGCCCCATAAGCTCCCATAAAGGCAGTCAAAGACAAGTATCCAAGAACGGGGCGCGCCAGCGGCAGTGCGATCTTCCACAGCATTGTGAAGTCCTTAGCGCCATCAAGTTGGCCTGCCTCATAGAGTTCTGCGGGAAGAGAATCAAAGAATCCTTTGAGCAAGAAAATCATGTATCCGGATGCCGCCGTAGGTAGCACAAGCGCCGCAAAAGTATTCAACAACCCAAAGTTTTTCAAGAGGAGGAACGATGGAATCATGGCGACTTCTGCCGGAAAAGCCATCGTTGCCAAGAGAAAAAGCAGTATTTTTCCTGACGCGCGAATCGGATATCGAGACAATGCAAATGCAGCAAGAGGATTTACGATCAATTGGGTCAGAATCGCCAAGGCGCAAAAAATGAGCGTATTTGATAAGGCTCGGCCATTGAGAGCAACGTAATCTAGCACGTATCGGTAGTTTCTAGTCGCCATTTCATTCCGAATAGTAGATTGATGATTGGCGATAAAGTCTCTTTCATACGCTTCTATTGGCATTTCTCCCTTTGATTTCCGATACCAAAGTTCCTCAATCGAACTTTTTGAAAACCTCTTGGGCAGGCGCATCGCCTCGAACTCGCTTAGCGAAGCTCCGCTTTCTGGCAAAACCACACCTTCGAACTTATCTGCGAGCCGGGGAATGTTCATCGGAACCAATGCAAACTGATTCTGGTATTTTGATCGCAAGAAGTCCTGGAACATCTTCGTCTTTCGAACGGGGATACGGAATTCAGCAGGTAGTGCGGCCTTGAATTCGAGCCACTCTGGATATTTGTTTCCTGCCCTCGGAGACCATCGTTTTTGATCCAACACCTCACTCGGCGGCATGACGGTTTGAAACGCAACGTTCTCCTCAACATAGTTCTTGTTCAAGTCGTCAATTGTTTTGTATTTCGTTCGGAGCCATGCCTGATATTTGGCGGACAATCGAGACGTTTGTTGATTAGGTGCGGGCCGAAACCCTGCTACCCAATGATCTAGTGGCAATGCCATTAAGAACGCTTCGTATTTCTTAATTTCTGCCAATCCGGCGGAATCTCCGATTCTCGTTGAATCTATTTGGGTCGGGTTTCCCGCATATTTGTCTGTCAGATAT
Source organism: Armatimonadota bacterium (assembly GCA_031400935.1). Taxonomy (GTDB): domain Bacteria; phylum Armatimonadota; class Fimbriimonadia; order Fimbriimonadales; family Fimbriimonadaceae; genus JANNJE01. Next base: position 12,282 of record JANNQV010000059.1, read on the forward strand.
TTAGCAGTTAGCGAGCCAGTGCTCAATTTTCCTGTGTTGTCGTTGCCATCAACGTTCGACCAAAACTCAGGAATCAAGCGGTTGTCATTTTGATCAGTCGGCCCCTTGAAGCCAGTCGAAACCGTAAGGAGAAATGGATAGAGGGTCGTGAGTGCGCCAAGAATGAGCAACGAATACACGAATGCCATTGCAAACCGCGAGCGCCAGCTCTTTCGCCCAACTTTGCCGACCAGGCTCATGAAGCTAGGTTACCTACCTTTGGGAGTGCGTCCGAGCATCTCGGCGCACTCCCAAAAGCCCCGATTTCAGCCTCCTCGCAAAAATACTGCCAGTAAATTTACTTATAACAGGTATTTTTACTAGGATAACCTGATGGAATTACCTGGAAAGAGACATTTGGATGATTGCATAGCGCAGCCGGGACTATGGAGAGTCCCGTGCAAAGACTAGCACGGAGGAACACAAAATGTCATTTCGCGTAAATACTAATATTTCCAGCATGGGTGCTCTACGAAACGTAGGCATGACAGGCATGGAATTTGCAAAATCAATTACTCGTCTTTCGACGGGTCTTCGCATAAACTCAGCAGCCGACGATCCAGCCGGCCTTATCATTTCGGAGAATTTCCGAGCCCAAATTTCGGGCATCGAACAAGCCATTCGCAACAACAATGATGCGGTGAACTACGCAAAAACGGCAGAAGGCGCGCTCGATGAGGTTAATCGCCTCCTCAGAGATGCGCGCTCTCTGGCAGTTGCCGCTGGTAACACCGGAACATTGAGCCCATCGCAGATTCAAGCAAATCAGAATCAGCTGACTTCGATCATGAGCTCAGTTTCTCGAATTGCACAACAAACACAGTTCGGAACAAAGAAGCTACTCGATGGCTCTGCTGGTGTTAATGCTGCCAATCTTAGCGCAGCTAATATAGCTGGACTTTACTTCAGCGGCAATTTCAATGGCGCCGCTGTGACGACCAACTCTGCTGTGACAATCAGTATGTCTACAGCCGCTACTCGTGCATCCTTAACTGGATCGGTCACATTTGCGACTGCTGCTACAACAGTTGCTGCTGGCCAATTCTCACTCAACGGAACTTCGTTCACGACTTCGACAAACATGACGATCACTGACGTCGTTCAAATGATCAATAACGCTTCGTCTAGTACAGGCGTTAGCGCAGACTTCACCGCAGGTGCTGGTGTAACTTTCCGATCCACCCGGTTTGGAACTGTTGGCAACTTCTCATTGTCTGATGCAAGTGGGGTTATGAACGCCGCTGGTACGACTACCGCAACTGGCGTTGATGCCGTTGCAAGCATCGTCATTGACACAAACGGTTCGACCGCAGGCGGACTTTCAACAGTCACGTTTACGGGTGGCCGAAACAGCCAAAGCGGACTGATGCTCACAGACGGAACAGGCAACAGCGTGATGCTTACAGAAGCAGGCAACGCCACCGGTGCTGCGTTCTTGGGCGGATACCTAAATGTAGGTTCAGCTCAGTTCCAAATCGGTGCAAACTCTGGGCAAACAATTAATCTCTCGCTGGGCAACTTCTCAGCAAGTGAACTTGGAAAGAATATCGTGTCAGGTCTCAATTTGAGCAACCTCGACATCACAACCACTACCGGATCAACAAATGGCTTAGATGTCATTGATGCCGCAATCAATGAGGTTACTAGGGCAAGAGGCGAAATTGGCTCTTTCCAGAGGAACGCTATTGACTCAAACATTCGCTCGTTGGGAATCGCTAAAGAGAACCTTCAAGCCACTGAATCGTCAATTCGCGATACAGATATCGCCGCAGAAATGACGAACTTTACGAAGCTGCAAATTCTACAACAGTCTGGAATGGCAATGCTTGCTCAGGCAAACAATGCTCCACAGGCAGTTTTGGCCCTACTAAGAGGATAGTCTTTGGCTCGCAGCACATCCTGGGTCGTCGGCTTAGCCGGCGACCCGCTCTTTTTTGATTTGGGTGAATATGTGAAGTGGGTGACTGGGATGAGTGCGGATCAGAGAGTGGAGCGCTGAGTGTATAGTGACCGAACCGCAATCCACCAACCGCTGACGGCTAACTGCCAACCGACCAACTAGTGCCCGCCGTCACCGACGGTAGCTCGCTGCACCGCTTCTTCATCTACAACTGGAGCGTTTACATTAGTGATTTTCAACTGCTTTTGACCTTCCCAGCCCGGCTCTGTTTCCATGTGCCGTGTGCCATAGTCGGAAAAGGTAATTGCAAAAAAGCCAAGCCCTGCAAATCCGAGGAAAACATACATCTTCACAAGTTTAGAAGCCCATTTGACTCCCATGAAAATCATGATGACCAAGGTGGCCTTGGTGCATGCAATCATCATCGCGACGATGTTGTTCGCAAAAGTACCAGGCACTTCGCCGAACATTTGAGTGAAGTCAAAATTATAGGCAAATATGGTCAATCCCATCAGCAGCATCAATACAATCAGCAACTTGAAATAAGTGCTGATCGGCGCGACGTGCGGGTGATATTCTTCTGAATGTGTATCGTGTGACATGGCTTACTTCGGCATGAGATAGAACAGTGGGAAAAGGAAAATCCAGACCAGATCAACAAAGTGCCAATAAAGTCCAAACATCTCCGTCGGCAAAAAGCTGTCAACTAGAATGCTCTTGATTTTCGTGAGGTACATCAGAATCACGATGCATATTATCCCGATCAATACGTGAATTCCGTGCAGCCCCGTCATCGCAAAATAAAGGCTGTAGAACATCTTTGCGGTTCCGCCGGGAACTTGAAGCAAGTCCGGACTTGAAACGTGCCCCGGCCAATCCCAATACCAAGGCATGTGCCCATGCTGCCACTTTGGATACCACTCAAATGCAAGTTTTACTACAAGAAACCCGGAGGCCAACAGGGCTGTCAAGCCCATAAAGATCTGCTGCGGCTTCCGATTCTTAAGTGTCGCGTGATGCACCGCGCAAGCCATCGTAAATGAACTTAGCAACAAAATGACTGTGTTCAGCGCTCCTAATGGCCAACTCAGTTCCGTGTGGAGTCTGTAAAACATGTCCTGATTCGACCAGCGATAGATAATGTAGATAAAGAACATGCCACCGAAGAACATAATTTCTGTGACAAGGAACGTCCACATTCCAACGATGTAGCTGTCATTTTGTTGTTCGAGGGTCTCGAACTGATGGTAAACCTCAGGGTCGTGGTGGCTAGTTGAATCTACATGGGTGCTTGCCATTTGATTTACTCCTTGCCCTCAGCCGCTTTGGCCGCATCCTCTTCTTCCCGAAGGAAGTCGTGCTGCTCGTCAGAAACGGCGTCGTAATCGTACGCCTCTGAAGTGACGATTGGCACGGTTGCGAAGTTAAAAGTAGGCGGCGGAGAGGCCGTCGTCCATTCCAATCCCCATGCATGCCACGGATTCGGGCCAGCCTTTCGACCGTATTTGAGCGACCAAAGCAAGTAGAACACCGGCAAGATATAGCCGATTCCTAGCACTGTAGTCCCGAGCGTTGACATGATGTTGTAGACCTGGAACTCAGGTGCCAAATAGTAATAGTGATATCGGCGCGGCATTCCCAAATATCCGACAATGAACTGTGGAATAAAGGTCATGTTGAACCCAACGAACACCAGCATCGCTGAAAGTTGGCCGAGGAATTCGGGATACATTCGGCCAGTCATTTTCGGCCACCACATGTGCAGGCCGCCCATGTAACCCATGATCGTTCCACCGACCATGACATAGTGGAAGTGCGCGACGACGAAATAGGTGTCATGCAGGTGAACGTCCGATGCCATTGAAGAAAGGAACAGCCCAGTCAAACCGCCGACCAAGAACAGGCCGATAAAACCCATTCCGTACCACATGGGGGTTTGAAGGCGGATCGAGCCTTTATACATCGTCGCGACCCAGTTGAATATTTTGATTGCCGATGGAACTGCAACAAGGAACGTGATGATCGAGAACACAAGTCCTTGATACATGGACTGTCCGGAAACGAACATGTGGTGTCCCCAGACCAAGAATCCTAAACCAGCAATCGCGAGCGAAGAAAACGCGACGAACGAATATCCAAAAACCCTACGTCGGCTGAAGCAAGAAATGATCTCGTTCGTAACGCCCATCGCTGGCAAGATCATGATGTAGACCGCTGGGTGAGAATAGAACCAGAACATGTGCTGGAACAGAACGGGGTCACCGCCTAATTCCGGGCTGAATACGCCGAGCTTGAGCACTCGCTCTGCAAAAAGCAAAAGCAAGGTAATAGCGATAACCGGAGTTCCCAAAATGATGATGACGCTAGTCGCATATTGCGCCCATAAGAATAGGGGCAAACGGAACCAGGTCAACCCTGGAGCGCGCATTTTGTGGATCGTAACAATGAAATTGATGCCCGTAAAAATGGATGAGAATCCCGCGAGAAACCCTCCAAACACGGCAAGAGTGACCTGCGTATTCGAATACAAGCTTGAGTACGGCGTGTAGAAAGTCCAGCCAGTATCCACACCGCCAAGGAGCATTGCTAACACGGCAAGGAATCCGCCTGAAATGAACACGTACCAGCTCAGCAAGTTCATTCGCGGGAAGGCAAGATCGCGAGCCCCGCACATTAGCGGAACTAAGAAGTTCCCAATCACTGCCGGAATGGCAGGAATCAGGAAGAAGAAAACCATGATGATGCCGTGTAGGCTGAAAATCTTGTTGTAGGTTTCGTTCTCAAAGAAGATGCCGCGTGGCGAAGTCAATTCAAGCCGAACCAATCCAGCTGCTGTTCCACCGACTAAGAAGAAAAAGCTGACCGAAATTAGATAAAGGATCGCGATGCGCTTATGGTCTGTTGTCAGTAGCCACGAAGCGATTGTATTCCCATTATTCAGGTAGTTCTTCTCTTCCTTTGGCTTTGGAACATCCGGAATTCCGACTGAAGTTGCGCTCATCTATTGGTTCCTTGTACTGGCGTTAATGCGGCAGGCTTTTCGGTTTCGCCCATCGTTTTCATGTAGAGAGAAAGTTGAATGACCTGATCTTCGTTCAATAGGTCTGAATACTCTGGCATCGTTTGATCGTAACCCTTCAGGATTTTTCGATAGGGATAAAGAACCGCATCGCGAACGTAAACCTGATCAGCTTCTGCTGAAGTGCCGTCCGTAAACTCGCGCTTCTTGCCGAACATCCCAATGAGCGACGGGCCTCTTTCAGTGTCCTTAACCCCGTGGCAGTTGCCGCACGAGTACCGATCCCATAGTGCTTTGCCTAATTCAACAGGTGAGGCGTTCGGGAGCGTGTCGTCCCCGCCATTTGCAAGCCATTTCGCATAATCAGCTTGACTAACAACGCGAACGTACCCACCCATTTCGGAATGCTGAGTCCCGCAGTATTCAGTGCAAAACAGGTTAAAAGTTCCGATTTTTGTCGCCTGGAACCACAGCATCGTGTACCTACCAGGAATCACGTCTTGCTTCACTCGAAACTGAGGAACGTAAAAGCTATGGAGAACATCTTGCGAGATCATTGTCAGCTTGATTGGAACGCCAACGGGCACCGTCAGACGGTTGTTCTCACGAACACCGTTTGGATGCTGCAAGTGCCACATCCATTGCTTGCCAACGACAAAAATGTTCATTGACTCTTTTGGAGGCATCCTCATCCGAACATAAAAATCTGCGTTCCACGCAAAAATCACAAGAGCCATCAGGAGCGGAATAACTGACCAAGCGATCTCGAGCAAGTGATTCGCGGCGGGCGGATTGGAACGATCAGCTTTTGAGCCATGGTGGTATTTGGCAACAAAAAAGGCAATGAAAGCGCATGTGCCGACAGTGAAGAAAATTGTCAGCGCCATGATCGTCCAATACATCAAATCGTATTCGACAGCAAACGTTGAGGCTTGCTCAGGAATAAATGGCAGGTGAGGAACGTTCCACATAAAGCTTTCTCGTACTTATCGTTGAGCCTAGTTACGGCCCTCCTGTTCAGAATCCAAATCGTTAACGGAAGTCAAAGGCTTGTATTTATGTTTCACCGACATGGTGACTATAGATGCAATCAGAATCAAGAATGTAAGCGAACCTAAAATTTGCATAAGCCTTACAACTTTGAGACTAAAGGCGCCAGTTTTCGGGTCGTATTGAAGACAGCCCCACAAGATCGTCGTTGTCTTGGGGCCAATCTTGTTTTCCTGGGCGCGGACTAAAGCTGCATGAACCTCTTTTTGAGAGTAAGTCACGCCCAAAAGATATTCGCTGACGATTCCTTTAGGGGTGCAAATCACGATTCCGGCGGCATGGGCGACGCGATCGGTTGCCTCATCGAACGAGTACGTGAATCCGACTTGATCAGTGACTTTGTGGATGTCGTCCCAAGTTCCAGTCAAGAAATGCCACCCGTCTTCAGTATCTGGGTACTTGTAATCTTTCAGCCAAAGTGCTTTCTTAGATTTGGCAAGCTCCGGCGTTTCTTTGGGATGAATCGAAATCAGAACAACGTCGAAATCCCTTTCTACTTCTAAAAGCTTTTGCGCGTTAGCTGTCTTGATGATTCCGTCTCGAACAAGTAGGCACGATCCGTTGCAATGGTAGAAAATCATTGCAAGCAAAACCGGTTTCGTCTTGTAGAAGTCGCCGAGCTTAACGTCCTTTCCGTTTTCATCTTTGAATGGAGTATTGAGCGGAAGCTGAACGCCAAGCTTTTGCTCAAATCCAAAATTCTTTGGAAGCGGCCCAGAGACTGAGGGAGATTGGGCACTTGCAGTTAAAAAGCTAAATGCAACAAAGAATATTGCAGTCCACCGTGCTCCAAACAATCCTATTAGAACCTTCATTTGACCTACGGCGTTGCCGTACCTCCCGGCAAGCCTTCAGCGGCAATCTTCTCTAAAGCGACCTCAATCGGCACATGCGCTACGCCCTTCTTCTGGTCAGACCATCCATAACTGTTTGCAGCATGTTCCTGCGCTTTGTGGTGCTCGTAGATGTCAGGCATCGTTCGTGATGCAGATTGGATCAGTGGATTGGGATCCTTTGGAATCAGAGGAGCTTTCAAGTCGTGGAGCGGTGCCAAACTCATTGACAATCCGCGTTTTCCAGCCAAATTCATGATCGGAATGCTGATCACAATGAACACGATTGAAACTGCAAAGAACCAGAATGAAATCTTGAGAATTGGTCCGAGATATTGCTCGGAATCCCGCATTTCCCAGCCCATTTCGGGCTTGGTTCCGGTGTTTACGATTTCTGGATCAAGTTCGTGATTGCTCATAGCTTCACCTAGGCGTGCTCGTAGGCATCCTTTAGCCTTGGGTCGTGAGTTGGCAGGAGACTGCCAACTGTAGCAGCTTTAGAAAACGCAAAGAGCCAAAGGCCGCCAATTGCCAGAAAAGCTCCGATATCAATCGGTTGAAACTGAAGCGTCTTTCGGAAGAACGGCAGGACGATCCAGTATTGCTCAATAAATCGAAAAACCAAAATCCAGATGGCGATCGCAACCAAATACTTTGGTGTAGCTTTCACTCTTGGAAACAAAAGCACAATGAACGGGACCGCAAAACAACCGAGCATTAAACTAATTCCCATTGCACCCCATGTCGGGTCTTGCCGATTGAGGAAAAACGAGTTGAATTCTGGCAAGTTTCCAGCGTAAATGATTACGTACTGCGAGAATGAGAAATATCCCCAAAGGCAAGTAAACACGAACATCCAGTTGCCTAAATCTTTGCTTAGCCCTCTGTTTACAACCGAAGAAAATGGGTCTTTTTTTGAGTTGCCCATCACGATGATGTTGAACAACGCGAAAACGGCGAGCGCACCGCCTGCAATGTTGATGAATCCCCAAATATGGCTGAGCCAATGGGGGTCAAGCGACATGGTCAGGTCGGTAAATGCGAGCGTAGCAGTCAAAGCAAAGAGCACGATGCACGGTGCCGAAACGTCCGTCCTCTTCTGAGCAAGCTTCTCATCATGGTTTTCATCTTGCTTCATCGAAGACTTTCGTAGCCAATTCGCAAGGAAACCCCAGATAGCCAAGTAGCCGATGAACCTGGCAATAAAGAAACTTGGACTCAAATATCCGAATTTGAACGCTGTAAGCGTCGTCGCGTGTTCTGTGAATTCGGGCCTTGCCCACGAATAAAGCACGGGCAAATTCGTAAGAATGGGAATCGCTAGAACTCCCATCAAAAACAGCGCGCCGACTCCACCGCCAGCTTCAAGGAGCCGCAAAATCGCAAGTCCCCAAGCACCACGGACTGTATGGTGCAATAGTGTCAATCCGACGCATCCTACTGTTATCGCGAACCAAAACATATAGCCAAATAGGTACGAAGGCAGCGCAACGGTTTTGTTATTGAAAATCTCAAACGCAGTCCAAAGAGCGCAGACAACGCCGACCAAAAGCCCGACCATACCAAGTTTGTCGAGCCCTATCGCTTTGCCAGAATTGTTCGGTATCGTCATTACTTCTTAGTGCCCTCCTTCATGGGCGGTTTCGGTTTCTAGAACTGCTCCCGAACGGACTTTCTCAATTTCTTCTGGCGACATTTCCATTGCCTTCACGTTTTGGCTGGCCTGTAAAACTCGAATATAGGATGCGATTGCCCACCGGTCATCAGGCTTGACTCGGTATGCGAATGGAAACATTACGCCATGGCCGTTTGTGATTACATCAAAGAAATAGCCGATTGGCATTTTTCGGAGCCGTTCGGTGTGATAGGAGGCAGGTGGCTTTCGCAAAGCCAAGCCTCTTTGGGCAATCATGCCCTTACCGTTCCCTAGTGCTCCGTGGCAATGAGTGCAGAAGATTCCAAATCGGTCTTTTCCTCGTCGCAAAACGGATTCAAGTTCCGTGCTCGTATTTACCTTTTTGCCAGCTAGAGTCAGTTCGGCGGGCAAGACTGAGACGAATTTTCGATTCTCTCGGCCAGTTTTCTCGCCGTCGGGCACTTGCTTCCAATCCCAATTGACTGTGCCTTGAACAGGAGGGCGGACATTCTGTTGATCAGCAAAGAATTCATTCGGTTCTTGTCCCACAGTCTTGGGTTGTCGCCACATGTCGGTGTGACAACCAACCATGGTGAGCGTCGCTATGACAAGGATGGCAGCATTTGGAAGTGCGCGGGCTTGGCCGCGCTTTGATATCTTGAAAAAGTTTGTAAAAGCGCGGCCAAGCCCGCGCACTCCCAAA
>JANNQV010000060.1:0-2216 GCA_031400935.1 Armatimonadota bacterium
ACAGAAGATTTCGTGACCGATCCGTCCGTGATCAACTGGACTCCCTCGGTGGCGATTGCCAACGAACGGCGTCTGGCCGCATAACACCCACCACTACCCTCCATCGCTAAGTCCCCGTCCCATGGCGGGGGCTTTTTTGTGTCTTGGGTGACTTGGGTGAATGGGGTGAAATAGCATGAAATTCAAATGATGTCCAGTCAACTCTGGTAAATTGGTTTCATCATGAAAAGGCTATTTGGAATCGCTTCCATTTGTTTATTTGCGAGTGCAGGTTACGGTCAAATAAACCCTTCCACCACAAAAGTCTTGTTTCTTCCTAGCCTCAACACATCGGGCGACAAGTACAAGAAAATGGTTGAAGGGCAAATTAAGGAAGCCGACGATACGCTTCGAAGACTCTTTGGCGAACGCGGATTTGTACTTGCTACAGAAGAAGACGGCAGGACTGCACTCACTAAGTCAGGGATCGACTTTACAGACGAAGAGAACCACAGGAAAGACATTCTCTATAAGATCGGCGAGGAAGCTGGCACCGATCTGATCGTATTCACGATCATCACTCGTACTTGGCAGAAAACCACTCAGGATCTTTTCTTTGACAAACTTGAGGGATTCGCCACAATGAAAACGTGGGTGCTGGATGTCAAAAACAAGAAACCTCTTGTCTCCGGCACTACAATTGAAGGTGTCAGCAGGCGAAACGGACCAACGGGAAGCCTCAGACAAATTCGTGCCGTAAGGATCGGCCTTGAGAGCCAGTTGAAGGAATTCTTGCAGCCTTTTGCGAAGATTCCCGACAAGGCATTGATTCCCTAACTGTTTCTTGCCTTGATAATGTCTGAAAGCAAGCGAACCGATTGCCCGGATGCACAGAACAAGCCACCGATTAGGAACAGTCCCAAACCTCCTAGATAGCCCATCATTTGCTGTGAGATTCTCTGAAGGTTTACTACACGACTTGCCGTATCAAATGCGCTGGTTCCAGCTTCAACACTTGGGTCGAATCCGAACTGAAACCATAGTGCTACTCCAACTCCAATAAACATAAGCAGCACTCCCCAATTGAGAAGGTCGCTTCCTGGTTTTGGCCGACTCTTTTCCTCGAGTAATCTTCGCTCCCTTGCCTTTTTGGTCTTATTCTCTTGCCAAACAGCCCTCGCTGGTTCAGCCCGAACCATCAATTCTTCTACTATCGCCCCAGCAGCCTCCTTTTGCTCTACACCGAGATCGATGTATGAAGAGGTAAGTTCGCCCTGATCGTGAGCGGTGACGAACCAAAAGACAATTCTCCAGCCATTGCCTCGTGACTGAACTTCTGCCCTATGCATTCTGTTCCAAGGGATTCGACTGTCGCGGCCGTCCCAAAATCCTTTGTTCTGAATGCGAACGCCCTCGTCATCTAATTCGAGGGTCGCTCGCTTCCACTGAATTTGCATCGCCATCAACACCTACGGAATCGTAGTCACCTGAAACACGCCCGAATACCCGCCAACGGGAACGTCGGCAATCTCATACCGCAAGCGGTACCGACGAACTTCTGGCTGGCCTGCGACAAGCGGTGCACGAGCGTCAATGTACGGCGCAAAGTGGTCAATCGCAAGCACCGTCCAAACAACCTCGTCAGCCCGTTGCGATTCGATAATCACGCCATCCGCCGTAGCCTTCACCCAGTCAATTTGAACCTGGCTGCCGATCAAAGCGGTCAAAGTGAACGTAGGATCGCCAAGCACCGGCGGCCCGCCGACAGGCTCGATGCCGATGTCTTCGCCCATCACCGTGTTGTAACCAACTGTGTTCTTCGTCCGCTCGGCAAAATTGATGATTTGGCCAAAGATGTCCGCTGAAATCACGAATAATGGAGCAGGCGGATAAGCAGGCGCGACCGGAGTTGCGCCCATCGGTGTTCCGGCAGGCCCTTCCGACATGATGCTCTTGAATTCGTTGACCTCGATGCCGCTGTTCCTTAGCTGGTCGCTCCGGTTCAATATCCATTGGTACCAAGCGAGCCAGCCGTTGAAATTGGTCGAATCTCCCGCCACAATGCCAGCTTGTCCGACGTGAAGCGCAACTTTTGCAGCTGCATTTTGAAGCCAAAGAAGCTTTCCAGCTTCGGTTGATGGTAGCCAGGACACGGGCATTGTAGTACCTCCACAGGTAAAAGTGGTTGTACCCGATGGAACATATGGTTTTCCACCTGGAACTGCGAATTCTCCGAC
>JANNQV010000061.1:0-84118 GCA_031400935.1 Armatimonadota bacterium
TGGAACGTGGGCCAAGACTTTGTTTCTCAACGATTTGGCATATCCTACGGCACTTCATGCAGGCAGTCACGGGGGCCCAGGGTGGATTAACGACAATTTTGGCGCATCCATCGTATCGGGTGACATTTATAATTCTCGAAACGCAGCCTTCCTAAATGGCGTGCCTCCTATCAATGTCGCGCTGATTGATGCATGTGAAACTGCCCAAGACTTCATGTTCTTCGGAAACTTGCTTCATCCTGTTCCTCCGATAATTATTGACAGAGCGGCGGTTGGGTTTACGGTGAAGGTAAATGAGAATTGGTCGCCCGACTATGGAAGTGCATTTTGGGTAGCCTTAGAAGCTAAGAAGACCGTTGAGCAGGCTCGCTCGGACTTAATCAACACATACAACAAGGCCTGGAAAGAGAATCCTGGCACTTTTTCAAAGCTCACAGGCACAAATACGCCAATTACAGGTGACAAGTATACGACCCTAAACCGAGCTTGGACAGGGAACAACACGCCCGCCTTTACAGACTGGTTTTTGGCCCTGGAGTAATAAAATGATAACGACAATTCTATGTTCTATAGCACTATGTCAAACCGATCTGTTTACTATTTCATCACGCTCAGCGACAATTCAAATGGGTGACTTAAGTGCAAATCATGCATTTGATCGTGCAAGACACATCATCAATCAATTTCAACTGAACACTAACAGAGTACCTAGTCTCTGTTTAAAGAGATCAAGACGCTTAGCTGATGAGTGGCTATGTGACTGGGAAGGTGAAGCTGAAGTTACCTTAAATTCTCGAACCGGACACCTAGCATCAGTTATTGATTGGAAGAAGCAAAGGGAGCTAGATGCCCAACGAAATGTTTCTGCGGGGTTATCAATACAAAGCGAAGTTCAGGCAAGGGTTCGCGGAAAGTCCATAATGCTGTTGGGAGGTGCACCACAAGCAATTGAGATATTCAACATCGAACTGTTAGAAGAGACAGAGTCCCAACGGGCACTTGCTCGAATGGACGCACGAGTACATCACAGCGGTATTGAATTGCGTTCTGTCTTTGCAATACTCGAAATAGATCGCAAGGACGGTAAATTGGTCAGCTTGCAACAGAATTGGGAATACGTGATCGAAACCGAATTGCCATCAATTACGCCAGTCCAAGCTCGGCTTTTCGCATTGAACATCTACGGATCGTTCGTTGTTGGCGCAAATAGGTACCCGATGGACTCTGGTCAACCGACCCTTGTCTATGTACGAAAACAGGAGGGATTCGGTTCGAGCTACTCCGAACCAAAGCCACCGACTCCACGTTTGAGAATTGCTTTCTCCTTCAATTTTGGCAAAGACAACGTGCTTGTTGATGCTGTTAACGGCCAAAGTTTGGGAGGAATTGTGGCAAAAGAGCGGCCACATTAGCATCGTAGTTCTGAAATTTGCATGTTGAATTGCTTGGATACTTAATGTCTATGCGTGTACAATTTGCGGCATGAGAATCGCGACTTTCAATGCAAATTCCATAAGGGCGCGCTTAGAAATCGTTTTGGATTGGCTTGCCGAAAACGAGCCAGATGTTCTTGCTATTCAAGAAATCAAATGCGAGAATGACAAGTTTCCACTTGCAGATTTCGAAGAAGCTGGCTGGAATGCAGCCGTTTCTGGCCAAAAGAGCTACAACGGAGTTGCTATTCTAAGCCGACAGCCGATTCAAAACGTGCGCGCAGGGTTCGAAGATCCAACCTGGCCCGATGACTGTAGAATTCTTTGTGCAGAAGTTGGCGGAGTTTCGATTGTAAACACATACGTTCCAAATGGTTCTGCAGTTGGAAGTGAAAAGTTTGACTACAAGCTTCGGTGGTTGCCAAGGTTCAGTCAATTGGTGAGCGAGAGATTTAGGGCCGATCAACGAGTGGTTTGGCTGGGGGACATCAATATTGCTCCGACAGAAAATGACCTTTTTGATGCCGCTCGACACGAAGGAAAGGTCGGTTTTCATCCTGATGAAATCAACGCATTGGAAAATTTGAAGGAATGGGGATGGCATGATTGCTTCCGCAAATTTGAATCGGGGCCGGGGCATTACACATTTTGGGAATTCGTGATTCCAAAAGCATTTGAGAAGAACCTTGGATGGCGAATTGACCATATCTACACAACGGCGACAATGCTCGATAGATGCACGCGCTGTTGGATTGATAAAGAACCTAGGGCATTGGAAAGGCCGAGCGATCACACATTCGTTGTTGCTGATTTTGATGTCTAAAGAGGGACGATGATTACTAAGAGAAAGGTGCCGACGCAACCCAAGACGGCAGAGCCAGGGAAAACTGTGTTATTTAGCATTCTGGCAGTTGTATCTTTAGTCTTGTTTCTAATTGCGTCTTTCATCTTGAAGCAGGCAAATTTCGTAGATGTTGAACCTCTATTTCGGCAATATGTTTTGATTGCGTCCGGATTCGTGATGCTGATATCGGCCTCACTAACAGTTCGGAAACCGGTCAGTGGTGATGGTGCAAAAGAGAAAATTGTCTTGATGCACCGAATAAGCATCGTGGGCATACAACTTGCGATGGTCGGCGTTTTTGTTCTTCTTGGTCTCAAAGGGGATACAATAGCCGCCGCAATTGTCTCCGGATGTGGGATTCTTTTGATCCTCGCAGTTGTTTTGCCTCAAACTTTGAGCAAGATGCCCCGCAAATGAATTACCAATAAGATGCGTTAGGTTTATGAACTCCACCCCCAACCCCCTCCTCTTTGCTCGTTCCTCACAAAAGGAGGGCGCTAGGTCGGCAATTTCTTCAAAACAGCAGCAACCCAATCGCCATCCAGCGCCATTTCTACAAGCGAAAAGCCGCTGGTCTCAGCCGCGGCCAACACATCAGCCCAATTCGACTCAATAATCCCAGATACGATCCAAAGCCCACCCTCTTGAACACGGAGAGCGACTTGCGGTGCAAGGCGAATCAACGTTGCGCTGATGATATTGCTGATTACGACTGGCCACTGGCGATCAAGTTCGCTTCCATCCAAGCCTGGTGCACAGATGAGGGAGCAATCAACTCCATTTCTGGAAGCGTTTTCCTTGGCAACTTCAATTGCAATCGGATCAATATCCGTGCCCAGAACGCTTTTTACTCCCAATTTCTTTGCGGCGATAGAGAGAATTCCGCTTCCTGTTCCCAAATCTAGCAGGGAAGTTGTGTTCACGCCAGCATATTTCTCAAGAAACGTTAGACAAAGTTTTGTGGTCGAATGATCGCCAGTCCCAAACGCCTGACCGGGGTCAATTAAGATCAAAATATCGTCAGCCTTGCAATCAAACGTCTCCCAAGTTGGGCAAACCACCAGATGTTTTCCAACCCGAATCGGCTTGAAATGGTGCCTCCAAAGTTCAGTCCAATCCTGTTCCGGCGTAACAGTGATCGTTACTGCTTCTGCGCCAAGGTCCAATAATTCTGACCGCAGAGATTCGGCAATTGGCATCGAAGCTGGAGTTTCCTCAAGGTACGCAAGTAACTCCGGCGGCGAGTCGGATTGGAGGCTTGAAGGGCAGCCATGCTCCTCGCAAGAACTTACGAATGGTGACCAATCTTCGGGAACTGAGGCCAGCGAAGCTCGAATCTCGATCCAATCGCTCATTTCTTCTTCTTAAAAATTCCGCCCAGGAAGCCAGAATCTTCGTTTCCTTTCGGAATGAGTTCTCCGCTAACTTCTGCAAATTGTTTGAGCAGTTCAATTTGAGCATCCGAGAGCTTTTTGGGAACGTTCACTTGAACTGCAAAATGCATGTCTCCGCGTCTTCCACCATGCAATGGGGGAAGTCCTGCTCCCCTGACGGTCAGAATCTCGCCGGGCTGTGTTCCCGCAGGAATTTCGATGTCGTAGTCTTGGTCAATCCCCTCAACAGCGATTTCGTCACCCATTGATGCTTGCGCAAATGTAAGCTTCAGATGTCCGACAATATCATGTCCGTGCCTTTCGAATCGGGAATCTGCTTTAACCGAGACCACGACATAAAGGTCGCCCGAATGTCCGCCTCCAACGCCTTCGCTCCCGCTGCCAGCGTAATGAATCGTCATGCCATGTTCCACTCCAGGGGGAACTTTAACGTCAATGGTTGATTCTTTGACAACTGTGCTCTTGCCTCGACAAGACTTGCAAGGATTTGAAATAATGACGCCAGCGCCACGGCATTGTGGACACGTCGTTTGAGTTCGAATTTGACCCAAAAAGGTGTCTCTAACAGCGGCAACCGCACCTTGGCCGTTGCATTTGGTACATTGGTCGGGTTTGCCTCCGCCTTCAACTCCGGTTGCTCCACAAGATTCGCATTTCGCCTGCTTATGGTAAGTGATTGAATGCTGAGTTCCGGTGACAACTTCTTCGAAAGTAACTGTCACATCCGCGCGAATGTCTTCGCCGTCTCGACCTCGGTTTGCTCGACGACCGCTTGTTTGTCCGCCAGCATTGCCGAAAAACATGTCGAAAAGATCGCCGAAATTGACTTGTTGGCTCTGGAACCCGCCAGCTTGCTCGTCTACTCTGCCATAACGGTCGAATTGCGCCTTCTTTTCTTCGTCAGACAGGATTCCGTATGCCGAGCCGATCTCCTTGAACTTTTCTTCAGCTTCCGGATTGTTCGGGTTGACGTCAGGATGAAACTGCCTCGCTAATTTGCGAAAGGCAGATTTGATTTCGTCGGCAGAGGCCGACGAAGATACGCCAAGGACCTCATAGGGATTCCGCATGGATCGCGATTACTCTTCGTTTTCGTCTTCGAGCGAAGTTTCTTGCTCCGCAATATCGCTCAAGCTCAAAGTGTCCGTATCTGATACGACAGTCACGACTTCTTCTTCCTCTACGCCAACTAAGTCCGAAAGGTTTACAGGTTCGACTACATCGTCATGGTGGTCATCGTGATCCTCCTCGCCATGAACAATGGTCTCGATAAGCGGAATCTCGTGTTCATCCAATGCTGGAAGCAACATACCGAATTCGGCAGGAAGGACTTCACCGGATTGAATCAATTGCTCTCTACTGTCGTAGATCGGCTTCTCGATTGCATCGGGAAGAATTGCTTTAATCTTTCCAGCTGCAATCTCGGCAAGCGCGATCGTAAGCGGATGATTTGAGTCAATGCTGACCAATGCGGGCGCACCCTCTTTCAGTTGCTTTGCTCGCTTTGCAGCTAGATTTGCAAGCACGAATTTGCCGTGCTCGTAATTGTTGAGAATATCTGGGGAAGGAAACATAGGAATTCATTCGCGGAAGATGCGACCTTTAACTATACCTGAAAACGCGAGACGTTGGAAAGTTGTTTGCGGGTGGACGGCAAGTGGTTGCCAGGTTGTCGGCAGGATGTTGGTGCTTACCGGTTGGCAGTCAGCAGATGGCAGTTAGCTGTTGCCGCTCTCCGCCTCCCGCTCACTCTTACAATCTACAATCTAAAGCCGCACACCCCATACCCTGAGCCCAGATGCTATCCTTCCCGAATGCGAAATCAAGACGGACTCAGCATCGAAACCCTTCTTCAGCATGTGGGAGAAGAAAAACCTTCAGGTTCACCAGTTGCCCCGCCAATTGTGCAGACGTCGCTGTTTGTCTTCGATACGGTGGATGAGCTTTGGGAATCGCAAGCTGCTACGATCGGTCCGCCATTTTGCTATTCGAGGATAACGAATCCAACGCTAGACATTGTTGAACAAAAAATCGCCCTCCTAGAAGGAACAGATTGTTGCAAGTGCTATGCATCCGGCATGGCGGCGATAAGTTCGGCAGTTATGAGTTGCGTTCAGAATGGCTCGCATGTGGTGGCCTTGGACACTAGTTATGGCCCAACCAAGCAGTTTTTGAAGGACTATTTGCCGAAATTCGGAGTGGAAACTACATTTGCAGATGGCTTGACTACAGAATCATTTTTAGATTCCATTCGTCAAGAAACAACCTGCGTTTATCTCGAATCTCCAGGAAGCATTCTGTTTCGTATTTTGGATATCGAAGCGATCACGACGGTCTGTAGGGAAAAGGGAATCACAACAATTCTAGATAATTCGTATTCGTCACCCATCTTTCAGAAGCCAACCAAGTTTGGAGTTGACATCATCGTTCATAGCGCAACCAAATACCTGGGTGGCCATAGCGACGTTGTGGCTGGTGCGCTTTGCACTTCACGCGAAAGAATGGAAAAGATTGTGGCAAACGAAACCGCACTTTTTGGCGGAGCGTTGCCCCCGTTTCCGGCGTGGCTGCTTCTTCGAGGGCTACGGACTTTGCCGATGAGAATGAAGTGGGCGCAGGAATCTGGGAATGTTGTTTTCGATTTCTTGAAGAATCATCCGATGGTTGAAGAAGTGTTTCATGTCGGCGACCCATTGCATTCTCAAAAGCGATTGATTGAAAAACAGATGTGCGGCAGTTCGAGCCTGCTTTCGTTCGTTCCCAGGCTCTCAAAATTCGTTACTCCACCCCCAACCCCCTCCTCTTTGCTCGTTCCTCACAAAAAGGAGGGGGCTTCCGGAATCCCCTCCCTTTATTCGACGAAGGAGGAAAGAGGGAAGGGCAGGGGAGGGAGTCAAGCTCGAGCGGAAATGCCAGGAGAAATTGAGGTTAAAGGTTTTATCGAAGCCCTCGACATCTTCCAAATCGGCGTCTCATGGGGCGGGTTTGAAAGCCTTTCCGTGCCGCTTTATTACAATCCATCGGATTGGACAGAGCCGAAGTGGGTGGTACGTCTTTATATGGGATTTGAGGACCCTGGGGATTTGGTGAGGGATTTAGAAGGGGCGTTCAAGGCTTTGAAATGATCCGGCAAGTTCCTCCCGCATTTTTCGAGTAACGGGAGAAAAGGTGGTAGTTTTTTAGGGTGGGAGGTTAAAAAATCTCTGCGGAAATCCTTTCCCTCCATCCCCAAACCTATCCGGAGTCATTTCTCGACGAACCGGGCAGAGTCACGTAAATGTACGAGAATCACGCAATTGCAGCTAACTCGTTAGTATCGGCATAGAACTTGAAACGTTGCGCCTCTTGACCGGGGCACCGGTTAGGTTAAACTCGAGCGGGAGGCTCGAGCCATCATGGCGCCTAATGGCCGTCAACGGGAACAGACGCAAGCGACGAAAAACCGCTTCCTTCTGTAGCTCTTACTCCAGAAGTGTTCCAAAACACCGATGGACCTTGTAGAAGGCCGAAAATGCGTCCTCCTGCAGTCACATCAAAACCAAAACTTGTGGCGACTCGGCGATTGAGATTGGGCATGACACCGAAGTAAATGGGAAGAGTTCCCTTTGGCATCTTGCCCTTTGCATATGCAGGATCGCAAGAAATCCAGCCGTGAATTGGAATGTAGAATTCTGCCCAAACGTGCCACTGATTTTCGCCTTCTGTGAACCCGGCTACGGTTCTCGCAGGAATTCCATTCGCCCTGCACCCAGCGACGAAGAGTGATGACAGCCCGCCACAATCGGTTTTCTTTGTTTTGTATGCTGAAAGGGCTGATGGCATTTTTCCTGGCTTCATGACCATGTAAGAGCACCTTGCAAGGACGCTCTTATAGACCGATTCAGCGATGGCAAACGGAGTTGAAGCAGTCGCGCTTGATCTTGCGGTACCTGCGAATTGTAAGAGAGTTGGCGACGCCGATTCAACATAAATCTCAGGTTGGAGCCAGGTTCGCCCTTGAGGCGAACCAAATTGGTAATCGGCAAAAGTTATGGTATTGAGGAAGTCGCGATTAATCCTTTGCGACCAAGCTTGAGTTGAAATCTGGGACGACTGATTCAATGAGATTGCTGTTCCGAGATCGAAACTGTTATTAAACGCCTCGCCATCAGAAAAGTCTCCGGGGAGATTTTGCGAAGTGACGGTTTGGAAGCTAGACGTCTGAATCTTCGGAAAGAAAAGCTGGACTTGTCCGGGAGATCGGTTCCATTGAACGGAAAGGCCAAGATTGGCTTCAATACTCCGATAGGCATACCACTGGATCCCGCTTGCAGGGCGATCTGCAGTTAGGTTGAAACTCGCCGAGTTGTTTGCTGTTGAGATTTCGGAGAGTCCGCGAATTCCAACAAGCGAGATTTTGATTGAAAATGGTTGATCAGTTAGTACCGGAATCGGCCCCCAAGTGACGCTGTATGTTCCTGGTTCGCCAATTCCAAGACCGAGCAATGGTGTCTGCATCGTTTGATATGGAGCTTGAATTTTGACCAAATACTGCTTGTCTAACGGGCCCTGAATGGAGTATTTCAAAGTCACGAAAGTGTTCTCGCCAAGCATGGGGCGGATCGGGTCGCCATTGCTGTTGGAAGCGAATGCTTCTGTGGCAATCAAGTCAACAGTAGTTCGCGCCGCGAATGTTGCGGATGATATAAGCAACGTGGATAGGGAAGCGATAACTCGGATCACGTTTAGTTATTGTGCAAGATTTGTGCCGGAAGGGTTGTTGGCGGCTGGCAATTAGCAGTTTGTGGTTAGCGGGTGAAGTTCTGATTTAGCACAGTACAAATTAATCGAACTATTCCCTGGAATCCAAAATGCTGTATCTGTTGAGATACTCTGGAATCCGCTAGTCGCCAACTGCTAACCGCTTACATTCCTCCAACCACATCCCAGCATCCCGCAGCCGGGTACTCTACCAGCTTCATGCGCATTGGCGACTGGGTTCGTAGCATCCCCTCGCATCCGCGATTCGCGGGCCCCATTGTGCATGAAAATTCTCACCAGGCCTGGACAAGTCTCGCCGACGAAGCCAAGCCCTTTCTCATTGCTTCAGAGTTTCATCGAAACGACAGAAAGATTCTGATTGTCGCCCCAACTTATGAACGATGTTTAAAGTGGCAAGCGCGACTGGCAATGTGCGGAGTCCCCGACTCCCAAATTCACCAACTTCCGGATGGCATTTCGGCGCTGTTTGAAGACTCAGCTCCTGAGCACATCGCACTTTCAGATCGAATTGGCGCCCTTCGAGCACTCGTTGACCCTTATCCGGCAATCATTATCGCCGCACCTGGGGCGGTCCTTGAACGAACTCTTCCCCTAGATGTATTAGAAGAGGTTTTCCTAGAAATTCAAGTAGGTCTAAAGATCGAGCCAGACCAAATAGTACGCCGGTTACATAGATTGGGCTATGAAGCCGCCGAGCCAGTTCGAATTCCCGGCCAAATGTCTCAACGCGGCGGGATTTTGGACGTCTTTTTGAGCGGCTTGGATGCACCTGTTCGAATAGAGTTTTTCGGAGACGAGGTTGATTCCCTGCGAACTTTTGATCCTAATTCCCAAAGATCAAGCGGAAAACTGTCTGCAATTGGAATTACGCCGAGTCGCGAAACTCTCCTTCCAGAAGACGCAAGGGCGTTCAGCGAATTGCTTCGACATTCGCTTGAGCAAGAGGCGGCAAGTCTTGAAGAATCTGCCGCAATTCGTTTAGAGGAAATCGTTGGCGGCGACATAAAGGCTATCGAACTGCGTTCGTACTTTGACCGAGTTGACCTATATCGTCCTCTTTTGCATCCCGATTCGGGCTGCGCGCTTGACCTTTTGGGCGAAGGCGGTTTGGTTGTTCTAGACGAGCCGCTTGAACTAAAAACGATTGCGATTCGAACTTTTGAAGAACTGACGAATGCTTTAGAATCCCGAACGCTGCGCGGCGAAATTCTTCACGCTTATTCAAACGACTATGTGTTTTCATGCGATCATTTAGGCTCATATGAAACCACTCTAGCATTGAGTTCGCTGCAATCAATGCCGTCGTGGTTGATGGTGGAACATGACACCGACCTTGAGATCGCGAGCCTCGAACCGTATCGGAGCAGTTCAGAAATATTCGTACCAGCTCTGAAAAGATTTGCCGAAGAAAGACTGACAGTAGTGTTTGCGAGCGATCAATCGAGTCGCGCAAAAACAATGCTTTCGCAAATTGAAGTTTTCCCTCAGGAAGCTACTCCCGAGGAACCTGGCGCCTATCTTCTTCAAGGAAACTTGGCAGGCGGATTTGTTTGGCCTGATGCAAAATTGGCAGTGGTTACAGATGCTGAATTGTTTGGAGTTGGACGCCTTCGTTTGCCTCAAAGAAGATTTTTAGAAGGCGCTCCAGTTGCGACCGTTCTCGACCTAAAACCAGGCGATTTTGTAGTGCATATTCATTTTGGAATCGGCATTTTCAGAGGGCTGGTCCGAAAGCAAATCGAAGGGATTGAACGAGAGTTTTTGTTCATCGAATATGCGCCGCCTGACAAATTGTTTGTTCCCGCCGACCAGCTAGATCGAGTTCAAAAGTATTTGAATCCGGGTGAAGCGTCACCGAAAATCAATCGCTTGACGGGCACAGAATGGCAGAAAACCATTGCGAAAGCGAAGGAGGACGCTCGGGCGTTCGCGCAAGACCTGGTCAAACTGTATGCTGAGCGGCAAGTCGTTCAGCGGCGTCCCTTTGGACCTGATTCAGCATGGCAAGCGGAGATGGAATCAACCTTTCCGTGGATTGAAACTCCAAGCCAGATGCAAGCGATTCGAGACGTAAAAGTAGATTTGCAGAGCCCAAATCCAATGGATCGTTTGATTTGTGGTGACGTAGGATTTGGAAAAACTGAAGTCGCTATACGGGCAGCGTTCAAGGTTGTTCAAGAAAATCGCCAGGTCGCAATTCTATGCCCAACGACCATTCTTTCGGAGCAGCACTTTCGAAACTTTGCAGAGAGGCTTAATTCTTTTGGAGTTCGGGTTGCAGTTTTGAACCGCTTTGTCAGCACAGCAGAAAGGTCACTCACTCTCTCGAAATTGAAGCTCAGGGAACTTGACATTTTGATTGGAACACATGCACTTTTGAGCAAGGAAATCGTGTTCAAAGAACTTGGACTTGTGGTTATTGACGAAGAGCAAAAATTCGGCGTCAAGCAAAAGGAAGTCTTGAAGAAATTGAGAAGCGAAGTTGACGTTCTCTCAATGTCAGCTACCCCAATTCCGCGAACGCTCAGCATGGCGCTGATGGACATTCGTCAGATGTCGCTCATCAATGATCCCCCTCCAGGGAGGTTGCCTGTTCGTTCCTATGTGCGCCCTTACTCAAAGGAAGTTATAAAGGAGGCAATTCTCAGAGAGTTAGCTCGTGGAGGACAGGTTTTTTATGTCTACAATCGCGTCCAAGGTATTCAACATATCGCTCAAATGATCCAGAAGCTGGTGCCAAATGCACGAATTGGAGTCGGGCATGGGCAAATGCACGAGCACGAAATCGAGCCTGTCATGGTTGGTTTTGTTCGTGGGGAAATTGATGTCTTGGTATCTACTTCGATTATCGAAAACGGCATTGACATTTCAAATGCAAATACGCTTATTGTCGAAAACGCGGATCGCTTTGGACTTTCGCAGCTTTATCAATTGAAGGGAAGAGTTGGCCGTTCTGATAGACAGGCATATTCTTATTTCCTCTATGAAACGAATAAAGATTTGAACGAGGCCGCGATGCAAAGGCTCCAAGCTCTTCAAGAATTTGGCACTTTGGGTGCGGGCTATTCGCTTGCTTTTCGAGATTTGCAGATTCGAGGCGCGGGTGAACTTTTGGGGGCCAAACAATCTGGTGCCATGACCGCTGTCGGGTACGAGCTTTATTCCCAATTGATTAATGAGCAAGTAGAACTCTTGAAAAATGCCGTTGACGGTGTCCCACGGCCTGTGGATGCCGATGAAGCCATTTTCAAGTCGCCGCTACCAGCTTTTGACATTCCTGCTGATGCGCATTTGCCAGAGACCTACATTGCAGATGCAGCCCACAGACTCTATTTTTATCAGCAAATGATGAAAGTTCGTGTTCTTGATGCTTTAGGGGAAGTGAGAGCGGAACTTGTTGACCGCTATGGACCGTTGCCCGAACAAGCTGAAGCAGCATTCCAAGTCATCAATTTGCGAATCCTTGGCAGGAAGTTAGGCATCGAAAAATTAGAGGCAGCAGGAGGTCGTATCGCGACCACGATTCGAAATCGAGGACAGATTTCCCCGATTGTAATCAGCATGCTTTCTCGAAAGAATCGAGACGCATATTTCACCCGAGATCAGCTCATTTGGCCGTATATCGGGCAACCGCTAGACGCAGTAGAGCGGATGATAACGGCAATGGAAGTGGCAATCGAGGAGGTTGAAGAATCTCGCGTTTCAACAAACTAGGACTTCCTAAACGAGTGGTTCAATTGGGTTGGATCAGCTTTTGGGCAGATGTCTGTTCTGAAATGGCGTATCCAATTTTGCCGCTGTTTCTGACTGGCGTTTTGCACGCGCCTGCTTCAGCAATTGGAGCCATTGAGGGTCTTGCAGAGGCTACCGTAAGCTTCATGAAGGGCTGGTCTGGACGACACTCTGACAAAGCAAGGAAGCGCGTTCCTTACATTCGGTGGGGCTACGGAATCAGTTCAGTTGCCAAGCCCATGATTGGATTAGCTTTTGGTTGGCCTCTCGTATTGTTTGCAAGGGTTCTTGATCGTGTTGGAAAAGGAATTCGTACTACGGCACGAGATGCTATGATCGCTGATTCGGTTGAACCTGATCAGTACGGTAAGGCCTTTGGATTCCACCGAGCTTTAGATACTGCGGGTGCGTTTGTAGGAGTTGGTATTGCACTCTTCCTACTTTGGCTCACGCCTGGCAATTACCGATTCATCCTTCTGGCAGCCATTGTGCCGGGAGTGCTGGCTGTATTCCTTACTTTTCGCTTAAAGGAGCCTGAAGCAAGTGCAAAGGCTGTTGAATCAGTAACAATTGAAGCAATTCAGAATCTAAGTTGGATCCAAACAGTTCGCAAGCTTGATTCAAAATATTGGCGTGCCGCTATCCTTGTTTTCATATTCGGGCTTGCAAACACAAGCGACGCCTTCTTACTCCTCCATGCCAAATCAACTGGCCTTTCCGATACAGCTGTCATCGGAGCCTACATGTTGTTCAATCTGGTAGTGGTCTTGACTTCTACAAAACTCGGAATCCTCAGCGACCGAATTGGCAGGTGGAATTTGCTTTTGATTGGTTGGCTACTTTATGGCGGAGTGTATTTGTGGTTTGGAATGGCAAGCCAAGCCATGATTTGGCCTTTGTTTGCAGCGTACGGCTTGTATTACGGATTCAGTCAGGGAGTCGGACGTGCATTAGTCGCCGATCATTCTCCAAAGGAATTTCGAGGAACTGCTATCGGGCTGTTTTTCATGCTTTCAGGATTTGCGACTTTGGCAGGGAACCTGATTATGGGACGCATCTGGGATGTCTCTTCGCCAAAAATGGCATTTCAAGTGATGGGTTGCATTGCGATCTTCGCTGCAATTCTGATTCCGCTAACTTCTAGGATTGGATCGAGTACTAGCCCGCATCTCCTCTCGTAGAATTGAAAGTTCGACACCGGCTGCTTCCGCTACATGAGGAATTGGCGGTAACGCCTTTTCGGTTGTCAATGTGATGCCTTGAACTTGTGGAAATTCAGCAAAGAGCTTTTCCGCCAATGCCCAATTCATTGCCTCAATTGTCCTGAATTGTTGAGAAGTGCAAATGTGGACGGCTAGTTTTGCCACTTCGCTGTAGTCCAGTGTTTGCTTAATGTCATCTGAGACTGGATTGGCTGGACCTGAAAAATCGCAAGCAATTCTCATTCTGTAGCGGTGACCGATTTTTTGCTCTTCGTCCGAAACTCCGTGGTAACCATAAAACTCGAGACCATCTAAATAAACCTGCCACTCTCCAACTGCCATAAGAATACTGTAGCCGTTTTGGGACAAGATTCACATTCAAACGGCGCTTCACGATCATTTCTCCGCTAGAATGGTAGTGCAATATGGCAAAATCTAAAGAGAGAGCCGACCGCTTTACATGGAATCCCGAAGATATTCAGGAAATCAAAATGTCAACTACTGAACAAGACTTACATTTGGCAACACTTATCAACAAACTCGACGAGGCGGTTGAATCTAGCGACGGTAAAGTCTGTTGTTACCGAGTAAAGGCCGTGCTTGAAGATGCTGTTTGTTCGGCAAACTGCTTCTTGGATGAAAGGCATACTAGGTCCGCAACTGACCGTTATGCCAGAAATTTGGTTCATATTGATCCAAAGGGCAGGTATTCCGTTATCGCAATGGTCTGGGGCCACGGTCAAGGAACGCCCATTCATGATCACGACAATATGTGGTGTTGCGAGTGCGTTGTAAAGGGTCGAATCAAGGTTGTCAGCTATCGTCTACTTGGCGGCCTCGAAGACGAATTAGTAGATTTTAAGCCTGAACTTGAGATATTTGCTGGCCCAGGAGAAGCAGGCGCACTTATTCCTCCATTTGATCATCATACAATCGAAAATATGGAAGCCGAACCAAGCGTAACTCTACACGTTTATGGCGGAGAAATGACTCATTGCCATGTATTTCTTCCACTTGAATCGGGCGGATATGAGCGTGTTGAAAGACAGTTAGTCTATACGACTGTTTAGCCGTTTTCCCGCATCATTGTTGGTGAAAACTTTGAACTTGGCGTATGAGTTAGTTCACAGAGACGACCTAAGAATTGGGCAATGGCGAAGCCAAAATCTTCTGGCAACATTCCGGTTGACTTTGAAGTCGCGATTGGATCGTACCTGCCGATGAAACCCCACAAAATCAACTTTTCGACCATTTTTCGAGTAGGGTCTGATCCTGGGATTGTGATTAACTTCAATTCGATCAATGCAGGGTTCGCTGTATATTTGAACTTTGGTTTGCAGAGCTGATAAACGCGGTGGAATTCGGAAATGATTTCAGATCGAGAGGCGTTGCCTGCAACCGGATAGGTAGTAGCTGAGCTTGATTTAGTCTGAACAATTGACTTTGCCACGGCTTGATCCAATTTTTGAAAAATTGCCGAGACTTCGGACCGAGTTACAAGTGATGTACTGTTTTGCCGCGTTGATCCATCTTGCTTGGGTTTAGGATTATTTTGACCCAAAGTCTGTGATCTCGTCAATTTAGGACTGCCTATTGAAAGCAGAAATGCTCCTAGAAGAATCTTAGATATTGGACAAAAATAACTCATTTCACACCTACAATGTTGTTACGGCTCCACTAGCACGAATGGTTTCGTATTCTTCGAGCGCCTTTCCGGTTCCTATTGCAACGCAGTTGAGAGCGTTTTCAGCCACTCGAACCGGGATCGCCGTTTTCAATTGAATCAGACGGTCTAGCCCTCGCAAAAGTGCTCCCCCACCGGTAAGCCAAATCCCGCGCTCGATAATGTCAGAGGCGAGTTCTGGCGGTGTATCTTCTAACACCCTGCAAAGGCGCTCTGCGATTTGGCCAAGAGGTTCCATTAGTGCTTCACGAATCTCCTCGCTTGTGACTTCGACAGTCTTTGGCAATCCAGCAATCATATCTCGGCCTCTTACTTCCATCGTCATTTCCGTCTCGAGGGGGTAGGCAGACCCAATTCGAATCTTGATTTCCTCTGCGGTGGGTTCGCCTATCATCAAGTTGTATGTATTTCGTGTATGTCGAATGATCGCTTCATCCAATTTGTTTCCTGCCACGCGTATGCTCGTGCTGACAACAATTCCTCCGAGGCTGATTACTGCAATATCGGTTGTGCCTCCGCCGATATCAACGACCATGTTTCCGCCTGGCGTTTCTATAGGCAATCCGGCACCGATGGCGGCTGCCATTGGTTCTTCGATAGTCATGGCCTCGCCCGCGCCAGCTTCTCTTGCTGCTTTGATTACTGCACGACGTTCGACGTTTGTAACCCCACTTGGAACGCAAATCAAGACTCGGGGCTTGAACATCGGACGCCTTCCAACGACCTTTATTAGGATGTGTTCAAGCATCTTGAGCGTTGTCGTGTAGTCTGCGATGACGCCATCTTTAAGAGGTCGAATGGCAGCGATGTTTCCAGGTGTTCGGCCAAGCATTTCTCGGGCATCGTTTCCAACGGCAAGTACAACGCCTGTCTGAGTATTTATTGCGACAACTGTAGGCTCAGAAAGGACAATTCCTTTGCCTCTTCGGAACACAAGAAGATTTGCGGTACCCAAGTCTATACCAATGTCAGCTGAGAATTTAAACTTCAAGAAAGTACTTCTTTCGGTCCCGCTGATTCTTCTTCGATGCGTGTAACCGAGGCTCCGAGTTTCTGTAGCGTACCCTCAATATCTTCGTAGCCGCGATCAATGAAGTGGATATTTCGAACTGTTGTCTCACCCTCAGCGGCGAGTCCAGCAAGTACAAGTGCAGCACCAGCACGAAGATCTGATGCTTCAACAATTGCGCTGTCGAGCTTCTTTACACCAGTAATCAATGCTGTTCGGCCTTGCAGCTCAATGTTTGCGCCCATGCGCCTCAATTCAGGAATGTGGCCGATACGGCTCTCGTAAATCGTCTCTTCGATTGCACTAATACCACTCGCTAAGGTAAGTGCGGCGGCCATAGGCTGTTGCATATCAGTAGGGAAACCTGGGTGAGGCATTGTCTTTACCCGAATCCCTTTCATCCTTCCATTTGACTTTGCTCGAACCCAGTTTGGACCCTCTTCAACTTCAACCCCAGATTCAATCAGTTTGTTTATTAGGGCGGTTTGGTTTTCGGGCAAAATATCTGTAACTGTGACATCGCCGCCAGTAATGGCTCCTGCCAAAAGATATGTTCCAGCTTGGAGGCGGTCATCTGGAATTCGATAAACGCTGCCTTGGAGCGACTTTCGTCCTGTAATGGTAATCGTTCCAGTTCCGGCACCTTCAATATTCGCACCAATCGAGTTTAGGAAACCTGCAAGAGCAGTAACTTCAGGTTCAATCGCGGCATTGTCAATCGTAGTAATGCCATCAGCGAGACAAGCAGTAGCCATCATGTGCTGGGTGGCACCTGCGCTTGGAAAATCGAAATAGAGATTAGCCGCTTTAAGCCCGTTTGTTTCAGCGAAGTACCAACCATTCTCTAGCCGAATCGTAGCTCCCATTGCCTCAAGGCTCTTGAGATGGTAATCAACAGGGCGAGCACCGATCTTACATCCACCTGGAGCAGGGATTCGGACTCTTCCAAGCCGCGCAAGCAGTGGGCCAAGTAAGTAGAAAGATGTTCGGATTAATCGGACTTGATCTTCTTCAGGTTCAGAAAAACAAATATCTGATGAGTCAATAAAGAGCGAGCCTTCTATCATTCGAACTTTCGCACCGAAAGTTTCGAGAAGTTGAGACTTTATCCGGATATCGGAAACATTTGGAACATTGTGAAGAACGGACTCTCCATCAGCAAGTAAAACGGCAGAAAGAATAGCAAGCCCGGCGTTTTTACTTCCGGGAGCTGAAATAGTGCCACGGAGCGGCGTTCCACCTGAAATCTGCAGTACTTTCATTTGCTCCAAAGTTCACTCAACTTGTTAATTCTACCTGGACACCATAAAACGTTCAATTTAAGCTGAATTAGTGAAGTGTTGCCTCAAACTGGAATTCCTCAAATACGGGAAGGTAAATGGTCCAGTCCTGTCTGTTTTTAACCCGCAAGTATGTGGGAAGCGCAAGATAGGGAATGAAATGGGGCCTTCGTGGCGGGCATTTCAGCTTCATGTTCGCTTGCTGTGGCGACTTGTCGCCCTTTTTTAGGTTGCATCTACGGCAGCAGGCGACTAGATTGTCCCAGGCATGCGGCCCGCCCGCCCATCTTGGCACTACATGATCTATCGTTAAATCTTTTCCTCGAACTCCGCAATATTGACAAGTGTAATTGTCTCTTGCGAGAACCGAGTGCCGTGAAAGCCGTAATTGAGGCATTGGGCGCTTAACCATATATCGCATCTTCATGACTGAAGGTGCTTGCAATGGCCCCGAGCCAGTAATCACTGGAACCTCATGATGGTGCAGAACATCAGCCTTGTTGCCAAGAACAAGCGAAATTGCGCGTCGGACATCGCACACATGAAGTGGTTCGTAATTCTGATTGAGCAAAAGGACCTCTTTCATGACAACCTATTTTCGCCGAGAAAAGACGCTTGAAAACCATTGTTGCCCCTACACATTAGCATACGGGCAAGTTGAATAGCACAAAAGTTTTCGCGTATGATCGTATTGGCCCATTCCGATGGCCTGCGATGATTTGTGAACGTGTGCTTCATGTTGAACATGATTCAATATTTGGTTTGACGATGAATCTATTCGAAAAGGATCAAGTCACCGTTGCGATCTTGTAGTTTCTTAACCGACAATTCGTTGTCAATTTGCTTCGTCGTTGGCACTCTCTCCGGTATACTGCCAATAACATTTCGGGCAATCGCTTGCAGATACCTTGAAATGATTTAAACTGGAGTTATTAGTATGAAATTGAAACCCCTTCACGATCGAATTATTATTGAGGCTGCGGAGAAAGAAACGACGACCGCAAGTGGCATCATCCTTCCGGACAGTGCGCAAGAAAAACCTCTTCGAGGAAGCGTAGTTGCAGTTGGACCCGGAAAAATGCTCGACAGCGGAAAGCTTGCACGTATGGAAATTTCTGTTGGCGAAACCGTTCTTTATGGCAAGTACGCAGGAACTGAAGTTACCGTTGAAGGCAACGATTACATAATTCTTCGTTCCGATGACGTTCTAGCAATCGTAACCGGCGCAGAAGCCAAAAAGAAGGAGAAAGTCGGCGCTAAGTAGGAAAGCGACTCGATGATTGAATCGTTGCTCACGTTGCTCGCTTGCCCGACATGCCAATCGGAATTGGTCGTACAGCAATCGAATTCGGAAGTCCTTCACTGCGAAAAGTGCCAGACGGACTACTTAAATGAGGGTGGGATTTGGTGCCTGTTGCCGCAAAGAGTGACGACAGAAGATGTCGAGGAGATCGCCAAGGATCAAGAGCGCAAAGCAAGGGACGAGCAAGCTGGCGACTACGACCGAATGATTGGACTCAAGCTTTTTGGAATCGCAGAATTGCCCCTTACTCTTCGAATGATGAAAAGAGAACGCGCTGATACCTTGGTTGAAGTAGGATGCGGAACGGGCAGAATGACAACCACTTTTGCAAAAACGGCACAACGAATGATCGCACTGGATTTTTCGCTGGAATCTTTGAAACGGTGTCAGGCAAAACTGAAAACGAATGGAATTGAGAACGTAGTCTTGGTGCAGGCAGACGCGACCAGCCTTCCGTTTCAAAACGAGATCGCTGACCAGGTTGTTTCGTGCCAAGTCCTGGAGCATTTGCCGAACGAATCGGCAAGGTCCAAAATGATTGAGGAGTTAAGTCGAATCGCAACTCAAGGCGCATCGGTGGTTCTTTCAGCGTACAAACACTCTTTGCTTATGAAAATGTTTGGCAAAAAGGAAGGCGAGCACGAAGGTGGGATTTACTACTACAGGTTTTCAAAGAGCGAGTTGAAGGAGCTTATGGGAAAATTTCTGACTGTAAATTCCATGACAGGGGCATTGGTCTATCACTACTTGGTTTCGGCGGAGAAGGTGTGAGGGAAAAGTAGGGATTACGAATTTAGAATTAAGAATTAAGAATTAAGAATTAAGAATTAAGCATGGGCCTGGTATCCGCAAGTGGAAACTGCCAACAGCTAATTGCTAACTGCAAACCAACGACAATTTAGGAAAAAGGAAAAATAGGAAAAATTATGGGAGCAAAAGAACTCAGATATAGTGACGACGTACGAAAACTCTTAGAAGTCGGCGTCGACAAACTCGCCAACGCGGTCAAGGTAACCCTCGGCCCTCGAGGACGAAATGTCGTTCTCGAACGAAAATTCGGATCGCCAACCGTAATCAACGACGGTGTGACCATTGCCAAAGAAATCGAAGTCGAAAACCGATTCGAGAACATGGGAGCAACCCTTATTCGAGAGGTCAGTTCCAAGACAAACGATTTGGCTGGCGACGGAACGACAAGTTCAGTTGTACTCGCACAGGCGATTTTCAAGGAAGGAATTCGCAACGTTGCCGCAGGATCAAACGCGACGCTGATTCGATCAGGAATTGACAAAGCTGTGGCTGCAATCGTTGCCGATCTGGAAAAGATGAGCACACCTGTCAAGGGAATCAAAGGCACGACGGAAGTCGCTACGATCTCTGCCAACGATGAAGAACTAGGCGAACTCGTTGCTAAAGTCATTGACAAGGTTGGAAAGGACGGCGTAGTAACCGTCGAGGAATCCAAATCAACCGAAACTACATTTGATTTGGTTGATGGACTACAGTTCGACAAAGGCTATATGTCGCCGTACTTTGTGACTGACGCAACCCGAATGGAAACCGTTTTCGAAGACCCGATGATCCTTTTCTATGAGAAGAAAATCGGGAACATTCAAGACCTCATCGGAATTCTTGAGAAGGTCATCCGAGCTGGCCGACCGTTCGTAATCGTCGCTGAAGATGTTGAATCTGAATGTCTTGCAACGCTCGTTTTGAACCGACTTCGAGCCAATCTCCCTGTAGTTGCAGTCAAGGCTCCAGGATTCGGCGATCGCCGAAAAGCGATGCTCGAAGACATGGCAGTTCTGACTGGTGGCCAATTCATCAGCGAAGAATTAGGAATCAAACTCGAAAATGTAGGTTTGGAAATGCTGGGAAGCGCAGGAAAGCTTGTCGTTACCAAAGACACGACAACGCTAATCAATGGCAAGGGCGACAAAGAGGCGATACAGGGCCGCTTGACCCAAATCAAGCGTCAAATCGAGGTCACCGACAGCACTTATGACAAGGAAAAGTTGCAAGAAAGACTGGCCAAAATGAGCGGCGGTGTTGCCGTTATTAAGGTCGGCGCAGCAACAGAAACCGCTCTGAAAGAGCGAAAGGCTCGAATCGAAGATGCATTGGCTTCAACCAAGGCTGCTTTGGAAGAAGGAATTGTTCCTGGCGGCGGGGTTGCTCTGATGCAGGCGGCAGCCGTCCTCGGAAAGCTCAAATTGGAAGGCGACGAAGAGATCGGCCGCAGAATCGTTCTAAAAGCTATCGAGTCCCCGATTCGAACCATTGCTGAAAATGCAGGCGTCGAAGGTTCGGTCGTGGTTGAGAAAGTTCGAGAAGGCAAAGCCGGGATTGGTTTCAACGCGGCAAGTCTCGTATACGAAGATATGCTGAAAGCTGGCGTGGTTGACCCAACAAAGGTTGTTCGACTTTGCCTCCAGAATGCTGCTTCTATTAGCGGTCTCTTGCTGATGACAGAAGCGGCAGTAGCCGATCTTCCGGAAAATGAAGATCAGGGCCACGGCCACGATCATCATCACTAGGGGAAATGTTCGGGTTAGTTCGGATTAGTTCGGATTAGATTCCCCTTCCTCCCATTTCGTAAGTTTGGAATTTGCACGAAATGGGAGGAAGTCGAAGATCCCGCCGAGGCACGAGGGAAATGCAATCTGGAGGGCAAGGGGATGGTGGGAATTCGAATTGCACACTTATGTCGCACATGAATGAACATGTACGACGATTCCATCGCGGACATAGAGAATCTCCATGCTGGCGAGCACGGAATAAATGAGCACCTCATCGCATTGTACGTCTGGTGGGTCTGGATTGTAGGAATGGGACAAGTCGTTGAGATGCCTCGATGCAAACTCCCGATAAGAATAGGACTTCCACGGAATGCCCAAACGCTCAATTGCAATGCTCTTGGGCAATCCCCTGGTAGCAGTAGCTCTTTCATGCAGATCGAGGCTCGGGCGAATAAATACAGCAAAGAGCATCACGACGAAGGCGAAAATTGTCACAACGACTAACAGAATTCCAAGTAGCTTTTTTCGCTTGTCACTCATAGTCCGCCTACTCCGATGAAGACGCTTCTTTTACACTCGATAGTGCGAATTGTTTCAAGTTGACCCAGAAACTGGGTGAAAGGGAAATCCGGAAACCAGGTCTACCACTTCGTAACAACGGTATAGACCACTTTCTTCACTTCATTTGGCTTCAAAGTGATTACATATTGCTGGGTTGTTGAATCGAGCTTTTCGAATTTTTCAGTTGAAAGCTTGATGGACCAATCGCCGTAATGGCGCTCCATGACATGAACCGTTTCTGAAACTTCCTTTCGGTTTCGGAGCTCAACTTCAAAAACCTCTTCGAATGATCGGTCGGTCAATCGGCGATAGCTCATTCGCTTTCGGCCGCAAACTACGTCAAACGATTGCCCAACAATAAGGGAGAGTTTTTCATCCTTTGGAGTGTGCTGGATTCGGTCTTCGCCGAGCATTTGAAGCGAACCTGAAGCGTCTCGTTGATACACCTTTACATTTCCCATTGGGAGCGGCATACCAAGTTTGTTTGCCTTACTGTTCACAAATTCAAGTCGAACTTGAGGCTTGATAACTCCAGTACCGACTTCGCCCTCATTTGGATAATAGACGCCGTAATTCATCATGGAATCCACGATGAGTTTCTTTGTAACATCGAACCCATAGGCATCGAGAAGTGTGACCTGTTTTTGCTCGTTGTTTCGAATAGTGGTAGGACGCTGAAGGGTGTAAAGGTGGTATTCAAATAGTGACTCCTCCTTAAATCCGTCAGCAGACTTCATTTCCATTCCTCCGCCTCTACCAGCCATTGCAGGGAAGTTTTGGGGGCGGTTAACATCGCCAGCTAAGAGTTTTAGCTTTGCATCAGCAAAGGTCGCACCGCAATTATTGACCAAAGTGACCCAACCTTTGAGGTCGGCTTTGCCCTTTCCATCCATTGTTAGCACGTAATCAGCGTTCCAATTCATGCCCTTCGAGAGGTAACTGAGTTCAATTTTGTTCGCTCCCGCGGTCTCGGCAATTAGGTCCCATAGAAGAGTCGGTTTGCTGATCAGCCCTTCGGGAACCGCCATGACTTCAACTTCGCCGCTTGGATTGAGAAGAATTCTTCCATCGGGGGTGCGGAGCACCATTCCGTTCCAAGTCATCGAAGAACCGCCGCTTCCATCGCCTATCATTGCGGTTGGAGAGCTTATTAAGGTTCCTTCAATTGACTCCTTGCTTCCATTTGGCAAGACTCGGTTCAATCTGATCGTCTTTCCGACAGACTTGTTGAGAATTGCAAGCGGATTTATGAGGTCGTATTGGTAGTTTTGTTCAAGGACTTCGAGCCCAGTTGGGGTAGTAAGGCTTCGAATCCCTACAGAGTTGGTTTCGATAAGCTGGGCTACGTCTTCAATTGCGATTGACTGCCTACCTGCTTTAAGGTTCAGAGTTCGAACTTCTTTAATAAAGCCGAAGCCCTGATTGTAGATGGTGACTTCAGTTTGGGCAGAGGCGACTGAGGTAAGCGCAATGGCGGCGAGGGTACAAAAATTTGCTTTCATGTGTTTTTCCTACGAAATTTGACGCGGAAGATGGCAATAGGATACTTGGCTTTGCCAGATTCGTCCACGGAGAAAGGATAGTGTGCTCTCAATGGCGAATTGTTCAAATGAATTCTTGTAGGTTCAAGATACGTCGTAGAGTTAGAAATGAAAATGCTACATAAATCATTGACTCGGCAATTGGGTTCGGTTTTTTCAGTCGCTACGCTGTTGCTTCCGAGTTCGTTAGGATTCGCCCAGCAAGGCTGGCTGCTAACAATTGAAGATTCTTGCGTCGCGGCAGGGAAGTTGGCATACCTGATGCTTCCTCCACGCGCCGTTGCGGACAATGTTGGTGACGCGCAATGGTCTCCGAGCGGGAAGTATTTGCTATATCACCAGACACGTCCGATTACGGGACCTGAAATTGTCTCGGCCCTCGAGGGGAAGAAGACGATATCTGCTTATGAAAAACCAGGAATTTGGAGTGCAGCCACCAAAAAAAGTGTCAGCTATCCAGAATTCATGGTTTATGCTGGATACCAGTCTGGATATAGTTGGATTCAAAAACACGACGTTGCAATACGGCTCGAAATAGCTTCAAATCCTCAGAGTAACATCAAGACGGGTCGAATCCATTGGGTTGCGCCCGCAACGGGCCTCGCAAAAGCGTTCAACATTGGTACGGAGTTCGTAAATTGTCAATTAGTTGAAACCAACCCATCGAAGCCACAAGTAGTACTTCAATTGCAAGTAGTCAGTGGAAGATCAATTGCACCTGTTCCAATAGGTGCGGAAGACATATGGGTTTATTCTATCGTGATCCTGATGGACATCAATGGCAACGTGAGGAAACTTGCTTTACCAAACAGTGAAGCTTTTCTGCGATTTACTGTTGACGGTTTGAACCTTACTGCAACCTATAGTAGATACGAACCAGCTCTCAAAAAATCTACTCGTGTCTTTTATGAATTGAATCAGAGCACATCAAAATTTGAACTTGCGAATGAAGATAATTTCGTTTTCCAAAATGAAATTGAGCGGCCAGAACCAATTTTGAATGCTCGCCTCGCTGATGGAATTAAGAATCCAAATCAGTTGGAAGTGAAACTGTCTGCCGTCTTGCTCGGATCAACTACCGAAGAACCGAAGCGAGCTTTGATTGCTGCGGAAGCTAGTTGGGTCGGGCTTTCACCCGACGAGAAACAAGTGGCATACATCACAAAGGGAGTTCTGCAAGTTCGTGAAATCGTTCCAATTGATCTTGTTGCATTCAATAAAGCTAAAGAAGTAGCTGAAAAGGCTAAGGCGATCTCAGATGCCAAGCAGTCTGCACTTGCCTTACTCATGTTCGCTGCCGACCACGATGATACATATCCATCAAACGCTGCCGGGTGGCAAGACAAAGTCAATCCTTACTCAAGAAATCGGGATTCTGTTGCCAATTTTGTCTACACGTTTGGAGGAGGACACCTGAAAGAAATTGAGTATATTTCAGATCAAGAAATAGGTTACGTAGAAGGTCCGGGGGGGAGGGCCGTCGCATATGGCGATGGGCATGTGAAGTGGATTCCGAATGGGTCTGTTCCTGTGTTTTTGCAGGAGCGAAAGGGAATGTAACCGAAAACCCTCCATCCCCAACCCATTCCTCCCAAGGAAGGAAGGGGCTCAAATGACTACTCCAAAATCACAGACTCTTCCTTCCCCGACTCGCTCGAAAGGTACATCGCATCGAAGATCGCATTCAAAACCATTCCATGCTCGGCAGGAACCGGGGATGGATCGCCGTTCAGAATCGCTTTCACAAAAGCTTTGACCTCATCTTGATGCGAAGAATCCACATTCGGAACATTGATGGGCTTCATGTTGAAAATCTGTTTGTCTTGTTCCGTGAAAATCTGCACTGGATCATCGCCCCAGCCTTTTACGATTGCCCCTGATTTGGTGCCGTATAGCTGTGTGCAGAACGGGTCGCCGTCCTGATTCGCCATAAAGCTGCTTTCAAGCACTACTACAGCCCCATTGTCGAACTTAATCATGCCGACCGCGAAATCCTCCACTGTGAATTTGGTTCGGTCGTAATCGCCCCACGGATTCACGATGTCCGGATTCGTTCCAAGGTGATTCCACGTTTTCCCGCTCGCAACAACTGGCTTTGGATGCCCCATGAAAAACAGTGTGAGATCAAGGATGTGGACGCCAATGTCAATTAGCGGGCCACCACCTTGAAGCTCTTTGTCAATGAAAACGCCCCAGTGTGGAACGCCTCTTCGACGTAGAGCCTGAGCGCGAGCGTAGTAAATGTCGCCCATGTGCCCGTCGTCAATGTACTTTTTCATGAATCGGGCGGGCCCGCCGAAGCGAGTTTGGAAGCCGACTTGGCAAATATTTCCGCTTGCATTTGCGGCTCGTACGATTTGCCGAGCCTCGTTTCCATCCATCGCGAGAGGCTTCTCAATCAAAACGTGTTTTCCAGCGGTAAGGGCATCAAGACACGGCTGTAGGTGAAATTTGTTCGGAGTGGCGATGCTGACTGCGCCAATTTCGGGATCATTGAGTACGTCGTGATAATTCGTTGTTGTCTTTGGAATGTCAAATTTGGCGGCGCATTCCTTGGCAGTTGCCTCATTTGCATCGCAAGCCCAAACGATTTCGCAATCGTCGGGCATCGTTCGATAGCCGGGAATGTGGCAGCCTTGAGCGATTCCCCCAGAACCAATGATTCCTACTTTCAGCTTGGTAGACATACAGCGTGTGAGGTTACCTTTCGGACTCTAATTCTTGCGGGGACGGAATCGGAAGTTCGTCTGTCGTCGTGATTTCCGTAAGTTCGATTTCTTCCGTCAAAGCCTCGGATTCAGCGTCTGCAGGCTTTCTCAAAGCTATCCATGATCCAAGTCCAGCTATCAACAATAACCCGCCCCAAAAAAGTAGCGGAGGCATTTCTGGAATATGAATTGGGGCTGATTTTCCAGGATTTGCCTTTTCGAACCATGCAGCAAAAGTGTGCCCGCCAACGAGAAGCAGCTTTACCCCAGCCCAGCCGACCAATAGGTAGGCTACATGATCGAAAACCGGGTACCGCTCCATGATTTTCAGGCACCAATTTGCGGCGTAACGAAGTAGTATGATTCCAATTGCCGCTCCAGCAATTACAATCCAAATCTTGTTCTGCTGATTCACTACAGCCACTGCCACTAAAACCGAATCAATGGCAAACGCAAGATCGGCAAGATCTGCGTAAAGCACAGTCATCCAGAAACTTGCTCCTGCAGCACCTTTGGAACCTGAACCCACACTATGAGACACAAAATGCTTTATTGGCAGAAAGAGAAGATATAGCGCGCCAATGACTTGCAGCCACCAAAAATTGAGGATTTGCGCCGCAAGTGCAATCGCCAAAAGCCGAAGCACAACCGCACCGGCAAGGCCGTAAAATAGAGCTCGCTTTTGCTGATCTTTGGGCAAATGGCGAACCATAATCGCCAAGATCAAAGCATTGTCTGCGGAAAGCAACGCCTCTAATCCGACCAATACGCCAATGCGCGGGATATCTTGTAACTCGAAAAGCTGACCGAACATTGTAGTAAGTGGCGTAAGGCCTTGGATGCCTATTGTGTCACAATTTGAGGTTAATCAAGGAACCTATGCCGACCTACGTTTATGAATGCCAAAAATGTTCTTCTGTGACTGAAGTGGAGCAGCGAATCACAGAAGATGCCCTAGTGGATTGTGTTTGCGGTGGGAGTGGAACACTTAAGCGCCTTATCCAGGCTCCAGCAGTCATGTTCAAAGGGTCAGGATTTTATGTGAATGACTGTGCGTGTGCATCTGCGTCCGCCGATTCTGCTTCGGTAAGCGAATGCGCTGCTCCTAGCGGGTGAACAACTGACCCTGCCGCCAGTTAGGTGTGCTAAATACCAGGTTTTGACTTCAAAACAGTAGGATATTCTATTTTCTACTTGACCTGTTGCGAGGATTATCTTATGATGTATTCGAGCGGGTTCAGATCGCAATTTATTAGCCGCTCTAGGAGAAAGAAAAATGCATAGCAAATTGAATTTTTTGCCGAAGTGCTTTCGGCATTGTGCAGTTATTTTGGCTACTGTTTTTACGATAACGGCTGCCAACGCTCAGTTCATGAGCAACTCAACCAACTATCCACCCGCTGGAGGAACGTTTCAAACACCTTTGGGATCAGATCCTGTCATCACGTTTGGTGGGACTAGCAATCGTCTTCGAAATCTTCGACTGACAAATCCAACTGGTGGCGTAGCGCCACCACCCGTTGGAGGTGGGGCATTGTTCATCAATTCATTCTTCGATATTTTCACTGAACTATCGGAGAACGGCGGTGCGAGTTGGAATTTGTCGAGCCATCCGACAAGTTCGGTGCTTCTTTCGATGACACAGACCGCACCGTCCGGTAACACTCTGTTCTTCGATACAGAAATGCTCTCCATGATTCTCGTAAACGTTGGATTAAACGGTTTCATGGTTCGAGAGAGTCCAACTCGGGCTTCGACAGGTCGAACAAGAATGACCGATGTGGGCGGCGGACAATGGGCAATTGACAGCTTTTTCGACGTGTTTGTCGAGCTGTCAATTGACGGGGGGCAAACATGGACTCCGGCTGCCAATCCGAATCGGCTTGGCCTAGTGCCAGAACCTGCGACAATGGCGATTCTTGGTTTGGGCGTTTTGCCTTTCCTCCGAAAGAGGTCAAAGAGAAAATAAAGGAAACTTTGGCCCTCACATAATTGGAGTCGGAAGCTCTTCCGGCTCCAAATATCAGCGATCAAGTAGATCTTTAATCACCTATATGTTTACTTTCTGATGAATCTAATTTGGGCCTTTTGGCCCTTCGAGAAGCCGCGAAGCCAATTCCCAAACTCAGAACCAGCATAGTGGCCGGCTCAGGAACGGGTGAACCAGGATTAAAATTTCCAAAAGCTAGGGTCGTGGTTGTCAATGCAACGATCTGCTGAACGGAAGGCATTGTTTGAACATGGCCGAGCATATCGAGCCACCATTGAGGCTTAACGCCAAGGTCTTGGTCGCTTTGCTTGACTGGCTTTCCATCAGGACCAACTCCCGCTGATTCCCCGCCGAAGACCATTATGCCTTCGCCACCAGCTTCAAACCAAACATCACCTTCAATAACTCGAAGATTGCCGGCGTCGTCAATTGTAAATTCTGTGCCTCGAACGGTAGCAGAAGCAACTGGCGTTTGAATGGAAGTCCCAACGCCTTTGGTGACTCTAAGCCAAAGGGCACCTCGCTGGAGCCGCATTTTTCTAAGCTTGTTAACATCTTGGACGACCATCTCGGTTCGTTCGCTCAAGCGAAGTATGGAGTCATCGTTAAAGGTGATCTCTCCAAATCCCCGACGATCCGTGCGGATGGATGAACCGTCCCAAATTCCAGCATTTTCTTTGACACTTGCAAACGTTCCGCCTGCATCTCTAGCTATTGAAACAAATCGTGCTAGCGATAACACGCCAACGTTTCCTTGAGGCTTGTCCTTTGCGAATGCAAAGGAACACAGCATAACAAAAGCCGCACAAACAGCCATTCGTCCTTTTGCCTTTACTATATGCAAATTGAAAATTACTCCTCACCGATTACGTTGGGTTCTGCCCAGTTACTACTATTTAGGCGGACAGTTCCGTTCTGACGATCTATATTACATTCATTTAGTATTGTTTTGGGCTATCAATGTTGCTTGAATTGTCAACTTTGGGACTATTTGCTGCACTATCTCATAGAAACGACTCTATAAGCGGGTATTGGGCGAGGTTTGCCCTTCAATTCTATTTCCCCTAATGATTCCGCATTGACAAACTCTTTGACCATGAGATAGGTTGTTTCATCAATCACAACATCTGGATTGCCTGTCACGCCTTGCAAACGTGCAGCGATGTTCACCACGTCACCGATCGCAGTGAAATCATGGCGCTTTTTCCCTCCGACGTGGCCTGCAACAAATGGGCCGCTAGCAATTCCAAAGCCTGTCACTAGTGTAAATTTGTCAGCCCCATCTTCAAGGGCCGCATGGGAGAGATCACGAAGAATGCAGGCCGTTCTGACGGCCCGGAGCGCCGGATTGTCAATCGCCACAGGCACCCCAAAAAGCACCATGATTCCATCGCCCATGAATTTGTCAATGGTTCCCAGCTCATCGTAAATCACGTCAGCAAAGCGGTCAAAATGCTTGTTGAGGAGGCGAACAACGGCTTCGGGATCATTCTGGTCTGCAAAGGTTGTGAAACCTCGAATGTCGCCAAACATCGCAACAGCATCGTATCGCTTCACGAAAGTACCTTCTTCTGATTGCAGGATCTGCTCTAAGAGGTCAGGAGAAACATATCCAGCCCACTTTTGTTTGAGGGCACGCCTTTCAATCCAAGCTACGCTGGAAATCGATACGGAATAGGCAATCAAAGGCACGAGAAACGGCAAGTGCATCTGTTTGTATTCAAAAAGGCCGAGGCTAAGGAGATAAAAGCCAAGCGCACATCCAACAAGAAATACAGGCCCACGCCAATTTAGATAACGCCTGACTACTGAGATTCCGCTCATCGTCATCAGAAAAACAAGAATTGATTGAACCCAGCGGGGAACAAGTGTTACGAAGCCGTTTGTTAGTAGAGCGTTCAAGAAGTGAGCTTGAATGAACACGCCTGGAATCCGTCCAAAGTCAGCCGAACGTGAGCCAACAGCCTCCTCATTCGTTCCCAAATCCATTGCAAGTTGACTGGATGAAATCGAGTAAATGTCGCTAACTTCACGCGCAAGTTCAAAACCAGAAACTCCTACGAAGACTATCTTTCCTTTGAAAGCACCTTTTGGAAATTGTTTGAGAACGACTTGGTCGTAGCTGTAAGTCGAGTCAAACGCATCCATGCCAGCGGGAAAGTCTACTAGGAGGCTATTGATCGGAGATTTGTCTACAGGGTCAATAGCGGTTGAGTGTATGGGGCCGAACATCTTTCCAGCAATTTCAATGCTTTGATGTCCAATTTCTATCGAGGAATTCGGCATATCTTGGAGCTTCAAAAACGCGGCTGTTGCAAGGGTCGGGAGCCAGTTGCCTTGAAATTTCAAAGAGGGAACAAATGATCTGATCACTTCGTCGCCGTCCAACGTTACTTCAGCTAGCCCTATTGACGTGTTTTTCTCAAAGTCAATGCCACTTGCATCGTCGTAATAGGGATATTCAAGTGACTTTCGATTTTGAATTGAATCCCGATCAATTCGTTGAGCAATTACAACGTTTTTGGCCCTCGCAAACGCACTGTTCAGCGCTAGATCCTCAAATGCAACGGTAGGGCCAGAAAACAATAAGTCAAAAACGATTAGTTTTGCGCCGTCTGCGTTAAGGTTTTCAATTAGCTTTGCGTGAAGAGAGCGCTTTACCGGCCAACGCTCTCGCAAGGCATCTTCACTTGCTCGGGTGAAGCCAACGATCGCTATGCGCGGATCAATTCGATCGGCTCTGGCTCCACGGACAGTGAAGAGAGAATCGTAAGCAATTCTCTCCGCAGAAACAAAGGGTTGCTTCAGAAAGTGATCGTGGTCTGTTGCGGGCCAGAGCAGTGTTGAACCGACGCCTGCAATGGCTGAAATTAGAACAGCAGAAACTCTGCGCTTGGAAAGAAATTTCGCCATAGTTAGTAGGCTCCAAAGGTCACATTCCTGCTCCCGTGTATTGTTTCAGACCAGACTTCCACATAAATCGGCCAAGAACAACAGAAATTACAATCCAAGCCAATTGCCCACCGATAAAAGGAAGTGCATTTTCGACGGGCATCCGTCCTACAACTAATTCGGTAGGAAGGCCAGTCGTGTAATAAAAAGGCAAGATGTGAGCGATCTTTTGCGCCCAAATCGGCATCATGGTGATTGGGAACAGGTAACCCGAAAGAAACAGTTGCGGAACGTAATAAAGCTCGAACACTGCAATCGCCTCGGTAGTAAATAGGGCAATGGATGACATCATCAACACTACCGAGATACTTACGCAGTGCCCGAGAACAAAGGCTACCCAAAACTGCCAGCCTAAAAATACTTGGGCACCATGCAGCATGTTCCCGTAAAACAGCATCATGATTCCGACGAATGGAATCGTCATGACGAGCCTGATTGTCCTCCACGAAAAGTTGCGAATCACAATGGTTTGAAAAAAGCTGAAGGGACGAGTAAGATATTTCGTGAATACCCCTTCCCGAATCTCCATCGCAAGCTCCCACATGATATGGCTGGTCACAAAAGACCCAATGATCAGCATCGCAAGATAGTAAACGGTGAATTGGGCGGCGTTGTAGTTCTCGATCAAGCCCTTCCCAGCCGCACTCGCCCAAACGAGCGGCATGGTAAGGGTTGTTACCATGTCGGTGAGAATCCAAATGATCCCGTTGGCTTTGTAGGCAAGCCAGTCCTGGGCATAGACGCTGTACAGCGCACGCCATTTTCGGAAAGTCGTATTCAACGGTTCCAGTTTGGCATAGTGAAGCGAAAGACTGACTGTTGTTGGTTGTTAGTTGTTGGTTGAATGTCGTCAGTTTGAGGACGGCGGAGTAAAGTAGATTATGATGGCTCTAAAATGGAGCGAAGAGTGCACCGCGTTCCTTGGTACTCGAAACTTGATGCGTGACTGCAATCAACCAATAACCAATAACTAATAACCTATAACCAATAACGCAGCACCCACGACTGGACTCTCAATTTCACCGAACCGTAGACCCTCGTCCATTCGTACCATCATGAGGAGAATATCAATGTTTTTATCAATTCTTGCTTCTACGGCGATCATCGCCGATTCAGAAGCCAAAATCGTTTCCGCATCGCTTTTCAAAAATGGCTATGCAATGGTGATGCGGGAAATCGAAGTTTCAAGCGCCTCAACCTCGCTTTCCACTATTCCCGTTGCTTCGCTTGGAACGTTTTGGGTGACGACTTCGCCTGGACTCAAGCTCAAATCAATTATCAATACAAGCCAGGAAGTTGCCGGCACAAGTTATGCAAACGACATAGCGAGTCTGTTGCGACTGAATGTTGGAAAGCAAATTTCAGTGACCGTAAGTGTAGTTGGAACTACCACCCAATCAATTTCTGGGAAGCTGAAGGCAGTTCAAGGTGATCTGGTATTTGTAGAAGATGGGCCACTAAGACTATCGGTGTTTCGGGCAAATTTAATCATCGGCCTTGATCTTGGAAAAGACGCTGCGACATCTGAACCAACCAAGAATCATCAACGGGTTCTCCGATTTTCAACGGAAGGAACTGGAAAAATTTACTTTCTCGGACTCGAGCAGGGCCTTATGTGGTCGGCAGGTTACACCGTTGACCTTACCGATGTCAACAAGCTGAAATATCTCGCCAAATCTACGGTCGTAAACGACCTTGGCGATCTGAATGACCTCGAATTGCGCTTTGTCACGGGTTTTCCTAACGTGCCTTGGGCACAATTGAGGGAGCCGCTTCTTAGTGGCGATTCTGTAGCTTCGCTTGTTGGAATGTTGCAGAATTTGGGACTTCCGCAATCCGGTTTCGGTGGGCGGAGAGATGCTCAGGTAATGAATCAGGCACCTGGTGCATTCGGAGGCGGCGGATTTGCCGCTGATGAAATGATGGCCAGCGGAGGTGGTGGAGAGCAAGCCGAAGACCTCTTTTTCTACAAGCAACCTGGAGTCCAAATGAAGCGTGGAGATCGCGCATTTTTTGTCCTTTTCCAAGCCGAATCCGAATTCAAACATGTCTACACGCTGGATTTGCCAAATACGATCAACGAATATGAACCCTATCGGCCCCAAAACACTCCGCCGATTCCGTACGACGTTTGGCATACAATTCGGTTCAAAAACACTGCAAATCAGCCCCTGACAACGGCGCCCGCAACAGTTTACAAAAACGGCCAAATCATGGGGCAAGATACACTTCTTTACACATCTGGCGGCGGAGAAGTGAACCTGAAGATGTCAAAAGCCCTCGACGTGAAGAACGACGTAGACGAAGAAGAAGTCACTCGCGAAAGAGCAAAGTTGCAACATCCAAGCTACGGCACTTTTGATTGGGTAACGGTAAAGGGAACGATCATTCTCAAGAACAACAAATCAGAAAGCGTAGACTTGACGATTACAAAGCTTATTACAGGCGACCTGATTTCCTCAACCGACACGCCAAAGGTTAT
Source organism: Armatimonadota bacterium (assembly GCA_031400935.1). Classification (GTDB taxonomy): domain Bacteria; phylum Armatimonadota; class Fimbriimonadia; order Fimbriimonadales; family Fimbriimonadaceae; genus JANNJE01. Next base: position 33,396 of record JANNQV010000061.1, read on the forward strand.
AAAGACTGCAAAGGGTTTGCGGCAGGTGAATTCTGCTTCGAAACTTACATGGAATCTAGCTTTAGGCAAAGGCGAGTCGAAGACGATTACTTACACCTATTCGATTTTTGTGAGGAACTAATTACTCGTAATACGCATGGGTCGCAATTTCAAAGGTAAAGGCAGATTGAAGTTCTGCAGACGATAGGCTGGCAAGTGATTCGAGCGTTGAAAGAGCTTGATAACTTGTAGCTTTCGACTCAAATGCCAACGCGCCAAGCAGTTGCCATTTGTGTCGCAGGATGTCTTGCAAATTAGCTGAGTCGTTTCGAGAATGCCCAGCAGGGAACATGATTAGGCCGGAATCCATCATAGCCCCCTCCTTATTCGACGAATGAGAATGAGGAGGGGGTTGGGGGTGGAGTCGAGCCGGGCCAAGGTAAATCTGAACCGATGTCGGAATTCCTTCGGGATATTTCGCATCATATTCTGCGCCTCCATGCCGAAACTTGATCTTGTCCATGATTGAGCGCGTCACCGGATGATGAATTGCTGTTTCTGAAACTTGATAGTCATACGGCATGAGCATGATCGCCTTCCAGATTTCATCATTCGACCCGCCGCCTAATGGCAACGCTCCATTTGCCCTTCGATACTCTAGAGCTTTTCGAATCAGCGTCGAAACGATGTACGCCATTGAATGGTCCGCGCTCTGACGAGTAGTCGGGTTCTTCTTCATTGGGTTGCCAATGATGCCAAATGCGGGTTCGTATGCCGTAATTGTTATCTTGCCAATGTTCGCGCCATCGGGATCATCCAGCAAATTAGGATTAGTGGCGAGCAAGTCAATCACTCCTTGCAAGGCGCCAGCAGACTGATGCTCATACAGCCCGAGCTTGAAGTGCATTCCCATTACGGCAAAGTCGTCGCCTGAATGAGAGAGAACAAGATCGAACGGAGATTCTCCAGCTTCTTTCCAGCGGTCTTTGCCCTCGGTTGTAGGTTCAAAGTAGCGAAAGATCGCCTCTGGATTTCGAAAAATGTCCTTTGGGCCGATGAATCCCGCCATCGAACGCTTTACGCTCAAAATCGCAGCTTCTGTTGAGATCGCCGCGCTTGCTCCCTTTGAATCGCTCAATTGCTTACCTGCTCGAATCGCCCTCCAAGGAATGTAGTGGGAGACCACCATTCCAATCGCGCTTTCTATCTGTTCGGCTGTAGCCCCCATAAGCGCTCCGTAGGTCGCCGCGCTCCCAATCGCGCCGTGGACAACATGATCAATCTTGTAGCTTTTCAGGCTGAAAACTTCAGCGAGGCGGCCACGAATCTCATCGAGAAGCACCATAGACTTAAGAGCGGTTGCTCCATCGAGTCCGCGCTGCTGGCAAGCCGCGATGCAGACAGGATAGAAGTCGTTATGCCCAAATTCTCCTGCTGTGTGGCCAAGTTCAGGTCGGTAGCCAAAGTTCGTTCCGTTGCTGTCCCATTCTCTGACTGCGGCGCAATTCGCAACTACGGCCTTTTCCGCCTTGAGCTTTTCCTTCGAACCAAAAACCGTTGCTCCGTTTTCATCTGGGTAGTCGAGTGCTTCGTTTCTCAAAATTGTTGGTGCATTTGTTTGTAGCGCAAGGGCAGAAAGTCCGCAAAGCACGGCATCGGTGTGAAACCACCTTGTGCGTTCGAGGACCTCCTGCGAAGGGCCGTCGCCATGAGTTCCAGCTAAAAAGTCAATGGCAAATTGCCCAAGGCCGAGGGCTTGATTCGAATCGCGAGGAAGGGTGATGGAAGTTGGCATTCAGGGTCTATTTTGGCGGGGAATGGTGAGGCATTGCTGGGTGTTGTTGGGAATTGGTGGGAGTTGATGGCAGAACCCCCGAACCATTCCCAGCAACCCCTCGCATCCCCAAGCCATGCCACAATAAAACCAGGAACCCAACATGAGCACCGACACATTTCCCATCCGAGGCATAGACCACATTCGCCACTACGTGAACAACGCCCGCCAGAACGCCTATTTCTATCAGCACACTTTGGGCTTTGGCATCAAAGGATACAGAGGACTAGAGACCGGATCGAGGGACCAAACAGACTATTTTTTGGTTCAAAACGACATCCGGCTCGTGTTCTCATCGCCCGTTCGTCCTGGGCATCCGATGGCAGAAAAGATTGCCTATCACGGCGATTTCGTCCAAGACATCGCATTTGAAATGGACGATGTGGATTGGTCGTTCAAAGAAGCAGTCCGGCGTGGGGCAGAACCAGCTTATGAGCCGATGTCTCTAGAAGACGATTTCGGAACCATCCGCCAAGCCGGAATCAAAATTTACGGCGATACGATTCATTCGTTCATCAATCGTGACAACTATGTAGGAACGTTCATGCCGCAATTCCGCCCTGAAAATGAGCCTGGCGATGGCGTGGGAATCATCACGGTTGACCACTGCGTTGGCAATGTCGAGCTTGGGAAAATGAACACTTGGGTGAAGTGGTACGAGGACGTGCTGGGCTTCACCAACATTCTCACGTTCGATGATAAAGACATCAGCACGGATTTCACCGCGCTCATGTCAAAGGTCATGTCGAGCGGAAACGGGCGAGTCAAATTCCCGATCAACGAGCCAGCCGAAGGCAAAAAGAAATCGCAGATTGATGAGTATCTGGAGTTTCACGGAGGGCCCGGCGTTCAGCATGTTGCCATGCTCACCGACGACATCATCTACACCGTCAAGAAGCTAAAGGCACGCGGAATTCCCTTCCTAACGGTGCCAAAAACCTATTACGACATGCTGCCGAATAGGGTCGGCAAGATTGATGAGGACATTGCCGTGCTGAGCGAACTCGGCATCTTGGTAGATCGCGATGATGAAGGGTATCTGCTGCAGATCTTCACTAAGCCGATCACCGACCGCCCCACGCTGTTCTATGAAATCATCCACCGCAAAGGCGCCAAGAGCTTTGGCAAAGGCAATTTCAAGGCGCTGTTCGAGTCTATCGAAAGGGAACAGGCGGTACGGGGGACGTTGTAGCAAAAAGCCCGCCGAATCTCTCGGACAAACAAAGTCATAGAATCGAATTCCGAAAATGCCAACTGTCTTTCGCCAAGGGCCATATCGCTTCTTCTTTTTCAGCAATGAGGGAAACGAACCGCCGCATATTCACGTTGAAGCAGGTGGCAATTATGCCAAGTATTGGGTTCGTCCTGTTGTTTTTGAACGATCTTCTGGCTTTAGGCCCCATGACCTTGCCGAAATACGTCGTATCATAGTGGAGAACGAAAATCTAATCGAGGAAAAATGGAATGAGCACTTCGGAAGTTCGTAAGTTAATGCCGTTGGCAACAGACGTTCACTTTACAGAAGATGAAATCGTAGTTCGACTAGCAGATGGTAGATCAGTTTCAGCTCCGCTAGAGTGGTTTCCCCGACTGCGCGATGCAACCGAAGCTGCGCGATCGAATTGGCGTCTTATCGGCAACGGGATCGGCTTGCATTGGATAGACCTTGATGAAGACATTTCGGTTGAAGGGCTGCTCGCGGCATGAACAGCCGCCCCACGCTGTCGGCGCTCACGGCTCCGGGTTCGATGGGTTACAAGGTTTACGTGGTGCTGACGACTTCGAACGAGGCAGGCAGCAACGCTGTGACGGATGTGAGGCCGTAGGTTAGAATACGAAGCACAAAGACGTCATGCTGAAGTCGCTGAAGCCACCTTGGATTTCGTGGATGGGCGTAGGCGGCTTGTTCATTCAAGCCTACTTCGCTGGCCTTGTTCTATATGCAATTGGCGGAAACCAGCTCGGCTACTTTCACCCGCCGGCAGGATCGCCTGGGAATCCACCCGTGGTATCTGCTGTAGCCCTAATCTTGGCGGCAATCGCGTTCATTGCTATCGGTGGGATAATTCGGAATTCCTGGTGGGCGTACTTTGTGGAACTCGTTCTCGTATGGGCGCTCGTTCTGGCAGTCACCTTTTACGACCCACCCGGTTTTGCGAAAGAGTCCACTCGGGTTGTTATGGATTTCCCCTATCGTCGTGAGGCCACTGAAGTGATGCATTGGATCCAAATGGCTGCAGTATGGGCCGGTCCACTCATGCTCAGCGAACATCTAATTACAAAAGGAGTTGGTCGATTTCGAGAATTGCGAATGCAAACGACGGGTGACCAGGACAGATTATGATTCGGGTGGCATGGACAGGCATTCTTGTTTCGATTTTTGGATGCAGGATAGAATTGGTTAAGAATGTTTGTCCATGAAAGAAAGCAGGGAACACTGACAAACTCGTTCCTCGCCTATCGGTGCCACCAGGGACCAGATTTCCAATGTGTCTGATTCTATCCAGCTCACCCGTCGAGGGATCGAAACAGGTTTACGACCCGTCTAGCCAACGCATCCTAGTTACAAAAAATATGCTCGAACACCGAAACACCATGCTACACTACGAACATGGTTACCACTTTGATCGCAGCGAGCATCTTTGGCGTCGGACAAGGTAGCCCAATCGAGCTCGCGAAAAAGGGAATTCAAGCATCCGCCGAGGCCTCGCAAAAGGACTATACGGCGAAAATGAGTCTGTTCAGAGATTTGTTCAATACAAAATTGCTCGAGGCGGAAACTCATTTTCAGAAAGCAGGATTCGACCTCGACAAGACAAGAGCCCAATCCAAGGACATCATTGAACGAATTTCTAAGGCGGCTCCGAGGCAGCGAAGTTCAAACCCAAAGGACTTGAAGGACGAAACGCCCGAGTGGATCGAGGCTGCGAAACTCGCCGGCCAGATGCTCGCCGGTCTGAACAAGGTGGCTCCCGAATGGCATAAGGATCTTGGGGATCCCATTGCAAAAGTGTTTGGCGCCGGGCTTCAATACACTCCGACTGGGGGGTGGAATACGAATCCCGGGCAGCCTCCAGAGCCAAATGATCCGGAGCCTGGGGAAGCCGTACAACCTCCGGTGGAAAGTTTGCCTGTTCGATTCGATCCTTACAACCAGTTGCTTAGTGCCCCTTTTGAGGACGGGACCTCGTTTCCTCCAGTCGTGAATCAGCTAGGACCTACTGTGGACAGACGCACCGGACGCATGTATGTGAACATGGTGGCCGCTTTCATCAATGCACAGTTTATGACGGCAAGTTTGCATCAGTCGTTTCGCGTGCCAGCTGACGCGAGGGTCATCCGCGCAGAACTCAACTTTGCCGAAGGCCCACATTGGTGGATTACTATGGACGCAATTGGCGGCTATGCCTCCGCCGAAGCTGTTGTCAGTCTTCGGATAATGGATGGCGCAACAGTCGTCGCGGAGGACCGTCATAGCGCTATTCGCGTCGTTACAAGCGTTGTAGGCTACCAACTGGTTCATGGGGTGTCGAGGCGTTCTCTGCGATTGGGCTGTACGTGGACGCGTCCTGTAGTCGGTTTGGACGGCACGTACACGATTGCAGTCGTGTACGAAGGCTTAGCGGGAGCGGGAGGGTTTGCAGCTGTCGGCAACTCGGGTGGCCTTAGGTTGGGTGGTGTTCGAGTTAGGAGTTTGAGATAGGCTCCTTTTGATTGTGCTTCGACGGGTGACCCTGACAGATTGGAATGAATTTTGGGTGGCACTGACAGGCGAGGAACGAGTTTGTCAGTGCGCTTGTCACATCTGCAAAATTTCGTATGTCGCGTTCTTGGTTTGTCGACCATATTCGCGTGAGATCAACCAAGGGAACTGGGAGAGTCAATTCTTGAGGTTTACAAAAGTCGGAACACTGACAAACTCGTTCCTCCCATGTCAGTGCCACCCGTCCTCCGGTCAAGCCATTCGACCAGCGGCTTCAATGATAGAGACCGCCCGGCCCAAAACTGAACTATCCCTCCTGCCCGTCGTCAACTCCACTCATGCGAACCTCTAGAATTGTTATCGCCCTCCTGGCGACCGCCCTTATTGCGGCCGCATCTGCCCAAAACCGAAAGGCGATCTCCCCCGATGTCGCCAATGCCAACGCGATTAGGCTCCTTAGCGAAATCAAGTGGAACGACTCCCTTGATTCCGCCACAATACAGGCCAAAGCCGAAGGCAAGCTAATCTTCTACATGCACATGCTTGGGAAAATTGGCGGGGATACTTGAAGCGCCGGGCAGAGTTTGAGAGCCGTGTCGCTCTCCCAAGATCCAGTTTTAGCGACCCTTAAGAACAACTTCGTCTGCGGAACCCGGGACATCACCGGCGAGCCGTGGTCTGGCGTTTCAGGCGTTAAGCCGATCACCGCTGGTGCCGTCAACACCTCGAACGGAGCGGGACCGCACAATATTCAGATCTTTATTTTGGCGCCCGACCGGACGATTTTGACCGTGCTGCCCGGATATTGGAACCCGGAGGATTTGGTCTACGAATTGAAACTCGCGAACAAGTTGTATGCGGTCTGGAAAGACTCCAAACTGACCCGCGAGCAGAAAGACGCCAAGTTCGCCGAGGTACATCTAGGGCATATCGAAGACCATCCAGCAACGATGGTGAAGAGGAGCCGGATGCAGGGCTTCGACCAGAAATTCGAACAAAAAACGCGCCCAGGTACCTCTGATGCGATAGTCTCCCAGACTGGTGGAAAAATGGGCGGTCCGGTTTTCAAAACCACCGACGTACTCTTCCACGAGCGCATCGCGAAAACGCCCTTCGCGAAGTATGAGGAGTTCGACGTCGTAGCTTTCAGCGACTATGGGCGGGCGCTTTATAACAAGAAGGAAGAGGGAAGCCTGCCGGTGGTAGATTCGCGGTCGCAGACCGTTGCGAAGCGGGCGGCGAAGATGCAGAGACGCAAAAGAGGCGGCGGCGGGTAAGTACTGTGTGTGCGTTGAGCAAACTCGGTATTAGTCGGTGACAGGTGACCCCGACGCAGCAAACCCAAGTGAAAATGGTCCGCCCAAGATAGATGAGTTGACGAAATGGTTTTCATCCCTCGACTCTCACAGCGAAGCGAAGGGTTGAGGGTGTCGTTTCACTCTCGGCAACAATCAATCCTCATAGTGAACGCTGAGCTCGAATCTCCCAATCCCGACGGTAATTGTGATATCACGTTCGCCTAATATGATCCCAATCAAAATCTAACTTTAGAGACTCTTCACGCCATGCACTACAACTTAACAATTGAAATTTGGACAGTTTTCCTGTTATCCTAGCAATGTACTTGTTTTGGAGAAATTGATGCCTATTATTGACGACGTTCGATTGGAAGTAACTGAAAAGGAAGACAACAAGCGTATCCTGAATGCAACATGTAGGGTAACAGTTTCGATGTCTCCATTAGAAGCTTGTATTGCGCGACAATGCGCTAGGGCTCTGAACGAAGAATTTCGAATATCTGCAGCCATCTATCCAGAGGATTTAGGAGGAGAGGGCTGGAGCTTTATCGCATCTCTTGGATCAGAAAACCTCCAATGGCCGGAGAGCCAATCTACAGTTGAACTCGTTTTCAGAAGGTCGTTCGTCCGGGGAGAAGAACTTAACGAAGACCATTTTGGTTGGTTCCAGTTAGAAGATGAATTGATTCCAAAAGCCGAGATTCGAACTCGCGAAGCTGGGGTATTTGTCACTTCTAAGCGCGGGCCAACCGTTCGCGGATTCTTTTGACATCTAGTCAAAAATGCAAAAGATTCAGTCCTCAAAAACTATTTTGAGCAGTGCTCTGTTTGTGGCTGAAAGTGTGCATCTTGTCACAGTCTCTTCTGAGCTGGCCCCCAAACCGAATTCATAAGTTCAAATCCTTTCGGATCGAACTGCATTAGTTCAGCGCGGACAAATGGATAGAAATCGTTTTGCCCGAAATAGGCTTCCGTCGCTTCGGCGAAGTATTCCATCTGATTAGTTAGCGCGTAATGCTTGGCGGGTTTGCCGTTCCAATGGAGAATCGCTTCGTACGATTTAGACTCAGTCGCGAACTCAAAGACTTCTTTCACTGGTTTATTCTCAAAGCCGCCTTCCAAGAATTGGTCGTGATAGGCGTGGACTAGTTCGTGAAGAACCATCCACGGCTGTTCGTATGTCCAGCTTACAAAGGTCTTAACGTTTCCGATCTCGATTCCCTTTGCCATATCCGGGTTCATTTTATGCTCCTTCAGATATTGGGCTCCCGGATGATACGCCATGCATTGCGTCCCTGGGGCAGCCTTATGAACCCAAACAACCACTCTGCGAAGCTTTGCAAGCGGCGCATCCGCCACTACGTGAGATATCCGGTAAAGCTGTGTGGCTAGCTCTTGGCGCGCAGAAACCCAAATTGGGTCTATCGGTGCAGCGAGTTTGGATTCTATCTTGATTGTGAAGCCTTCAATGGTCTCGGTTACATATGGTTCAGGAGCTAGCGCAAGTGCCAGTCCAAGTGAAGCGGCAAACATGCAGGATTATAGCATTGCTCTTCGTGGGCCATAGGGAATGGTTCTTTTCCCAAGGTTCAAGCCGTGCCTATTTCCCAAATCGTGTCAGCTCAAGTTTTCGGAACTCGATTTCTGCACCTTCGGACTGCAACCCGATCTGCCCCTTCTTTACGGAACTCGAAACCCCGTCATTCACCAAGTCGCCGTTTACCCACACTTTTATTGTGTCATCGCGGCATTCCATCGTCATGGTGTTCCACTCGCCGACTGGCTTTTCTGAATTGTCCGTGAAGTTCTTGCCAGCCTTTTCCGTCGGGGCACCCGCTTTCATGAGCGATTCGCTAAACAAGTGGAAGTCGCCAGCGTTCCCAGATTTTAACTGAGCTTCAATACCTTGAGGCAAGAAATTTCCGAGAGCGCGAAGCTTTGAGGCGTGAAGAATGACTCCAGAATTGCCCGGCTCCTTCGACCAGCGGTAAACGACAACCAATTTGTAATTTTCGTAGGAAGAATCGGTAATCAGGTGCCCCATCGGAGTCCCAAGACTTACGAGCATTTTGTCTCGCACGATGAAGGGAACTGGCAGTTCAGGCTTGGTGTCTCGATCAGGAATGTCTGCATGCCAACCCTTTAGGCTCTTGCCGTCGAACAGGGAAATCGGCTTTGCAGGGTGGGTAGCGATGGCGAGAGGAAATGCGAGTAGGAGTATGTTCATGTTTGGAGTTTAGCTCAGAACGGACTGAGATTAGCACTCTGTCTCGCTTTCGTGGATTCTAGTTTTCCTGCGCCCAATAAGTCCAAGAACCGCAAATCCCACGGTCAAGAGTGTCGCCGGTTCGGGCACTGGGCCATAGATATGCTGAATTCCGGCGATGTCGTCCGGCCTGAGTTCGCGCTTTGCCCCAACATACTCTGGAAACATTACGCTGCCCGGAACGTTTGTATGGGTCAATCCTAACGAGTGTCCAATTTCATGAAGCATCACAGTTTCAAAATCAAAGATGGTCCAGCCTTCGAACACGTGATTTGGATTGTCAATCCACTGAAACTCATTGCTGAAATGAATGTCGCCAGTTATTGAGCCACCTGCACCATAAATGGATTCATTTCCTGGCTGATACGCATGTGCGATTGCTCCGCCAAATCCACCATGAACTGCTCCAAATCGCATCTCGGCTACGTGTGCGCCAAGTGCTTCAGGCGCCCCACCATCAAGGCCGCAATCCGAGATTGGACCGACGATGCTCAGGTTGCAGACTGCCGACCACTTTGAAAGCGCGCTTGTAATTGCGGCAATTTCCTCGGATTGAGATGAGGTTCCAAGTAAAGTTCCGAACTCGACTGTTCTCAAGCCAGAGTGGCTTTCATAGCCCGAAAAGCCTAGGTCGTTTCGCATGATTGACCATGTAAATGAGCCAGGCGTGCCCTCGTTACCTTGCAGATAAGCTGCAACGTTTGGCCCCATCCCCCATTTTGTACCGTTGACTTCAAATGAATGCGAAGCAGTCGCGAGTGCCGAGATAGAAGCGATCGCCAGTAGGGTCCGCGGAATAGCCACGCTGAGTCTGCAATGAAACAAGTTCGTCTCAATCATCTGTTTTTTATCCTCAGCTGAGTTGTTCATGCTGAAACGGTATGCCACTTAAAACGCATCGGACTTTCGATACGCATCAATCAACACCCGTTCGCCCTCTTTGCCAGGCTTTGCGTTTCCATGTTCCATTCCCAACACACCTTTGAACCCCTTTCCATGGATATGTTTAAACACGTTTAGGTAATTGATTTCACCTGTCGTGGGCTCATTCCTTCCAGGATTGTCGCCAATTTGGAAATAGGAAACCTCTGACCAAGCGGCATTGATATTCGGGATAAGATTGCCTTCATGAATCTGTTGATGGTACATATCAAACAGAATTTTGCAGCTCGGGCTATTCACCGCACGGCAGATTTCAAACGCCTGAGGAATCTTGTTGAGGAAGAGGTTGGGATGATCCCGGAAGTTAAGGGGTTCAAGCACCATGATCAATCCATGCGGTTCGAATATCTCTGCCCCTCGACGAAGCATTTCAACCACATTAGCGGTCTGGAAGCCAATATCCAGCCGTGGTTGATACACCCCCGGCACTACAGTCATCCATTTCGCGCCCACACGCTTAGCGACTTGAACGGAGTCTTTGCAAGCAGAAGTGAACTTATCGAGCACTTCTTTTGAACCTGTTGTCATGCTTGGGGTTGACCATTCGATGTCGTTCGCAACGAACACTCCCATCGTAATGCCTAAGTCACGCATTGCCTTGCCTAGTTTCTCCTGGTTCGCTGGAGATTGCCCCCGCATTCCATTGTCTTCCCAAGCACGGAAGCCTTCATCGGCCGCGAATTTCAGCTGGTCAACTAGATCAGGGCCCGCTGAATTCTGAAACATCCCAAAATGTGGGGCGTAATTGAGCTTAAATGGTCCCTTCGGCACTTCTTTTGACTCCTTGTCGTTCGCTAGCCCGGATCCGGTTGCGAGGGTTGCTCCCGCTGCCAGGCTTGTCTTCAAAATGTCTCGTCGTGTCATTTCAGATCAGCCTCGTTACGCCCGGCATAGCAACGGGTGGAACTAAGACGGCCCCCATTTCAAGCTTCGCAGGAATAAGACTTTCCTGCGAATTCATCGCAGCATCCCATGAGACTTCTTGCCCCGTGTAGGCAGACATTCTGCCCATGATCGCAGTTAGCGTGCTTTCTGCAACTTGCCGACCTTCGTTGATCGGTTTGCCGCTTGCTATTGCCTCATAAAGGTGCCTGTGCTCTTCGACATACGGATTCGGCCTATCACCTTCAAAACGCCATTTAGCTTCGCCGTTGATCACAGTGTTCCCATCTGAAGTGCCCTTGGTTCCGACGATGTGTTCGGAAACGCGGTTTGCGGTCCCGTCAATCTGTCGGCACATGCTCAGCATCTTGACTCCGTTTGCGTATTCGTACTCGGTGGCAAAATGGTCGAAAATGTGCCCGAACTCGGGTCCAGTTCGTACCTGTCGGCCAGCAAGAGATGTCGCGCGAACAGGGTGGCCTTTCATTGCCCAGTTGCAAACGTCCAGATTGTGAACGTGCTGCTCAACAATATGGTCGCCGGAAAGCCAAGTGAAATAGAGCCAGTTGCGAAGCTGCCATTCCATATCGCTCCAATTTGGCTTGCGATCATGCATCCAAAGGCCACCTTGATTCCAATAGGCGTAGCAAGCTGAAATGTCGCCAATTGCGCCTTCATGAATCCGCCTCATCGCTTCTCGATAGGCAACATCGTGCCTTCGCTGTGTTCCTGCGACGATGCAAAGTTTTTTCGAAGCAGCCGTATCGGAAGAGGCAAACACCGATCTAATTCCTGGCGCATCTATTGCTACTGGTTTTTCCATGAAAACGTGTTTTCCAGCGTCAATTGCCGCCTTGAGGTGCATCGGACGAAATCCTGGAGGACTCGTGAGAATGACTACATCCACATCGGTTGCCAACACCTTTTTGTAAGCATCGAAACCAGTGAAGGCGCGCTCGTCGGTCACTCGAAATCGCTGTCCCAATTCCTTTTTCAAGGCATTGCGCGAACCTGTGAGACGGTCTTCAAACATGTCTCCCATCGCCCAAACAACAACAGATGGGTTTGCAGTGGCGTTGTCCATCGCCGCACCGCTGCCTCGTCCGCCACAGCCGATCACGCCGACTCGAATCACGTCTGAGCCTGATGCGAATGCGAAATTAGGGAGCGTAAGCACTCCAGCTGCGCCAGCCGATTTGGCTAAGAAATTTCGTCGAGAGACTTCGTCATGGTGTTCCATGTTCGTACTATATCAGATTTTTTCGACTAGTCGTAGACAGTTTATGAAAAGCACTCCTGCTATTCACTTTGGTAAACCAGCTCTAACCAAAGTAACGTCTCCATACTATGATCGCCACAATCATAACGATAAGCATCCTCGCGCAGAACAGCAACACGAATCCAGCACCATATCAGAGCAAACTTACTGCTTCATACGCAGCTGTTTTTGAAAAACTGGCGGGTCACGGTTTCGCAGGATCGGAGGTTATCATCGAACTCGATCAGAATGATCCCCGGCATTGGAAAGCGGCGATTTGGATTCATTCGGTGGAAGAATTGTTGATTCCAATTGCGGAACAGACGGTTTCTGCTGAGAAGCTTCAGTTTCAGTTGCTGCCGTTTGGGAAGCACGTTTCGGATATCATAGGCAAAATTGGCAGGGAAGTAGACCGAAAAGCTTGGACGCATGCCAAATGCGCATTGCCTAAAGCAGACAATTTGGATTGGGCTACTAGAATTGTTTTCATTCTTTACTCGACTGGATCCGGCTGCAAACTTACTGATGAGATACTGGCCAATCACGAAGTTGATGTATTGGCTGGATTGGCGCTCGCGACTTACCCATCAAGAGGCGGGGGCAACTTGATCCCAATCGGTCGCGACGGATCGGTAACGAGAGTTCTTAGACCATGCCTGGGCGGACCCTTAATTCCAGGGTTTGAAACTCCGGGATTTCCAAAGAGCCATTGATTCACGAACGATACTGATCTCGTGCTTGTGCGTAAGTTGTTGGGTCCGTACTACCCCAATGCCGCGTCCATGGTTTCTCGAACGACAACCGTTGTCTCTCTGACTTCCATTAATGCAGGCAGCCAATGTTTGATGGCATTCGCAGTGTGCGAACCTTCGGTCATGATCTCATGGGCTCTTTTAACCGTCTTTTCCATTGAAACAAGTGACTCTGTGGTTAGCTTCTTAAACATGTCCTGAAGTGGCCCCAAACTGTCGCGCTCGACAAAATCCATCATGTGCAGCATCATGTCGTGGATTGTCTCAGTCATGTAGCTTGATTGGTCATCAAGGATCTTGTGCATCTGGTCAAATGACTCATCCATCTTCTTAACAAATGTTTTCGAGGCTTCAGGTAGTTTCTTGCTGGATATCTGATCCGCTGAATGTTCAAGGTCTGAAAAAGCCTGAAAAGTAGATTGCGTCAGGTTAACTGAAACAGTTTCAGAAAACTCACCGACGGTCGTTTCGGTGTCATCTCCGAGGTCTTGAGTTGTATGAAGCAGGTCAATGCAATGGCTGAAGTAATTGGCAAACTCCATTGAAAGATTGTGCGTCAGGTCGGTAAGCAGTTCCTCGTATTCAACTAATTCGTTTTCCATCACGATGACTTTGGACTGAATTTGCTTATGGGTTTCAAATAAATGGTCTAACTCATGATTAAGGTAATGGCGAGCTTGGTGAAGCCTTTCCAGCGAAGCCGTTTTTTCGATCTCTATTGCCTTGGCAGCCTCATATTCCAAATCTGAAAACTCTTGAAGCGCCTTTACAAAAAAGTCAGCAGACCTTGCCGTTTCGTCATGAAGGAAGCGGTGTTCCAAAAGGTGCATTTCGTTGATTTCGTCGTCAATAACGCTCAACTTTTCGACAGAATGATGTACCTTATCGCTCGCCGTAACAAGAGTCTCACGGCGTTCTTCGATGGCTATGAATAGGTCCGGGAAGGTCATTTGGGTTTACTATCAAGGCTTTATACGGATGAATCTGGCACTTCAGCGCAAAATGACATTGCCATTTAGTGTATTGGACTGTGCGAATACGTTTGAAGTTTCAATTTCTCTTTGCTAAATGAGGTTTGTACTTACATATTTCGCGGCAAAGGTACCATCTTAGACATGGCAGATATGATGAGCGAGAGCTACTTTCCGACTTTGACACCGTATATTGTGGTCCGTGACGCTAAAGCCGCAATTGAATTCTACACCAAGGCATTTGGAGCAGTGGCAAGGAACGTCGCAATGACCCCGGAGGGGAGTAAAGTAATGAACGCCCAGCTTCTCATTGGAAATTCGGTGCTTATGCTAAACGATGAGTTTCCAGATTTTGGAGCAACTGCGCCGAAAGAGGGCGAGCGAGTTCACTCGACTATTCACATAAACTCGCTGGATGTAAACACTGATTTCCAACGGGCAATTGATGCTGGGGGAATCGTTACCATGCCGCTTGCTGACATGTTTTGGGGAGATCGATACGGGGCATTTAAGTGTCCATTTGGCTACAACTGGTCAATGGGTCAGAAAATGCGCAATCTGTCTGAGGAAGACATGGCAAGAGAGATGGCTGAAGCGTTTGCCAATCATGGCGAAGATTCTGCTTCACCTTAATCCTTGGTTCGAGTATTCGAGTCAGAATTGTTCCTCGTAGTTATACGCGATAGAAATTGGCGTACCATAAGAGAAAGGAGTTGAATCATGAAAGCTAGTCTAATCGTACTTTTCGCAATCGGAACCGTATCAGCGGCACTGTCACAATCCGTAAAAGTCAAAGTTGAGGATATTGTGGTCAAATTTGAGTTGCCACCAATGATGACGAACCGCGTTACGATGGTTCCACTTCGCGGGATTGTAGACGCCATGGGTGCCACAATGCGCTGGAACCTGGAAAAAGAGACCGTGTCCATTTGGAAGGGGAATCGAAGGATTGATTTTGTTCTAAACAGCCGCTCTGCAAATGTTAACAACAAACGCATGGAAATGGAAGAGGCACCATTTATGCACAAAGCTCGAATTTTCGTACCCCTCAAGTTCATTGCAATTGCAGCTGGCTACGTGACTTCGCAAGAGAAAGGCTGGTATGTCTTGCGTCCTGTAGGAAAGTAGGGAATTCAGTTGCTCGAATAGCCTAAATTGGCAATTTCCACTATTGCGAGTTGTCGAATTTACTAATTCCCCACTAGTCTGTTTCAAATTGTTCAAACTCAACACATTTGGAATTCTGGAGCACCAAAAACTAGCCTGAACAAATTCTGCATGACTGGCAAAGCTGTCTGATTCCTTTGCATTGCTGCTACTCCGCCAGAGTTTCGAACGGCTTCAATCAAGATCAACCGCTTATCGGCAGGAAAGTCTGCGTCGAACATTCGTAGAACTTGATCCACAAGAGCAGCATCATCAGCCAATGCTGCTTCGGCAAGAGTTTTGCGAATCCGCTCAGAAACTGCGGCCATTCGCCCTCGATTTGCAATGGTCGTTCCAAATCTCATTCGTTCCGCCATCATAGCGGGTGCTACCCAGCCCGGACCCCATTCCCAACCGGATACGTCCGGCGGATACAGAAGCCTCATTCCCATTCTTCGCATCGCACTGTACGTAAACTCGGCGGCACCCAGAACAGCTTGATTCGGCATTTGCATAGGACCCGCAGAACTAATTGTCATCATTTCCGTAGGTTTGGCCACCTCAGATTGAACTTTCAGAGCTAATTCTCCTATGCCTAATTGTCGAACAAGAGGAACTACATAATCCGCTGGACTCTTGATAGTGGTTCGAAACGCTTTTTCACTCCAAAATTCCTTTGAAGTGGCAATTGCGAGCATGAACGATTTGATCTCGCCTTTGGAATCGTTATAAACTCTGATTAAGCGCTCATGAACTTTAGGCTCAATTTCTGGATAGGCAAAGAAGCTCCAAAGTTTTTTCGTAATGTGTCTAGCAGTTGCAGAGTGCGTAGCCAGCATGTCAAGTGCTGATTCCGTGTCAAATCGGGCGGTTTTCCCTAACACAGTTTTTACTCCGTTGTCGTGAAACCCGTCGGAATAGCTGGAGGCGACGATGGGCCGTTCCATTTCAAGACTCTCAGCGAGGAATGCCTTTAGGCGCATTTGATCGCCTCCTCCGGGGTAAATGGTTCGGATACTCCATCCTGTAAACGCCCTTGCCAGCTCTTTGATGTCCTTTTCAGTATAGTTTCCGATCCCAACAGTAAATAGTTCTAGGACTTCACGAGCAAAATTCTCGTTGGGCTTGCCGAGAACGCTTGTGTCAGTATCGAGCCATCGAAGCATTCCAGGGTCTTTTGTGACCTTTCCTAACAATTGCCGAAAAGTCCCATTCGCATTTGAGCGAATCAGGTCAAGATGTTGCAGCATGGTTGGATGATTTTCAACCTTCGCAGCACTGACGGCGAAGTGGTTATGCCAAAAGAGAGCCAGCTTTTCTTGCATCGGACGATTGGTCGAGACCATTTCAAACGCCCACCATGCCGCGGCACGGTTAACGTCAAGGTTCACGGTTCCGTCTTGCTGCATGATGAATTGCCACGGAGAGACGCCGGCTCGATCTGGAATCTTGTCATAGTCAACGATTTCGTCAATGGTTTTGTGTAAGCCCATTGCCTCATATCGAGCCATTTCTTGCAGAGTTGCGCCGAACGCGAACCTTCGAAGCAAGTGGCCAATCTTCTGTCGTTCTGTCTGCTGCATGATACTATTGTAATGTATAGATGGGCAAAATGGCCTAATAATTTTGATTGGGAACCGCAGAAATTCGCATTTCGTATAGGGTGATAGGAAGTCCTAGGAGGGAATATCCATGACGATTCGATCATCGAGCGTAGTTTTTGCCCTAGCCATAGTTACTTTGGCTGGCGTTGTATATAGCCAATCAACTTCGGGAGGCAGCTCTAAACCGTCCCAATTTCACCTCATCGGAAGCTATGAAAAGCTTTTCGGTTCGAATCTCGAGGGCATGGAGAAGCCCGTAACGAAGGAGTTCTACCAAACACCGCTCTTCAAGGCGCTCAAGCAACTTGCAACTGGGCCATTTCACTTAATGGCTGATTCTGCGGCGTTTGGCGACATGAAGATTTCAACGAAGTTTGACAATCAACCTCTTGGAAAATGTTTGGATGAGCTCGCTACAATGATGGATGCGAGATGGGAACAGAACGGTAGAACGCTCAAATTGCGACCAGCCAAATTGGTGGCTTTAGCTCATCCAGGCCCAGTTGTCAAAATTGATGGCGTTCCGTTAAGCGAAGTTCCTCAGGATTTCACCTGGAGCGGCGATTTGGATCATCAAGAAGGATTGAAAGTTGAGATTCAAGACGGGAAGATCAAGCACTTCAAATGGGATCCAAAAACAAAGAAGTACAGGGAAATGAGTGAGAACGAAGCTAAAACACTTTTTGAAAAGCTTCACATTGAATCAAAGACCCTGGAAGATCACCTCTCAAAAATGAAAGTGCACGGAAAATCACTCCAATTCGCATTTCCTCACGGCGAGTTCAGCAAGCAACATGCAGAAGAGATGAGAAAAATGGCGGAGGAGCTCCGAAAGCAGTTTTCTGATTCGAATGGCAATTTCAAATTCGACTTCAAAATGCCAGAAGGTATCTATAATTTTGATCACGATAACCCCCAAAGGTGGGATCAAAAGACCAAAAAAATGGTCCCTATGACTCCCGAGGAAAAGGCGGCATTTGAGAAGAAGATGGAAGCCTTTGGAAAAGACATGGAGAAATGGGGCGAAAAGTTTGGCAAGGAAATGGAGAAAAGCGCTGAAGGACATGCCAAGGCTTTTGAGTACCACTTAGACAAAACCCAGAGTAAGCAATGGGAGGCTCAAGCAAAGAAGTGGGAAGAGTATGCGAAGGACCATAAAGTCGAATGGGAAAAAATGGCTAAGGAATGGGAGAAGTCTGGAGCAAAAGGCCACACCTTTGTAATGCCAAAGGATTTTCACGGACTCATGTTCAAAGATGGAAAGGGACTTCAAATCTCACCGCAACACCTGAAACAACTTAAGGAACATCAGCTCCAATTAAAAGAGCTTGGAAAATTGAAGGGAATGAAGGAGAGAACGCTAGTAATTCCAAAAGTCCCGCTAGCTCCCGGATACGAATCGGGCGGTCGAATCGCATTGCCCTCACAGCAAGACCTCCCGAACCTTCTGGAATCGGTTTCAGAAGAACAAAAGGCAATCATGAAGGATCGCGGCTACTTGAAATGGTCTGAATTGACCGCAGAGCAGAAGAATTTGATTGGATTTGAACCTAAAGGCGAATTCTCGCTGAGTTTCACAATTGATGGTGCAACTCTCTCAATCAAAAACGACTAGCATACAGGACTAAAAAGTCATATAGGCCCATTCGGACTTATATGACTTGTTTCGGCAAAGAATTTGCTCTATGGTCGGGGCGACAGGATTCGAACCTGCGACCTATTGCTCCCAAAGCAACCGCGCTACCAAGCTGCGCCACGCCCCGGTCTTTAAGATACCCAATTTTGGGTATGATCCCGCTCGACTATGGGGCCAAAAATGACTTATGATGAGGCAAAATCCTATCTTTCTTCATTAGAAGGCCGAGGCTGGCGGCTTGGGCTCGATCGGATGACGGAACTTCTTCGACGAGCAGACTTGCTTTCGGCTATCGGAACTGAAGCTTCCCCAAAGTTCATCCACGTTGCCGGAACGAATGGTAAAGGCACAGTCACAGCATTCATTCAATCAATTTTGAAAGATTCCGGACTTCGAGTCGGTGGATATTTCAGCCCGTACGTCTATTGCTTGAGGGAAAGAGTTCAATTTAATTGTGAAATGATTTCGGAAGACGAATTCGCGGCTCTTCTAACGGAATTGAGACCCATTGTTGAGAGTTCTTCGGGTTCTGAATTTGATGATGTGACCGAATTCGAATGCAAAACAGCCCTCGGATTTGCTTATTGGAAGAAGCAAGGTTGCGATTGGGTGGCCTGTGAAGTGGGCATGGGCGGTCGGCTTGATGCAACGAATGTTCTCACGCCAAAATGCTCGGTGATTACCAGCATCGGACTGGATCATACGCAATACCTTGGGGAAACTCAAGCTGAAATTGCATCTGAGAAAGCTGGAATTGTTAAGCAAGGAGTGCCTGTCGTTGTTGGGAATGTACCTACTGAGGCTGAAAGGGTGATTCGAGAAATTGCACTCTCCTTAGAAGCGCCCTGTTTTGTGTTTGGAAAGGAATTCGGTCCAAAGGAATCCAACTCAAATGTTGGGATGGAATGCTGGACACTCAACGCAACCGATCACATTGGCATAATTGGTTCTCAAAGCGAACAAAATGCCTGGCTGGCAGGGGCAGCAATTCGCCTCGCCGGAATTGACCTCGACGAAAGCACTTGGAAACGCGGATTGGCAGCCACTTCATTGCCAGGAAGGATGGAAAAGAGAGAATTTGATGGCGTTACCATCATCCTCGATGGTGCCCACAACGCCGAAGCATCCGAAGTTCTAGTGGAGTCGCTTCAGGAGATGAGGCGGAGTTGGATTTTGGTTTCGAACATGCTTGATGGACATGATCCATTGAAATTCTACGAGCCGCTGAGTGCCTTAGCGGATTCGATTCATATTCCGCCAATTGAATTTCACCGTGCTCGCGATCCAGAAACATCGGCGTCTCTACTGAAAAACCGGTTTGCAGAAATTTCGGTACAAGTATCAGTGGAAAGTGCAATGAACGAAGCGATAGTGCAAGCGAAAGTTACTGGAGCGTCCGTCCTTGTTACGGGAAGCTTCTACTTAGTTGGTGAATGCGGACAATGGATTCAAGAGAATTCGAATTCTTGAGAGTTAAACAAAATGCATTGGCTCATTTCTTGTACTGAACATCTATTGCAACATCTCGAATGCCCTGCACTTGGCGAAGCAGCCTGCCAACCCTCTCAGTTTCTACCTTGAGGTCAGCATATTCAGCTCCAGCAATTTTCTGAACTTGTCCACGCAAGTACAAGACGCCATGCATAACGCGCATATCCGCTTTAGTGATGTCAATCATGGCTTTAGTGAACGCTCGCCTTGCACGTTTTGTTGCGTCTGAGTCTGCTGCTTTATCTACGGCCATAATTTCTCTACCTCTCCAACCCCTCCCTCTTTCTCCCCGATTTCATTTCCCTGCAGCGGGACAGGCGTACCTCGAAAAAGGGAGGGGCTATTGCTAACTATTTATCATCTGAAGCATCCGTCGCCACTTCATCATCCACCGTAATTCTCTTTTTTGGAGTCTTAGGTGAGGATGGGGGAAGCGCATCTCCGCCAGCCGTTGCTACAGTCATTGCCGTGCTCATGCTAGATCGCTTGGACCACCAAGTGGAGAAAGCCAGTGCAGCAACACATGTGAGCGTTATGCTGACAAGCACGCCAGTTCCATAAGGCTGAATGATTACGGGCACCATCAGAAGCGCAATCAAGTTCATTACCTTGATGAGCGGGTTGAGGGCTGGGCCAGCCGTATCCTTGAAAGGATCGCCAACGGTATCGCAGACCACGCCTGCTTTGTGAGCTTCGGTTCCTTTGCCTCCATGCATTCCATCTTCGATGAGCTTTTTGGCATTGTCCCAAATACCGCCAGAATTGGCGAGAAGTACTGCCATAAGCTGTCCTGAAAGGATCGCACCAGCTAAGAATCCGCCAAGTGCTTGAGCACCTGTCAGGTTATAGAAGGAATCACCGATCTGAACTGGAGCCTTGCCAATAGAGAAGCCAAAGGCAACCGCCATTGGAAGAGCAATCGCGAGGATTCCTGGGCCAAGCAGTTCGCGCTGAGCCGCTGCTGTTACAATCGCTACGCACTTTTCGTAATTTGGCTTGCTAGTGCCAGCCATGATGCCTGGATCGTTTCGGAACTGTGCACGAACTTCATTGATGAGTTCGAACGCAGCTCGTCCAACCGCATTGATTGAGAACGCGCTGAACAGGTAAGGTGCCGCGCCGCCAATCATAAGTCCGAGGAATATCTCAGGTACGTCGAGGGGAAGCCCGATGCCAGTTAATTGCGCTGATTCTAGATAAGAGTGGAACAAGGCAACTGCGGCGACAACCGCTGTAGCAATTGCAAACCCTTTCGTAAGAGCCTTTGTCGTGTTTCCAGCCGCGTCGAGTCGCTGAACTCGCTTCGCACCTTCGGGATTGTCGTGTCCTGCACCTGACATTTCAAAAACGCCTTGTGCGTTGTCTGAAATCGGGCCGAACGTATCCATCGCAAGGATGAAACCAGTTGTGGTTAAGAGTCCCAACCCTACAAGCGCAACTCCATAGAAGCTAAGAATATAGCCCCCGTATTCTGCGGCAGGGAAGAGTTGAACCGGGACAATAAGCGCAATCACAATGGCAAAGACTGAGAACACACTTGATTCTTGCCCCAATGCGAATCCGCTGATAATCATCGGAGCTGGTCCCGCTGTTGCAACACCTGCTACTTCGTTTACTGGCTTTCCATTGAGCGACACATAGTAGTCGGTCAACTTTTCGATGGCAAACGCCATGATAACGCCGAATGTGATAGCAATAAAGAACAAGTACCAAGGCACTACTTTATGAACTGCCAAGGCGGTTGGAACTTGAGTAGTCGGCGGTTGTGGAACGGCGACAGGAGTTGCAGTCGGATTCTTTGCCGCTTCTTCCTGAGCCTTCTTCTGGGCAACTTGGTTAGCCTCAAATTCCTTAACGCCAATTCGATAATAGAATAGTGTTGCACCACCTGAAAGATTCTGAATCTTGTCAAGCTTGTCACCTTTGTCGCTAACTGAGTCAATCCCCCAAACTGCTTTACCTTCCGGGTTTACATATAGGTTTGCGGCAAATTTTTGCATCTTTTCGACAGTGGCGAAAGACTTTGCGCTCTCAATCTGCTTGTCAAGGTCTGCTTCGTTTGAAGGTCCGTAATAGAGTTCTCTGGGTTCAAGGCTCTTTGGATCTGCCCCATCGGTTGCTTTCGGACTGATCTTTAGCTTGAACACTGTAAACGGTTTGAGTTCCTTCCCCAAATTATTGACAGAATATTCTTCCTTGAACGTCTTCGGTTTTGGCTGGTCACCAGGAACCGTAGGATTTGGGGTTGACATGACCGTGTATCCGAGAATCGGATTTGTTGAGTTAAAGTCAATAGGACTATAACCCGAATATGTGGTCGGTTTCGGCTGATTTTCGATTGGCGGTTGCAATGCCTGTGAAATCTTCTGTGCCGCCGTCAGTTCGTCAATCTTCAGATCGGCGAAATCAGAGTGCTTCTTCACATCGTCAGAAGTGATCTTCCACATCTCGTCAGGTCGAAGTCCTTTTTCCTTCGTAACTTTCGATGCAATTGCGCGAATCGCTTCAGTCTCCTCTCGACCCGATTGCTCTTGCGAAACAAACTGAGTAGTTACAATTTCTTGACCGTTGCCGCCCATTGTCATGAATGCGAGTACGCCAGTGCCAAGGATGGCAACAAGCGCAGATACATTGAATCCGCGTCGAATTGCTTTTAGAGGGTCAGCATCAATGTTATCGCTTCCCTTGACACTATAGATTCCGATAATCGAAGCAATGATTCCGATGCCTCGTGCCATCAAGGCAAAGAGGACTAGCTTCATCCAAGTCGGCTGATCAAAGATAGCGGAAGTTGCAGCACCCAATACGATTGCGGCAACAAGTGTTACTTCGTAAGATTCAAAAATGTCGGCCGCCATTCCAGCGCAGTCTCCAACGTTGTCTCCAACGTTGTCTGCGATAACAGCAGGGTTTCGAGGATCATCCTCCGGGATTCCAGCTTCAACCTTTCCAACAAGGTCAGCTCCAACGTCAGCGGCTTTGGTGAAGATTCCACCGCCGACACGCATGAAGAGCGCTGCTAGGGAACCGCCGAATCCAAATCCGATGAGGTATTTCATCGAATCGTCTTTTCCAAAATAGAGAATTGCAGTTGCGCCGATTAGGCCCATACCGACAGTTATCAGACCGGCTACGGCACCCGATCGGAAAGCGACCTTAAGAGCTTGGGAATAACTGGTAAGGGCGGCATGTGCGGTCCGCATATTTCCTGCAACTGCATAGAGCATTCCCACGTATCCAGCAACGTAGGAAGCACCTACACCTAGCACGAAGCTAAGTGCAGTCCATATGCCTTTCATTGGAGCGCCGTATTGCTTTCCAAAAACAATTGCCAAGACGATTGCTAATGCAAAGACAAAATAGGACATTGTGCGAACTTGCTGTCTTAAATAGCCGAGCGCACCATCTCGTATGGCCTTGCCTACTTCCTGCATCTTCTCGTTGCCAGGAGACATCGCCTTTACTGACTTTGCAAGCGAGACGGCAAATCCAATGGCGATTAAGCCAAAAGCAAACGATGCGGCAAGATACCACTGGTCTGAATTGGAGAATTGAAGAACGATGTTGCCTTCGCTTGCTCGTGCCGATGAAGGCAAGAGTGCGGCTAGGAACATCAAAATTGGTAAGACGAGCTTCGTCCGTGCAGCTTGATTAATCATGTTACTCATTTGAAATGAAGGACTCCCAGGAATCTTTCACGCTTCCGTGCGTATTGCATTTGGCCGTGAGCTTGTTGAAATGACGGTAAAGGATACCTCAGAAGAACAAATTCGCTTCAATTAGTAAATAAATTAGGGCGGTGGCGGGTTAAGAAAGTGCAACGTGCAGCTAGCCTGCCTCGTACATCTTTGCAAGCAACAATGGATTTGGTTCGATATAAGCCTGG
Source organism: Armatimonadota bacterium (assembly GCA_031400935.1). Taxonomy (GTDB): domain Bacteria; phylum Armatimonadota; class Fimbriimonadia; order Fimbriimonadales; family Fimbriimonadaceae; genus JANNJE01. The sequence continues at coordinate 57,044 of JANNQV010000061.1, forward strand.
TGAAGCCATTCGGTGGCTGGAAAGCGGCGCCGCCGACATGCGAAAGAGTGCCAAAAGAACGGGAACCCGCGCACTTGCCAAGACTACGGAAGGAACCGACATCCCAGGTGGACTACGAGATGCTGCCGGAGCCATTTTCGGATTTGGGAAAAGTGCTCTTGCTGACCTGCTACATAAACAGCTTGAAGCAAGCGAGTACGTTTTCTATGAGGACCGGCTTGAAGTTATTACGACCTCAGGAACTCGCTATATTCCTTTCCGAGAAATTCAAACGATGAAAGTGAAGGGAGACCGGTGCATCTTGCTTTTGGATCGGGGAAAGTTGACGATTAAGCCACATGCCTATATACTTTCAGGAAATCTGAAAGTTCCGGTAGGTTGGACTCGCAATGGTTTGGAAGTAGCGTTCGAAATGCTCCCGGATGAGCTTTCTGCTCGGGCTGGGGTAAACATCGAGTACTTGTGAAATCGCCATTATCGGTAGGCCCATTGGTTACGATAGACGTTGTCGGCTCTACTCAGGATGAAGCTATACGGCTCCTCCTATTTGATTCGCCCGCTGGAATTGTTCACGCACTTCATCAAACTGCAGGACGAGGAAGGTTTTATCGGAAGTGGGAAAGCACGCCAAATTCGTCCCTAACTGTTTCATTTGTATTTGAAATGGAAGCTAGCCAAATTCAACCTTGGCTCGTTGGAATGGGCGTTGCTTGTGCCGTTGCCACGGCATTTCAGATTCTAGTTCAGTGGCCCAACGATTTGGTGATTGGAAACAAAAAAATTGGTGGCATTCTAACCGAAATTGCTTCGAATTCTGAAGGAAAACGCTTCGCAGTTATTGGCTTAGGGTTGAATCTCTTAGAATCTGCGGTGCCTTGGGATCTTGCCGATACGGCTACAAGCCTGGAGTCATGCCTTGGGAAAAGGATTTTGCCTACCGAGGCACTTGAAGCTGTTTTGAGTTCGATGGAACGAATTCCTGAGGCCGATTCTTGGAACGATCTTAAGGAGGTGTGGGCTGGTTTAGATTCGACTGCGGGGAAAGTTTACAAATCACCTGAAGGAAGAATCGGAATCGCAAAGAGCATTGGAGGGCAAGGCGAACTTCTTGCGGATTTTGGCGGGACAATTGAGCCCGTATTTGCTGCAGATGCTTTTTTTGGAACGAGCGAAAAATGAATTCGTTAGACGACAAGTTGCTCAAATGGTATGACTTCCACAAGCGCGATTTGGCTTGGCGAAGAACGAAGGACGTTTACGCAATCTGGGTTAGTGAGATCATGCTCCAACAGACCCGAGTTGCGACCGTGCTGCCCTATTACGAACGATGGATGATCAAATTTCCAACGATTGAATCCCTTGCCTCAGCAGACGAACAAGAGTTGCTCGCAATTTGGCAAGGCTTAGGCTATTACGGCCGATGCCGGAATTTCCAAGCCGGAGCCCGATTTGTACTAGAAAACGGAATTCCGGCAAACTCAAAAGGATGGTTACAAGTTCCTGGAATTGGACCTTATACCGCTGCCGCAATTGCCTCAATTTGTTTTGACGAACCTATGGTCGCAATAGATGGCAACGTTCTGAGAGTCTTTGCAAGATTAACAACCAGCAAATCCAAAAAGGCTGACTTAACACGAGAAGCGAATTCATGGGCTAAGGAGCGTATTTGCAAAATTCGGCCGGGAGATTGGAATCAGGCGATGATGGAGTTGGGTGCAACTGTTTGTACTCCGAAGAAACCCAAATGCTCAATTTGTCCATTGGAATCTGAATGCAAAGGCAAGGATTCCCCAGAGAAATATCCAGCGAAATTTTCAAAGAGGGAAGTTGTTTCCTTATACTGGATTGCAACAATTTTTTGGGAGGGAAGTTCAATTGGGCTGGAACAAATTCCTAACGGAGGCTGGTGGAAGGGAATGTGGCGATTGCCTACGTCGGTTTCAACTAACTTCAAAGAAACTAAAACATCAATTGGAGTTGTGTCGGGAACCGTCACTCATCACAACATCAGTTTGCGAATTGAGGTTCTGCACCAATCCATTCCTGCAGAACTTGTTTGCGTACCCATTTACCAGCTTTCCGACTTTGCCCTTCCTTCGCTTTATCGAAAGGCAATTCAGAAGGCAATCAATCAAGATTTTGCTTCCGAGCCCACAGGGAAGCTAACTTGACCGCTAGCGGGCGAGGATTCAGACTATTGCCCGAGTTCGTCATAAACACAACCACCACTTTGGTTTTGGAATCTATATATAAGAGCGAACGGCAGCCCTGCTGTGCTCCACCATGCTCTACCACGCCATTGTCGCCGACTCTAAATCCGAGGCCATAGTCTGATTGGTTCCCATTCGTCAGCTTTGTTTTCGACCACATGAGATCGCGGGTTTGCGATTTGAAAAAGGAGTCTTTTAGAAGACCGGTGCCAAATTTGCCAAGAGTCACAACATCGGCTTCCATTCCGCCTCCAGCAAATTTCCAACTATTGTCTTCTCTCCTTCCGGCATCAACTTGCTGCCCGTTGATGTTCGTATAGAGGCTTGATTGATTTGTGTCTTTCGATTTTGGGAGTTCGCATCGTAACGTTCCTTGTATTTTCCGAAACAAGTTTTGGCGCATGAGGATCGGGAATGACTTGCCCTCAATTTTCTCTAGAGCCGCCGCTAGAACGGTAAAAGCATGTGTGCTGTAACTGTATTTTGAACCTGGCTCGAAGAGTAGTGAGGAAGAACCGAAAAGCGATAGAGCATCTTTCGACCAATCAAAGTGTGCAAAAACGTCCCGATCCGTAGCGTCATAATGCCGAATTCCAGACGTGTGGCTCAGAATCTGGCGAGCAGTCACGACCCAACGCTTTTCAGGAAACTCCGGAACGTACTTTCGAATGTCGCAATCTAGATCAAGCTTCTTACGTTCCCAAAGCTGCATTGCTGCCGTTGCAGTTATCGGCTTGCTGATCGAACCTAATCTGTAAACAGTCCTTTCTGTTGCATTAATTTGCTTTGCTCGATCTTGCCATCCGAATCCTTTTGCATAAACTAACTTTCCATCAAAGTGAACAGAAACTGAAGCTCCTACGGTCTGAAGTTGCGATGGTAAGGCATTTAGAATGGACTCTGTCTGGGAATATGGAGTCGCGATTTGACTTTGATTGTGGGCGAGGATCTCTGGAAGAATTGCTGCTAAAAGCATGACGAAAGGTTACCAACATAGATCTGGTAGCGACGGGCAGACTCGAACTGCCGACCTAACGGGTATGAACCGTTTGCTCTAACCAACTGAGCTACGTCGCCGAACCTAGTTATTATAGGCGCAATGATGTGCTTCGCGCAATGGAAGCCTTGGCCTAAAGGTTAACCTGTATCATCTCAAAGGCTTCAACAATGTCGCCTTCTTTGAAGGCTTCCCAGCCGTCGAAGGTAATTCCGCACTCTTGGCCGAGGCTCATCTCCCGAACGTCGTCCTTAAAGTGCTTCAATGAGCTGATTTTTCCTTCAAACACTTGCTCAGTCCCGCGTTTGACTCTGCACAATGCTCCTCTGGTTACCTTGCCTTCTTGAACGTAGCAACCTGCAATAAGCCCTTTGCGACCAAACGAGAATCGAACTCTGACTTCGACAGTTCCAAGATATTGCTCTTCGAACTTAGGTTCGAGCATTCCCTTGACGGCTTTCTCAATGTCCTCGATGAGTTCATAGATGATCTTGTAAGTTCGAATTTCAACTTTGGTTCGTTCGGCTTCGTTCTTAGCTCCAGTTTCAGGTTTGGTGTTAAACCCTATACAAATTGCATCGGCGGCTGAGGCTAAAAGAACGTCGGACTCAGTAATGCTTCCAACGCCCGAGTGAATGATTTTGACCGCAACTTCTTCGTTTTCGATCTTTTCGAGCATTCCTCGCACTGCTTCTACGGAACCTTGGACGTCTGCTTTGACAACGAGATTCAGATCCTTTATGCCGCTGCCTTCGATTCTCGACTTCAGGTCTTTCAAAGTTAGACCTCGGGAAGGAGCAGCAAGTGAGCCGACTCTAAAGTCTTCCGCACGAGCTTCGGCTACTTGCCGTGCGGCACGTTCGTCTTCCACAACTTCAACAACGTCGCCAGCATGAGGCACTTCATTCAATCCAAGAATCTCGACTGGGCAACTTGGGCCAGCTTCGTTTTGCCGATCGCCCAAATAGTTCGACATTGCCTTGATCTTGCCAAATGTTCGGCCCACAACGACAGCATCGCCTGCCTTGAGCGTCCCTTCCTCAACCAGTATCGTAGCAACTGGGCCTCGGCCTCTTTCGAGTTTGGCTTCAATCACAATTCCCTGAACCTTTCCGCGTGGATCAGCCTTTAGGTCAAGAACTTCGGCTTGTAGCAGAATCATTTCGAGAAGCTGCGGAACGCCTTCTCCGGTAAGAGCTGACACCTTGCAAGTAATGGTTTGACCGCCGAACGCTTCCGCAATTACGTTGTGCTCGGTTAGCTGCGTCAAAACCTTCTCTGGTTGCGCGTTGTCCCTGTCAATTTTGTTAACTGCCACGATCATCGGGACATCTGCGTTTTTTATGTGCGCGATCGCCTCAATGGTTTGAGGCATGATTCCATCATCTGCTGCAACGACTAAAATTGCGATGTCCGTTACCTGTGCTCCTCGCGCTCTCATTGCGGTAAATGCGGCGTGGCCGGGAGTGTCTAAAAACGTGATGATGCCTTCTGGTAATTCAACTTGATAGGCACCGATGTGCTGAGTAATTCCGCCATGCTCTTTTGCAGCGACGTTCGCTTTTCGGATGTAATCAAGTAGGGAAGTCTTGCCATGGTCTACATGACCCATGATCGTAACAACTGGCGATCTTGGCTGGGCACCTGCACTTGCCGACTTTCGTGCCTGATTCGCCGCTGATGTCTTCACAACCGGTTTTGGCTTCGGAGCATCTGCCCATTGAACTTTGCTTCCCAATAATTCGCAAACTTGCTCGACGATTTCTGGTTTCAAAACTGTTGTCAGTTGCGCCATGACCTTGAGTTTTAGCATCAAGGTCTTTTGAACTTCTGGCTGTGGAACTCCAAGAGCCGAAGCGACATCTCGAGGCGTTCGATTTGGCGTTAAAACTATTGGAGAGTCTTTAGGAAATGTTGAGCAGGACTCTCGAATCAGTTCAAGTTCCTCAGTTTCAGCTTGAATAGTTGTACCATCGTGCTCGACGCCAAGCTCGTTCAACACACCAAAAATCTGGCCTGGTTTGAGCTCAAATTCGGTAGCTAGTTCTGCGATGGTCGCACTCATGTCTTCTGCTTTTACCTTAGTTTGCATAAAATCTCTTCGCGAAGTGTGTCCTTCAAATCTTGTTTCAAGGTTGTTTTCAATGCTCTGTCGAGCGAATTCCTTGCCCCAATTTGCTCAATGCAGGTCTTGCTGTTGCAGACGTATGCTGTTCGCCCATGAGTTGGAGTTCGAGCGATCACAATTAGTTCTGCATCCCTTCCAAATCCGAATCGAATCAGATTATCGTTCGGAGATTTCGTCCGACATACGATACATGTTCGAATTGGTTTAGAACGAACTTTAGCTAGCCCTCCCAGTTTCAGCCTTGCCTTCTCCTGCGGCCTGTGCTTCACTTCGTATATCTATTTTCCACTCTGTCAATCGGGCAGCAAGTCGGACGTTTTGACCACCTTTTCCAATGGCCAGTGAAAGCTGGTTGTCGGGCACTACTACGTATGCACTGTGCTCTTCTTCATTCAGAATGATCGAATTCACTTTTGCAGGGCTCAAGGCGTTGGTAATATAGGTTTTTGCATCCTCGCTAAAGGGCACGATGTCAATTTTCTCATCGTATAGTTCATCAACTATTGTCTGAACTCGTGCGCCGCGGGGTCCAACACAAGCTCCAACAGCATCAACTCGTTCGTCAGTGCTGATTACAGCGATTTTGCTTCTCTGGCCAGGTTCACGAGCGACGCTGTGCATCACTACCGTGCCATCGGCAATTTCGGGCACTTCAAGTTCGAACAGCCTGCGAAGCAGGTTCGGATGGGTTCTGCTGACCAATACGGACAGCCTCTTCCGGCTATCGTCTACCCGCAGCACGTACACCTTTATCTGGTCGTTCATCCGATAAGGGTCGGTTGGAACCATTTCACGCCTTGGTAATTCGGCTTCGACTTTGTTAACTTGAATATAAACAGCGTGGTCGTCACGCCTTGTAACCCTTCCAGAAACGATGTCCCCGATTTTCTCATGAAATACATCGTTGACTTGGCGAATTTCAGCTTCACGGAGTTTCTGAGTAAGTACTTGCTTGAAGGTTTGCGCCGCAATTCGCCCGAATCGGTCTGGGTCAACCTTGACAGCGATAAAGTCGCCAACTTCAGCATCGGGCTCTCGCTTTCGAGCTTCGGTAAGGGCCATTTGGAAGTTGTGATCGGTAACTACGCCAACGATCTCTTTTTCAATTGAGCATGACCAGCCTTCTTTTGGGTCAATCGTTACGCTAACTTCACCGTTTGCTCCGACATACTTCTTGTAAGCAGCGGCAAGCGCCTCCTCAATTTCTGTGAGAAGGTCTTCCACTGGAAGGTCTCGCTCTTGAGCGATTTGCTGAAGCTGCGTCAAGATGTCCATAGCCTATTCTCCGAACGCCACCTTCACCGGAATTGTTCCAAACGTTCATTTTAGAAACAAAAAAGACGGCACTTGGCCGCCTTTCGGCTTAGCTCGATTCGATTACCCAGAGTATAGCATGGAACGGGCAACTTTGGCAAGCAGTTAGCAGTAAGCAGTTTGGGGAGAGCAGTAGTTGGATGTTGTTGTCAACGGCCAACTGCTAACCGCTAACCGCTGACTGCATACCGCTAACTGCCAACCAACCTCTCCGATATAATATCACACATGTCCGAACGCTATGAACCGAATTCGTTTGAAGATAAGTGGCGTTCCAGGTGGAGCGAAGCGCAACTTTTCCGGACCCGGGAAGTCCCCGGAAAGCCAAAGTTCTATGGGCTAGATTTCTTCCCCTATCCAAGCGGTGCAGGTCTAAGCGTTGGACATTGCCGCAACTACATTCCGACGGACGTTATTTGCCGCAAGAAGCTGATGGAGGGCTTTAATGTTCTTCATCCAATGGGTTTCGATGCTTTTGGTCTTCCGGCGGAAAATGAGGCGATTTCCAAAAAGACGCATCCATCGCCAATGGTGAAGTCTTACGGGGAGAACTATAGACGCCAGATGGATTTGGTAGGAATTAGCTACGATTGGAGTCGTTCTTTCTATTCGTCTGACCCCGAATATTACAAATGGACACAATGGATTTTTGAGTTGTTATACAAAAGAGGTTTGGCTTATCGTCGCCTCGCCAAGGTCAATTGGTGCCCGAAAGATTTGACTGTTCTCGCCGACGAAGAAGTCGAGGGAGGGAACTGTTGGCGCTGCGGAACGCCAGTAGAAAAGAAGGATATCCCGCAATGGTTTTTCAAAATCACTGCGTATGCCCAGCGACTGATTGACGATTTGGACACAGTTGATTGGCCTGACGGGATCAAGAACATGCAGCGCAATTGGATTGGAAGGTCTGAAGGCGTTGAGTTTGACATGAAGGTGGTTTTTGATAGCCCCTCCCTTTTCGGAGGTACGACGAAGAGGGAGGGGTTGGGGAGGGAGTTTCCGGGCGAGCTTGACTCCACCCCCTTACCCCCTCCTTTTTCGAGGAACGAGAAAGAGGAGGGGGATTCGGAAAGTGACTTCGTCGTCATTTCCCACGAACCGGGCCCCCATTTCCGAGTATTTACGACTCGAATTGATACGATATTCGGCATGACTTTCTGCGTCATCGCCCCTGAACATCCGTTGGTAGAGACGATTCTATCAACTGTTCCTGCAGAGCGAAAAACAGAAGTTGAAGCCTATTGCACCGCCGCCAAAGCCGTAAGCGACCTAGACCGGCAAGCTACAACTCGCGAAAAATCCGGTGTGTTCGCAGGAGCATTTGCAGTAAACCCGGCCAATGGGAAGCACGTTCCCATTTATGTGGCAGATTATGTTTTGATGGGGTACGGAACTGGTGCGATCATGTCCGTCCCGGGGCATGATCAAAGGGATTTTGATTTTGCGAAGAAGTTTGGAATAGAGATCATTCCAGTAATCAAAGATGTAGGAATGGATGGCGCCGGTTCAGAAACCTCAACTATCTCACCCAATTCACCCAGTTCATCCACTTCAATAGATCATGCTTCCGAAGCTAAAGACGGAATCCTTATCAATTCTGGCGAATACGACGGCTTAAGTGTCGCCGAAGCTCAGAAATTGCTTGGTGAATGGATGGAAGGGCTTGAAATCGGCGAGCAGATCGTTCGATACAAGCTCCGAGACTGGCTGATTTCGCGACAGAGGTATTGGGGTTGTCCAATACCCGTCGTTCATTCGAAGGACGGCGACGAGAGCTTAGTCCCGGAAGAGGACCTGCCTGTCGAACTTCCGGATGTCGAGAGCTACGAACCCGCGGACGATGGATCCTCTCCTCTTTCCAGAATAAGGGAATTTGTGAATGTCACCGACCCAGAAGGAACCCTGGGCCAACGCGAAACAGACACGATGGGCGGATTTGCATGTTCTAGTTGGTACTTTCTTCGATTCTGTGATCCAACAAATTCAGAAGACCCATGGGACCCAGCAAAGGCAGATTATTGGATGCCAGTTGATTGCTATGTCGGGGGAGCCGAACATGCTGTCATGCACCTACTTTATGCACGATTCTGGACGAAAGTGCTCTTTGATGAAGGCTTGGTTTCCGTTAGCGAGCCGTTCCAAAGGCTGATGAATCAAGGTCAGGTCCTGGGATTGACGCCATATCGAAAGCCCCAGGAAGGCGAGAAGCTACAAGTTGGTGAAGAAGGCCTGCTCACTTCATTTGATGAAGCAGCTGAAATTCAAGCAAAGATTGATTCTGGAGAATTGGATGCTGACAATCTATTTTATCGTTGGGCTCGAATGAGCAAATCAAAGGGAAATGTCGTAACTCCAGATGAAATGGTGGATCAATACGGTGCCGATGCCCTAAGAATTTATGAACTTTTTGTCGCTCCATTTGAATCGGATGTTCAGTGGTCAAACGATGGGGTGGCAGGTGCGACCAGGTTCTTGAATCGTGTGTTCCGGTGGGTTAGCGATGTTCAAGATTATTACGAACCCAATTGGGAGTCATTCTTGGCAGTCGAAAATGTGGAAGGGAAAGGAATTGGAATTCGACGTGCTATTCACCAAGCGACCAAGAAGATTTCTGCTGATATTGACCGGTTCGCATTCAACACGTATGTTTCCGAAATGATGAAGTGTCTCAACGTAGTAACAGATGCGCTTAAAAATGCGGATTGGACGGATCGAGGATTCATTCTTGCGATGAGTGAAGCGGTGGAAACACTTGTCCTGCTTCTGGCTCCCGCAGCTCCGTTTTCTGCAGACGAGCTTTGGGAAAGCATTGGCAGAAATGGATTCACTTTAAACCAGCACTGGCCTTCATACAGCGAAGCAATTGCAGCCGAAGACACCGTTACAATAGCGGTTCAAGTCAATGGAAAGTTGCGTGACACGATAACCCTTGGTGCGGATGCCACAAATGAGGAAATGGAAGCGGCGGCAATGTCGTCTGAAAAGGTGAAAGTCCATACGGATGGAAAACAAATTCGCAAGGTGATCGTGATTCCTGCAAAGCTGGTGAACATCGTTGCACAATAGATAAAGAGGCATACATTGAACCCAAATCGCTTTCAAATTTCCTTCTTTTCCACAATTCTCTTGCTGTCGTTGCTTGGGTGCGGAAGCGGATCGGACGTACCTGTGATCGGATCGGGAAGCGAATTTCAAGAAATGTTGGCTCAGGTCGAGAAACTTTCACGACCTGTGTTTGAAAAGTCGGATTCTGGAGTCATTTTAGAAGATTCAGATAACAAAGTCCTCAAAGAATCAATTCGGCTGTTCAAAGGACTAACCGCATTCAAACCAGATGCCCCTACCCTTTACCTTGGGTTGGGAAAGGCACATCAACTGTTGGGAGAGAACAAGAACGCTCTCGAGAATTTTGCTATGGCAGCCAGAGGTTTGGGAAATACTTCCGACCTCACAAAAAAGCAAACTTTGGCTGAAGTTCAGTATCTTTCTGCGATTTCTTTCGAACGCCAAAAACAATACCCAGAAGCAAAAATGGTTGCCGAAAAGGCAACCGAACTAGTTCCACAGTCTTCGAACTATTGGACCGCTCTTGCATCTGCCGAAATGCAGTTAGAGGAGCTTGCTGCGTGTGAAAAACATTTGGAGAAGGCATTGAAGCTTGATCCGACAAACAAACGTGCTCGATATTTGTTGCGAATGTTTGAGATTTCCAAAGGCGGATGATTCAGTGATTTCACTATTGGAGCTCCTCGCTCCATTAGAGAGGCTTGTTCCGAACCTCTGCCCAACTTCGTGGGTACTTCTTTGGAGTAGGAGCCGATTTTCGGTAGATAGGGAAAATCCTTTCCACATCACTTCGCCTAAGTTGAATCCGATGGACTGACTCAAGTTCGAGTCCGAGTTTGTTGTGTCGAAATCTTTCTATTTCGTTATGATCGCTTGGAGTCCTCATTGGAATCACAAATCCGCCAAGTTTGGCTAAACATGCGCTTAATTCAAGCTGAACCGATAGTGGCGCCAAAGCACGTCCGGTTACGACATCGAAATGGTCTTTTCGGTAGAACTCCTCGGCTCGGAACTGAACAACTGTAAGATTTGGCAAAGGCGAGCCTCGAAGAAAATCGAGCATTTTCGCGGTAGCATCTAATGCTGTTACAGTTACATCTGGCCGAGCGCAGGCTAACGGCCAAGCGGGAAATCCTGGACCAGTACCAATGTCCAATACTAATGAGCCAGCCGGAATGAATTGTGCGAAGAGCAAAGAATCCAAGAAGTGACGAATCCAACACTCCTCCTTTGGAATTCTAGTCAAATTCGTAGTTTTATTGACTTCATAGAGCCTTTCTTCGAAAGAGTCAAAGTCATCAAGTTGTCGCTCTGAAAGTTCGAGGCCGATCGCTTTAGCTTGATTATGAAATTCGGTTCGATTCAAGGTTGGTGCTCCAAAATTGGCAAGGGAGCGTTTGCAAAGCAATCCAAATCAAAACCAGAACTAGAACGCTCTCCCTTCGCGAGTCTAAAGGAGGCGGCAATTGCGATCATCGCTGCGTTGTCCGTGCATAGCGCGGCTGGTGCGGGAACGAATGAAATTCCTCTCTTAGAACATGCTTCTTTCAAAGTTTGACGCAAGCTGAGGTTTGCCGCGACACCTCCCGAAAGTGTGACCGTTTCAACTTCGAATTTTTCTGCAGCAGAGACCGTTTTCTTGACTAATACCGACACAATTCCATGTTGGATGGAGGCAGCGGCAGAATTTCTGTCAAGGGAATCGCCTTCAATTTCCAAGAGTCGTCGAACTGCTGTTTTTAGCCCGCTGAAGCTAAAATCGAATGTATCTCTACCAATGAGTCCCATCGGCAAGCGATACCGCTCCGAATCGCCCCCTTCCGCAAGTTCGCTAAGCATCCTCCCTCCAGGATACTGAATTCCCAAAAGCCTTGCAGATTTGTCGAATGCCTCACCAGCCGCATCGTCAATGGTCTGGCCAACCAGTTGATAATCTCCAGTTGCCCTCACCAATACAAGTTCTGTGTGGCCGCCAGAAACGAGAAGAGCCAAATGCGGAAACTTGAATTCGGAACCCGCTGCGAATGGGGAAAGCAAGTGTCCTTCTAAATGATGAATTCCAATGAAGGGAGTCTTCAAGGCAACCGAAAGCGCTTTTGCGGCAGAAACTCCAACGCTCAGACAACCGATTAGCCCTGGACGATTGCAGACCCCAATTGCTGCAATGTCTTGAATTGTCAAACCGGCTTCCTGAATTGCCTGGCTGATGACAGGCCGAATAGATTCAACATGGGCTCTCGAGGCAACTTCAGGAACTACGCCGCCGGTCATTGCATGCAAATCAATCTGACTCGAGATAACGTTTGAGAGAATTTCGCCATTTACAAGCACCGAAGCCGCAGTTTCATCACAACTCGTTTCGATGCCTAAAATGGGTTCATCGAAAACTTGCTCACCAAAAGGAACGGAAAGTTTCATTTGGCGGTCGTGTTCTTGCCTTTGCCAGCCAAATCGTAGAACCACATTACGATCGCATCTTCTTGATTGTCGGGATAGTACTTTTTGCGAACCGCAGCCCTACAAAACCCAAGAGCTTCATAGAGTTTGATCGCACCTTCGTTGCTCGCCCGAACTTCTAGAGTGGCGCATGTCATCCCTGCGGATTTCGCTTGTGAAAGTAGATGTTCGATCAATTTGCGGCCAAGTCCAATTCTTCGGGTTTCCTTCGAGACGGCGAGCGTTGTAACATGGCACTCGTCTATCAGGTTCCAAATCCCTCCATATCCTACGACATTTCCGTTCAAGATCATGACTCGAAACACGCTTTGTGGATTTGTAAGCTCGTTTCGAAAACTCTGCTCAGACCACGGCGAACTGTTCCATTCCTTTTCAATAACTTGGATCGGCTCGATATGGAACTCAGTGAGAGGTTCAAATCGCAGCGTTTTTAGGTTCATCGCTAACCGCCCAGATAGGCTTCGCGAACCTTGTCGTTTGTCAGGAGGTTTTTGCCGGTATCGCTAAGTACAATTACACCAGTTTCCAAAACGTATGCTCGATGCGCAACTTCTAGCGCTCGGTTTGCATTTTGCTCGACAAGCAAAATAGTGACGCCTTCTTTGTTCAATTCGAGAACGATATTAAATATTTCAGCAACGAGGTTCGGGGCAAGTCCCAAGCTCGGCTCATCCAGAAGAAGTACTTTTGGACGCGACATTAGTGCACGTCCAATTGCAAGCATTTGCTGCTCGCCCCCGCTCAAGGTTCCAGAGTTTTGGCTAATCCGCTCTTGTAATCGCGGAAACCTTCGCATCACCTCTGCCAAGTCATCATTGATTTTTGAGTCGGTCCTTGTAATTGCCCCTAATTGTAGATTCTCAAGGACGCTCATGTTCGTAAAAATTTTTCTTCCTTCGGGAGATTGACTAATCCCGTTCATTACGATTTCGTGAGGCGGCATGTGATGAATTGGCTTCTCATGAAATGTAATCGAACCTGATTTAGGTCGCAGTAGCCCGCTGATCGTACGTAAGAGGGTAGTTTTTCCGGCCCCGTTCGAGCCAATAATCGAGACGATTTCACCTTCGTCTACACGAACATCAACATCATTTAACGCCTGAATTGCGCCGTAAAAAACACTCAAACCTGTAATGGTTAGCATGAGGCATGGTGATACCCGATTTGTAGGACAGGATTTATCCTGTCAGGTGGTACTTGCACGAACGCAATGCTTTGGAAAAGCAGTTTCATCCCGTCCGAGACGGACGAGCCATATCAAATGTCAATTGTTTCAAATTCGTTCCATCGAACTTTGGACATGTCAACTTGAAAGCGGGAAATCGGTACTCCTTCGGATTCTAGTTTGGACTTCTGTTCCATTCCAAGTTTTGGATCGCGATCAAATAGAGCGATTGTCCCGTCTTTCTTGACGACTCGCCACCAGGGGATTTCAATCGCTCCCGATTCCAGACTTGCCATCCATTTACCTGCCAAGAAGCCGCTCACCGGATTCGGCAGGGCTTTTCCTAAGTCGCCATACGATGCACACCTGCCACAAGGAATTTGATGTACGAGCATCGCAAGCTGAACAAGTCTGGTCGGTTGATCGGGGCGATTCATCAAAGCGGAACTGACCAAGCGGATTGAAGCTGATCGTAGCTTTTGTTTTTAGCGTGAAGGTCGCCATACAGAACGTTATAGCGATACTTGTCAAACTTTTCGTATGCGGACTCAAACGTGTCTGATTGGGAAACCGCACCTGCCGAACCGTGCCAATGGCCAGCACCATCAAACATTACGTTCACATCTGCCGGAAGTTGAAACGAAGTATCGGCCAACCAACGAAAGCCAATTTCCGTGCGATAGAAGTAGCTCGATCCGTACGTTTTGTACATACTTGGCGAGCTAGAAAACGGAATGAATAGGTGATTGTCAAGGACTTGGGTTCCTGTGTCGCTAGGGCACTGGAACACTTCCTTACTCTTTACATAAGGCTGGAGAACTTCGTGCATTAAAGGCATTTCAGAAATTCGAATCTGCCATTCTGGGTTGCCCGACCAAATCTGAGACGCATATTTGTCGCTTGCATCTAGAGCATGCGGCCAAATACCATCATAGTCAATCATATACATGGCAATGCCTTTGCCGATTTGACTTAGATTTGATACGCAATGAACTTGCTTAGCAGCGGCTTTTGCTTTGGCGAAGACTGGGAACAACAACCCTGCCAGAATTGCGATAATCGCGATCACAACGAGCAATTCAATAAGAGTAAATGCACGCTTCATATCTGTAGGATACGCTATGAAATTGGGAATTGTGCCCGGAAGTTGTTAAACATGCCATAATATCTGGTTCGGAGGCACTTCGCCTCGAGAGGAATTCCATTTGGCAAAGACAGTTACCCTAAAGTCTGATGATGTTTTCGTGCGCTCGTATGCTGACCGATTGATCCTGGGTCGGCTTACAGAAATGGAGGCGGCTATGCGCCTCGGAGAGCTTGCAGATTCGCTTTCTTCCCATGGTTTGGGCTTGGCTGCCGTTCGGGCGTTGCTAGCCTCAAATCCTGAAAGGTTTGCTTACCACGATCGAAGGTGGATTCCTGCCTCGCGGATCGAAGGTGATGGAAGACCTCTTGCGGAAGCGATCCGATTAACTGTTGACCGATTCGGCGGACCAATGCCTGTCGAAATGGTTATGAAAGAAATCGCGCTGATCCAAGGCGTTCCGATAAGCGAGATTGAGAATTCAGTGAGGCAACTCTTGGGTTCAGATCCAACGGTTGTTGTGACTGAAACAGACCACGTAGTTCTTTCTACATGGTCTTTTGATGCTACAGACGAAACCGAAGCACGAGCATTCGCAATCAACAATGTTGAAGCAGAAGAGGTTGATGCGCTGTCCAAGAAGCTTGGCGAGTTTGATTGGAGAGAGCCCGGAGCGGCTGCAAAAGCGATCATTAAACTTGGCGGAGCGAACGCAAAAACCTTAGGTGCCGTCGCTTGGCGAGTACTAAACGATCAAGATCCGCGAGCCACACTTCATTACAACGGGCCTTTGATGTTCTGCGAAATGATTGCGGCGGAAGGATACGTTTTTGGTGCGGACGGATGTTTGCACTCTGAATCTGATGCCTCGAAGTGGGTTTCAGCAGCTGTCAAATTGGCTGAGAAACTTGCTCCAACAGTAGATGTTGAAGATGCTGCACCCATTGAGGTTAAGCCAGAAGACATTAAGAAAGTCATCAAGAAAGTCAACGACGGCGATACGACTGTTACCGCTACAAAACTTCTTGAAGAGCTTTATGAGATCACACCGGCCAATAAGACATTCATTGATGATCTTGCAAACATGTGCGATGCCTTAAAGGCGGAGAAAAACATGTGGTGGGTTGGAGAAGACCGATTCCGCAAGCCGGATAGTGCTCCAGACTTTATTTTTGATGTACCCGAACTGTTTCAATTTGAGCAGACCGAATTCAAAGGTGAAGACGGCGACCTAGTTGATGTTGAGCTAACGGATGACGGTTTAAGCAGTACGCTCAGAAAGCTGCTTTCGCACCCTCTTGCGACCGACGTTTTGGACGAAGACGTGTTGAGTTCCCAGAGGATTCAACCTGAGCAGATTCGCCTAGTTCTAAAATCAATCCACCGAGAATTGGGAACGTTCCCGATGTGTCAAATACCAGCCGGTTGGCTCAGCACAACTCCGAAAATTCAAGAATTGCTTTTTGTTGACACTAACGGCAACGAACTGCAAGTTTGGGCAAACCACGACGCCCGTCTCCTTTACAACTTGATTGACTGGTGGTACGAGCAACCGATTGAAAGCGGTGCTGTTTTTACATTGGCGAAAACACCGAAGCCAAATGTCTTTGAATTTGAATGGGAAGATCAGACGGATCCAGTTGTTTACATTAGCACTCAGCGAATGGAAGAATTGAGAGAAATTCAAAGCAGAGCCGCAGAACTTAGCACACTAGATGTTCTGGTAGAAATTATGGCGCATTGGCCAAAGGGCGCGGACTTCTTGACGCTCCTTGCAGAAGCGAATGTAGTTCGAAGATCAACGAGAAGGCTTGTTGCTTCAATACTCAGCAGCTACCAATGTTTCTATCAAAGATCAGGTTCGCCAGTGTGGCATTTTGATAACAAGAAAGTTGAACTTGGATTTGACAAAACAAAGAAGAAGTTCGTGAAAAAGTAACAATCGGGTATCTTAGTCGGAAGCAAAAATTATGGCAAATCTGAAGTCCTCAAAAAAAGACCTACGTCGAACCGCGAAGCGAACGACGAGAAATACTGAAGTTCGAACCTCAATCAAGACCTATATCAAAAAGGTTCGAATTGCAACGCAAACGGGTGATGCAACAGCAGTTGCAAGCGCATTAGTGACTGCAGTCAGCAAAATTGACAAAGCAGTTCAAAACGGTCAGATTCATAAGAATCAGGCTGCAAGACGAAAGTCTAGAATGGCCAAAAAAGCCGCCATCAAGTAGGACAGGATTCATCCTGTCGAAACGATAGAGAGAGAAACGCCGCTGAAATTCAGCGGCGTTCTTTTGTTTTTGAAGAGAGGAGTGATAAGTAATTTTGAGGCTCAATTACTTGACGTCTCAGTGACTTCAGTATCGTCCTTCAATTTCATCCATGCACCGGTGGTTGCAATTGCAGCAACGATTAGAAAAGCGACTTGAAACATAACGTAATTGATCCCCTACGTATAGCAGTTTGCCGTGTCAGAGAGCCTTTTTCCCAAGTAATCATTACGTGCAAGCGATTTTCCAGCAGGCTTGCTGTCGGTCATTCGAACAGCTAGGATCATTGCCGATAGTGATGCTACTGGTGTAGGAAATGCCTGGATTATTTAGGCTTCGTCGCCAAGTCGTCACTATGTTGTCGCCAAGTTGTTGGCAGGTTAGCACGTACCAAATACCCTGAACCCTTTACCCCATACCCTTTTGAATCGTGAACCTATCCGAAGAACACCTCATCTGTGCTTTACTTATAGCTAATGCAATCCCAACTCCTTGACCTTTTATTCGAACGCGTCCTCATTTACGACGGCGCGATGGGAACGCAGATTCAAGCTGCCGAGTTTTCGGATGCGGATTTCATTTTGAATTCAAATCCCGAATTTTCAAAAGCGTCAAACGATGCAGCTGAACGGCTCGGCGGAAGACTGCTGGACGGATGCAACGAGATTCTCAACCTAACGCGCCCAGAAGCGATCAAGCAAATTCACAAGAACTATTTTGAAGCTGGAGCTGACATGGTTGAAACCAACACTTTTGGTGCATCAACGATAGTTCTTGCAGAGTATGAAATTGCAGATCTGAACTGGGACATCAGCCTCGCGGCAGGGAAGATCGCCGTTGAAGCGGCTAGGGAAGCATCAACGCCCGGCAGGCCCCGATTTGCCATCGGTGCGCTTGGACCTGGCACTAAACTCATTACACTCGGCCAATGCACGTTTGAAGAGCTTCGCGCTAGCTACCGAACCTCGTTTATCGCGATGCTAGAAGCTGGCGTAGACGCGGTACTTTTGGAAACCTTGCAAGACCTCCTCATGGCGAAAGCCACAATTGTTGGGGCGCACGAGGCACTCGCTGAAACCGGTCGCCAGGTTCCAATTTTTGTATCCGTAACCATGGAGCAGACCGGAACGATGCTATTGGGAACCGAATTGGGAGCTGCTTTAAACATGATCGAATCGTTTCCAGGCGTTCAGGGAATTGGCGTCAATTGTGCAACTGGCCCCGTGGAAATGGCACCGCACGTTCGCTTTTTGGGACAAAACTCGACGCGCCCAATTTCTGTGCTTCCAAATGCAGGACTGCCGATAATGGAAGCCGGACGTTCGGCATACAAGCTCACTCCCGAAGAGCTTGCGAACCACCATGAGCACTTTGTCAAGGACTTTGGAGCAGCGATGATCGGCGGCTGTTGCGGTACGACTCCAGCTCATATTCGAGCCGTTTCAGAGAGACTTTCTGGAGCAACACATACCGCGGATTGCCATTGGCGCAAGGTTCGAAACGTGTTTGCCGGATTCGATTTTGAAGTCAAAGGCGAGGAGCAAGCGAAGGCGTTTCAGCTTGTCGGATGCAGTTCGCTCTACCAGTTTCAGCCGTACGAGCAAGACCCAAGCATTCTCATTGTTGGAGAAAAGACCAACGCCAACGGCTCAAAAGCCTTCCGCAACTTGCTGGCGGATGAAAACTGGGAGGCACTTACCGAACTTGCAAGAGAGCTTGAAGGCGAAGGTTCGCACGTTCTCGATGTCTGCACCGCATATGTCGGACGAGACGAGGAACGCGACATGCGAATCCTCCTCAGCTATTACAATCGCCACATTACGGTACCCCTCATGATTGACTCTACCGAAGTGAATGTGGTCGAAGCCTCGCTTCAGTGTGTTGCGGGAAAGCCGATTGTGAATTCGATCAACTTCGAGGATGGCGAATTGCGAACCGAAAAGGTGCTCGCGCTTTGCCGAAAGTATGGCGCGGCAGTCGTTGCGCTCACAATTGACGAAGACGGCATGGCAAAGACGGTTGAAAAGAAGTTAGAGATAGCGGGCAGGATTCTGGCGCGAACTCGAGCGGCAGGGATGCCGGATCAAGATGTCTTTTTGGATTGCCTCACGTTTACTTTAGGTTCGGGCGACGAGGAATTTCGAAAATCAGCCGAGGCGACTATCGAAGCCATCCGCCAAGTGAAACTCCGTTACCCGCTAGTCAATACGATTCTCGGCGTCTCAAATGTGAGCTTTGGGCTAAAGCCAGGTACTCGTCAGGTTCTCAATTCGACATTCCTTCACTACTGCTGCGAAGTAGGGCTGACCAGCGCGATTGTTCATTTCAGCAAAATCGTGCCAGAAAACAAGATTGAGCCGGAAGTCTGGAAGATCGCGAGTGATCTAGTTTATGATCGAAGGGAGTTTGTAAGTGCCTGACGTCATTGCAGCGAACCACAAATACTGTGATTCCGATTTCCAATGTCAGCAAATAATTAGGTTCGAATGATCGAATGACGTCATCGTCATTCTTGTATTCCACAGCAAAAATGCTAGTTCGTACATTGTTAATGCAAATATAGTCGAAAAGGCTCTAAATTCGGATCATAATAAATTGCATCATTTAGATGCAGGTTACTTTAGGAGGATGTTTATGAAAAAAGTTATTTTAGCCATCATTGGTATGGCCGCCCTTTCAGCTCCGTCTGATGCTGGACTTTTTGATTTCGAATCTTTGGCAACAGGGAATATCGGTGGATTTGCGCTAACAGATGGTGGAGTCACCGGGACGTTTTCGGCGTCTTCTGCTACAGCCCATCAAGTTCAGGATTTAGGCACAAATGCTCCGGCTGGTTGGCTTTCGCGAACACTTTTGCCTGAACTGTTTAATGCGAACCACACGTTTGTAACGTTTAATGTTGGCTTGACTCTAGTTGCCTTTCAGTTTGGCGATTTCGGTTCGGATGACGACTTCATGCATCTACGAGCGTTTGATTCGAGCAATGTGCTCGTGGGCAGTGCCGACGTATTTTATGCGACAAGCCAAACAATTCCTGGCAACGTAGGAAATATTGCAGTCACAACTTCAGGCGGCCCAATCATGTCCATCGAGTTATGGGAAGACGGTCAAGGCGGCACCAACGACATTTACATTGACAACATGCGGTTCGATGCAGTTCCTGAGCCCGCAACAATGGCTGCATTGGCTCTTGGTGTAGGCGCTTTGATTCGACGACGGAAGAAAGCGTAGTATAGTTACGATTGAGTTTGGACTGCTAATCGCAATTGCGATTAGCAGTCCTTTTTTTGATGCAAATCAGTGTGTTGAGTTCTGAAATCCAGTTCTCTTGCAAAGCCACAGCAATGAGAGGTCGTAGCAAATCTTTAAGCCTCCCGCGAAGATCAGCGGGAGGCCGAGCTTTGGATTTGCCATCATTGTTCCCAAGAGAAGCGGGGAAGTTGCCACTCCCACGCTCCTCGCAACGTTTGTCACCCCGCCTGCCGCAGACCTTTCCTCAGGATTTACGACAGACATGACATAAGCTTGGCGAGTGGGAACATCCATTTGACTAAGGCAAAAGCGAACGAGCAGCACGGATACGGCAAGCTCGAATGAAGGCATGAGCGGAACAAGTATAAGTAAGCAATTCGAGGGAATATGGGTCCAAACCATTGTGTTGACCAGCCCGAACCGTTTGGCAATTTTGGCGGCCATGAGAGCTGAAGCTCCCGCAAACAGGTTCCCGAAGAGCAGGATCATACCAAGCTGCAGCTCACTTGCACCCCATCTAAGGTGGAACCAGTACGCTATCAAGCTCTGCATCACAAATCCACCAGCGAATGCATCTATCGCGAAAAGCCCCGAAAGCTGAAGAACAATACGTTTGCTTCGCCCTAATCCTAAGAATCCTTGCGTGGCATTCGGGCTGGATGTTTCTGCCTTCGCAGAAAGTCGGAAGTAAAACAGAAACATTAGAAGGCCGATGACGGCGTGCACGGCTATCACGAATCTATAGCTTGCTACGACCAACCAGCCGTTCGATTGCAACGTGCTGGCAATGATTCCGGCCGAAGCTGCCCCAATCGCCGCCGCGACATAGCCTGCGAGGTTGTACCAGGCAAAAGTGCCCACCCTCCTTTCAGCTGTCAGTTTTTCTGAAAGCGCGGCTTGTTCAACGGGCAGAAACGGCCCGATTTCGTTTCCGCTGGGACTGAGAACTCCAATTGTTGCGGCTATGACCAGAACCCAGAAATCTCCTGAAATTGCAAATGCAAGCGATGCTCCTACCATGAGAGCGCAACCGATCAAAAGTGTTCGCTTTCGCCCAAATCGGTCTGCCCGGGTGGTCAGATACAGAGAGATCATCGTGTCGCCCGCCATTGTTAAGGCAAAGAGAGTTCCGATGATCGAATTAGAGAATCCGAGGCTGTGAAGATGAAGCGCAAGTACGACAGCAAGTAGGCCGTACGCAAACATGCGAAGCGACCTTGTGGTGAAGAGAATTGCGAGGTCGGTCATATTGATTTTGGGAGTGCGAAAATGTGTAGGACAGGATTAATCCTGTCAAGAATTGCTGGTGCCTATCCAAATTTTCGACAGGATGAATCCTGTCCTACGTATGCCCACTCAAATTTTTCGACAGGATGAATCCTGTCTTACGGATACCCGCACTCCCAAAACTACCCCTTCCATAAAACATCCCAACAATCCCGAATCCCTTTCGCAATCTTAGCGGCATCACCTTCTCCTTCGTAATGCATAAACATGACTTCCCGCGAGCCTCCGAGAATGTGGTTGTGAATTGCGGTAATCGAAATTCCTGCCCTCCGCAAAGCGTCTATCGCGCCTTGAAGTTCGGTTCGAGTTGTGCAAGTGTCGCCCATCGCCATTGTTTTTCCGCATTCGCAGCGATGGAAAGTCGCCCAGGAACCAAGCCCCATTCCCGGTAAAAATGGAAGTCCATCAAGAGTAACTGTTAGGTCCTTTCTTGGGGTAGCGAATCGAACCACGCCGGAATCGAAGGTCGTGGGCTTTACTCCTAGAATCGTTTCTATTGCGGTCCAATCTACGTTCGGCTTGCCAACAATTGCTATTTCAGCAATAGCATTTGGCTTTCCGCAAGCCTCAAACGCTTTTCTAAATGTCTTTGCCAATGCCGAAACTGAGCCTTTGCCTTGAAAATGCATAAAAAACAACCTTGGCGATTCGGCGGTCATATGGTTGTGAAGCGCGACTACTTCAATTCCACCTGATCTAAGTGCGTCCATCACTCCGTTGATTTCGTGCCGGATCATCGCTACGTCGCCGACCATTAGGGCGGAATCTTCGGTTCCTGTGAATGCTGCATACGTAGCTAGCCCCATGTCAACCGGAATTTCCATCCCATTTGCATTCTTGAAAGAAAGATCGCTTCGCGGAATGTTGATGCGAAAGGAGCCGTCGGCGTTCAGGGTTCCTTTTTTGCCGATGGTTGTTGCGGCGTCTTGGAAGTATTTTGGAACCTCTTGCGCTGCTGAGAGGCAAGTTGTAAGCATAGAGGCAAGCAGGGTCAATGTCATTCTATTCATTCGTCACCTTTTTTTGGCACCAAGCATACAGGGCGTCGTACATTGGAGATTCGAGTTCAATCTTCTTGTGGTCATCTAAGCTATGAATCAGCGCAAACCCGTGCGCGATAGCATAAAGCCCTTGGCCCTCTGCACTTGAATTCCTGTCGGCGGATACATCTGCCGCATGAACAATTTTGGCTAGCTCAACCAGCGCTGCATCCTCCATCAGCCCATATTTGAGCATGATGCTTTCAAACGAACATCGCCCATCCACGTGCCCTAGTTCCACATCTGCAACGTCGTAAGGAATCGCGCCAGTTTCTTGTGCAACCTTCATCACGTCATCTCTTGGAACGTAAAGGAACTCGGCATTAGGGTCAACAAATTTGCGGATTAACCAGGGACAGGCGATTCGGTCAACGTTGGCATTTTCGCGAGTTATGAACTTCATGATTCAGTATAGGGGAAATTGTGGATTGTGGATTATGCATTGAAGCGAATGAGTGAAACCAAACCGCCTGTCAGCCCCTGACCAACAACCTGCCGAACACTTGCCAACCAACAACCGCCAACCAACAACTTTCCCCGCCCCTGGTATCCTCCCTTCATGAGCACGATCTTGATTCTCGGTGGCGGATTTGGAGGATTGAGCTGTGCAAGCGAGCTTCGCAGATTGCTTTCCGACGAACACAAAATCATTGTCGTTGACCAAAGCTCAGAGTTCGTAATCGGCGCGACTAAGCCTTGGGTGATGTTGGGTGATATGGATTCAAAAACGGCGGCTCATTCCAGGCAAAAGCTGAACAATCGCGGAATCGAATTCGTGCAAGCCAGGGTCAATTCAATAGACTCAAACAGTCGCTCAGTTGAGACAAGCGTAGGCAAGTTACAGGCAGACTATTTAGTTGTGGCATTGGGCGCTGAACTTGATATGTGGCAGGTTCGCGGTCTAGGTGAAAACGCCCATTCTTTCTACGATTTAGCTGGTGCAATCAAACTTCATGAAACTCTAAAAGAGTTTAAAGGCGGGGAAGTCGTGCTTTTGATACCAAAGGCACCGTTCAAATGTCCTCCTGCTCCATACGAATCGGCACTTTTGCTTGCTGATCATCTAAAGCGTCGCAAGATTCCTCACAAGCTAACCGTCGCGACTGTTGAAGGCGCACCGATGGCGACCGCAGGGCCCGAAATCGGGGCGTTTGTCCGGGATTTGATGCAAACCGCTGGAATCACGTATTTGACTCTGAAGAAGACATTGTCAGTAGATGGATATTCAAAGCGAGTCAGATTTGAAGATGGTGAGCTTGGATACGACTTACTCATCGCGGTCCCTCCGCACGTTCCACCAAGGGTCATTCTTGAATCAAGTTTGAAAGGACCAAACGGTTGGATTCCCATTGATCGTGAGAGTTGTAGATTGGCAAATCCACAAGCAGGAGTCTTCGCCATAGGAGATTGTACGGTTTCGCTATTGCCTGGCAAATTCAAACCAGACGCACCATTAGTCCTTCCCAAGGCAGGTGTTTTTGCAGATCGGCAGGGAATAGTTGTTGCACAGAATATCGCACTTGCTATGCGCGGACAAACAAGCCGAGTAGCCTACGACGGGAAAGGCTTTTGCTACATTGAGACAGGGGATATGCATGCTGCAAGGGGGGACGGTTCGTTCTTTGACCTCCCTCATCCCACCATGGAACGTCACATTCCGGATATGAACCTGTACGATGGAAAGCGGGAGTGGATTAAGGGTCTAGTAGAGAGGTTTTTGGGGAGCTAAAGAACTTGCTCCGCAAAGACCGTCCAACTCTTAAGTTCACTTGATTCCAGCTACAGTTGAAGCGTCCATGATTACGACCCAACCTTTGACTTGGGCAGTTAAGACTTCGTTCTTTACCATTGGATCGTTCTCCACTATCTGCTGAGCTTCCTGATCATTGTTTACGCGTAACAAAGTGAGTCCGCCGGGTTCATCTCGCCAAGGCCCCGACATGATATTCTTCCCTTGTTTGAGCAGCACCATAAGGTAGTCAGTATGTTCTTTGAAGAATGGCTGCTGGGTAGTAGACTTTCCCTCCACCCACTTTTCGCCTGGAAACCAAACTACCGCGTGAGTTGGTTTTCGGTTACTCACCAAAGACGAACTTGAACCAGAGCCACTGCCCGAATTACGCCCTGACGACGAGGCGCCACTAGATGCTGAAGCCGTTGCTGATGTTCTACCATTCTGTCCATTGGCTTGTGTATTGGAAGTGGACTGATTCGTTGAAGTCTGTTGCGCAAACGCAAATGCTCCAATCGCAAACGCACAAAGTACAATTGTTGGGAAATGTTTCATATGCTTTTTCCTTCAAGAATGGAACGATGATCGTTCAGGATTGGTTCGAGAAATTGGAAGAAACCACTTTTGGTTCCAGGACAGATGACAAAATCCAACCGAATTCGACTTTGGGCAGCCGGCATAGCACTCGCGGTTGCTTTGCTGTTTTGCGGCGTTGGGTTTTGGGTTTTGGATGCGGCATTTGGCATCAAAATCTACGGCGACGAGCTTGATGTGCAGTTGGCAAAGGCGAAAGAACTTGGAGTTGCAACTGAAGCCAGCGACCTGAACTCTAATGAAATCCCACTGGACCAAGATGCGTCAGTCGAACTGTTGGAAATCTTTAATGGTGTTCAAGAACAACGAGCTAGCGTTACAGCGGCTCGAAACAGAATTGACCAGGACAGCAAAATTCGACCAGAACTTCGCTCGCAAGCCCTCTCAAACGAAATCATGGTTAGCCACGCGAAGTTGCTAGATGCTGCCGATCAAGCTGTGAAGAAGCCCGGATTTCATATGGCCCGCGAGTGGAATCGGGGGCCATGGCTTCCGCTTCCTGAGTACTCAGGATTCATGAGAATCGGAAGAATGTACGGCTTTCGTGCTGGATGGAACTTTCGAACGGGTGATTGGAAAGGGGGGATTCGCGACCTAAAGGCACTTGCAGTTTGGCGTGATTATTCTAATCAGGAACCGTTGCTAATGAGCATGATCGTTGGCTACGCCATTGACGTGATCTGGCTCCGAGCGATCGAAAACGCAATATCAGTTTCGATAGATAATCCAAATCGGCTTAACGAACTAGAGCAAATTCTTTCTGAAAATAGGTTCAAACCAGATATAAAGCTTGCCTTTCAGACTACGCCAATAGTAGCAGCTACATGTGCCAGGAACATACGCCCGATGCAGCAATTCAGACTCCTTTTCTTGGGGCGTACCAGATTTGATTTTCAAAGAGAGCCCAAGCAACTTGTAACATCGGGGATTCCGGGAAGCGTTTTAGGCCGAAACATGCTGAAGTCGTTCCTTGAGTTCTGGAATGAACAGCAGGAATTCATGGATTTGAATTCTGACCCGTTAGTGGTTCTTTCACATTTAGAATCTGAGAGAAAGAAGGCAACCGCAGAAAAGTCACTTTCGGCAGACTTTATTCGGGCAATGACCGCTTCCATCGAGCAAGTTAATCTCAGTGCTTTACGGCACGAAGCCACATTGAGATCAGCTGAGGGCTTACTTGCCGTGAATCAGTTCAATCAGAAGCACAACAGGATGCCAGTTTCATTGGCAGAAGCTAGCTTTAAACAGCTTGATCCATATACAAATCAGCCAATGAAATTAATCGTCCATCATGATTCAATAAAGGTCTACTGCGTTGGCCCAAACTTGAAGGATGATCTTGGTAAATGGCGCGGTTCTCCAAATTCTCAAGGATTTCGGGGACCAGAACTAGATATTGGAACTTGCTATCCGTCGAGAGAACCGTCTCCAGTTCGGTAGCTAGTTCACCCTCTGCATCCCTGGAAGCGGAATGTTGCTGTACAAAGGCACTCTCAAAGCGTTAGAATATTGCTGAGCCTTTTGGGCAAAAGTCATCATGCCAGAATCGTGAACGCCATATCCTTGCATCATCTGCACGTGCTCGACGACAATTGGCGCTCGGCCTTGCTGATTCCAATGAAGCCGAATGACATATAAATGCCCAAACTGGACCGGTGCCGCTAGCATTCCTGGGGCGACCGACTGCGCGATGGAAGTAGGGAATAGCCCGCCGTATGGCGCGAGTTCTAAGTGTCGGACTTCATCAATCGAGCCATTTTGGAATCGGGGAATCAGGCCAATTCGAGTTCTCATACTGAAGGTTCTTTTTCGGCAGTCAAATCGAATCATCGTGAACATTAGCATCGCCCAAATCGAAGCGCAAGCGATCATCGCTCCAAAGAAAACGCTCCATTCGAAAGAGACGAGTACAAACCCAAATCCAGTGAATTTGTTGATCCACGGGATGAAGAAAAGCCCGCCGCCGCAGAATATCCCAATCCACGCCGCGAAGAACTCGAGCGACCTTTGGCGGAAGGTGAGAATCGTTCGTTCCCGGTTGAAGATTCCGATTAGGGGGTTTTCCATTTGGAACATGGTGACTTGTGTGGCTTGGCCGTCTCGGCCAAGTGTATCTCGACTTTCCCGGCCAAGTGTATCTCGACCGTCCCGGTCGAGTATATTTGGATGATACCGACAGCTTGGGAGGGACGCACAAGCCACATTCCTTATGAATCTTGGGCGAGACGCCCAAGACACAGCCCAAGCCACACTACCAAGTACAATCTATTCTAGTGGAACGAATTCTTCTCGCTGCGCCTCGAGGATTTTGCGCCGGAGTTGCCTACGCAATCGAAGTCGTAGACCTCGCCCTCAAGATTCATGGAGCGCCGGTATACGTCCGCCATGCCATCGTGCACAACGAATGGGTCGTGAAGAGCTTTGAAGATCGCGGCGTGGTGTTTGTAGAAGACATTCCCGATATTCCTGCCAACAGCGT
>JANNQV010000062.1:0-98862 GCA_031400935.1 Armatimonadota bacterium
ACTGAGAAATTCGGCCAAGATCATGTTGCACAAATCGTAACTTTCGGGACGCTTGCTGCCAAGGCAGCCATCAAGGATTGCGGGAGAGTTCAAGGATATCTGCCGCAAGAAACCGATCGAATTTGCAAGACGATTCCAAACATGCCGAATATGACTTTGGCTCGCGCACTGAAAGAGAGTTCCGAATTTAGGGCGATGTACGACAATGATCCTAAGGTCAGAAGCCTAGTGGAAACTGCTAAGAATGTCGAGGGAATAGCTAGACATTGCGGAGTTCATGCCGCTGGGGTGGTCATCAGCAGGGAACCTCTGGTGGAGCACGTTCCGCTCTATAGGGGAACGGATGGACAAGCGGTTACAGCCTTCGAAATGGGAGTCTTGGAAAAGATCGGCCTCCTCAAAATGGACTTTTTGGGGCTCTCAAACTTGACTGTCCTTTCGAGAGCGCTAGAAAACCTTCGCAATGGGGACAATGAATCGCGCGAAAGAATCGAGGCAATGCTTGGAATCAAGCTTGATCCTGATGGCATTCTTCCAGGAATGCCGGATGTTCCTTATGATGATGCGCCCACGTGGGAAATGCTAGGCCGAGGCGAAACTGTAGGTGTTTTCCAATTGGAAGGCGGCGGCATGACAAGGTATGTCGCGCAACTAAAGCCCACGAGCATTCGCGAGCTTGCGGCTATGGTCGCCCTCTATCGTCCTGGGCCGATGGAGCATATTCCCAGATTTATTGATACAAAATTCGGCCGCGTTCAGCCCAAGTATCTCAACGAAAGAATGGAACCGATTCTTGAAGAAACTTTCGGAGTCATCGTTTACCAAGACCAGGTTCTAAAACTTGTTCAAGCTCTGGCAGGCTTTTCTCTTGGAAAGGCGGACATTTTGCGCCGCGCTATGGGGAAGAAAGACAAGGCGGCGATGGATTCGATGCACCTTGAATTCATTGAAGGGACGAACGCAAACAGAATCGCTCAATCTGTTGCCAACAAAGTTTGGGAGCTGCTTTTGCCATTTGCAGGTTACGCGTTCAATAAGGCTCATGCAGTATGTTATGCAATCCTCGCTTACCAAACCGCCTTCTTGAAGGCTAATTTTCCGGTTCAATACATGGCGGCTTTGTTAGCCGTTTATCGCGAGAAAGAAGACCGTGTCGTTTCCTTCATTGAAGAGTGCCGTAGACTCAAAATCGCGGTATTGCCACCAGATGTAAATCAATCGGAGCGTGACTTTAAGATCGAAGGAACTTCAATCCGATTTGGACTCGCTGCGATCAAAGGCGTTGGAGCGGGATTGGCAGACGGAATACTTTCTGAGCGAGAAGAAAATGGTCCATATCGCCACATTTACGAATTCGCGGAACGATTGAAGTCGTTTGGCTCAAACCGAAATGCAATTGAATCTCTTGCAAAAGCTGGCGCATTCGATAGCCTCGGAGATCATCGCTCAACTTTGTTGAAATATGTTGACGCCGCCATAGCCTTTGCCGATATTTCGCATCGGGACAAGCTCCGCGGGCAGGATTCTCTATTTGGCGAAGGAGCGACGGTTGAGGAAACTTCAAATTTGAGCTATCCTCCGCTGCCGCCGGAAGAACCATTGCAAAAGTCAGCCATTTTGGCGATGGAAAAGGAGGTCATGGGCATCTACGTTTCCGATCATCCGTTGCGAGGGTATGAACGAATCATTGCTAAAACTGCACAAAACACATGCGCGCAGATTCAAGAATTGGAAGAAGGGGCAAAAGTTCGGCTGGCAGGAGTTATCGCTGGAATTCGGCAGATTGTAACTAAAAGGACTGGCGAAAAGATGGCATCTTTGGTTCTGGAAGACTTTTCCGGCCAAGCTGGAATCATTGCTTTCGCGGCGACCTATGCTAAGTTCAAAGATCGAATGGTGAGGGACACAATCGTAAAGATTTCTGGCGTGGTGATGCACCGGGAGCGCCCTGGTAGCGGCGGCGAAAAACTGATCGAAATTCGTCTAGAAGATATCGAACCCATGGAAGCGTCGCTTGACTTGGGCATAACGCCAAGCGCAGATTCAGATGGCCTCGTAACGATTCTTATTGATCGAGCCACTCCAGAACAAATCGGGAAGTTGTTAGAAGCGGTTCGCTCTCATCCAGGCAATTTTGAAGTTGCGATTCAGATAGAGCCGAGAGACGAACTTGCACCGATCTCGCTTCCATTTACGGTTGATCCGACAAACGGGTTTGTCGGCTCGGTGCGCCAAGTTGTCCACGGTGCTGAAGTTGAAGTGATGTCGTCGCCTTCAGTGGGAAGACCTCAAACTTCAAGGAATGTTCCGGTCCCCTCGTAATTTCAGTGGTTTGATGAACCGAAGCCCGTCTAACAACGTTCAAGTGTGTAGAATTAAGATCATGATATTTCGACGCTACCTTATCATCATTGCTTCACTTTCCGTCTCAATGGTGAGCCTTGCTCAGTTGAATCGGTACCAGACAATTCCAGAGGCATCGGTTTTTCTTTTGGGAGAGTCATGGGTGCAAAGAGAGCTTAAAGTGAGCCCCGCACAATTAAAAATGATTCAAAAGCACTTTGGCGAATATGCAAATGTAGCCATGGACCTCCAAACGAGATATCGAAAGGACCGCGCTAATAAGGAAAAGTACAACACGCCACTAAAGGCAGCACAAAAAAAGTTGATCGCGGCTTGCCTCAAGTTGCTGAGCGCTCCTCAAAAAGCTCGCCTCATGGAATGCGGGATTCAAAAGTACGGAATATTCAGCTTGATTTCACCTGATGTAGCCAGAGCCATTGCACTGACCCCAGAGCAAAGCAAAATGGCAAAGAAGTACTACTTGACTTCATATAATACGATGGATACTCTTTCAAAGGAAACTGCGTCACGAGTTCGAGCCATTCCGCAGCCAAAAGATCCAAATGATAAGAAGCAGATGGAAGCCTACAAGGCAAAGGTCAATCAAGTTGCAAACGCGGGTCGAGATTCTGATGTTCCGAAAATGCAAGCTGTTCAAGCGGCAATGGAGAAGAAGACCCTCGCTCTGCTGACAAAGGCCCAGTTAACGGCTTTTGAAAAACTGAAGGGCAAGCTTGCGGTCATGAAGTAGCCGAAACTAATTCAAATTCGAGTCGCAGCTTTCCATTCGCTTACTATCGAATGTATGCGATCGTATCCAGTTCCGCCATCCCAATGTTCGCTGATCAGTTTCACAAGTTTTGAACCCACAACAGCACCATCGGCGACTTTGCACACTTCTGCCACTTGCTTTGCATCGCTGATTCCGAATCCCACGCAAATCGGCAATTCGGTGCGCTTTCGTAAGCGAGAAACTAGCTCAAGGGCATCGTTGGATAGGGAAGCCTGGGTTCCTGTCACGCCAGCCCGAGATACCGCATAGACAAACCCTTTTGCGGCTTTGCAGACGATGTCCAATCTCTCGTCGGTTGAGGTTGGCGCAGCCAGAAAGATCGTGTCTAGGTCGTGGTTAGTTGCTGTTTCGATCCATTCCTCGGCCTCGTCTGGAATCAAGTCTGAAAGAATGACGCCTGCAACTCCTGCAACTTCGGCTCTGAATGCAAAGTGGTCAAGTCCTTGCCTCAATGCGGAATTCGTATAGCCCATCAGGACAATCGGGGCTTTGACGGAGATTTTGGAAATTGTCTTTAGAATATCGTCAAGATTAACGCCTTTGTCCAAAGCCCGTTGCCCTGCCGCCTGAATAATTGGCCCATCGGCGATTGGGTCGCTGAAAGGAATTCCGACTTCGATGATGTCCGCGCCAGCTTCGTCGAGGCATTTGAGAATGTCGGGGAGTTGGTCTAACGAAGGATCGCCAGCGGTGACAAAACAAACAAGGGCTTTCTCGTTTTTTGATTTGAGTTCTGCGAATCGGTCTGCGATTGTCATCAGGCTGCAAATTGTTTCAGCATGCCAACGAGGAATCCGCTGACCAGTGGATCGCTAAGTGAAGTGACCAAATAGTCTGCAGCCTTCGACATATTCTTAAATTCAGATAGGGTTTCTCCGTCAATATCAATTCTAATGGGAGTACCCTCGATCGGAACATAGATTCTGCAAACGCCTTGCTCAAATTTTCCTTGTGTATTTGTCAGAACCAAACGATATTGCTGTCCGTAATTTGTTGGAAAACCAGGCTCTAGATTGACAACTGCATTTGAAACAATGGTCTGAAAAGAACTCTCAACCACTTCGCGAACGTCTTCCAACGCGCTCAACGACTTGCTAAGGGCAGTATCTGTTTTTAGATTCAATCCTTTTGTCAGCTTCGCCTTCAATTCGTCCTTTTTTAGCATAGCATTAGCTTACACGAATTTTTGCCAAAACAGGCAAATGATCAGATGCCCCTGTTCCAACGTTGTTTTGATATGACCAGGGAATAGGCACCCATTCGCCATGTTTTTCCTTTTCTGCATGAACTGGAGAAATGGAGTATCCAAGGTCTTTTTCAATAAGTCGAGGGCCTGGTCCCCTCAACAGAGACCTTGTTACGATGATGTGATCAAAGAGCGCGAAAGTTCCAGCTTGCGAATTCTTTGCAAGTCCACTAGAACGGCCCTCCCAGAATGAACCTAACGCCCTTGGAGCCTGATAACTTTCGCCACGATTCTCTGCGAATCCGGCCTCAAAAAGAAATCTCCATGTTGCTCCGTATACTGGTCCTGCAGATTTGAGTAGCGGGCGGTGGGTAGGCGAAACACTCAGTTCTGGCAGTTGGAATACTGTTTCCATTGGTTCTGCGTTAAAGTCTCCAAAAGCGATAAGACCCTCACCTGATGCTTCAGATTGAGTCATTTCGCTAGCAAGCCATCGGGCAGAAGCTACTCTTTGAATTTCGGCAGATTCACCCTGCATTCTGCTAGCCCAATGAATCACTGCAATCCTAAAGACCTGGTTGCCGACCACCGCACGAATTACCAAAGCTTTTGGCCTGGATTTTGTCGTTGGCCGTTCTGCGTTCAATTTCGTGAGGCTTACATTGAGAGGATTGAATGCGATTCCGATGCCAATGTCGGCACTAGGCGGGAATCCCTGCCTCTCAAAAATCAATCCGAAATTCGGACCAAACACCCGCTTCGCAAATTCTCCAGCAAGGCGCTCGTTATGCACTTCACAAAATGCAATGATATCTGGGCCAGTGTCGCCAAACCAACCCATTGCTACTTCACTAAGCCGATCTAGCTTATCGCTCAACTCCTGAGCTGTTTGAGGCCCACGTTCTTTGGCGCCGACTTCAAACAGATTGTATGCGTTCCAAAAGGCAAGCTTAAGTTCCACTTTGAAGAATCATACCGGGCATTTTAGTTTTTCGCGCCTCATTGTTCACCGATAGACTACGCTTCATTCACCCACACCGCCATTCTCGATGGACCCCGATTTGACCATGCAAAGTACGGAATGAACGTAGCCTCTTTATCTAGAAACATGAGTTCCTTGGAAGTATCGTAGAGCGGGTCCTCCGTATCCGGAACCAAATAAGCTCCGGAAACGCGCGCAGATTGAATTCCGTAGGGAAGTCCAGGATCGGGTGAAAAATGAACGTCAACTTCTGTCGAGGCAAAAAACAGGGTAGCTGGCAAAGTCCCGATTTCGGATTCTAGGCAGAAAACAAGTGGACCTTTAGTCAGTGCAACTTTGCCTACGTTTGCGAGCACATTTGGGTTTGTACGCATCCACATCGGCTCCATCTCAAGCTCAATTTCCAGTACATCGCCTGGATCCCAAGTTCTGTCCAAAACAATAAACCCATTTTCAAACTCGCTCTCAACTTGATTGCCTGCCAGAGTGCAAGTGACCGAATCAGACCAATCTGGATAACGAATTCTGACTCGGAATTTTGCAGCGAATTTCAAATCAAATGAAATCAAGCTCTTGGATTCGTGAGGATGCTCGGTTTTGATCGTAAAGCCAACCGGATTTCCAGTAGATTCAAACGAACCAGAACCCCCGATAGGGAAGTAAACAGTCAATTCTCCATCTGCCACCGCAAGCGCATATTGCGAAATGGAGCCTATCATTCGCGCGATATTCGGGGGGCAGCAAGCGCACTCGAACCAAGGAACCCTCGAATGGTCGGTACGGCTTTCCAGCGGGTTCGCATAGAAATATCGGCTTCCACAAAATGAAATTCCGGAAAGCGCCCCATTGAAAATCGCTCTCTCCATGGCGTCGGCAAAGTCTGCCTCGTCAAAAAGATGCGCCATTTGCCGCCCCCACATCGCCAAGCCCACGGAAGCGCAAGTTTCAGCGTACGAATTGTAATTTGGCAAATCGTAATCGTTGGTAAAGCCTTCATTAGTGGCAGTTGAACCAATACCTCCAGTGATGTACATTCGTCTTTGCGTCATGTTGTGCCAAACGGCTTGAAGAGCATTTTTTAGTTCGGCATCGTTTTCAGCTATTTGAGCCGCCGCCATGTAAAGGTACATCGCCCGAACTGCGTGGCCGACGACGATGTTGTGTTCACGAATCGGCAAATGGTCTTGTACATATTCGCCGCTGTATCTGGCACCCGTTCCGAGCATTCGTTGTGCCCATGGGGAAAGCGCGATAGCTTCTGCGTCATTCCACTCAGCCTCAAATGGAGAGGGCGTTTGACCCCTCGAATTAGTCATTTTTATAGCTAGTTCCTTTGCTTTTTCATCTCCTGTATGGTTTGAAAATCTGAGCAAAGCATGTTCGATTTCTTCGTGTCCGCAGAATCCAATGTGGTCGCTTTCTAAGAATTCCGAAATAAGTAACGAGACGGTTTTTCGCGCAGCATCAAGCAAGCGATTGTCGTTTAGAGCTTCGCTCCACGCTACCGCAGCTTCCAAAAAATGCCCCATGCAGTACATTTCGTGCATCATGCTGAGGTTGCGAAACTTCAAATGCGGGTGATTGAGTTGGAAAAATGTGTTCAAATAGCCATCAGGTTCTTGTGCGTCTATCACAAGAGAGATGACTTCGTCGCACTTGGCTTGGAGTTTGGGACTCGGGTTATGAGCCAGGGCATAGGCGCACGCTTCCAGCCATTTGTGCGTGTCACTATCGTCGTAATATCTGCCTTGAAAGCCTCCAGATTCTCTTCGGGCGGCTTTGCGAAAATTTTCCAATCTTGGAGTCTGATTGGCAATTTGATCATACTGCTGCGGCAATGTCACTTCTGAAAGAAGTTTCAACCTTGGACTCCAAAAATCATCTTCGACATGAAAGTTCGAAATGGGGATTGGTTGAATTCGCGAAGGCATAAAGCCATTATGAAACTTCAAAGAACAATTAGCTTCATTCCAATTTGCAATTGTGGGAAGCTAGCCAATCTTGAAGTAAGAGGGCAGTCTTTACGAACTCTGCGTGAGACCAGGTCAACGGCGAAACCGAAAGCTGCTCGCCAGTTTCGGGATGATATTGCTCAGCGAGAATGCCGGATTCGCCAGCCAAGTTCATCGCCCAACGAAGCCAGCGAATGGGTTCATCCAGCTCAGAAATGGAGTTTGCCCGAAGAATTTGAATTTGCGCGAGCAAAAGAGTAGTTATTATCCAAGGATTACCAGGAAGATCATCGCATTGCCTGAAATAATAATCACCTTCGTAACGGGCGATACCACCAACCCGAGAGCTGACGGACAACTTTTCTTCGATGGATTTAACAAGCAGGTCTGCAACCCTTGAATCGGGCTCAACGATTCCAAATTGAATGATAAACAAAGTAGCCGCGTCAGTTTTCCAATCCTGTTCTCCATCATCACTTTTTGATCGTGCGATTTGGCATGAATCTTCACTCCAAAATGTTTTGAGAACAGCTTTCTTCATCGTCTTCGCTGCGTTCAAGGCTGATTTTGCAAGTGCTCGATGGTTCCTTTGCAAAGGATATGACGCTGATTCGAGCGCAGAGATGACTGAGGCAACAGTATTCAAGTGAATTCCATGCCTCTCTTCCCAAAGGTCGTAACTTGGCAAAGGAAAAGCCGTTTTCTTGTCGCAAAAGTCAATCAAGAACTTCGTGAGAGGCATCAGCAACGATTCACAGAACTCGGCACCAATTCGATTCGCCGAAAGCGCATTGGCTACCAAAATGGCTACTAGCGCTGATTCGTCTTCCTGAATTGGGCGGGCATTTGGATGGGAATCAAGCCAGGGATGCCACGTCGCCCCAACATCGCCTGAAGAAGTGTATTTTTGCAAGAATGCAGGAAATTCTGGATCAAGGACCCTTTCACAAAATTCGATAAATCGAATTGCAGGCTCGACGAGTCCCAAATCTAAAAAAAGCGATGCAACATTGGCACCGTCTCGCATCCAGCAATAGCGATAATGAGCTCGATTTGTTGACATGATGTCGGAATCAACCGCCGCAATGATAGCTCCCGAAGAGTCGCAGTGTCCTAGTAGCATCGGGATGCTACTGATAGAAAATGCCGCTATTTCTGGCGGCAAACGATCAAATTTTGGCTTGAATTTTGATGCCATTGCCTTTCCGCGCGACACCGAATCTTGACGAGTCGAAGCACAAATTTCCTTAGAAATCAGAGGTAATTTTCCACTTCGACCCAATGGATTTTGAATTGGCAAAATGGCAAACCATGCGGATGAACTACTGAGTGTGTGGCAATGTGTGACTAAAGAATATGTGCAATCTACTGATCCTTGAGCAATCGGATTCATCGAAAGAACGCCATCTTCGGCATCCCGAAAGGTTCCTTCGGCACCTCCAAATCCAGTAATGCCGCAGGAATACGATGCGATTCCACGTTGTTCGCTGCCGCCATAAAACGCGAAACCAACATCTGCCTTGAAATGGAGCATTGCACCAGATGGTGCGTGAAAAAGAGCTGTGTCGCCGATGTCAGATTCATTGATGCAAAGCTGTTCAGTACAGAACAGCCGAATTTCTTCGCTTGATCCTCCGAGATTGTGAGCAGTAACGCCAATAGTCAAAAGGGAAGATTCTGGACTCAAATCAAACTCGAAATCAAAGGAGGTTAGTGCATTTCGATGCCGGGCTTCAGCTACAGCTGAAAATCCCCAGTTTGATTGACGAATCGAGATTTGCCAATCATCTGAATCAATCCACGAGAACTCGTTTCGAATCCAAACGCCAAAGCGAATTGAGCGGCCGTTCAGGTGGTTTGGACCGCCGACGCCGGGAATGCAAAGGTCACGAATTCGCAGGCGATTATCTATTCCTGCGAAGAGATGTCCATTGCTGAGGATGATAGATCGAGGCATTGCCAGGATCAATGACGTTGAATAGATTCAAAATTGACCCAATAATCTACTTGCAACCCTGCAATAACGTGTCCAGCGAACTGATAATAAAAATAGGACGAATATTCTCACAAACTCATGAGTGGTCTCAACAAAAATGCAACAGCATATTTGATCACAGTTTGCCTGCTTGGCTTGTTGTCAGCGGGAATCTCCATGCGCCTCGAATTTCCTCGCGGAAATTATCATTGGTACGGACTCGTCGTCTTCGCAGTCTTGGCCATGCTGAGTGCTGGAAGAAAAGTAGTCGTCTTTCGAAGAGCAGACGACGATGACACTGGTTCCATGTCGTTGGGCTTTGCCGTCACTTTTACGGCAATGATGTTCCTCGGAGCACGAGAAGCCATGGTAATTGCGGCTATAGAAAGCCTCACGGGCTGCTTTTGGCCGAAAAGACAGAGACCGCCTCAGATGGCATTCAATGTCAGTTTGAGCCTAGTTGAGACTTTTCTAGGAAGCTTAGTTTACTTTGGCATGATGAATTGGAAGATCCAGTTCGGAACTTTTGAAATGTTCGCAGCTGTGTTCGCTTCCTCGCTGACCTTTTACTTTGTGAACACATTTGGAGTGGCGATCATCATCGCTCTAGTGAGTGCTCAACCCATAAAACAGCTCTGGAAAGACAATTTCCTATGGACAGCTCCAAGTTTCTTTGCAGGAGCCTGTGTTTCGTCGCTAACTTTGCATATTGTGAAATCCCAAGCTGTTTTTGTCGTGCTTTTCCTGGCACCTGTTCTGTACTTTGTTCATCAATCGTATACAACATATATCAACCGCTCAATGGAACGGCAAAAACACATCGAGGAATTACAGGGAAAGCAAGCGCAACTTGCAGAATTGTATCTCGCTACAATCAAATCGTTGGCTCTTGCTATTGATGCTAAGGATCAGTACACACACCAGCACATTTTGCGCGTTCAAACCTATTCCGTGGCAATTGCGATCGAAATGGGACTTACGGGGGACGAATTGGAAGCGGTCAATACGGGCGCACTTTTGCATGATATTGGCAAGCTGGGAGTTCCAGAGTATGTGCTGCTGAAGCCAGGCCGACTGACCGAAGAAGAATTTGCAAAGATAAAGGCGCACCCAGAAATTGGCGCGGCTATTTTAGAGCCTGTTGAGTTTCCTTGGCCTGTTCTTCCAGTTGTGCGGCATCACCATGAAAAGTGGGACGGTACAGGATATCCAGACGGATTGGCGGGAGAGGATATTCCGCTAACTGCCAGGATCATGGCTGCTGCGGATGTCTACGATGCGTTAACTTCAAGTAGGTCGTACCGTGGAGCGTGGACTCACGAACGCGCAGTCGAAGTCATCAACAATGACTCTGGCACTCACTTTGATCCGAAAGTTGTCGTCGCATTCAACAACGTGATTCACAAGTTGGTTGAAAACTTGGCTAAAGAGGGACAGGGTCCATTGGTGCAAAAACAGTTGGCTACGCCTGACCCAAAGACGGAAGCTGCGAATCGAGCCGCCCGCGATATCTCGAGATCGTCGTCAGAGCTTTGGGCGCTCTATGAGGTTGCCCAGACCTTATCTTCAAGCCTTGGGTTAGAAGAAACTGTTGCGATTTTGGGGCGAAAGTTAGGTGCAATCTTTCCTGGCGCTAGTTGCGTTTTCTTTTTGGCATCCGAGGACGAGTTTGGATTCAAGGCGGGCTCGGCGTTCGGAACCAACTCGGAATACTTTCTTGGAAGCACGGTAAATGGAAAAAATTCACTCACGCTAAGGACAATAAATGCTGGTATGACCTATGTTGGGGCATACGAAAGCGATGATCTTATGCTAGTCAGTTCAGATTCTACGCTTTGGACTCCAATCGAAAGTGCGCTTATCGTGCCAATTGTCCACCAAACTGAAGTCTTGGGATCAATCAATTTGTACCATCCCGACGCTGATGCTTTTGATCAAGACGATAGAAATCTCTTGCAGATGATTGGTGAACGTGCTGCCATGGCGATGTACAACGGAATGCTTTTTGACCGAACTCGCGGCCATGCCTTTTCGGATTCGCTTACAGGTCTCTTTAACTTGAGGTACATCACTCAATTGATCGAAGAAAAAGTGAGGATCGGCCACCGATTGCTTAGCGAAGACGAGACTTTTGTTCCTACTGAAAAATTTGCACTGCTTTGCCTTGACCTCGACAGCTTCAAGCCAATCAACGACAATTTTGGGCATCAAAAGGGAGATCAGGTACTCAAGGACCTCGCCGGAATCATCAAGAGTGCTGTGCGAGATTCCGATATTGTCGCGCGATATGGTGGCGACGAATTTCTGGTTTATCTTCAAAATGCAGGGCAAGAATCTGCGCTTGCAGTAGTCGAGAAAATTCAAACTGCGGTGGATGAGTACGATCCCGAGTTGATACACTATCGGCTAGGCAACCTGAAGGTCGGTGTTAGCATCGGTTTTGGCTGCTATCCGACTGACGCCGATTCGTTTGCTGGACTGTTGAGCGTCGCCGACCAGCGTATGTATGGCAAGAAAAACGAGCGAAAGCTGCTTGGGCTCGCTGAAAGGAAAGTTGAACCTGCTTCGAACGATTTTCCAACGGAAGGCGGGGATTCTAGTCGAGCGGTTTCGTAGTTGCAGCATAGCCCCCTCCTTATCTGAGGAACGAAGATGAGGGAGGGGCTCAGACTCCGCTCAAGCATCCAATAGCGCAGCAATTCCAGGCAAGACCTTGCCTTCCAAAAACTCCAAACTTGCGCCGCCGCCAGTCGAAACATGGCTCATTTCATCAGCTACGCCAAATTCTTCAACTGCAGCAGCGGAATCTCCGCCGCCGACAATGGTAACCGCATTTGAATCTGCCATGGCATCAGCCACAGCACGGGTTCCAGAAGCGAATGGAGCCATCTCAAAAACTCCCATTGGCCCGTTCCAAACTACGGTTCCTGCTCGTTCAATGATCGCCCGAAAGGCATTTTGCGACTCAGGGCCGATATCGAACCCTGCGAATCCATCGGGAATTGCGTCAGAAGAACAAACGGAAGTCGTTGCCGTTTCTGAGAGCTCGGAAGCAATGACAGAGTCTGTGGGGAGTACGATTTTGCCATCAGCTGCTTCAAAAATTCGTTTTGCAAACTCAAGATTTGATGCATCTAGAAGGGAATTTCCGATCGTGCCTCCTGCTGCTTTGAGGAACGTGAACATCATTCCTCCTCCAATCAGCATTCGGTCAACTTTAGGAAGCAGCGCCTCTATCACTTCAATCTTGTCTTTGACCTTTGCGCCGCCTAGAATCGCAACAAACGGACGTTTTGGGTTATCAAGGGCTTGGCCCAAGAATCTGAGTTCTTTCTCAATTAGGAAACCGGCATAGGCAGGCAGGAGGTGAGCCACGCCTTCCGTACTGGCATGTGCTCGATGCGCTGTTCCGAATGCGTCGTTTACGTACATATCGGCAAGGGAAGCAAGTTCTTTCGCAAATTCTGGATCGTTGGCTTCTTCCTCTGGGTGAAATCGAACGTTTTCGAGCAGTATCCCCTGTCCTTGATTTAGCTCTGAGCACAAGTCTGAAACTTCGCCGCCGATACAATCTGGGGCTAAAGCAACGGGTTGCCCAAGCAGCCTTTCAAGGCGATCAGCGACTGGGCGCAACGAGAATTCAGGCGAGATTCCCTTCGGCCTACCCAAGTGGCTGCAAAGTATGACTTTGGCACGTCCAGCCAGCAGAAAACGAATTGTAGGCAGAGCTTCCGTAATTCTTCGGTCGTCGGTAATCACGCTTCCGTCGAGCGGCACATTAAAGTCGCAGCGAACCAGAACGCGCTTGCCGGAAAAATCGCCGTCACGCACCGTTTTTTTGCCAAAAGCCATGAAGGGAGTTTACCGAGGCACTCGAAGAAAGTACGTGCTGCATTAAAGCTTCGAGCTTGTTTTGAAGAAATTCAACAAAAAAACCTGGCTGGCTAAATGCTAACCAGGTTCATAAGTGACCGAAAGAAATCAGCTACCGAGTTCCTTCGCCACCTCCAGTATTTTGTCGGCCCCGTTCTTCAGGGCTTAACATTCCAGGTTCTGCCTGCTTGATTTCAGGTACTGAACCCTTTGGTGCAGCTTCCTCAGCTGTTCCAGACGAGCAACCGTAAAGGAATCCCAGAAATGTTGATAGAAGCATGATTTGAACAAGTTTCTTCATGCACTTATCCACTAATTTGCCTGCAACGCTGTTCCCCAATTTTGATAGTCAAAATCGGGTCGGAACAAGTAAGAATGGCAATAATTTGCTTCCCAATATCGAGAAGGATTAGGTGATCCCAGAACTTGTTGTCCGTTATACAAAGCGAATGGATCGGTTCTTGGATCTCTTGGACCAGTCATGTAAACGCCATTTGGTCGCGAACTTGCGTGACCATCCGCGTAAGCGTAGACAAGAGTCCGATTGTGGAGGTCCCAGCCCTTGTTCGTAGAGCTACGAGTATAAAAACTGTAACCACCGTTGGCCAAAGCCGAACACCCAGGATTGGCAGGAACATATCTACATCCGGCGGACTCTAAGCCACCACATATTAACTGTGGCGACGCATAGTGAGTCCCTTGAAGTGCCCTTTTTCCTTGTCCCGGCCACCAGACAACTGTTGCCGCTGAATTCTCAATCAAGGTCGTCATATACGCTTGCAATAGTCCGTTGTATGTATATGAAATTCCAGGGGTTGTACTCAAAATATCCGTAGTTACAATTCCGGCTGCCGTAAATGCCCCTGCAGGAAACGGATTCTGGGGCAAACCTACCGGATCAGTCAAAATGTTGATGTTCTTCGTGTAGGGTTGCATTGCGTTGCCCATGTGGCTCAATATTCCATCAGCGACAGCTGGAGGAGTTGTCGCTTTTAAGAGCGATTTGTCAGGTATGAATCTGTCCCACGACCAACCTAATGTCGCAATGTATGGTGTACCAAATCCGAATGAGTCATCGTAGTCGGTTGTGTACATCAAGCTTCCCGTAATCTGGTTCTTGACATTTGAGATTGCTTGAGTCTTCTTTGCAGCAGCTTTTGCTCTTGCAAAGACAGGGAATAGTATGGCGGCAAGGATCGCGATAATTGCGATAACCACCAAAAGTTCGATGAGCGTAAAAGCTCGTTTCATGATTTCCTCCGAGCGCGGCTGACCAATGTCCGCCGCTAACTAAGTTCTTTATAATTAAAGTAAGGTGGTCGCTAGAGCGACTCAAATACATGATACGGCAAAAATGCTGAAAAAGGGGCATTTTTTTGAAGTTTTTTTCTTTTGTTCGGTTTTGTTCTGTTCATATGGGACTTATAGGACTTATAGTACGGATAGGGAGGATGTTGGGTTGGAGTTCATAGTCCCTTAAGTCCCATTTGTCTCTTCTGTCCCAGAAAAACCCTTCACAATAGGAAATGTCATACGGTTGGACTGGAACAAAAATACGGCTTGTGCCCATTGATATGGAAAAGCATTTGCCGAACTGCATTGCCTGGATGAACGATCCGGAGGTCACCCAATGTTTGCTCATGGGAGATTTCCCGATGACCCAAATGGCAGAGCGGGATTGGTTCGAAAGGATGTCGAAGGACAATTCCACGGACATCGTTTTCGCTATCGAAACGCTGGAAGGCGAGCACATTGGGCAATCAGGGATTCATGGCATCAACTACCGTCACGGTTATGCAACAACCGGCACAATACTGGGCCGAAGCGATCTTTGGGGACAAGGATTTGGAACCGATGCCGCAATGGTCCGCGCTCGGTATTGCTTTGACGTTCTCGGCCTTCGCGTCCTCTATTCCAGCATTTTGGAAGACAATCCACGGTCTCTCGCAATGCAGAAAAAGGTGGGATATGAAGTCTATGGCACATGCCCAAAGAAATATTGGAAGCGAGGGAAGTTTCGGAATGAGATTCTGACTGTCCTAACCAAAGAAAGGTTTTTGGAACTATCAAATTCCTAAGTGCTTTGGGATTCGATTGTCCAAATGTTTGGCCGAAAATGAAGTATCACAACAATCCTGAAGGGATTTCTGATGTCAGCTCAACATAGATTCGTCCTAGCGAATCTATGTTGGGTCAAATGGCAACAAACCAAACAACCCTGAAAGGGTTGCGTAATATGGTGAGCCAAATGAATTGAAAATAGCCTGTGAATTGCAAGCCATTTCGTTTGCCAACAATGGGTGCGACTTGGCAATGGACGCAACTCTTTCAGGGTTGCTTTACGTCCTACGCTCGACCCCATGTTGATCCGGTAGACCGGATCAACATGGGGCTGACAAACTGAATCCCTTCGGGATATTTGTTTTATGAGGTGTGAAAAATGGGGGTCAAATTGGGGTTGGAATTCGCGGTCCCCTCTGGGATTGTCTCTCAACAGCCCAGAAACAAAATCAAAGCGAATTGATATTGCCACTATTTGCCGATTCCAATGCTGCCAATGCCGCACGCGCTTTTTTACGGCATTCTTGCTCTTCATTTGCAGGAATTGAGTCCCAAACAATTCCCGCTCCCGCCTGAACATGCGCCATTCCCCCTGTCATCACTATAGTTCGAATCGAAATTGCCAAGTCCAGGTCGCCAGTTTGGCTTATGTAACCGACTGTCCCGGCGTACGGCCCACGTTGGCTTGGCTCAAGTTCATCAATGACCTGCATCGCGCGAACTTTTGGTGCTCCGCTCACTGTTCCTGCTGGGAAAGTGGAACGAATGAGTGTGAAAGCATCTTGCTCATCTGCCAGTTTGCCGGTAACGTCGCTGACAATATGCATGACGTGGCTGTACCTTTCTACCACCATGAATTCGTTAACCGTTATCGAGCCGTATTGGCAAACTCTACCGAGGTCGTTTCGGCCTAGATCAACGAGCATCAAATGCTCGGCACGCTCTTTCTCGTCCGCGAGAAGTTCCGTTGCGAGCCGGTCATCTTCCTCCACGTTTGCACCTCTTGACCGAGTTCCAGCAATGGGTCGAACTCGCGCAGTTTGCTCAAAAAGGCTGACTAGAAGTTCCGGCGAAGCCCCGACCATATCGAAATCTTCGAGCCGAAGAAGGAACATATAGGGTGAAGGATTTAGTGTGCGAAGCGCACGATACACAGTAAGCGGATGAGCATCGGCTTTGCGGCTGAATCGTTGCGAAAGCACCATTTGAATTCCTTCGCCTTGCCCAATCAGGTCAATGATTTTTGAAACTGATTCTTCAAACTTCTCCGGTTCCCAATTGGATTCCGGTTCTGAAGATTCACCCTTGCTCGCAGGTAATTCGGGGATCGGACGCTTGAGACGAGAGGACACTCGTTCGATCTCGGCGGTCGCTGCCTCATACCCTTCGGCAGTGCCTTGGGCAAGCACAATTATTCGCAGAATGTTTTTTGCATGATCAAAGACAACCACCGACTCTGGAATCATCATCACCAGATCATCAAGCGCGAGTACATCTTCTGGAGGGCTGGGTAGATTTTCAAAAAAGCGCACGA
Source organism: Armatimonadota bacterium (assembly GCA_031400935.1). Taxonomy (GTDB): domain Bacteria; phylum Armatimonadota; class Fimbriimonadia; order Fimbriimonadales; family Fimbriimonadaceae; genus JANNJE01. The sequence goes on from JANNQV010000062.1 coordinate 16,700, forward strand.
GGTCATAGCCCATCATGCCAACTGCGCCTCCAACAAACTTCGGCATTCCTTCTAAATGCTTGCTCGTAAGCGGGCCGATTTCTTCGCTCAAGACATCAAGAGGATCTTTGCCTTCTGGAATCTCGAATTTCTGAAGCCCAGTGCGAGTTAGTCTTCTGGCTTTGCGTCCTTTCGTTCGCAAAACAACTTTGGGTCTAGAACCGAGAATCGAGTATCTGGCAAGCTGCTCGCCGCCAGTCACCGATTCTAGCAAAAAGCTGTAAGTTTCATCGTGGGAAAGCTTCCAATAGGCGCTGAGCGGCGTTTCCATATCCGCCAAAATGTCACGATAAACAGGCGACAAGACATTGTCTTGCGCTGAACTGAGAAAATCTTCACGCGATGGAAGCTGCATCGGCTGGAAAGTTTAGCATTTTGGGAACCACGACTGGAAAATCAGCTGTCGCCGACATTGGAAAATTGACTTTGCGTTTTGAAGATCGCTTCCTATTGACAAGCTTACGCGGCGTCAATCAACAACGATTCTCTCGCCCTGCAAACCTCTTGGTTCAATACGCTTCGAACAACTACGAGCTGCTCTTCGGGGAAACTCATACGGGCAACTACGGTTTTGTCGAATTCGGGAACATACCCTTCAGGAAGTGGAATCGTTGAATAGCCGCATTGATGCGCAATCGTATTGGCTGCTGAAACGTAGATCGTTGTATCGTGGTCTAGTAGGTCTTGCTCAACACTATGGTGATATCGAATCGCGTTGTGAATCTCTTCCGGCAAGTTCCATTTTTCAGCAAGTATGCTACCAACGTCGGAGTGGTCGTATCCCAGAATTTCTCGTTCAGCTTTGTGAAGTTCGATGTCCTTTGTGCTTGCCAATTCAATAGCTGAGGCGAGTTCAACTGGCAAAAAGCGCTCCATTACAACGAGTCCAATGTCGTGCATCATTGCTGCCGAATACAAATCTTCAGCCTTCGCTGGATTCAATAACTTGCCAAGAATTCGGGCTGCTGTTGCAGCTGCAAACGAGTGCTGCCAAAACGCAACTTTATCAAATCCCTTAACTTTGCTCGTTCCACCACAAATGCTCTGAAAGGAGAGAGCCAGAATTACTGACTTAAGTGGGTTCAGGCCTAAAACGGTCACGGCTCGATCAATGGAATGAACCCGATATCCGCCGTAATAAGTGCTATTTGCGGCTCGGAGAAGTTTAGCGGTAAGGCCGCTGTCCTTTTCCATTATCGCTTCAATATCTTTTGCATTGGTGTTTTCGTCGTTCACCAATTTCAAAACAGCGATCACCACATTAGACAATGCAGGCAAATTCTCACTGCGCGAAAGTTTGAGGGCGATTCGATCCAAATCCACATATCAATTATTGCCTTAACATGAACGTTTCTCTAGCCTAGAGTTCAGTTCATTGAGAAAAGCGAGTAATGGGAATTTTGAGTCCAACAACCCTCACCACACCCAGGGAATCAGCCGCTTCGTACCGTTCACATACTCCTGGTACTCGGGATACGCTTCCTTTAAGTAGCCTTCTTCCGCCCGAATTTTGGTTAGGAGCACGGTGAGAAGGAACGCAAAAAGAATCCATGAAAGCGATCGGGAGGAAAGGCAAACCGCGCCAGCTGCTGTGAGCAGTCCGAGGTACATCGGGTTACGAACGAATCCATAAATCCCGGAAACTTTGAGACCTTTTCCATTTGGGCTGGCAAGAACTCGAAACGAATTTCCTAAACCGACACGGCTTGCAACCAGAACGCAAAGCGCGATTCCAAGTCCAATGAGCGAAGGCAGTTTCAACAGCCAAGCATCAACTGCTACCATGACAAAAGCGCCGAGCAAACCGATTTGAGCGATGAGAACCACCCAGTCGTTGAGAACTGAATCGGCAATGGGTTCAACCGGCGCATCCATGGGCGCGGGTGGCGGAGGCTTACTTGAAGGGCTTCTGAAGTGGCTCATTTTTGGGGTACGGGGTATGTGGGGTATGGGGTTTGTCGGTTGTTGGTTGTTGGTTGTTGGTTGTTGGCTGTCGCCTTGCGTTGCTGTGTGGCATTAATGTTAGCAGGAATTAGTGCCTCTGATAGTAACAGATGCTACTACGGCGACCAAGCGACAAAATGAAGAAGCCGCGGCGTCTGTACTGTGCCGCGGCTGTCTTTCCAGAGTCAATGCGGTTTACATCCGACGGAGCCTTATCGTGTCTATTTCATAGCCCTTAACGCTGGACGATGGGGAGGTAATAACAATTTGGATTCTTACTTCGCCAGTTGGAAACACAAATCCTGTTCCGTTAAAGGGGCCAAAATTGACGCTCTGCATATTTCCATCTATGGCAAAACTACCGATGTTTAGTATCCCGCCGCCAATGTTTCCAATCCAAATGGATGCCGTAGCTGTTCGGGAAGAGGGGGATCCGGTTCCAACCGTGCGTAATGCAGTCCAACCTCCTCCGTCAGTTGTCATATCGCAGTAAGTGTTATAGAAGCTGAACTGCATGACCGACGGATTCGAGGAGCGAGTGTCGCGCTTCATTTTTGCCATGAAGAAGTCTTCATGCCAGGCAAATGTTTCGTTGACCCTTTGCACCATTCCGCCTCGAGTTGTAGGCAGGATAGTAACTACATCGGGAACTTCGTCGCCAGTGTTTGTCATCAACGATGGAAATCCAATTTCGGTGACGAGTGATTTTCCTGCTATTGCAGTTCTTACATCGCAGACAGTAGCATTTGTCAAAATAATACTATTTGGCTCAAAGGTCGTATCTACATCCATGCCTTGCTCTTGGACGGCACCTATTGGATAGCCACGATGCTGATTGATGCTCCTTATAGAATTGAAAAGTTCTGGATGCTTGTTATTGAGCGAATTCCAAACAGTGCCTCCACCTCTGGCGCCAAATGTTGTCCCGGCAACTGTGTCAATTGATGAGCTATCGAATCCAGGCGTAGGAGGGAAAACAACGAAATCGTCTACGTAATCCATGAATCCGCGCGTATAGCTTGAAGGAAAAGTTGCCCAACCGCTTGCGACTCCAAAAGCGGTTACTCCGCCTTCACTATAGTCTGTAACTTCGGATTCAAGCCCGTAGCTTAGGTCAGTTATGCTCCACGTATTGCCATTATCATTGCTTCGCCATTCGCATGCATGCCAGTCGCCGTTAGGAGTCTGCGAGCGTCCGAGGGCTATAATTTCGGCCCAGGCTTCTTTAAAGGCTATGCCGGAAACTTCGCTGTTCATGCCTCCAAGAGTCCCTAAACTCCGAACGATCATCGTGAATGGGTCAGTCCATCGCCAAAACGTGGCTACAGAAGTTCCAGTGCCTGTTCCTGTCGTTCCTCCGATGAAGTAGATACCATCCTTGCTTCCAATCGAATGTGCGTTACCTTGTGCGCCGCCAAGAGTCGGAAGTTGATTGACTGTAACAGTGTCGCCTGGCCCATCTACCCAAAGTACAGGTTTCCAAGCCCCTCCGGGATTCTGCGCGGAACCGACAAATCCTGCCCAATGTCCAACTTCGTGCGTTCCAGTATCGCCAAGCGAGTTAGGACCGCCAAGTCCAGGAAGAGCGGCTGCATCGAAGTTCGGTCCTTCCCAGATGGTTGCCTGCGTCGTGTTGGCAGTAGGCTTTACAAATCCCGTAACGACATAAACATCGTTGAACCGATAAACATAAGTCGCCACGCCACCAGTCGTAGGCGCTTGAAGCAGCTGCGAGCTGTAAATATCCATCGCAGTGCCGGAAGTGAACAGTAGTAGGGTCGTGACAAACGCCACAGCTATCAGGACGAAATTGCTTAGTCTGTTTTTCATTTTAGTGTTCTCCTTTTGGACTTCGAGCAGTCAACCAGTGCAAGCTCTGAACAATTAGATTATCAAACAAGAACCGTCACAAGATCGTCACAGAAACCGATGGAGTCAGATTTCGAGAGAATATTTTGAAATCTACGTTCGGTCGCGAGCCTAGCGAAGTTGCCAGTTAGTAATACAGGGGAACACCTTAATTGAACCTATAAAGCAAGATGCCGGGAAAACATTCAAACAAACTTGCAAAAAGTTTGTACGAAACCACCAATTTCGCTGTACAGTAGTGTATCGGTCATAGGAGGCACTATGCGAAAACATGCATTTACACTTATTGAACTTTTGGTCGTTATTGCAATCATTGCAATTCTTGCGGCAATTTTATTCCCTGTTTTTGCTCAGGCAAAGGTCGCCGCAAAAGGAGCGGCGAGCGCATCTAACATTCGCCAGCACATTATGTCGTGGATTATTTATGCTGGCGACTATGACGATATGGCCGTTCCGTATGCAACTCCCGATCCTGGGCCCTTGCTATTCAACGGTCTAAACTATTCTCCTTGGGGACAATTGCTTAAAACCTATACGAAGAGTTCAGAATTAACACAAGATCCGTTGGTTCAGTCCAATGCGATCGAAAACGGAATTCCAACTCACTTGCTTTGGCCATATCGTCCTCAGTATGGATACGCATTCACGATTTGGAGTCCTTTGACGGCAATCTCAATGGACGGGAATCCGCAGCCTCAATCGTTAACCTCTGCGGGCTATCCAGCGGAAACAGTCACTTTCACGGGAAGAAAAAATCGCCAAACTTTAGATTGGGTGTTCACGGGAACGATAATGTGGATGGCGCAAGCTGTTGCTCCCCCATATTGCGGCGGAGGTGCTTCACCTTTGGCTCAAACGAACGTAAACCCGCAAAGCTACTGTGCGATTTTGCATCGGTGGGGAACAGATGGCCAAGCTGGCTTGCCAAATCAGCCTACTGATCAAGAAGGCAGACGGACAGGCGGTGTCGCGCTTCGCAAAACTTTGATGGCTTCGGTTGCATTTGCAGATGGACATGTGAAATTCTTGACGCCTGGAAAAATGGCTCAAGGCACGAACTGGAATTGGAACAGCACGGCAACTCAGATTCAGATGACAAATGTTGAGAGGTACATGTGGGATCTCGATTAACTTTACTCGGGGTGCTTATGGTTAGTTGTTGGTTGCCAGCTGGGTGCGGGTGCGGTGCAAAGCCCGCTGAGCCAGCCGCGCCGGTGTTCAAGGCAGGAGATACCACTCCAACTGGTGAAAAGCCAACAACGAAAGAACCAAAGTTAGAAATCAATCCCAATTATCAAGGGCGGTGAATCTAAATAGGAGTCACTCGGCGAGAATAGCCTTCGTACATTTGTGCGAAGGCTATTTTTTGCAATGTCGAAGACAATCGCTAGATTCTGACCAATTCAAAAAAATGCCCTGGCGGTTGCCAGGGCGAATTGAATGATAGGTTCAATTTATGGGGATGTCTGATTCAATGAACAAGTACATTTGTTGCAGGTACCGTGCCAAAATGTAACTCGTGAACGGATTTTCGACTCATTCTGGCAAAATCGCTGTCTACAACGTTGATAACGTGGATACTGACCGTATTATTCCCGCAAGATTCTTGACCATGGTCACCAAGAGCGGATACGGAGAGTTGCTTTTCAAGGATGTTCGAGGACCAGAATTTCCACTTGACCAAGAAACCGCATCAGGTGCTTCTATTTTGGTAGTTGGATCAAATTTTGGGTGTGGAAGCTCCCGGGAGCACGCCGTTTGGGCTATTCAGCAAGCCGGTTTTCTCTGCGTGATAGGCAAGAAAACAGAGAACTTGCCAAGCTACAGCGACATTTTTCGACAAAATGCGGCGAACTGCGGCCTACTGCTTATTGAGCTTCCAGAACCAGAACAACAGGCGTTAGCGAGTCGAGGATCGGGTGCCACAGTCACGATTGATCTCGCACTTCAAAATGTACAATTGGATTCAGAGAGGTTTGATTTTGAAATTAGTCAGTCGTCTAAAGAAGCCATTATCAAAGGACTTGACCTCATAGGAAGTACATTAAGTTTAGAATCCGAGATCGAAAAATTTGAATCTAAATCAACCACATTCGTTCCAAGTGCGAACTAGAATCGTCAATAGAGTTATGCGAATTCTAGCTCTTTCGGGAATGGTGATCTTGGCGGCAACCCTGATAGCTCAAGATAATCCCAATCGGCTGTATCAACTTCGGGAATTCAAGACGACGACCATAACGTATGGAGCCAAATCCCTAAAAGTTTGGCTCGCAGATACTTCAAGCAAGCGCCAAGAAGGCATGATGTTTTTGAAATCTGGCGAGGTTTCCGCAAATGGAGCCATGCTATTCGTGTTTCCCGTTCAGGCCAAACGTTCGTTTTGGATGAAAAATACGCTCATCCCACTCGACATTGCGTATCTTGACTCAACCGGATTAGTAGTAACTGCAAAGTCAATGAAGCCCCTCGACGAGACTGGCGTTCCTAGCACCAAGCCATCGAAATTTGTGCTCGAAATGAAAAAGGGAGCATTTTCTAGGCTAGGAATTCGAGTCGGGACAAAATTCAAAATTCCTAGTATCGTTAGATCACTTGATTGAGAACGGAATGGATGTCTCACCTCGTCAAGTAGATAGCGGCTAGTAAATTTCTCAGTTCTTCACTTGCAACCTGGTAATTGCAGACTATTTGTTGCTTTATGTTGATACAATTGAGAAACCTTTGGGAATTAGCGTTGTCTGGGAATAAAGTGATGAAAAATAGAAAATTGATTCGAATTGGAGTTTTGGGTGCTTGTTTGGGTGTGGCGGTCGTCGGAAATGCGCAGGTTGCGATAAGCAACGGACCATTTCAGACGCATGCCAATGGCGGTTCTGGCAACGCGCCTAGGTCCGAGCTTCAGTCAAATGTACTGTTGCTAAACGCCTTCGGTTTTGGATGCCAAAAGGTTAGCGGCATCAGACTTGCCGATGATTTTATAGTGCCGACTGGAGCAAAACTCCGGATGCAAGGGATTACTTCTTACGCTTACCAAACAGGTGCGAGCTCTGTTACGGTAGTAGATTACAATTACCGAATTTGGAATGGGGCTCCAAATGCTGGGGGAACCGTCATTGCAGGCGATCCAATTACAAATAGATTTCTCAGCGGTGCGTTCACAGGGGTCTACCGGACAGACGATTTGGCTGGTGGAGCGACAGGCATTACGAGAATGATAATGGCGATTCGAGCGAATCTGCAACCGTCTCAAATTTTGAATCCAGGAACGTATTGGGCAGATTGGCAAATGGCAGGAACGAATCCTTCCGGGCCGTGGAACGTACCCGTCACCATTCTCGGACTTACTGGAAAAGTAGGCGCTAACGCCTTGCAACTGCTTGGCACAACTTGGGAAGCAGCTGTGGATGAGCCATCAATGATTCCTCAGGACATGGCCTACGAAGTAATCGGTTCTTGGATTATGAATCCGTTAACCGTTACACCTGTTCAGGGTTTGCAATTCGGCGGCAATTTGGCAAGCTTAAGCGCAAGCGACAATGACCCTTACATTATGTTGATGGACGAATTTGACAGCATTTCAAATGTCGAATTTGGGACGACATGTCCGTCGGCCACCGCATCTCGAATTGACTATGCAATTGAAATGAAGGCGAGCCGAAACGATTTGACTCAGATTGTTGGCTTTTTCAACGGTTCAGCATGGGAAACAGTTGACGTTTCGACATCAACTATTACTGATGCCCTCCGTAACGTTGCTATCATCACGAATCCCCAGAGATTCATGCTAGCTGGCAACGCCCTTCGGTCAAGAATCCTTACGATTCCCCAAGCCGATGTTTCCAATATTGACGGTTGGACGGCTAGCACGGATTGGGTGCAATGGGAAGTAACTCCGTAATCGAAATCTGAAGTCGGCAGGTGCCGGTGTTGCATATGGGAGAAGTTCGGATGGCTTTATTGCCATCCAAACCTCTTTCAACGGAGCATATCTGCCAACCGATTCAGTCCGGCAGTCAGATTCTGCTCCGGCGGCCCAAACGAGAACCGAACCCATGGAGTAAGCAACGATTCTCCTGTTCGAGATCGGTGGGGATTGACATCGAAGTACTCACCCGGAACCGTGAGCACTTGCACTTTGAATGCCTCTCGCATGAAATTTTCGCCTGTGTTAAAGGGCGTAGGCAAGTTGCCAACATGACCGAAGGCATAAAATGTCCCCATGGGTTTATGAGGAAACTCGATCCCAATGGCGGATAGTTTTGAGATCGTAAGATCGCGTTTTTTCCGAAACACGTTTCGAACAGCTTGCGTTTCTTGGTCGGCTTGATTCGGTTCCAAGGCGAGGATCGCGGCCCGCTGAATGGGTCGGCACGGCCCACCATCGAGAAAACTGCCAGCCGCCGCTAAAGTGTTAATAATGTGCTCAGAAGCAACAACCCACCCAAGCCGCCATCCTGGATAGCGAAACGATTTTGTGAGGCCGTCGACAATCACAATCGGGTCGGTTTCGATGTCGTCCACAAACTCAGCAATGCTCGCAGGCGAATTTGAATCATCGTAAGTGAAGTGCGAATAGAATTCATCCATCAGTAAGGTAGTTCCGGTTTTGCGGCTAAGTTCCGCCCATCCTGTGAGAGTTTCGCCGCGTAAAACGGCACCAGTAGGATTGCAAGGGTTGCTGATCAGAACGGATGACAAGCTTTCTTTCTGAACTCGGTGAGCAAGCTCATCAGCATCCATCATGAAGCCCTTTTCTGCCGAAAGTTCTAGCCAAACGGGATCAATTCTTGGAAAAGTTGTTAGGAGGTCTTCGTAAGCCGTATAGTCGGGTGTGAAATAGCCGAGTCTTGTTCGGTCGAGGGTTGCCCCAATCCTTGTAAGTGCCGCCCTGCCTCCAGGTGCCACGGCTATATTTTTTGAGGAGAACGGTTTCTTGCCCTTGCGATATAGCCGATTGTAATGATCTGCGATGGCTCCCCGAAGTTCTGGAATACCTTCGATTGGACCATAGGCATGATCTTCGGGACGAATTGGCATTTCTGAAATTCGCGGCGGCGCACCTTCCATATCTCCAACTTCCGGCTGTCCTTGGCCGAGGTTCGACCAATTGGGGTCTCCCATTTGATAGCCGTGATTTGTAATGGCCTCAACGTTGACACGAATGACTCCCATGTAGGGAAGTTGGCGAAAAGCAGGCGAAATGGTTTCGGGCATAGGAAAGATTGTGGCACGATGAACTCTGTGAAGTTGAGTCTGAATTCTGCAGTAGACCCAAAAATAGTTGCGGAACCGATCTCATGACAAAACGTAATATCTTCTGGAAGCTCGCCAAATGGTCTTAACACTTTCAATAGCCAATTTTGTAGCGCTTTGCCTGCATCAGGACAGGTCAAACGAAATCGCGCAATGCGTGACTTGGCGCAACGCATTACGAACTGTACCAAGCAGAGATTTGTGGCCGAACTCAAGTAATCAGGCAAAAGTTATCGAAGATGGAGCCAGTTTCCGAATTGAATTTGAAGACATGTATTTTCAGTTTTCAATCGGACTAAGGGCGTTGGAATACGTAAGTGTCGAAGTTCCCAATGAGCATGGGATGAGACAGCCAAATATCATCATTTCTGAATCAGATGCTCACGCTTTAGCGGCCCATTGTGTGCAAATATTCCTTGGTCCAAGATACTCAAGCGTCGAGACTGGAAATCCGTTTACGATTGACTACTTGGAAGGGCTTTTTGAGGTATTTCCTACCTACGCCAACCTAAAGTGCAGACCCAATGAATTTAGTTCAATCGTCAATTTGGACGTTACGAATGGAAAATTGATAAATTTCGCTTCACCATTCCGACCGCCGCCACTTCCACCTACAAGTCTGAATCCCACTATTTCCTCAGAAGTGGCGGCAATGATTTCGGCGGGGTTCATTTTCCAGTCCAATATCACGGGCTCACTTAGCGAATTCTCGTCGCCGGAACTGTGTATTCTTCAAACAAGTTGCTTTTTGAACGAACGCCTACCGAATTTGAACTTCTTTAACGAATCGTATCGCCAGAACAATCATTCGCAAAGAGGAATGCTTGCCTTTAGGGTTCTGCAAATGCCAATTGGTGCTGATGGTCCAATTGAATCGTATGTGGATGCCCTAAACGGTCAAATTGTCCACGTTGAAAGAAGTGACATTGGGTATGGCGGCGGCAAAAATCCTGGACGTCCGGCAAAGTTCTCACCATTTATCTGGAATATCGGTCCTGAAGAAATGACTGTAAACTACGGAACGGCAAATCGAAAAATCGCCAAAGCTTCCGTCGAACTATCGCCAAAGTCGTTTCAAGCGGTAGGCAAGCCTATTCACTTGTCATTTGGAAAAGTGATTATGCCGGCTCAATTTGACCCCAAAACTGGATTGTTAAAGCATAGCGTTGGGAAATCAGCACGATTTGGAAAGCCGAATCCTGCGATGGCAAAAGCTCTTAACGAGCTAACTTCAAAGCCATACGTGCCGCTCAAATTTCCAAAGATGCCGAAAAAACCGTAATTCAGAGTGCGGAATTCATAGCGCTAGCTAGGTCTGTCTAAATTCTCCGTTTGCTGTTGCTGGCATCCCTCCAGGATGCTGTTGTTTGGCGATTTTCGAACGTGGGGTCTCTCAGGTTCGACCCCACGCTTTTCGGCTTTGATCCCTCCGGGATTATTTTGCACAAGTCCCTAACTGCCTTAATCGAGAGCGCTAGGCCATTCTTGAAATGCTGCGCCTGCCCTCTCAATCTTTTCCCTTTTCCTTTGTCCTTTGTCTCTAATCAACGGCTCTGGATCAGGAAACAGCCCCCAATTGATATTCATCGGAGCGAAATCCCGATCGGTCTGATCTTGCAAGTGCGATAGCAGCGAGCCGAACGCGGTTTCTCTAGGTGGCTGAGACCAAGTTTGCCCTTTCAATTTGGCAGCTATCATCAGCCCCACATATTGCCCCATGGCGGCTGATTCTACATAACCTTCAACACCCGTCAATTGCCCGGCCAGAAACGCGTTGCCGCATGAGCTCAATTGCAAGCTTGGAGTTAAGCATTGAGGGGCATCAACAAAGGTATTTCGATGGATTACACCATAGCGAACGAACTCTGCATTTTGCAATCCAGGCACCATTTGGAAGACTCGCTTTTGCTCCCCGAACCGAAGACGATTTTGGCAAGCCACAAGAGAATAGAGCGTCTTCTCTTTGTTTTCCGGCCTTAATTGCAACGCCGCATAAGGTCTTCGACCGGTACGTGGATCAGTAAGACCAACGGGCTTGAAATTGCCAAATGCCAGCGATTTTTGCCCTCGTTCGGCGATGACTTCGATGGGCATGCATCCTGCGAAGTATTGGATGTTTTCGAGGAATGAATCCCTCTCCTTATCCGAGGTACGAGGATGAGGAGAGGGTAAGGGCGTGGAGTTTCGGTTCCCACCAGCTTCAAATGCATGAATGGGAGCCCTTTCCGCTGCTACTAGCGCCTCCACAAACGCATCGTATTCTTCCTTGTTAAACGGACAGTTGATGTAATCGTCGCCATCCCCTTTGTCATATCTCGACTGATGAAATACGATTGAGAAATCTATAGTTGAAGCATCCACGGTTGGACTTACTGCATCGTAAAAATAAAGGTGTCCTCTTCCAGTTTTGCTAGCAATCCAGTCCGACAGCTCTGGAGTAGTTAGCGGGCCTGTAGCGAGGACCAGATGTGAAGTGGTTGATTGGGGTGAATTGGGTGAGGCAAATGAATCCGCCATTTCCGCAGTAAACACCTCGTCAAACACTTCAATCAGCGGGTGTTCACGAATCTTTCGCGTTATCGCCTCGCCAAACTTGTCTCGATCCACTCCCAATGCCTGCCCTGCCGAAACCTCATGTTCAAACGCAGTTTCAAGGACGATTGAACCGAGAGCCATCATTTCCGCCTTCAATTGTCCTGCTGGAGATTCGGGAGATTTGCTTTTGAGAGAATTCGAACAGACTAATTCTGCAAAATGCCCGGTGGTATGGGCAGGCGTCGTTTCCTTCGGGCGCATCTCGTATAGCCGAACTCGAATTCCTCGCTGAGCGAGAGCCCAAGCGGCTTCAACTCCCGCAAATCCAGCTCCTACAACTGTAACTGTTGGAGATTCCACTACGCCGAGCCTTGTAAATTCCGGACAATCGCATCGCCCATTTCTGAAGTGCTGCAGAGCCTAGTATCGGAAGTAAAAATGTCTGCGGTTCGGAATCCTTGATCTAGAGTTTTTGAAACTGCGCTTTCGATTCGTAGCGCAATTTCGGATTCGCCAAAGGTGTACTGAAACATCATTGCAACGCTCAAAACAGTTGCGATTGGATTGGCCTTGTTCTGTCCGGCAATGTCGGGCGCCGAGCCGTGAATGGGTTCATAGAGTCCGAAAAGACGGCCATCTTTCGGGTCGCTGAGGGACGCTGATGGTAACAGGCCAAGAGAGCCTGTAATCATCGCGGATTCATCGCTGAGGATGTCGCCGAACATATTCTCAGTAAGGATTACGTCGAATTGTTGCGGGTCGCGAACGAGCTGCATGGCACAATTGTCAACTAGCATATTTGTAATTTGTATGTCGGGGTTTTTGGCTCCAATTTCTGCCACGACTTCTCTCCACAGCCTGGAGGTTTCTAAGACGTTCGCCTTGTCCACACTCACGATTTCGTGCTTTCGCGTTCGGGCAATCGCAATTGCTTGAAGTGTGATTCTTTCGACCTCATGACGATGGTAAACGCAAGTGTCAATAGCTGTGTTTCCGTCATTTTTCCTTTCACGGGGCTGTCCAAAGTAGATTCCGCCAGTGAGTTCACGCACAACTACCATATCAACCAGACCTCGCTCACCTTTAAGGGGCGATGCCGCCAACAGAGCAGGGAAGGTCTTGGCAGGGCGGACGTTGGCATACAGATTCAGCTCACCTCTCAGAGGCAAAAGTGCGCCGACTTCAGGCCTTAGCCTAGGATCCACATGATCCCATTTCGGCCCGCCGACGGCACCCAACAAAACAGCACCAGAGTCTTTGCAAAGCTGCAATGTTGACTCAGGGAGGGGCGTTCCGCAATCATCGTAGGCAGCACCTCCAATAAGGGCCTCCTCGCATACTGCATCCGGCATACAGGCTCTAATGACCTTAACGGCTTCTGAAACGACTTCAGGGCCGATCCCGTCTCCCGGCAAAACTGCGATCTTCAAGGGCATGGAGGGAAGTATATCGGGTTGAGGCTCGTTCGGATTGGAAAGGGTTGTCTTGTTGGACACATGAGGAGAATTTGTCAAGTTTGACTCCTGCTCTTCATCATTCCAACTTGCCTAGCAGGTCCGACCAGTCAGGCGCTGAAACCCGAACAAGGACAGCTAATTCAGAAAAATGTAACTTTTTTCAAAAAAAGTATGTTGTTCCAATAAACTTGCGCTATCATATGTTTATTGTGAAGCGATACAAACGAAAAAATCGTCTCTTTCTCTCTCTCTCTCTCTCTCTCTCTCTCTCGGTAGTCTGCTGTTCCTAGCGACTCTCGGAACGGCTCAGCCCCTAGGGGGAGGAGCGTGGGTTCCGGCGTGGAATGCGCCAATGCCGAACTACTTTTCAGGCACGAATTGTCGGGCGATGGGAGATATCTATCCTTATCCTCGGCCGCCAGGCTATTTCGGGAATGTCCACATCATGGATATGCAGCTTTATGTGGGTGGCCAACAAGTTCATTCTTGGACGAGAAATGGTCCAGATGAGGAAGTTAGCCATCCGTCGTCGCTAGAGGTGATTTTCGACGAAGAGTATCCGCTTTCGCTCATGGTGATGTTTGATTCTTCACATTTCCCACCAAACCAAAATATTCATGTGCGTTTGACCGGGCATGATAACCTGAACAGGTTCTATGACAGCGATATTGACGATCCGGGGAACGATGCTCCTGCTCGGAACAAAGCGATGCTTTATGAACATCCAGACCCAAATATCTCACCTGACTCTGTTCCAATCCTCGGCACCTGGATTGGTGGCGTGAATTATGAAACCTCGGTCGTAAACGGTGGATCGTGGACAGAAGCCCAATTTTTTAGCGATATGCAAACAAGCAATCTAGTTCACTGTACAACACACTCAAATCCAGATTTGCACTGGAGCGGTATAAACGAAGCGATTTGGTGGAATGACTACGAGACCAATCGGATTTCACAAATCGGCAGCGGCATACCTCCCTATAACACTGGATCTATTCCTGTCAACTTCATGTATATTGTTGCCTGCAATATAGGGGATACTAGCCGGTTTAATCGAGTCAACTATCCATACTACATGGCATGGGGAGGGCCATGGATGGAAAATCAGGCATGGATGGGTCCCAAAGTTGACACAAATGTCGTAGATGATGCTTTTCTTTCGCATGAGATTTGGAAATATCTCAAATTAGGTGAGTCAGCACGATACGCTTGGCAAACATTCAATGATTGGCTGCTTGCAAATCCAGGCAAGATCAAGGTTGGAGACGATGGGAATGGAATTTGGCGCGATATGGTCCCTGGTGACTTATGTCTCTACAGTGGCCTCTTTGACATCGGTTCAGTTCGCATTACAACAGTTTATCAAGAAGATTGGATCGCTATACCCGGCAATTGGTATCGGCCAATTTGAAATTAGGAGATAAAAATGAAGGATTGTTCAACTATTCTCGCTCGAAGCTTTGCAGTATTTGCCCAACTTCTCCTAGTTGTGGGAATAGCTGCTCCGCAAGTCAATCGGCAAGCATTTATCAACGTAGCCAGATCGGACGCAAGGAAATTTGGTATAGAGATACCTGTCAGTGAGATACCGTCATTTGCAGATGCAGGCGGACCTCGGCGACAGAATCTCAATAGTCATATGATAGCGTTTAAGGACGCCATTCTGAGTTACTACGTATCGGGCAAACTTGCTCAATTTACAAATCGTAAGGCAGTTAGTCAATACTCTTCATACGCTAGTGACGCCGTCACGACGCTTGAACAGGCGCGAGGTGTTTTCGAGCACGCGGCCGTGCAATTCCTAGATCCGCGACCTTATAGGCTGGAGCGGTCGGAAACAATTTCGTCCGGAATCGGATATCCAGGGCCAGTATTTAGGTTGCAATTTAGGGACCTACACAATGGATACGAAGCTCTTGGTGGCGAATATGTCTACTGCTTGGTGACAAAACGAAGTGGAGAAGTGCTTGAGTATAGGGCAACTGAAGATTGGTCGTATGAAGTGCCAAACATTAGAATCACTCAGTCGCAAGCAACTGCAACTGCCCATCAGACACACGCAGGTCCACCAAGAACCTGGAATACCCGTCTTGCATATATCTATGACCCTGACACATTAACAGCTTCGGCACTCGCCTCATTGAGTAGGCAACGTAAACTACGGCTATGTTATGTTCTCGGACGACGCGAAGAGGTTGTGATTGTCGATTCGGTAACTGGTGAGGTGGTAAGCGAGGGTTATTCAGGTTCTAATGGAAGTTCAAAAACAACTGACAAAATGACCTCTTCATCAGGTTCTGGTGCTGCTCCAATTGCCGATAAGACGGATCGTGAAACGACTCCATTGGTGCCCTCGCGGCCATTTGAAAAATCTGAAAATACGAATTTGATCGTTATATATTTGATTCTTGGAACAGCTATCGTAGGTTCCTTAATCTGCCTAATCATACATAGATCGAAGTCTATGTAAGATTACGACACGTATTGATTATCATTTGGACATTGACACGCTAGTGCGAAGTGCCATAGACTGCCAGTCCAACGCACTCAATCACACACCTCAAAAATAGGTGCAAATACACACGATCAAAAAATCAAGAAATT
This sequence comes from Armatimonadota bacterium, assembly GCA_031400935.1. Lineage (GTDB taxonomy): Bacteria > Armatimonadota > Fimbriimonadia > Fimbriimonadales > Fimbriimonadaceae > JANNJE01. The sequence continues at coordinate 32,401 of JANNQV010000062.1, forward strand.
AATTGCTAAAGAAGCTATTGGAATACCGAGGCGAGATGGTTCCATCGCCCATTTCGACTTCAACAAATGCACTTGAAGGTGCCACGAGATAGATGTGATCGCCGATTTCTTCCCAATTCGCTTCTTGGGCAAAGGCAACGCCAGCCATGAAGTCCACAATTTTCTGCCGAAGCACCGGATCGGTGTAGGTTAGATTCAGCACTTGCTGATCACCTCGCTTGAGCCCATTTGCCGCCGCGTAAGCATCGTCGAACGACGAAATCTCACGCCGAACCGTAACGCTATAGCGATATGCCGTGCGAATTTGATAGACAGAGTTGGTTCCGGCTTCGCCAGATTCGGCGTTAGCCACGGAATTGCGGCCAAACAGGCCGGATAGCTTAGATAATAATCCAGGACGATCCTGGAGTTCGAGTTCTTCCATGATTTCGATCTCCTTGTTTCCCCGCTCTTGCGAGCGTCAAATTTTCTGAAATTAAGCGATTCCATCCTAGAATGCACTTGATTTCGATTCGATCCTCACTCTACCGCAAAATTGCTGGCTAAAGCGAGTCTGCCCTATTCTGGCAATCGTACAGACGGTGGGGGAAGGGTATAGGGTTCAGGGTATAGGGTGTGGGGTTTAGGGTTTAGGGTTGCTCTGTCGCAAGTGGTTGGCAGGTGGTCGGCACGTTGTAGGAAACAAGCGTTTTTCCGCATTCCGTCCTACGCTCTTTCTCGGATCACAATCACCGTAACACCCTATCACCTTAACACCCTTTTACCCAATTACCCAACGACCCAACGACCCAATACCCTTCCCTACATCCCATAAATCGAGTAGTTGTTCCACTCGGGATCAATCGCAAGCCGAATCGAGCACATTTGACCAACATGGTAGGCGTCGTGAAGGATCATGAAGTCCGTTGCGAGGTGAATTTGCTTTGCCTCATCAACGGTTCCGATGGATTCGAGAGCCTTTGCTCGCTCCTCCTTCATTCCAGTTAGAGCGTCAGAAAGGCTCGATCCTGGAGCTTTGTACGATCCCCAATCAGGCTCTTCGCCAAGGACCGTCCTTTGAACGGCAACGTAGCAATCCGCAAGGTGGCAAGCGATTTGCCGAGGCGTCATCATTGCCACATGGGCTTGGAAGTCGGCATGATCTTCAGCGACGCCATCATAAACTCTTTCGAGCTGAAGGCCAGCATCTTTCATTTGAGTGTTAAGGATTTCGATTGTTTGCATGGTGAGATAATACGTAATTATTGCAAGGATCTGTTCTGATTTGAACGATTTTTGTCGGTTATCGGTTTTCGGTTGTCAGTTAAAGTTGGTCAGAATTTGAAGTCAGGGACCCAAACCCCAAACCCTAAACCCTAAACCCTAAACCCTATCCCTTCTCAGGCGGAGTTGGCTTCACTGCATCTGGCTGCGACACGCCTCGAGGCTCAAATTTGCCAGGATAGAACAGAATGGAATCTATCGCCAAATCCGTTCCCGGTCTTGGAAAAACTCGAACTTGAATTCTTGAGATCGCTCCCCCGAGCCTCGTTGTTCCCAATTTGTACCATCCAAAACCATTGCCATAGTGCGAAATCGGTTCGCCCGTGACTTTTAGAAGTTGGCTTCCCACAATAAGGTTTACGTCTCCTCGATTCTCCCTTGGAATTCGGGCTGCAACCCAAACTTCCAGTTCTTCGTTGCTTCGCGACATGAAAGAATATTCCGCGAAGTAGTCAGAAACTGCATCGCTTAGAACAGTTCGAAGAAAGAGCGCCGATCCGCCGCTGCAACTGGGAATCGCAACTGGCTCGCTAAATGTCGTCTCTTTGAAATTCTCCGCTTCGACCCACATAAACCGCGCCAAGCGGGCGTTCGCTTTCGAATACGCCGTTACCATTTCAGAATAGCTCCCACCGGGATTTCGGTCAAATCCAGCATACGCATTTCGAAACAGATAGAGGTCTTCAGAAACATCAATTCGAGACTTTTCAGCGCTTGTTTCAATGGCGACAAGCCGAAGAAGTAACTCGTCAACTGCGACTTGAGGAACCGGAATCTCATCTGATCCGCTTATGATCACAGGAAAATCTCCGATTGTCACATCGAGTTTGCCTTTTGAAAGGCGCGGTTCTGGATCGAGCCATGGGCAGTAGAACTTGAGTTTGTCTGGGGTAGCCACCATTAGTCGAACCCTTTGAGGTCCCACAGTTGACCAAATGGCCGTTGTTTGGCCAAGCGGAGAAACTAGCCTGTAGCCAATAAACTTTGAGCCGAAGTCAATCCGATTTCCCGGATCTGGCGTTGGTAACCAAATCACATTGTTCGGCAATCGTTGAATATGGGCTGGATTCAAGGCGTTTTCAGGAAAGAACAATCGACCCGGGGAAAATCGGCTTAGAGCAGTGTCTGATCCTCTTCGAGCACTCTCTTGCGCTATCTGGGTGCGTGTGGCAGAACTGTCAGTCCGAAAGAACTGGGCTCGTATTCCAAGTGTCGAAAGATCATCGGCAATGGCTGTAATGTTTCCTGTGCCTTCATCGCCATCTAACGCGATTCTGGTTGCAAGTAGCCATCCAGGACGATTCCATCTGAAAACGGAACTCGCGCATCGTCCAGCAGCCTCCGAGATAGAAGTAAACGAGGCGCCTTCGGTTTTTGCCCCCAAGCCGTCCACTTCAGGATTGCTTTGCTCATAAGTTGGCAACCAGCCGTTCCATTCTTGAATAACTGGAACATCGCAAACTTTTTTGACCCCGGCCACTAGCCGTTTGAATCGCCTTGCTTCAGCCGTAGAAATTACGGCCCGGATGTCATTCCAAATCGCAGATCGCTTAGATTCGCAATTCAGAAGTGCGTTTGTGCTGGGGTCCCATAGCAATGAAAGTCCTTTTGCTCCAGACCATAGTGGAACCAATTTTGCCAAATTAGAAAAGGACTCTATGTTTGAAACTGCCATGGACCAAGCTCGTTGAACCGTTTGGATGTTTCGATATTTAGTTTCTAGGAAAGCCGCAAATTCAACTTGAAATCTAGCAGATTGAGGAACAAAAAGCCGTTCTGACGTCTGCGGAATCATGTTCCCAAGCGGATTGACAATACCTCGGAAGTTTGGCCCAGGATTGCTTCTCTTTAGGGCGCTCAGAAGCGTGTCTCGATGAGCATCCATCATTTCCCAACTATCCGCTAGTCCAATACTTGTGGCTTCTGGGTAAATCAGCAATACATGCTCGAGTCCGTTTTGAACATCAACGTCCAGATGTAGTCGGCCCTCCTTTGGAATAACTCGCTTCGACATCGAAACCGAGCTGTCTCGTTTGAGAGCAAGCACCACAAGCGCCGATTCTGCACCTGGAATCGTGAGGTCAACCGATCGCTTTTCTGTGATTCTATCAATTCGGTAGCTTTGCGGTTCAATGCTATAACCCGAAGGTGCAGGTGCTAACGAATCAATAGCAATCAAATATCTCATGCTTCGAGATTCTAGGGTTGAGATTGCGTCTGACCATCCCATTCCATTAGCTGGGAGGTCCACAATTACATCAGTAATTCCAAGCGCCGAAGCAGCCAAGATGGACTCTTTTGAACCAGAAAGCCTCAGTCCGTAAGGAACATAAGGTTGACCGTTCCAGATGAGAGCGTGGTGCTCGTTGATGCTCCACGAAATGGTGGTTGTTCCGGTTTTGTAACTACCGCTACCGTTTTGCGCCGAAGCCGACACAACAGAGATACAGAAAAGAAATGCTAGGGTATGCCGCACGATGTTCAGACTACCTGAGGGGAGCGTTGAGTTCGGTGACTTACCGACAGACGTTCGACATTTGCGATACCCATCTGCTTGCCAATGGATGCAATTCCTTAGCCGTCGGTTCCAGTTTTCTTCGAATTCCGCGTTCGAAACTTACCGCGTTTCTTTGAGTGTGAGAGTTTGACTTTCAGCTTGGTCTTGCTGGGCGACTTTTTAGACATGGGTACAAGATACCTTTTTGAAAGTCAAGCTGGTTGTTTTCAATACGGCGGATGTTATGCTTTCAATTCTTCGTTGCTCGATTATCGTTTCAAACTCTTCGAACGAATCATTGTGTTCCGTGCCGCTTCTTTATGAGCTTCGATTCCCATTTCCGGCGGTATTCCAGCTTCTTGCGGATATAAATAGTAGCCTCTTTCTTCAGGCTTCTTTAGTTCTTCTAAAGGAATCCTATGCGAGTTGGCGAAATCGTCTTGCCGAATCCCTGTTACAGTCCATGAAACCTTTGTACGGGGGGCACTGGTTCGCAGAACGAAATGATTGGCTTGGATTTCTCGAACGATTTTTGCTTGCACGAAGTCATCACTATCCGATGTATCAATAATCGTGAGGGAATATCGAAAGTCACGATTTAGTGCATCAAACCAATCGGGCAATGCCACTGTCGCATAGCCCTTTAAATCCGTTGTGATGACTCCGTTGTAGATGTTCATCATGTCTGGCGACTCGACAAAAGAGTGATACAGGTATTTGTTTTCAGGATCAAGAGGATGGTCAATTTTGAATGATCCGCCACCCTTACTTAGGGTTCCGACCACTTGACAGTTTCCGTCAAAAAAGCCAGCGATTCCGGGAGAAATGGCTCTTCCATATACGCCCGTACCAGTGCCATCAGCCCTACCGTATACACCTCGGCCGGTAGTGGCAGAGGAGTATCCGATTACGGCGTAGCCACTTGTACTGTCGGTTGTTGCATAAAAGCCATCGCCTCTGTTGGTTGTACTCATCAATGCAGGGGCAAGAGCGATGAACCCAGACGATGCTTCGGCACCTCCAATAAATTTGCCTCCGGCTAGAGTTCCACTATTAACTTCCAATCGCCACGTGGGTAATTCCGTACCAATTCCAACTTGTCCAGTGGTTGTTACAGTAACAACGTCCAACGAGCCTTGGTGCAGCTTCCATTTGTTAGAATCTGCACCATCAACATAAGTGTAAGCGGCAATGCTACCACCTTGGGAATATCCGTAAAACGGTGAGCCCCCTGGGCTCGGGTTTACATACATTCCACCAAATCCAGCCGTCGGCTGACTCACAACGAAGCGAGCTGCCCCAATCGGAGTGGAAGTTCCGATCCCTATAAATGAACCACTACTGAACATATTTGAACCTGAAACTTTTGGCAGCGAATTTGGGTCTGTTGCCAACTTCAAACTGCTGACCGTATTTGTCCCAATTGATGGATTCGGGTAAGTACCTGCAAGATCTCCTCCAGCCGCTCCATTTGGCGGAAAGCCTGTAGGGGCGCCTGTTATTGCTGCCCATGGCAAGCCCGTAATTTCGGCTCCGCTACCGCCAAAGCTTGACGCAATCACTTTTCCGCTTACATTGATATGCCCAGATTGGCTTGTTCCTGGTGTTGTTGGCTGAAGGTTAACAAACGCCTTCGGTGCACCGAATTGCGATTGGGCTGTTGTGGCAAGCAATGCACCCGTTCCAGCAGCGACGATGATAAATGACAATATGGAATTGCGACTCATGGTGGATACTCCCTTGAAAAGTTGAGGACTCTATTATATGGTTTCTCAAGACAAATACGCTGAAATGAAACAACAACTGGAGAAATTGCTGGGATGTAAGGAACTGGATATGCGTGAATGCAAGGATGCGATGTTTCTCCGGCACCAGCATTCCGCTTCGTCAGAGTACAATTTGCTGTGCCTTCTCCAGAACTCGACGCCCTTTGTATTAACACCATTCGCGCCCTTTCAATGGATGCCGTTCAGAAGGCAAATTCCGGGCATCCAGGAATGCCCATGGGTGCTGCACCGATGGCTCATGCTTTGTGGAGCCGGCATCTTAATTTCAATCCAAAAAATCCGAATTGGTTCAACCGTGATCGTTTTGTACTTTCCGCAGGGCATGGCTCCATGCTGTTGTATTCTTTGCTGCACCTGACCGGATTTGAAGTTTCGCTGGACGAGATTAAGCGGTTTCGACAGTTGGGAAGCATCACGCCAGGGCATCCAGAAGTTGGTTTGACACCCGGAGTGGAAATGGCAACAGGCCCGCTCGGCCAAGGTTTTGCCACTGCTGTTGGAATGGCTATTGCCGAACGATTCTTGGCGGCGACTTTCAACCAGCCCGAACATGAAATTGTTGATCACTTTACATACGTAATTGCCTCAGATGGCGACCTAATGGAAGGCATTTCCAATGAAGCCGCTTCGCTTGCCGGCCATCAAAAGCTAGGAAAGCTAATCGTTCTCTATGATGACAATCAGATCACAATTGACGGTTCAACGAGCCTTTCCTTTTCTGAAGACGTCGGAGCAAGATTTGAAGCTCTGGGATGGCATGTCCAGAAAATTGACGGCATGGATGTTGAAGCCGTGGACGTTGCCCTGGAAAAGGGAAAAAGGACACAGGATAAGCCAAGCCTGATTTGTGCGAAAACGACCATTGGATTTGGCAGCCCAAACAAAGCTGGCACTTCCAAATCGCATGGCGCACCTTTGGGCGTTCAAGAAGTAAAGCTTGCCAAAGAAGTTCTTGGAATTCCGGTTGATGAAGACTTTTGGCGGGCACCTGAAGCAGTTGAGTTTTATGGCTCCTTTTCCCAAAAGGGCGTTGACTTGGAATCAGATTGGAACCAACAATTTTCTAAATTCGAAGTGGCAATTCCAGAATTGGCTTCAAAGTTAAAAGATGCGATTTCGAGCGACATTCCGATACCAATTGCTTGGCCAACATTTAGCGAAGCCATTCAAACTCGCCAAGCTGGCTGGAAGTGCATTCAGAAAATTGCACATGCCATGCCAACTTTTCTTGGCGGCAGCGCAGACCTCGCGGAGAGCAACAATACTCTAATCGAGGGAACTTCTCCGATGTCGGCAGCCGATCCCGATGGACGAAACATTTACTTCGGCATCCGAGAACACGCGATGGCGGCGGCAACAAACGGCATGAATTTGCACGGTGGGATGAAGGCTTTTTGCGCTACATTTCTGATTTTCAGCGACTATTGCAGGCCGTCAATTCGGCTTGCCGCTTTGATGCATTGTCCCACAGTTTTCGTCTTTACGCATGACTCGATTGGGGTAGGGGAAGACGGCCCAACCCATCAGCCCATTGAGCACTATATGTCGCTTCGTGCAATTCCGAATTTGAACTTCATGCGCCCTGCAGATGGAAATGAAACTGCTGCATGTTGGGCTGTGGCTCTAGAAAGCGAGGAAACCCCATCTGTGCTGGCATTAACTAGGCAAGCCGTTCAGTCATTGACTCCAAATGACATTGAAAATCATCCGGCAAGGCAGGGAGGTTACGTGTTGAAAGAGGCTGAAAACGAATTGCAAGTGGTTTTGGTTGCTACGGGAAGCGAAGTCGCACTTGCCTGCGAAGCTCGAAAATTGCTCGAGTCTCAAGGAATCGGTACACGCGTAGTTAGTCTTCCAAGTTGGTTCCTTTTTGGCCATCAAACTAATGAGTACCAAGAATCTGTTTTAAGTAGCGACATTCCGACAGTTTCAATCGAAATGGGCGCAACTTTGGGTTGGCAGAAATACGCGAGCCATCACGTCGGCCTTGATACTTTTGGTGAAAGCGCACCGCTTAAAGACCTTTTGGTTCATTTTGGTTTTACGGCTGAGCGGGTCGCTGAAGTAGCTCGGGTTGCAATTTTGGGTGTTCGTCCGACCATGTCGGCGCTTTAGCCCGCTTTCGGTCGCGTTGAAGTTTGGATCATCTTTATGTGGCAATTCGTAAACTGGATCGGTTAGGGATTAATCCATCGGAGCTGAAGCAGTTGTTTTTGAAAATTCTTCGTAATAGCGGCTCCGCGCTCCATTCTATTTTCCAGAAGGAGTTTGGACTTCGGAACGAGAATTAGTTCATACCGATGATTGCCTTAGTTCTAGCCGCCTCGTTTCAAAATCCCGTTTCGATCCTCCTACCCAGCATTATTAGCTCAAATATGGTGTTGCAACGAAACTCAGTTGTGCCGCTCTGGGGATGGGCGATGCCAGGAAGCAAAGTTTTGGTCAACCCTAGTTGGAGCAAATCTTCAATAACGGCAACAGCGAACGAATTTGGCAAATTTCAAGTAAAAATTCGGACTGGCAAAGCTGGCGGACCCTATTCGATCAAGTTTGCAACCGGGGAAAGCTCCGAAACTATTGACGGAGTGTTGCTAGGGGAAGTTTGGCTCTGCAGCGGGCAAAGCAATATGTGGTGGCCTCTCGGCCCTCATGCCGGCCTGACTGAAATTGAAGGAGGAAAAGCTGAGGTGGACGCCCCTTCGAACCCAAATCTCAGGTTTTTCACAGTCGGTCATGCGTTCTCGGCTGAACCTCAGGCGAATTGTAAAGGAAATTGGCTTGAAAGTACACCTGAAGCAAAGCACAACATTTCTGCAACCGCATATTTCTTCGGAAAGGCTTTAGAAGCGAAACTGAAGGTGCCGATCGGGCTAGTGGTTTCAGCCGTTGGCGGAACAGAATCTGAACTTTGGACCAGCCGCGAAAAGCTGATGTCCATTCCTGAATTCGCTAGCAGGATCGAACCAGTTCCGGGAGCTCTTGCCGAATTTCAAAATCTAGACAGGGCGTACAAAGAAGCTGTTTTGAAATTGGATTCTGGCAGACAAACGTACATAAAACTTGACTTTTCTGATGAATCTTGGCAAGAATCTCAGCAGCCAGCGGCTTGGTCAACAACAAATCTGAAGGACTATGACGGTGTTGTATATTATCGAAAGACAATTCAACTCTCGGCAGCGCATGCAGGCGGAAATGCGACTATCGAATTGGGAGCGATTGACGACAACGACATCACATTTGTAAATGGCCGACAAGTGGGCGCAACGGATGATCATTCGGTCAATCGAAGCTATAGGGTCCCAGTCGGCACGTTGGTTGAAGGGAAGAATGTAGTCGTTGTGCGGGTCGAGGATACAGGCGGTGAAGGGGGCCTCTACGGCAACTCAGATGCACTAAGAATCAGGTTTGGGGATGGCACAGTTTTTTCTTTGTCAGGAACCTGGAAGTGGCATTTCGGACCTGGCAGTGCAGATATTCCGCCCAAACCTGTGAATAAGATTCCAAATCATTCGACACTTTACAACGGCATGATCGCCCCGCTGATTCCATATGCGATCAAAGGTGCAATCTGGTACCAAGGGGAATCAAATGTTTCTCGTGCAATGCAATATCGAACAGCTTTTCCTGCGATGATCCAAGATTGGAGAGAGCGTTTTGGCAGGAGGAATTTTCCATTCTATTTTGTGCAAATCGCGCCATTTCCTTACTCGAACAATACTTCTTCCTGCGAACTTCGCGAAGCGCAGACGATGACATTGAAATTCCTGAAAAACACAGGCATGGCTGTGATTAGCGACATAACGCCAAATGTGAATGACATCCATCCTTCAAAGAAGAGGGAAGTCGGCGACCGGCTGGCACTTCTGGCGCTTTCGAGGCTTTATGGATTTAGGCAAGCCGATGACCAGAGCCCAACGTATCGTTCGATGAAGGTGGAAGGAAACTTCATCCGGATTTCGTTCAACAACGTTCCAAACGGCTTTCAGCGAGAACGATTGAAAGCGGATGGATTTGTCGTTGCAGGGGAGAATCGGCGGTTCTATCCTGCTGAGGCCGCTATTGATGGAAACACGATTGTAATTTCGTCCACTCAAGTAGTCCGTCCTGTGTCCGTTAGGTTTTTGTGGACAGATACGGCAACGGCGACGCTGTTTTCCGCAGCTGGATTGCCGGTTTCTAGTTTTCGAACGGACGACTGGGCAGGAGTGACGAAAGGAGTGTTTTGGTAGATTGCCGAGTGTAGTATTGAAGGGAATAGAAGGCAAATGGTGATAAGTGGAAGAGGAACATGGACAAATTTCTTATCCACTGCTGTTCCAATAGAATTCATCTTACAGGCGGCATGGACAGGCATTCTTCGGAACCTAACCATTCTTGAGTTAGAATGGGAAAAGAATGTTTGTCAATGTCAACGATCAATTGAAATGGCACTGACAAACGACATCGTCGCCAAACGTCCCGAGCCTACGAAACTATTCTTCCGTTCGAACCCTTTCATATTACGGTAACGGAAATTCTTGAACCTGCCAATAATCACGGTGAGGCTCACGCTGAATCCGGTACGATTTTGAATGTGGCGGCACAAAGGAGTGAATCGCTTTCAGGCTAAAACCAGTCTTACGAAACTCTAACAGGAAGAATCCTGTTGTACGGAATAAGACCCATAGGCCAATTGACCCGCCCCGCAAGAGTCGCCGAATGAAAGGTAGAACAAAGGAACAGAGTCGAAGGTCATAACGCCGGAGACACAAATAGGAATACTATGTGGCAACGATTTACTGAAAGAGCACGAAAGGTCGTTTTCTACGCCCAAGAAGAGGCGCAGAAATTTGGCGAAGGATATGTTTCAACGGAACACCTTCTGCTTGGACTCGTCCGTGAATCGGACAGCGTTGCTGCCCGTGTTTTAGAAAAACTAGGCGTGAGTCTAACAAGAATTCGAGCTGAAGTCGAAAAGCAGCTCCCGAGGGGAGATGCAAGGCCAAGTCAAGATATGACGTTGACCCCAAGAGCAAAAAGGGTCATAGATCTGGCGTACGACGAAGCTCGAAACCTCAACAACAACTATATCGGCACCGAGCACCTGTTGCTCGGGCTGATTAGAGAGGGCGACGGCCTAGCCGGCAGAGTTCTCGCAAAATTAGGTGTCGAACTCGAAAGAGCCAGAAGAGAAGTGATGTCGCTGCAAGACAGCGAAACGCAGCCGAAATCTTCAAGTGGCGGCGGATCGAGATCTTCTTCTTCAGGTTCAAATACCGCAACAAAAACACCTACCTTAGACGAATTTGGGCGAGACCTTACGGAACTTGCAAGAGAAAACAAGCTTGATCCTGTAGTTGGTCGTCATAACGAAATCGAACGAGTGATGCAGATTCTCTGCCGCCGGACGAAGAACAATCCGTGCCTCATCGGAGAGCCTGGCGTTGGCAAAACCGCCATCGCTGAAGGCCTCGCATTGCGAATTGTTAGCGGCGATATCCCTGCTTTGCTCCAAGACAAGCGATTGATTTCGCTTGACCTTGCCGGACTTGTAGCTGGTACGAAATACCGTGGCGAGTTTGAAGAGCGAATGAAAAAGGTCATGGAAGAAGTCCGAAAGTCGGACGGCCAAGTGATCCTTTTTGTTGATGAATTGCACACCTTAGTCGGTGCAGGCGCTGCAGAAGGCGCAATTGATGCAAGCAACATCATGAAACCGGCATTAGCCCGTGGCGAACTGCAATGTATCGGCGCAACAACTTCAGACGAATTTCGAAAATATATTGAAAGAGATGCGGCGCTTGAACGCCGGTTCCAAGCCATTAAGGTTGCCGAACCAACAGAAGAAGAAGCCGCTGACATTTTGAAAGGACTTCGAGAAAGGTACGAAGCTCATCATCACGTAGAGATCACCGATGATGCGATTCTCTCCGCAGTTCAACTTTCGCAGAGATATATAACAGACCGAACATTGCCAGATAAAGCGATTGATTTGGTTGACGAAGCGGCCAGTCGCGTGCGGCTGCAGCAATCACTTCCTCCGAAAGATGTTCGCGAAGATCGTGTTAAAGCCGGGAAAATGCGAACAGAAATCGAGCATATCAAGAAGCGAAACGAAACAGACGACAAGATGCTCAAGCTTCAAACTGAACTTGAAGAGCTAGAGGTCAGCATAAAAGAACGTGAAGTACGATGGGAAGCTGAAGAGAAGATTGAGCCGATCGTCAGCGAAAACGAAATCGCTCAGATCGTGCAAAGTTGGACTGGAATTCCCGTCACCAAATTGGTCGAAGCGGAAACTCAGCGACTGCTTAGAATGGAAGACGACCTCCACGCTCGAATCATCGGACAGCACGATGCGGTAACCGCCGTTTCGCGAGCGATTCGAAGAAGCCGAAGCGGACTCAAGGATCCGAAGCGCCCGATGGGCAGCTTCATTTTCCTTGGCCCAACCGGTGTCGGAAAAACAGAACTTGCCAAAGCGCTTGCGGCTTACCTTTATGAAAAGGAAAGCAACATGGTGCGAATTGATATGTCAGAATACATGGAGCGATTCAGCGTGAGCCGATTGGTCGGCGCACCTCCAGGATACGTAGGATACGATGAGGGCGGCCAGCTAACCGAACAAGTTCGCCGAAACCCATATTGCGTAGTTCTTCTCGATGAAATCGAAAAGGCGCACCCTGATGTGTTCAACATCCTCCTGCAGATCATGGAAGATGGGCACCTCACCGATTCACAGGGACGAACCGTCGATTTTAGAAACACGCTCGTTATCATGACCAGCAACGTTGGCGTCAAGCCGATCGAGCTGGATAAGGGCCTCGGATTCCGCGATGTGAAGCAAGATTTCAACGATCCGAAGGTTTACGAGAACATGAAGACCAAGATGATGGAAGAGATGAAGAAGCTTTTCCGTCCGGAGTTCCTCAACCGAGTGGATGAGATCATCGTGTTCCAACACCTTCAAAAGGACGAGATTCTGAAGATCGCCGATCTGTACCTGAAGCGAGTAAACGAGCAAGCCAAGGCGATGGGAATCACCATCGATCTGAGCAACCCTGTGAAGGATTACTTGGTAGAAACTGGCTATGACCCGAACCTGGGCGCAAGGCCGCTACGAAGGGCCGTTCAAAGGCTGATCGAAGATCCGCTCAGCGAGGAGTTCTTGATGGGCCGCTTCAAAGAAGGCGACCTGATCATGGCCGAGCTGACGGAAGACAAGAACGTGACCTTCCGCGTGGTTTCCGATCCTCCAAAGCCAAAGAAGAAAGAGAAGGTTCTGGCTAACTAGCATTTCGTAGAACGGGATTCATCCTGTTAGAATATTGCAGGACAGGGTTCATCCTGTCCTGCAAATTTGTTTCAGCAAAGGCCCCGGATAAGTTGGAAATACAATTTGTGTGTGCCACTGACAAGCGAGGAACGAGCTTGTCAGTGTTTGTTGCAAAAATGAGTAAGATTGGGATGTGAGCACGCACATCCTCGAGCCTCGGATGAACGTGGCACACAATGGGAACAAGCCTAGAAAGATATCCTGGGCACCTGCTATCCGACTGAGAATCGGAAATTTACTGAGGCCTGGAAAGTAGATAATGGTTGGGTTTGCGCTGGAAAGGATTGTGACCGTGGACTTGTGGGCTTCTGGGTTGGTGTAGTGTCCTCCGCAGGATTGGATAATTGGAAGTCTCCAAATTTGGCGATGATCGGGGGTTTTCAAGTTAATGGAATTGCCAAGTTCTTCACATTAAGAGAAGTGCAAAGCGATAATCCAGAAATCTGGCAATTGGAAGGTTTTCTCCCGTCAAGAGAAGGAAAGTCAAGTTATTTTGACCGCGGTGGTTCCGATGCAATCTCAAGAAAGTCAAATACTACATGGAAGTGCTGCGAAAATCAAATCCGAAACACCAAAATGACGATTTCTGCTTCTCCTAGCGATTCTTGGGTAAGGAATGAGACATGCTCACGATACTTTTAGCAACTGCTTGTCTTTTGCATTCGCCAGCTGCGGTCTTTACCGACCAGGCCAGGATGGTCTACGCGGCGAGACTAGCTAAAGTTCAAAATGGAATGACGGAGGCGCATGCCATTAGAGTGGTTGGCGAGCCAGAGTTTGTTGTTTTGCTAGAATCAGGCGATTTTGCCAAGAAGCTTATTGGGTACTCCTTTTCTGGTAGCGACGTTCCGCTCTACGGATCATTTCAGGTTAATAATGACGGCAGAGTTGTGGCTGTATTTGGCCAAAAGAATCCGGCAGTACTCGATTGGATTTCACCAAAGGTCCTCAACGAATTCATTTCCGATATTTTGGAACTTCCGGGGATTGCTCTAGGGTTGTATAGGGCTAAGGAGCTCCTGTTGCTTAGAGATCGGTTACGAAAGTTTTCACCACAGCAAGTTAGCATGTTGATCGAAGAGTATTTGAGAGTGGCTCCCGTTTTCTATGAAGGATCTATTGGGGCGAGAGTTTTCCAATATCCCCGATACTGGCAAAACTCTGGCCGTGTCACTTTGCTTGCAATTGCACTCTTAGGTACTCAAAGCGAAAGCTTATGGAAATCCTATGGAGGAGGCTTTACTGGACCGAAACCGCCTATGTTTTGTATCGATAATATTCCGGTCGTCCTCTCTTACGGATTGATACCATACGGACTTGACAATGAAAGAACCAACCTTGCCTCAATAAAGGATATTCAACAGTGGCCCGAAGTTGTTTTAGCAAGCAATGTGAAATGGGACGAGGTTCGAAGCAAAGCACTGAAACGAATCAAGAGCATGGCCAGCAACCATTCATTGTGGAACCGCGAATTAGAGCTACTAGTGACGAGGTCTGTCAGTGATCAATTTGCACCGTAAGGTGATTATATGACAATGTCGGCAAGGGTGACTAATTTAGGAGGAATGATCGTGGCAGAAAAGACGGGTGGCCGGGCTAAGTTGAAAGTACCTCTTGTGGGTGCCACTGTGATCTGAGGAGCGCTTGCCCTGCTGTAGGGACATGAAATCGGGGAAGAAGGCAGTGTTTCAAATAGAGATTGCTACACTCATAAGCTAAATGAGCAACGCAAGACTCGCCGCAGCTATGCCAGCGGTATCAGTTCTCAGCACCCTCGGCCCCATGGTAACCCCCCGATCTCCAATGAGTGCCAATTCCTTCGGAGCCCAGCCGCCTTCTGGCCCAACGACAAACGAAACCGCCTCCGAATTCTCGGGTTGACGCAACGCATCAGAAAGAGTCTTGACTTCCGATTCCATCTCGCTGAGCACCAGAGCTTCGGGAAACGCCTTTAGAACCGATTGCAGGCTGTTTTCCCATTGCAAGGTAGGAATAATTGACCGGTAGCTTTGTTCAGCCGCTTCGCGGCAGATCGCCTCAAGCCTTCGAAACTTTTCCGGAATCTTTTTTTGATCCCACTGCACAATGCTGCGAATGGCAGGGAACACTACGAATTTCGAGACTCCGATCTCTGTTCCCATCCGCAAGACTGTTTCGAGCCGCTCGCCCTTTGGCAGGGCTTGGATAATCGTGACATGGATTTTTGGTTCGGTATCGGGATGCTCCATTTGGAGCGGAATTGCGTTCTTTCCTTGCAGTTCGCATCGGATGCTGGTGCCATCGTTAGGAAGAACCAAAATTTGGTCGCCGTCTTGCATGCGGAGCACTTTCCGAAACTTGTCAGACTCCTTCGGCGGCAGCTCGATGACGTCCCTAAACACCGCTCCTGGAAGGAATAGGCGAGGCAACGATCTGAGAGGCGGAACGCTCATTTCTCAGAAGCTACCCGGATTGCAACGGAAGTTAGTCGCCGAACGTCTTCTAAAGGTTCGGACTGATAGGACATATTGGACTTATTGGACCAGCAGTTCCATGCCCCATCCCCCATCCCCGATCCCCCATACACAAAATATGATTTCCACCACAAACCTTCACAAACATTTCAAAGACCCTAAGGGCAAAATCGTAAGGGCTGTGGATGGCGTCAGCATCGAGGCGCATCCTGGCCAGATTTTTGGTTTATTGGGGGTCAACGGAGCAGGGAAGACAACAGTGCTTCGTATGCTTTCTACGATTTTGACCCCGACCGAAGGCTCAGCCAGAGTTGCAGGTTACGATGTCGTTGCCGATCCCGACAAGGTTCGCGCATCTATCGGATTTATGTCCACAAGTACGGCCCTCTATGGCCGATTGACAGCCAAAGAAATGATCTCGTACTTTGGGAATCTGTACGGACTCTACGGTTCACAATTGAAGGCTCGCTTGGAATTCGTTATGGAAACACTTCAACTTTCTGAGTTTCAAGATCGCCTATGCGACAAACTTTCTACAGGTCAAAAACAGCGTGTTTCTATCGCGCGAACTATTCTCCATGATCCGCCAGTTTTGTTTTTTGACGAACCCACCGCTGGACTTGATGTGGTCACAAGCCAGACTGTAATTCGGTTCATCGAGGAAGCTAAATCGCTCGGAAAGACTATTGTTTTTAGCACTCACATCATGAGCGAAGCGGAGAGGCTTTGCGACCATATTGCCGTCATCCATGATGGAATTATTCGGGGAGAAGGGACGGTTGAAGAAATCAAAGCGCAAACTGGACAAACGACTATGGAAAAGGCATTTCTTTCGATGGTTGGCGAATTGGAGGTGGCGATTTGAAGCCAGCAATTCGGATTTACCTGAAAGAACTTCTCGAGCTTAGAAGAGACAAGCGAACGTTTTATTCAGCCATCTTCGGTCCGATTTTTCTGGTTTACCTTCTCCTTGGTTCAATGTCTTTTGTTGAAAAATCGTTCAAGGAACCAAAATCTCAGAAATTGCATGTCGTGAAATCACATCTTGGAGCCCAATATGTTACGCAGTGGAAAGGGCAAAAGCAGCTTGATATCATCGAAATTGAATCAGATACTGCCGGAAGAAAATTGATTGAAGATGGAAAGGCTCGAGTCGTTTTGAGTTTCGAGAAAGAATCAGATTCAGCACCTTTAGTGATGCGAGCGGTCTATGACGAAGAAGACTTGAAATCAAAGGTCCTTGTCGGTGAATTAGAAGGCAAAGTTCGCATAGATATTTCAATTCTAGTTGGTCAGTTGTTGGATCAAGCTGGGATCTCGGAAGTGCAGCGTGAACCAGTTCGATTCAAGCGCGATCCTCTGCCCAAGAAGGAGGAAAGCGCTGGATCAGCCGTGGCAGGCTTTCTCCCATATTTGATTGTTATTTGGGCATTTTATGGAGGATTCGGGCTTGCGAGCGAATCGGTTGCAGCTGAAAAGGAAAAGAACACTCTGGAGACTCTGCTCATTGCGCCTATTTCTAGAAAGCAAATTGCCTTCGGAAAGTTCTTGTCGTTGCTAACAGTTTCGCTTATGGGCTGTCTGGTTTCTGTCGCAACTATGCTGATTCTAGGCCCAAGAATGGGTGGCACTACGCTTTTTCCAAGTGGCTTTGGATTGACTTTGCCGCTTTTAGCGGCGATTTTGGGAGTCGTGCTTCCTCTTTGCGCGATGTTTGCGGGATTGCTTTTGGCAATTTCGGCCTTCTCAAAAAACACACGCGAATGTCAAACGTACTTGACGTTTGTCAGCTTCATCGTGCTCATTCCAGCGGTGTTCAGCCAGTTCATCGGGTTTACGGATTTTGCGAGGGCGCAATGGGTGGCCTTTGTTCCTGTTCTGAATTCTGCGACAATTCTCAGGCAAGCACTATTAGGTCAGATTGACGGAACAATGGCGTTGATTACAGTCAGTTTAAGTTGCTTCTTAGCCGCTGTTTCGATTTATTTTGCGATGCGAATGTTTTTGAAGGAATCCATACTTTCGAAGTCCTGAAGGTTATTGGTTTTTGGTTATTGGTTGTTGGTTCTTCTGAATCTCCACCCAACTCTTCCAACCGACAAACGACATAACTAACAGTATTATTGAAAACAATACGAACAGCAAGTTTCCCTTGTAGATGTACAAAACGGTGTATAACGAATTGACAAACACCCATCCGATCCAATTCTCAATGAACTTTCGACTTAATAAGTATTGAGCTCCAAGGCTCGAAGCAAATCCGAACCCGTCGAAAATGGGTGAATAGCCTCCAATCTCTGTAAGAACGTAGTCGGCTATGGCCCAAAGCACGAGCGAGACGCCGATCACAACGGCAAGTTCATTTCGTTTCACGTTCTGAATTGGCCGCTCATCGTCGCCATTTCCGCGGCGCCATTGCCACCACCCATAGGCCATCAGGAAAAAGTAGAGAACATAAAGTGCTGAGTCAGCAAAGAACTCTTGGTTGAAAAGGGAAATCGAAAACAGCGAAGCGTTTACGAGTCCTAACGGAAAGTTCCACAGACTTGCCTTCGCCGATAGCCAGACCCAAACAATCCCAGAAACCAAAACGCAGGCATCAAGAGTGCTTGATTGTTTCGTAATGACAGCCCAAATGGAAACACCGATTGCTGCCAAAACGGAAACCGCGGGCACAAACCAACGCTTCCACCGATCCATTTTCTTAGCGTACCGAAGTTGAAATGGCGCAATTGAACGCCTGTGACGTACAAAGCATCAAAAACGATTCACAGTTTATGAATTTTCCTCGCAAAGGTGTTGGCATGTCAGGTAAATTTGGAGCTTCTTCAATGGTTTCAATACTTGCCTACACAACGATTTTTCTGATGCCCTCTCCGATCAACGTTGATTGGGCAATTCCGGCTAGATACAAGCGAACCACAGTGCTAAATCGAGCAAAGGCATTTTCTGCTAAGACAATAGCGTTGACGTTCGATGACGGCCCAGATCCAAAAGTCACTCCACTAATCCTCGATATCTTGAAAAAGAACAATGTCAAAGCGACATTTTTTGTTCTAGGCAAGGCGGCTAAGCGACATCCGATGTTGCTCAGGAGAATTGCGGCTGAAGGTCATGCTATCGGAAATCACTCTTGGACTCATGGAAAAGTTAAGACAAAGGACCAAGCAGTTTGGGAACTGATTCGAACGAATCAAGCCGTAACTTTTGCGACCGGGAATTGTCCGACTGTGTTTCGCCCGCCATACGGAATTCAAGACGGTGAATACGCCGCCCAAGCCAAAGCTATGGGAATGGCCAGCGTCCTTTGGACAGCGATTGATGGCGATACTGTCACAAAGAGTCCTGAAAAAATGCTTGCTTATGTTGGAACTCCCAAGAGCGGAGAAATAATTTTATGCCACGACGGCCCCGGTAAGTCGGCTACGCCCCCGATGGTCTCTCTTTTGGTCGCCAAACTCAAAAAGAAGGGCTATGAATTTGCAACGGTTCCCGAGCTGTTGGGAACTTGGGATAAGCACCTTGCATTACTGGAACAAAACGAAAGAGTCGTTCTCAAACAGCCATCTAGGCTAATTGCAATGCAAAGGTCCGAGTCGAAGTGAAATGGAAGGGGTATGGGGTTCTCGCTTCAAGTCCGCGATTTTCCAATGACCAATAATTAACAACTAGTTACAAATTACAAATTGTTGGAGTTCTTTACCCCATACCCTATACCCCATACCCTACTTATCAAACCAATGCATTTCGCCATCGCCGCTCAGCGATTGGATGAAGTTCAACTGGCCATCGTGATAGAGAATGTGATTAGCGCAAAGATTTGCGAGTTCCCATTTAGACATGTCTTGCCCCCATGGCATCGTAACCACTTCTGCCATAGATTCGTCGCTCGCAGATTCGATAGCGCTAGCGAGCTCTTCAGCACTGCTCGAAAGCATATTGACGCACACATCCTTGGTTGAAAATAGAGCGGTGAAAGCAGCCCGATCTTCGTCGGTTCGCTCTGGAACTTCCTCTCCGCGAAGCCTCTTCGCGGTCATCAAATTGAATCCAGCGACTTCAGCTGTAAAGTCGTTTGCCGTACGAGCAGCGCCTCCGGCAGAATTCAATATTGCTGACTCGTCGAGTGCCTTCAGGTCGGCAACATACATTCCCGCAAGCTGGCGAGTCCATTTGGCCAATTCGGCCTTAGCATCAATTCTTGTGATAGTGTCTGACATATTCGTCCTCCCATGAGCGCAAACTTGCGCCCGAACCTATTCTAAGGAAAGCGGGATGTATAGAGTTCCCGCCGAACCGATATTCGTCTAGGTAAACTCAATTTTCGTCATTTGAGGAGCTATTTTTGAACATTCCATCTGAACTTCTTTACACAAAGTCCCATGAATGGGTTCGCGTTGAAGGCGACGTCGCCACCATCGGAATCACTGACTTTGCACAGTCTGAGCTTGGAGATATCGTTTATGTTGATTTGCCGAATGCAGGCCGAGCCGTTTCCAACGGAGAAATTATTGGTTCAGTTGAAAGCGTAAAGACGGTTTCCGACATTTATAGTCCAATAGCTGGCGAAGTTCTAGAAGGCAATCCAGCATTAGGTTCGCAAAGCGAGCTGGTTAACTCCGATCCGTTTGGAGCAGGTTGGATGCTAAAAATTCGACTGTCTGGTGGAACTGACCACCTTTTGAGCGCAGAAGCGTATCAATCCTCCTTCGCATAAGAAACACAAAATGCCCTATATTCCGCATACCAAAGAAGACATTGATGAGATGCTCGCCGAGATCGGCGCTCCATCAATTGATGCGCTATTTGAAGACATCCCGAACAACCTGAAAATTAAGGGCGACTTAAATGTTCCGAATTCGTTTGACGAACATAGGCTTCTTGGTCACATGTTCGAGATTTCCCGCAAAAACAAAAATGTCCTCACCGATCTCGTGTGCTTTTTAGGGGCAGGGATGTACGACCGGTACATTCCTTCATCAATAGGCGCTCTGATTTCGCGTGGAGAGTTCCTAACAGCTTATACTCCATACCAGCCGGAATTCAGCCAAGGCTATTTGCAAACGATATACGAATTCCAAACCATGATCGCCGAGCTCTATGGAATGGATTTGGCGAACGCTTCGATGTACGACGGTGCTACGGCTACTGCAGAGGCGGCGATCTTGTCTTATGGCGTGAACGGAAGGACCGAAGTGGCCGTTTCTGAAGCTGTTCACCCACATTACCGCCAAGTATTGGAAACGTACGCATGGGCGATTGGCATAAGCGTTAAGACAGTTCCAGCTTCCTCAGGAAGTTCGAATTGGTCAGGGCAGGTCAATGATCAAACGAGTTGTCTGATCGTTCAATCGCCAAACTTTTTTGGAGTAATCGAAGACCTCGCCGAGGCTCGGAGAATCGCGGATTCTGTTGATGCGCTATTGGTTGTCGTTGCGGATCCGGTTGCGTGTGCTATTCTGCCTCCTCCTGGTTCGTTTGGAGCTGATATTGTGGTTGGCGAGGGCCAGCCGATGGGAATTGCTTTGGGGTTTGGCGGCCCTGCAGTTGGACTTTTTGCCTGCAAAGAGCAGTTTGTGCGTCGAATACCTGGTCGAATAGTTGGCAAAACTCAAGACGGAAAGGGAAACCCTGGCTATGTGATGACGCTGCGAACCCGCGAGCAAGACATCCGCCGTGAGAAGGCGACTTCAAATATCTGCACGAATGAAGCTCTGATGGCGCTCTCAGCAACGATCTACATGTCAGCGCTTGGCAAAAATGGGATGCAATCGGTTGCTGAGTCAACTGTCCGAAATACTCAATATGCAATTGAGAGATTATCGTCGGTTGGAGCAAAGCTGAAGTTTGCAGGGAAGGTATTTGGAGAGTTCGTTGTCGAATTGCCCAAAAATGCAGCTGAAGTTCAAACAAAACTGATAGACGAAGGCATTTTGGCAGGTCTTCCGCTAGGCGAATTCTATGCTGGAATGGACAATTGCCTGCTGGTTGCGGTAACCGAAACGCGAAGTAAAGCCCAGATTGATGACTTTGCTGAGAAATTAGGGCGAATTTTTCCAAAAAACCCCTAGTTTTCCATAACTCAAAGTGCTACAATAATTTTCCGAGGCGAGCAAATTGTGTTTCCTCGGGTTTTTTATTAAGGATCAGGTAACCGTGAGCAATAGCGCAAATATCAAAGTAATCGGAGTTGGCGGCGGCGGCAGCAATGCTGTGAATCGCATGATCGAAGCAGGAATTCATGGCGTTGAGTTTATCGCAATGAATACTGACATTCAGGTGCTTGACCTGAGCGATGCCGCCAAAAAAGTCCAGCTTGGCATCAATTTGACTCGTGGGCTTGGTGCCGGAGGGAATCCAGAAATTGGAAAATCTGCCGCAGAAGAAAGCAAGAACGAGATTCGCAAAGCTCTCGAAGATGCCGATATGGTCTTTATCACGGCTGGAATGGGCGGCGGAACTGGTACGGGCGCAGCGGCGGTTGTTGCCGATCTAGCTCGTGAAATGGGCGCATTGACCGTAGCTGTTGTCACCAAGCCGTTTGGTTTTGAAGGCCCGCGAAGGCAGAGATTAGCGGAGCAGGGAATTACGTCTCTGATAGGGCGAGTAGACACGATTATCACCATTCCCAATGATCGTCTAATTTCCGTAGTCGAGCGAAGAACGACACTAAAAGACGCTTTTCGAGTTGCCGATGACATTCTTCGGCAAGGCGTTCAAGGAATTTCTGACATTATCACGATTCCTGGAAATATCAATGTTGATTTTGCAGACGTTCGCGCCGTTATGTGCGATGCGGGACCGGCTCTTATGGGCATTGGGTACGGCGTAGGCGACCAACGAGCGCTCCAAGCCGCTCAATCAGCCACCAATAGCGCATTGCTCGAACAAACGATTCATGGAGCAAAGGGGCTTCTCGTCAACATCTCCAGTTCAGAAGACTTGACGCTTGCCGAATGCAGCGAGGCAATGAATTACATTCATGCTCTGTGTGATGCAAACGATGCAAACATTTTCTTTGGAACCGTCGTTGATCCTGCAATGGACGGCTCAGTTCGAATAACTGTTCTCGCAACTGGATTCAATCCTTACACCAGCGAAGGCAGATTAGCGGCTTCGGCAACTTATGCAGGCGATTCGACACATCGGCATCCTGCACATGTAGCTGCTGCGGTGAACCCAACTGTGACTGCTGCAGTTCCTGTGGTTTCTTCAGTACCAGAGCCAGCATGGACCCCAGGAATGAAGCCAAACAGCATTCCTATTCCTCCAGTTCCAAATCGCGACGAAGTACTTTCTGAAAATGTAAGGGCTAGGTCTACGAGTTCAACAATGGACGCCGCCGCGATCTTTGACGAGGACGATTTAGAGATTCCTACGTTTTTGAGAGAGAATAAGAGTCGGTAAATTTTCGTGACCTTTGACTGCGTTTGCAATTAGGTTACGAGGATTGAAACTGTTATAATGTGATGTATGGCCGAGTGGCTTAAAAAGGAGGAATTCCGTCGGGAATTGCTTTTCGCAAGGCCGCAATGGGGTCGGTACATGGTCAATAGTGCGACCGAACCGAGCCTCGTTATTAGCATTCCGTCTGTAAATCCATCAGTTGAACATCCGCTTGAAGTCTACTGCTATCAAAGCGACATTCCAGACGTAGAACCAAACGTTGAGGTGGTTTGGTGGCATCAAGACTTTGATTTCTTCAAATTCAACTTTGAAAGCATTGCGGATTTAGTAATAGCGGTCCTGGCCGCAATTGATGCGTGGATGAAAGAAGAAGTTGTTTTCTGCTTGATCCTAAGAGGAGATCAGCCGTTAAGAGGCTGGTGTGGCGTGGCGGAATACTCATTTGATTCGGATTTAGATCCCTGGTGGGAAGGACATAGAGAAGTACATGCGGATGAGAGGATCGTTGTCCGGTCATGGTTAGGAACATTCGATGTTGAACTCGAAGGTCCAGTAACTTCAACTTTCAATTCATTTCAAAAGTGTTAACGGGTTGTTTTTTTCGTTTTGAATACTATTTCGTGCAACAATTCGTAAGATTGCATAGATAGCCAAGGAATTGTAAATAATTGGACCACTTCACCCGAAACTTCACACGCAGAAACTTCTTAAGAGGGCTCACACTAGGAACCCTGAGCATGCCTATGCTCAAAGCATTCTCTGAAGAGAGCTTGAGGTTCCTTGAAAGCGGTGCCTACAGCGATGAACTTGTAAAGACCCCATCCTTCACTGAAGGGCCGTTCTATCCCGACAAATTGCCTCTCGATGTTGACAACGATTTGTTGATCATCGGCGACGGGAAGCAGGCGCTTGGCGAAGTGACCCACCTTGGTGGCAAGATTCTCAATGAAAAGGGCGAGCCGATTTCAGGAGCCACGATTGAGATTTGGCAGGTAGATCAGAACGGAGCCTACTTGCATTCTGGAACAGACAATTCTGAAAAGCGCGATACAAATTTCCAAGGATTTGGAAGATTTGAAACAGGTTCGGATGGCGCTTACCGATTCCGAACGATCAAGCCGGTGCCGTATCCTGGCAGAGTGCCGCACATCCATGTGAAAATTAAGAAGGGCGACAAGGAACTGTTAACCACGCAATGCTTTGTGAAGGGAATCTCGCAAAACGAAAGAGACGGTGTTTTGCGAAGCGTGCGAGACATAGTTGCCAGGGAGTCGGTAATCGTGCCCTTTGAGCCGTTGAAGGACTCGATGATTGGGGAGCTGATTGCAAAGTTTGATATCGTCTTGGGCGTGACACCGGCTCATTTGCATTAGCTCAATCATCCCTTCAATTATGGAATCGTGTTTCTCAATGCCGTCCTTGTCATTTCACAGGTGTTTCAAAAATTCACTCTGAATATCTCTGATCTTGGTGGTTTCCCTGAAATCTGCGTTTGCAGCCGAATTACGAGCCTAGTCGGAGCATAGCCAGCAGGGAACCGAAACTTAACGTTAAGTTTGCGAAATTCGGCCTGAGCAAGTCCCACCGAATACATTTCGCTTCCAATCAATGTGCCTTCGACGGCATTTCCATTACTGTCGAAAAGCGTGTATTTGGTTACAGTGAAGCCAAAATTGTAATCTTTGGTTTGCTTCTCGGCGTTTCGAACCTCGATTTCAAGGACGTTTTCAGCCCCTGCATCGTTGAACGCTGTAGCAACCTTAAGCCTCGAAATCCCATTGTCTATGAACGCGCCAGCCATGCCTTCGACTCCATCAGCCTGAAAAGTGCCACCTACGGCTGCGACTTTTGCGATGGCTTTGGCCCTATCAAAGCTATAGGATTTTCCGCTCGCTTTTGCAAGATCGTCAAGGCGAACATAAACAACGCCATCCTTTAGCAATCCGCGACTTGAAACAACTTTGCCATCAATGGATACTTGAATGGCTTTTTGTCCGGCTGCAATCGCTATAGCAAGAATTGCAATAAAGATTGTGATGACTCCAAAGATTCGCATGATTCATTATAGATTAGGGACGATCAGAAATTGAAGTGAGTCATTGCGATCCAGATTCAAGAAGTTTGCTCAGATCTTCTGAAATTCCATCACACTGTTGAGATCGCCCACTCAGTGTGTGACTTGGAGTCAAACTGTGCGAAAAGCCGATTTTCGTCGCACAAAATTACGAAGAACTTGCGTCAAATACTTGTAGGAGGAAAATATGAGGTTTCAAGTGAGTTTGTGCATGGCTTTAGCGGCTGCTTTTTCATTTGCATTGATAGCCCAAGACGGCTTCCAAAGGGAGCGTGGCGGCAAAAACGATGAAGCTAAGAATGCTCTTGAAGGGAAAGCTCCACCTAAGCTCGAAATGGCCAATTGGATGAATACTGGCGAAAAAGCACTCAATTGGGAAGGGCTGAAAGGGAGCGTAGTCGTAATTGATTTCTGGGCATATTGGTGAGGCCCATGCAAAGCGTCTGTGCCGCATCTCAATGAGATGCACTCACGCTTGAAGGACCAAGGTTTGGTTCTGATTGCCGTCCACTCCGACCCAAAGTCAGACGAAGGCACGAAAATTGTAAACGAGCTGAAAATGTCATATCCAATTGCCTTTGACCCGGAAGGGAAGTTGATGAAGCAGTTTGGATGCGATTCATTTCCTGATTATGTGGTGATAGACCGAAAGGGTGTGGTCAGGGCAGTTGATCTAGCAAATAGGGAAGTGGATCGTATGGTTGAGGCTCTCTTAAAGGAGAAGTGAATCTTGGTCCTATGAGCACCTGGGAATCTAGATTCCCAGGTGCCCAGTCAGTTGGACTTTTAACCCATCCAATGAACTTCGCCATCTCCGGCGAGGGACTGGATGTAATTCAATTGAGCGTCGTGGTACCAGATGTGGCTTGTTGCTGTGGAACCAAGCGCATACAATGTGGTTTCCTGTCCCCAAGGTGCCATGACAGTCTCTCCAAACTTGCTTGCGGGCAAGTTCTCTATTGCATCAGCCAAAGCAGTGCCAGCGTTAGAAATCAATTCAGTGCAAGCTTCTTTGGTGCCAAGGCCCGGAATCAGTTCAACATGAGTTGAATAATCTGTTGTTGCGGGAGTTTCGCCTCGAAGCATCGTGGCTACGCAATCAGCCAGCCAAGCCGCATCGGCAGTGATTCCGGCAACGCTACGAGTCACGCCGCCTTGGCCATTTGTGAAAGACCCTTCCGGCATATATTTGAGGTCATTTACAAACATTCCAGTATATGCACGAGTCCTTCCTGCAAGCTGTGCAGCATGGTCAAAAGCTGTAATAGTTTCACTCATCTTAATATCTCCTAATAAGTATAGATTGTACCGGGGGATTGTTGGCAGATTGCGGTTGGCGGTTAGCAGATTGCGAATTGAGTCTCTCAATTGCTTACCGCGTACCGCTCACTGCAAACCAAGTCTCTACTTTTCTTCTGTAAAATCAGCATCAATCACATCGTCTGCGTTGTCGCCTTTTTGGGCACCGACCCCAACTGTCTCGCCTTCTTCTTCGCCTTCAGCTTTTGGTTGCGAGGACTTGGCGTACATGGCCTCTGCAAGCCTGTGCGATTCGGATTCAAGGTCTGTGAATGCCGCTTGAATCGCTGGAAAATCTTCGCCTGTAAGTTCCTTTCGCAAGGCGTTTGCCTTTTCTTCGATCCTACTCTTGTCAGCTTCGCTTACGACTTCCGGCGTATCTCGAATAGTTTTTTCAACAGAATATAGCAAATGCTCCGACTTATTTTTCAGTTCGGCGTTTTCTTGCGCTTGGCGATCGTTTTCTGCATTAGCTTCTGCTTCAGCGACCATTTTGTCAATTTCGTCGCGCTTCAGACTTCCACTTCCGCTGATAGTGATTCTTTGTTCGTTGCTTGTTGCCTGGTCTTTGGCAGTAACGCTCAAGATTCCGTTGGCATCAATGTCGCAAGTGACCTCGATTTGTGGAACGCGAGCGGGAGCAGGTGGAATTCCGGCTAAATGGAACCTGCCAAGGCTCTTATTGTCTCTTGCCAACGGCCTTTCGCCTTGCAAAATATGGATTTCAACTTCAGGCTGATTATCTGCCGCAGTCGTGTAAACCCTGCTCTTTTTCGTTGGAATCGTTGTGTTTCGCTCGATAAGCTTGTCAAAAATTCCGCCTTGGGTTTCCACACCCAGGCTAAGTGGAGTCACGTCGAGAAGTACGATGTCTTTAACATCGCCCGACAGAATTCCAGCTTGAATTGCGGCGCCAACGGCAACAACTTCATCTGGGTTTACAGAGCGATTGGGTTCTTTTCCAGCAAGCTTTTTGACCAATTCTTGAATCATTGGCATTCGCGTGGAACCACCAACGAGAACGACTTCATCCACTCCGGCAGCCTTTAACTTCGCATCGGCGAGGGCAGTTTTGAATGGAGCTTTGACTCGCTCGATCAAGTCGGCGCAAAGCTCTTCGAATTTGGCTCGCGAGAGATTGACGTCAAGGTGGAGCGGGTTGTTGTCAACCGCCGTTACATACGGCAAATTGATTTGGGTTGTAATCTGGGTGCTGAGTTCGATCTTGGCTTTTTCAGCAGCTTCTCGGAGCCTTTGAAGCGCGGAGCGATCTACTTTCAAATCAATTCCTTGAGCCTTTTTGAATTCAACGGCAAGCCAATCTACAATTTTTTGATCAAAGTCGTCGCCTCCAAGATGGCTGTCACCAGCTGTGGATTTCACCTCGAAAACGCCTTCGCCAACATCGAGAACCGAAACGTCGAACGTTCCGCCTCCAAGGTCGAAAACTAAAATGGTTTCGTTAGATTTTTTGTCGAGTCCGTAAGCAAGGGAAGCTGCAGTTGGCTCGTTGATGATTCGCAAAACGTTCAGTCCGGCGATTTCGCCAGCATCCTTTGTGGCTTTTCGCTGACTGTCGTTAAAATAAGCGGGAACCGTAATTACAGCGCTATCAACCTTGGTGCCCAAATAGGCTTCTGCGTCGGCTTTGAGTTTTTGCAAAATCATTGCAGAAATCTCTTCAGGAGTCAGGTCTTTTTCAAGGGCGGGCATGTAAGCGATGGCTTGCCCCTTTTTGTCAGCTTTGACCTTATAGGGAACTCGGCCAGCTTCAACTTCAACTTCTTTATAAGCATGTCCCATGAACCTTTTGATCGAGAAAACTGTGTTTTCTGGGTTCACAACGGCTTGCCGTTTGGCTGTAACTCCTACGAGCCTTTCGCCATTTGGCTTGAAAGCTACTACGCTAGGTACGGTTCGACCGCCCTCCGCGCTTGCGATGACGACAGGCTCTCCGCCTTCCATAACTGCAACCACGCTATTTGTGGTTCCAAGATCAATTCCAACTGTTTTTCCCATTTTCCTTCCTTTAGTGAGTGTTTATGACTCAGATTACTTGAGTCTCATGCGCTCATGCTACAATTACTAACGTTAATTGTACTGAATTGGTTCCAAAGTTTGCCAATGGGGTGGGACTAATGGGTTGAACTGGGCGTTGGGACTCATAGGACTTAAGGGACTTATGGGACCTGTATGTCCTATGAGACCTATATGACTCATGAATCTTTTGTTGCCAAACCCGAACAAAACTGAGCCTCATCAGCGTATATACTTCTTACATGGATCCCGAAATTTATTACGCTGAAGTCATTGAAAAAACTGCAACTTACGTAAACCCAGGACTTGCCAAGCTTCTTGCTTTTGCAGGATTTGGAGTCGAAATGAAGGCGGAGGGATGCTACATTTGGGATCAAGAAGGGAAGAAGTACCTGGACTGTCTGGGTGGATACGGCACCTTTGCCCTCGGCCATCGCCACCCGAAAGTTGTCGAAGCTGTAAAACGCCAACTAGACATAATGCCTCTTTCTGCAAAAGCATTTTTCAATGCAAAGCAGGCTGATTTAGCCGAAATGCTTGCAAAGAGGGCTCCTAAAGGACTCCAATACACGTTTTTTTCTAACTCTGGAACTGAAGCTGTGGAGGCCGCTCTCAAATTCGCGAAGGCCACCACTGGAAAAGCAAAGATCGTCAGCACTCAAGGCGCCTATCACGGAAAGACCATCGGTGCTTTGGCTACAACGGGAAAGACAAAATACCAAAAGAATTTTGAACCGCTGATGCCAGGAGTCGAATTCATTGACTATGGCAATTTGGATCAGGCGAGAACCGCAATAGACAACCAAACCGCCGCAATGATTATTGAAACCATTCAAGGCGAAGGCGGAATTGTAGTTCCACCTGCTGGATACATCGCTGGTTTGCGCGAAATTTGCACAAGGAACGGCGCTCTGCTTATTGCAGATGAAGTTCAGACTGGCATGGGGCGATCTGGCACACTTTTTGGATGCGAAGCCGAAGGAATCACACCCGACATTCTTACGCTCGCTAAAGCTCTCGGCGGCGGGGTCATGCCGATCGGCGCAACGATGGGAACTCCCGAAGTTTGGGATAAGGTTTTTGGCGAGAACCCACTTCTCCACACAAGCACCTTTGGCGGAAATGAACTAGCTTGTGCTGCGGGAATTGCAACGATTCAAACCATTGAAGAAGACGGCCTTTTGGAACGATGCCGAAAGATGGGCGAAAAGCTGATTGCTGGCCTAAAGCAGGTTCAAATCGAGCATTCGGATTTAGTCAAGGAAGTCCGAGGACGCGGCCTCATGATTGGCGTCGAGCTAACGATGGATGAAGTTGGCGAGCTAAGCGTGGCTCAGATGTTGAAGCGAGGAATGTGCGTTGCTTATACGTTGAACAACCCTCGAGTCATTCGCTTCGAGCCGCCGTTCATCATTTCAGAATCAGAAGTTGATTTCGCGGTTGAGACATTTAGGAGCGCAATTGCAGAGACATCTGAGTTGCTTGCTTCGTTAGTCTGAAATTGCGAAGAGATTTGGGATTCGATTGGTTCGAGGGTGCATTCCCGGAACCAAAAATTAGGTATTCACAATTGGATACACTGATGCATGCCCCAATTTGATCTGAAATTCGAAGCTAACGACGGAACTGTGCTTAGCTTCGACTTGTTTCCGTTGGCTGGCATGGCTCCCGCACCGGTCGTTGTTTGCATCCATGGCGGCGGATGGATTTCTGGCGAACCTTCGATGATGCATGAGGTAGCCGAATCCCTAAACCGCATGGGATTCTCGGCAGTTTGCCCGCAGTACCGGCTCGCTCCCCTTCACACTTATCCGACGCCAATTGAAGACATTCAGGCCTGCATCAGGCACCTCCGAGCAAATTCGAACGAGTTGCAAATTGATTCTGGTGCTATCGGTGTTTTAGGTAATAGCGCGGGCGGATATTTGGCTGCCATGTGCGGCCTTCAAGATTCGCCAATTAGGGGCATTTCTAGCCGAGCAAATTGTGTTGTAGACATTTCCGGCATTACCGATCTATCTGAACCTGATGACAGCCATTTTCCTATCAGCATGAGCTTTTTGGAGCAATTCATGGGTTGTTCTCATGTAGGAAACGAAGAAAAATGGACGGAGGCAAGCCCTATTTCTCATACTGATTCAGCAATAGTGCCATTTCTGATCATCCATGGCGAGTCAGACGAGATCGTTCCAATAGCACAGTCACAGGCCCTCGCCGGCAAGCTCTTTGGGGCAGGTGCAGACATCGAATTCCATTCGCTTCCCGGCGAAGGACACAGTTTTAGCTATCCAGGCTGGTTGAAAGTAGAAAGCCTTTTTGAGGAATTTTTGAGGAAGTCACTTCGTCATGAACACGTCGCATAACATTCCTGAAAGTCAAAGTGGCATCGTAGATCTTCGTAGCGACACGGTGACCCGACCAACGGCAGAAATGTATGAGGCAATGATGTCTGCGCGTCTTGGCGACGACGTTTTAGGCGACGATCCGACCGTATTAGAACTTGAAGCGGTTTCGGCTCAAATGACGGGCAAAGAAGCTGCACTGTTTGTTTCAAGCGGAACCATGGGAAACCAAGTCGCGCTGGCTTGCCATGTAAGTCGTGGCGACTCGATTCTCGTTGAAGAAGAAGCCCATATTCTCTACTATGAAGTTGGCGGACCGGCGATCATTGCCGGAGCCGTTACAGCAACCCTTCCCTCGAAAATGGGCACCATGGACCCAAACCAGATCGAATCGCGAATCATGAAGCGGACCTTTCATACACCGGGTACGACATTGCTATGTGTTGAGAACACTCACAACCGGGCAGGCGGGACCATCATCGCTGACGCTGCAACAAACGAATACCGAAAGGTCGCCGACCGCCATGGTCTGAAGATGCATCTTGATGGAGCAAGAATGTTTAATGCTTCGGTTGCTTTGGGTATCAGCGCAAAGGAACTTGTTCGCGACTTCGATTCCGTAAGTTTCTGCCTTTCGAAGGGGCTAGGTTCTCCTGTTGGCTCAGTATTATGCGGCTCTAACGAGTTTATCCAAAGTGCCTTGACTTGGAGAAAACGTTTAGGCGGCGGAATGAGGCAATCAGGCATTTTAGCGGCTTGTGGCCTTGTCAGCTTGCGTACCATGGTTGACCGTTTAGTCGACGATCACCGTCGTGCAAAGGAGATAGCGCATGGACTTGACAGTCTAGCCGGACTTGCCATTGACTGGGAGCGGGTTCAAACCAACATGATTCTGGTTCAAACTTCTGGCCTATCAGAACCCTGGCTAGTTTCTTTAAAGAAAAAGGGAATTTGGGCGTTAGCTCCAGCTCCCGACAGAATACGTCTTGTTTTGCACAAGGACGTTGACGACGTTGGCGTACAGCGTACTATCTCAGCGTTTCAAGAGATTTCTGCGGACTTTAGTACTGCAGTTTAGGACGCAAACTCTTCGGTAGTTTCTAAACGGCCTTCCAATTCTTCAAGTCGCTTGTCCATTTTGCTTGTGAGCTTCTTGGGTGCTTCGCATTCATATTCTTCGAGAAACTTCCTGGCGGTCAAAATAGCAAATGCCCCTGCAAGAGCACCAAATAGAAAAGCTGTCGAAGATCGCATGTAACCTAAGTTGTACCCAATTCATGATTCTAATGGCTCTGCCGATACACAAAAAAGCTCCCATCGCGATCGAGGGGAGCTTTTGAGTTTGGACTATCGAGTAACGGTGAGAGTGGTGGTTACCACCTGAGCGTTATAAGCAGCTGTCACGTTAGTAGACAGCGTCCTTGAAACTCGCCGCGTTGTCACGATAACCGTTCGTTGAGTCTGGCCAGCCGTAATCGTAACTGGAGAAGGAATAGTAGCAATGGACGGGTTCGAGCTAGTGATCACCACTGAAACTCCGGGAGGAGCCGCAGCATCTAGCGTGATCGTCATTGCCGTTGTTTGACCACCTCGAACCCTTGGTGGATTGAACGAGATACTGATCAAGTTAGCTGCAATGATTTGCAGATCTGCCGTGTCCGAAAGAGCATTGGCAGTTGCAGTTATCGTTGCGGTGGTTGATAGCGGCACAGCAAGAGTTGTGATCGGGAATGTTGCGGAAGAATTACCTTGCAACACCGTAACACTTGCACTCACGATTGCAGCGACGTTGTTGCTCGAAAGAGCAACCGTTACGCCACCTGCCGGTGCAGTCCCTGTCAGCGAGACTGAGCCAGTACTTGCTACGCCGCCCGGAACAGTACTCGGATTGACAGTCAGGTTACTTACTCCTGCAGCCAATACATCAAGGTTAGCTGAAGCATTTGAGGTCAGATACGATGCCGTAATGAGCACTGAAATGTTTGCTGTAACCGGAACCGTTGTAATGCTGAACGTGGCCGAATTGCCAAGCGCAGGAATTATAATTGAAGTAGGAACAGTAACATTTACGTTGCCGCTTGACAAGTTGATTGTCGCGCCACCAGCTGGTGCGATTTCTGTTAGCGTAACAGTTCCTAACGAACCTTGTCCACCCGTTACTGAAATCGGGTTAACAGTGACTGCAAATGTTATTGGATTCACAGTTAGGTTTGAATTAAGCGTTGCAGGTCCGCGAGTAGCCGTAATCGTTACTATGGTTTGTACGACAACTATCGTCGTATCAACCTGGAACGAAGCGTTTGTTGAACCCGATGGAATCTGCACACTGACCGGCACGGAAGCTATGCCAGGATTGTTTGACGAGATTGGGACGTTCACGCCACCAGTTGCAGCAGGAGCATCAAGACCAACTGTGCCAGTAGTCGAGTTGCCCCCCTGAATTACATCTGGAGAGAGAGTGAGCGAAATCAAATTCGCCCGAAGGACATCAACCACAGCTGCCCGCGTATCACCGGCGTACTGAGCCGTGATGTTCACCGAAGTGTTGGCGGCAACAAAGAGCGTGGTTGCAGGGAACTGGATCGAACTTGTCTGTGGAAGAATTACAACCGTTGCTGGAACTGTGACTGCAGGGTTATCTGCCAATAACGCCACCGTGACTCCGATACCATTCGGAGCACCGCCATCAAGCTGGACGATTCCGCTTATGCTTGTTCCACCTGATACAACAGTTGGAATAAAGGATAGAGAATAGAGTCGAGCAGGAACGACGGTCAATGTGACAGTTCGTGTCAAGCCAAGATAGGTTGCACTGATGTCCACAGTTTGAGGATTCGCAACGCCAGTCGTGGTTACGTCAAACGTTGCCGTGTTCAAACCAGCAGGAACTGTAACGATTGCAGGAACTGAAGCAACAGCAGGTACCGTCGAAGCCATATTAACGTTTACGCCACCGTTTGGTGCGTTTCGATAAATGGTGATTCGGCCGCCAACTGGGTTGCCGCCAGTAACTGTATCGTTCGAAAGTGTAAGTGCCGTCAGCCACGGAGAAACTGTGATGTTCGCACTCTTTGAATCGCCTTCAACAGTAGCAGTGATCGCAACAACAGCCGTAGTTGTAAGGCTAAGAACCGTTGCAATATTGAACGTTCCGTTAGTTGCTCCGGCTGGAATCAAGAAGGAAGAGTTTGTTGTCACGACCGAGTTGTTGTTATTCGTCAATGTAACAGTAGCGCCACCAGTACTTGCTGGTGCCGATAAGTTAACGGTGCCAACTGAAGGATCACCGCCAGCGACCGCATTCGGGTTAATAACCAACGAAGTGATTGTCAATGGAATTCGAGTTTTTACTTTAACCAAATAGCCTTCATGCAATGAAGGTGGAGCCAATGTGTCTGGTGGGAAAGCCACCTTGAATGCACCAGGAGTTGTTGGCCAAGGAATCGTTTGTTCAGCAGATGAACGTGTGAAACCTACGAGGTAGGCGTTTCGTGCCCCATCAAGACCAATTCCTATTCCTTGATCAAACATCGAGCCGCCAAAATAGCTACAGTACTGCTGTTCCGTAGCGCTCGGGCTAAATACTTGCAAGAATGCGTCGCTTCCAGGAGGAAGCGCCGAAGCAGGGCCATTAAAGGTTAGATCGTCGCCGTTGGGAGTAACAGGAAGACTTTGGGGAGTAAGCGTGGTTTGGAACACAGTTCCAGTAATGTGCGCAAAGCCAAGATCGTCAACGGCAATTGCTGTTGGCGAGGCACCACCTAAGAATCCACAAAAAGTCGAATAGATAAGGCCAGTGCCTAATCGGTTCATTTTCGTGCAATAGCTGTCTTGCCCCAAATTGTAAGTTGTATCAAAAACGCCAAACGTCTTAGGGTGGTTGAACGAGAACGTAACGCCAGTTATATATACGTTGTTAGTGCTGTCTAAAGCAATGCCACGGGGTGTATCGAAGTCGTTGCCGCCAAGAAATGTACCGAATGACAAGCTCTGGCCATCTGGAGCGAATTTCAAGATCAACGCATCCTGGCCGTTACAGGTTGTATCGTAAGAACCAGCTAGTTTAGGAGCGTCATTCCATTGGGTGGAAATCAGAACATAAGGGCTTGCTTCGTCATCAACCGCTAGGTCAATTGCAACATCTTCGTCAACAATGAGAGGATTAAGCGAGTCTGTGCCTCCAAGATAAGTGGAGTACACCATCGCACCGCCATCTACACCGCCACTGAACTTAGTTAAAAACGCATCCCCGGATCCCTTTAGTGCTCCTTGGAATGCGTTTGCCGTAGGAAAGTCGGTGGCAAATGTGTCGCCAACAACGTAAATGTCTGTAAATTGATCAATGACGACAGCCGTCGCTTGATCGTCAAGAGTTCCGCCCCATCGGTGACCCAAAACCGAGCCTGTACCAGTGTCGTTCAAAACAACTAGCCAAGCGTCAAATCCGCCACCGGGACCGATCGGAGCTGAAGGCCAATTTGCGGAATCCGAAATTCCAACTACGTACGCTTTACCAGCTGCGTCAAGAGCAATGCTTGTTGCGGTTTCATCGCCGTTTCCGCCGAGGATAGTGCTGTAAACGACATCGCTTCCATCATTCGCAAATTTCGAACAATAGCCGTCTATTCCAACGACAAATTCGTTATATGCGCCGATTGAAGTTGGGTAGCTTGCCGAGTCTGTCTGACCGACTACATAAGCGTGAATTCCTGCGTCAACCTTTACATCATTGCCAATATCAACGCCACCGACTCCACCATATAGAGTGCTATAAACGACAGGGTCAATAATTAGCTGTTTCGAATGATCGTATGCTCCGATTTCAAATCGAACAGTTCCATCGGTGCCGACTTTGAAATTGGCAGGAATTGAAATTCTGCCATTTGTACCATTCTGATAAGCATAGAGCCCGCCCATGTTGACAGGACCAATTGAAGTTTGCAATTTGAGGTCGGTACCGGTTGTTGAAGTAACGCCATCGGCACCATTGAATTTGATTTGAATTTGTTGTGGATTTGCACCAGGGTTTACGACAAGGTCATATCGTGGACGGTTTCCATCAACATAAGCCTTAACGTCTACGCCGGGATAGATACCGATAATTTTCGATTGATCGTAAACAGGAGCTGAAATTGCTTGCGTGCCACTTCGAAGATAATTCTGTTTCGTGTCTATAAGACCAGTGCCAACTGCCTTGGATTTTGAACTAGCACCAACGAAGTCCATTGCAATGACATGCCCACGTTGTGCTGAACGCTTCATCTGTTTGACCTGTACTAGATCGTTCTCTGCAGGTAGGTCCCTTCGAACATAAGCATCAAACAGTATGCCTGTATCTGTGACCCACGTATCCATTCCTGGAGAGCGGACAGCAAATCGGGCACGAGAGTCCCATTGACCCTTGTTTTCAATAAAATGTTCTTGATTTCCGAGTCCAGAACTTAGAGCCGCTTTAGCTACAGCACTTTTGGGGCTCTTAGAACCCGAAACACCACGGCTGCCAATGGCGAGGGTTAATCCACCAATTGCAACAATTCCAGCAAGCGCAGAGACGGACCAAGCCCAACGGCGCAGATTCGTTCGATTTCTGATGATCACAGACATATACCTCTTTATAACCTTAATAGCCAGAGGCGAGCCTCCAACCGTTCGGCTTAGTAATTCCCTTCGATTCACGCAACATCGCCGATTATTATCAGCTTTCTTATGTTAGCCTATTCTCAAAGCAATTGAAGTCATAAAATACATAGAAATGCAAAAAAACTCTGATCCTATGGCAAAATTGCATGTTTCGTTCCAAAAATGAGACGGGATTCGGGTCAAGAGTGGTTCGGATTAGTTCAGATTAGTTTGGATTGATCTGCTCAGTTTTATCCAATCTGTTCTAACTCAGACCCAACAAACATCCCAACTAAGAACCCGAAAGCCACGGCAATGCAACTTGCGGATTAAACGTCCGGCTTTGCTTCGCGATGTTTTCTTCAATTCTCTTGATTCGCTTATCCATGTCTGGATGCGTGCTCAAAAATTCTGGCGGCTTTGAACCTTTTCGGCCTTCAATGAGAATCTTGAACGCATCTGCCATACCTTGCGGGTTGAAGCCAGCATTGACCATCGCATCAAAACCGCGCTCGTCAGATTCAGATTCATGCTTCCGGGAAAATGGTAGCGTGAGCAGCAGGTCGTTTGAAATGCTTGCAATGTCTGTTGCCGTTCGGTTCGCCTTTAGAAGAATGAGAACGATAGTGATTCCCAAAGATCGTTTCATTCGGTCCGCATAAGATGATGCCCAATGCTCCTTGCGGATGTGAGTAATTTCGTGTGCAAGAACTCCGGCAATTTGATCTTCAGTCTGGAATTTGTCATACAAGGCCGAATGAAAAAATATTGGCCCTCCGGGAAGTGCAAATGCGTTTAGAGATTTGTTCGTAACGATGTCAAATGAAAATTCCCAAGGTTCATCTTTTGTCAGCGGGATGGCATCCAGCAGTCTTTTCGCAATTTCGCGGAGCTTCAAAACTTTTGGGTCTGTTTCAGAAACGATCTTTTCTTTCTTTCGAATATCGGTGGCGACTCTTTTGCCCAACGCAAGCTGATCCTTCTTGCTTGGCTTCAACGAATCAGCGTTTGCTGACATTGGAATCGAGAACAGTAGCCCAATGGTAAGAATTGATGTAGCAAGCCAACGCATAGATTGTCTAACGATACCAGGGAAAAGATGTTTCATATGGATTTTGGGTGGAGCAATACATTGAACTTGTGTGATGAGTCCAATTAGAGCTGAAGCATGCAAGAAATCAGAGTCAGATGACCCAACAAATCTGGAATAAGCCTTTTAACAGGAACCGATCAAAAGAACTGGTCATCATAAAAAAATCACGAGAAGACCTAAGCTGTTAGCAGATTCCTTCCGAGAATACTGGTGAAAACACCTGCTCATAGCCGAAGCCAAAGTGGAACGGTCTGAGTAACGGGGGAATAGCCCGAAAATCCTTTGGGAGGATAACAAGTCTGAAATGAAAAGAACTAGAAAAACAAAAGGTTTTACCCTTGTCGAAATTATGATCGTCGTGCTGATCATTGGCATCTTGCTTGCCATTGCAGTCCCGAACTTCTTGAAAGCTCGAGAAACCAGCCGTACCAAGACCTGCGTTGCTAATATGCGACAGATCGAAGGTGCAAAAGAGCAATGGGCTATGGAGATGAATATGGGTGCAACTTCGACCCCAGTAGCCGGTGACCTTGCGCCAGCATATATCAAAGGCTCGTTGCCTGGTTGCCCAAGCGGTGCCGCAGCTTATGTCATCGCAAATATGAGCAACAACCCAACTTGTGGGAACGTTGCCACGAACCCTACTCACGTATTGCCATAGTCGTCACATTGTGACAGTTGCTTGAGAAACGACCAAGCCTCATTGTTATTCAATGAGGCTTGGTCGTTTTTGACTATTGAAAGAACTTCTAGTCTCGTTGCATTGATCCTTGAGAACACACTTCTCTCGCCCTTGGTTCACATAGATACATACATAGCACACGAGGAACATTTGTTTTTAGTGCGAGTTACTTTGAAAAACCTTGCAATTCTTCCGTGTTCTCTCAGGAATTGGATACGGAATAGGATTGCTGTTGACCAGGCACATTTAAGCCTGGTTTCTCCAGTGTCTGTACTGTTTGGATGGCAACCAGCCGAAAATATTGTTTTGAACGAACGAATGGGGAACCAATGAATCGAAGTCAACGATTGAAAAAGAAACTAGGCGGCACGCTTATCGAGGCACTTCTAGCAGTGTTCATTCTCGCAATGTCAGCGGTGATTCTCACGTCTGCCATGCCGATGGCGACGAAAAGCCGCATTAAGGCGGATAACATGAACAAGGCCGCCGGAATGGCTCAAAAAATGATTGAAGCCGTTCGTGGGTCTGGCTATGCCAACGTGACCCCAACGCAACTCTATGGCCTAGGATTGATTGACAGCACGACGCCTACAAGTACAAATCGGTACACCACTACTAACACAGACACTGCTTCGTTGGACAATGTCGGCCGAATTTTGCCTGGTGGATATAGTCACATGAACATTGAACAGGTTGACATTGACTTGCGCCGAGTTACGATACATATTCACTGGGTTGAGCGAGGCGTGAACAAACGATACGTTTTAGGCACGTTGATAGCAAATCTATAGGAATTGAGAGAAGAAGAAATGAGATTAGTATCTATTTTGAAAAGAATGTCGCGGCCAAGGCAATGTGTTCATAGCTATCGCTCAAAGAGGGTTGGAACCAAAAACGGTTTTACAATTATTGAAACCCTTGTGAGCACAACTGTTAGCTTCCTCGCCCTTACTGGTGCCGTATCACTATTGGTGGCAGGCACATCAACTTGGTACAAAGGCGAAGGCAAAATGCTGGCTGAAACTCAATCACAGCGATCGGTTCGCATGATTTCTGGAGAGCTTCGCGAAGCCATGTCGGTTACCGTAGATGGAAATGGTTTAGGAGTGTCTTACCGTTTGCCTGTTATTAATGGAAGTACTGGCAACTATACAACGCCAGCAATTTGGGACAATGTTGTCAGGCGAATCGAATACGTGTCTGGAACCATTCGCGTCGTCACAGATGGAGAATCTCGAATCCTCTCACGAAACGTAATTTTGACGGATCCACAATCGTCCGGCGGTGCTGCCGCTTATGTGATTTTCGCGCCAGGGTCTGGGTTCATTATTCGCAAGCTTTCAGTCATGGTGGCTACCCAAACTGCAACAACGAAAGGCTCCTATACGAAGAGCCGATCCAGAGAAACAGTTTATTTGAGAAACATCCCAGAGCTGTCAAGAGGTTAATGAATATGGAACGAACAAATCGAAAGCGGCATTTACGATCCAAGCGCGGTTATGCACTGATTTCAGTATTCGGCGTAATGATGCTGTTGTCAGTTGGGGCAGCGACTTATATTAGTCGTTCGACCCAAACCATTCGACTTTCAAACAATCAGAAGACAGATATTCAGTCAACTCACCTTTGTGAGTCTGGAGTTCAAACTGTTTTGCGAAGCTTCTGGAGACCATTCAAGGTCTCTCAAAATTTCGCTTCGATGGACGCAGCGATTGGAACACCGAGTCCTGGGAATCCAGCAGGCTCTTTGAGCGGTTCAATTCCGGATGTCGGAAGGTTCGCAGCTGGAATCATCGGTTATTCGCAACCAGACACTTACACGCGGCTGGTAACAGTTCGCGCAGTTGGTTGGGTTGATAGAGACAACGATGCTGTGATGGATGATGACGAGCCGCGAAAAACCGTTGATGTTACTGGCCAGTTTCAGTTGACCCGAAGTCAAGTCTTTGACTACACGTACTTCGTCAATAACTATGGATGGATGGACGGATTTAGCGAAACGCAGCTGATCGTCAATGGTGATATGCGAGCCAATGGCAACTTTGCGTTTCTGAATGGATCGCCAACTGTCAATGGTTCAGTAATCGCATCAATGAACGAAAAGCTCGATCCTCCAGCAGCAGGACTGGTGAATACTCAACCAGTGAAATGGACGAACTCTACGTACAACACGAACTGGAATAATGCGGCAACCGCATACAAAGAGCGTTGGCGACAGCCCTACAGCTCTGCAAGTCATGGTGCAAAGGGAACAACGGATTACGAAAACTGGCGAGACTTTACATTTGAATCTACAGGTTCAATCGTTAACAATCGCATAGATGGTGCAGTTTCAGCAGACGCCGGTGGTTATCGAAGCTGGGATAGAACAAGCACGGGAATGACTCCAACGACTCAAATGTTAGATAGTCAATCTACTGAAGAAGTCATCATGCCGGACCTTTCGAATCTAGCGTACTACCAAAATTTGAGTTCAACCTACGTTGACAGCAAGGCTTTATTTGCGGATGGCACAGCCAACCCTGGATTTGGCCAAGGAGCGTATGTTGATGTCTGGAATCAGGCGCTCAACAGTGGCGCAGGTGCGTATGAGAGGATTTCTACGAATGGTCAAGTTACAGGAACGGCCATTTTAGTTGGTACAGCAGCTAAGCCGATTCGCATTCACGGTCCTGTTACGTTTTCGGAGGATTGTGTTCTTAAGGGTTATGTAGCCGGTCAGGGGACAGTCTATACGGGTCGTAACACCCACATTGTTGGTTCAATTCGCTATTCCGACCAGAACTTGGCTGGTGCCAACGTTGGGACTGCAGACTTTAGGGGATCGGATCCTCAGGCAATTGACAACGCAAATGAAAAGCGTACATTAGTTGGCTTGGCTGCAAGAGGCTCGGTTATCATGGGCAACACAACTACTTTCACAAATAGCTATCCGCTGAATTATATGCGGCCGCCATTCACACATGGAAGATATGACGATCTTGGAAATTACATTCCAGCTTACGATGCAACCCAAGTGGACTATACGGGCCGCAAAAAATATCAAAGTACTATTGCGGACGCTACCATGAACTCGATGTCGGAAAGTGTAAACGTGCTTGACTGCATCCTCTATACCAACTTTGTCGGTGGCGGAAACATCGGCACCGGAGGTGGAGGCGTGACATTCAACGGAACCATCATTTCTAAAGATGAAGCGATGGTTGTGTATTCGTTGCCAATGCGAATGAACTATGACCACCGGATTCGAGAGCGACGACTCTCGCAGGCTCCACTCATTGATATTATGTTGCCGCGAAGTCCTACATTGCTTCGTAGCACTTGGCAAGACAGGGGATTTGCCATGCACGACGGTGGAGGATAAAGGAGATTTCAAAATGAAAAAGTTACTACTCATTTTTACGCTAGTTTCGTTGGCAGGACTTTGTTTTGCGCCTCACAAGGATATGCGTAAGGGCGTGAAGCTTGATCCAGAACGAAGTGAAGCCCAAAGAGCAATTGATCAACAGAACTACCAGTCTGTCCAAGGGGAAATGTACGCACCTCCTACAGATACTGAAACCGTTGAAGTTGGGACTGAACTGGCAGAGTCGGAAAGTGCTTCAGCAATTGCAACTGCTGGTGACAGTCTTGATGGCACCGCAAACGAAAGGGCCGCAGAAATGGCTCTAAAGGAAGCAAACAGGTCGCTTGAGGCAAAGCGTGGCTCAAACTGGGGCTGGATTTGGACTCTTGTTGTCGGTGGAGTCGGACTCGGGAGCGTCTTTGCAGTACGGCAATATGCCAACAAGACCATTCCAGAAATGCCTTCGGACGCTAACACTAGAAAGTGGTAATAGACGAAGAATTTCTAAAGAACATGCAGGACTTAAATGTCCTGCATGTTCTTTTTGGTTAGAAGAAGCGCCATATCGCTGACTTAACTCGCTTGGTAAACTCAGTCCATGGCGTTTCGAACCGAAACTGACTCAATGGGCGAAGTAGAAGTTGTCTCAGATCGCTATTGGGGTGCTCAAACTCAGCGATCCATTCTAAATTTCCCGATTGGCCGAGATCGGTTTATTTGGGGACGTGCAATGATTCGCGCTCTGGGACTTCTCAAGAAGGCGGCTACCCGCGCAAATGCTGATTTGAGTGAAATTGAATCCGATATTGCCAAATTGATCTGCAACGCGGCTGACGAAGTGATTAGCGGAAAACTTGACAGTCATTTTCCGCTTGTTGTTTGGCAAACCGGCTCAGGCACTCAGAGCAACATGAACGCAAACGAAGTCATTTCGAACCGTGCAATTGAGATTGCCGGAGGGCAAATGGGTTCGAAATCACCTGTTCATCCGAACGACCATGTAAACCGAGGACAGAGTTCGAATGACACTTTTCCAACTGCAATGCACATCGCAGTTGTCGAGCAAATTGCTAATCATCTGATTCCTTCAGTTGAAACACTGAGACAAACATTGGCGAAAAAATCAAAGGAGTTTGAAGGCATTGTCAAAGTGGGAAGAACCCATTTGCAGGATGCAACTCCAATTACATTGGGTCAGGAAGTTGGAGGTTGGATCGCTCAAATTGACTACGCAATAGCCGAAGTTCGACATTCAATGGTTGGCCTTTATGAACTCGCGATTGGTGGAACTGCAGTTGGTACCGGACTCAACGCCCATCCAAAATTTGGCGATTTGGCAGCTAATTACATCGCGGAGGAAACCGGACATCCGTTCGTGTCGGCAGCAAACAAATTCGCTGCCCTTTCGGCGCATGACGCATTGGTCCAAACGAGCGCATCTTTGAGAACCTTGGCTGGAGTGCTCATGAAAATGGCAAACGATGTTCGTTGGCTCGCCAGTGGGCCTCGCAATGGGATCGGGGAACTCACGATTCCAGAAAATGAACCTGGCTCTTCGATCATGCCTGGCAAGGTGAATCCGACGCAATGCGAAGCTCTGACAATGGTATGCGTCCAGGTTTTTGGGAACGATGCCGCTGTCGCTTTTGGAGGTTCGCAGGGCAATTTTCAATTGAATGTTTATAAGCCGGTTATGGTTCATAACGTTTTGGAATCTATTCAATTGATTGCAGAAGCCTGCGTTAGCTTCAACGATAATTGCGCCATCGGAATCGAGCCAAATTTGGAACGAATCAATGAAAACCTGGACAAGAACTTGATGCAGGTAACTGCATTGAATCGGCATATCGGATACGACAAAGCCGCAAAGATTGCTAAGACCGCCCATAACAGCGGTTCAAATTTGCGAGCAGCTGCTATTGAACTGGGCTACTTGACCGCCGAAGAATTCGATAAATGGGTCGTTCCGATTGAGATGACGCGGCCAACTTAGGGTATGGGGGGTATAGGGTTCGGGGTTTGGGGTATCAGGTGCAGGGAAGAATTTCCGCACTTCGCACTCCACTCGATTCCCCAACCCCCGAACCCTGAACCACGAACCGGGCCACCCACTTCCCCCATACCCTTGCCAGGTTTTTGCTCGAAGCCTAGACTACGGCAAACTAACCTCCGAAAATTGATATATTCGAACTGATTCGGACACTTTCGAAATTGAGGGTTTACAGAGAAGGT
Organism: Armatimonadota bacterium; assembly: GCA_031400935.1. Classification (GTDB taxonomy): domain Bacteria; phylum Armatimonadota; class Fimbriimonadia; order Fimbriimonadales; family Fimbriimonadaceae; genus JANNJE01. Next base: position 75,847 of record JANNQV010000062.1, read on the forward strand.
CATGGCGAAAGGGAAGTCAAATTCTGCAGAAGAACTGAATATCGCACCAGAACTTGAAGTTGTGGAAGGCGAAGCCATGCATTCCGATGCCGAAGCTTCCGTTGTTGAGCCGGAGGAAATAACGGCACTTCTTGACGAAATGGCGAAGCAAAACGAGGACATTCTTGCCGCCAAGGATTCAGCGCCCAATGAACCTTCTACAGTTGAACCTCCAGAAATCCAGTCAGCTGAAACGACAAACGGTTCCGACATCGAAAAAGGAACAAATCTCGAAGTCAGTGAAGCGGCGGGACCGGATACCGAGCAAAATCAGCCAGCAACCAAAGCGCCTGAGGCAGGTCCTTCGTTTACGATGGATCAAATCCTTCAAGCCGCTTCATCATCAACCGGATTCTCAGTTGATCAAATCAAGAGTTTTGAAGGTGATGAACTTGCTGACTCAGCTGTAGCGGAAATGGAACCTGTGGTCGAAAAAATTGCAATCGAGGAGCAACCAAAAGTAGACGAAGTTGCTGCCGTCCCTGCTCAGGAAGTAGTTGAGGCTGTTGCTGAGGAATGGCCGACCGCTGCTAACCTTGCAGCGATGACACAAGGAAAGGAATTGGAACCTTCGGTAGTCGAAGAAACCAATAGTGCTCCTGAGGAACAGCCGACAGCAGCTGACCTTGCGGCGATGACACAAGGAATGGATTTAGAAGGTCCACCTGATGGGAATGCGGAACCAATTGCAGCTAAAACGAAGGTCGCCAAAACCAAGAAAGTGAAATCCGAATCCTCGGGTTTGAAGCTTCCAGAATGTGCTTTGGTTGCAACTGGCGTTTTGGTCTCAATTGTAGGCGGTTACTTTCTAACTAGCAAGCAAAGCCAATCTTTGGAAAGCAAGATTACAGCTAAGGTGTCAAGGATTGACACCTCTTTAGCAGAATTATCAGAACTTGTCGAAGGCACGAACACACGGCTCGCAAATTTGGATCGAGCTTTGAGCACCGGAGAACCGGAGCCACAAAAGGCTTTGGTGAACCACTCTTCTCCAAAAACTCATGTATCTCCAATGTCGCATGAAGCTCCAAAGGCTCATGTACCGAAAGCTTCCGACCAGGTCCAACCACATGTTCTTGACAACCATGCAGCTTCAACGAAAGTTGTTAAAAATAATGCGAAACATAATGCGGTAGCCAAAAAGCCTGGAGCCATCGGCGACAATTTCAATGGTGCAGCCCAAACCGAAGGATTTCGATCTGGCAAGATTATCATTGCAGGAAAATCACACTCAACGAAGCAAAATAGCAAATCCCACGCATCAGGTTCAAGCCACTCAAAAGGGAAAAAGTCGCCAAGTCACAAGAGGAAACTGGTCGTTCATTCAAAAGCCAACGTTGCCCGCTCGAGTTCAATCAAAGTGTATTTGAATGGAAAGGCAGTCTCATTAGGCAGGGGCAATTTTGGTCCAACAAGTTCCAAGACCCATGGATTGGTCGCAAAAGGGCACTAGCTAAGTTTCCGACTCCAAGCAAACATGTGCGTCTAGGAAAGCAATCGTGTCGGTTTCTCAAGATATTCCCGAACAACGTTCATGAACTTTGCCCCAATCGAACCATCAATGACACGGTGATCGAAGGAGCCAGTCATGTTCATTTTCAGCCGGATTTCGATCTCGTCGCCCGTTTCGCTCGGAACTACCATCTTCTTTGCGCTTCCTACCGCCAAAATGGCGGCGTTGGGTTGGTTGATGATTGCTTGAAAAACGGTTACGTTCAACATTCCCATATTTGAAATGCTGAATGTCGAACCGCTCAATTCTTCAAGTGTCAGCCTATTTTCGCGAGCACTTGCGGCAAGGTCTTTGCTTTGAGCCGATATTTGGCGGAGCGAAAGCTGGTCAGCGTTGTGGATTACCGGCAAGGTGAGGCCATCTTCCAGAGCAACGGCCATGCCTACGCTGACTCTTCCAAACTGAAGGATTGAATCGCCTTGGTAGGTCGAATTGACAATGGGCATATCTCGAAGAGCCAGCGCGCAAGCTTTTACAAGGAAATCGTTGATAGACGGCTTGAATTCGGCGTCGTTTGCAAATAGGGCTCGAACTTCAGAAACAGCCTCAAGGTCAACTTCCACCGTAACATAGTAGTGGGGAACGGCTTGCTTCGATTCAGTGGTTCGTTTTGCCGTGATTTTACGAATTTTGTTGAGTGGAACAATTACATCTTCCGCTGTAGGGGCAATCTTGGCAACGATCGTCGGAATTGAGGCGATAGTTTGAGTTACAGCTGGTTTTAACATGCGAACGTCAGCCTCTACTATTCGTCCGCCGGGGCCGGTTCCAGCGATGTTAGTCAAGTCAATGCCTGACGCGGAAGCAATCTTCTTTGCCAGCGGTGATGCTTTGATTCGCTCGGATGAGGATGCGAGATTCGGGGAAGCGGGGATGTTTGCGGATGGGGTTGAGGAGAGACTAGGATTGGGGGTTGCAGCGACGCCGTTTGATGAGCTCACGGATGAGGACGAATTCCAATCAGTCGGTAAAGTTTCGCCATCTTTCAAAATAGCGGCAACTGGTTGGCCGACAGGAACCGAATCGCCCACTTTCAAAATAAATCCAGCCAAAATTCCCGAAGTTGGAGCTTCCATTTCCAAGCTGGCTTTATCTGTTTGAATCATGGCGATAGCCTCGCCAGACTTTACCTTTTCGCCCTCTTTCTTAAGCCATTCGAGGAGCGTTCCTTCTTCCATTCCGTCGCCCATCTTGGGCATGATCACTTCAGTCATCAGTTTTGGTTCCTTCCAGGCTGATGTTACCTGTTGAACTCGCTTGGGAATCGGCGGCTGGTTCCTGGTTGAACTTGAAAACGTACAATTTGCGGTTTCCGGAGATGACCAGAGTCTCCTTGGAGAACCCCAAGGGGTCTTGAGTTTTGTGAGTCTCAGAATCGTTCAAATTCGTACCCTTCCTAAGTGCTCGAAAGCAAGGGCGGCTCCACCCAACATTCCTGCTTCTTCAATATACTCTGCCATACCAATTTGCGCATCGGCAAACAGGGAAGGAATAGCGACGTTCCTTGCAGTCTTTTGGGCGGGTTCCAATAGCCATTCCCCGGCTTTTGCGATTTGGCCACCAATTGCCACGATATCAGGTGCAAAAATGTTGATATAAGAGCCAATTGCGACTCCGAGCATGGTTCCAATCTCAGTCCAAATCTCAATCGCAAGTTCATCGCCTTCATCAGCAGCAACACTCAAAGTACGCGGCGTAATCTTTGAAAGGTCGCCGTCCACCATGTCGTCAATGATTGACACTCTTCCTCGCTTCAAACGATGAAGTGCTCTTGCAATAATCGAGTCGCGCTGGCAATATGCCTCAAGCGCACCGTAGCTTCCCGCATTGCAGTCCAGTCCTCCATGCAAGAGGCTTATGTGGCCGAGTTCGGCGCCTCCCTGATTTCCGCCAACGAGCATCAACGGCCCCCTCGCATCTCCAGTCACAGCTTTTGGCGAAAGAATGACGCCGCCGCCGATGCCTGTGCCGATTGTGAGCATGACTAAACAATTCGCCGAATTACGGCCTGTGCCGTACCTATATTCAGCAAGCGCTGCCAAATTCGCATCATTTCCGATCACTATTGGCAATGAAATGGTCTCGCTAAGCAGTTCTGCTAGCGGAATGTCTTCCCAGTATCTAAAGACGCCCTCGATATCCTCTCCGAAATTCGGCGCCCATCGCACCACGCCCTTTTCTCCATCAATGTGGCCCGGCATGGCAATTCCAACCGCATGAGGAGTATTTGGCGACGAATCAATAGCTTGCTGTATGCAATCAGAAATTGAGCGAACGGAACTCGAAACCCCATCTTGGGCGTTTGAGAGTTGCGAGAACTTTTGTGATTCGGTTGAGCCGTCTTTTGCATAAGCAGCGGCGCGTACATTCGTGCCGCCTACGTCAACGCCTATGACAAATGATGAATCCACGCGAGGAATTGTAGCAGTCATTTAGGGACTTTTGGGAATACGGTGACAATGATGACGTGCATTGCGTCGTATATGGACTTTGTGGCAAAGGATGTAGAATTTAGGAATCGGGTGATATGAGCAAATTATCAGTAAAAGATATTTCGTTGGCGTGCGATGCATTAGTAGAAGAAATTGAAAAGGCAATCGTTGGAAAACGGCGAACGGTCGAGCTTTCGGTCATGACTCTCCTCTGCAACGGGCATTTACTTATTGAAGACATTCCTGGCGTCGGCAAAACGACTCTAGCCAAGGCACTCGCGAAATCTGTAGGCGGAGAGTTTCGTCGAATTCAATTTACGCCAGATTTGCTTCCGGCTGACATAACTGGCTCATCTATTTACAACCAGTCCATTTCAAAATTCGAATTCGTTCCTGGCCCAATTTTTGGAAACATCGTTTTGGTTGATGAAATCAATCGGGCTACCCCGAAAACGCAATCGGCGTTGCTTGAAGCAATGGAAGAAAGACAAGTCACCACCGATGGCGTTTCTCGTGATCTGCCAAAACCATTTTTTGTAGTTGCAACTCAAAATACAGTCGAAATGACCGGAACTTATCCATTGCCAGAAGCACAATTGGACAGGTTCCTGATGCGGCTTTCTATGGGATATCCGAGCAAAGCCGATGAAATTGCAATGCTCCAACGGCAACAGACTACCATTCCAGTTGATTCTATACAGGCGATTGTAACCCCGACTCAACTTATTGACTTACAACATGCAGTTCGCGAAATATTTGTTCACGACACAATTCGGGAATACATTGTTGAGGCGGTTCGCTTGACAAGAGATTCGGGGCAATTGCTTATGGGAGCTTCGCCGCGAGGCTCTATTTACGTGACCAGAGCAAGTCAGACTCATGCCGCCATGAATGGCTATGATTTTGTGCGTCCAGATGACGTTAAGGCAGTTGCCGCTTCAGTTTTGGGGCATAGGGTAATACCTCGTGCAGATGTCCGTTCCAAAGAAGCCGTTGAAGCCGTAATTGACGGAATTTTTGAACTGCTTCCAAGCCCTGTTCCAGCATCCGTAGCCTAGGTTCTAATGGTAGTAAGCAATGTTTCGGGCGTAGCGCTAACCACGAGCAGTCTATTTCTACTTGTAGTTGCTGTTGCACTGAATTCGCCACATTTGTTTTACATGAGTACGGCAATGATCGTAACGATCATTGCCGCAAGAGTGCAAGCGTCGTATTCCGTTCGAAATTTGATCGTTCATCGAAAATCTCCTGCTGAAGTGCAGATTGGACAATCTGCGGTCATCGAATTGAGCGTCATTAGCCAGCAAAAAATTCGGCGTCCCCTAATCATGCTCTGGGATCATTTGCCTCCTCGATTAGTGAACGACAGCATCACGCCAAGCACCCCAATCGCTCCAGGAACGGATCAGCCTGTCTGTAGCACCTACCGCTTCAACCCAACCCGCAGAGGCCGCTACCGCTGGTCAAAATTAAGCATAATCGGAACAGATGCTCTCGGACTTATTTCAAGTGTAAAGGAGTACATAACTGATACTGCCGACATGCTCGTATTGCCGGCTCCCATCACCGTTCCATTTGATGTCGCCAACGCAGCTGGTTGGGGAAACTCGGAATCTGAACATGGACTATCGCGCGGTTCAGGAATCGAACCTCGAGGCGTTCGCGAATACGTTTTTGGAGATTCAATGCGCTATGTTCATTGGCGCTCGACGGCAAAAACTGGGCAGATGGTTGTGAAAGAGTTTGAGACCGGTGCCTCGGCATCTTTTGCGTTCATTGTCCAAAATTTGGTCGGAACAGAAGTTGGGGAAGGTGACCGGACGACTCTCGAGCTAATGTGCGGGCACCTAGCTTACATTTGTGGTCGAATTTTGCGACAAGGGGTTCAAGTTCAATTTCCAATCCAGGAGTCGAGCGTCGGTAAAGGCACTCCTTCGGAACGAGAACGTGATATCCTTCGAATTCTTGCAGAACTTGAAGCGGATTCGCGCTCGACATTGGCATCAGAAGTCTCGCGAGTTCAACGAAACATTATGCCGGGGGCTACAGTTCACCTTCTCCTATCAATTGCCGATCAAAATTTGCCACAGGCAGTTACGGACCTTCGGCGCAGTGGACATTCAGTCGTTTGTATGGTGTATGACGCGCTGGCTTTCCTTCCGCAAAATCAACGATCAGCGACTGAATCAGCAACTTCGCATAAGTACCAAGATCGCTTAAGATCGGCTGGTGCGTATGTCAGAGAAATGTCCCTCGACGGACTTGGAAAGAAAGCATGAGAGCCTTTCAATCAATTCAACGAAACTGGATAGATTTTCTTTTGGCGTTTCTCGCTGCTGCAACGGCAACCTATTCAGTTGGAATGGGATTGTCAAATCCACCGCTTAGTTTTCTTTTTGTCGGTGGCATAGCTGCAGGAAGCTTCATTGCGTATGCTGTTTCCCGAATGTTTGACCAAGTCAAATGGCTTGAAACTCTATCCATTTTTCTATACATCGGCCTGGCTCTGGCAGCTACGATGCTTTCTAGCCGGGTGAACAGTGGTTTGCCAAGCGGCGGTTTCCCCCGCGAGCTCACAGGTTCTGCCGGAACGTTATGCTGGATGTTGATGCTCGGCAGTTTCGTTGCTTGGCGAGATCAAATACTTCTGTTCCAAAGCATTCCATGCATTGCATTGTTTGGCTTGGTTGGCGCCTTTAACACCTTTAATGGTGCGACCTTAACCTTCTTCGTATTCATGCTCTCGATTGCTTTGCTTTATGCCCGATGTCACCGAAGAGTAATGCTCGATCGTGCTGTGCGATCTGGGTTCCCGCATGTCGCCTCCCTCCGTGCCGGACCATGGAGGTGGATGGCAGGACCAGAATGGGGACTTGCTTCCGCTGCCATTGTCATCGTACTTAGTCTAATTGGTGCGCCAATTCTTCAGTTTTCGATGAAGCAAGTATCAGGTGCTGTTTCCATTAGGCCACCTCAACTGCCTCCTCAAATTCCTCGGCCATTTTCATCAGCTGTGCAGCATGGTGAGTCGTCCGCAATTGGACAGGGCCCTCGAGGGTATGTGACAGAACGTGAAGTGTTTCGAGTAAAGCTTCCCGAAGCCAGGTATATGCGAATCGGGGCTTTCAACGAATACTCAAAGGGAGTTTGGCGTCGGCTTCCGGAAGCAAATGGACGTCAAGAAACGCCAGAAATTCGAAGGAATACTGCATTTCCTTTTCTATTTCAAGATGAATTGCAGAAGAACTTTCAGAATATGGAGTTCAAGATTAAGTTTGCTGGAAGGCCAATGGACAAATTTCCAGCTCCCGTAGTTTTTAGCGGAATGAAAGATTCTCGACTGACTCGAAGAAACGGCTCAGGTGATTACGATTTGGCAATTGTTCCCGAAAGAGGCCAAGCTCTTAGTGGCACTTTTTGGAGGCTTAAGGATTCCTTTCAGCCGAGAACATCACCGAAAAGAGGCGACAGCATCAACCTATTCCTGGCGACTAATTCAGTTTCTCCAAAAGTCGTTGCTTGGGCAAAAGAGCTAACGGCGAATCTGGGTTCAGATATTGAAAAAGCCGTGGCAATCAAAGCAGCCATTGAACGACAATCAAAATACAACTTAAACGCTGAAGCTGCTCCGGAAGGTGTTGATCCAGTTGAGGATTTCCTCTTTGGGGAAACGAGAGAAGGGTACTGCGACCTTTTTGCCAGCTCAATGGCTCAAATGGCACGCGCGGCAGGAATGCCAGCAAGGTACGTTGTCGGATATTTTCCAGTATCACTTCAAACGGATGCGGACGGCTACTTTATCGTACGTGAGGCTGACTTCCACGCCTGGGCGGAAATTTATTTTGATGGAGCTGGTTGGCTCGCATTTGACACGACGGAGGGGGCTGAACAGGTTCCCGGTGGAGAGCGCGGTTCCGCACGAGATAAGGTTCCTTTTCTCGAAACAGATTTGTTCTATTGGGGAATTCGGTCATTGCTTGGATTGCTCATACTCACGGGAGTAGGCCTTCTGATTCGGTCGTGGAAAGTACCAGTTGCAAACGAAACCCTCATTCTCAGGCGATTGACTGACTCCTACGGTCAATTTGTCGGAGCCCTTGAAATTGCATCAGACATGGAAAAACCGACGGGAGATAGTCCCCAAGAATTCTTCTCTCGTGTTAGCGACCACATTGGCGATCTCAAGGAACCCGCAGCAAAGCTAACTGGCGAATTCGTTCCGCTATTGTTTGGGCCAACGGCCCCAAGCGAGGAAGTGACGACTAAATTGAAAAATTCCGTTTCAGGTCTTGCAAAAAGCGCAAAGGCTTACGCGCGAACCCAGCGCCGAAAGCCATAATCTCCTATCAAGTCATTCCTTCCTACAAATATTCTGCAATCTCGCGTTGTTCTTTTGGGCGGTGGGGAAGATGTCCTGCGTTCTGACACCTTTCGCGAACTTCTCGGATTGACGACTGCCGATGGCGACTTTGACCTTGAAACAACAACCGGTGATCGGCCATTCGGCGAGTGGCTTGGTTCGGCTTTAACGGCACCGTTTCTCTCGGAAAAGCGAACGGTGATTGTTCGAAATGTACTCCGTATCAGCGACTTCGACGATCATAAAGAAGCAATCATTAAGGGCTTGCAAGGACTGCCTCCCACGGCGATAGTTGTTCTCGTCGCAGACACAGAGCAAGGCGACGAAGACAAGCAAAAGCGACTCGCTACCGTTCTAAAAAAATGGGAATCGGTTGTCTCTAAAGTCAAGGGAACATCAATCAGCTTCGTACTTGATGCGAGTGTTGCTAAGAGAGCACTGAAGGAAGCTGCAGAATTGGCGGGAAAGAAGCTAGCTGAACCCGGATTGTCCTTGCTCATTGAAATGGCTGGGGGGAGCCTTTCGCGCTCAACGGAAGAACTTGAAAAGTTGATTCTGTATCTGGGAAGCGAAACGACCATTAGAGAAGCCGACATTCGGAGCCTTGTCGTCCCTTCAAGAGAATGGAAAATTACGAACTTGGTTCGTGCAACGCTTTCCAGAAAACCTCAGGAAGCATTGACTCAGCTTGCCATCCTCTTTGAATCATTTGGAAAGGTCGAAAATGCCGCGTTCCAACGAATTCTGCCTACTTTCACTCGAAGCTTGCGAGGAGTTTGGCAAGCCCGGTTGATTTTGGATGCGGGTGCGCGATTGCCCAATTTGCCCGAAAATGTGACCGCGATGTTGCCACTAAATGGAGCTATTACATCTGATCCCGAATGGAGTGTAAATGCTTCGTTCCAAATGGCAAGGATGACTAATCTTGAGTCACTTGCGACGTGTTTTCAATTGTTGGCTGATGCCGATGCACGACTGAAAGGGATTCTCGATTCAGCAAATACACGAGACACTTTGGAGCGAATGATCCTCGAAATGGCAACTGCGGTTCGAGTACCCGAGCCCAGCCGGTAACTTGCAAAGAAGGATTTCCTCGACCCTAAATTGAATTCAAACTGTGAAACTATGGATCAGCAACTTCCTCCACCCGAAAACGAAACATCGGTGCCTATCGCGAAAAGGACCACGAACGGCCCGAAAACCATTCATCCAGCAATCCGAAAAGTCTGGTTGTTTTCTGCATTCATGAGCGTGCTGACTGTTGGAGCCATGATGCTTGCGGTAGCGATTCCGCTCATTATCTCGATGCGGAGACATCCCGAACGGGCATTCTGGTCAACTTTGGGAATCGCCCTGCTAATTCTGATTTGGATCGGAATCGTGATCTATACGATGGCTCGAATCAAGGCCCAATGGAAGAATTGGACATACGAAGTCCGCGAGCACGATGTCGTTCTCAGTTGGGGAGTTCTGTGGCGAACGAGACGCCATGTCGCAAGAGACCGAATACAGCATCTAGACATCAATTCTGGCCCGCTAGACCGAAGATTTGGATTAGTTCAAGTCGGCGTTTTTACGGCTGGCGCACATGGTACGGTTGGAATAATTCCTGGCTTGACGAATGCCGAAGCCGAAGACCTTCGGGACATGATTTTGGAGTCTCAAGCCGAGCATGTTTAACACGCCTCGCCGATTGCATTACGCGAGTATTTTGCTGGGTGGCATCACGTATGTCAAACAGGCGCTTTGGCCATTGGTCTTGGCGGTGTTCGCAGGCTCACGCGGAAATGACGAGCCATTCTTTTTCGTGCTCTTAATCAGTGCACTCATTGGACTTGTTGGCCTTGTCGGGCCATCTATAGGCTTCTTCTTTACGAATTACGTGATTCGTGACGATTCGCTGATTGTAAACACTGGCTGGATTTGGAAAAAGACGCGAGTAATCCCTCTAGCGCGAATCCAAAACGTAAATCTTCGCCGAAACATGCTTCATCGGCTGGTAAATGCATCGTCGGTGTCGGTGGAGACCGCCGCTGGTGCTGGAGTCGAAGCTGAGCTTTCCGCAGTTTCCTTGGAAGACGCCGAGTTACTGCAAACCGTATTGATGCAACGGAAGACTGAAACTACTCCTGTTATGCAGCATTTTGAGCCTGTATTGTATGAACTCACCACTCGGAGGCTACTGATTGCTGGGGCGCTCAACAATCGTCTGATGTACATCGTTGCGGGTTTGATTGGTGCAATTCAGCTGGGCGAATTTAGCAAGACTATTTTAAATCCGATTGCGAATTGGCTAGAAAAACTTTCGCCCGTCCAGGCCGCGATGATAGCCACCGCTGGGTTTTTTGGGCTAATTCTCTTAGGCTGGATATTTTCAGTCGCTTATTCGTTTTCTCGTTTCTATGGATTTCGAATGGTTCGGCACTCGAAAGGTCTTCAGCTCAAATACGGTCTCTTTACAAAGATCGAAAACATAGTTCCAACTGGAAGAGTCCAAACACTGCGAATCGGGCAACCATTGTTTTACCAATGGTTTGGATTTTGCGAAATTTTCGCCGACACAGCAGGCTCATTTGATGCAAAGGAAATGGGAGGCGCAAACAAACTTTGCCCGATAACAGAACTCGATGAAATTGACTCGATTGGTAGCATTGTTTTTCCAAATTTCAATTTTTCTGCGTTTCAATGGAAATCGGGAAGCCGCAAAGCGATCTATCGTTACTTTGTTAGCGATTTGCTCGTAAATCTGATTGTCTTGCTTCCGGTTTGCGTATATTTCTTCTCATGGAAGGGACTCATCGCTCCTGGAATTCTCATTCCGCTTAGCTTCCTCCTGACAAAACTGAAACATCGGTATGTCGGCTACGCCGAGCAGTATGGGTTCATTGCATCGAGACGCGGTTTTTGGCGGCGGGATGTGATTGCAATGCCGATAGATCGAACCCAAATCATTGCGGTCAATCAGTCTTTCTTTCAAAAACGATGGAAGCTTGCAGATCTGGAAGCTATGTCTAGCGCCCCCCAAGGAATCGTAAAGATCGAGAATTTGGACTATGAAATTGCGCTGGAATTGCAAGAAAGGCTTTCGGTCGAAGGGCAAGATCGAAGACGGGCATGGAAGGGTGGGAATTGAGGGGAGGGCTCAGGATTTGGGGTACAAGGTGCTGGCTATGGGGTATGGGGTACTGCCGTCCGAGAACAAGAGTGAAATTGGCAATCGGTCGCCAGTGAAAAATGTTAGACTTTTGCGTAGCGACCCTATCCCCTAAACCCTATCCCCCCAAACCCCAAATGCCCAACCAACTCCAAACCAGTGCATCGCCCTACTTACGGCAACACGCCAACGATCCGGTTGATTGGCACGAATGGACTCCAGAAACTTTGCAACAGGCAATCGCGGAAAACAAGCCAATTTTCCTGAGCATCGGATACAGTTCGTGCCATTGGTGCCATGTGATGCAGCACGAGTCATTTCAAAATCAAGCCGTGGCTGACACGCTAAATCAGTCGTTTATTAGCATCAAAGTTGACCGCGAGGAACGGCCAGATCTGGACGAAACTTACATGACCGCCGTCCAATTGCAGTCTGGCAGGGGCGGTTGGCCGATGTCGGTTTTTCTCACTCCCGATTGCAAGCCGATTGTCGCAGGAACCTATTTTCCGCTCAATGATCGTCCTCCAAACCCCGGGTTCCTTTCAATGACTTTGCAGATTGCCGCACTGTGGAAAGAAAGGCCGACCGAATTGCTCGAAGTAGCTAACGAATTCGCATTGCAAGTTCAAACTGCGACTGAAAGGGAATCTCCGACGACTTTTTCTGAGTTGACGATCGAATTGATTGAAGCTGGGATTAAAGATTTTGAGGCTGAATTTGACACGAAGAACGGCGGATTTGGCGGTGCCCCAAAGTTTCCCCCACATTGCGGACTCGATTTGTTTCTCACGGCCTTTCAAGGCGGAGCCGTTGATTCAACGCTGAGGCCGGCAGGCCTTCACATGGCTCTGAAAACACTAGAAAGAATTGCAATGGGCGGAATTCACGATGTTATGGGCGGCGGCTTTCACCGATACAGCACAGACGCAGAATGGATTCTGCCTCACTTTGAAAAGATGCTTTCCGACAACGTGCTCTTGCTAGGACTCTATGGTCGCGCGGCACATGCAGTTCGAATCACGCAACCCGAACGAGCGAAATCGTTTCAAGTTGTAGCAGACGGAATCGTGGATTGGCTGAATCGAGAAATGCGAGATTCAAACGGGCTTCTATGTTCAGCTTTGGACGCCGACATAGGAGGTCACGAAGGCACAACTTATGTTTGGTCAATGCAGGAGATATCTGATGCTTTGGGTGATCGCGATGAACAGTTTTGGTGGGCTTATCAGTTCACGGAGACTGGGAATTTCTTGGAAGAAAGCACTGGGCTGCCGACTGGAAAAAATGTGCTTTGCCAAAGAAACGCCGACGAAACTGTACCTCGCGAATGGCTTAACGAATTACTCGCTGCTCGAAACAAAACGCCGCAACCCAAGCGAGATGACAAGTGCATCACAGGTTGGAACGGGCTTGCAATTGCTGGTTTGGCTCAGGCTGGATTTCCAAAGGAAGGCGTTGAACTCGCGGAAAAGTGGCTTGAAATCGTGAAAGCTGAAGGCAAAGTTCCAAGATTTGTCATGAAAGGAACGGCTTTTGGCAATGGATTTTTGGACGACTATGCCTACCTTGCTTATGGGTTTGTAGAGTTGCATCGGTGCGTTGGCGGAAACTGGAAGCTTCATGCCACGGAGCTATTGGATCAGATGTTTGACCAGTTCTACGATCAGGAAAACGGTGGCTTTTTTGGTTCAAGCAATTCGCATGAACGGCTTTTTGGGCGGTCAAAGCCATATTTTGATCAGCCGGTTCCGTCTGCGAATTCGATAGCGATTCGAGTTGCTCAATATGTATCGCCAACTGATCCAAGGATTAGGAAGACTTTGGAATCTAGTCTAGGTTGGATGGAACGGGCACCGCAAGCTACTGCGTCGTTGCTAGGTTGCCTTCACGAATTCTGTTTGAATACCGGAGCCATGGAGGGCGAACTTGCAATCAGGACTGTTCAAGTTGTGCTTGACAACAGCGAAATTGTTGCCGGAATTGACGGTTGGGCAGAAGGGAAAATCCAAATTGAAATCCCGCAAAACATGCATATCAATGGTCCCAATCCTCCATTGAAATGGCTCGTTCCGCTAAAAATTGAGTTCAACGGTTTAAAGGGAACTGTCGAATACCCGGACTCTGACGAATTCGGAATTGTTGGAAAAGCCGAGATTCAGTTTGCTGTGCAGATGACCGTAAAAGCAGACATCGAAGAATGTGAAATCAGTGTAAGTTTTCAGGCGTGTACCGATTCGGAATGCCTTTTGGAGGAAACTCGGCGTTTAGCCCTATTGGTTAGGGTGCCGCATGGGCGAAAATAGGCCGCTCGGGTATGGGGTCTAGGGTTAAGGGGATGCTTTGATAACGCACCCAACTTCAATCCCCGGCCCCCAAACACCAAACCCTAAACCCTAAACCCTAAACCCTAAACCCTAAACCCTAAACCCTAAACCCTAAACCCTAAACCCTAAACCCTAAACCCTAAACCCTATCCCCTATCCCCTGAACCCCCGGACTGCTTTCCAGGTACAAACTGCAATGCCTCGAATTGCTCTGGTTACGTGCAAGGTCCTTCCGGAACCCGATGCCGATTATGAAATCACGAAATCTGCATTGGAAGAAATCGGGCTTGAAGCAACTTGGGTTGCATGGGATGATGAAACCGTGGATTGGAGCCAATTCGACCTTGCAATCATTAGGTCAACCTGGAACTATTACCACCACGTAAGCCGATTTCAAGATTGGCTGAGAAACATTGAGAGCCAAGCTCTATTGCTGAATCCTCGGCAAGTGGTTCGTGCAAATTTGCATAAGAGATATCTTCTTGAACTTGCGGATCGGGGGGTGAACATCGTTCCAACTGTCCTCATTCCTAAGAATTCTGGTTGGTTTACAGACTCGCCTTGGCAGAATTTTGTACTGAAACCGGCAGTCTCAGCAAGCTCTTTTCGAACCAAGAAATTCGACCGATTGCAACTGACCGATGCTCACATTTTTGCCGAAATGATCATTCACGATACGGACTTGCTCGTGCAAAAGTACATCCCTAGTGTTGAAAACGGCGGGGAAGTCGCTTGGATTTGGATTGACGGCGAAATCACACATGGAGTGCGTAAAAATCAGAGGCTGCATGACGAAGATGAGTCCGTTTCCGAAGCCATTTTTCCGTCAAAATCTGATCTTTTGCGCTTGAAACCGTTTGTGGCTCAGATTCCAAGAGTCTGTCTTTACGCAAGGATTGATGTTATGGAAGATGAAGGAGAATGGCTCCTTAGCGAAATGGAATTGATAGAGCCATCGCTGTATTTGGCGCAGAATCCCCTTGCGGCGGAGAAGTTCGCTGCTGCGGTTATGCGATTCATTGCCTAAGCATGCGGGATTTTGGATTTCTTTGACTCCCTCCCCAACCCCTCCCTCATTCTCGTTCCTCGAATAAGGGAGGGGCTTCCGGAACCCAATCAGATTCGGTATACTTCGCGGTTCAATATCTTAACTTTTGGGGCACCCTAGTTTGAAGCTTCACAATTCCATTTTTCTCATCATTGTCCTCGTTCTAGCTGGCCTTTCGGGCTGGCTTTTTTCCGCTACAAAGGTCAAATACGGCCTTGATGTTCAGGGTGGAGCACGGTTTACGCTTAGCGTTGATAAAACGAAGCTAACAGACGAACAAAAGAAGAATATGCCCGAGGTTTTGAGCCGACTGCATACGATTCTTCGCAACCGAGCGGTTGGTCCTGTAGGAGCCGTTGAAAGCAACGTTCAAAGAAAGGGCGCAGATCAGTTTGTAATCGAGCTTCCAGGCGAGATTGACGTTGAAAAAGCAAGAAAACTTTTTATCACCACTGCTGCAATCAAGCTGTACCACGCACGAAATGTTACGACTGATATAGCGAAAACTCGTCGGTACGAAGCAATGGACACTCCAGTTAAATCTGGAAATGTGAACGTATATGAATTCTTTGAGCGCAACAACCCTGCAAACGTAATCAAAGTGGGCACGCCGGAATACAAGGCCATGCTTCGGGGCTGGGGCGAACCTATTCTTGTAGGTGACGACCTCGCCAACGCAAGAGGGATTCCATTCGGAAAGGGATACCAACCAGAATTCAAATTTACTCCTGCAGGTGCCAAGAAATTGGAAACCTGGTCTCGTAGGTACAAACAAGAGAATATTGCTTTTGTTTTAGATGAACAAGTACTTCAAATTGCTCCAGTTAAAGAAGGAACGATTCTCAGCGACAACGCCGTAATTGACGGCGAATTTGACCAGGAATTCGTAAGGAGCCTGGTTGACATGCTTAACGCAGGTGCTCTTCCAGTTGATCTTATAGAAGAGAGTTCAGAATCCGTAGACCCTACAATTGGCAAAACAGCCCTTGACCAAATCCTGACTGCAGGATACATTTCACTCGCAATCACCGCTTTGTTCATCGTGGTGTATTACATGTTCCCGGGACTGGTGGCGCTGGGCGCCTTGATTCTTTATGCGTTATTTACTCTGACCGTTTTGAAGTTGGTTGGAGCGACATTCTCTCTTGCATCCATAGCGGGAATGATCCTTTCGGTTGGAATGGCGGTTGATGCCAACATCCTAATTTTTGAACGTATCAAAGAAGAGCTAAAGCTCGGAAAGACGCTTAAAGCGGCTATTGATCTTGGGTTCAAACGTGCTTTGCCAGCAATTATTGACTCTAACGCCTGTACAATCTTAACCTCCTTTGTTCTGATGTCAATTGGAACTGGACCTGTAAAGGGTTTTGCGAGCACCCTTATCATCGGTGTCTTAATTTCGCTTTTTACTGCGATTACAGTCACACGATGGTTAATGACGTTCTTGGTTGGTGCCGGAATTGGAACCAACCCCAAACTATACGGTTTAAGCCGGCAATGGTTTGGCGAGCATTGGGAAGCTGGCGCAGTTTCCAAGTCCCTGAACATTGTTCAAAACAGGAAGAAATACTTCATCATTTCAATCCTTACGATAATAGTTCCTGGTGCATTTTTCTTCATGGGAGGACTCAAGCCCAATGTCGAATTCTTGGGCGGATTTGAGTCTACATTCTTGGCTGGCACCGTCACAAAGGCTGAACTAGATAAGAGAGTGGAAACGGAATTCAAAGGCGGAAATACAAAACTTGCCTCGGCGCTTGGCCAGACTTATTTTATCGTTACTGTGCCGCCACAAGCTTCCTTTACTGCGATTCCAAAAAGTCCCGAAAAGAACTCAATTATCGCAAGGGAAATCAGTACTCGATTGGGATTTGGCGGAGAATCTCGCGGTTTTGAATCTGTAGGTCCAATTGTTCAAAAGGAAGCCATCGAAGGCGCAATCAAGGGCGTAATCATCAGCACGCTTCTCATCGTTTGCTACCTAGGATTTCGTTTTGGAATGGGACTAGGCGGCTTCAAGGTAGGACTACGATTTAGCTTGGCGGCTATCGGAGCATTGGCCCACGACATCCTGGTTGTAGTTGCACTTGCAGCTCTCTTTGGATATATGCTCGGTTGGGAAGTCAGTAGCCTGTTTATCACTGGCATGTTGACTGTTGTTGGATTTTCAACGCATGACACGATTGTCATCTTTGACCGAATTCGTGAAAATCTGCATAAACCGCTCGGCAACGAGACCATTGAATCGCTGATCAACCGTTCTATAACGCAATCTATCGCTCGATCCATAAATACGGCGTCAACCGTTATTGTCACTTTGATGATTCTTGTGTTCTTCGGTTCTGCGACTCCAGATTTGAGGTTCTTTAACACGATCATGCTTTGCGGAATTCTTTCAGGAACGTATTCTTCGATTTACAATGCTTCGCCGATCATGTATATCATTGATCAGTGGTTTGCCAAAAAAGGCGAAGAGCACACGCTGATGGGAATCGCAAAACGGGAGCTGCTACATGCCCATGTTTCGACTGCTGAAGTTGGCGTCATGAGCAAGGAAGCCGGCTCACTCGAAGAGCAGGGCTACGGGCAAGTCAAGCGTCGAAGAGCTTCAGAGAAGCCCAAAGGCCATATAAATATAGACGAAGAGCCGTAAATTTGGGAGTGCGCGGGCTTGACCGCGCTTTTTAGGAAACCATACTGAACAAAAGGTTAGCAAGCCCAAACATGAGATAAAAAATGGCGCGGTCAAGCCCGTGCACTCCCAAAGAAGACTCCTTCGCACCGTTTCATACGTATACTTCGATAGAGAGTCTTATGCAACATGCTTCCAAAGTTGGCGCGTTAGTCATTTTGTTTTTCGTCCTGCTGTATAGCGCATACAGTATGTTGGGCAAAAACTGGTTTGCACCAGCTCCAAATGAGTTCAAGGCTGTGTTTTCTGATGCTGGCGGAATCAATCCTGGCGCAAAAGTATTGATGGCAGGAGTTCGAATCGGCCAAGTGAGCCAAGTGACGCTTGGAGACGACCGAAAGGCGAATCTGACGCTTGCGATTGATTCGGGTGTAAGAATCCCCATGGGTAGCATTGCTTCGCTGCCGACATCGCTTATTGGAATTGGGGACAACCCGATATCCATCATTCCGCCCGCCGGTGCAACTGGCGATTATCTCATTGCAGGTGCGACAATACAAGGCAAGCGATTAGGCCCTCTAGATGGCATTGCTCCCGACCTTCTTCCGAACCTGAACGTTACGCTCTCAGAGCTAAACAAAACCTTAGTTGCGACGAGAACCCTAATGGGTGATGAGGGCTTGAAATCAGAACTGACTCAGCTTCTCGCGCAAACAAAAACGACCCTTCAACAATTTGGCACATTAGCAAACGGTGCAAATTCGGCACTCAATGAAAACCGGGGTGCCCTCAAGAGTTCGATGGCGACTTTTGCCTTGGCGATGAAAGACGTACAAAAGGCATCCTCGATGGCTGCTAAGTTGCTCGCGGACCCCAAATACAAAGATCAAGCCGGTCAGATTTTGGCAAACCTGAATGAGACAAGCCAGAAGGCCGCCAGTCTGTTGACCGAAGTTGAGGCGATGGTGAGCGACCCCGATCTGCGAACTGCAATAAAACAGACTGTGACAAACATGAACTCGATCATGGACACAGGCACCAAAATCGCTACGAATACGGAAACAATGACTGCAAATGGAATTACGGCAAGCGAAAACGTGGTCGAAATCACCAAAAAGGTTAGCCTGCTTGCGGATGATGCTCGCGGAGTTCTGGAGAAAATTCAGAGATTCTTTGACAAACCTACTGGCGTTGGCGTACTCGACAAGGCAAAAACTCAAGCTGAGGTGTTGCGAGACATAGATGGAGGCAGATTTCGGGTGGACTTCAACATGAAATATCCGATAACCGATGGTTCGCTGCACGCTGGCCTCCATGATGCGTTTGAAGGCAATAAATTGAATTTGCAAATCGGCAGGCCGATCAACAAATCATCGGAATACAGGTATGGAATGTACGCCGGGAAGCCAGGCATTGGGGTAGACTACTCGCTCACGTCAAAGGTGAGGTTGCGCGGCGATGCCTACGGGCTCAATGATTCGCGCCTCGATGTTCGTGCCGAATTTGCACTAAAAAACGATCTCTTAGGAATCATCGGAATTTATCGGCTGGGCGACAAAAACCAATTGACGGTAGGCGTTGGAATTAAGAAGTAGCCAGGATCCTGATAATGAAGGTAATTTTGAATCAAACCGTGCCGAAAGTCGGCAAGCAAGGCCAAGTTGTGACCGTTAAAGACGGCTTTGCTCGAAACTATTTGTTTCCCCGTGGACTCGCTATATTTGCCGAAAAGAAGCAAGTTGCGGCAGTTGAGCGAAGACATTCTCTAGTCGCTGTAAAGGAAGCCGGAACGGTTTCTGCTGCTGAAGATGTGAAGGCAATGCTTCATGGCAAATCAGTTCGAATTGAAGCCAAAGTTGGCGCCGCTGGCGGCAAACTTTTTGGAGCCATCACTTCGCAGGATGTTGCCGATGCGATTGCTAAACAGCTTAAAGTTAAAGTTGAAAAGAAGCAAGTAGCTTTGATCGAGCCAATCAAGCGATTGGGACACCACCGGGTAGAGGTTGATCTTCATCGTTCGGTTGATGCCGTAATTACTGTAGTTGTTTTTGATCCATCAGTTGTGGAAGAGGTAGTTGTTGAGACGGCTGCGCCTGTACCTGTGGTTGAAGAAGCGGTCGTTGTGGCCGCTCCTGCTCCAGGTTCTGCTCCCGTGGTTGAAGAAGTAGTTGCAGAAACCGTTGCAGAGTCAGTTGATGAAGCATCTGCAGAAGAAGTTGTAGAAGCTTAGCAGAGTATAAACATTTTTCCCGCTCGTGAAGCGCTGAATTCATTTGCCGAATTAAAGCATGGCTCTCTGCTCGTGGAGCGCGGAATTTATTCCGCACCCTGGTCCGCCGAATTCATTTGGCCCGCAAAGGAGCGCGGCCGTCTCGCCTGCTATTGTACTTCGGACGTCTCGTCCGTTGGAATTCACTCTTTCGTAGCGACAAGCAACTTTGGATTATCACGCAAAGGCGCAAAGTTCGCAAAGATACCGCTATGTGTCATGCGGACTCTGGGAGACGCAAAGATGACGCTAAGTGTCTTGCCGCCTATGGGAGTAAGATAAAGGAGACGTGGGTTTCGCCAGGACCTCACTATGCTGACGGATGCGTCATTGTCTTTGCGAACTTAGCGTCTTTGCGTGAAAATAGAATCTCGTGGCAATATCCAGCAAATCCCGGCAAAATCAAACTTGCGAATTCCGCCACCGACTCCAAAAATAGTAAAGCACCCCTAGCTCTACGGTTAGCGATACCAGAAGTGCAAGACTCGCACCGATAATTCCATCCGCCTTTAAGTACAAGCATAATTGGAGCCCTGCGAAGAGAACAACAATCTCAAAACAGATCGCCCACAGGCGCGAACCTGTAAGGTGGTGCCTCGTCAGCATTCCACGGCAATACGACTGCAAAGCGGCAATAATCGGAAGCGGTGCCGTGAGAGCAATGGCCATCCAAGCTGCGTCAATGGTCGTCTCGTCGGCATGGAACAGCCGCTTGAGAAGAAATGAGCTTAGCCCTGTAAAAGAGGCAAGCAAGACGATTCCAGAACAGATGGCTCCAATCTTTACGCAGAATCTCCGCATTTCGACGGCTGCAAGTTTGGTCTTGGCAAGGGTGATGACGACTTCAGGAAGAGCATAAACGACCGCTCTTGTAATCCAAACCAGCGAATTCGCCATCTGCCATGCCGCCATGCTCGCTTCGCGCCCAGCCGACTGAGCCAATGCGCTGCTGACCATCGGCATTCCTAAAAACATGACAAGGGTTGTCGCCGAAAGAGGGAAGTGGAATTTGGCAACTTGCTTTGCTGTCAATGCTGGCTTGTCTGAAGGTTTAACTTCGCTTAGGTGTTCTCGAATAACAATTCGCGCACCCAGATGAGCAAAAACGGATTCCACAAATACCGAGCAAATCAGGGCAATCCCGGCGACCACGCATCCCGAAAGTTGTCCGTTCATCATCAATCCGATGCTAACTGTGACAAGTGTGAAAAGCCGAACCATGGTTCCGATTCCCACAATTCGAGTTTTGCCGTAACGAATCAAAATGCCTTGATGGAACCGCCGCCAGCCGATGAACGCGCTCCACGGAACCATCACCATGAGCCCTATTCGCGCCGCATGAGCCGTTTCGTGCGGAATCCGCATCAAAGATTCGGCAACCAGTGGGTAAAGCGGAGTTAACACAAATCCGGCATGGATCAGCGTTCCCCAAATCAGCAAATGTACGACGAACTTCCGAATCGCCAGATAGTTGCCTCGGCTATCGGCGAGCGTTGTTGCGGTGGATAGAAGGTCAATGGCGGCACTTTCTAAGAATAATGCCAATGACATGAGCAAGTTGAACCCAGCGATTTGGATTGTGGCATTGGGCAGCCGGGCAATTACGCTCACGCACACCGGCCCTTCGATTGCCATAAATAGCCATGAAAGAGCGAGCGGATACCAGAATCGGAAGATTCGTTTGGAATTAGGTGCCGATTCCGCGTCTAGGTCTCTTTGGGCTTCAGACGCAGGTTCGGAGTTCACAGAGCGAGTCTACCGAAGGCGGCTAGGATTCCGCGACAAGATGTTTCGTAGCGCAAGCCGATACCTTGCTGTCCCCAACGGCTCATCAGAAACTGCCAGGCGGCCGTTCCAACTCCCGTGGCGATGGTTCCCACTCGCGTGGCGATGGCTGCAACTCGTGTGGCGACGGTTCCCACGCCCGTGGCGATGACCGCAGCTCTCGTGGGAATGGTCCCCACACCTGTGGCGATGACCGCAACTCGCGTGGCGACGCTTCCCACGCCCGTGGTGATGGTTCCCACAGCTGTGGCGAAGACTGAAACTCGCCTGGGGATGACCGCAACTCGCGTGGTGATGGTCGAAACAGCGTCGGCACTGAACAACGTTTCACTTTTTTTCATATATTTTTTCAACTTTAGAAGGAAAGTGAAACGATCATGTCGAATTGAACCTAAACCCCCCGGAGATTCGGGGTAAGGAGAAAATACAAATGCCTTGCACAGAAATTGTGTTAAAACCAAATCAGATGGTTGACGTCTTGTACGATGTCAATTATGGTGAGGGAGTTTCCTATCGCGGAACAATTAGACATGAACTCGATCACCCTTTGCAAGCTTATCTTGACGGAGTGCTAGTTCAGGTCGATAAAGATTGCGTGTTCACCTTCGGCTGTAACAGACTGCAAATAGTAAGCAATGTTGAAGGAAAATGCGAAGTTGACTTTGATCTGACCTCGACAGCAGACACCAAATAAAAATGAAAGTGTCAGCCTTCCCGGCTGACACTCCCTCTTAGTTTCAAAAAAGCGAAAATAGTAGATTTGAAACCCAAAAGACAAATCCATGTCGAATTGAACCTAAAACCCCCGAAGCTTCGTGGGGAAGGAGAAAGAAAATGCCAGGATACATTCCAGAAGATGAAGATGAACTCGTAATTTGGGGAAATGACCATTCCGCCGGAGTCAACACGCACGGCGCCACAGTAGGACTAAGCGCAGGAGACATCCTAGATGCCGCGAACGATGCGGCGATTATTGCGCATGGAGTCAACGGACAATCACTTTACGGTTCCAAGAGCCAAGAGTTCACGGCGTACAAAGACATTTTGCTCTACTCGCCAATTGGCACAGCTTTGCCAGGAACACCGACGCCTCCCTTAGTTGGCGGACTACCACTCGGCGCAAAGCCCAGCGTCGTCGCTCGCCGAAGGCAGACGGCTGAGCGCATGAAGGCTCATCCGAACTACACCGTAGCCATCGGCCAAGATTGCCGCATCATCGCGCCGGCCGCAGGCCCAGCTGAAACCCAGCCCGTTTTGCAAGTCGTTGCAGAAACGGACTTTGCCGTTCGAGTGACTTTTGCCATGCACGGGCACGATCAGATCGAAATCCAATCGCAAGTCGGGCTTGAAACGACTTGGACAACGATTGCCTTCGACACCAACGCCCCGTACCTTGACGGCCGCGGTCCCGTCACGCCAAACACTCCCGAGCAAAGACGCTTCCGGGGCAGATTCAGAGA
>JANNQV010000063.1:0-25933 GCA_031400935.1 Armatimonadota bacterium
GACCCACGGAGACCCTGATCATCCGTTAAGAATTGCGAACCTTGAAATACCGTGCTATGTCCTTGAAGATGGGCGGAGAGTGATCGTAAGGAACGGGTTACTCAGTGCAATGGGAATGTCAGAAGGTACAGCGGCGGCAAAGGCGACAGGCGACAGGCTTGCAAGATTCATTGCCACAAAGGGGATTCAAGAATCCGTATCTCCCGAATTGGCAAAAGTGATCAACCAACCTATTAGATTCGGTCGCGCAGGTGGTGCCAGCCAATTCTATGGGTACGAAGCAACAGTTCTTGCTGACTTGTGTAGTGCAGTTCTTGACGCCCGTGACCATTCTCGGCTCAATTACCAACAACAGCACATTGCCGATAGATGCGATTTGCTGGTTCGCGCTCTTTCAAAAGTTGGAATTATCGCGCTTGTTGATGAGGCAACGGGCTACCAATACTCTCGGGCCAGAGACGCATTGGCGGAGATTCTTGAAAAGTTCATTGGCGAAGAGCTTAGAAGATGGGTCAAAACATTTCCAGACGAGTTCTACAGGCTCTTATTCAAGCTACGCGGATTGACATATTCGCAATTCACGACTAAGCGTCCGATCATCATTGGCAAACTTACAAATGATATTGTCTACGAGAGGCTTGCCCCAGAAGTGCTAATTGAACTTCAAAAAAGAAACCCTAAGCTCCCTAGTGGACGACGGCGGCACAAGCACTTTCAATGGCTAACAGAAGACATTGGACACCCCAGGCTTCAAGAGCATCTATACGCGGTGATTGCCCTTATGAGAGCCGCGCCAACTTGGGACGCCTTCTATAGGTCGCTCCAAAGGGCACTGCCTAAACATACCGAGCAGTTAACTCTGATTGACATTCCAATTGAGGACGAATAGCAGTCCCTCGCACGGACTGCCAAGAAATGAAAGTCTTTTCCCCAACTTGCACCGTCTAAATGATTGCAGAGGGGAAAGCGGTGGTACCATCACCGCTCCCCCTGTATATCGGATCAAATTGCAAGCTGATCGCACTTAGGACGTATCAGCCTTACAAAATGGTTCAATTTCGTCACTTTGCGGCTGGTAACCGCTCCGACATCGTATCCCGGCTCGAAACCGGGAGGGTGGACAAACCATGAGGTTCTACCTCTACAAAGACATATCAAATGAATGGCGTTGGTACGTGAAAACCAGCAACGGCAACAAGATTGCCGATTCTGGTGAAGGATACAAAAACAAGTATGATTGCCTTGCCGCAATTGGGCTTGTTATCAGCACAAACTCCCAAACGCCAATCACCGACCTCTCTACCTAACCAAATCGGTTAGCACGACGCCTGCCAGAAAAAAAGTTCTGAATCCAACAAATGGACTTTGCAAGAACTCCACAACTGGTAGGCACAGAGAATTGAAGGACTCCCATGTACCTTCCATCACGCATCCTCTCAATCCGTTGCCACAAGTCGTTTTCAGACGTTGCCGGAACCTCTATCACAAACAGTTTTCCGTCGTGTTGATACTCCACAACGTGTATTTCAAATCCATCAGTCATACTTAATCACACTTATTAGATATTCGGGATTATTCTACGTTTTCCTTCATGTTAAAATCACGCATAATTTACCACTACCGTAATCTAGGACATTCCGAAGATCATAGCTGTCTCTGAGATTGACCCTTCGCGAATCAAGCAATAAATGAAGACTTGCTGGTATTCAAAAGCAGAAAAGTACGCGATTTGTGTTCGTGATAGCGAACCGGCATATAAATGAGTGACGGATAAGGACTAATGCTCAAACCTAAAAAGTCAGGTTTAATTCTGGCAATATCGCTGTTGCCCACGGCGTGGTTTGCCGCTACCGCGAGCACATTGCAGGGTCCTTCAAGTCCAGATTTCAGCGCGGACATTGCCCCGATTCTCCGGGCTCATTGCTCGCCATGCCATACGGGCAAGCAAGCGTCGGGCGGACTCTCGATGGCGTCTTACGAATCGCTAATGAAGAGCGGGGTAGTGGTTAAGGGCTCGGCAAAAGAGAGTTTGTTGATGCAGCGGATATTGGGTGCAGGCGGATTGCCCCGTATGCCGTTAGGATTCAAACCGCTTGACAATGACGATTCCGAACTCATTCGAAATTGGATTGCGGCAGGTGCGAAGGCAAGAATCCGGCCCGTGCAGCAACACTGGGCGTTTGTTCCGCCTAAGCGGCCCTTGGTTCCCCGGATAGCCGGGAATCCGATAGATGCATTTGTTCTTTCGCGTTTGCGGCGAGCAGGCATACACCCGTCGCCTAGCGCCGACAAACCCACCCTAATCCGGCGATTATCGCTTGACCTAATTGGACTTCCGCCTACCGTCGCGGAGGTCGAAGCGTTCCTTGCAGACAAGTCACCAAGAGCTTATGAAAAAGTTGTTGATCGCTTGTTGGCGAGCCCGCATTACGGAGAACGAATGGCTTTGCCGTGGCTCGACGCTGCTCGCTACGCCGACAGCAACGGCTTTCAGCAGGATGGCGACACATACCAATATGTATGGCGTGATTGGGTCGTCAGGGCTCTGAATGCGAATATGCCGTTTGACCAGTTTACGATTGAGCAGCTTGCAGGTGATCTCCTGCCAAAGCCAACTTTGGATCAGCTTGTTGCAACAGGTTTCAACCGAAATCATATGCTTAACGGCGAAGGTGGGGCGATCCCAGAAGAACAGCGCAATGTCAACCTGTTCGACCGTGTTGACACCACGGCTTCAACTTGGCTCAGCCTCACGATGGCGTGTACACGATGCCACGACCACAAATATGACCCTCTTACGCAGCGTGATTACTTCTCGATGATGGCGTACTTTAACCGCGTTCCTGAATCCGGAGTGCCTTCTGGCAGCGGGCAATACCGAATTGCCGATCCTTGGGTGTATGCCGGCAATGCCGTACAAGTGAGATCATTGGCGCTGGCTGAGGCAGAAGTGCTTCGAGCCAAAAGTGCTGAGTCGAAGATCAAGGGTAGCCCAGAGTTTGGAAAGGAGTTTGATGCTTGGCGACAAAGTGTATTGGAGGACTTAGAAGGAACTGCTGTCAAACTTTCTCCATGGCTAGAAGTGGGCAAGTTTGTCGCAGCCTCATTCGATGAGGCGTTTGTAAAGGAGTTCGGCCCGGAGATTGGGAAAGCTGCCTATGCGACGGAAAGATTGGAATATGAAGACGGAAAGGTCATCGAACTTGCAGGCGACAACACTGCGTTCTACTTCCAACGAAAACTCCAAGCTGAGCGCACAGTTCGCTATCTTTTCTCTCTGAGCAGCGACGATGCGATCAAGTTATGGCTAAACGGCAAGGAAGTTCTTAGCCGAAAGGTGAACAGGGGAGTTGTTCCAGATTCGGACAGGGTAATTGTTCAGCTTCAGAAGGGAGAGAATGTGATTCTCCTAAAAGTTGTGAATGGCGGCGGGCCGGGCGGATTTTATTTCCGAGGGTTTGTGGGCGGGGTGGATGATCAAACAGTGGCTTTGGCAAGGAGCAACAAGCCAGCCGACAAAGAGAAGTTGAAATCAATCTTCGCTGAAACGGCACCAAACAACGAACTGAAGGCACTTCGGATGGCGACCTCCAAAGCGGAGGCAAAATTGGCGAAGCTCAAAGAAAGCCTGCCTCGCGTGATGGTCATGTCAGATGCCATGTCACGCAAGACTTCTATTCTGCGTCGTGGCAACTACGAAGAACCCATGGACGAGGTCAAGCCTGCAACTCCAATGGCATTCAAGAGTATTGGGGAAGCTCCAAGCAATCGGCTGGGTTTGGCTAAGTGGATTGTATCTCCTGCCAATCCACTTACAGCCCGTGTTCAAGTGAACCGCGCATGGCAGCACTTTTTCGGCCGTGGTTTAGTGCGCACCGAGGAGAATTTTGGAAGGAAAGGCGAGCCGCCAACGCACCCTGAATTGCTTGATTGGCTGGCTGTTGATCTGCGAGAAAGCGGCTGGAACATGAAACGGCTTCACAAGCTGATTGTCATGAGCAATACATACAAACAAAGTTCAAAAACCTCTCCACAGATCCTAAAGCGCGATCCTGCAAACCTGCTCTACTCACGCGCACCACGTTTTCGATTGCCTTCGATGATCCTGAGGGATGTGGCGCTCGCAGCAAGTGGGCTACTTGACCCTGCACTTGGCGGCAAGCCCGTTTATCCTTATCAGCCAAAAGGTATATGGGATGGACTTTCGATCACTCTTGAACGGGACTTCACGTATCCCCAATCCTTTGGCAAAGATAACTACCGGCGCAGCTTATACACTTTTTGGCGAAGGACTGCCGCCCCAGGCAACATGTTCGATGCTAGTTCGCGTCAAGTCTGTACGGTTAAGCCAACTCTAACATCAACACCCCTTCACGCACTTACGATGATGAACGACGTTACTTGGGTCGAAGCTGGAACTGCCCTAGCATGCACATTGCCTTCAAAAGCAACAGACGACCAGAGACTTGCTACGGCGTTTTATCGGGTTTGCTCTCGAAGACCAAAGCCTGAAGAGCTCACGGTATTGAAGAGATCATTAGAACGCGCCAGAAGAGCGTACAAATCGGATCCCAAATCTGCACTGGCATACTTGAGCAGTGGGTTTTTCAAGCCAACGAACAAAACGCCTGAATTGGCAGCATTGGCTGCAGTTTGCACAGCGATTTTCAATTTGGACGAGGCGATGACGAGAGAATAAATGAACTTGTTTTTTGAGCGTGATTTGATGATCTCTCGCCGCCAGCTTCTGGGGAAGGCGGCTCAAGGTGTTGGCTCAATTGCTTTGCTCAGCATGCTCGCTCAAGAAGGTTACGCCCAGGCAAAGCAGGGCATGAAGGGCTTGAAAGGTCTGCCGCATTTCAAGCCAAAAGCCAAACGAGTTATCGTCCTATGGCAAGGTGGGGCGCCATCGCAAATTGACCTGTTCGATTACAAGCCCGGCCTTGAGAAGCATCGGTTGGAAGAACTGCCGGAATCCATTCGCAAAACTTCACGGCTTTCGACAATGACTAGCACTCAAGGCAAATACCCGGTGCTGCCTGCGATTCAGCCGTTTAAACAATATGGAGAATCGGGCTTGTGGCTTAGTGAATTGATACCGCACATTGGCTCCATTGCGGATGAGATATGCCTTGTGAAATCAATGCACACGGATGCTGTGAATCATGCTCCCGGAGTCACTCTCTTCCTTACTGGGAGCCAGATTCCTGGTAGGCCGAGCATGGGGGCTTGGGCAGCGTATGGATTGGGAAGCGTGACCGATGAATTGCCTGCCTTCGTCGTTATGACTTCAAGTGACGAAAAGAAGACTTGCGGACAACTTTTCTACGACTATTATTGGGGCAGCGGATTCCTTCCGTCGCTTTACCAAGGCGTTCGGTTTAGGAGCGAAGGCGACCCTGTTCTCTATTTGAACAACCCGCCCGGCATGTCCCCTGAACTTAGGAGGGGGCTGCTCAATGACATTGCAGACCTGGACAAGAAGCGTCATGCTGAGTTTGGGGACCCAGAGATTGAATCTCGCATCGCGCAATACGAAATGGCATTCAAGATGCAAACGAGCGTGCCTGAGCTTACAGACATTTCAAAAGAGCCAAAGAGCGTGTTGGAAATGTATGGGCCTGATGTCACGAAGAAAGGATCGTATGCTCACAACTGCCTACTAGCCCGACGACTTATAGAGCGAGGAACCACTTTTGTCCAGCTTATGCATGCAGGTTGGGACCAGCACCAGAACCTCTCGACACAACTCGCATTGCAATGCAGAGATACCGACCAACCATCTGCGGCACTTGTAAAGGACCTAGCGCAAAAGGGCCTACTGGATGAGACAATTGTGCTTTGGGCTGGGGAATTTGGTCGAACCGTTTTTGTTCAAGGCGATATCAGCAATCCAAACGCACATGGCAGAGACCATTTTGGCAAGGCGTATTCGGTATGGATCGCCGGTGGTGGATTCAAAGGAGGCACCAACTATGGGGAAACGGATGAGTTTTGCTATAGCGTGGTCAAGGACCCAGTCAGTGGGAATGACCTGCAGGCGACGATCCTAAACCAGTTGGGAATTGACCATGAGCGTCTAACCTATCGGTACCAAGGAAGAGATTTCCGTCTGACCGACGTCGAAGGCGAAGTCGTTCGCACACTGATTGCCTAAAGATCATCGTGTGGTTCAGTTTATTGGCCGCATGCCAAAATCCCCGTGATGCGCATTACGGACATTTCTGAGAATTGGGAGTTTAAGCAACATGCTGCGTTCACTGACTACTATCGGCCGTGTGTCATTGGACTAAACTGGTTGCCAGCGAAGGTTCCCGGTTGCGTTCATCTTGATCTGCTTTGCAACGGAGTAATTTCAGACCCATTTACGAGTTTCCATGAGCATGGATGCCAATGGGTTGATATCGCGGATTGGGTTTATCGGACTTCATTCGTGTATGAATCGGATGAATCGGATGGCTTGTACGGGTTACGGAAGGTCTTGCGTTTTGAAGGGTTGGACACCATTGCGACGATTTACTTAAATGGCGATGAGATCGGTCACAGCGAGAACATGTTTATCCCGCTCGAAATTGATGTTTCAGAAAGTATTCTAGGAGGGAAGAATGAACTTGAAATTCGGTTTTGCTCTGCTGTCCGAGTTGGCATGGAACGCCGGGCCGCGTGTTTTGAAAGGGAAAGGCTGAATCCGGAAACGACGTTTTTCGATGAAAGGGCATTTGTTCGCAAAGCCCAATATATGTCTGGCTGGGATTGGGGACCGAGGCTTGTCTCATGCGGTATCTGGCGTCCGGTTCGATTGATCGAATTTGAATCACGAATTCGCTCTTATTCGGTTCATCACAAGCGGCTTGACGATGGCAGATTTCGAGTTTGGAGCGAAACGGGCATTGAAGGGGAAGTTCCGTTTCTCACGACTTGGGACGGAAAGGAATTTGAAGGCGACTTCGATCTGATAGTCGAAAATCCGGAACTCTGGTGGCCAAACGGGCTTGGCGAACCGCACCTTTACGAAATAACAGCAAGGATCGAAGGGCAAGATTCCATTCAAAAGAAAGTAGGGCTGCGCACGATCGAACTGAAACAAGAGGACGATCAATGGGGACGTTCATTTGAATTCGTAGTCAACGGAAAGCCAATTTTTGCCATCGGTGGAAACTGGATTCCAAACGACAGTTTTCCGTCAAGAATCAATCCAAACCAAGTGGCCAAACAAGTTCATGATTGCGCTGAATACGGCATGAACATGATCCGAGTTTGGGGCGGTGGACTCTACGAGAGTGAAGAGTTCTACGATGCTTGCGACGAACACGGAATTCTGGTCTGGCAAGATTTTCCGTTCGCATGCTCTTACTATCCTGACTCCAAAGAATTTCTCGACGAAATTGAAAGGGAGGCAAGATTTCAGATCGAAAGACTGCGAGACCGAACTTGCCTTGCCCTATGGTGTGGAAACAACGAGATTCAAACCATGTGGGAAGGGAAATGGGGGAAACCCGAGCATCAGCCGGATCGTTGGTATGGCGAAACGATATTCAAAGAACTGTTCCCGAAATTGATAAAGGAACTCGATCCAATTCGAAGCTACATTTCGACTAGTCCAACTGGATCAGATCGTGCGGAAAGACCCAATTGCAACAGCGACAATTTTGGCGATCAGCACTTTTGGGAGGTTTGGCATGGCAAGGGCGATTGGGTTCACTATCGAGATTCGGGTGCCAGATTTTGTTCAGAATTCGGGTTTGCAAGTTCATGCTCGATGGAATGTTGGGAAACGGTTTTTCAACCTGACGAGAGCACTTCTCCTGCTCACCCGGTTGTTCGCAGTCATGATAAAACCAACAAGCCGTGGGAGATTTTTCGTGGGCTAGTTGAACTTCACTACCCGCGTCCAAACTCCCTGGATGAATGGGTCGAAACAAGCCAACTCAACCAGCGAGATGCTATGCGTGAAGCTTTTGAGCACTTTCGAATCTCGCGCAAGTGCGCTGGCGCCCTTGTTTGGCAGATCAATGATTGTTGGCCCGCCCAAAGTTGGTCGTTGCAGGATTATGCAAGGATTTGGAAGCCCGCAGGGCTGGAAATGAAGCGGCTCTGCCATCCTATTTTGGTGGCACTAAGAGTGTATAGTGGATTCGTCGAGGTTGCCGTTGATGTTTGGCATGACGATTTTCCAATCGAAATCTCGTTGGAATTTTGTTCCAGCAGTGCAAGACAGGTGTTGAGAAGCCTCTTGATTTCTTTTGAAATGGAGGAAATTGAATCTGAAACTTGGAAGAGGATAGATACAACTGAGTTTGACCGCTTTCGCACTATTGTTTCAGCACAATGGACGAAAAGTGAAATCACAAGAACAACACGAAGCTTGTGCGAACCTAAAGAAATGATAAGTCGAATCGAGAAAGATTGAAAAAACAAGTTGGTTCCGTCGTATACTAAAGCTCGTCTTGTCGTAGAGAATTTAGAAAATGATATCAAAACTCCGATTTGTATGGCTTGCAGGTATTCCATTGAGCATAGGCGTCATTTCAGGCGTTGCTGCGACGCCAATCACTCCATTGAAAAAGCCGATTGTCCAGGCGCAAAGAAAGATTGATTTCAATCGAGAAATTAGACCCATACTTTCAGAAAGCTGCTGGAAGTGCCACGGCCCAGACGAGGCAATCAACGCGAAAACTGGCGGAGTGCGACTCGATTCATTTGCAGGCGCGACCAAGGTCGTAGATGGGATGGCGCCCATAGCGCCTAAGAATTCGAAAGATTCTCTTCTCGTGCAAAGGGTTAGCGAAAAGGAAGCCGCGCTTCGAATGCCTCCCGTGGATTCTGGATTGAAGGCACTGACTTCCGAGCAAATTGCACTCTTAAAGCAATGGATTGATCAAGGCGCAGAATATAGGGCGCATTGGGCATTTGTCGCCCCTAAGGTTGTTGCGCTTCCAAAAGTAAAGGATGAAAACTGGATTCGAAATCCGATAGATAGATTTGTGCTCTCAAAACTAGAACAGGAAGGATTGAAGCCCGAATCTGAGGCAAATCCTCGTGTGCTCATCCGAAGAGTTGCACTTACTTTGACTGGTTTGCCGCCAACGGTTCAAGAAATACAGAAGTACGTACAAGATTCGGCTCCTGGTGCATACGTGCGGATGGTAGATCGCTATCTGGCGAGTCCTTTTTATGGTCAAAATCAGGCAAGGTTTTGGCTCGATGCGGTTCGCTACGGTGATACTCACGGACTCCATATTGATAATGAGCGGGCGATCTATCCATATCGAGATTGGGTTGTAAGGGCGGCAAATGAAGACTTGCCATTCGATAAATTCACGTTGTGGCAATTTGCAGGCGATCTGATGCCAAATCCAACCTTAGAAATGAAGATTGCCACCGCTTACATTCGAATGAATGTGACGACCAACGAAGGCGGTGCCATCGAAGAAGAAGTACTCACAAAGAACACATTTGATCGAGTGGACACCACATCAACGGTTTATTTAGGATTGACGGCAGGATGTGCAAAGTGCCATGACCACAAATTTGATCCGATTTCTCAAAAAGACTATTACGGGCTTTTTGCGTTCTTCAACTCGACGAAAGATGCGCCTTTGGACGGGAATTTGTTCGCACCTGAACCCGCCATCAAGGCGCCGAACCCAGCCCAGCTTAAGAGCCTAGCCGACTACCAAAACAAATTGGCACTTCTCGCAAGCCAAGTGAAAATTGATGAGGCAAAGAGTTGGATCGCCACGAACCGAGTAGCGCAACCTGCCGTATCGAAATGGGAAGTTTCGCAGGCATTCCCTGGAAAGAATTTCGATGAAATATACGACACGGAATACTCTCCGGAGAAGCAGGGCGCGACAGATGTCATTTGGAAACCTCTGGCGCTCGAACTTGACAAGAACATTCTGGTTGTCTTACGTGAAGTCGCGTGTGCCTATGTTCGAGGGACAATTAGCCTCGACGCGAACGCAAAAGTAACATTCCGACTTGGAAGCGACGACGCGATCAAGATGTGGATTGACGGCAAATTGTCTCATGCGAATAAAGCTCAGCGCGGTGTAGATCAGGCTACTGACACTGTTGATGTCGAACTTACAGCGGGGAGCCACGATGTCCTTTTCAAGATCATTAACAACGGCGGTCCCGATGGACTTCGAGTTGGCATTGGCGATCAACGCTCGCTTCGAATTGATACAACGTTTCGCCGAGTCCAGGCCGGGGAAGGCGAAGACCAATTACGCGAAGTATTTCTTGAACTCGGCCCAGATTCGAAATCTGGCAAAGAGTACAAAGATGTCAAAAAGAAACAAGTGGATTTAGATGCCCAAATACCTCTTTGCCTCGTAGCGGAGGAATTGCCAAAGCCCCGCCAAGCATACGTACTTAGAAGGGGCGAATACGATCTTCGGACCACTCCGGTGGGCCGATCAATTCCCACCGTTTTCGGAAAATTGCCTTCGGACGCACCAAA
Organism: Armatimonadota bacterium; assembly: GCA_031400935.1. GTDB lineage: Bacteria > Armatimonadota > Fimbriimonadia > Fimbriimonadales > Fimbriimonadaceae > JANNJE01. The sequence goes on from JANNQV010000063.1 coordinate 10,469, forward strand.
AGACAGGCTCGGATTTGCTCAATGGCTAGTCGCAAAAAACAATCCATTAGTCAGCCGTGTTTTCGTAAACCGAATTTGGCAACAGCATTTCGGGATTGGGTTGGTCGAGACGGCAGAGGATTTTGGAAATCAGGGAGAGTGGCCGAGCCACCCCGAACTCCTCGATTATTTGGCGGTGAAGTTTGTGAAAGAAGGCTGGAGTATGAAAAAGCTCAATAAACTGATCTTGAGCAGTGCGGCGTTTCGACAAGCCACTACCAGTTCGGTGGAGAAGAGAACGAAAGATCCGAAAAACCGATTGATATGGCGTGGTCCAAGGTTCCGACTGGATGCTGAAGTTCTAAGGGATCAAGCGCTCTATGTAAGCGGTCTCCTCAATATAGCGGACAGCGGAAAAGGCTTTAAGCCATATCAGCCGACGGGTATTTGGGAAGCATTGGGCTTTCTGGAGAGCAATACCTCACGTTATGTGCAAGACAAGGGAAGCGAAATCTACAGAAGAAGCCTTTATCTGTTCTGGAAGCGCACGAGCCCGCATCCAATGATGCTCAGTTTCGACGCGCCGATGCGAGAATCGTGTTCAGTTCGCCGCTCAAGGACGAATACACCGCTTCAAGCACTTGTAACGATGAATGAGCCAACGTTCGTTGAATCAGCGAGAGTTTTTGCCGAGCGACTATTGAAATTCAAGGCGGATGACAAAGTTCGACTTGCCAAGTTGTTCGAGATTTGTCTGTCAAGGCCGGCATCAGATAGTGAGCTTAATATTCTCCAAAAATCTCTTGCGTTTTACCAAAAAGACTTCCAAAGACCAGGGGTTTCGTTTGACATTCTTGCGGCTGGCGATTCAAAGCTAGATCCAACTCTTCCAAAACCCAAACTCGCCGCCTACACGATGATTGTAAGCACTTTGTTTAACACCGACGAATTTCTGACCCAACATTAGGAAACACCATGAACCCAATTCGAGAACACGACCTTTTGATGACGCGGAGGCAGCTTTTTGGTAAATCTGCTCTAGGAATAGGTACGGTCGCCCTTCACCAATTGTTGCGAGGAGCAGGAATTGGAGCGTCAATGTTTGCTGGATTGGACGCCTTCGGCCAAGGTGGCAGCCAAGGAAAACGGCACGGCGGATTGCCAGGGCTCCCCAATTTCACTCCCAAAGCAAAGCGAGTGATCGTGCTCTTTATGAACGGCGGGCCAAGCCAAATGGATCTTTGGGATTACAAACCCAAAATGAACGATGAGTACGACAAAGACTTGCCTGAGCACATTCGTAACGGCCAGCGATTGACAACCATGACAAGCGGCCAAGCTCGTTTCCCAATTTGCCCAAGCCGCTACAAATTTGAGAAGCATGACAACGGAGGCGACGGCGTTTGGGTAAGCGAGCTTCTGCCGCATACCTCTGCTATGGTTAAGGAATTGTGCGTTGTCAAATCAATGTGGACGGAGGCGATCAATCACGATCCTGCCGTAACGTACATTCAGACTGGAAGCCAGCTTCCTGGCAGGCCGAGCATGGGCGCATGGGTGAGCTATGGCCTTGGTTCGATGAATGAAGACCTGCCTGCTTACGTCGTATTGCACAGTAAAGTGACTTCGGGCAAAGTTGATCAGGCGTTGTTTTCTAGGCTGTGGGGAACGGGGTTCTTGCCAAGCGAACACCAAGGAGTTGCTCTGAGAAGCAGCGGCGACCCAGTCTTATATTTGAACGATCCTCATGGCGTAGATCGAAAAACTCGCCGCCAAATGCTTGATGACCTTGCCAAGTTGAATAACAACCAGCTCAATGAATTTGGCGATCCAGAAATTGCGGCACGAATAAGCCAATACGAAATGGCTTATCGAATGCAAACTTCCGTCCCAGATTTGATGGACACCAGCAAAGAACCCGATTCAATTTTTGAAATGTACGGCAAGCCAAGCAGGGAAGCAGGGACATTTGCTGCGAACTGCCTGTTGGCGCGAAGGCTTGCAGAGCGCGGAGTCAGTTACATTCAGATTTGGCACCGAGGGTGGGATCAGCATGGCAACTTGACAGGCGATTTGCCCTCTCAATGCATGGACGTTGACCAGGCATGCGCTGCCTTGCTGAAAGACCTGAAGCAGAAGGGAATGCTTGACGATACGCTTGTTGTGTGGGGCGGAGAGTTCGGCAGAACGGTTTATTGCCAAGGCCCGCTAACACGCGAGAATTATGGGCGAGACCACCACCCGAGAGCATTTACGATGTGGATGGCTGGCGGCGGAGTGAAGCCGGGAACGGTCTATGGCCAGACCGACGATTACGGCTACAACATTGTAGATAAAGAAGGAAATGTGATCAATCCGTCGGTAGACGAAGTGACCCCAGGAGCCGTTCATATTCACGATTTGAACGCAACGATTCTTCATCAGTTAGGCGTTGATCATACGAAGCTTACGTACCGGTATCAGGGACGAGATTTTCGAATCACGGATGTCCATGGGCATGTAATTAAGGACTTGATTCAATAGCTATTTTGTAGCCAAGTCCCTTTCTCTCCCCGATTGCATTTCCCTAGGGCGGGGAAGGCGTTCCCCGAAAAAGAGGGAGGGACTCCGGTGCCCGCGCTCCACAAGTCTTTCGTCACCGAGCGTTCCGAAATCCACCTATCGATTCCCAAGCACCAATGTCGCCTTCGCTGCCGGAATGATCTGTGTTTTGCATTTGCCTCGCATTGGTGATGACAGCCAATAGTTCTTCTGGAATAACGCTACCTGGCTGCCAGTCGGCAAATTCCCTTCCAAGAAATCCAGTATCAATCTCTCCACTTCGAAACCCTTTGGAATCGAGAACTTCAACTAGGTATGTGATATTGGTTTTAACTCCCAGAATGTGAAAATCTTTAAGCGCCAAAATGAGCCGCTCAATTGCTGTATCTCGATCTGGGGCATAGGCAATGACTTTTGCGAGTAAAGAATCATAAAACCGAGTTACTTCGGAACCCATACGATATCCGGTGTCCACACGTATGAATGGATCGCGTGGTTCTGCCCATCCCACTATTTTGCCAATTGACGGAAGGAAGTTCTTACTTGGGTCTTCTGCTACGATTCGGGCTTCAATGGCATGTCCCCGTAATGCGTTTCGGAGGCCGCTGAGCAATTCGGGAGCCAAATTCAGTTCCTCGCCGTTCGCAATTTGTATTTGAAGTTGAACCAAGTCAAGTCCAGAAACGAGTTCCGTAACCGGATGTTCCACTTGCAGCCTGGCATTGACTTCTAAGAAGTAGAATTCTCCAGAATCTTCGTCAAACATGAACTCACAAGTTCCAGCACCTACATAACCTGCTACTTTTACTAATCGTATGGTTGCCTCACGAAGTAACTGCCAAAGAGCGTCGCTCATGATGGGTGAAGGGGCTTCTTCGACCAGTTTTTGATGCCGTCGTTGCAAAGAACACTCGCGCTCAAAAAGGGCGGCAACGTTGCCTTGCGAATCTGCAACAAACTGAACCTCGATGTGTCTTGGCTTCTCAATAAGCTTCTCGACCATCATAGAGCCGTCTCCAAAACCAGACAGTGCCTCGTCCGAAGCAATTGAGAATTCTTCGAGGAAATGATCAGGTTTCCGAACAATTCTCATCCCCCTGCCACCGCCGCCTGCACTGGCCTTGAGCATGATAGGAAAGCCGATTTTCTTTGCTTCATGGAAGAGCGTTTCGGCTGTTGCTCCGGGTTCAAAGTATCCAGGAGTAATAGGTACTTCAGTTTCGACAGCGAGTTGCTTTGCGTCAATCTTGTTGCCAAGTTTACGCATCGCCGAAGCGGGCGGACCTACAAAAGTGATTCCTGCCATCCAGCAAGCATCTGAAAATTCGGCGCGTTCCGATAGGAAACCGTAGCCCGGATGAACGGAATCGGCGCCCGACTCCCGGCAAGCCGCGAGAATCTTATCAATTTGCAGGTAGCTTTCGATAGGCTCCGAACCTCCGATAAAAACGGATTCATCAGCAAGGTTTGTGTGCACCGAATCTCTATCTGCCTCAGAAAACATCGCGACGGTGGAAATCCCCATAACTCGCGCTGCGCGGATAATGCGGCAAGCGATTTCGCCTCGATTTGCAATAAGAAGTTTCTTGATCATAGGCACGACTACTTTACCGAATGAACATAGTGGAATTTATTCTAGTTCAGCAACAAATGAGGCCTTTCGCTTTTCAAGGAAAGCTACCACGCCTTCTTTGCCCTCCGGGCTAGACCGAGCTTCCGCAAGTCGGGTTGCACAATCAGAAAGCGGAAGTGGGAAGTCATTGACTAATTTCTTTGCACTCTTGATGGCGCCGGGTCCTGAAGCTAGAATGGACTTCAGTTTCGCATTGACAGCTTCGTCAAGTTGTTCGGTTACCTGATGAATTAGACCGATTCGGAGTGCCGTCTCGGCAGAGAAGGCCTCACCTGTTACGAATAGTGCGCGTGCATTGCCTGCTCCAATTTTTGGAATCACGAATGGTGAAATTGTGCCAGGCACCAGGCCTAGCTTAACTTCGCTAAATGCAAATTTAGTTTCTGGGCTTGCAATCGCGATATCACTGGCTGCAACGATTCCGGCACCGCCGCCAAATGCTGCTCCATGGACGCTGGCAATAACGGGGACAGCGCAATTAGCGATTGACTGAAAAAGCTTGCCAAGTCGCATTGCGTCTTCGTAATTCTCATCGGCGGTGTAACTGGCGGCTCTCTTCATCCATTCTAAATCGCCGCCGGCGCAAAATGTCGGGCCCTCTCCTGAGATGACCATCGCTCTCGTTCCTGATGAAGGGTTTGAAAAGCATTCAGTTAGACTTGCGATTAGCTCGTCATTGAAGGCATTTCGGACTTCTGGTCTTTGCAACGTAACATAGGTTATTGAGTCTCTTTTCTGGACAGATAACATGGCTCAACAAGTATACGCGTCAAAGATTATCGAGGTCATTCTGAAAGCAAACCGGAATCGCTAGTTTCAAATTTTGGAAGCACAACTTCGAAGGATGTGCCTTTGCCGAGTGTGCTTTCAACCGAAACAGTTCCGCCATGTGCTTCTACAATGTGCTTTACGATGCTTAGACCAAGGCCAGTGCCACCCGTTGCTCTGGAACGGGCCCTGTCAACCCTGTAGAACCGTTCAAAAATTCGTCCAACTTGATCACTAGGAATCCCCATTCCTGTATCGGAAACAATGATCCGAATCTGGTTTTCTTCATCTTTCAATTCAATTGTGACAGCTCCTTCCAGGGTGTAATTGATAGCGTTTTCAACTAAGTTGATGATCACTTGAACCATCTGAGTGTGATTTCCGTTGAAAGCTGTTCGTTTAGGAGTGAGGATTTCGAGTTTCAAATTCTTTGCATTCGCCTTACTGCTCAACTGGCTAACGACTGTTCTAACAACTTCGGTCAAATCGCACTCTTGCCGCCGGACTGGATTGGATTCTGCGGCACTGAGAATCAGAAGGTCTTGTGTGATAAGCGATAGGCGATCTACCTCGTCAATGATGTTGTTGTGATACCGAATTTGTCGTTCAGGGTCAGATCCATCGTCCAACAGGGTTTCGGTCATCGCGCGAATCGTGGCAAGGGGCGTTCGAATCTCGTGCGAGACATTGGCCACAAAGTCTTGGCGAATTCGCTCCAATTTGCGAAGAGAAGTGAAATCGTAAATTGAAAGAAAGACTCGTGTACGTAAAGAGTCTGGCCATGCTTCGGCAACGATAGAGCGTTCTTCAGGATAGGTGATTGTGCATTCAAGCGAGCACCGTTCGTCATTTTGCGCAGCCTGTAAAACAAGTTGTTCCAAGTCGTACGAAATTGTGGTCGCAAGAATCGTTTTACCGATTGGATTTTCAACACGAAAAATTGATTCGGCAGATTTATTGGCATAAAGAACCTCTGCTTTAGGCGAGCAAATAAGGATGCCAACATCGAGACCATCAGCGAGGGTGTCAATGGCTTCTCTTTGCTCATCCAGTCGTATTTCAAGTTCTTTCTCTCGTTCCGTTTCTGCTTCAAGTTCAAGGCTTTGCGAGTGAAAATGTTGTTGAGCCAAAATCCCAATGACGAGCAACAAGGTCGCAAATAGAAAGAGTAGGAGAGGGGCGTTTACCCTTGACTTTGGATTTGACGCAAGCCAAATTGCGACACATAACGTAGCACCTGAACTGCCGTAGCACAAGCCATAAAATGCACGAATAGATCCAAATTCCAATGAACTAGCTTAGGGACGATGTTAGATCGTGAATCGCCGCGAAAGATTAGGTCTGTCCAGGTACAAAAAGTTGATCGTACTCATCTGGGTCTTCACAAAGTTCGAGATTGACCGGTGATTCTAGAATTGCATCAAAGCGTTCCTGCATCTCTTGCTCGTCGCGAATAATTCGGTCAAAGCTCTCCTCCCAAAACGGAGAGAATCGCTCTCCGGTATTGTCAATTATTTTCTTTCCGGATTTGCGCTTTGTAGCTTCGATAAACTTTGAAAATTCTATTTCTTGACCTTTGTACGATCCGCACACCGAGAAGATCAATTCTGTCGTTTCAGGGAGCACCGCCAAAATTGCGTATTCCAATTTCAAGCCATGCGACTTTAGGAGCGAGCGAAAAAGCACGTCTCTTTCTGTGCTCTCCAGCGACCGTCGGTGCCGAAATGTCACGTAGTACGTTACGTCATCGGCTCGCCAGTGCGGAAGCCGCTTGCGCCACATGCTGAAGTTTTTGAAAGGCACGGTTAAGGGGATTATGGCTGGTGCTTGTGGTTGGTTGTAAGTTTTTGGTTGGCAGTTAGCGGTTGGCGGATGCGGAGCCTAGGCTTTCGGTTTTGATCCGGTTGCGTCAAACAAGCTCCGCGGACCGAAATGCGGACCTTAGGCTTTTTTCTTAGGAATTGCACAATTTAAGTAGCTCCGCGCTCCACTTGAAGCAGGAACTCGCTCAAACCATGCCGAACTCTTTACCGCATGAGCGAACCTCGCAAATCAATGCCGCAACACTTGAAGATTCTCATCGCACTTGCGCTTGGCGCATTGACTGGAGCAGTCATCCAGATTTCTGGCAATCAAAAGAACGAATCTGTAGTTTTCTTCCTCGACAATTTTGCAAAACCTGCGGGCGATATCTTCTTGAACCTCATCTTCATGATTGTTGTTCCGCTCTTGTTTTCTGCACTAGTATTAGGTGTATCTGAAATCGGCCATGCAAAAAAGGTAGGGAAAGTTGGCTTGTATTCGCTGGGTTTGACCATTCTATTGAGCGGAATTGCAGTTGGAATTGGCCTGTTAGCAGTAAATACGATCAAGCCAGGCGGCCATGTTACATTGGAAGAGAGAACAGCAATCGTTAAGGAATATGGCAATCCTGCAAAAACGGCTGAGTACTCCGCAAAGGCGGCAGACAGCAAGACGTTTGCACAAACAGTCACCGCGGTGGCATCCAAAAACCCAGTCAAGGACGCTGCAGAAGGTGAGTACCTGCCTTTCATGTTCTTTTCTTTATTCTTTGGTTTGGCACTAACGAGCATCGCAGCAGAAAAGGCGCAACCTGTAAAGCAGTTTCTTGAAGGCATTTTTGCTACATCACTCAAGGTCATCGAATTTGCAATGAAATTCGCGCCGATCGGTGTTTTCGGACTCATTGTTGTCGCGGCTTCAACGGTTGGTTTCGGCGCAATGAAAGCGCTTGGGGCATGGATGATTTTGGTGCTCTGCGTGCTTGCCTTCCACCAATTCGTGATTTACAGTTTGGCAATAAAACTGATTGCAAGGCGCAATCCAATTGAGTTTTTCAAACAAATCAAAGAAGTGATGGTGACCGCATTTTCGACTTCATCGAGCAATGCAACCCTGCCAACTGCACTCCGCGTTGCACAGGAGGAAGTCGGTCTACCTCGAGATGTGAGTTCTTTCGTATTGACGGTTGGTGCCACGGCAAATCAAAACGGAACTGCCCTTTTTGAAGGAATAACAATTCTGTTTCTTGCACAGTTTTTTGGAATCACGCTTGATCTGCAACAGCAGTTGACTGTCATGTTTATGGCAATTTTGGCGGGTATAGGTACTGCCGGGGTTCCCGGTGGCTCTTGGCCCATGATTGGCGCAATCATGATGAAAGTTGGAATTCCGCTTGAAGGCATGGGGCTTTGCTTTGGAGTTGACAGAATCCTTGACATGAGCCGCACGGTGCTCAACGTATCGGGGGACATCACTATAGCAACATGCGTGAGCAAATTGATTGGTAAAGGCGAGGCGATTCCGGAGAGTGTTGACGGGTAGGTTTTGCGAGTGCGCGGGCTTGACCGCGCTTTTGAATAGGAAATTGGATAAAGGAAAAGGGATAGAGGAAAAGGTCGGAACCAGTTTTGTCCTTTGTCCCTTTTCCTTGATTGAAAGAAAAGCGCGGTCAAGCCCGCGCACTCCCAAATGACCTTCAAAGGGGTATAACCAACTCGTCAAATGGCAGTTTTCCTAGGTCTCGATTGCGGTGGCTCGTCGTGCCGGGCCGTAGCGGTCAACTCTTCCGGAGCCATTCTTCACCAGGGACAAGCCGGCCCTTCGAACTTAGCAAATACACCGCCAGGGCGGTTGCAGAATCACTTGTACAGGGCAACTGAAAACGCACCGTCGCCGGACTTTGTATGTGGATGTTTTGCCGGCCTCTTGACCGCAGATGACCGATATCGTGCAAATGATATTCTTTCACGGACATTTCCCTCAGCAAAGGTTCGTTCTGAACCAGACTACTTTGCCGCATTGATGGCATCCGAGGGGGCCGACGTTTGCGTCGTCGCAGGCACTGGTTCAGTTGTATGTTCTCTAGTCAATGGCAAGTTGAACAAATCTGGCGGTAGAGGCTACCTTTTGGGAGATGCGGGTTCGGCATTTCAATATGGCAAGGCTTCGATTGAGCACTTTTTAGAGAATGGAAAGAACGGGATTTCAGACGCACTGGCTCGTGTGATCGAAAAAAGATTTGGGTCCCTTGAGGAAAACGAAGTTCTCGCCAAACTGTATAGAGGGGGCCTGCCTGCGGCGCAACTGGCAAAACTTTCTGCACCTTTTGCGAAGGACGCCAAATCCGGATTGCCCTATGCAACGTCGGCATTGGAACTGCAAACAGAAGCTTTAGCGAGAGTCGTGAGATCGCATATTGACCGATTTCACACGATTAGTCCGGAAATGATGGTTTGCCTTGCTGGAGGACTTTGGGACATATCTTCAATTTTCAGGAACGCTTTTGAGTCGAAATTGCGTCATTCCCTATCGGACCGTGCGATTTCGGTCGTACGAATCACGAAACCGCCAGTCTACGGAGCTGTCGAGCTTGCAAAGGAGCTAGCTAATTGAGCACTGAATCGAGAAACCCTAGATCATTTGGACTTGAAAAAATGTCGGCACAAGAAATTGTGCGCCTCATGAACGAAGAAGAATTCGTCGTCATGCGAGCCATGCAAAGCGCAGAAGAAGGAATCTCAAAGGCCATCGAACAAGCGGCCAAATCGTTCCAAAGTGGAGGCAGGATTATCTATGTTGGTTCAGGCACAAGCGGGCGAGTAGCGATAATGGATGCAGCCGAAATGACGCCGACATTTGGGCTCGATCCAAATCCATTCATAGCGATTATTTCTGGTGGGAATTCTGCCGAAGGCGTGGCAAAAGAAGACGCCGAAGACGATGAGCACGAGGCAGTTGAAGGGCTAAATAAGCTCGGGCTCGGCCAAAATGACCTGGTAATCGGCATTACGGCAAGCGGCAAAACCCCATTTGCGGTTGCGGCTGTACGCCATGCAAGGCGTAAAGGAGTCTTTACAATCGGAATTGCGAACAATCCAAACGCCCCGCTCCTTAAAGAATCCGATCTTGGCATTTTGCTAGACACCGGCCCTGAAGTTTTGACAGGCTCGACAAGGCTCAAAGCTGGCACCGCTCAAAAACTAGTTTTGAACCGAATTTCAACCGGTGCGATGGTCCTTTCAGGCAAAGTTATTCAAAACTTGATGGTGGACGTCAAAGCCAAAAATCAAAAACTAAAAGACAGATGCTTGAGAATCGTTCGAGATTTGAGTTCTGCAACAACCGATGAAGCTCGTGAAGCTTTGGAGGCTAGTGATTGGAATGTTCGAAGTGCAATTGAACATCTAAATGGTGTTGTCATTCCTAGATAAGAGTCGTTTTATAATTTTAACGATAGATACCGTGATTGACTTTCAATCACCTTATCTGTCGAGGAGATATACGCACAATGAGAGTCTCGAGATACTACTTGTTAGCGCTAGCCTTTTGCACTATTTCGTGCCAAACCAAAACAATACCGGAGCCCAAAGCTGTTCAATTGAGTACGGTTAATGATCGCCAGCAGATATGGCGTGGAATCATGATGCGAGAAATGGACCGCATCAATAAGAGGAAGGCCTATGACGAAAGAACACTTTGGCTAGTTGAGGTCATGTTGGACACGAATGATCGGCTCATTCACGGTAAGGCGGTTGCAATTTTGCATACGATGTCGGAAGTTTCGCCGGAGAAATCTGAAGACGTTGATCTCTATATGTCAAAGATCGTAGCCCATGAACCTGACTCTGGGGTCAAGGCTGTGCTTACAAAGGAATGGGATCGAATGAAAAAGCGAAGGTGATTTGAATTTGATCCCAAACACATACTGCAACAAGTGACGTTGGCAGGAAGTCTCGTAATTGAAATCAGGGCTCAGAACTCGACTAGTCGTGACGACACCCATGAAAGTCGCTCAGACGGTACCATAGTTGACTCATGAAGCTGCATGAGTACCAATCCAAAGACCTGCTCTCCTCCTACGGCGTTCTAGTGCCAGAAGGCGACGTTGCCGACAATCCTGAAACCGTAAGGGAAATCGCGCATCGGCTCGGAGAAAACGTAGTCGTCAAAGCACAAGTGCTCATGGGCGGAAGAGGCAAGGCGGGCGGGGTCAAGCTCTTCACTTCAGCAGACGAGGCTGCCCAATTCGCAAGCGAATTGATCGGGACGAAGCTGATCAGCTATCAAAATCCGCAAGGAATGATCGTCGAGAAAGTTCTCGTTGTACGAACCCTTGAAATTGCACAAGAGTTCTATTTATCGGTGCTGCTAGATCGCGATGAGCAAAAGTTGGTCGTCATGATCAGCGCACAAGGCGGCATGGACATTGAAGAAGTCGCCAAAACAAATCCGAATGCAATTGTGAAACTTCACGTGGATCCAGCATGGGGGCTGTGCGATTTTGAAATTCGAGCGGCGATGAACCAGGCAAAGATTCCAACTCAGGCCCATAGCCAAATGGCAACAATGATCAAAGGGCTGGTCAAGGCGTATTTGGCTTCTGATGCTGACCTGATAGAGGTAAATCCTTGCGCCCTGACTCCCGATGGCAAACTCATTGCGGCTGATGCCAAAGTCTCCATTGACGACAACGCGCTGTTTCGGCACAAAGAGTATCAAGCGACGGCGGACGACGCTGCCGAAGACCCAATCGAAGCGGAAGCTACACGCAGAGGGATTGCTTATGTTCGGCTCGATGGCGACATAGGAATCATGGGAAATGGCGCTGGTTTGGTCATGTGCTCACTCGATGAGGTTAGTGCGGCAGGAGGAAGTCCTGCAAACTTCCTTGACGTCGGAGGTGGTGCTCAGGCGGAGAGAGTGAAAAGCTGCGTCGAGCTGATTCTCATGAACCCAAAAATCAAGGGTCTGTTGATTAACATTTTCGGCGGAATCACTCGATGCGATGAAGTAGCCAAGGGATTGCTCTCGGCATTCGAAGAAATGAACGTTTCCGTGCCTGTCGTCGCCCGCGTTGAAGGCACTGCTGCCGAAGAAGCAAGGGCACTTTTAGAAGGCTCTCGAATCGTCCCAGCAACCACAATGCAAGATGCTGCACAAAAAATCGTTCAGCTTGCCGGAGTGTAGGTGTTCCAACTAGTTTTTAAGTGGCTTGCCATTTTCGAGCATGTGCCGAATTCGGGCAAGTGTCAATCCCGTTTTGCAAAGTGTCAGGAAGGCAACTCGTTCTTCTAGCAAGGCAGATTCGAACGAATTTGACTTGGTGAACACATGCTTGACGTTGTCTGCGATCAATTCGTCGTGACTAGTGAAACCTCCCTTCAATCTAAGTTCTTCTTGGGCGGTATCAATCATTCCCGCAATTGGACCAATTGGCTGGAGCCAAATTGGTGGGTTGCTAGGTGTCGCAAAGAGCGCCAACGACTTAGCGGTTTGTATGAGTCGGTCTGGATGAAAGCAAGTCACATCGGTTTCGCGAAGTATTCCAGCCCGCTTCGAGTCTTCGGCATTCGCGGACACAAAACCGGTTGATATAGCCATGCATACATCTACAATCTTCTTGGCGCCTGCTGCCTGGGTTCGTTGAGCAAGCAACGCAGTCCCAGCCCCGCCCGGAATAAGGCCAACTTTCGCTTCGGGCAGTCCGATGTTTGATTCTGGGTGGCTGCAAACTTGTGTGCAGCCCATTGCCAATTCCATACCGGCGCCTAGGCAATACCCATAAACAGCAGCGACGCTCTTAACAGAACCAAGCCGAATCGTCAAGTTCTGCAAAGCCAATAAAGCATCGTCAATCGCCTGCCAATTTGATTCGGAAATTGCTTGTTCAAAAAACGCTAGATCAAAACCGACCGAGTAGTTCTTCGCTTCGCTTGTCAAAACGATGCATTCATTGCCAGGCTTGTCAAGAAATGCTGAAACTCCACCAACTACTTCTGGAGTGATCGTCCCCATTTTTGTCGTTAGCGAAATGGCCTTGACGCCGTCGCCTAGGTCGCGAACATTGAAGCCATCGTTGGATTCTATGACCGGAAAATCTTGTATCGTTGCGTATTGAGGTTGGGGGGCCAATTGTACAAATGTGCCTTCAAAATTCCTTTGATCCGTGGCTGAATAGTACGGTTGATCTGAAAGCCCAAGCACTCCCGGGCCGATGGCATCAATCAATTCAAATGGCCCCATTTCCCAAGCAAATCCCCATTTCATGACTCGATCAAAGTCCTGAATTGAGTGGGCAATCTCCTCTTTTAGAAAATCTGCATATTTGAGTGTTGAAATCAAATGATTCCTGAGAAACTCGCCAGCTTCATCCTTAGACTCCAAGGCGCAACGAATTCTCTCACCGAGCGGCTTTCTGGCATGTTCTTTGAGGCTCGGAATCGTAATGTCGTACGGCTGACGATAAACAAGCGTTCCCAAATCAAGAACGAGGAATTCCTTTCCTTCTCTACGATAGTAGCCTGCGCTTGATTTTGAACCGATGTGCCCGCGTTCCATAAGTGTCGCCATGGATCGCGGAGTGTTAAGCGTATCCATGTGAGGGTCGTCCGAACAGCGGGTCTGCAAATTCGTTGCGATGTCTTGCATGATGTCGAGCCCGACGATATCGTTCAGTCGAAACGCCCCACTCCTTGGACGGCCCAAAAATGGCCCGCAAATGGCGTCAACGGCCTCAATGCTCAAACCGAGCTTTTCTGCGACATGGACCGCATGAAACATGGACCACATACCAAACCGATTGGCAATGAATCCCGGAGTGTCTTTGGCAATGACAACTCGTCGAGCACATCTTTCCTCCAAAAACGAAGCAAATGCTTCAACGGCTTTGAGATCGGTTACATTTGTGGGAATCAGCTCCAGCAATTTAAGGTAGCGAGGCGGGTTGAAAAAGTGAGTGCCAAGGAATCTCCTTTGAAACGATTCGGAGCGTCCTTCAGAAAGTAGCGAAATCTGCAAGCCGCTCGTATTGGTGGAAATCATTGCCGATTCCGAAAGAAGCGGTTCGATTTTTGAAAAGAGCTCCCGTTTCAAATCCAGTTTTTCGACAATGGCTTCGCATACCCAATCTGCCTCGCTTACCCAATCGAGATTTTCAGAAATACTTCCTAGGCGAATCTTGTTTGCAGTTTCTGGAACATAGAAGTGAGAAGGCTTGACTGCTTTTGCTCGGTCAAACGCAGTTTGAACCGATTCTTTGGTCAAATCGAGAAGCGTTACGTCAAAACCGATGTTCGCAAGGTGAGCGGCGATCCCGGCACCCATCGTCCCCGCACCGATAACGCACACTTTGTTTGCAGACTTCCAATTTTCGTAACTCAATATGGCCTTCTCCGTTGAGGAAAGAGGATACCTTTGGGGAAGGTTGTTGGGAACAGGGTACGGGTGTAGGGTCTGGGGTCTAGGGTGCGGGGTATGGGGTCATTAGGCCAGTTACCCAATGACCCAAACAACCTCCCCCATACCGAATTCTGGAAAAATGCCTATTATCAAACTGTAAGGCGAAAAATGTCCGTCTAACCAACGTGAGCTATAATCACACTTGTATGAAGAAAGAAACGCAATTTGAGGTGAAACGATAAGAGGCTATCGAAGAGAGATGCCCAGGGACACTGGTCCGCTGGCAAACGAACGTATTTTAAGAATTCGCGATATTCGAGTAATAGATGCCGATGGCAGCCAGCTTGGCATCATGCAAAGCCGCCAGGCACTCGACAGAGCAAAGGAACAAGGGCTTGACCTAGTTTTGGTTGCCCCAGCAGCAAACCCGCCCGTTGCGAAGATCATAGATTTTGGCCACTTTAAGTACGAATTGCGTAAGAAGGAAAAAGAAGGGAAGCGCAAACAGCAGGAAGTAAAGGGTATAAAGATCAGTCCGAGGATTGCTGAGCACGATATTCAGTTTTTGCTGAAAAACTCTCGCCGATTCTTGGAAGAAGGCCACAAGGTCAAAATTACCTGTCAATTTCGGGCTAGGGAAGTAACCCATCCAGAAATTGGCCGAGCCAAGCTCGTTCGGATGGCAGAACATCTTTCCGATCTTGGCGTGATAGATCGTCCGCCAAGCCTCGATGGCAAGCTAATGATCATGGTGATGACGCCGAAGCCTCCAAAACCAACAGGAAGTCCAAAGAAAAGTGCCGAAACTGAAAACAAACAAGACAGCAGCGAAGCGGTTCAAGATAACGGGAACGGGAAAGATAACCCGACGCCGGACGCATAACAACCACCAGTTTTTGCATAAATCTGGCGGCCAAAAGCGAAGGCTTGAAGAAGAGCCGGTACTGTTCAAAGGCGAAAAGAAGCGTATTCGTCGCCTTCTCGTCATGTAATCTCCACGAAAGTGGAACGACCTTACCGCTACCGCCAAAATAGGCAGGGACCCGGTATCAAAAGAGGAAAATAATGGCAAGAGTAAAACGTGGCATGATGCGCCACAAACGTCACAAGAAAATGATTGACCGCGCCTCAGGCTACTGGGGACGCAAGAAAAACGTATTCAAACGCGCTCAAGAACAGGTCATGAAGTCGGGGCAATATGCCTTCCGAGACCGAAGACAGAAAAAGCGCGATTTCCGACAGCTTTGGATTGCCCGAATCAATGCCGGATGCCGCCAATGCGGCGTGAAATACAGCCTTCTCATTGATGGAATGAACAAGAAGGGAATTCAGGTCAACCGAAA
>JANNQV010000064.1:0-2922 GCA_031400935.1 Armatimonadota bacterium
ATGGAAGGCTGGGCGATGAAGCCTCCTGTAGTGAAGACTACAAGAGGGATTCACAGATTTGTTTGGGATATGCGAGTCGCACCCCCTGCAGGCGGTGGCGGACGAGGCGGCGGGCTTCCCATTTCGGCGGTTTGGGGAAGAACGCCGTATTCCACGCTAGGGGCAATGTTGACTGCGGGAACCTACGTTGTTCGTCTGACCGCTGCGTTTGAAGGCAACGTTTTTACTTTAGAAGCCAAAGTCGTTCTGAATAACGATCCGAGGAAGTAGGGGAGCTGTTAGTTGTTGGTTGTTGGTTTGCGGTTTGAGACTTGAATGGCTGCAGTTTAGATTCGTTGCGAACCGTTGCGACCGTTGCGTGAGATTCCGAGCAAGCTTGATTCACGGTGAGGACGCGGAAGAACGCGGACTCAAACTGCGCATCTCTGCGGCCACTGCGTGAAATTTCTAAGATTTCCGTTCATACGATATCGCTATATGAACGTCGGCAGCAGTCGCGAACGAAGCCCAAGAGAATCGAATCATCGAGAAAGTTTAATTTCAGCCCAACTCCGAAACTGCTCGACTGCAATCGAAGGAATCTGCCAATTCGCAAGAGGTTTGTTATGACTTCGAAGTTGCAAGATTGTGTTGGAATTAGGTTCTTCAGAACTCAATGTTTGGCACGGCCCTGGAGTCTTTACTAGATCGCCGATTTTTTGGATTCTCGGCCTACCTTCGATAAATCCGACAGGGATGCGATCCTTCAGTCGCTTCAACACAACGCTAAACAAAATAACTGTCTCAGACGATTCAATTAGTGATTTGGGGCCAAGCAGTATTCTTTCGTCGCCACTTAGGGAGGGGCACTTTGAGTTCAAAATGTACTGAAACTTGATGTCCTCATATCCAATGGTCTTGCGCAATTCGCACGCTGGGCTCCGAAAGCACTCTTTTCGTTTTGCCTGCGGGTTTGGAAAATATTGGCTAAGAGGGTTTACGCCGAATTCAAGCGGATTGGTGATCGGAAATCGGTCATTGTTGTCGCTGGCGTACATGTTGCAAGCTGATTGGTAAGTGCTGAGAGTGGATGGCATCATAGGGCCCATGTGTTCGTGAGCTCTCGCAAATACCGGAAACAAGATTGCTGCCAAGATAACGAGAATTGCAATGATTGCAACCAATTCCAGAAGCGTAAATCCCAGGCTTGACTTCCTCATTTTTTCTGCTCCCTCGCCCATTTTGCATATTTCGCGACTTCATCGTTCAACACCGACCATTGCTTAGGCGTCTCTGTGTATTCTGGAAGAGCGAAAAGAAGTTGATCCGAGGTCAAAATGGTATCTCCAAGTCCATATTGAGGAGGCAGAACGGCCTTCAGTCTTGTCCGATCCAGCTTTTTCACATATCCATCGGCGAAGGACGTAACGATGATTTCTTTGCCTTCTTTGTCATTAACATTGCCTGTCATTACAATCGTCATTGTGGGTTCAGTGAGCTTTGAAAACGGCCCCAAAATCAGGCGAGTGGATACGTAGCCGCCACAAGACTGCTTTTGGAGCACGTATTGGAACCGAAAGTCGGAGGTGCCTGGCTTGCGCTTTCCTTCATGCGGCGGATCGGGGATATCGTGGTCATCAGAGTTCTTGATGTACGGGTCAAGCGGATCAATTCCGAACTCGAATGGATGGACGAAGGGCGGCAGGTCGTCGTAGTCCGAAGCATACATAATCAGCCCAAGAGTAATCTG
Source organism: Armatimonadota bacterium (assembly GCA_031400935.1). GTDB lineage: Bacteria > Armatimonadota > Fimbriimonadia > Fimbriimonadales > Fimbriimonadaceae > JANNJE01. The sequence goes on from JANNQV010000064.1 coordinate 1,730, forward strand.
TTTTGCGCTTGAAACCGTGCGAGTAATCGGAGCAACAGCTCCACAATGCAAATGCACTGGAAAGAGGATGGCAATCAGCATTGCTCCGATGAGAGCCATAAGCAAGAGATGAAACAAGTTGATTTTTCCCTGTTTTGTTTGGTTCATTTTTTGCCCCCTCTCGCCGCCATTGCGACTGCTTCATAAGGCACCGCCCAAAATTGAGTAGGAGATTTATCATCGGGATGAACATAAAGCAGTTCGTCCAGTCGAAGCGGAGTTGGAAAATCGCCATATGGAGGCATTGTAGTTCCTAGTTTCGACTTTTCGAACGGTCTCACGTGTCCATCAACATAGGCTGAAATTATGAGTAGACCATCCCCATTCAATTGAACACTCGTTAAGTTGATCACTTGCTCTGGATTCTCAATCGCAGAAATTGGCCCAAGGATCAAGCGGGCATCGCGTCCATCAACTAAACATTTGGGGTTGAGGACATATTGAAATCGGTGCTGCGTCGTATTTGGAGCGCGGTTCGATTTGTTTGGTGGAAATGGGTTGCTATGTAACTCGCTTCTCTTATGATAAGCCTCTATCGGGTCTATACCAAATTCATAGGGATGGACGATTGGGTATTTGTCGTTCCAGTCCTCAGAATAGAAGATCATGCTTAACTCTAGTTGTTTCAAGTTTGAAATGGCCGAGGTTTGGTGGGTGTGGTATTGTCCGCCAAATACCTCAAACAAAAAATTGAACCCAACAACACCGATCAGCGCCAAAATCGGCACCCAAATGAAAGAAGTTTTCAGATTCCACCGTGAATTCCGCTCTTTCACCCCATCAGCCCTATTCTACGACATATGGTCGATTTCATCACCTGAATTCTCTTACCTCGAACTTGTAGAGATAAAACGGGCTAAACTTCCCCGATGCACCAAGCCGCCAAGCCCCAATCGCTTTGGAGCGTGATTTACGCCTCCTCTGCAGGAACGCTGATCGAGTGGTACGACTTTTACATTTTTGGCTCACTGGCCACCGTGCTCGCCAGTCAATTCTTTCCAAAAGGCAACGAAGGGCTTGGGCTCATCGTAACGCTCGCAACTTTTGCAACAGGATTCATCGTGCGCCCATTTGGCGCGATCTTCTTCGGACGAATGGGCGACTTGGTCGGAAGAAAGCACACGTTTATGCTCACATTGCTCATGATGGGGCTT
>JANNQV010000065.1:0-136187 GCA_031400935.1 Armatimonadota bacterium
TGGCATCGCAATCCGGCCATCTACTCCCATCGCAACTTTCACGACCACAAACGGACGTTGGCGACGGATCGCAGAAAGCCAGCGATGATTCGCGGCTTCCGCCCTTTCGGAAAGCAAACCTGATTCCACTTCAATTCCAGCACCAGCAAGAATTGAGTGTCCGCCTTGCGCCTTAAAATCTGGATCAGCCACAGAATAGACGACTCGCTTAACGCCCGCTTGGATGAGCGACTTGGTACAAGGAGGCGTTCGACCTTGATGATTGCATGGCTCCAATGTCACGTAAACGGTAGCTCCGCGAGCATCGCCCCCAGCCATTTCTAGTGCACCAATTTCTGCATGAGCCCCACCAGCAAAGGCATGAAATCCTTCACCAACAATTCGTCCATCTTTGACGATTACGCACCCAACATGAGGATTGGGTGCTGGATATCCTCGGCGCGAAAGAGCTATCGCCCTGGCCATATACGGTTCAGGATCGTTCTTTGGCATGATCTTCTAATGTCGCCTCGATAAGGTTCTCTAGATTTTCGCTTGACTTGATCACAAATTCTCGTCTCGTTTGGCGCAAAACGAACCAAGCCAAAACAATAGTTACAAAAAATACGATCAGGAGCAACCCAAAATAAGCCATCGCCCGAGCCGCATATTCTTCTATTGCTCGGTTGGGCGCACCCGAAGGAGGCTTTGCACCCATAATAAACGGCCACATCGCCAAAAGCACAAGCCCCGTTATCATTGAAGCAGTTGTGGCAATCTTTAACCGCATGACCTTCGCAATTCCTGCACAGCATTCGAAATAGAACCTTGCGAGACCAGATAACTGCCGGCAACAAATACATTTGCACCTGCTTCTTTGGCACGAGGCAATGTAAAGGGATCAATTCCACCGTCCACTTCAATGTCTATTATTGAACTCGCATTTCGAATTACTCGAACTTTTTCCAAGCACGATTCAATGAATTTCTGCCCGCCCCATCCTGGATTCACAGTCATGATCAACACAATATCTGTAATTGCTAGCAATGGCAAAATGGATTCAACTGATGTACCAGGATTAATGGCAATTCCGGCTTGTATGCCCATGGACCGAAGTTGCTGAAGCAGGCGATGCGGATGGTTCGTCGCTTCAACATGAAAAATAATTCCTTTGCAACCAGCATTTACAAATGCCTCAAAGTGTTTTTCGGGAGTTGCGGTCATCAGATGGGCTTCAAAAAAACCACGCTCATCAAAAATGGATTCAGCGAACTGGGCACCAAAAGTAATTGGAGGCACAAATTGGCCATCCATTACATCAAGATGAATTCTTTCGCAGCCAGCGTCGAGAAATTCACTAACAACGCCCCGCATATTTCCCATATCAGCCGAAAGAATGGAAGGTGCTAGTTCAAATTTCATGGCTGTTCCTCCTCAGGTTCCTTTGCAGACTTAACAATTTGGGTAATTGGCTCGCCGTCGTAGTAGATCTTGAAAATGGCTTGGTCTCCGTACCCTTCAGCAGTCAACTCGACAATATCTCCGGGCTGCCTCAGCTCTTCTGAGATGGATTTCGTTCCCCTGCTGTCGGTCATATCAACCCTCATCAAGACTTCCTCGGTGATGTCGCTAAGTTCGATTCGGATTGTATAGAGGTACTTTTGGGACGAATCACCGACAGGCTTGGCTGGCCCACGTCGCCCAGAACTAGCTGTTGCCCGAATTGAAGTTCGACGCTCAACTCGAGTCCGGGGTTCCGGAACCTGCTTCATTATCATTCCTTCTTCAACATCTTTCGAAGGCTGCTGCGCAATTCTATCGTCTAATTTGAGCCCTAAACTTTCCAGCAGGATTTTTGCTTCATCGGCGTTCATACCGCGCAAATCTGGAACCTCTACAAACTTACTTCCTGCGCTAACGGTCACGTAAATCGTCCCGCCCTCTCGGAGTTTTTCGCCGGGCGTTGGATCCATATCTAAAATTACGTCGGCAGGTATTGTTTCATTTAGCTCTTGTGCTTTGACTTTTAGCTTCAATTTCAAAGGTTTTATGGCTTGTTCTGCACTCGAAATAGTCAATCGGTTCAAATCGGGTACCAAAACGTCTTTAGGCTTGCCCAAATTTTGCACGATCCAAGTACCTACCATCATAACGACGATAGCCAGTAAGAAAACGAAGACGCCTTTGACCCATCCCGGCACCTCGCCTTCCAAGTAATCGTCTCGCCTTTCACGTTTTGCCGGTTTCTTTTCTGTAGCCATTACGGGCTCTTGCTCAAACATTGATTCGTCTGTCGAGCTGGGTTCGGTGTTTAGCGGCGCCGATAACGGCCACGCCAAACTTCGGCCAAATCGAATTGCATCCTGAATCATTCTAAGATCGCTCAATAATTCGACAGCAGACTCATAACGGTCTTCCTTAGTCTTTGCCATTGCTTTGCGAATTACTTCATCTAGTGCAACTGGGATGGCTTGATTGGCTGCTCTCACTGATGGAATTCGATCGTTTACGTGCTTCAAAGCCATCGCAACCGGTTGTTCTGCAAAGAATGGGTATTGGCCGGTAAGTAGCTGGAATAAAATTACTCCAACTGCATAAACATCCGAAGAGGGAGACGGAAGTTGTCCGGTGCTGATCTCAGGTGCTAGATACGGTGCCATCAGTGGCAAAACTGCCGGTCCGGCGGATTTGCTTGCCGAATACGCCGTCCAAACCGAAGATTGTTGCAAAATTGCAGTTCCCTCAGGCAAAACAGTGACGTTATGAGAACCCACATCACCATGAACTACCCCAGCTCGATGGAGTGAAGCCAATGCTTCACAAAGGGTTATTGCCGTTCCGACCGCCACAGGGACTGAAAATGGTGCCAATTTGCGAATTCGGTCTGTCAACGACATTCCGCGGACAGCCTCGCCCACCAAAAATGCCTTTCCATCATCAGTTTCGAATGAAGTTAAACGCTCGATGGCAGGATGTTTGATCGTCTGAACATCTCCAATCGCTGTCTGCAATGCGTTATGAAATGGCACTTCCAGGTTGTATGGCGGATTCAAGAATCGGATCGAGACGTCCTTGACCGTAATACGATCCCTGGCGCTCCAAATCGTAAAGATCGGTCCCTCGGTGAGTTTTTGAAGTACCTCGTATCGGTCCGCAAGTAATGGGCCGCTCAAACTTCGCTCCGTTCGTCGGCATTATGGAAAACCGCAGACGCCAGACACAGAACTATCACTAGCAATGCTATCCATCGAATTGCGGGTTGGTCAATTCGAGATGAGTATTCCGCTGTAGCTCCGGTAAAGAATGCCCTCTGACTCAGCCCATAGCCTGCCGCAAGTGCGACGATTAGGATAGAGGCGATTGCAGTCTTGATGCTATTCATTTGAGACAAGGACGGAACGAACAACTTGCTCCGATACTTCAGGAACAAGTTTACACTTTCCGATTTCGGAAACGAGGCTAAAGGCTAGTCTTCCTGAACTTGACTTTTTGTCCGACTTCATTAGGGTCATTAGCTGGTCAGCAGAATTGAGAGCAGAATGGTGGATTGGCAAACCCTCCATTTGCAGGCAATCTGCGATTTCAAGTACCAGATTCATGGGGCATAATCCAAGCTTTTCAGCAATTTTAGATTCCGCAACCATGCCAATCGAAATCGCTTCCCCGTGAAGTATGTCGTCATAACTCAAGAGTGTCTCAAGTGCGTGCCCGACGGTATGTCCAAAATTGAGGGTTGCTCGCAAGCCTGTAGTTTCAAGTTCGTCATGCTCTACTATGTGCGCTTTGTCAAGAATGCACTTTTCAATAACATCAGATAAATCTTCGGATTTTCTTCCACTGAGAATCTTAAGCTGCTTGAACAAGCCCATATTCCCGATAAATGCGTATTTCCATACTTCTGCCATCCCAGCCCGAAGTTCTCGTTTTGGCAATGTAGTAAGGAATTCGGGAGCCAGGCGAACCTGAGTTGGGGGCCAAAACGAGCCCAACAGATTTTTGCCACCCTGAAGGTCAATTCCAACTTTCCCGCCAATGCTAGAATCCACCATCGCCAAAAGGGTCGTTGGGATATTAACCCAATTCACACCTCGCATGTAGGTCGCAGCCACAAATCCAGCCAGGTCGCCAACCACGCCTCCGCCAACGGCAAAAATCGTTCCACTTCGACCCAACGGAATCGAGACAAGAAATTCTGCGATTTCACCATAGACGGATAGGGACTTCGAACTTTCTCCTGGAACAACAATGTATCTCGGCAACCCTTCGGGGAGAAACTGACCCCACAAATCGAATACATTTTTGTCAATAATCGCTGCCGAATTCTCAATTTGCGACTGCCACATTTGCTCCGGAGACAATGAATCTACGGAGTACTCTCCAAATCGGTGCCGAATCGAGATTGAGTTCACTCCTTCGGCTCCAATACATCCAAAATGGCTTGGACTGACTCAGCAATTCCTATATCATCTACATCAACTGTAATCTCCGCTTTGTTGTAAATGAGTTCGCGTTCCGCCAAGAGGTTTGCTAGTTTGGTCTCCCAGTCATCGGATTGAAGAAGTGGCCGACGATGCCTTGTTACAACGAGCCGTTTGCAAAGGGTTTCCGCCGAAGCTCTCAAGTAAATAATCTTTCCAATTCTCGCGAGTTCGTGCCAGTTGACGTCTCGAAGCACGATCCCGCCTCCTGTCGCAAGAACGAACGGTCCAGGCTGCTGCTCCTGCAAGACTCGTGTTTCGAGCTCGCGAAATGCATCCTCGCCATAAATTGCAAAGAACTGTTTGATGGGACGGGCAACCCGATGTTGCAAAAGCTGGTCTGTATCCAAGAATTGCCTGCCAGTATGAGCGGCCAATGCACGCCCCACGGACGATTTCCCTGAACCCATCATGCCAACTAGAATCCAACCCTCCAATTTCATCCTTTAATAATAAAACGGTGGGGGAATTACCCCCACCGCCAATGCGTATGCGTTATGACAACAGGCTAAGGGCCAATTCCAAGATTGCCTTCATCTTCAATAACCGTCGGGGTCACGAAGATAATAAGTTCACTTGTCACTTTGTCTCGGTTTGATGACCGGAAAAATTGACCAATGACAGGCAAATCGCCAAGAATTGGGAATCGAGACGCTGATCCAGTATCGGACTTACGAGTCAGACCACCCAATGCAATTGTTTCGCCGCTCTTCACACGAGCAACGACGCCAATCTGTTGGGAAAGGATGTCCGGAAACTCGGCGCCATCAGCACTTCGCCTAAGTTGGCCGAAGTCTTGAAGTTGCACGTTAATAAACGTCGTAACCGTTCCGTCTTCGTTGATACGAGGTGCGACGCCCAGAGCAGTTGAAGCTGTAATATTTACAAGCTGAGGTGCTCGGATAACCGTTCCATTTCCACCAGCTACCAGTGTAGTGATGAAAATAGTTGTTGAGATTGAACTATTTACAAAGGCGGGCTGATTATTCAATGTTCGAATAACAGGAGCTTGAACTACTCTTCCCCAACCGTCTTGCAATAGTGCTCGCATTCGAGTTGTGAAGTTGCCTGAGGCAAAGTTCAAGAAAATTGGGTCACCAGCTCTAGCGAACGAACCTGGTCGAACGCCAGCAAATAGTGTGCCTCTTTCGTAAAGCCAGTCAAAGCCAAGAGACTTGGCAAGACTTGACGAGGTCGTAACGAATTCAACTTTGATGATAACTTGTTTTGGAGCTACATCAAAAAGGCTAATCATTCGCTGAAGCTCAGCAATGTCTTCGTCGGTTCCCCTTACGATAATGCTATTGTCGGTCGGGTCATACGAAATAAAGTCAATGGATCCGGGAACTAAGCCTTGGCCAGCTGTAAGGTTAGTTTGCCCACCTTGTCCGCCGCCTTGACCACCTATTCCACCACCTTGGCCGCCGCCTTGACCGCCGCCTCCGCGGCCACCAAAACCGCCACCCGCTCCGCCAAAGTCCTGACCAGCAGATTCGCCTGGAAGAACAATGTCGTTACTTCCTTCAGAAGAAGTTTTGATGCTTCGAGTATCTAGAGGTGCAGAACTTAGTCCCAAAATATTCGTGCCACCGATGATCCGAGTATTCGGCCCCGCGGTTTTTCGAGCATATTTGTCGAAATCGGCTTCGAAATTCTTTGGAACAAAGTTGTTGCCGAAACGGACCTGATTGAGCACGTCGCCAGCATCAGCCTTCAATAGCTTCACCTTTTTCGTGATTAGATTCAATTTAGGAGTATTCGTCGGTCTCGAAGTCGTTGATACTTCGACAGCTTTGCCCTTTGAAATGATGTAAACACCATTTGGGTCTCGTCTAAACGTGCAACCAGCTGCTTGGCAGATATACCGCAAAGCGTCTTCAGCTGACATTTTGTTCAAACTTAAAGTGATCTTCGGCAACAATTCGCTGGTCGGTTCGATCAGGAATTGCAAGCCGGTCTTTTGGGTCAGCATTCGAGTCGCCGCAATCATATCAGCATCTTTTAGATTGATAGAATCAACGACGATTTCCTCTGCTGTTCCTTGTGCGTGCACGGACGTAGTAGCCACGAAACTCATCGTGGCTACTAAACCTGCACAAACCATTGTTGCCAAACGCATTCGCATCATTCTGTTTTACCCTTACCTTCCCTTAATTTGGTTGCTTTTCTTGAAATTATCGTCCGCCGAGGCCGCCACCGCCGCCACCGCCGAATCCACCGCCGCCGCCACCGAAGCCGCCGCCGCCGCCGCCGAAGCCACTGTTTCCGCCGCCGCCGCCGCCGAAGCCACTGTTTCCGCCGCCGCCGAAGCCGCCGCCGCCTTGACCACCACCGAATCCACCTTGACCGCCACCTTGACCGCCACCTTGACCACCGCCAGGAGACTTCATAATAGTGCTCATTTCAGGCGAAATTTGAGTTGACTGAGTACCTGAAAGCATCATCATGATAAACATTGGATCAGCACTACGAATCTTTAATCTTCGAATCGGAGGCTTTGCCGCAGGGGTGCCTGTTGGTAATTGTTCGCCAGTACCTGTTACATTTGGATCTACTCGCGCAATAATCTGATAAACGCCGCCTTCCACACGGTAAGTTGCATTAACTTGCTTCAAAATATTTTGCAAGGCCGTTTCAAACGGCACGTTTCTCAAACTTACAGTTACCGTTCCCTGAACTTCAGGTGCAATGCTGTAAGAGACGTTTAGATTTCGAAACAGAATTTTGATCGCTTCGCGAACGTCGGCCTGTTCTAATTCTAGTGATGGAATTATCTGGTTTGCTGGGTCTTGTTGTTGAGCGTAAGACTTTACAGGCGCAAGAGTAAATACACTTGCGGCAAGTAGCGCGCTCAAAAGAAATTTATTTATGGATTTCATTGGATCCTCCGAATTCTATGATGTTTCACTGTGAAATTGGTTTCGTACAAATTCAAATACTGTTGGAAAGGCCTTTACAGATCTCCTCTACCGCCTCGACCGCCCCTTTCTCCGCCCTCACCGCCTGCTGGCCCTCCGCCAGTTCCACCGCCCGGATTGGCTCCGCCACCAGCGTTCGGCCTAGAGCCTCCGCGCAAATCTCCTTCAAGTGGAATTGTAATCGTACGGGGTCTTCTGTTGCCTGTGCGTCTCAAAACTGCATTTTCTTCGTCAATTGAAATGACTCGCCATTCCGAATTCGGAATCATCATTCCAGGGCGAATAATCTCCGCATGGCCGTCTTCCATGATCAGGATAGCCAAAACTGTATCGCCAACGATAATACCTGCCAACCTTCGGTAAGGCTGCTGCTCCTCTTGGTCATCTAATGACGTGTCGCGCTCGACTGGAGGATCGAATTGTATAGACCAGTTATTCTCTTGGACGAATCGCTCAGACGCTTGCGATCTTTCAAAGTTTGCCTCGACTGGCAGGAGCGCGAAAGGTTCGTTGCGATAAGAAAATCCCTTGAGCGCAACTAGACTTTTGAGCAAATTGGGGTCCTGGGTAATCGCAACAGGAACGCCCGCATCTACGTCTGGTTTGAAGTCATGCTTAGGAGCAGCACCTGCAGATGCCGTGCTTGCTGGAGTGTCAATGCTATTGCAACCCGTCATGACCGCAGAAATTGCGATTGCCCCGAACGCTAACATTAAAATTCTTGATTTCATGTTTATCCTCTTAGAATCGGCTTACAAGCCACCTCGACGACCTGTGCTCACTGGCGCCGCTGGTGCTGCCGCAGCTCCGGGAGCCTGACCGCCCCCAGCACCTTCAGGTACTGCAGGATATATCTTTGTTCCTCGGATATAGCCAACAATGGAGAGATTATAAGTCCCTACTAGATTCGGAGAAGTACCGTTGATGACGAGACCATCGGCTACCGCGAGATAGTTGGGCATTGAAGACCAGGCACGAATGTTTTCCGTTATCTGTGCATAGTTTCCTCGGACAACAATTTGCCCCAAATCAAAGATAACGATTGGATAAGGCAGCGCAGGATAATTGTAATAGTTTGCCAAAATTCCAGGAGCATTGAGGTCTGCGGACGGAACATCCGGTCCCTGCTCAACCATCACTCCACCTTTTCGAACTTGGCGGTTGACTGCGCGTTGAATATTGTTTCGAAATCTTTGTGTATCAACGGTCAATTGCCAGCTATTTACATCAAGGTCAATTCCACCATCGTTGACATTCATTGGCGGTGTTCGCCATGCCACAGTTTCGCGCCACTTTTGGGCTCGTTCGGCAACCATTTCTTTGGACAGTTTGAGTCTGTTTTCAGCTTGCTTCTTTTTTGCAATTTCCGTATCCAGCTTTTCAGCCGTACTCTTGTAGAATCCCGCAAGCGTGTCGTTAGGCTGTTTGTGTTGGAAAAACGCAAATCCAAAAGCGACGAGTCCAACTGAAAGTCCGACGATAAGCCAAGTTAATCCGCTAAGTTTCATAATTACCCTCCTCCGTCCTCACGCCCGCCTCGCCCAGTGCCAGGAGCAGGAGGTGCCCCGCCAGTCGCAGGGGCCGGTGCACCACCACCGGAAGCTAATGTTGCCCTCGGATTTGGTGTCATAAGTTTTGCGGGCAAAATCACAGTAATGTTCACGACTGACCAATCTGGCATCGGACCCCGCTGTCCTGGCTCTCCGCCAAAACCGCTGACGTCCAAAAATCCTGTCAATTGACCCTGAGAAATATAGTAGTTCAGCCTCTGTTCAGGATCGTCAGGTATTTGCCCTTCACCTGGCTTTAATGGTCGCCCAGATTGATCATCGGCTGTCAATGCAGGAACTTGAGCACTCACGATTTGATAGCCGTCCCGTGAAACGTTAACCGCTCCAGGAATCCTCAATAACGCCAACATCAAATCAGCATATTGCTGTTGAGTTTGGATTACGCCAGTTAGGTTGACGCTTGCGCCTTCTGCCGATGCTGGCGTGGCAGAAATTGATGTTAGGCGATAAAAACTTGGAATGTACTGGCGAATCTGATCAAAAAGATCAGCATAGACAGTGTTGTGAGCGGTCATCGCTTCGGCCAAATTGATGTTCGTGATGATCGGCTTTGCTTGCGTGATGACAGTGTCGGCGGCTTTGGAAATGGCTACCACTCGCAAATGATCTGGCTTTTTGGATTCCATTTCTGCAAAAGCGCGATCTCGATCACCTTTTGAAACAACAATCATGCCAACCGCAGCTGCAATGCCTACGACAGCAAACAAAACGCCCAAGACAACACCGGTCTTAGCCTGCTTTTCTTTTGAAACGTATGTCGGAAGAAGATTAAGCTTCATACAGGTCCTTAGAATACTACGTGCAAACCGTTGCCAATAGCAACAGCAAATTCACCCTTGTGCTCTTCAATGAAGTCCGGAGCCACCTTGCGAACGTTTACATTCAGACGCCGCATAGGGTCTAGTTCGTCACACTTCAAACCAAGCGAGCTTTCAATAAACCCTGCCATGCCCTTGAGCTTCGAACCGCCTCCGCAAATTGTGACCGAATCAATTTCCCCGCCACGACTTCGGAAATAGTCAAGCGAACGCCTCAATTCAGCCACGAACTCATCTAGTACTCCCGCGAGTTGTTGCCCCAATTCAACATTCGAATTGGAACTTATAGCTGGAGTGATTTCGGCGACAGTTGCATCAGCCGAAGCCACGTCTTCGCTGGCTGTAGCATCGCCTGTAAATGGATTATATGGGGTAAATGATGCCGTTGCACTGCCACTGTCCATCGAAACTGAAGCAATGTCCGCGGAAGATAACTTTTGCTCTTCGGCATCAGTCATTGAAATGCTCTGAGCATCTGCAATGGCTTTCGTGAACATTTCACCGCCGATCGGCACAGTTCGAGGCAATAGCAATTTGCCATTCTTATAAATGTTGATTGCGGTTGTCTTATGGCCGATATCAACGAGGCAAATTGTCTTATCCCTCAATTCGTCTTCATAGCCGACTTGAAGGGTTCGGGCCAAACCAAGAGGCTCAACATCAATTGCTGAAACTTGTTTTCCGCCCTTCTTTATGCAGGCAATGATGGTGTCAATGGCTGACTGCGGAGAAATTGCCATCACCACATCCATATTTGGCGATGCAGGATCTTCGCCACCCAATGGCTTGAAATCGCTTACAACCGTACTCTCGGAAAAAGGGATGTTGCGGTTGATCTCCCATTGCATGTGTTCTTCAAGTTCCTTCTGATTCATTCGAGGAACTTCAAGCGTTCGCACTAATACGGAGGCTTGTCCGGAAATCGAAACCACGACATTGGGAAGAGAGCAGCCCGAATCGGCCATTAGCTTCTTGATTGCCGCCCCAACAGAATCGCTGTTATACACCCCTGTATGGTCCACAGCCCCCTCTGGGGTCTCAATCATGCCAATAGCAGAGACAGAAATTCCGCCCCCAGTATTGCGCACCTCAGCAATCTTTATTGACCGACTTCCGATGTCAATTCCTACCGCACTTGTAAACTTCTTCGCCATGAGTTGTTCCGTATCCGTGGCCGAGCAAGGCTACATTACCACTCGCAAAGTGCGCGTGTCAACTCAACTATGCCCCCATGCCGACGGTTTATGGACGGTTTTCACTGCCCAAACTGTTCGCTTTCCCTAATGAAATTTGGGTTGCAAGCGTTCTTGCAACCCAAATTGCCCTCTAATTTCCGTTTCTGCCCACTGGACGCGGCACATATTTTGGCGCGACCGATTGTAAATAAATATCTGAACTTCCTGTTCGAGTACTCGACCAAAGCATCCAAATCAACCCTGGACGACGATCCGCTGCGTTCGCATTATCAAATGGATCAATGAATGAGAACATTTGAGATTCGTTCACCGCACTCTCAATCGCAACTGGCAGTTCCGACCTTTCCGTAATCAAAATTGCCGGTGCATTTTGCGCCACATTAACTAGTATCGGAGCACCAGACGCTTCATCTACATAAGTGAATGAACTAACAACCATCAGTCGCCCTTCGTCCAGGCTCGAATAGTAAATTCTGCCCGAAGCTGGGTCAACTTGAAATGGACCAGTTGGCGGTGTTGAGAATGTCAGATTCGTCAAGTTGCCGTTAGGTTGCGTATGAAGAGCCACAGGCTTCCCATTAACCGTGAACTGGTGACCAAATCTCATGGATTGGATGTATGGCCGAGACGTTTGCCCTGCACCAGCCGCTGCACGGCCGTAGACGAGAGTGTATCGGTCTGCCGGGATTTGAGCTCCGAACGGGTTGCCACCGCCTGGCAAGGCGTAATAGTCAAACTCGCCTGTGAACCTGTTATCCCAAACTATTGACGGATTTGAATAACTTGCAGTAGATACCGTACTCATACGCAAGAATCTAGGTGTATAGACAACTCGAATATTCTGCGATGTGTTGGGTCGGAATCCGGTAAATCGAACGATTCCCTGAGCCGAATCGAAGTACACCGAACCGCCCGAATACAGTTCTGCCGAAATCATTCCTGTTTCAGTGTCAATCTTCTTCGTGTTAGGCACGATGAGCGATTGAGGCACGCCGGGAACAATCTCCCGTGTCAAATCAACTACCGAAGTTGTTTGCCAGTAAACGCCACGAGTTGCAAAAGTATTTGGATCGCCAGAAGGCACGAGCGAATCAGCTTGCTGGCCCCAAGCCAGTAGCGGAGAACGTGTGCCAGGAACGTTTATTGGTTGACCATTGCCATTGGTTCGCAGCCGCGATAAGAAGACCTCGCGGTTTGCTCTTCCACGCAACTTTCCGGTGAACATTAGTTCAGTCAATGGATCGCCAGCCGAAAGGCCCTCGCTAACCCGGTTGATGCCTTGATAAATTCGGCCAATCACGGAGACAGAACCGACTGATTCAAAGCCTGAGCCTAAGTCAATTTTTGTTGAATTTCCAAATGCTCCACCATTGAAGTGAGAATAATAGAGTCCACTTTGGCCTGTACCGATAGTTCCAAAGAACACCGTTGCTCTTCCAAGAACTTGCAACACCGCAGGCTTGGTTTTTTGAACGTTTAGCAAGTTGTCAACAATCCATGGCCCGCCATTATCCGTAACGGTCCCAACATTGTCTATTGCTAAGCGGCTCATCATGATCTGCGAAACGTATTCCCTTCCAGCAGGTTGTTGAATCTGCGCTTCGCCAACGTATGCCAGGAACGGATTCGCATTTTGAGACGTGTTGAATGGATTTAGTCCACCTAAGCCGGAAAATGCCGGTGAGCCAAACTTAGCAGTACTCGCAATTACATTTGCGCCAAACAAAGTCGTTAGAGGCTGAGTTGGGAATGGACCAGGGACAAAGGACTGTCGGAACCACCTTCCAGCCTGAGGAGACCATGAGTTCAAATCTCGAAGCGGATTGCTTCCAACGACTCCTCCGGCAGTTTGGCTCATTCCATCAATCGTTGCGATATAAATTCGCCATGGATTGTTTGTGCCTGCCGCTGCCGGTTGAGGCTGACCCCAAGCAAGATCGTTTGACGAGCAATAGGCAACTATCATTTGACCATCTAAATCGCGCATAGCTGTCGGTTGCACGTTTTGATGCAGAAATGGCTCGTTGCCGGTCACTTGGCCGTGTACCATTGGCGCAGCAAGCTGCGTATGCCCATTGGTAAGCCGAGTTTCTCGCACATTGAACTTCAATCGCAAGAACGGATCTGTGCGGATTTCCCGAGGCAACTGCTGCGCAGCATTGTCGTATTCCAACGACTCGTTGACATCGCCGTCTTCAATCACAAAGATATCTGTCAAATAGCTTCCAACTGGCGTTCCAAGAGGCACGGTAACGGCCATCCTTGGTTGCGCTGGAGCAGGAGTCAGTAACAACCAGCTTGAAATTGCACCAAGATTGTAATTGTCACGCCTGATCGGATTGGTCAGCAAGTCTGTCGGGCTTCGATCACCGACTCTCGATTTTTGCAACAGAACATTAGGAGTCAATGCGTGCCTGGAATCAATATCGCTCCACAAATTGTATTGTGTGTCAATCCAAGAACGATCGTTGTTCGCTGGTGCGTAAAGCCCCCAAGGAAGCAACGCTGCACCATAATCGTAGCTCTTTGCAACGCGCAGGTTCAGCAAGTTTGTGTTTCCTTGATTCAAAACTTGGAATGTTTGGAACATGCCTTGATAAGGGCCAATCCACGGACTAAACGTTGAGGCTCCAAACCACGGGGCAATTGGATCAAATCCAGCGCCTTGAGGCAATGAGCCCAAATCTAGCTCTGTTCGATTGACCGACATTTTTTCGTCAACGTCAACTGAACCGCCGAGCCACATTTGACGGAACGCTTCACGGCGACCTCGCCTGTCAAATTGGCCATTCCCTGTACCGTCAACGAAAATCGTTAGTCCGCCGTAATAGCCAGCATCAACGTTAGCCGCCGAAGAGTCAACGACGTCAGTTGCATTTGGTGGCTGGAATCGTGGAACATTAATCTCAAAATCCATTGGCGTCGGATTCAATGTTCGAATGTTTGGGAAATTTCTGTCTGGGATCGTTGGAGCTATCAACTGAACGGACTGAAGAACCGGATTCTCCGTAGCTCCAAACTTATCTTTGATAATCGTAAACGATTCTCTTCGAATATTTGGATAATCAAGGCTGATATTGGGGAATTGCGAAGGCGAATCCTCAAAATTGGGATACGCAAGCTGATTGATCGGTTTGTAGACCGCGGCAGCTCCGCCTTGCCAAACGAGGTCGCTCCGATCCACTCGGATCAGGTCAAGTCCTCGATCTGGCCCTCTCAAAAGAGTCATGAGGCTTCGGTCGTAGACTCTAAAGACAACGCCTTTTGAAGCATTGTGCTGTGCCAAACCAACGGAACTAAGAATTCTGTTTTCCAGTTTTGCGGTTGTTGGAATATCAGGAGAACCATTCGCCAACGCTTCTGGGTCGGCTGCATTTGTAGTAACTCCCAAGCCAAAATTTGGACCGTAATTTCCTACTTGATCTTTAACTTCAATCCCAATCGGATTCGCTATCGTAAACGGTCGCCGTGAAGTCAACGGATTAATTGCAACACTACGAAACGGCCCGTTTTGGGCGAATTGGGCATTGACTCCAAACGAAACAACTCCGCTTCCAGGAGGAAGTGCATTGGTTCCGCTACCTTGAAGCGTGTAACTTAGAACTGCAAAGCCGTCGAGAACCTCACCGGAAATAGGTTCAATGGGAGGATTTCCTGCCCCAATCTGAGGGAATGCTTTTGATCGAACAACAAGGTTACGAACGGCAACTCCTTCGGCACTGAATCGAAATTCAACTTGAGTGCGCTCGCTGGGATCAGGGTTTGAGTCAACTTCCGCTGGAATGTTGGTAACAAGCGCATATATTGTCTCACCCCATTCAAATGCATTTCCACTGACTAGATTTGGCGCCGATCTCGCTTGCGCGTAGGTCAACTGATTCACATGGCCTTCTGGCAAGCGAAGTCTTTCATAGGCGGCCTTTGTAATAAACCTAAGTTCTCCGCCACGGAAAGGAATGCCCAATGGATCATTGGGCGGAATGAGGCCCTGGCCAGGCATGCTGCCGCCACCTGGAATGACCCCGCCTAGGGTGTCATTAAAGGCATAGAGCATTCCATTTGTATCTGTGCCGTACATCCAGTTGCGGCCAACCGCAATCGAAGTTTCCATCAAACTCGTATTCGTTTCCCAGCCCCAAGAAAGTCGGAAATTAGCTCCAAATACGTTGCTTGTTGTGGCCTCGGCAAAGAGAGCGTTGAATCGTCCATCTTGAGTTGGAACCAGTACATTTGGAGCGGCTACAGGGTTTCCACCAGTATCGAAGACGGTAAGTGGCGAGTACGAAAGGTTTCCTAATACAGGACTTCCAAGCTCGTCCGTTGTCCACAATACGGCACCAGTAGCCACGCTAAGTGCAGTAATCCATCGGTTATCGTTGGCAACTACTACGGTGTCGCCCTGCGCCGCAAATTCACCAGCAGGAATAACCGTCGGGCCGCTTACAAAATCGTCTGCATTGATGACAGTAAGCCCTGCTGGATCCCACGCGGTCGTTCCGTTGAATTCCCAATCAATAACACCCGTAAAATCATTCAGAGCAAAAAACCTACCAGCATTCTCCGACTGGGCGCGCCGAAATCCAACAAAAACCCGGTTGAACTCAACGGCCGGGGTCATTTCGCATGGACCGAGTGTAGGAGCGTTTGTAAGCGGAAACGCCCATCTAACCGTAGTCGTTTTGTTTCCAGGGTTGCCAGAAGCATCGAGCGCATAAATTCGTCCCTGAGTCGTTGGGACAAAAAGCGTTGGGCCAGCCGCGGTCACGCTAAACGCCACCGATCCAAATGCGGCTCCGAGTGTTCCTGGGCGGGCAATCGCCGGGTAATCGTCCGGGAATGACCAGCGGCGCCTTGTCGTACCTGGATTTCGGGTAGTCAGGTTCATGTCGCCACGGCCAGACATTTCGATACAGTAAACCCTTCCATTAGTCGCAGCGATGTACAAGTAGTCTTCTGCGCCGATTCTTTCAATCAATGCAGAACTAAGGTCAAAGCCTGTTGGCATTTGTGCAATGCCGTTCGGGCCATCTTCGCCGGCAACTTGATTAGGGTCGGTCCAGCCTGTGTTGTCAGGATCAGGAGTACTTGGATAAGTCCAATACACGTTTGTCGTGCCATCTGCGTTTCCAACGGCATCAAGGCAGTACAGCTTTCCGTTTTCGCCTGCAACAACCACGACAGGACGATCAATGAGTCCACCAAGGGTGGGAACATTGACCCTCGCAATGACTTGAATTGGTGTTGAATTGATGGCGGTATTTGTTGCACCAAGGAACCTGAGTTGGTCCGCATAGACTTTTCGGCCAAGTTCAGAAACTGGGCCCAAGTTGGTGACGCGAACTTCAAGCAAGTTCAACGTATCGTGATTAAATCGTCGCGTCCCCAGACGCACCCATCCGCTAGACGAATCTTGATTGACAACTATTGTGCTTGTGGTAACGCCCTCGTTGATCGTATAGGTGACATCGCGACTTAGAGTTAGCCCAACTGTCGAACCTGGCACCCAAGCCCAAACTTCGTATGAACCATCAGCTAAGGTTGGTTGCCAGAGGCAATCTTGTGCAAGAATGGGAACGTCTGTCACATCGGAATCATGGAATCCGACTCCGCGAAATCCGGGAGGAGCAATCTGTGCAGTCCACGATGGTCCAGGCGTGAATCCAGCACCAGCATCATCTTGGTAAACCGTTAAGGATGCATCTTCCTCAAGAGGGCTGTACCGCCACCATTTGTTATTGGGGGCATCAAATCCAGGTGTTCCGTCGTGGGTGTATGACGAGACCACGCCCTTTGTAATGGTCTCTGTTGTCGTCCCATTAATAGCAATGGAAAGTTCATTTAGAGCCGCAACGGTTCGAATAGTTGGAGCGCCCAATGGAGTGAGGTCTGTTACAACAGGTGACGCCCTGTAACCGCCAGTTTCAGGTATCGCCAACGCCGCATCAGCATAAACCAGAGGGTTAAGTGTGACATTGCCAGTATCTAGTGTTTCTGTTAAATTCCCAAAAACGTCACGAACAACTGTGTTGTGCAAAACAATTCGAATCGGCGTAGCGCCGTCGTAGTTGTACATGCGGTTCGTTACCGTGCCGCCTTGGCCTAATCGAACCCAACCGAATCCGGAATTGTATGTGTCTACAACTTGCAATTCACTCAGGCCGTTGCCGTAGAAAACTTCGTATACGAAATACCGAATCGTATATCGTGACGCGCCAAGCCCGGGCCGAGTCGGTCCAATTGGGAGCCAAACGTAAAGTGCGTAATTTCGTGGCACATTGCCAATGTTGTTGGTGTCAAAAGCAAATGTCCAAGTGGCGTGCTGCGCTGCATTAAACGGCACATGAGGCTGCGCCAAGTTAAGCGATGCAGCCGTACTGAAGTGGTACCGATAAGCTGGAAACACAGCAGGGTCTGCATTGTCGTCAGGTACGAATGGGCTTTCCGCCCACTCTCCGATATCTGTTACAGTTTGCCAAGGCAATAAAGCAGGAAATGTCGAACTGTTCTGCAACGGATCTAAATTGTCAACTACAGCCGATGTAAGCGCTCCATCCAATAAGTTGGGTCTCCACCAACGTAGATTCGATTCGCCAGGCCCGCTTGTAGCGGGCGCGGCATTCCGGCCTAGTCGGTCGGAACCGCCCTTCAAACCCGAAAAATCTTGAGAACCCGCAGCAGCACTTGCCGCCACTAAAAGCCCAACTACGATTGATTTCCAATTAGCTCGCATCTTTCGCACCATAAACATCCCAAATCATTGTCATCTTCTGTCTGCAAAGACTGGTACAACCAATCCCCTCGCTCCTTGAATCGGAGGTAGCTCAGCTTTTACGCTGACCGAAGAAAATCCAAAATTGTTCTTTGTAAAACTAAACCCTGGCAAATTATTGTTGTTGGTGATGTCGAAATCACCATCAACGGTTACCACTTCACCTTTGAAATCTAATCCCGCGAGCGTTCGGCCAACGTATCCACTGACGACCAATACCTCGCCAGAATCAAGCCGTTTTGCATACGTTGCCCGCATATCCAAGGCATTTGTGTTCGATATGAATGTGCCAGTACGTCGCAGGACACGATACGCCTCACGAGGCAACATCCACCTGACTATCCAAGGACCATTGGCCGCAGGTTGAATAATTTCCCAAACGCCTTCTGAGTCCGTGAACATGATCGCCACCCGATTGCCAAATGTGACATCTATAACATTCCGCATAGAAACAGATGACAAATTGCCAAGCTTCTTAATTCGGGTATAGGTTGCCGCAGAATTGAATGCAAGCAGTGCCGGATCGTAGTAAACGTTGGCTCCAAATCCTTGGACTGTAACCTCGTTTACTACTTGCGTCGAATTTGCATCGAAAACTACAATTCCGCCGTTTCCTTCACTAGCTTCTCGAGGAAGTGCGTTAGTTGGAGCGTCTAACCCAAGGTCTACTCTTGTTGGCATCGCAGAACCGATTCCGGCAGCGTAAACCCATGAGCCAGTTCCTGGCAAAGTCTGACTCTCTACAAAAGTTCTTGCCAAGCCGTTGTAATCAAATCGCTTGCCAGAAAGTGTCGAAGGGCTGTGCCACCACAAAATGCTCGAAGCCGGTGAACCATCCGTTTGCGTGATCAAACCTTCAATTCGGCCAGTGATGGTATTGACCCGATAACGGTCAATGACTTCCAATAGTCGCTTGTTGCCCGAATCCGCAATGATGTAGTGAATCCAGTATTCCCGCGGCTGCGGATTGTTGAGCTGAATGGGGTTGTTCTCGTACGTTGTGAAGGTCATCACATCGCGAGGCTCGCGCAGTTGGGCTGGTTCGCCATCAATATAGCCATCCGGCCTATAGGTAAGGTCAAGATTGAAGCCTGAGATCGAACGAAGTTCCCTTCCTCCGATGTCGAGTCGAATGATTCGATTCGCACCAGTATCGCAAACGATCATTTCCCGGTCGTTGAGAACGTAGGCTCTCGTAGGACGAACGAGAGGTTTGGTTTCTCCGCTTGTTCCGATATTGGTCTCTTGGCTTGATTTTATCGCCGCATCAGCAGTCCATATTGGATTGCCGCTGCCATCGAATCGTGCCAATCGGCCTTCATCGCAAATCAGATAGTCCGCTTTGCTAAACGCCCAAACTCCAAGTTCGCTCCAACTTGCAAGTACATTGTCGCCACCGACCACGCCAAACGAAGCCGTTGAAGGCCCAAGCACTGTTTGAAGCAATCGAACCCGGAAGTCGTCAAAATTCTTCATCCCAGCATATTGCGGCCAACGAATAGCCGGGTTGCCGCTGATATCGGGATTCGGCCCAGGGAAGCTACCCGTAATCTTCAAATGTGAAACTTGTTTCTGCCATGTTCGCTGAGGATCAGGCAATAGGAACGAATCGTTCGGCGCAATCTCAGCCGACATGGCAGTCAAAAGCCCATTTGTAGGCGGCGGGAACGTAGGCGGCCCCACAACCGAAATGAAGTAAGGCAATGCCGATTTTCCAGAAAGGAATAGAGTGTCGCCTGTGCACAGAACTGGGCCTGCACCATCGTCGCCGTCCCAGCCATGGAACACGGAATACCACAGCAGCGGGCTCCAACGATCCCCGTTTACAGATGGTTCGACAAGCAGATCAGGCTGCCCGTTTCTTCGAAGAATCAGCGGTTGGCTAAGGCTCAAAGAGTTTCCAATAAATCCGCGAGGCACATTCATCAAGTTATCAAAGCGAATTACCCCGCTCGATCCACCAGTTGTTCGCTCGTATGTGAAGTTTGAATTTGAGAACTGCGAATAGATGCTTGGAGCATTTTTAATGTCGCTTCGAGCCAAGTCTGGCTGCAAAATTGTAAAGTTGCCGGTGATGTCTCCGACTACAACTTCCGGTATCGGAGGCGTAGCGCGGAATGCACATAAAATCGTGTTCGGAATGAACCCTTTCTGACCGCCAGCCGGCACATAAACGACTCCGTTATGAATGGTTGGCGGGCCGATAAATCGCAAGTACTGGAATCGTCCGCCAAGAAATGGAACAATTTGAGTTAGCGGGTCGGTGTCTCGGAAAGTCTCAGAGTAAGTTGTTGAACCCACTTGATTGAGAGTGAAGGAATGTTCTCGATAGAGTTCAAAACGGCTTCGCATCTTGAATTCGCCGCGCTTTTCTTCTTGGAAAGCGTAATAACATCCGCCAGTGTTTTGGCTTGGCGTTGAAATATCCGGATCAGAATGAACAACGTGGATCATGCCATCTGGAGCTATGGCTACGTTCCCTAAAATTCGCCTTCGACGACGTGTGTCGTCAGGCATAAACAATTGACCGCGAAGAATTTGAGAACCAAGCCCCGGAGTGCCCGCTCCCCAGTCCACTGAATAGTCAACTCGGATTGAATAGTTTAAGGGAATCGTCTGTAAGGGCTCCAATGGGAATCTCAGTAATCCCGGTCCAGGCTGGCTTACACCAGTTGTGAACAAGCTGTCCAATACGGCGGGTGTCACCGGGTTACCAAAATTGTCAATAACGGTCAATTTGATTCCGACCGGGCTTGGGCCTGCAGGCATAAGGACAGACAGACCGTTTAAACTTGCTCTTGTAACCAAAAACAGTGCTCCAGCATTTACAGCCCACGAAAAAGGCTTTTCGCCCTTGACGCCAAGCCACATACTGTGAATTGCGGCATTTGCGTTTGGACCTCCAAAAGCTGCTGGACGTGTAGGAACGTATACGACCCGATCTAACGCTCCGGATCCGTCATTTACAGGAATATAACCAACTGTCGGACTTGATGTCGGCTTGCCCATTATCGGTGAAGATGCACCGCCGCATAGCCATGGCCCTGCAGAAGTCAATGGAGCCAATGTGGCGCCATCCACAATCCAAACTCGGCCAACGCTGGATAACCCAGTATTTACTTGGTCTGAAATCAAATATAAGCCGTCGTGATAAGTTGGAGCGTACGGCCCACGTCCTGGAAGGCCTGGTTCAACCTCGGCTGCGGCCGGAGGGTTTATCGTCGCAAGGTTGGCCCCTGTCATAGCATCAAACACAACCATTCGGCCGCCGGAATCAACGATAGAAACTTGATCTGGTGAACCACTTCCAGGAACCTCGGCGCACGTCGGCGGCGAAGTTGGCCCAAGGATATTCTGTTGCCAAATCAGGTCAACATTTGCGCCAAAAGCAAAATCAAGGACTCCATCATCTGGATTGCCGTCTTGATCTAAGTCAGTGCTTGGTTTCGCGTCTAGGCAGAACAACACGCCATTGCTCACGGCATAAGTTCGACCTTTGTAAATCGCTGGCGGAATGTAATTAAACGAACCTGGAGTAGTCGCGAACCTGGCATCCCAGCTTTTTAGCATGGGCGCGCCCAAATCAAGAATGCTCGAATTGGTCTTTCGTGAGCCCTTTCCAATCTGGCTGTAGCTCGCCGAAAGATAGACCATGTTCATGACCAGCTTTGCAGCAGCGTCTGCGCTTCTTGAAAAATTCGGTTTCAATCCGTAAGGGCCTTGATTCGCAACAAAGTTGCCAGTAACTGGATCAACGACTTGATTTATGCTTCGACTCAAGCCTCGTGATGTCACAATCATGTAGCCTTCGCCAATCTGTGCAACGCCAATTTTAGAACCGAGTTCATCCTCAGCCACAGCTCTAAATAGGTTGGAATCGTATTCAGTGGCTGAATGATGTTGAGTCAAGTCGCCAAACCCTAACGCAGCTAAATCAACGTTTCTGAATCCAAGAAGATGCTCCGACTCCATGTTATAGATATCGCCGGTCGTGATCGTATTCGGACGGTTAAAAATCGGATGAAGAAATTCGTAGCTGTTTGCAAGCCCGATGTTAGTGTTGCTTACGTTGAACGGAAGCGGAAATCCGTTCAAAACATCAACGATGAGCCCGCTGCCCGAAGCAACGTCAACCCAAAGGGTTCCACCCGCTTCTACGAATCTGCGCAGCTTTTCGCGCTCCGAAGAATTCAGAGAAAGAAATCGGTATGCCGGAACCAATAGCAAATCGTAATTGGCCATTTGGGCTTCGCCCGCCTGTGCCAAATTCAATTCCCAATAGGGTGCGCTTTGCTTTGTAATAACTTCGTCAAGTGGGAGCGTAACTCCAGTCAGCGCGAACCATCGAGTTTGAATCTCTAAGGTAACCCTTGAAGGTGCACCCGGATTATAGAAAGTCCATCCTCCAGGCTTGATATTCCGGTTCGAATCCAAATTATAAAAAACATGAGGCGCATCGTTGGCAAAATTTAACGGCACTCCAGATTGCTGACTTGCAACTAAAACGACGGCCGCCCGAATCGGCACGGCTCGAAACGCATAGTTCAAAGTTGAAGCGACCGCTGGCATTGCCAGCGTTGCGAGGAGCCCTGAGAATAACAATTTGCGCAACATCACTTAAGAACCTCTCCAAAGTAAGCCAAAGTCGGACTGACAGGAAGCCGCGGCATCGGCGCGAGCGGCCTTCCAAAAGCATCGTAGCGAACGTACGGGTTTGCAGCGGAATCAATGTATCCATCAACCCTTCCCGTAGCCAAATTCGGGTCGTAAATCGTAATCAAGTTCGGAACATACAAGCTAGCGGCTGGATTGCCGAGCGAAATGTCCGTTCCTGCAGGCACATGATCTCCCGGAATCAACACAGGCGTAGCTGAGTTGCCGGAGAACGTATGCCAGCCGCCAATGGTTCGTGGAATCCAACCCCATTTCTTCAGCCATTCGGCTTGATAACTGGCTGGAAGCGGCATGTTTTCTGAAACCGAACCCATAATTTGAACTCGAACATCTAGCGGCTCGCTGTAAAACGGAGTTTTGGGTGCTGAACCATAATCGCGAATTCGGTCTAACTGAGCAAGCCGAACGGCTTCCGCCTGGCTCAGGTTGAACGGCGCATTCTGATATCGCACTACATTGGCATAAAAAACATCGTGACGATCGTTCGGATTGTTGTTGAACCAATGCCCGGGAATGACTACAAAAGAACCCTGTTCTGCAAAGACAGAAGCTTCTATTCGCACGTCGTGCGGCGTGATCGCCATTCGTCGTAGCACGTAGTCGTTAGCTGGTTCAGTGCCAATCGGCTCATGACGAAGGGTAAACGTGTTGCTATCCTCGATAATCGTTCGGAACAGCCCTTCTCCAGTTGTATTTTCTAACAATGGGAATGTGAAAGTTGAAGTACTCGAAGCCAGCGGGTAGCTCATCGTTTCAAACTTCGAATATCGCTGCCAGCTTTCTCGGCCTAAACCATAGATAGGAACAAAATTCGGGATCGTGAAACCAGGAGTTGTGTATCCCGCCAGATATGGAGGGATATTGAATACTGAATTCGACTGAGGATTTGGGAAAGTAGCAAGTAACGGGAATAGGTAAGTGCTTGGGTTCGCTAAAGTCCCGATTCCGTAATTGACATCAAGCCCGATCATCGCGTATTGGCCGGCCCCATTGTCCATTGAGTGCGTAATCAGCATGTCGCTCGACATTGCAGGACCGCTTCCAACTAATGTAAATTCTTGATAGTTGTCACTGAATGGCATCCACAGCGAAGGATTGTTCCCTGCACCAGTGGTATCCGGATTGAGAAGCATCTCGGCTTGCAATTCCAAGGTGTTTCCACCAACTGCCATGCGAACAGCATCGCCAGTGGGGTCGAGGCTTTGACCGTTGGTAGGGCCAAAGAACATCGTTGAATTGACCGCCACATAGTCCTTCGCCATGAGCATCAACATCGAAGCACTGGGACGGTTGATTCGGGCACCACCGAGGACGACACCCTTCGTGATGCTTCCTTCAATGTAAATTGTGCTCATCGAAACGACTGTCAGCTGGCGATCCGTTGGGATCACACCGCGAACACGAACATTGCCTTCGAACATCAAAACGCCATTGAACGGCATCCCTAGTTGGAAGTCAGCTGCAACTAAAGCTAAGTTTATGTTGACGCCAGGAGTATATGAGTTAACAATATGAACTTGGCCATCGGTACCCACACCGAGTCTGTACCGGATATACGAACTCCCGGTATCGGAGCCATCGGGACGTCGCCAAGTTCTCTGATTTCCGGTTGCGGCACCGTCTCTTGTAATGGAAAATCCGTCGCTTAACAACTGAAGAAAAGCACCGCGAGGAATGTAGAACGAACCTTTCCAACCTGAATTTCGCTGGCCGTTGTTAGGATTGAACCAGTCGTGAACCAATGATCCTTCAGAACCTAAACCTTCTCTCTGATCTTCGTCGGCACCGTTCTGCCTGTCTTGCGTGTTATCAATATAAGGGCCTTGGCCGTGCGCAAATCGTCCGATATTTCCTCGCGGTCCTATTGAACCGCTCGTCCGAGTCAGCAAATGATAACGATTCTCACCGGTTTGCGGGTCTGTGGCCGTGATACTCGGCCCCTCGATCGTTCCAACATTTCTTACCCAGCCTTGCGGATCAGCACCTTCAACACCGTCTCGAATGTGACCACTAATCGTATCGAATGGGTTTGACCGACTATCAGGTTGAATAAGTGCCTGCAAGTTTGTATTTGTTAACGGGTCCAGATATTCAAGATCGAGTATGTTATTGATCCCGCCGTTGTCCATCCGTACGTTGTCGGCAATCTGAATGTTGTCGCCCAATGTGGTGTTAACAAATGCGGTTACATTTCCGTGAAATACAACTGGGGCATTGGACCGAATTCCGCCGCCATTTGGACGCAAAACTGGAATGCCAGGATTGTTCGGAACTAACGACATTCGTCCGAACTGTTGGGCAACTAGTACTGGCAATCCTCCAAAAGTTACACCGAGCGGATCAGGTATTCCAACATCCGCGGCACGAGAAACTTTGTCTCGATTTGTAATGAATCGTGCTTGGTCAATGAGTCCAACTGTAGCAAAGCCAATCAACTTGCGTGTCTTGACAATCTTCTTGTCAGCTTCAGCCATGTCCCCAAGGGCCGTTCGAAAGGCTACGGTCGTACCGTAGTTTCGAAATTGAATCGGGGTTATCGAACCTAAGGTCGTTGGGTCGTTTGGATTGATTCTCCCAGGCCGACCAATCGCTTCGATGATAAGGTAATGCCTTGCTGCCCCAGGTGCACGAAGCTGGCCCACTTTATTCGCTTCAAATATGTTTGGATCGCTGGGCGCCCATCGCACACGGACAACAGATCGTCCATTGTCAAATGGCACACGAGTATACGGACCTAATCCGTCTGGCCCGCCGATGTCTCGAACCGGATCTGCATCAAATCGAAGTCCAAACCCTGTGCCGGGACGAAGAAAATACATGTCGGGATCGTTCGTTGTATCGGTTCCGATTGGTGCAAGCTCTATTGGCTCGCCGCGCCAGTCAGCACCGAGCCTAGAATTCACAAATTGCGCTTGCGCGTACCGAATTCCAGCTTCGCTGAGGTCATTTGCAACAGCCCTGAGCCCAGCATCTCCAGCCTGGCGAATGTTTCGGCTGACTATGCCGACGAACACTAAACCGAGCACCATCAAGATGCCCATGATCACAAGAGCGATGATTAACGTTTGGCCGCGTAAAGTTCGATTTCTCAACATGGTATTCCTAGCGAAGTACATTGCGAATCGTTGCGCTCCCTTCTAACGTAATTTGTTGCGGATTTGGAACATTTGTTTGTGGATAGTTCCTAATGGTCAACAAAACACTCATTAGTTGGCGAGAATCGTAATCCGCTGAAAACACATCTCCCACCCTATTCAGTTGGAAGCGGTACCTGACCACAATGTTCCCTTGCGAAAGCGGAACATTAGGATCAGACTGAAATTGGACATAACCTGCTTTATATCGAGGTTGAATGATTGCCGATACAAAGTTCGCACTGTTATAGAGTGCAGGCGGGTTAGGCAATCCTATCAGACTGTAATCAATCGCACCTGTTCCGGGGTCTCTCGGTTCCGCCAAATCTGTATAGTTGATTCGATATTGATTTGGCCCAGGGTTCCTGGTCACTCTTGAATAGCGAACTTGGATTCCAAAATTTGGTCCAGGATTCTGGTCGGGGCCAAAGATTTCTTCACTTCCTGGAACGAGGTGAGACCTCGAAAATCCGACGGAGGGGTCAGGATTGAGCGGAGAGTCCGAACCATCGCTCATTCGATGAACGCGAAGGTCAATAAATCGGTGGATGTTTGGAAGCAGGCTAAAGTTAATCGGTCCGCCTGCAATTAGCTGCTCTCGCCAAATTTTGTTGAACGACGTGTTGATTTCGTATGCCGCGTTGCTCGGCGAATACACGGGGTCGTCCCAGTTTCCGCCTACCGCTCCAGCATTTACGCCAAGCGCAGGGCCAGTTCCTCGAGTTGGGTTAATGTCTGGCCTTCCTGCGTTTACTCCGACCTCGCTGATCGCAAAACTAGTGATCATTTTTCCGCCCGAATTGTCAACTGTCATGGGAACAAAAAGATCACGAATCCCACCTGTTAAGTTCGCGGCATAAGGTGCAATCGCAGTTGTAAACGGATAGGTGGCGTTAGTTCGAACTGATTCATTGTATAAATCAACGTCGAACAGTGGGACGCCATCGGTCGCTTCATTGGTCCCGGCAATATTGGGGTCAAATCCAAAAATCGAAAAGTGATTGTTGACTGGGTTCACGCGGCCTACCATATAGGTTGACTGCGCGCTTGGACTCCATCCTGTCGGCCAAACCCGAACAAGGAGTGAGCTCCAGCTGCCAAATTTGGTTCGAAAGACGTCTGGCGCAAAGCTCGACATGTTGTCGCCCTCTTCCGATTGTCGAACAGCCGTTTGGCCCGTTGTTGGTTCGCTTCCGACACTTGTTGGGCGAAATTGAATTAGCGCTGTTAGGCGGGGCTTGTTGAAATCATAAACCACGAGCCTAGTTCGCTTGTCGAACAACGGCTGAATCATGTCGTAGCGGCTGACTTCCGTTACAATCGTAGCTCTGCGAAGCCAGTTGTTGACTGTCGTTGCTTTATCCGGATCAACTCCAACGGGAGGAGGGATCGTATAAGCCGGCAAAGGCACTGTCGGCGAAAAGAAATCGGGATCGTCGAACCATGGGCCAAACGTATCAGGATTGCCGTCTCGGTTCAAATCAAAGAAGAAATTCGTGTTGACTGTGCCATCTGTATTGTAAGGCTCGACTTCAACTCGGTACAGCACATACAGGTTGTCACGACCGCCTACACGCCTCATCAGCAATCCATCATAAGGGTTGTTATATGCAGCAAATGGATCTCTGAGCCCAATGAAATACCTGACAATTGTCGTTCCAGGCGTCACAGGGAGAACAACTTGTCCTTTAGGAGACCGCAAAGTAGGGTCGAAATGGCCAGTATTTGGGTTTAGATAGGCTCCAGTTCCAACTTCTCTCAAAGACGGATCGCCTTCCGCCGGCTTGATCATGTCAATTTTTGCGAATTGCAAGCCAACCGTTTCAGGATTTCCGTTTTCTCCCTGCACGATCACATTGATCATGCCTTTAACACCGCCGTTGTCGCGAACTGCCGCAGAATTGCTCATCTCGCGGCTAATGCGTTCGATTAGCGTCCTGCCCTTTTCTTGAGCATCGGCAAAGCCTTGCCCGGTACGAAGCAAGTTAAAAGTCTGTATGACTGGAATGATGATGAGTGTCATCAATACGGCAGTGATTGCCAGCACCGTCAGCAACTCAATAAGAGTGAAAGCTCTTTGTTTCATATTAATTTTCACCCCGCTCAAGGTAGTTCTCGACTGTGGTTCGTCTCCATTGCTGAGCCCATCTTTCGAAGATTCTAATATTTTCGACAGTATCGGTAGACCAATTGAGGGAAGCCGGATTCCAAAGAACCCGAGCCGAAATAGATGCGCCCTTTACCGTTCTGACGGCATATCCATTTCCAAAATCGAAAGCGGTTGCGTTCACGTCAACCGTTCTAATGTCAACGTATGGCAGGCCGGGCAAATCAGTTCCTGTGCCTGTAATCAAGAAGTCCTGATCTCGCATTACCAGGCGATTTCCGCCCGAATCAAAATACCAAATCTCGCCTATCGTCACCTTCTTTCCTGCATCCATCCCAGGGAAGTAAATTCGAGTACCTGTGCCTCCAAACAGCGACGAACCGCCAACGTAGCACTGTGCAACGCCTGGACGATCCCACACGATTTGAAAAACGCTTGGTGCCTTCATGACCTGAACGGCCCATTCGTTTCGAGCCTGATAAAATGCCATGAACCTTCGGCCGCCAGCGATTGCAACTTGAGTCACACCCGTTCCAGGATATATGACCTGAACTTGCAAACCGTTTGCTGAATTTCTGTCGAAATCAAGAAGTCGAATCATGCCCGTAGACTTATCAACTGCGTAAGATGACCTTGTTGGGTCAACCGCCATATAATCGTTCGATGTCGTGACAGGAATACTAGGATCACGCGGATTTGTAGGGTCATGAAGCAAAACCGCTCCTGAATCAACATCCATTACAACCAAATCAAGTCTTTGCTGGCCGCCCGCACCGTCGGAAACCGGAAATTCCATTCCCTGATACGGTTTTCTGTCCGGACCGCCTTGGCCAGTCACCATGAGCGAGGAAAGTGAAAGCTTTACGTTGTAAGGGGCACTTACTGGAGTTCTAAACTCCTGGCGAATGATTCGCCAGTCCAGCACTTCGTAGTTGACTCTTGCCCTAAGTGGAATTCTCGTTCCTCCTCGAGTTCGTTCCGTAGCGCTGTAGCCGGAAGGGTCGAACAGCATAACTCCAAGGTTTGGATCCAAAAGCTGATATTGATAGGGATTGTTCGGTGCAAATGCAACGACCCTTTCAAAGTTCTTTTGAACTTTCGTGGATTCGTCGTCAATTGAAATGTAAGTAAGGCCGGTAAGGACATTAGCAGCAGTTAGAACTTGTTGTACGTTCAGGGTCCAATAGCCTGGGTGCGCCAAACTTATCACTAAATTATTGCGTATCTCCTGGGGATTGAGATCAATTACCTCATCAAGCCGATTTGCGGAGCCATCGTTAACGTAATAGCTGAAACTCACACGATAAGGCGATGCGGCAGGGTCAACTGGCAGCTGAATGATTGGCAAATAAATTGTGTCGTTTGCGCTACCAGCGTCATCTTCTTCCGAAACATAAAACTCGTAATTTCGGTTAATCGAACCGGGTCCAGGCTGATCAAACCGGCGAACCATGTCATTGCCATAAACGCTAAGCAGTGCTGAATAAGCTGGATTGAACAAGATTGGCGCAAACTGGAGCACCATAAGCCCGCCCATCACGCCGTTCACATTGCGCGGCGCAGGCACTCGGCCACCTTCGCCGACGACTCTTCGCACGATGTTAGCTCCCGACAGCAATTGCACTTTTCCAAGAACGTTGTTGGCACCATCTAATACCATTCCGTCGGTATCAATACCAACGCCAGCAGGACCTAGGTTCCGATTATCCCGACTGGTATCCGCCAAGATACTGATTCCAGTAACGCTCCAAACATACGTGACTGGCAAAATCATTTCTGCCAAACGATCCGAACGCCCTTTCACGCGCTCAATTTCAGTACGCGCCAATTCATTTGCGATCGAATTGTTCCGAGTCATTGAAAGAGCCTGCAGCCCACCAGGAAACACTTGAATCACTCCAAGGATTCCGATCAAAAAGATCACAATCACTACAAGCAGTTCAACTAAAGAAGTTCCGGCGTTGCGTTTCATCGGGTTCACCATGTTAAAAATTGGTCTCGCCATTCTAGTCGTCAGGGTCGAATTCCCCATGCGGTATCGTACACATTGCGTGTATCCATCATTCGAGCCGATCCACCAAGGAATAGAACGGAATCTCGCTTTGTGCGCTCAGGCGGAACAGCCGATCCTTCTCGGAAATAGCTGTTCCATGTGATCACAGTCGTCTCGGGCGGGTCGTCATAGCCCAACTGGCGAGGGTCATCGTTGCCGCTCCCAAGCGGGCAACCATTTACGCCCAATCCCCATGTCGTCCAGAATAAAGTGTATCGAAGCTCAGATCTCTTTACTCCGCTTGGTCCGCGAGCATCGGCAACATCATAGCCGCTGATTTTATAAAAATTCAAAGCATCTGCAACGACTGCCGTTGGAGTATTGTTGCCAGTAATTGCTGAATTTGCAACCATTCCTGTTTCGTCAGAATCATAAGCTTGCAACGCGCCTTCTGTTGTGCAAGCCGTAAATCCAGGTGCCGACACTCCCGGCCAATATGTATTTGTTGTGGCAACCAACGAAGATCGCTCAAATGCTGGTTGCAATGTTGCGATACTTTGGATTCTCTTGCTATACAAGAAGCCCTGCAAAGCATTTGCAGGGATCACTTGCCCAGTACTCGGGCCACTCGTATACAGTGTCACGTAGCCAAGGAGCGCGGGAGGAAAGCCGCCTTGATCCACCCGATATTGCTGAAGCGCCGAACGAATCAAGTTCATGTTCGACATATCCTGATTTCGGTAAGCAGAATCCTTCGTGCGGACTACGGCTGGAATGATAATCCCCGCCAAAATGGCGATAATTGCGATTACCACTAGCAATTCGATAAGGGTGAACCCTCTTCGCAGTTTCATAATTGTGTGTTCCGACATATTTTCCCCGGTATTACGACATTGATTCGTCTTTGATTGTTCCCTATATTCTAGCTCGGTGCAAATGATCTTAAATATGCGTCAACGACGCCTAGTAATTGTGACTGAAAAACGACGGCTGCGATAGCCCCTAAAGCGAGGTAAGGACCAAATGGAATCATCGTTGATCCAATCGGAAATTCCTCGTCTTCCACAGACACGAACGGAGGCTCTCCAAACCACTTTTCATAAAACTTTGGTACAAACAGCCCTATGATGTCAAAAGAGAGCAGGTAGCCGACCCCCGACTTCAAGATCGAGCCTATGGATTCTGGCTCGTAATCCTCTTCCTCATCCTCCGCACTAATTTCTCCTGTGCCGCCCACGCTTGTTGGTTGTTGAAAAGCGTATTTTTGTATGACACCCAAAACGGCTCCTAGAACGATCGCAATTGCGAAGCTAATTAACGCCGGAATTGGACCAATTACCGCACCGATTCCACGAGCCAATTTGATGTCGCCATGACCCATCGCATCTTTGCCGAAAGCGATCCTTCCCAAAAACGTGATTCCCCACAAAACGCCCATGCCGACAAGATATCCGGCGAGAGCGGTAGGCATCCCCCAAGTAAACGCTTGTGGCAATGCTGAGAAATACCAATAGGAATTCAGCCCGATTCCGACAAAAACCAGAAAGGCGTTGACCTGATCCGGGATAATGAAATACTCAAGATCGGTGAATATGCAAACGATCAACGCCGAAGCTGCAAGGGCGTAGGCAATGGCTCGAACCCAATCATCGCCAACCACCATATACTGGTACCAAACTCCAGCCCAAATTGCGCCTGTAACCATCTCGACCCAAAAATATCTGGAACTTACTGGCGCAGAACAGTGCCTGCATTTCCCTCGACTCAAAAGCCATGAAAACAGCGGCATAAGATCGGCAGGGCCAAGAGATGCTCGGCATTTCGGGCAGTAGCTCCTAGGAGGATCGTAAATCGAAAGACAACGTGGAGTGCGATAGATAACAACGGTCAAAAAGCTACCAATGGCAGTTCCAATGAAAAATCCGACAACCCAAGTCCAATCAGGAAACATCGCTTTCGCCGATTCTCCTTACAGTAATAGGTTTCGCCATTCAGTTCTTCCTTGATTCTGAGTAGCTTGCCTGAATTTCCGATCAAAGGAAAATCAGGCAAGTGCCAACCTTAACGTCGCTATTCGCCGGATTCTGGCGAAGTCAAACTCGAAATAACCTTTGCAAACGGCATAAACATCGAGATGACGATAAAGCCAACGATAAACCCGAGCGAAACGATCATGATAGGTTCAAGCGCGGCTGTTAGCGAAGCCAAAGTCGCTTCGACTTCTGCTTCATAAAAGTCAGCGATTTTTTGCAGCATAAAGTCAAGCGAACCGGATTCTTCGCCGACCCCAATCATGTGAACAACCATTGGTGGGAAAAGTCGAGAAGCTTCCAAAGGATCACCGATTCGGTCTCCTTCTCGAATTCTGGCGCGAGCTTCCATGACCGCGTCAGACATGATTGAATTACCAACCGTTCCTGAAACTGTTTCCATAGCCTGCAGAATCGGAACACCAGAAGTCAAAAGTGTGCCCAATGTGCGGCTGAACCGTGACATACAAATTTTGTGGTGCAGCTTGCCAAACACTGGAACCTTTAGCTTTATTCGATCGGTAATCCTCCGGCCAAAGCGAGTCGAAACAAAAACTTTTTGCGCGACGACAATAAAAATCAGCGAAACGACATAAAGCCACCACCATTTGACGAGTCCGTGAGAAACGTCTATCAAAAACTGAGTTGAGGCGGGCATGTCATCGCGCTTCAGTCCCAAGTCAACCATGATCTGCGCCCATTGCGGGACAAACCAATAAACAAGAAAGAGCGTAATTGCCGATGCCAAAACCATAACCAAAACTGGGTAGGTCATCGCAGATTTCACCTTGCGGCGAAGCTCGACATCTTTTTCCAAAAAGTGCGAAAGTCGCTGAAGGGATTCTTCAAGAACACCGCCAATTTCACCAGCACGAATCAATCCGATAAACAAACTGCTAAAGGTTCGCGGGTGCCTTTGCATGGCACGAGACAGGCTTTCACCACCTTCAACTCGCTCTCCAATATCAATGATGATCTTTTTCAGCTTAGGATCTTCTTGTTGCTGAGACAGAACGTCAAGGCATCGCACCAACGAAACGCCAGCGTCAACCATGGTCGAAAACTGACGACAAAATATCGCAAGCCGACCCAATTTGACCTTTCCGTAACGTTTTGGTTTGGCACTCTTGGCCCTGATCATCGTAACTTCGGTGATCGTGAAACCTTGTTCTTCAAACCTTTTACGAAGAATCTCTTCGCTTTCTGCATCGGCTGTTCCCTTTTGGGTGCCTCCGCTTGCATCTCGAAATGTGTAGGAATATACGGGCATTTTTTTCTCCTATCGGCCTATCTTCGTGGAGGAGGTGCGCCTTGGGCTCCAACTTGAGGCGTGTTGATCATTTTCTTCAATTCTTCAACGTTTACTGCACGAGTCATCGCATCTTCGAGAGTTATGACTCCCTTTAGATACAAATCGCGCAACGTTTGGTCCATCGCAACCATGCCAACGTTGGCACTGGTCTGAATAACCGACGGAATCTGGTGCGTTTTGTTTTCGCGAATCAAGTTTCGAATAGCCGGAGTCGCAATCATGATTTCGATTGCTGGAACACGTCCAGGGTTCCCGGCTCTAGCTAAAAGTTGTTGAGCGATAACCGCAATCAAGTTGTTTGAAAGCTGAATTCGAATTTGCTCTTGTTGTCCAGGGGGGAAAACGTCAATCATACGGTCAATAGATTCTGCAGCAGTATTTGTATGCAGGGTAGCAAACACCAAGTGTCCCGTTTCAGCAGCTGTGATTGCAAGCTGAATCGTTTCAAGGTCGCGCATTTCACCAACCAGAATGACGTCAGGGTCTTCGCGAAGGCTTGCCCTCAATGCTGCGCCAAAGCTCTTAGTATCTTGTCCAAGTTCACGTTGGTTAATTACTGACAGCTTGTTGCTGTGCAGGTATTCAATTGGATCTTCAATTGTAATAATGTGGTGCGCATGCTGAGTATTGATAAAGTCAATCATTGCAGCAAGCGAAGTTGACTTTCCAGAACCTGTAGGGCCTGTGACAAGCACCAATCCACGTGGCTTTTCCGTTAACTGCTCCAACAAGAGCGGCAAGTTCAAATCACGGCACGTCGGAATCTTTTGAGGAATCAATCGAAACGCTGCGGCGACCGTGCCTCGATCTCGGTACATATTCACACGAAAACGGGCTCGACGCGGAAGCGAGTACGAAAAGTCAAGCTCCATCGTTGTTTCAAACTTGTGAATCTGTTCATCCGAAAGGATGTCGTACATCATCCGCTGGCTGATGTTGTAAGGCACCTTAATGTAGTTCAAACGCTTGAGTTGGCCGTCTTCTCGAATGACAGGCTCGCAGTCTGCGCTCAAGTGCAAGTCAGAAGCGTTGCGATCAACGACGATGTGCAATAAGTCGTCAATGTGCAAATCTTCAACGATCTGCGGTTCGCCAGCTTTGCGATCTTCTTGTGCGCCTGGCTTATACGCGCCGGGGAGTCCTTCGTCAAACTTAAATTCAGGTCCAGTATCCATTCGTTTTTGTTTCGTTACCTCAAATTGTCGTCAATTCTTCTCAAAGCGTCAGGGTTAAAAACCAGCAGTGAAGACAACGCGCATGACCTCATCTGGAGTCGTGATGCCGCCAAGCACCTTTACCAGTCCGTCTTCGCGCAATTCTCTCATGCCGTTTGCCTTCGATGCCTCTTTAATGTCCGCGAGCGGAGCTCGCCGAACTACCATGTCGGCAATCTCAGCATTCATGACCATAAGCTCATGGAAACCGGTTCGTCCCCTAAAGCCTGTCATTCGATTGTGCTCGGCAGGAACGCCTCGCCATAAAGTGACCATTTCTTCAGGATCAGTAACTTGGAATCCAAATCTCCTCAAATCCATTGCGGCGACTTCGTACGTTTCCTTGTTTTCCGAGTCAATTCTTCGTCCAAGTCGTTGAGCTAGAACGCCAATAACCGTAGCAGCGATCAAGTATGGCTCTACGCCCATATCA
This sequence comes from Armatimonadota bacterium, assembly GCA_031400935.1. Taxonomy (GTDB): domain Bacteria; phylum Armatimonadota; class Fimbriimonadia; order Fimbriimonadales; family Fimbriimonadaceae; genus JANNJE01. The sequence goes on from JANNQV010000065.1 coordinate 34,627, forward strand.
ATCATACGAAGGGTGGCTGAAGGCGCATCGTTCGTGTGAAGCGTGGAAAGTACCAAGTGACCTGTTAGGGACGACTCAATCGCAATTTCCGCAGTTTCAAGGTCACGCATTTCACCAACCATGATGATGTCAGGATCCTGTCGAAGGAAGGCGCGAAGCGCAGTTCCAAAATTAAGACCAGCCTTTCGGTTCACTTGAACTTGCGCGATGCCATTAAGCTGATACTCAACTGGGTCTTCAACGGTCAAGATGTTCACGCCGACAGTGTTGAGCCGGTTTAGAACCGAGTACTGAGTGGTCGTTTTTCCAGAACCCGTAGGTCCTGTGCAAAGGAACATACCGTTCGGCTGATTCGTTAGCTCCTCGATCTTCAGCATGTTCTCGTCGGTAAATCCGAGCTTGCCAAGTCCAATCATAACGCTGGACTTATCGAGAATACGCATAACGATCTTTTCGCCAAACGGCGTGGGAACTGTACTTACACGTAGGTCGAATTCCTTCGTTTGATGCCGAACTTCAATACGACCATCTTGAGGAACACGCCTTTCAGCGATGTTCATGTCCGCCATGATCTTCAAACGCGAAATGAGCGGAGCCTGAAGATTCTTTGGAATCGTCATCGCTTCCATCAAAACGCCGTCAATTCTGTACCGAATTCGAAGGGCTCTGGACTGCGGTTCAACGTGGATATCAGATGCTCTATCAGAAATGGCTTGCTGAATCAAAGCATTCGCCAATTTGATGATTGGAGCTTGCTCCGCCATCTTTTCGGCGTCATCGCCGCCCATTTCTTCATCAATTTCGCGTCCGCGTGCAACTTGAGCACCAGCGATTGCCGCTTTGATGTCGCCATATCCGGCGGCGGTTGCAGCAGTTTCAGACATGCCCTCTTTAGCTGACGGCGCCGCGCCGTTGGTGGCTCCAGAAGAACCGCCGTAATACTTTCGAATCGCGTCTTCGATTGCGCCAGGAACTGCTAATACAGGCGTTACCCTGCAACCGGAAACCATACGCACATCATCGGCGGCCTGAATGTTGTTGACATTCGACATCGCCAGCCATAGGGTCGTTCCATCCTTGCGAACCGGAATCACCATATGGTTTTTTGCGAGTCGCTCAGGAACCATGTTGATTGCCGAGCTTTCAATAGTGATCGAGTCGAGGTTCACGAATGCGTAGCCCATTTCTTGAGCTTTAGCTTCGAGTACTTCTCGTTCACCGACCATGCCTAAGTTCACTAAAACTCGGCCAAGATCTGTGTCTTTGGTTTGATCCTGAACTTTCTTAGCTTCGTCAAGCTGTTCAGTCTTTACATACTCTTTTTTGAGTAGATATTCATGCATTGGCAAACGCGGTAGCGCCATTCGTAAAACCCACCTTCAAGTCAACGGAACCTAAGCGCGATTCACGCACTTCTTACATTGATCGCTCATTGTAGCGCAACCAGGGGGAAAAGTGCGATGTCAGAGGTCCGATTCTCAATAAAACTGACGGAATGAGGGTTGAGGAACGTTCGAGGTTGGGGAAAACCTGGTCAAAGTCAGGATTGGGGTTATTGGGTCACGGGGTCATTTGGTTGGCGGATGGCAGTTGGCAGCCGTCCACAATCCAAAATCCAAAATCCAAAATCTCCCTATGACCAATTACCCCATACCCCATACCCCATACCCCATACCCCATACCCCATACCCCATACCCCATACGCCAATCACCCAATAACCCCGCAGGTACACTCCTCCTTCCGTGATTCGTGCTGACCTTGCTTCGCTATTTCAAACCGCCGCCACTTCATTGGCCTCGGGACGCACCGATTTGCCCCAACTCGATATTCTCGAACCGCGCGATCCAAGCCATGGCGATTTCGCTTGCAATTTCGCATTAGCAGCTTCAAAATTGCTAGGAAAACCGCCAAGGCAAATCGCAGAAGAACTGGTCGCCGCACTTCCCGAAAACGACTTCATCGCCTCAACCGAAATCGCCGGCCCTGGGTTTATCAATATTCGGCTCGTGCCTGGAGTCGCGGGGAGATACGTGGCGCAAGTTTTGAATTTGGGAACAAGCTTTGTGAGTGCTGAGTGTGGAGTGGTGAGTGCAGATTCACCTAATTCACCCCCGTCACCCACTTCACCCATTTCATCCAAGTCACGAATCAACTTGGAATTCGTCTCCGTCAACCCCAACGGCCCAATAACGGTCGGCTCGGGGCGAGGGGCGGCGTATGGCTCGACGCTTGGGAATGTGCTCGAAGCAGCGGGTTATGAAGTGCATCGTGAGTACTACATCAATGATGGCGTTAATTCGGAGCAGATGAGGCTATTTGCGGAAAGTGTCAGGGCATTAGTTCTTGGTAACCCTGTACCCGAAGGAGGTTACAAGGGAGATTACGTTTATCAGATAGCCGATGAGTTCAAAATTTGGGGAAGGCACCAGTTGAACAATTATCTGGGCAGTAGGACGATTAACCTTGATCCAGACTCATTTTCACGTTCAAAGAAGGAGCGAATTAAGCAAATCACTTCTGTACTTTTTGCATGGAAGGGTGGACCGGAGTGGACACAGGAGCAAGTCAGTATCGAAGCAAAACGTCAGGCTTCGACTCTCACCCCTGAAATTATTCAGATTTGCGGACAGGAATTGATGACAGTGCGCCAGCGAGTAGAATTGATAGCCTTTGCCGTCTCCTTCGACACATGGTTTTCCGAACAATCTCTCCACGACTCAGGCGCAGTAGACCAATGCGTCCAAGACCTCATTGAAAAAGGCGCTGCTGATGAAGAACCCATCCGCCGAAAGCTAAAGCTCGTAAAGGGCGGGGTGATTGAGGATGTCTTGGAGGAAGCCCAGGGTGAAGGGGATGAGACGGGTGAATTGGGTGAAGTGGGTGACTTGGGTGACAAGGATGAACCAATCTACAATCCACAATCAACAATCCAAAATGTCGACAATCCACAATCCACAACCCACAATAAAAACACTCTCTGGCTCCGCTCCACCAAATTCGGTGACGACATGGACCGAGTTCTGCGTCGAAAAGATGGCCGACTAACCTACATCGCCTCCGACGTTGCCTACCACAAGGACAAGTTCAACCGAGGCTCAAAGCCGAAACCAGATGGAACAACCGAACCTGCTGACAAGCTGATCACCATCCTCGGCCCAGATCACCACGGCTACATCGGCAGGCTGCATGCGGTAGTTGGGGCGCTATTGGAATCAACTGAGCCCCTCCCTTATTCGAGGAACGAGAATGAGGGAGGGGTTGGGGAGGGAGTCCAACCATTTTCTGAATTGGAACAAAAGTTGTATCGAAGCGCCGCAGAACGAGACGCCTGCCAAACCGCCCTCGCCGAAGCCAGAGAAAGACTCGAGGTCGTCATTTTTCAAATCGTCAGATTTGTGAAGAACGGCTTGCCCGCCCCGATGCGAAAGCGAGACGGAAACATTTATTCCCTACGGGATTTGATGTCAGAAATCGGCAAAACCGCCGCTCCAAACGAGCCCGAAGAAGAGCAGATGAGGATCGGCAAAGACGTCGCCAGGTTCTTCTATCTCATGCGCAGCCACGACACGCACATGGACTTCGACATTGACCTGGCAACGAAACAAAGTGACGAGAATCCGGTTTTCTATTGCCAATATGCGCATGCGAGGATTTGCTCGATTTTGGAAAGAGCCTCAAATTCCCCCTCGCCCTTTAGGGAGAGGGGGCAAGGGGGAGAGGGTGGTAATGCGCAACTCAACCTCCTCACACACGAACGAGAGCTCGCTTTGATAAAGAAGATCTGCGACCTGCCCGACGAGGTCATGCGTTGCGCCGAAGACTATGGTGTCCACCGCCTGACAACCTACGCTCAAGAACTTGCCAAGTCTTTTCACTATTTCTACGACGGCTGCCGTGTAATCCAAGCTGACATGCCGGAACTCACTCAAGCCCGCTTGTCGCTGTGCGAAGCTACCAAAATCGGTTTGAAGACGGTTTTTGACCTTCTTGGCATCTCAGCGCCAACTCGAATGGAACGATCTGTTGCCACAGAATCGTAGGCGTTCATGATGACTGTCGTAAGCCTGATATTTCTGACTTTGGCTTCACAACAAGCCGTCACCGAATACACACTTGACCTCTATTACCGCTCTACATGGGTTGGAGAATCAAAAACACGAATCGAACGCACCAGGCTCCGAGACCAATCCGCAATCAAAACCACACGTACCACTCACGTGACCACTTCATACGGCAGGGTGAAGCCCATGTACACAGAGTTGATTCAATATCAGACTGAAGAAGAGGCTAATGTTGAACTCCGATACACGTACAGTTCCGGCCTGGAAGCACAAGAAATGACAGTTTTTTGGAAGGGCGATACAGTTGAAATCACACGTCGAGGCATGGGCAGTTCTGGCGCTTATGAACCCGTCAAAGAGGTCGTACCTCTCAATAGGGCCAAGCATATCGGAGGCAATCCGCTGGATTTTGTGCTCTTCGGCAATACAGCCAAACAATCCACCACCAACCTTTCCTTGAATTTCGAGACTAAAAAGCTTGAGGAAAACAAGATTCGGTACGTAGGAGAAGCAACCCTTGGGATTCAAAAAACACCATGCTTGGAATACCACGTATTGCGAAAAACGGCAATCCTGTACAGAGTGTTCTTGGACAAAGAATCAGAAGTTCCGCTTCGAATTGAGAGCATTGATGGCTTGCTAATGATTCCCAAGAAGACTAAGCCATAAAAGCTACAAAAACTCTCTCGGATCCGTGAATTTCCCGCGTAACGCTGTTGCAGCAGCAGTAATGGGCGAAACTAAATGAGTTCTTGCTCCTGGGCCTTGGCGCCCTTCGTACGGACGGTTGGAAGTAGAAGCCGATCTCTCGGTTGGACGCAAAATGTCTCCGTTCATTCCTAAGCACATCGAACAGCCGCTGAAATGCCATTCGAAACCGGCATCCTTGAAAACCTGATCTAGGCCCTCGGCTTCTGCAGCCGCGCGAACCGCTTGGCTACCTGGAACCACCATTGCGCGCACTCCTGAAGCGACCTTTTGACCCTTTACAATCGAAGCAGCGTCCCGCAAGTCTGACAGCCTTGAATTCGTGCACGAACCAATGAAAACCGTGTTGACTTTCACATCTGACATCATCATTCCGGCGTGAAGTCCCATATAACTCAATGCTCGAACTTCGCCCGCATCTTTCGGCTCTGGAATGGGTTCATTGATGTCAACGGTCATTGCGGGTGTCGTTCCCCAAGTAACCTGTGGAACCAGTTTTGAAGCGTTGAGGTCAATTTTGAGGTCAAAATCGTCTGGTGAATCGGTTTTCAGTTCCTTCCAATCTTGAATCAGTCGTGCCAAATCGTCGCCCTTCGGTGCGAATGGGCGATTTTCTGCTGCCACAAATGCCGCAGTTGTTTCATCAGGCGCGATTAATCCGGCTCTAGCTCCCATTTCGATGGACATATTGCAAATCGTCATTCTGCCTTCCATCGTAAACCTCTGAATCGTATCGCCAAAATACTCAACGACGTAACCAGTTCCTCCGCTCGCGCCCAACTTGCGTATGACTGCCAGAATCACATCCTTTGCAGTCACTCCCTTGCCAAGTGTGCCGTTGATTTCGATTCCCAGAGCCTTTGGCTTCGACGGCGAACGCAACGTCTGGGTCGCCAAAACGTGCTCGACCTCGGTCGTCCCAATGCCAAATGCGAGCGCGCCAAAGGCACCGTGTGTGCTGGTATGGCTATCACCGCAGACAATTGTCAGTCCAGGAAGCGTAATTCCCAGCTGAGGGCCGATAACATGAACGATGCCTTGGCCAGCTTCTTTGAACCCAAATAAAGGAACTCCAAATTCTTTACAATTCCGGCTCAATGCCGAAAGCTGTTTTCCTGCAAGCGTTGCTTCGTCAATTTCTCGGCCGTCGGTAGGCACGTTGTGGTCTACGGTTGCAAACGTGAGGTCGGGGCGGCGAACCTTCCTGCCAGCTTCTCGAAGACCGTCAAAAGCTTGTGGCGAAGTGACTTCATGGACCAGGTGACGGTCAATGTAAAGAAGCGTCCCGCCGCCAGGCAGGTCGGCGACTTTGTGTCGGTCCCAGACTTTAGAGAAGAGAGTGGGCATCAGTAATTCTATTTTGACTTAGTTGAAGCCATGAAGTTGGTTTGCCGATTCCCCGATCATTACGGTATCATTTCAAATCGTCTGGGGAGTTGCCCGAGTGGCCAATGGGAACAGACTGTAAATCTGTCAGCGAATGCTTTCACAGGTTCGAATCCTGTACTCCCCACCATAAAGTTTGTGGTAAGCGGTTAACAGTAAGCGGTAAGTCGGTACGGCACTGCAAACCGCCAAATGAAAACCGTTCACGAAAGCCCGCCCACAAAGAGGGCCTTTGTAGCTCAGAGGTAGAGCATCCCCTTGGTAAGGGGAAGGTCACGAGTTCGATTCTCGTCAAAGGCTCCAGAATTCGTGTAGAACAGGATTCAACCTGTTTAGAATAGTAGGACAGGATTCATCCTGTCAAGATAAGCAGAACGGAATGAATTCCGTGGACCGGGGTGCGGAAAAAATTCCGCGCTCCACTAGAGCAAATTCCTCGCTCCTTTAGGTTGAAAACGTTGAACCCTTGACTTGGAATAAACTCAGTAGTATCGGGATGTAGCTCAGCTTGGTAGAGCGCTGCGTTCGGGACGCAGAGGCCGAAGGTTCGAATCCTTTCATCCCGACCAAATCCAATTCGAGTCATCAAATGATTGACCTATTTGGGTCATTTCTTGCTTCCCGCAAAAGCGCAAAACTCATTAGCAATCAATATTCACGCAAAGGCGCAAAGCTCGCAAAAATTTTCTTTTGAATTCACTGATTTCGCAATTGAAGTTACAGTCCGCATGATTTGCGATGACAATTGACCTCGCTGGTACGTCTTTGCGAGCTTTGCGCCTTTGCGTGAAAATCCGGAAAGAATAATTCCTCGCTACCCCGGCGGCCAAGCCAACTTACGCCCGCCAAGCAAGTGAACATGAATGTGGTCAACAGTCTGTCCAGCATCAAGGCCTTGATTGATCACGAGCCTATAGCCATCCTTCAGACCTAGCGATTCGGCAACATTTCGGGCTGAAACGATTAAGTGGCTTGTCGCATCGCCAGGCTCTGCAAACGCAACTCCTGCAATTTCCTCTCGCGGAACTACAAGCACATGGATTGGTGCCTGCGGATTTATGTCTCGAAAAGCCACGCAGTTTTCGTCTTCGTAAACAATGTCCGCAGGAATTTCGAGATTGATGATTCTAGTAAATAGGGTGGCCATTGACTCCCTTTGGAATTCGGAAGAAAACTGAAAATCCCTTCTTTATGTGTCGCATTGTGGAGAGTTTCGGCCAGTTCACATTCAAAGTGCTAAAAGACTGAATGTTAAACCTGGTTCCAAAGCGGCGTTTGGCATCGGCCGAAATGTACTGCCATAATCCCGCCAATGAACTCGCGCGAAGTTTGGTTTGGCAGGTCGTTGGCTGCCCGGATTAAGCGATGCAACCTGCAACCACTTTCGGTGCTCTATTATCTGGGCTGGCAAATCTATCTTTTGGCGTATCGAATCGGGCTCAAACGAGCCAAAGAACCTCACATTCCTATCGTCGTTGTAGGCAATTTCACTGTCGGAGGAACGGGGAAAACGCCGATTACAATTTATGTTGCCCAAGTCTTGATCGAAAGAGGGCTCGAGGTCGTAATCGGTTGCAGCGGATACGGATCCCCAAAATCCGCGAAGGCTAGCCTTGCACCAGTTGGTGTTTTGGGACCAAAAGTGTGGGGAGATGAACCTGCTCTGATTCGCGAACTTTTGCCAGACGTACCTTTGATTGTTGGGAGGAACCGAGTACTCGCAGCGAAAATTTGCCACGAGAACTTTCCTAATGCTGTGCTCTTGATGGACGACGGATTGCAGCATTTACCTCTGAAAACACACATTAAGATTGCAGTTGAACCTAAGCAATCGGATAATCGAATGATTTTACCAGCCGGCCCGTACCGCGAGCCTTACAACCACAATAGGGTAGACATCGTTGTTCCGGGCCACTTTGAGATTCGACGCAAGCTCAGTCATTTTAAGGATCAGGATGGCGGTGGAATTGAGCTTCCAATTTCGCCGACCATGAATGCGCGTGCCCTGGCTGCAATCGGGAATCCGAATCAATTCTTCGCCGCCCTAGAAACCGTCGGAATTCAGCTTGAAAAGCAATTTGAACTAAAAGATCATGACCCCTTGACCGCTGGTACACTTCTCGCCTCATTCGATCGAGAAATGCCAACAATTGTAACGCTGAAGGACTGGATGAAACTTCGAGAATTACCTGGAATTTCTAAATGCAAAATTTGGATTGCTCACGAATCGGTCTCCCTAGAACCTCGGCAAGAGTTTGCCAACTGGCTGCATGAACGACTCCAAAAAACCGCGAAAAAAGTTGCTGAATAAGGTAGGCAGCCTTGCATTTCGACTTGGGACCATCGCCTTTGTTCGAAAAGACCCTCTCATGGCCGAACGCATTGGAAAATGGGTTGGACGATTTGCGTTTCGAATAGCTGGGAAGCACCGGAAACGAGCACTTTCGAATCTGAAACTTGTTTATCCCGAGATTTCCGAGACCGATGCGCGACAGCTTGCGATTCGATGCTTCGAACACTTTGGAATGGTCGCGACGGAATTCTTCCGTACGCCGATGCGAACTGAATCCGAAGTTGAACTCGCAATTGAATCCGTTGAGGGCATAGAGCATTGCGAATCTGCTCAAAAAGCTGGAAAGGGGTTCATTCTTGTACTAGCTCACTTTGGAAACTGGGAATTTCTTGGTTCTTGGCTGATTCTCAATGGCTTCCCACTCGTCGCCGTCCAACGCGACGCAAACGATCCTGCAATGAACCGAGAAGTAACCCGTTTGCGAGAGTCCACGGGCATGAAGATGTACTCCCGAGGAAGTGCGGCCCGGAGTATTTTGGCTGCCCTGAAAGACTCAAAAGTAGTCGGGATTTTAACCGACCAAAACAGCGATGATTCATATTTGCCATTCCTGCGACACGTAGCAGGCACGGCTGTCGGCGCCGCAACCATCAAAATTCGAACCGGAGTCCCCATGATTCCAACGTACTGCATTCGTACTGGGCCGCATAAGTTTAGACTTGTTTTTGAGGCAAGTCTTGAGCCAGATGTCGGAGCAGAAAACCCCGTAGAAAACCTCTCGCTGAAAGTCAATCAATCTATTGAGGCCATGATCTTGAAGCACCCAGAACAATGGCTTTGGTTCCACGACCGATGGAAGAATGCAAGGCGAAAGGGACTTATTCCAGATCAATGAAATGGTTAATTGTCCGTTACTCCTCCATTGGCGATTGCGTAATGAGCACTCATGTCGCTTCACGAATTCGGCGAGCGGAGCCTGAATCCCACATCGGTTTTTGGGTGGATTCTGACTGCGCTCCCGTCATTGACGTTGAAGGTTTATGTAACACTCGATATACCATCAATCGTAACCTTTGGAAGGAAGACAGATGGTCGCCTTCTGAATGGACCAACGCGCTGAAGTTGTTTGCTCAAGCGAGACGAAAAAAGTACGACTTTGGCCTTGATTTGCATGGTCACTTCAAGACCGCTATTTGCCTTCGAATTTCAAAGCCAATGCGAAGATTGGCACTTCGGGCCACGGACAAATATGCGAAGAAATTGAACCCGATATTCGATATTCCCCAAGGTGATTTTCATCTTGTTGACTGGTCGCTTTTGGCGCTAAGCGAATTAGCTTCTTTCGATGCTGATTCTTCTCCGATCATGCCGCGACTGGTTGAAGAGCTAGAAAACACGAAGCCATGGATTCATAACTCAAAACCAACGGTAAGCATAGCAACTACAGCTGGAAAATGGGATACGAAGTATCCTATCGAGCGTTGGCAGGCAGTAGGCAAAGCATTATCGGATCAAGGCTTTTCAGTTGTGTTCCTTGGTGGAATGGACGGCGTTCCTTGCGAAGTCGAGGGGACAACTGATTTGGTTGGCAAGCTAACTCTTTCAGAGTCAATGGCGGTAGTTTCAAGAAGCCAATTGCACTTGGCGGCGGATACAGGAATGGGCCATATCGCGGCTGCCTACGGAATTCCCGTTGTTTCCGTATTTGGTCCAACAAATCCAACGGCATCCCGTCCATATACTGAAAAAGGAATTGTGCTACAAACATCAAAGGACATTTGTTCCGTTCAAATCGAGCAAGTCATCGAAGCCGCACAAACACTTTTCAACCTTTATGGAAAATAGCTACTTGATCAGCAGACTTTCTTCATTGGGCGACGTCGTCAATTCGCTTCCGACTGCCGTTGCATTGAAACATGCCTCTCCAGGCTGCAAAATCAGTTGGCTTGTTGATCCAAGGTTCGCGGGAATCGTTGACCGTTGTTCGGCGGTAGATCGGGTCATTCGTTGGAAGCCAAAATTGCGAGAGGTCTATAAGCTAGATTTTGGCGAGGATTATACTATAGCGTTCGATATGCAAGGCCTTTTGAAGAGTGCTATTCCTATTTGGAAAGTGAAAGCAGAAAGGAAACTTGGCTATCATTGGCAACGCGAAGGAGCTTCGCTCTTCGTGCCGTCAGTTCTCCCACAGAATCAATCTTTTCATATCGTTGACCAGCTTTTAGATGTTGTTCGCGGGGCAGGATTCGAAGTTCACTCGGTTGGCTACGATCTTCATGCCGATAAGGGTGATATATCGAACGTTTTGTCCAAGCTAAGAGACCTTGGTCTTACGGGGCGATTTGTAGCTATAAACGCTGGTTCGGCTTGGCCGTCAAAACGGTGGGAACCCTCTCACTTCGCTACGGTCATTGACCAGTTGTCCGAAAATGGAATCCAATCTGTTTTGATCGGAACAAGCGTTAAAGCGGATCGAGAAGCTGCGGATCAAGTCATTTTCGAAAGTAAGAGTTCGCCCATAGATATGTTGGGGCAAACGACCGTTGTCGAATTGATTGCACTGTTATCCCAAGCCTCGGCGCACCTAGCGGGAGATACAGGTAGCCTCCATATTGCGAACGCATTGGGGACTCCGTTGGTGGCATTGAATTCGATTACAAAACCGCATCGAACCGGCCCTTATGGAAAGCTCGAATTCTGTCACTACGATCCAATTCACTTGAATAACATCAATCCCGGCAAAGTATTAGATTCCTTGATGAGCGTTTTATGAACCCAATTTTGTCTATTGAAGAAGCACTCTCCTTGCGGTCTGACAAGCGGCTTGTGTTTACAAATGGCGTTTTCGACGTTCTTCATGCGGGTCACATTTCGTACCTAAAGGAAGCGAGAGAACTTGGCGATTTGTTGATTGTTGGGCTCAACTCGGACGAATCAGTACGACAGCTTGGCAAGGGACCCGATAGGCCTATTCATTGTTTGGAAGATCGAGCACTCGTTATTTCTTCGCTTCGATTAGTGGATGGAGTTGTCTCCTTCAACGAAACCGACCCGTGTAGCATCATTTCCGTACTCAAGCCAGAAATCCATGTGAAAGGAGGGGATTACGCTCCCGAAAACCTTCTCGAGGCCAAAATCATTCATGGCTATGGCGGAGAAATTGTGATCGTCCCATTACTTCCTGGACGATCTACAACCGAGATCGCAAAGCGGATTCGAGGCGAATGAACGAATTCGATCTCGATCCGAGTATTTCGTGGCTTTTTGTTTTTGCACATCCCGACGACGAGCTTGCGATTGCCACTTGGATTCGACGCCTTACCTTGAACGGCAACAAAGTTTCAATTGCCTGGATTCATGGGAGCGGCAAGCGCGGCGAAGAAGCAAGGAAAGCAGCGGAGTCCATTGGAGTTAATCCAGAAAATTGCTACTTTGCAGATTTTGACGACGGTTCGTTCTTGTCACGCCTAGCAGACCTTCAAAATGAATTGAGAGCGATGCTCGGTAAGTACAATCCAGATCGCCTCGTTTGCGCCGCATTCGAGCAAGGGCACCTTGACCACGACGCGCTTCGATTTGCAATTGAACAGGTCTGGGACCGACCAGTCTTAGAATTCCCCGAATATTGGCCCTATACGCCCCATGTAGCGACAATGAACCGATTCACGAATACGGAAGGGGAATGCGTTCTTGAGCTCTCTAGTTATGAAAAACGCTGGAAACACGCTTTAGCTAAAAATTACCCTAGCACCGACATCTGGCGAAATCTATTTTGGTACGAAATATGGTCAGCTCTGAGGTTGCGCAGGGCTCATCTCATCCGGACAGAACGGCTTCGCTGGAGCCCAAAATACGATTTCAGAACGCCAAGGGTGCCTGAAAAATACAATTCTAAAGTCTTGCGATCAAATCAATGGAAGGTATGGCTCGCAGCTTTGGATTCGCTAGACCTTAACTAAATCCCTTTCTTCGCAATGAATTCGCAAAGATCAGCGATTCGGCAACTGTAACCCCACTCATTGTCGTACCAAGCGACAACTTTGACCATGTTGCCCAATGCAATTGTATCTGTAGCGGAAAAGATGGATGAAGCCTGATTTCCTACCAAATCGCTGCTGACCAATGGCTCTTCGTTGTATTCCAAAATGCCCTTCATCGCCCCGTTGGCGTATTCTTTCATTGCAGAATTTATCTCTTCGACTGTCACTTCTCGACCTAAAACTGCTGTGAAATCAACTACAGAAACCGTGCGTGTTGGAACTCGAAAAGCCATTCCTGTGAATTTTCCTTTGAGTTCAGGAATAACCAACCCAACTGCCTTTGCAGCGCCTGTTGAACTCGGAACAATGTTTTCTGCGGCTGCCCGGGAATCGCGTAAATCTTTTTTAGCAGTATCCACTGTGGATTGGGAGTTCGTGTACGCATGTACTGTCGTCAATAGTCCTTTTTCGACTCCAAATCGGTCTTGAAGCACCTTAACAACGGGGGCAAGTCCGTTGGTCGTACATGAAGCGTTTGAAATGATGTGGTGACTTGCAGGATCGTACATACCCTCATTTACACCAAGCACGATGGTTATGTCTTCGTTTTTGGCGGGAGCTGAGATGATAACTTTCTTGGCACCAGCTGCTAAGTGACCTTTGGCGTCGTTGGCATCGGTGTATCGTCCAGTAGATTCAAGTACGATGTCCGCGCCGACTTCCCCCCAAGGAATTTTGGCTGGATCGGGTTCGGCGAATACTCTCAACTTATCGCCATTTACTGTTATCGAATTGTCCCCATGAGTTACTTCGCCGTGAAACGGCCCGTAGGTTGAGTCATATTTGAACAAATATGCATTGGTCTTTGTGTCTGTCAAATCGTTGATTCCGACAATGTCAAATTTGCCCGGATACCTTTGCAACATCGTGCGAAGAGAAAGCCTGCCGATACGTCCAAAACCATTAATTCCAACCCGAATACCCATAATAATTACCTGCTTGAATAGTACCTATTTTCGGCAGATTTGGCCTCAATCATTAGGGTATAGCAATCGCTATGTTGACTTCAAGACGTGAAGTGAAATGAGAAATCCGCATCCAATGCAAATAGCGCATCCCATGAATGGAGAATATCTTCCGAAATCAACTCCTAACGGTTGCAACTTTTCATACAACACTGAGCCGATTGGCATTCCAATGATGGCACCCAGCCCTTGAGCCGTCATGATGGCTCCGAGATTGACTGCGCGACGCTTTGGATTGATGTCGGCGACCGCTGCCATCCATGCAGGGATTGTAAGAAGGAAGCCAATTCCAACTGGAATGATCCCAATTGCCACGATGAATGGATGCCTCAGAAACTGGAAGATCCCTCCAAGCGAAATCAAGACCATACCGATAGTGCAAAGCCCAAGACCGTAGTGAACGGCCTTTGCACGTCCCATTTTTTCACCCAATTTCGACATGGGAACGCTCGAAACCGCCATTGCAAGTGCAGCAGGCAATGCCAAAAGACCGAATTGGGACTCACTCAGATGAAGCTGCTGTTCGCTGAAAAGCTTGACTATCGCCATCGGGAATCCGATGCCGATAAAACTTACTGCTGCTAGGGCGAGGAACCCAGGAATTTCTTTGATCGAACCTAATACTGCCCAAATAGAGACATGCTCCTCAGTATCGTCGTCATGATCGTGACGCGGCTCAGATTTGATTCCAAAATAGGCAAGCAGCGACGCCCCCAGAAACAGAACAGCGGCAAGAAACAAGGCGGGAGATCGTGCACCCGTAAAATTGGCGAACTGCGGTCCTAAAATGTCGTTTGCGGCTCCTCCGATTGGGAGGGCGAGGGCAATCCCAACGAGGTAGCACATGTTCAAAAGCGACATTGCATGCTGGCGCTTGCTATCTTCAACCATATCCCCAATGAGGGCAAAAGCCGCTGGCCAAAGAAGGGCTGCACCAATCCCATCCATTGCTCTCAGAATCATAAAAGAAATGGTTTCAAGATAGCCCGCGTTTTTGGGAATAAGCAAGGTCGCAATGGTTGTCATTACCGAAATGAACGGCCCGATGACGATCAGCCACTTTCTGCCAAACCGGTCAGCGATCGCCCCGCAGGGCCCTTTGAAAATGGCTTCGCAAAGCAGAAATGTCGCGATGATGAGCCCAATAACCGATGCGCCGAACTGTCTATCGTATTGCAGGTACACCGGCATTGTTGAGATATTTAGAACCGCATATGCGATTTCCGCCATAAGAGCGATCCCCAATAGCATCGCAACTGACGGCTTTCTCAGCAAAGGGTCTTTGGCTATTTGGGGCAAATCCGGCATGATTGACTTCGGGAAAGGTTACCCCGTTGAAATTACTACGAATTCGGGATCAATTTGGTTCAAAATAAGGACACCTCGAGAAACGGTACCGTAGGCATTGGCGTAGAAACTTAGAACAAAGAGGTTGACCTACTTATGACAACCGCAATAGTATCTGCTCTGTTAGTTGGACAACAGTTGACATCCATTTCTAGCAAGATAGATTTCAAGTATCCAGGTGGGCTTTTGAATAGTCAGGGAACACATCTATTCGCCACACTTCATGTTTCTCGAACTAACCTTCAATCAGGCAAATGGAAGTACGACGGGTGGTTTCGTGCTGCAATCCATAGGGGCACACCACCGATTGCAGTTTCCAGAACGGAAAACCAAGCCCATTACGACACCGAAAACCTATTTTACGGCCCGCACGTGGTTGGAGATCATAATGGCCTGCGCGAATGCGATGTTTTAGACGCCATTGGTGAAAACAGAATTCTTGCCTGTGGGGAAACGAGATTAGGAGCGGATTCACCTGAATATTTAGTATTGACCGAAATTAAAGCTGAATTTAGGCGGGGCAATCCGAACCACTCCTGGCTATTGATTTTGCCCGTAAAGTCTTGGGCAAGGCTTGGTTCGGCAAGATTTGTGGATGACAAGACCGTCGAGTTATGGGTTGCGGTGCGACGTGGGTTCAAATGGTCATTTGAGAAGTATTTGGGTAGTCGTGGGGGTGATTCACAGGGCTTAAAGTTGGTGGCGAGCGTTCCTCTAAAAAACTTTCCCGATTGTAGTATTGTCTGCAATACGTGGAATCCGATCGAAAAGTCGTTTGTAGCTACTGGCAGTACTTCTTCCGATTTCAACTTATACAATTCTGATGGCAAGGTGCTCAGATCATACAATCCACCCCAGACTGGAACGCCGGAAGGAAACCGGTTTATTGGCGAGACGCAGGCCGTCTGGGAGCTCATAATACACGACAGCAAGGTTCCCGGAGGAAAGAAGAATTGGATTCCGTTCGCTCGAGCTGCTAACAGCAAGATATGGCTTGTCAAGAGCAAATCACGGAACGAATTCAAGATTTTGAGAATGCCGAAATGACAACCTTGCTAACAGATCCCACTGTTCGTTGAATCGACATCAATAAACAAAACAAAAAGCACCAGAGCCAATTTGGATCTGGTGCTTTGATTTTGACAACGAAACTTATCGCTTTACAAACTGGAAACCACGTCGGGCTTTCTTTCGGCCGTACTTCTTGCGCTCTTTAATCCTTGAATCACGAGTCATGTACCCGCCAGCCCGAAGTTCTTTTCTCAAGTCGCTATCGTATTCAACTAAGGCTCTGGAAATACCTAGCTTGACTGCACCAGCCTGTCCAGCAATTCCGCCACCTTTTGCCGTTGCGATTACGTCGAAATTTCCTTCCATCGCAAGATGAACCAATGGACTGTTCACCAAAATCTCTAGCACCGGCCTGCCCAAATAGTCCTTCATGGGTTTGCCATTGATCTTAACGTTGCCTTCGCCGCGCTTGATCCATACCCTAGCAATCGCGCATTTGCGACGCCCGGTACCATAGTAGGTTTCTGTTTTTGCCATAAATTATCTCAACTTCTTGGTGGTATCTAAAACTTCTGGGTTTTGGGCAACGTGAGGATGTTCTCCACCTGCATACACCTTGCATCGCTTGTTTTGGGCTCTTCCTAAGAGCGTCTTAGGCATCATGCCCCAAATTACTTTTTCGACAAGCTTTACAGGAGTGTCTTCCAGCATTTCGCCACGAGTGCGGCTACGAAGCCCATCTGGAAATCCTGTGTGCCAATAAATCAGTTCCTCGCCCTTGCGGCCGGTCAGCTTGATCTTATTTGCGTTCAAAACGATTACAAAATCGCCACAATCTGCGTTGTAAGAAAAATTCGGCTTATGCTTGCCATGCAGAACTTGCGCCACTTGAGCAGCAAGTCGCCCTAAAGAAATTCCGGCAGCATCAACCACATACCATTTGTGGTCAATGTCTCCTTCCTTTACACTCGTCGTTCGGTTCATATTGTTTCCTTATCTTTCTGCGATTTCTCGCCAAAACTGTTTTTGACTTTGCTATTCGTCCTCGTCCTTTTCGTTCCGGATGTCCCTGATCTTTCTTCCGTACCTCACTTTCATGAGCATCAGACCGTTTGCAGGCAACACAACTGGCAAATCTTGCTCGTTTCTCCCTGATTCTAGAGTCAAATCGTGCAAACTCTCGCACGACCTCTTCCCCAAACCGGCTTCCATCAGTCCTCCGGCAATCCTTCGCATCATCCCGCGCAAAAATGCCGTTCCAACTATGTCAATTCGAACTTCCCTACCTACGCGAGTGATCTCAATCTTTCGCATTTCTCGAAAGGTGTTCCCGTTCCCAGGCTCCAATTCCGCTGTGAAGGCTCGAAAGTCGTGCATTCCCAACAATCCCCTGCTTGCAATTTGCATCCGCTCGATATCGAGATTTTGCCATTGCAAGTAGCTGAATCTCTGCTCGACTGGATTTCTAATCCCATCGCAGATTCGATACCGATACCACCTATCTCTCGCCGAAAATCTTGCATGAAACTCAGTTGAAACAAGTTTCAACTTTTGTATTGCAACGTCCTTCGGCAGTAGGTCATTGATAGCCCGCATCCAACCATGTTCTGGAATTTTCACGCCGCTATCGAAGTGAAACACTTGTCCAATGGCATGAGCCCCAGCATCCGTTCTGCTTGCTGCTGCGATCTCGATTTCCTCGCCCGAGACCCTGCGAATAGCTTCTGTCAATGTGCTCTGAACTGTTCTCAGTCCAGCTTGCGACGCCCAGCCGCAAAAATCGGTGCCATCGTACGCGACGATAGCTTTTATTCTATTAATCCACAAGTTCCAAAACCGCAATAGGAGCACCATCTCCACGTCGCGGCCCAATTTTAGTAATGCGTGTGCAACCACCTTGGCGATTCGCAAATCGAGGTGCAACTTCATCGAAAAGGTACTTAACCAAATCCTCGCCGTTCACTGCGGATCGGCTGACTTTGATCGCCCACTTTTCGGATTCAGTTTTCCCAGCAAGTAATTTCGCGCTGATCGGAGTCGAAGCACAATGACCGACAAGCAACTTTCGACACTGTCGCCTTGAAGCAAGTGTATCGTATTTTGCCAAGGTTATCAATCTCTCGACAATTCGCTGCGTTTCCTTTGCTCGGCCAAGAGGTGTGCGAATATATCCGTGCCGTATGAATTGGCGTGCCAAATTCGTGAGCAACGCTTTGCGTTGGTCACTAGGCAATCCAAGTTTGCGGCGGTCTACTAAGTGTCTCATCTTTTCAAATCCTTAGAAATCGTCGTCGTCATCTTCGTCGTCATCCATCAGGTCAATGGCTCTGTAACCGCCTTTCGGTGGCTTAAGCGCCAAGTCGTGCTCGGCAAGCTTGTCACGAACTTCAACCAGTGACTTCTTACCGAAGCCACGGATGGTCGTCAAATCGTTTTCAGAAGCTGTTGCCAATGCCCGTAGGGTCAAAAGGCCGGCTCTGCGAAGACAGTTAAATGTTCGCTGAGAAAAATCGAGTTCTTCAATCCGCATTTCTGGGATGTTCGCCAATTCCGGTGCTTCATCGTCTTCGAGCATAAGGTCCGATTCAAAGCCAGCGCGACCAAGCTCAAAGAACATCTTGAAGTATTTGTCAAGAATGTGAGCAGCTTGCGTAATGCAGTCGTTTGGAGTAACCGCACCGTTTGTCCAGACTTCTAGCACCAAGCGTTCATAGTCGGTTCGCATTCCAACGCGGGTTGCTTCGACAATATAGTTCACTCTTTTGACCGGTGTGTATTGCGCGCCGCAGGTAATGATTCCGATCATTCCCTTATATTTGTCTTGCTTGTCTGGAAGCGTGTAGCCTGAACCCCAGCCAACATACATTTCCATCGAAAGCTTCGAATCTTTTTCGCTCAATGTGCAAATGTAGGCTTCTGGATTGGCGACGGAAATGCCTTCTGGGCATTTGACATCGGCTCCGGTAACTCGCCCAGGTCCTTTCACATCAATTCGAACGGTTTTGTCTTCTAAAGGTAGTCCGTTTTCAACGTCAATGCAGATTGCCAAGTCTTTCAGGTTCAAAAGAAGCTGAGTTGTATCTTCCTTTGCGCCAGGAATGACATCGAATTCGTGAAAAACTTTGTCAATTCGAACCGCGCTAACTGCGGCACCTTGAATTGATGAAAGCATTACGCGGCGCAATGCATTGCCGATCGTTTGGCCGTAGCCCCTTTCGAGGGGTTCGACAACGAATTTGCGGTAGTTATGGCTGACTTCTAGAGTTGTAATGTGAGGCATGGTAATTGGGTTACTAGGTAATTTGGTTGAAGGGTGAGTAGGTTTAGACTCGGCGTCGTTTGGGAGGCTTGCAGCCATTGTGGGGAACGCTGGTCATGTCAGTTATGGACACAACTTCGAGTCCGCTGGCGGAAAGTGCGCGAATTGCAGTTTCTCGACCTGATCCCGGACCAGAAATATGAACATCAACTTTTCGCATTCCATGCTCTTGTGCAGCTCGTGAAGCCTTTTCGGCGGCAACTTGAGCAGCAAACGGAGTTCCTTTCCTACTGCCTTTGAAGTTGACCAATCCAGCGCTGCCCCAACTGATCGTGTTGCCTTGCGGGTCTGTAATCGTGATCAAAGTGTTATTGAAGGAAGCATGAACGTGCGCAATCCCTAGCGGAACGTTCTTTTTTTCCTTTGTTTTGCCTCGTGAAACTTTTCGTGCCATATGTGCTTTTTCTCAGGTTGAAATTGTCTTACTTCTTGGCTTTCTTCTTGCCTGCAACTGTCTTCGCCTTGCCCTTTCGAGTTCGTGCGTTGCTGCGGGTGCGTTGGCCACGAGTGGGAAGTCCTCTTCGGTGCCGTAATCCTCGATAGGAATTAATTTCGATTAATCGGCGGATGTTCGTATTGACTTCTCGTCGAAGGTCGCCTTCGACCGTATAGTCTCGGTCAATGACCTCGCGGAGTCTGGCGACGTCTGCTTCGCTTAAGTCCTTCACTTTTCGGCGAGGATCAACTTCGGCTTTTGCTAGAACTTCGACAACATTATGCTTGCCAATTCCATAAAGGATAGGTAAAGCATATTGAATTGATTTGTCTCTTGGAAGGTCAACACCTGCAATACGTGCCATATATCTTCGTCTTTGCTCCTAGTTTAGCCCTGGCGTTGCTTGTGTTTCGCAACCACGCAAAGTACCCTCACCACGCCTTTGCGTTTGATGATTTTGCACTTGTCGCACATTTTTTTTACACTAGCCCGAACTTTCATGGTCAAACAGTCCCTAATCTCGCGTCCTAAATTCAAGCCGAAGTTGTTCGGCACGCGGACGATTTCGTCCGCTAAGCTGACGCGAAGGAAGATTATACCAAAGGATGCTATAGGATTGCATCCCCGTTGTCATTCTTGTGAGCTTTTGCAGAATTCGCCGCTCTACTTAAACCGGTACACAATACGGCCCTTTGTAAGGTCATAAGGTGAAAGCTCGACTTTGACTTTGTCACCAGGCAGAATTCGAATGTAGTGCATTCGCATTTTGCCGCTTACGTGCGCCAAAACCTCAATGTCCCCTTCAACCAATTTCACTCGAAATCGAGCGTTTGGAAGGTTTTCGACAACCATTCCCTCGACCTCGATTCCTTCTTCTTTGTCGGGCTCAACTTGTTGTTTTTTCTTTTGTGTGAACGGTCTTCTTCCCATATATTGTAATCATTGTGGCACTTCCGAGTCGCGCCGTGGTTCGTGTTTTTCAAAAGTGTAAACGTCTTGGTGGGGAAATTTGGACATATTTGATCAAGCAACGCCTACAATATGGTCAACAGAATCGGCCCAGACTCGGTAATCGCCACCGTATGCTCGAAATGAGCAGAAGGCTTGCCGTCCGTAGTTACAATTGTCCAGCCATCGTCCAAAGTGATTACTCTGTGCGTTCCCAAGTTAATCATTGGCTCGATACAAAATGTCATTCCTGGTACGATTTTTTGCCCAGTTTTTGGTTTACCGAAATTTGGAACGCTTGGTTCTTCATGCAATGCTCTGCCAATCCCATGCCCAACCATTTCACGAACAACGCCATACCGATTGGACTCCGCATATCGCTGAACCACAAAACCGATGTCTCCCAGACGGTTCCCAGCCCGAGCCTTTGCAATCCCTTGCGCCAAACATTCTTTTGTAACTGCCAATAGGCGTTGAAGTTCAGTTGAAATCGTTCCCACAGGCACAGTCAATGCTGAATCAGCATGCCACCCGTTTAAGCAGACTCCGATATCAAGGTCAATAATGTCGCCTTCTTTGAGCACCCGTTTTGAAGATGGAATTCCGTGAATAACCTCTTCATTTATGGATAGACACGTACTAGCTGGATAGCCCCGATAGTTCAGAAAGCTGGCGGATGCGCCCGCTTTTGCAACGATTCCGACTGCAATCGAATCAAGTTCAGCCGTTGTAACTCCTGGAGCGACTGCCTCAGCCATTGCTGCGATGGCCTGAGCAACAATTCTCCCAGATTCACGCATCTGCTCAATTTCAGGTCCAGTTTTCAAGCTGATCAAGGCTTAATTCCTTGTAAGATCGCTTCGTAAACGCCTTCAGGATCAAGTGCCCCATTTACCGTAACCAATAGGTTTTGGGTTGCGTAGTGATCAATGACGGGTTGCGTGTTCTCGCGAAACACCCGAAGTCTTTCGCGAATTGTATCGGGCTGGTCGTCTGTACGTACGAAAAGTGGGCTGTTGCATTTGTCACAAAATTCCTCTCGCTTCGGAGGCTTTGAATCTCGGTGGTAAATCTCTCCGCATCGTGTGCAGCCGAGTCGGCCACTCAATCGTTGCACCACAACTTCGTCATCCACTTCAATGCTTACAACCAAATCAATGGGAAGCCCAATATCGTGAAGCATTTTGTCCAGTGCTTCAGCTTGGCGAACGGTTCTGGGAAATCCATCAAGTAGGAAACCTTTCTTTCGAGCCTCGTGTGAGCGAATCCGTTTCGACATCATTTCAATAGTGATTCCGCTTGGGACTAGTTCGCCGCGATCAATGTAGCTCTTTGCCAGCCTTCCAAGATCAGTTTCAGCTTCAATTTCGGCTCTGAAAATCATGCCTGACGAAAGCTGTTTTATGCCCAAACGAGATTCAAGTAGTGCCGCCTGAGTTCCCTTTCCAACACCTGGTGGTCCAATCAGAATCAGTCTCACGTCAGCTTCCTTACTGCCCGTATTGCTTCATCAAGATATTGGCTTCGATCTGCCGCATGGTTTCCAAAGCTACGCTAACGAGAATTAGCAACGAAGTGCCAAAAAATGCGCCAGTTCCCTGAATTCCTGTGAAGGTCGGTGCCATGGCTTGCATCAATGCAACTACTGCCAAGAATCCTGCGCCTACGATTGTGATTCGAGAAATTACGCCATCCAGAAAGTCGCGGGTTTGTTTGCCAGGTCGAATGCCAGGTATGAACGATCCTGATCGCTTCAGGTTATCGGCTAAGTCGTCAACGTTATATTGAATTGCAGTATAAAAATATGTGAAGAACAAAATGAGTGCGGTAAATGCAAAGCACCCAATGATTCCTTCGGGAATCATGTCTGACGGCGCGATAAAGTCGTTAAATCGAATCAGCCCGTCGCGTAATGGAGAGTTTAATGGCATCATCGAAGCAAATTGCTGAGGCATATAAACTAGCGAGAACGCAAAGATAATCGGAATCACGCCAGCCAAATTAAGAGAAAGCGGCAAATAGTTCGTTTGCCCGCCAACCTGGCGAGTACCGATTTGCCTACGCATGTGTTGTATCGGAATTCGTCTTTGCGCCGTCGTAAAGTGAACGATCAACCATGTGATCGCAAGGAAAATCACAGCGAGAACGATCAATTGCCAAACGGAAGTGAATCCCGCCGTATAGCTATCGTAAATCGTGCCCAATTGACCTGGCAAGGAAATTACAATTCCTGCGAAAATCATCATCGAAACGCCGTTGCCGATGCCTTTCTCAGTAAGTTGTTCACCTAGCCAAAGCAAGAACATAGAACCGGCCGTCCAGAACAATAAGATGCTGGATCGTTCAAATAGCGAAAGAGTAACTGCCGATCCCATTGCTTGAATTAAGCCTCCTCCCTGGAAGAAACATAAAACAAGTGTCAGAATTTTCGTTCTTTTGTTCTGCTGCTGACGCGCATATTGCCCGCCTTCTTGCATTTCCTTTTTCAGGCTAGGAATTGCAGTCGTTACAATTTGCATTACGATAGATGCTGTAATGTACGGGTTCAAACCAAGCGCGAAAATTGACATTTTCTTCAACGCGCCGCCACCAAATGCGTCGAGCATGCGAAACATGTCGAGCTTCATCAGCTTGTCCATCAGTTCAGAACTTGTAAGCCCTTCCACCGGGATCGAGATATTCACGCCAAGCGCAAAAACCGCGAAAATGAACATTACAAACAGGATTCTTTGACGCAGGTCTGGGTCGGCCCAGGCTTGGCGCATGGTTTCCATCAAAGGAAGTTTTAGTCCTTTGTCACCCGGCCCACCAAATCCGCCGCCGCCGCCGCCGCCAAAGACCGAGCTCACAGCGTTATAACTTCTCCGCCCGCCTTTTCAATCGCATCTTGAGCTGCTTTGCTAAACTTGTGTGCTGATACCTTCAGCTTTTTAGAAACTGTTCCAAAGCCCAAAATCTTAACGCCGTCTTTGATTCCAGAAATGATTCCGGTCTTGATCAGCGTTTTTGGATTTACTTCATCGCCCTTTTCGAACAATTTTTCCAAATCGTCCAAATTGACAATCGCAAATTCCTTATGATTGATGTTGCGAAAGCCCTTCTTTACAGGCAATCGTCTTTGAATCGGCGTTTGTCCACCTTCAAAATTCGGGTGAATCTGCCGCCGAGCCTTTTGTCCTTTTGTTCCGCGAGTTGCGGTTTTGCCCATTCCCGAGCCGATACCACGAGCGATTCTTCGCTTGCGTTTCGTACTTCCCGGTGCGGGTTTAAAATCTTGGAGTCCCATTGTTTATTCCTTGGATTTTTCCGTTTTCTTTTTTGCAGGTGCCTTTGCAGCAGCCTTGGGAGTTGCCTTTGGTGCAGCGGGTGCTTTCGCAGCAGCCTTGGGAGCTGCAGCAGGTTTTTTAACCACTGCAACAGCTTCGACTTTTGGTTTTGGCGCCGGCTTAACTTTCGAAGTTTTTGCGACTGCAACTTTGGCTGGCTTCGAACCAGCTACTTCTTCAACTAAAACCATGTGTCGAACGTGGTGAATCATGCCTCGAATCGAAGGCGTGTCATCTTGCTGAACGACTTGTTGCATTTTGCGCAATCCAAGTGCAGTCAAAGTGCCTTTCTGGACCTTTGCCGTTCCAGCTTTGCTCTTTACAAGCTTAATGAGCAGCATCGTCTTCCTCCTTGCGAGCTTTTTCAAGCCAAGGCACGAGTTCGTTCACATCGAGCCCACGAAGCTCGGCAACCCTTTCAGGCACCGACAAGCTTTTGAAAGCGTCAACTGTCGCATAAGCTTGGTTTACAGCGTTTCGGCTGCCAAGGCTCTTTGCCAAAACATTGTGAATTCCGCAGGCTTCAAGGCAAGCTCGCACTGCACCGCCGGCCTTACATCCGGTTCCAGGAGAAGCTGGACGAAGAATAACTTGGCTCGATCCCATTTCACCGACAACCGCGTGCGGAATCGTTTTTCCGATCATCGGGACTTGGAACATTGCTTTTTTAGCTGCTTCTTCAGCTTTTCGGATCGCATCTGGAATGCCACGAGCTTTGCCCATGCCAACGCCTACCTTGCCTTTGTTGTCGCCAACAACTACAAGAATGGACCACGATGCGGTCTTTCCACCTTTGTGAGTCTTGAAAACCTTGTTGGTTCGCACAACTCGAACGTCGAATTGCGGCCCTTCGGTATCTCTGCTCTGCCGTTTGCCACTGAGGCGATTCATCATTCTCATGGTCTAAAACTCCAACCCTGCTTCGCGTGCACTTTCCGCCAAGCTTGCAATTGTTCCGATGTATCGGTAGCCACCGCGATCAAAAACGACTTGGGAAATCCCTGCATCTTTCGCTCGCGAGCCAATCGCAGAACCAATTTTCTTGGCACCTTCTACATTTGGCGAAGCCGACAGTGACTTTTCCAAAGTGCTTGCGCTAGCAAGAGTTACGCCTTTTGAGTCGTCAATGATTTGAACTGAAATGTGCTTGAGGCTGCGGAAAACGCTAAGCCGAGGCCGTTCAGAAGTGCCGACCACGCGCTTGCGCAATCGCACATGGCGGGCCTTTCGCATTGTTTGTCTTGTTTTTGTTGCCACTTTTCTAAATCCTCGTTATTTCTTAGCTGCTGCTCGTTTTCCAGCCTTCAATTTGACTACTTCGCCAACGTAGCGAATGCCTTTGCCCTTGTAAGGCTCTGGCTTTCGAACTTTTCGAATGTCTGCAGCGACCTGGCCAACATCGGCTTTATTGATTCCGCTGACCTTGATTCGTTGGCTTCGACTCTTTTCTTCCTGATAAATCTCAAGGGTTATTCCCTGACGCGGTTCTACATTTACCGGATGCGAATATCCGATGTTTAGAACCATGTTTCTTCCTTCCATTTGTGCTCGGTAGCCAACGCCAACGATTTCCAAATGCTTTTCATGGCCCTTCGTTACACCGATCACCATGTTGTCAATCAGAGTTCTTGCTAGACCATGTTGAGATCGGTTATGCCGATCGTTGTCAGGACGAGAAACTTGAAAGATGCCATCCGCCTGACTCATGGTCAAAGTTGTGGCGATTGGTTGATTCAGTTCGCCTTTTGGACCTTTTACAGTCACGACATTCTCCGCCGAAACGTCAATCGTGACACCCGTAGGAACCGGTATAGGCTTTAATCCAATTCTTGACATGGCTACCAAACCTCGCAAAGGACTTCGCCACCGATCTTGCGCTTTCGCGCTTCGCGGTCGGTCATTACCCCGTGGCTAGTCGAAACAATCTGCGTTGCGAGACCGCTACGCAATGGCTTCAATTCAGTACACGGCTTATATTGCCGCAAACCTGGCCGAGAGACACGCCGAATATGCTTGATAATCGGTTGTCGTCTTGAGTCGTATCGAAGGTGGATGGAGATGGACGGGAATTTTGACTCCGTCGTAATTTCAAACCCTTTGATGTAACCTTCGGCTTGAAGGATTTTTACAATTTCAATTTTGATTTTGCTGTGTGGAACCTCGACAGTCACGATTTTTGACTGAGCGCCATTCTTAATGCGCGCTAGGAGGTCAGCGATAGGATCACTATGCATAGAATTCTCCTGCGAGCTACCAGCTCGACTTCTTTACTCCAGGCAAAACGCCCTTGTGGGCCATTTCGCGAAGACAGATGCGGCATAAGCCGAAGAAGCGAATATATCCGTGGGGCCGCCCACAGATGCTACAACGATTGTAAGCCTGGGTTGAATACCTAGCTTTTCGTTTTTGCTTTTCAATTAAGCACTTTTTTGCCATAATTCCTCCCGCCGTTCCCAAGGTGGTATCCAGACTGCGTCGGGACCAAACTTGTGGCTAGATTGTTTGCGAAGGGCCTGCGCCCTTCACGAAGCGAGAAGTATACCAAAGTTTGGGTGTTGGGTGTTGGGTGTTGGGTGTTGGGTGTTGGGTGTTGGGTGTTGGGTGTTGGGTGTTTGGTGTTGGGTGTTGGGTGTTGGTTTGCGGAAACTCGTTATCATTCACCTGGTAGCAGTTGGCTCATAATGTAGCAAAGTAGACCCAATCGCCCAATCGCCCAATCGCCCAATCGCCCAATGACCTTCCCCCATGCCCTTCGACCCAATCCTAACCGACGAAAAAATTGAAGGCAATTCGCCCCGAAAGCCCGACTTTGAGGCACAGATCATGGCGGGCTGCTCGCAGTTTGTGATTCAGAGTTTTGCAATCTACGGTTTAGGAGCCTGGCCGTTCTTCCTATTTCCAGATGTTTTCCTGGTTTCAAGCCTAGCACTCAACTTTGCCGTTGGATACTTGCCCGCGCTAATACTCATGATTTTTGCGACACGAAAATTTGGGTTACCAGCAGCAGCCGGGTGCCTTGGCGGTTCAATGGTGCTCGGCGTTTTTCTCTTTCTTCGGCTTCAACAAGTCCATATTCCGAGCATCTTGAACAGTGCCCCAAAGCCTGAATGGCCAAAGCAGTGGGTCTGGATGCTCCCCCTAGCGATTCTTGTGGCAACCGGGGTCATTCTCGCTTTGAATCTGAAGAAGAGCGAGTGGAGTATGGAGGAAACAAACAATCCCCCTAAAGCTACAGGGAACTGAGCCGATAATTGAAACGACCGTAAGGTTGAGGAAAATTCAGATTTGGCTAATTCACGTTTTGCCCACGAGTATCAAAAAAGTGCCGTAAACGGTGCTTCCCCGCTTCATTTAGTTGTAATGCTTTACGATGGTGGACTCCGATTTATGGAAGCTGGCCGTCATGCGATCATTGCTAAAGACCTAACAAAACAAAACGATTACATTCAAAGAGCTCAGAAAATAGTCATGGAACTGATGTCTTGCCTTGACATAGAAAATGGAAAAGAAATCGCAAAGAATCTACTCTCACTTTACAGCTATGTCCTCAACGAACTTGTCCTTGCAAACATGAATGACGATGTCGCACCGATTGATCGGGCAATTCGAGTAATGAGCGATCTTCGTGAAAGCTGGTCGCAGCTTGAAACAACTTTGAAAGAAGAGCCGGCGGAAATGAAAAAGGCCGCCTAAAATGAAGAGCCGCAATATTCTCAAACGACTGCAATTACTTTCGCTTTCTCTTGAAAGTGCAATTCAAAGCGACGAATTGGAGTCAATCAACCCAATTTTGAATGAACGTGCCGATTTGATCGGACAACTTGAAGATACGCCTCTGGACGCAAAAATGACCGAGTGCTTTGCCGATCTTCGTAGAATTGACGATCGTGTTTCTTCTCTACTAACTGCTTCGAGGGCAGAAATTGCCAACCAAGTTAGGTCAGCATCTGGGCGCAATCAGAGCGTCCGATCTTACTCTGCGAACCGTGAAGCAACACTTGCTGAGCAAGCCAGTTAAGTACCAAACCAGGTACATTTTGTTGAATGCTGAACCACGAACAGCTTCAATCTTTGTCTGAATCTCGAACGAGATTGGACGTAATTCGGAGGCATCTTTGACCTGCCTAAACTCGAATCAGAAGCCAAGCGCTTAGAAATACTTTCGGAAAAGCCCGATTTTTGGGATGAACCTGCTGCGGCAAATCGTGAGCTCAAAAAGCTTTCCAGGTTGCGAAATCAAATTCAGCCTATGCAGAAGCTAGAAAAGACATTTGGCGATGTTGCTGAAATGTACGATCTTCTAAAGTTAGAGCCTGATGCCGATTTTGAATCTGAAACAGACACTATGGCTTCGCAGTTTCTGAAGGACTTGGACGCTTACGAACTTGAAACCCTCCTTAGCGGCGAGTACGACGACCGCAACGCGATCGTCGAAATCAATGCAGGCGCTGGCGGAACGGAGGCTTGCGACTGGGCATTAATGATCTTCCGTATGTATTCTCGATATGCTCAAAGGCACGGGTTTCAATTAGAAATTCTCAGCGAAACCTCCGGAGACGTAACTGGCTACCGTTTCATTAGTTTTCGAATATCTGGGACAAACTGCTACGGGTATCTGAAGGCTGAAGCTGGAGTTCACCGACTAGTTCGGATTTCGCCTTTTGATGCAAACAGCAAGCGTCACACATCTTTTTGCAGAGTTGAAGTTCTTCCAGAAATTGAGGCTTCAGAAGTTCAATTTGACGAAGAAGATTTGAAAGTAGAAACCCTTCGAGCTGGCGGTGCAGGCGGCCAGCATGTGAACAAAACCGAATCAGCAGTTCGCTTGACTCACATTCCCACAGGAGTTGTTGTCCAATGTCAAAACGAAAGAAGCCAGCACGCGAATCGCGCTTCGGCAATGATGGTAATGGTCGCCCGCCTAAGCGAACTTCAGCGTGCGGAAGATGAACAAAAAATTCGCTCCATCAAAGGAGAAATCTCTCCTGCCGAATGGGGACGCCAGATTCGAAGTTACGTGATGCAGCCGTACACGATGGTTAAAGATCATCGAACTGGCTATGAGACGGGGAACGTGATCGGGGTCCAAGACGGCGCGATTGATGAGTTCATCGAAGCCTATCTGCGGCAAAGGCCGAGTGCAGATGCGTTTCTAGAGTAATGTGTTTTGACCGTCTCGGTCAAGTGTGGAATTGGCGTCTCGCCAATTGCTGGCATTTCGACTTGACCGGGACGGTCAAGACACATTCTTGTCCGCACCAATTAGCGTTTTCGCGTATGCCAAATTTCTCGGCACGGCAGTCATAGGGTCTTCTTCACCCTCATATTCTAGGCTCAGCCAGCCTGTGAAGCCAGCCTTGTCAAGTGCCGAAACACAAGCCGCCAAGTCCACTTCTCCCTCGCCCAATGCCGTTCCAACAAACCTGAGATTCTCTGGTCCATACACAAAACCCTCTGAATCGTCCTTGGCATAACGAAAATCTTTGAAGTGAACCATGTAGGCGAATTTCGCGACTTTTTCCACCGCAACATGGCTTGGCGGATCAATGAGAAGAAAATTTCCGGTGTCTGGATTTGCTCCGAAAGCGTCGTTGCCAGCTCGTTGACGGACATCTTCGACGAGTCCGAGCACCTGTGCGGCTTTCCCTGCTAGCGTTCCATGATTTTCTAGGGCAAGCTTCAATCCAACTCTATCAGCAAGTACCGAAGCTTCCGAAAGTCCATCTACGATCCACTCGCGTGCCTGACCGAATGTGATTCCTGGCGAAACATCTCCTGCGAACACTCGAACAACCTTCGCCCCATAGTGCTGCGCTTCTGCGATTCCAAAAATGATCTTTTTGAGTTCTATGTTTCGTTCATCTGAAGTCAGCTTTGCAAAATTCTGTGCCACAGAAAAAACTGGACATGGCAAACCTGTTTTTCTGAGGGCGTCCTGTGCGGCAGAGCGTTTTTCTTCAATTCCTTCTCCTGCATAAAAGAAATCAAGAAGCTCAACCCCTTCCGCTCCAGCTTCCTTCGCCGCAAAGATGAATCCAGGTATGTCCATCTCGCCAGCCTTCCACTTTCGGAAGTAGCTCCACATGGAAACCCCCAAATGCATTACCGGATGCCAACCCTTTCGCCTGGTTCAGTTTGGACAATTTGACCTTTAACGACTGTACCATCTGGGCCGAAGAGTGCATTCGAAATGGGTGCGAAAAATACCGTGACCAGGAAAACGCCAGCGACGCAGATTCCTGTCGCCATTCCAACAGATGGCGAGAACCGCATGGTTGGCACGTCATTGTCGGTTTGTTCATTGACGAAAGCTGCCATTGCGATTCCCAAGTAGTAATAAACGCTGATAGCTGAATTGACCGCTAGCCCGATCGCGAGTGGCCATAAATTTGCGCTAACCGCATCTTGAAAAATCTGTAATTTTGCCAAAAATCCGGCAGTTGGCGGAATTCCTATCAAAGAAGCCATGAACACGACAAGAGCAATTGCAGCCCAAGGGCTTCGTTGCCAAAGGCCGTTCAAATGCTGAAGCCGAGTGCCCTCTTTGCCCCCTTTGGCGCCAAGCGAAATGACAATGAACGCTCCAATCGTCATGAGGCTGTAGCTCAAAAGGTAAATCGCAAGTGTTCCCCATCCGACCTGTGACGGAACTTTGGCATGAGCGAGAATTGCTACCAAAATGTAACCGGCATGAGCGATGCTGGAATAAGCCAAGATTCGCTTAATATCTTTCTGAGCCAAAGCAACCAAATTTCCAACCGTCATCGAAAGTAGGGCAATCCAAAAGAGGACGGGTCCCCAGTACTCTTGCATTGGAGCACAGGCATCAAGGAATCTGAATAACGTGGCCACTGCAGCAATCTTGGAAGCAGCCGCCATGAAAGCAGTTACATTGGTTGGTGCGCCTTGATACACGTCGGGCGTCCACTGATGGAACGGAACAAACCCAGCCTTAAAGCAAAATCCAACAAGCGCCAACGCAAGTCCCATGAGCATTAGCCCTGAAATCTGAGGCACTCTGCCATCCCAAACGCGGCCAATATCGTCGAAATGCAGCGAGCCTGTCGCGCCGTATATCAACGCAATTCCGTATAACAGAAATCCAGTCGCAAATGCCCCAAGTAAGAAGTACTTAATTGCTGATTCTTCAGATTTAGCTTCGTTTCGGCTCAAACCCGCTAGAACATAAAGCGCAATAGAGAGAATTTCTAGCCCTATGAAAACCATCAAAAGGTTCTTCGTGGTCACCATCATCATTGCGCCAGCGGTAGACCACAGGACAAGCGGATAGAACTCGCCAAAAGCGATCTTCTTTTCTCGCATATAACCTTCGCTGAACAAAATAGTTATGCCGCAAGCTAGTACAAGAAGAATCTGCATGACCGCGCCAAAACGATCTACAACCACCATGTTGCCGAGCGATTCAGATGGCGTCAATCCCAACTGTTGCCAAGCGAAAAACCCTGCAACTCCTAATCCCAAAATCGAAGCGATGTTCGTTCCAACATTGTTGTTCTTGGGTCGTGCCATTTCGAAAATGAGCGCGATAATTCCGGTCACGATGACGATGAGGACTGGCGCTATTGCCGCAACTTCAATCTGTGGCACTTGAAAACTTGGCAAAATTTCAGACATGTTTTATATCCCTTTCAATCTTTGCAATTGCTTCCGTTTCACTCATTTTCGGATTCCAGGCCCATTCTGAATTCGGGTCGGAAGTGCATGTTGCACCCTTACTCATAATTTTCATTTCCGAAAGCGAATGGCCAGTAGCTTCAATGCTCCATCCCATTACATCGCAAGGCAGGTCGGAGACAATGTCCATATATGTGTTTTCGCTACCAACGACAAACAAAAAAACGAAAGCCCACTTTGTTGCTTCGAGAAGCACTTCTCGATCCCGTTCCAAATAGAGTCCGCCATACTGCATTGGGCTGCAATGCTCTTCCGTTGCTCCACAAACAGCATACAAAATCCCATGGGCACCATTAGATTTCGCGACCGAGATATCAGACAAACTTGCCTCGATGCATTCCGAAAGCATCGCTTCTCCAATTTCGGGCGAGTCTGCAATCACAGAATTCAGATCAATGCCTTTTGAGAGCGCTTGGCCATACGGACCCAAAACCTCGGCTAACACCGGCAAATCGTTGGTGGAAGGGACATTTGTCGGCAAAAAGACAGAAACGGAGGCACCACAGCAACCACTCGGCCACGCAAGAATAGGCCGGACATTGTTCGGATTCAGGGTCAATTCGGATAGAGAAGGCTTAATCTGTGCGGACATTGCCGGAACCTCCTCGGCCTTGCACCTGCGGCGAATTGACTAACGGAGGAAAATAATAGTTGGCGGGACTCAAAACCCTGACTACAGCGGTCGTCGGATTGTACGAAGCAACTTGATCTGGTGTTCGGCTAGCGACTTCAACTAGGTCGCCTTCAGAATCAATGTCGTGGTTAATGTTTGCCCAAACTGGTCGTTTGTTTGCAGGATTTACAGCCATCATGCGGGTCGCGTTTAGGCTGGCCTCCATAGGTTCAAGGAACGTAGACGGATACAAACCTCCCCAGAAAATGAGTACAACCAACGAACCTGCCATGACTGTTTCCCATGGCTTGAGGTCTTTCAAACGCAAAAGTGCAGGGTTTGTGATCGGCCCATAGAACATCTTTTGGAACATCCAAAGAAGATAAACCGCAGCTAATACAACACCGATTCCGGCCACGGCGGCATACATCACATTTAAGCCGAACATATTCGCATAGGCAGCTTGGAAGAAACCGTACATGGCGAGGAACTCCCCGATGAACCCATTTGTTCCAGGTAGCCCAACACTTGAAAGCATTACGATCAAGAAAATCGCCGCGAAGATCGGCATCTGAGCCTTCAAGCCACCGTAATCTTTGAACATTCGTGTATGAGTTCGCTCATAGAGCAAGCCGATCAGCAAGAACAAAGCGCCTGTGCTGATGCCATGATTCAGTTGCTGCATGGCGCCGCCCATGATTCCGTCATTGGTGAGCGAGAAGATTCCAATCAAGACGAACCCCATGTGAGCCACCGATGAATAGGCGACAAGTTTCTTGACGTCTGGCTGGACTGCGGCAACAATGGCTCCATAAATGATGCCGATAATGGCTAGAACAGAGATGTACGGCACCATTTGAGGCAAAACATCTGGGAATATTGGAAGTACAAATCTCAAAAATCCGTACGTTCCCATCTTCAGCAGGACGCCAGCTAGGATTACAGAGCCAGCTGTCGGTGCCTCGACGTGAGCATCTGGAAGCCAAGTGTGGAAGGGAAACGCCGGACATTTCACCAAAAAAGCAATAGCAAACGCCCAAAACAGCCATGGTTGCAGGTATTCAAATTTCGACCAAAGATCGCCGCTAGCAACCAGTTTCTGGATGTCCACGATGCTGAAAGACCAGGTTCCCACGGCTTCCTTGTGCAGATAGGCGAGCGCAATCATGCCTACGAGCATAAAGATTGAGCCTGCAAATGTGTAAATGAAGAATTTAAGGCCGGAATAGATTCGGCGTTCACCACCCCAAATGGATATCAAAAGCCACATTGGAATCAAGCTGGCTTCAAAAAACGTGTAAAAAAGCACCATATCAAGCGCGCAAAACACGCCGAGCATGGCGGTTTGCAAGATCAGCATGCTGACCATGTACGCTTTTACGCGCTTTGTAATATAGAAGCTAAACCAGGTTGAAATGAAGCTGAGAAAGGTTGTAAGGACGAGCAACCAAATACTAACGCCGTCAACGCCGAGCTTGTATGAAATGCCAAGGCTCGGAATCCACGAACAGTTCTCTTCCATCTGAAAATGGAAGGTTGCGCCGTTGAATTTGGTTAGAATCCACAAGGACACCGCAAAGTTCAAAAGCGATGCGCCAAGGGCGACCATCCGAACAACTTGCACCTTTTTTTGGGGGATCAAACCTATCAGAATCGCCGCAATCGCCGGCAAGAAAACAAGAATGCTGAGAAGAGGCATCTGCATCAGACCTTGCCTCCTAATGAGTTCGCGACGTAAACAAAGTAAAGGACGATGGCAAGCCCGCCAAACAGCATCATGAGGGCGTATGACCTAGCGTAGCCGCTTTGCGAAGCCTTGAAGAGCCTTCCAAGCCCTCCTGTGAATCCGGCAATTCCATTCACCAAGCCATCAACAATTTTTGAGTCAAACCACCATGCCAAGTTTGCAAGCATTCCTCCGCCGGTTACGCCCGCATCCATGATGGTCGAATCGTAGCCGAATTGGGCATTGGCCGACCGTCTCCAAGGCTTCCAAGAATCCTCGTCTTTTTCGTCCTTCGGCAAGCCATTTCGGTACACGAAGTAGCCCCAAACCATTCCCAATACACCTGCACCGATTCCCATCAGGAGTAAATATTGACCAACCCAACCTTTCGGATGGCCGTCCACTGCCTCATGCGGAATCAGCGTCAAACCGTGTGGATAAAGCCAGTGCTGAAGCAAGTGGTTATTATTGAGCAAAATTCCGCCTGCAACTGAAAGTACAGCCAATACAACGAGAGGAATCCACATGCTTGGATACACCTCTTTGGGCGTGTGATCAGGGGTCAAATCGTGGTGATGCTCGTGTTCCGCGTGACGGGTTGCCATTTCTTTATCGGAGAAGAAGAATCCATGGACGTCTTCACCATGATCACCATGAACAGCATGATCATGCGAATTGTCTTCGGCATGATGAGCTTCGTGATGGTCTTCATGCGCTGGAAGCAGCCTCCACTGCTCTTTGGTGCCAAAGAAGGTTAGGAACGTCAGCCGGGTCATGTATCCGGCCGTCAGTAACGCAACGGCAAGAGCAATCCAACCTGCAATTACGCCAACTGGGACGTCACCAATTACTGCGACCTGATTTCCAAGAGCACCGCCAAGTATCGCTTCCTTTGAAAAGAATCCGCTCAATGGAGGAAGTCCGGAGATTGCAAGCCACCCGATCACCATTGTGAATGCAGTGACTTTGATGTATTTCCCAAGATTCCCATATCGGCGCATGTCTTGCTCGTGGTTCATGCTGGCAATGACTGCTCCCGAGCCTAAAAAGAGGAGGGCCTTAAAGAACGCATGAGTAATGACATGGAAAATTCCAACCCAAAACGCACCAACTCCACATGCAATAAACATAAACCCAAGCTGAGAAACAGTCGAGTAAGCCAAAACCTTTTTGATATCGGTTTGTCCAAAAGCAATCAGAGCCGCAAATAGCGCTGTGAAAGCTCCAATTCCCGCAACAATTGCCATTGCGACTGGGGAAAGCTCGAACAGAACGTGGAGCCGGTTCAGCATGAAAACGCCAGCAGTAACCATCGTGGCAGCATGGATAAGTGCAGAAACCGGCGTTGGACCAGCCATGGCATCGGGGAGCCAAAAATAGAGCGGGAACTGAGCCGATTTGCCCATGGCACCGATGAAAAAGAAGATTGCAATTGCAGTAGCGACGCCTGGATTTTGCTGGAGCAGCACCACACAATTTGGCAGAAACACGTCGTAGCTGAACCATCGAAGATCAGCCGGAATTCCCGCTTGCCCAGCATTCGCCATCAGGAATGCAACCAAGGTGAACATTCCAAGACAGAAACCCCAGTCGCCAATTCGGTTGACAATAAATGCCTTGTTAGCCGCCTTCGCATTGGCAACATCTTTGTACCAAAACCCAATCAGCAAGTAAGAGCAAAGCCCAACGCCTTCCCAACCTATGAACATCATGAGCAAGTTGTTGCCCAAAACCAAGATGAGCATCATGGCGATGAACAGGTTCAAATAGGTGAAAAATCGTGCGTAGTCTTTTTCCTTGGCCATATAGCCAGTGGCGTAGAGGTGGATCAAAGCTCCGATTCCAGTGATGATCAGAGTCATCGTCATTGATAGCGGGTCAATTACGAGTTCGAAAGGGATCCGCATTGATTTTAATGCAATCCAATCAAATGCTTCAAGCGGCTCTGGATAGTCGGCGGGTGAAAGGTTGGTGAGCCTCAGAGTTAAAAGTGCAGCAATGACAAATGGAACTGCCACGAAAAACACAGCCAAAAAGCCCATAAGCCGCTTACCGGCTTCATCCGTGCCATTGCGGGTTATGCGTCCGCCCATTACTGCCTGAATGATGCTCCCGACTAGCGGAAGCGCAAGCACAGCCCAAATTAGCGTCCAGGGTAAATCCATTTATCCTCTAAGCAAGTTCATTTCATCCACATCAACGTTTTGCCTCAACCGGAAAATCGCCATGATGATTCCTAGTCCTACAGCAACCTCGGCAGCGGCCACCGCCATTACAAATACGACCATCATCTGCCCCGACATATAGATTTGCGGGTCAGCAACATCGTGCAGTGCAGGCGAGGGCCGGAATCGAGCAAAAGTGAGAAAAGTCAGGTTCACTGCATTGAGCATGAGTTCGATGCACATGAAGATCACGATTGGGTTTCTTCGGACGATGACGCCGACAACTCCCACGATGAACATAAACAATCCAACGCTTAGGTAGCCGGGGAGGAGCAAGTTGGACCCTTCCATCAAATTCTCCTCTTTGCAAGCAGAATTGAACCTACAATGCCAATCAATAGCAAAATGCTCGCCATTTCAAACGGCCATGCATACTGAGTAAAGAGTGCCTTGCCGATGTTCATCGGCGACCCCCAGCCTTCGACAGGCGGAGCATTCTCGGATTTCAAGAAAGGAAACATGATTTGGCTGGCAATCGCTCCAAATAGCCCCAATCCGCAAAGCCCACCTAAAAACCACTTGATTTCCGGTTTTTCTTGCAAAGAACCTGGACCGGACACTTTTAGAAGCATGATCACGAACAAAAACAAAACCATGATCGCGCCGGTGTAGACAACGATTTGGGTAATCCCTAGTAATTCTGCGTTCAAAGTGAAATAAAGAAAAGCAAGGGTGAAAAAATTAACAACAAGGCAAAGCGCGGAGCGAATCGCATCGCGGAACGCCACCACCCCGATAGCAGAAATCATGGCCATCCCAGCCAAAGCTCCAAAGAACATCATCTCGGTATTCATAGGAATTGAAATCAGGTCCGCAAACTATTTTGCGGCGACTTCAGCCTCCTCATGAACAATTCGTGGGGCAACGGATACCATTTGCACCGTTCGAGTTTGGAACGCGGCACTTGTTTTTCGCTTGCCTGCAGTTAAAGCAAAGTAGGCTCCAGCGACGATTGCCCACCCGCCCAAGAAACATACCCAGCCAACTAATGCTCCATAGCTGGCTGTAGCAACAATCCAAAAAGCAACCAACATGAAATTTGCTACTGCCATTGGCAAAAGCGATCTCCATCCAAGGTTCATCAACTGGTCATATCGAAGCCTCGGGAGCGTGGCACGGAGCCAAATGAATACTGTAACTCCAAACGCGCACTTTCCAAGGAACCATAAAGGAGCGCCCCAATAATTTAGTGTGTGATAGAACCCAGTTGCTCCGCCAAGTACTTCTTCTCGAAGAGGCAGCATGTTGTATCCGCCTAAGAAAAGCGCCGCGAAAATCCCAGAGAAGACAAACATCGCCGCGTATTCGCCCATGAAAAACACGGCGAATTTCATCGAAGAGTATTCGGTGTGGTAGCCGGCGATTAGTTCGTTTTCGGCTTCTGGAAGGTCGAAAGGTGCACGGTTCGTTTCTGCAACGATACAAATGGCGAAAATGATTGCCACCAAGAATCCGAGCGGGTTCAATAGATTCCAGTTCTGAAAAACTGTCACGAACCCCCAAAGCGGTTCCATTTGCGCGGCAACCATGTCGGTCATCTTCAATGATCCGGTAGCCAAAACGATAGAGGCGACTGCCATGCCCATGGCTAGTTCATAGCTGATGAGTTGCGCAGAGGCACGAAGCCCACCCATCAGCGAATACTTGTTGTTCGAGCTATAACCAGCCAGAACAACGCCATAGACTCCGAGCGAACTGATCGCCATGATATACAGCACGCCGAAATTCACGTCAGCTACGGGCTGGAACAAACGAAGCGGCCCATCCAGCGGCCCCCAAGGAAGCGTCAACCCAAGGGCAAACGCCGGAAAAAGCGCAACTGCTGGCGCGATGAAATAAATGAATCCGTCAATTGCGGTTGGAGTAATGTCCTCCTTGAAAAAAAGTTTGACGCCATCGGCAATCGGTTGGAGCAGTCCGAATGTGCGAATTTTCTTGCCGCTTTTGAGAGTGATCGTGCCAGTTCGATTCGGGCCGATGCGATCCTGCATCCAGCTAAGAAGCCTTCGTTCGTACCAAATTAAGCCCGGAACAAGCGTAAGAATTGGAACAACGATTAATATGACACGGACTAACGCCCTGAACCATTCCGGTTGGCTTGCAAGCCATTCAAAGACGTTCCCCATTCCCCGGTAACTTTACCTCCGGTTGGGTATGAAATGGGTGGCTCGTTGAGTTGGGTGAATGGGGTGAAATGGGTGAAGCAGGAGAATTGTGTGAGCAAGTTCCGTCCACAATAAGGCGTGAATATCGTTATCGGCTTCCTTATCGGCATGGTTGCAGGCGCACTTGGCGGAATGTTTGGCATCGGTGGAGGCATCTTGATGGTGCCTGCGATGGTCTATTTTCTTCACTTTTCACAGAAAATGTCACAAGGAACATCGCTTGCGGTCCTTTGCTTGCCTGTTGGGATTTTAGGAGCTTTCAATTATTATAAATCGGGCAACGTTGATCTCAAGGTTGCAGGAATTCTCGCTCTTGGCTTTGTTGGAGGTTCTCTTTTTGGATCCAGGCTGGCACTTGGTTTGCCTGAAGCCGCCATGAGAAAGGGATTTGCGATATTCCTAATCTTGGTGGCAGTTCAAATGTGGTTTAAGCCAACTCCTCTTGAATCGGCGCCCGCCGAATCTTCAATCCAGGCATCGGCGTTGAATCCGGTTGCAGAGAGTTCCAAATAAGCTGGCCGATTGTTCCGTTGCCGCTTGGCCCAGCTACTATGCATAGCTTTTTTTGGCTTCTCGTCATCGCAACATAGAGTGCGCGAAGTTCCTCTGCCATTTCCATTTCTTGCCGCCGAACAGCAATCCAGTCGCAGATTGCACTTGCGCCTTTCGACGGCTTGTAGGCGATGATCCCAAATTCCCGGTCAATCTCAAAGGAGGTTTTGTTTCTCTTTAGCTTCTCCCGAGTCGCAGGGAGGACAACGACAGGAAATTCCAGGCCCTTTGAGCGGTGCACGGTCATGATCGTTACAGCCTGAACTCCATCGTCAATCGCCCCCGCATCGCCTTCCCGAATGTCTAGTGTCTGAAATTCTCGAAGCAATCTCGAGAATTGTTTCGGATTCAGTTCTGGTCTTTCTGTCGCCATCATAAACAGTTTGCGAACATTTGCAAGCTGCTGCCTTCCATTTGGCCTTCGAACCAGATTTTCCCAGTACGGCGTTTCAGCGAATAGTCGGGAAAGCACTTCCCAAGCTGAGAGCCTTGGTGCTACCAAGGCAACAGATTCAAACCATTCTGCAAACTCAGTCAGCTTTGCCTGATCGGATTTGGTGAGTTGAAAGTCTGTTCGTAGGTTCAAAGCCACGTCGCCCGCAAGTGCAAGTTTGACGACTGCATCTAGCGAAAGTCCAACTATTGGACTTCTTAAGACAGCGAGTAAGGAGAAATCGTTTTGAAGGTCCGAGAGAGCCTCTAGAATGTTGGCAAGGTCTCGAACTTCTAGTCGGAGAAAATAGTTTCTTCCCGTGCCAACTGTTCGAACAGGAACGCCCAAAGCTTCCAACCGGTGATTCATCTCCGCGATTTGATAGCCCTTTCGAACAAGAATCGCGATCTCATTTGGCGAATGCTCCTCGCAAAGATCGGCAACCCATTCTGAAGTTTGGTCAAAACCATCGCACATCCAAATCTCTGTTCCTTCGAAACCTTTGCCGTCGTCCGAAGAATCGGGAACCATCGTTTTGTAGCCTTCCCAATGATTTCGAAACAACGCATCAATGGTTCGTAGTACCCCTGGTTTTGAACGGAAGTTTTGAGGCAGGTCAAGTGTAGTGGTGGTTTCCATTCTGCGCTCAAAGAGCCGAACATCAGCCTGCCGAAAACCATAAATGGACTGTTTTACGTCGCCTACCACCAGCACAAACTCGCCGCCAATCGCACGAACGAGTTGGTCTTGGATCGGGTTAAGGTCTTGCCCTTCATCAATCAAAACCACAGGATATTGTTGGCGAATCCGACTCTGAATTCGTTGGTTTTGAACGATGGCTTGAACCGCAAGCGCTTCAAGACGCGCAAAATCAAACGATTGAGTTTCGTTCATTTGTTGTTCAATATCAGCCCAAGTTCGGCCCGCCAAATCGGCAATTCCACACGACCATTCAGCTGACTCAAGTTCCGAATCATAAATTGTTTCGCAGACTTTAGCACTCGGAATCCAAGAAGGCATATCAGCTTTCGCAGCCTTGAATGCGTTTCGCAATCTAGTCCAAAAGTCAGAGACTTCACCTGGAAGCAATTGTTTTTTGACTTCCGAAAAAAGACTGCTTTTAATCGCCTGATAGGACGTTTCAATGAATGCCATTGCGGATTGGTGATTCTGCTTGATATCTAGGGCTCCAAAACTGGTTCCTCTCAATTGTTGAAGTGTCTTTCGAATTGGAACTAATAGTTGCCCGTTCTCCGATACCTTTCCGTAGCTATGTTTTCCTGAAAGACCGTCAATAACCATTCGGGCTGGACCTTCGTTCGGAGTTTCCGAGATTGTAAACCGAATGGATTTCTCGATCATCGAGTGCAAATCAGATTCGCCCATGATTTTGAAATCCGGGTCAATTCCTGCATCAAGGGCGTTTTCGCGAAGAATACGCTCACAAAAACTGTGGAGAGTTTGGATAGGGCCGGTCTCAGCAATTTGAGCTTCCCGAACCTTTCCCGCTTTGCGAAGTTCCTCGACAATTCGGCGCTTCATTTCAGCCGCCGCCTTTTTTGTAAACGTCACGCAGAGGATTTGGTCAGGCTGAATTCCCTGCTCTACGACTCTTCGAACATAAGATGCAACCAGAACTCTGGTCTTACCGCTCCCGGCTGCAGCTTGAACGACAAGAGCTGAATCTTGCGTCGCCACAACCGCCGACTGTTCATTTGAAAGTGGAAAACTATTCATTTCCTTCCATCAAATCTGATTGTTCGCCGAATTCCTTGGAACGGCGACACAGTTCGCCAAAATCGCAAAAAGTGCATTGGTCGCCCGGAGCCACTTCCATCGAATGGCTACGCGAATTCAAAACAGCTTTCTTGACAATTTCGCCAGCCTGAGATAGAAATTTGGTTTCTCTAGCATTTACGGATACGGCCTTCAAACCGTCGTTTGGCTGCGATTTCGGCTGGCTTCCGGGAATTATTTCATTGCAAACCAATAACCGTTCGCCGTCATCGGCACTAAATTCGATAGCTGCGCCTGGCGTGCTGTTTCCAAGTGCAGCGAAATATAGTCCGACTTCAAGCCGTTCTTCGTCTCCCCACTTTTCGATGCTATTGAATAGTGCTTTTCTTGCGTGAAAAACATGTGCGACGCGATATGGACCCATTTTTGAGACTGCTGGAATTCTGCCCGATAGTCGCAATTTGTCATCAGCAGAAAGTTTGATTTCCCCGACCAAAGAGTCACTAGCAAAATCAACATCCAACTCGGTTTGCCCAGGCTGTTTTGGCCATAATTCCCGCGCAATGAACTCGGCCTCAATACTTCTATCAATGTTTCTTTTCGCAGATGAAGAAGCCATGGCGACGGCTTCGGGAGAAGTTTCTGACTCGACATCCTCTAGATGTTGATTCCAAGCCAATATAAGTGCCTTGCGTGCTGATTCTGAGTCAGAGTGTTTAGGTAATGATTCTACGTTAGGCAATCGCCTGAGCCGCTTTTCACCGACATTGCGCCTCAGGTTCAATTTTCGCTGAGAAGCAGAGCGAAATGCGCATCCAGAAGCACTTCGGAGATCAAAAATTGAATGACGTTCTTCTGGAATGGTTCGCAATGCAACCAGAGAAGTTTCGTCTTCAACTAACTCGTTTGAGAATGAAATCATTGGCGAATCAATTGCTCGCCTCAAAGAAATGTCCGCTTCGCAAAGGCAATCGTTGGCTTCAGGTGCCCAAACTCCCTGGAGGCGGTGCGACTTTTGAGCCTTTTCGCCAAGTGAATTGGATAACTCCGTGAGGTAGTAAGCAGGAACGTTGTCCCTGTCTTCACTTGTAGTTGGGTAACTAAGGGTCAACTGTTTATTAGCTGCGCCTAACAGACACAAAAATAGCTCCGCCTCCTGAGCTGCAATTGAATGCGAGTTCAAGAGTGCATTTGGCAATGAAGTATCAACAAGGATAGACCGCTCCCAATCAGAGAGAATTGGATCTTCGGTTCTTCTTCTTGGAAACATTCCTTCAAGCAATCCCAGAGCGTGAATGCAATCTTTTCCCAGTAGCGCCAACGGAGAATCACACACTTCAACCCCACCGGAATGAGTTCCAATATCTATGCTGGCCAGTTCCCAAACTTCATCGAGCTCTTTAACGAACTTAGGAAACGACAATGAGCTTGTATTTGCATCCGCAAAAACGTGCCTTGCGAAGGATTTCCGCATTTCTTCCAACGCAATTTGGTCGCGCTTGCCCCCCGAATCTTGCTGCTCGGCCAATTTTTTAATCGGCTCGATCTGCAAAAACTCCACGAAAGCCTGGTTCCATTCTTTCAGGTTCTCGATTCGCGTTTCTGAAACTCTTTGCCAAAGAAGTGCGACTTGAATCCATTCCGGCAAAATCTCCAATTGCTCATTTAGCCGTTCCCATTCTCCGCCTCGAATCCGCATAGAGTCAAAAATGATTCCTTTCACACCTGATAATTCTTCAACATGGAGATTTGAATATGGCGAAGCAATAACTTCCAATAGGAGCCTGAGATTCCTGTGGGCCAATGTTCGTAGCAGTGCGAGCACCCAAATCGCAAATTGGGAAGTCAGGAGTTCAACATTTTGCGCCAAACTCAATGGAACACCTAAGCGCAACGAAGCGGCAGATAGAAATGGAGCATAAAACCTTAAATTACGAACAAAAAT
Source organism: Armatimonadota bacterium (assembly GCA_031400935.1). Lineage (GTDB taxonomy): Bacteria > Armatimonadota > Fimbriimonadia > Fimbriimonadales > Fimbriimonadaceae > JANNJE01. The sequence continues at coordinate 77,559 of JANNQV010000065.1, forward strand.
ACCGATCTGTGCTGGTTTCAGGCCCGATTTCAAGTCGCTTTGCACCCGCCTAAGTGCCCATTCGCTTTCTGCCATTTCGTCTGTCGAAGACTCAATTTGCACGCTCAAATTTGAACTGGACTTCTTGGAAACTCGGCAAAAATCGGCGACAAGCTCTGGCAATTCTCCGACCTGCTCAATTGGCGAGTTGCAGGAGGCTGCTAGGTTTTGAGAGCCCGTCCACGAAAGAGGCAAATGCGAATGGAATGGCGTGACGATCCAAACGATTGAGCCGTTTTCTTGGCACCATCGAAGCCAATCAATAATGAGTGGCTCGAGATGCCCACTTGCAAACACTAAAATTCGATTGAGTTCTGCTGACTTGGAGAGTTCAGCTACCATAATTCTCTCAAGTTTGGATTCCTCCAACTCAAGATGGGCGTTTTCGATGGAATGTCGAACTGACTCCTCAAGGTCGGCCAAAGCTAAAAACTTTTCCACAGAAACAGAATCGAGGCGACTGTCTGATTTTCGAAGTTGTTCCGCCCCAATTCGCCATTGCCTGAGTTCGCACATCGCTGAATGCAATTTTCGTTGCACGCCGCCGTAACCACGCACAGAGTCAAACGGCCCCAAATTTTCCGCAGATAGAAGAACCGATCGGACGAATTCGGCTACTTGTTTCGAGTCTGCAATTGGAGGCGATGGCTGATTAGTAAGTACAAGCCGGACTCCTGCAATTTCGGCTGGATTCGAGGTGGATAGATTGGGATGTGCCTCCAATAACTCATGAATTCGATTGCTCAGCCCGCTTTCTAGAATGCACACTTTCCCTGAACCCAATTCAGCAAATTCTTCAATAATTTTCCTATAGGAATCCATACTTGGAAACGTTCCCAAGATGCGTAGCGGAAATAGCGACATCGGCATTGAGTGTATTCTACGAGCCGTGGCAAATAAAGTGTGGACAACAAGGCGAAAGCTAATGGGAAATTTGCTTCCGCTACTGGTTGCTGTTCCGTTTATTATTTATGGTGGCCTGCGCGCCACCGCCGCTCATAACTGGTTTGCCATCGAGGCGATAGTTAGCTTCGTGCTCGGACTCGTCGCGGCTTACTTGGGTGTAAATTTTTTCGGTCTCTATGCCAATCGCAAAATGCGAATGGAGCTTTGCCGACGATTCTCGAAAGGCGATGAAAGCGACCTCGGATGGTTTGTCGGAGTCGCAACGCCTGGCTACATGAACTTATGGGATCCCCACGAGGATATTGGATTCTTGAAGCTTAGTGCGGAGCACCTAATTTTCCAAGGCGATTCTAAGAAACTAGAGATACCGCGAAATTCAGTCAGAAGAGTTTCTAGAAAGGCAAATCCACACAGTTTTTTACTTCTTGGAGGCTGGATTGTTATTGACGGCATCCTCGATCACAAACCGATTCGGCTGCTCCTTGAACCCCGAGAAAAGAATAATTTGCTCGGCAACAAACGAAAGTCTCGACATTTTCTGAAAGAGATTCAAGATTGGGCGTTCAAAAAATAAGCGAGCCCCATGGAGGGGGCTCGCTTGGATGTTGCTCGGAGAAACCCGATTGTTTAGCCTCGAAGCAAACTCAGAACCGATTGAGGAGCTGAATTAGCTTGCGCAAGCATCGCCATACCTGATTGCTGGAGAATCTGCAACTTCGTGAAGTTGGTCATTTCAGCAGCAACGTCAGTATCTCGAATTGTTGATTCGGCTGCAGCGAGGTTCTCTCGTGCAATTCCGAGTGCTCGAACGTTAGATTCGAGAACGTTTCGCTGGAAGCTACCAATCTCTCCACGAGACTTAGCAACTTCGCCGATAGCAACGTCAATGATCTTCAATGCATCAGTTGCTCCGCTCGCCGAAGTAACGTCTAGATTAGCTAACGTGTAGCCAGAAACGACGTTCTTGCCGAGTTCACTTGCAGCAAAGTTCGCAAGCGAAAGATTTGCTGTTTGGTTAGCGTTTCCACCGATTTGGAACTGCGCGGAACCTACTGACAAGTAACCTGCAGCAAAGGCAGCTCCTGTAGCATTTCCAACTTCAGTCATTCGGATCGAGTTACCATACTGATCTGTCAGAGTCAGGCCATCGTTTCCAAGTCGTCCACCTGTAAAGGTAACTGTTGAAAGGCCGCCGGCAGTTGCGCCGTTTGTGTCAATGATAACGCTTGCAACTCCGTCAACGCCAGTTGCCGCAGTTGTTCCTGCAGTATTGACGATGCCCGCTGCATCCGATATCGAGAAGTTTCCAGCTACACCGAACTTGGTTGCTCTGAAAGTAATACCCGCAGCAGCAGTAAAGTCAGCTGTAACTCCAGTTGCACCACTGGCATTGTTGACCAAGTTCACTACATCTGTAACGGTTTGACCCGCAGATACTGTGAACGAAGTTCCATTGATTGCGAACTGTCCAGCAGTAACTACAGTTGCAGCAGTTGCAAATGTGACTGATCCAGTTGCAGATGCTCTTGTTGCAGCAGTGCTCATGGATACAGTTGCGGTTGTGTTCGTTGTAACAGCAGCTGCATTGAAGTTGCCACTGAAGCTCATGCCGGCGATATTTGCCGAGCTGAGGTTGGCGGCACCGACACCAGCCGAACCGTCAAGAAGTTTCTTTGTCCCGAACTGCGTATTTGAAGCAATTCTGGAAACCGAAGCCATAATTGAGTTCAACTGGCTCTGATTCGCTTGAATTTGAGTCGAGCTGAGTGTTCCGGTGTTACCGGCAGCAATCGTTAGGGCACGTGCATCGTTGAGAAGTCGGTTGACCTCGTCAAGAGCGCCTTCAGCAGTCTTCGAGTAGTTAACTGCATCTTGGTTGTTTCGAAGTGCTTGGTCAATACCAGCAATTTGTGATCGGAAGTTCTCCGAAATGATCAAACCAGCAGGATCGTCTGCCGCAGAGTTGATTCGAAGACCAGTTGATAGTCGGGTTACCGATTTTGCAAACATATCGCCTGTTTGGCTTACGTTTCGCAATGCACCCATCGCCGAAATATTTGTGTTAACGCGAAATGACATTTTTCCTCCGTGAATTTCCTGTACGTTTTCGCTTGCTTCCCACCAAGAAAGTCTGCGAGCCCATCTGTCCGTAGAGCAGTACGATAGGTTCATTCCCTCTTAGGTTGTTGACTTGGCTGGCGAAATTACCAGGCTCGAAAAATCCTGGTAGAAAGGCTGGCTGGTAGGGTTGCTGGGGCGATTCGGAAGAGCGGAGAGCGGATTCAATTGTGGATTGTGGATTGTGGGTTTTGGATTGTGGATTGGCGAAGTAGGCAAGTCGACGTGCCCATAATGACCTATTGACCCAGTGACCCCTGTGACCCAATGACCCTATGACCCCATTTCATCCATAATCTCCTTGGAGTCGTTCGGGTGACGGCCTCGACTTGTCGAGGAGGAAAGTCCGGACTTCGAAGGGCGCGGCGCCCTCGGCAACGGGGGAAGGGGCGACCCTATGGAAAGTGCCACAGAAACAAACCGCCAGGTAGGACAGGATTTATCCTGTCTTCAACCTTGGCAAGGGTGAAATCGTGAGGTAAGAGCTCACGCCATTTCGGCGTAAGTCGGAGTGGGGGTAAACCCCGCCGGAAGCAAGGCCAAATAGGAACGGGATGACGCTGCCCGCCGACCGTTCGGGTTGGCCGCATAGATAAATCGTCACACAAATACAGAATCCGGCTTACAGAGCGACTCCAAATCCTTTGTATGGGTTGTATCGAGGATGCAAGGGAAAGATTTTAAGTCGCTTAAGTTCTGGTTGAGTGTTTTGAGACTTAATAATTGGGTCATATGACCTATTATTTATGTCATATGACCCATTATTTAAGTCGAATCTGCCACAATCATTCTCATGGCTCTACTTCAAGAACCTGGACTCTTCGGCACAAAGAAGCAAACAGAGCTTCTCATTCTCCTATGCCTCTTAGAAGAAACCTACGCAAGAGAAATGTCAGCTCTAACAGGCACATCGCTCATCAGCGTTCAAAATTATTTTGAAAAGCTAGAACGGCTCGGCATCGTCGCCACAAGGATAATCGGAAAGGAACGAAGAATAACACTAAACCCAAGATACTTTGCACTCAAGGAACTGAAAGTACTACTTGCTAAGCTTCAAGAAGCAAGCCCGCGAATTGAAGAGTTAGCGGCATCCATCCGGCGAAGGCCACGTGCAAAAGGAAAGAGCCTTGATTATCAATAAGTCGCAAACTATAAGAGAAATCGCATTTATCGTTTGTACAGCCCTAAACAACTCCAAAGAAATAGCCGTACTGACAGGAGGCGCAGCAGCCCATGTTCATGCTCCAAATTCTGTAACTTCCGATGACCTGAACTTTGTCCTCTCCATTTGGTCTCAAGACGAATTAGCCAGACAATCTCTGGTGGCAATTGGCTTTTATCGTGAGGGCAGATACTTAAAGCATCCCGAAACCCCCTTTTGGATAGAATTCCCCAATGGTCCCCTCAGTATCGGCGACGACACCCAAATTTCGTACATGACAATTGAAGAAAACGGACAACTACTCCACGTATTGAATCCAACTGATTCCGTACGTGACCGACTCATAGCGTACTACGCTTGGAACGACCTATCGAGCCTACAATCGGCGATAGCCGTTGCCCTCAACAACGAAATTGACCTCGAACTCATTCGTACATGGTCACAAAAAGAAAACTCGCTCGAGAAGTTCGAAGTGTTCCTTCGACGTCTTGAGCGAGCCTGACTGAAATCAAATGAAACCCTGCTATGCAGCCTTTTCCATTTCTGAGAAAACGGCCTCGTCAAAGTCAATGTCATCAATTCCAATAATCCTTTGAACTTCTGAAATTGAAGTTTCGCCCAACACCACTTTTCGCAAAGCGTCAATGATCATCGGCTCGAATCCTGTGGCTTTGGCAGCACGAACGACTTCAACAAGCGGGACTTGGTTCGCAATTGCGTTTGCAATATCATCGCTGATGGACATTGCTTCATGAACACCAACTCGTCCTCTGAAGCCGGTTCGGGAACATTTTGCACAGCCCTTTTCTTCAAAGAGCACGGCTCCATCAATGCCAAGAGCTTTAGAAACAAAGCTCGAAACCTTTGGATTATTTGATGGCACACGACAATCCGGGCAAAGCCTTCGAACTAGTCTTTGAGCTGTAACACCGACCAAACATGTGCTAAGCATATACGGATCAATTCCCAGATCAATGAGTCTCGGAATCGCATTGGGTGCATCGTTGCAGTGCAGCGTAGACAAAACCAGATGTCCTGTCATTGCTGCTCGAACAGCCGTTTCAACTGTCTCTGTGTCTCGGATTTCGCCAACGAGAATCATGTCTGGGTCTTGGCGAAGGCACGACTTCAACAGATTTGCAAATGTAAGGCCAACTTTGTCGTGTGTACTCGCTTGGCTTATGCCTTCAATCTCATATTCGACAGGGTCCTCGCAAGTCATGATGTTTTTTGCATCATTGCGCATCGCCTTTAGAGCAGCATACAGCGTAGTCGTCTTTCCTGAACCTGTTGGTCCAGTAACGAGAACTAGGCCGTGTGGCTTCCGAATGAAGCTCTTGAATCGAGAATGATTTTGCTCGCCAAAACCGAGTTCACCCAATTCTCTCAACGAGATGGTTTTGTCCAGAATTCGAAGAACGATTCTTGGACCATGATATCCCGGTTGAACGGAAACGCGGAGGTCAATATCTCGCCCGTCAACTGATGCGTTGATTCGGCCGTCTTGAGGAACTCGATGTTCTACAACATCAAGGTCGGCCATGATTTTCAAGCGCACTGCGACCATCGGCAACATTTCCATCGGAAAATCGAGAACCTTTCTAAGTTGCCCGTCTACCCGATATCGAACACAAAGTTTGTTGGAGCCCGGTTCAATATGAACATCGGATGCGCCAAGCCGAACTGCCTCGGAAAGGATCTGATTCACGACTTCGATGACAGGACGTACGTCTTCATCCGAGAGCATTGATTTTTCGCGAACCTTGCTGTTTTTCGAGCCAAAGTCTTGAATCGCCCGATTCACAAGAGAATCCATTCCGGCAAATTTGTTCTCAATTGAACTCAGTTTGCCGAAAAGTTCGTCAATGTCTTCGGCGTCAACGTACACAGTTTCTATCCGGTACTTTGTAAAGTTTCTAGCTAAATCAATCCCTTGAATATCAAGGGGGTTTTTCATCGCTAAAGTCAGCAAATTGCCTCTCAACTGAACTGGAATGAAGTCATGCTTCTTGCATATCTCCAGCGGAATCATGTTGATTACTTCTGCAGAAGGTGGGTCTTCACTCAAGAACCAAGGACCGACTCCCAACTGTGCTGAAAGTGCCTTGACCACCATTGGCCTTGTTACGAATCCGCATTGCACCAATATCTTTCCCAATGGCGCTGGATTCTGTCTCTGAATTTCTAGCCCTGAATTCAGTTGCTCTCGAGTTATAAGCCGCTGTGATATCAGTAGCTCGCCTAATACTTGTCCTTGTTTAGCCATACAATAATCCCTAGATGGATTTTCGGAATTGGCACTGTCGGAAATTAGGCATTCAGCAGCATTAGATTGCATTCAGTTCAATAACTGGCAATTTGACGGGCTAACCACCTTTAGGATTTGGTTTAATTTGCCGGGATTCGACTCAGGCAAGTGTGCATCTACGGCTTAAACTTTCGAAAGACGAGCGAAACATTGTGCCCGCCAAATCCGAAACTGTTCGAAAGTGTTGCGTCAATCGTTGCTTTCCGAGCCAAATTGGGTACGTAATCTAAATCGCATTCCGGATCGGGAGTATTGTAGTTAACTGTTGGTGGAAGCATCCCGTCCCGCATTGCCAAGAGGCAAAATACAGCTTCGATCGCACCCGCAGCGCCAAGCATGTGCCCAATCATGGACTTTGTCGAGCTAACCGCAAGCTTGTAAGCGTGATCTCCAAAAACAGCCTTAATTGACCTCGTTTCCGACTTGTCGTTCAATTGCGTTGACGTACCGTGCGCATTGATGTATTGAATTTCTTCCGGCTGCATATTGGCATTTCGCAGTGCCATTTTCATCGCCCGAATAGCGCCTGATCCTTCAGGGTCGGGAGCAGTGATATGGAAAGCGTCGCCCGTCATGCCGTATCCTACGATTTCGCCGTAAATCTTTGCGCCTCGCGCCAACGCATGATCCATGTCTTCAACTATTACAATTGCGCCACCTTCTGCCATTACAAAGCCATCTCTGTTCAAATCAAATGGACGGGATGCACCCAAGGGATCGCTGTTATTTGTTGTCATTGCGCGCGCCGCACAAAATCCAGCCAACCCAATATCGTTAATTGGAGCTTCGCAACCGCCTGTTACCATGGCGACTGCATCACCCCTTTTGACAGTGTGGTAGGCGACGCCAATTGCGTCCGCGCCTGTGCTGCATGCGCTTACGACGCAAGTATTTGGACCTTTAAGACCATGCTGAATCGAAGTGAAACCCGACGCCATATCGGGAATCATATATGGCACCAAGAACGGCGATACTTTGCTCGGGCCCTCTGCATGAAGTCGTCTGCACTGGTCGCTTACAAGCGTCATTCCGCCGATGCCCGAACCGATGAGGACTCCAATCTCTTCGGCTATGTCCCCTTCTGTGGGAATTCCGGAGTCTCGAAGCGCCATTGTTGATGCGGCTGCTCCAAAAATGATGAACCTGTCCAAGCGGTTGGCGTCCTTTCGGTCAACCCAATCTTCCGCAGTAAAATCAGTTACTTCGCCTGCAATGTGCGTGGCAAAATCGGTGGGATCAAGCAAAGTGATCGGCGCAATGCCAGATTCGCCTTTAAGTATTCGCGGCCAAAAAACATCAACACCAGTACCAAGGGGTGTTACTCCCCCTACTCCGGTCACTACCACCCGGCCTGAAGGACGGAACGAATACCCCATAGTGTGAAACGCTACTTCTTTTTAGTGATATAGTCAACGGCACTTTGCACCGTCTTGATGTCACCAACTTCTTCGTCAGGAATGTTGATGCTGAATTCGTCTTCGAATCCCATAACCAACTCAACCACATCAAGCGAATCTGCACCCAAATCTTCTTGGAACGAAGACTTTGGCGTCACTTCTTCTTCCTTTACGCCTAGTTTCTCGACTGTAACTCTCTTAACTCTTTCTAAAATCTCTGCTGACATTGTTGCACCTTACCATTTGAAGTACGTTTTTCGTATCCCCGCAATTCTTCAAGGACCTTTATTATGCAAGATTTCGGTGCGAAAGGCCTAGGGATTTGTTTGTGAGTGCGCGGGCTTGATCGCGCTTTGGAATTGGATACGGGAAAATGCGCGGTCAAGACCGCGCACTCACAAATTACGAACGCACCTCAATTTGAACCTGAGGCATCAAGCGATCAATATCTTCTTTCGAGCCTATAGAAGCGCCATCCGAAAGAGCCGTCGCAGCGCCAGCTGAAACACCCCATCTCATTGCATCTTCAATCGTTTTCCCCTGAATCAGCGATGCTAGGAACGCACCGATGAGCGAATCACCGCTTCCGATTGTGCTCTTCGCTTCAATTTTCGGCGGTCGAGCTAGAATTGCAACTCCTTTAGTTGCAAGCGCTGCACCGAGCGAACCCATACTTACGATTGGGATATTGATACCGCGCTCCAACAGCATTCGAGACGCTAAGAGTGCTTGATCCAGATTTCCGATTGAGATGCTCAAAAGGCGCTCGATTTCTTCCCGATTCGGCTTCACCATATCTGGCGATTGTGAAATGGCAGCCAACATTGATTCACCATCTGCATCGAGGCACACTTTTTGGTTTGCTTCATGAACCCTCTGAACCAGGTCCGAATAGACTGAAGTTGGCAATTCTGGAGGAATCGAGCCTCCGATTTCTACCCATTCCGCCTTCAGAAGCCAATGGTCAAACCGTTCCAAAAACCGTTGCCAGTTTTCCTCAGTAACGGATGGGCCGCGTTCATTTAAAGTCGTTGGCGGATTCCCGGAACCATCCTCAATCGAAACATTGAGTCTAGTTTCGCCTTTCACGTCAATAAAATCATGGTGAACGCCTTCTTTATCGAGAACGTGGCGCACAAATTGCCCTGGGCCACCTGCGACAAAGCCCAAAGCAACCGTTTCGACGCCCATAGCCTTGGCAATTCGAGCGACATTGACTCCCTTTCCCCCTGCATCCGTTTCAGATCGAGTGATCCGATTGGTTTCGCTTGGGGTAAAGCCGTTCACAAATACCGTTCGATCTACGCTTGGATTTAGGGTGACGGTTACGATCATTTTCTATTGCGCCATCATCTCAGCCAAAAGCAGCTTATCAGGATTGACCGTTCGCTCCGTGCTCAAAACGTATTTTAGAGGATGCGAAACAAGCTTCCCTCCATCTACTCCGGCCATTTCGCACGTAAAACCTGAAATCAGCCTATTGGCTGCAAACGCTCCCAGCCTAAGCGCCAATACTCGATCAAATGCAGTCGGAGAACCGCCCCTTTGAATGTGCCCAAGCACCATTACACGTACATCAAAGTCGCTGTTCTTTTCAATGAATTTCTTGATGTCTTCGCCTCGCGCGGCACCTTCGGCAACCAAAATCATGCTGCTGTGCTTGCCCCGTTTCGCGGCAAGGCGCAAGTTTTCACAAATGTCGAACAGTGAAAATGGAATTTCTGGAATGAGGATTTCTTCAGCGCCTCCCGCCAATCCAGCTTCGACCGCAATGTATCCATTTTTTCGGCCCATGACTTCAATGACGAAGACTCTTTCATGTGAATATGCCGTGTCCCTAAGGCGATCAATTGCTTCGACTGCGGTATTCACTGCGGTATCGAATCCAACCGAATAGTCGGTCCCCGAAATGTCATTGTCGATGGACCCTGGGACACCCATAACAGGAAAAGTGAATTCATTTGAAAGGATCAATGCGCCGGTAAGCGAGCCATCACCTCCGATCACCACCAATCCTTCGACTTCATTTGCAACTAAATTGTCGTGAGCCTTCTGTCGTCCTTCGGGAGTTCGAAATTCCTGGCTCCGGGCCGTTCGCAGAATTGTGCCACCACGGTCAATAATGCCTCCTACAGCCTTTGACGGCAGGTCTATGAATTCATTTTCAATCACTCCTTGCCATCCGTGAAGGAAACCGATGGAACTGCATCCTCTGCCAAGGGCGGCACGAACTACAGCCCGAATCGCCGCATTCATGCCTGGAGAATCACCTCCGCTCGTAATTACTCCTATTTTTTTCATTTGCGTAAGGTAGGGACGGGGGGAATGTCGTTTTGGGATTTGACTTTGGGTTAGATCGGGTTGGTTCGTGTGTTCAGGAAAGAGATAGGACTAATTGGACAGATAGGACACATTCGTCCTACAAGTCCTACCAGTCTTACAAGTCCTATGAAAACTATCCACCTTGAACCAACCCAGACAAATCCGCACCAGAAAGAAAGAGTAGAATCTCGGTTCATTGCAATCGCCTAGCCCACTACAAAACCCCGCCATCGCCTTGGCGAGAGAAACAGCAATCTTAGACCGATTCGATTCGCTTGGCCGAGCAGCCCAAGCGATACGCGATTTTGGGTGCGATACAGCAATCGTCACGGAATCGGGAAAGGTTGTCGGCTGGATTGACGAAAAGTGTCTTTTGAAAGCGCAAATGGAGGGTGATGTTGGCACATCCTCAATCGAAAGCTATTTTGACCGTGAGTTCCATTCGATTCAAGCAAACGAAACAGGCGCATCTGCATTGAGGCAATTCGAGTTTTCTGGAGCTAGATGTTTAGTCGTTCTCGACTCGTTTGGTGCCGCCGTAGGGATACTTTATCCATCTGATCTCCTTTCGCGCCCGCTAGCCGAAGCTAGACCCCAAATGGTTGGAGGAATGGCGACTCCATTTGGCGTTTATTTGACGAACGGAAAAATTCGGGCTGGAGCAAAAGATTTCCCTCTATTGGCAACGGGAGCTTTGCTGTTCTCGATGTTCATCTGTGCAATGTTTGCGTCCGATGCGATAGCAACTCTTTGGGTTCAGTCTTTTGGAAATAGTGACCTTGTAGCCACAATTCAACAAGATGCATTCCCCACTTTCTTGTTCCTTCTTGCAATGCGGCTTCTGCCGCTAGCGGGCATTCATGCTGCAGAACACAAAGTCGTCCACGCAATTGAGCGAGGCGAACCTTTGATTCCTGAAATTGTGGAAAGAATGCCCCGGGTTCACCCAAGGTGCGGTACGAATTTGGCGGCCGCTGCTGGCTTGTTTTTGGGATTGATGAACTCGACTTGGATTGCAGATTCTGAATTAAGGTTGCTTGTTGCAGCTCTAGCAACGTTGATGTTTTGGCGGCCCTTGGGCAGTTTGCTTCAGTTTTGGGTAACGACGCGACCCCCAAATGCGAACCAACTTGAAATGGGAATTTCAGCAGGAAAAGAATTGCTCCAAAAGTATCAAGTAGATCGAGAGCGAACTGCGAGCCCGTTTGTTCGGATTTATTGCAGCGGAATGATTCATGTAATGGCGGGCTCGATGCTAATGTACGGGTTGCTTGAACTTATTGCATGGGCATTTCAAATCAACATCCTGATCTGATGTTGACCCAGCAGGTACAATGACTTTTTGAGGTTGGACTTTGGGATCTACTGGCTATACAATTTTTCTGGTACTTGGGTGCGTAGTCGCGCTCGCATTTTCAGTTCTTGTCTTTTTTACAAGCAAGGGCGATGCGATGTCTGGCGGAAGCAATGTTCGAACTACTTACAAAGGCAAAGCCGGGTTTGACGATTTCGTTTCAAGACTCGTTTTAATTCTGGGATGCTCATTTATGGGCATTATGCTAATCCTTGATATTCTTGCTGCTCGCGCTGCCAGTAACTAGTGTTCGAGTAAGCAGAACTGGGAACGCTCCATGCAATTGCAGTAGCCCTCACCCTTAACCCTGATTATCCGAGCAGCGCTCTCAAATCTTGACCATACCATTGGTTCTTTGGCGGCTTGGCGGTCGTCCCCGTCAAAACTAGAAATGTCTGGCAGTTGGCACGATTTCCTGCCTCAATGTCGGTATCCATGCGATCACCGATTACGAGCATGTTTTCAAAATCTACTTTGGAATCCTCACGGATTCTTTCAAGCAAAAAAGTTTCTGGCTTTCCAATAACGATTGGCTCAATCTGAGTGCAAGCTCGAATAGCCGCAACTGTCGCCCCAGCGCCGGGTTGAAAGGCTCCATTTTCGATTGGATAGGCAGAATCATTATTCGTGGCAACGAAGGTAGAGCCTCCTGAAACTAGCTGCATTGCTTCGTTGATCCAGGCATAAGTCAGCGAACGGCAAATCCCGGCAATAACAACCTCGGGATTTGTTTTGGTTACCGAAATTCCATAATCCAACAGAGTTTCAGTTAATCCGCTTTCGCCCACCACGAACGCACGATTGAGGTTTCTTTGCTGCATCCAAAGTACTGCGCCCATCGCGGAAGTGTAGATTTCGTGCAGTTCAGGATTGAATCCCATTGAACTCAATTTCGCGCAAATTTGCTTTGGATGGGAACCGGAATTATTGGTTAGAAAGCGTATTTGGGCACCCTCTTTTCGCAAGCTTTGGATAACCTCTACGGAATGAGGAATAACCTCCGAGCCTCGATACAAAGTGCCATCAAGGTCAAAGACGTACAACTTAGGCGGGCTCATTTCGATCGCAGAATGACAAAATCTGAAACGCTTCGCAAAACGTCAACTTCGGGACTATTTGGGAGCTGGTTTAGAGCATCTTTGGCTTCAGTAACAAACTTCATGGCCTCAACTTCAGCCGAACGAAACGCACCGGATTGGGATATCAAATTGTAAATCTTCTGGCCTTCCAATTCTGTTAACGCCTTTCCAAAGTGGCCCGCCAATTCATCTGTTTTCGGGCTATCCGATTTCTCTATAAGTTCGATCAACGGCAAAGTCGCACATCCTTCTTGGAAGTCTGCTAATTTTGGCTTGCCAGTTGACTTCGAATCGCCGCAATAATCAAGCAAATCGTCCGCAATTTGAAACGCCATTCCGATTGAAAGTCCAAACGATTCGAGCGCATGGCCCTTGAAATCTTCGGCTTTTGCAGCCATTGCTCCAACTGCACAGCAACACTCGATAAAAGTGGCCGTTTTCCTTCGAAGGACTTCAAAATATTCTTCCTTTGAAAGGTAAAGATTGCCCCTGTGACTCAGTTCGAGCGTTTCCCCTTCCGCAAGATCAACAACGACCGAAGAAACGCGCTGAATGATCTCAAGATCGCCATCGAGAGCTAGAATTCGCATGGCTTTGGCAAGCATCACATCGCCAGACAGTATCGCAGCCGTATTGCCAAAGACTGATGCTGCGGTTGGGACGCCTCGACGGGTTTTCGCCTCGTCAATCACGTCGTCATGAACCAGAGTCGCCATGTGGATGAGTTCCATGCAAGTACCAAGTCTTCTGGTTCGGTTGGCATCATAGTCGTTGCCCGTCGCCGCTGCGCTCAGGGTAACCAATGCCGGTCGCAATCGTTTCCCGCCAGCGTTCAAAGTGTGTAAGCCAATACTTTGGACCAAATCTACTTCAGAACAAAGTTGTTCTCTCAACTCATTTTCGCCCAAGGCGATTTCCTCACTCAACCTGGCGAGAACTTCTGCGGCTCCAGGATCAGCGGAAGCGAGAAATGCGGCGGTCATAGCTTTACTCCTAGGAAAATGCAGATATTTCCGAAAAACAGGTCGGTACAAGTTACGTCAGCAAAACCAGCAGCCTTCATTTGGCCGCAAATTTGATCTCTCGTCCCAAACGTTTTCACACTTTCTGGCAAGTACTTGTATGCAGACCCCTTGCCAAGAATCCGGCCCAAGGTTGGCAATCCAAACTTATTTACTATATTTGCGGCCCCGCGAATCAATGGATTTTGAGGAATTGAGCAGTCCAAGGAAACAAATCTGCCTCCCGACTTCAGCAACCGAAAAATCTCTTGATGTGCCGAATCCAAATCGGCGACATTCCTCATTCCCCAACCAACAGTAACCGCATTGACAGAATTGGAGGCGATGGGAATTCGGCAAGCATCGCCAACCGCCAAAAGAGTTGCCAATTTGTCTTCAGATATTTTTGGCAAGCATAATTCAAGCATCGGCTTGCAAAAATCAATCCCGAAAATCCGTCCATCTGAACCTACAGCATCGCGCAATGGCTTCAGAAAATCTCCAGTGCCGGTACATAAATCTACAACTGTGTCGCCTTTTGAAAGTGCCAACTGCTGAACCGCAAAATTCCGCCAGCGATGATGCAATCGGAGCGACATGACCCCATTCATTCGATCGTAAACCGGTGCGATTTCGGCAAACATTTGGTGGACAAACGTTCGCCGTTCATCGCCAGATGTGTTCCAAGGTTTCGCGGAAGTTGATCGTCCTGCCATGCCCATTTGATTTAACCTGATTGACGATATAGAAATTACGAAAATTTCAAGAATTGTTGAAAATTCAATTGTTAGTATACAAAGTTCGGTTGACTGCTGTGTTATCGCCCATCGAACGGAGCATGACTTCATTTCTCAAGGCAATGGCGCCAATTTGGAAACCGCATCCTGGCCAAACGGCATTTTTGAAGTCGAATTCACCGATCAAAGTGCTCGCTTGCGGTCGGCGATGGGGAAAGACAGATGCATGCGCGGCGGAAGTCATTCGCTCGTTAACCACAAAACCTGACGGAAAGCACTTGCTCATTGCTCCGACTTTGGATCAGGCAACGATCCTATTTGACCGTGTGGTTGAACTTCTCGATTCCTTGAAGGAAATCTGGCCATTTGGAAGTCAGATTCCCGAAATGTCCATTCGCAGAACACCATATCCCAAACTTCGGTTCGGCGACCATCAGTTGAGCGCAAGATCGGGTCATGTTGGACGTTCGCTTCGAGGCAATGAGGCCAATCATATCGTGATTGACGAAGCTGCATTTGTTCCTGAAGAGTTGATCACCGAGATTGCGATGCCGATGCTTGCCACCACTAAAGGTACTTTGACCATGATTAGCACGCCTAGGGGAATGAACCATTTTTGGCGGTTCTTTCGGATGGGGCAAGAAGGCAGGAATCGCGTTTGGAGCCGAACGGCGCACTCAGCGGAATCTCCGTTTGTTTCCAAATCGTTCTTAGAGACCCAAAGAGATTTGATAAGCGAACGCGCCTATCGAATCGAATATGAAGCTGAATTCTGCGATTCGGAAGGGCGAGTATTTAGAACGGAAACGATTGAGCGAGCACTCGTTCCCTCAATGGATCGAAAGACTGATGCCCCCATTTGCATTGGAATTGACTGGGCACGATATACGGATTATTCAGCGGTAACAGTGGTTGCCGGGCATCGAAATGACGCTCAGTTATGGGAAACCGACCGATTTCATGGCCTGGCATGGGCACAGCAGATTGAGCGAGTTGGAAGGATTCTGGAAAGGTTTCCAAATGCCTCAGTTTTCTGCGATGCGACTGGAATTGGCGATCCGCTCCTTGAGATGCTTCGCGACCGCTTTACAACCTACTCGATCACTGGAACGACGTTTACGGCAAGTTCAAAGGCGTTGCTAATTGATCGCTTGGCTTGGATGTTTGAAAACGATGCCCTTGTAATGGAGCCCCAACCCGATTTGATGCGGGAACTGCAACATTTTGAATCCAAGGTGTCGAGTTCAGGAAACACGAAATTGGCGGCTGCACAGGGATTTCACGATGACTTGATCATGTCGCTCTCTTTGGCTTGCCAAGGTTGGAGGCAATCCTATTTTCCGGCAATACAACTTGGCGGCGAACGAGAGTTCAGCAAGAATCGCAAAAAACGAAATCAACGAATTGAGATTGAAAACAGCAAGAGGAAAAACTAATGGCAAAGATATGGTCTTCATTTTCTCGCCGCAAAAAGCGGCTTGAACGAGAGGTGGCACCCCACCTGAATTTGGCTCAACGGATGTCCCTCGAACAACCCGGCGTTCCTCCAAACGGACTCGCCTACTCGGTTTACGAACAGATGCAACAGGATGCAATGGTGCAGACTTCGCTTACATTGAAGAAGCTAGGGGCAATGGCACCTGAGTTCAAAATTGAAACCGATTCGGATTCAGATGAGGGGCAACGCCGTATTAATTTTGTGCTTGAAAATTTTGAGCATATGAACGGTTCGCCGCATACGATTTTGCATCATGCGATGGACGCATTTGCCAAAGGCTGGTCTGTTCAAGAACTGATTTGGGAGGAGCGCAATGGCAAAATCTGGCTAAGCGAAGTGAAAGCAAAGGACCCTAGCGTGTTTGGAATCGAAGCAGACGGTTATGGAAATGTCCAGTCGCTTCGCTTGCAGGTTCCTGGGGAAACGCAGCGGGAAGTGCCGAGCAGCAAGTTCGTGATCTATTCAAACCGGAGCAACTACTTGTTGCCAAAGGGAAAGAGCGATCTTGACGCGGCGTATCTTCACTGGAAGTACAAGCAATCGTTGCTAGGAGCTTGGAAGCTGCACTTGGAGCGATTTGCTTCTCCAACTGTGCTTGGCAAGTTCGCTAGAGGACTTCCTGCTAACGATCAGGCTTCTATTTTGGGACAGCTTCGACAATTGCATCAAAATACGGCGATAGTTTTTCCTGAAGAAGTCTCGATAGACACGCTTCGATCCAACGGCGAAGGAACAACTGCCTTTCTTGAAGCTATTGACTATCATAATCGGGAAATTGCTAGAGCCATTCTAGGGCAGACATTAACTACAGATGAGGGCAGACGGGTAGGTTCGCTAGCACTTGGCAAAGTTCATTTGCAGGTGCTTCTGATGCAGCTTGAATCCGTTCGCCGCGAATTGGCCGATATCGTAATGACAGAGCAAATCATTCGGCCCATGATCGAGATGAACTTTGGCGCAGGACCAATTCCACGGTTCGTATTTGAAAAGGTCTCTCTCAGTTCTTTCACAACCGGTGAACTTAGCTAGCCAGTGAAAATACTGGGCTATTGCAAAAAACGTTGGAACTTTGCTATTCTCGCGCTAGACTAATAGGCAGGAGCTGTTTTTTTATGCGACGATTATTATTTGCTTCACTGTTTGCAATAGCTGGAATGGCTGTGGCTTACGATCCTGATCCATTGGGCGGATTCTTTACTGTTCAACATGGAAAAATCCGCCAAGCTGATGGTTCATATAGAGACATTTCTGGATTGAAAATACCGTTTACTGTCGAACCTGTTGGCAAGACGATTTGGAGGGGATATAAACCCTCAAGCTATCGTCCCGGAGGAGAAAGCGACTCCCTACAAAAATGCTACGAAAATGACCGGCCAAACTTCTATTTCGGCAATGGATTACCTCAGCCTAGTGCTCTTGATGATCTAACAACCAGCGGAATCGCTGTTGGAGCCGTTTGGCAGCGGCTAACTGTTGGCTGGTCCATCCCAAATCGAACAATTCCGTTTATAGTTTGGGGTGCTTACGATACGTTTTTGGGAGATATGGGCCCCGGTAACAGTGCATTTTCAAACCTCGTCGTAGATTCGTTTGGTGGACCGTTCACCCAGGTAGTTAATACAACGATTTTCCCGCAAGTGCCTGGCGACTACATGATCACGTTTAACATCGCTGCGGCTGGCATTGTTCAAACCGACGATTCAATCTTCTTCTTCCAGCAATTTCGGTCGGGCAACCATCTAGGGCCATTTCGAGACGATTGGGCTTGCTTTTTTTCGGGAGGTGGAGTGCCACAAATCGGTTCGAGCGAAGATCAATTCTGGTTTGACGACCCTGCGGATGGCATCTACGAATTCATGGAAGTTGATCTCTTCAATGCTGAAGGAGCAACGGACTTCCCAGCAAATTTTGCAATGAAATTGGAAGTAGATTCAAACTCAACACTGAGCGAGTTACCAGCGGCTGAGGTGCGAGTGATTGCCGGTACTGTCACTTCGGGAAATTACGTGAGCACGTGGAGCAGCAACAATGTGTACTTTACGATTAATACCGGAAGAACTAGAGGAATTGTCGTTTGGCCGATTGCGGTCGAATTCAAGACGTTTGCTCCGTCAGCCACCCTTCTGAGCCTTCAGGCGTTTCTTGAAGTTGGATCGAGTGCTGCCGGCCAAGATTTGCAGGTCTCGCTGTGGAATTACACCCTCGGAACTTGGACGCAATTGGACCTGGAGCAAACCACATTGGCAGACCAAACAATCACAAGGGTAATTGGAATCGGCCCGAGCCAATACGTGCATCCCTCGTCGCTTGAAATGAAAATGCTTGTCCGTGCGAAACCAGGCGGGAGCAGCCCCCGAACCTGGAACCTGAAAACTGACATGGTTAAGTGGCGAGTTTCGACGCTGTAACTGGTTGATCGGAAAAAGGAAAAGGGAAAAAGGATAACGAAACACGTTTTTCCTTTTTCATTTTCTTTTTTCCGTGTTCAAGAAACTGATTCATAGGCAGCCGCTAAATTACTTTCGTTGCGTTACAGCAAATTGGCTCATGTACTTTTGACAGCAAGCTTTCACCCGGTTTCGTACCCGATTGATGTATACCGCGCGTTCAGAAACGGAGATTGCACCTCTTGCATCTAGTAAATTGAACAAGTGCGAACATTTGAGCGCAAGATCAAAAGCTGGAAAAACCAATGCTAGCGGCCCCGCTTTTTGAACGACTCCCTCGGCTTCTACCTCAGACAGAGCTGGCTGTTCGCTGGAGGTCATGATTCCCTGTTCACGGTCCCAAAAAACCTCAGTCTCGATTACCCTTTTTGATTCCGCTTCATAAAGGTCAAAAAGCTGTCGCAAAAGGTTGGTGTCTGCAATCTCGAAATTGTAAACGTTATGCTGCATTTCCAGCTGAAAGTCAACTTCACGGTAGCTCAATGTGTCATTCCACATCAGGTCTTCCCAAAATGAATTCTGCTTGCTGACCATTAGGCAAAGCCGTTCTGGGCCGTAGGTGATCTCTGCGCAGACCGGATTGCATTCGATACCACCCATTTGTTGGAAGAATGTGAACTGAGTGATTTCGGTGCCATCGAGCCAGACTTCCCAACCCACTCCGCTTGCTCCTGCCGCTTGGTCTTCCCAATCATCTTCTACAAGCCGGACATCGTGCTTGCTCGTGTCAAATCCCAATGCATCAAGCGAACCCATATAAAGGTCTACGATGTTGTCTGGGCTCGGCTTCATTATCACTTGGTATTGGTAGTACCGTTGGCTCCGCTGTGGGTTACGAGTATATCGACCATCTGCTGGCCTGCGGCTTGGCTGGACGTAAGCTACATTCCAAGGATTCGGCCCTAAAACTTTGAGCGCGGTGGCTGGATGCTTTGTTCCGGCACCAACTTCGGTGTCGTACCCTTGCAATATGGCGCAACCTTGCTTCGACCAATAGTCGTTGAGTTGGAAGACAATGTTTTGGAACGTCATGAACTGAAAGAGAATACCTTTCAGTCTCGCTCTAACTTAGACTAGGGTGGAACGAGTCCCAGCTTGCTTATAAGGCCAGTACAAATAATCCGTATCTATGACAGTGCCTCCAGGCTGCTCGACGACCAGTGCGATATGCCCTCGATGATAGAATCCATGGGTTGCTATTGAGAATTGTCATGAATGGTTTTGCGATGCAGACTAGCCACAACAGCAAAGCAAACAACAAGCAAGCACCATGCCGTGAATTTGCCTGGGTCAACCCAAGTCCAGCCATCTTTCTGATATGGGTATTGGTAACCACCTAGAGCTGAGCAGATATGTTCTGCAAACCAAACGAAGAGTCCCAACAGAAAGAAAGTAGCATTGAGAGGGAGCTTGAAGCGACGATCAATATTGATGAAGGTTACTTTCGTGCTCCAAAAGATAGAAACTACGAGGAGGACTACGAACCATCGGCTCTCTGTCCAGAACTTGTTTAGGAAGAAGTTCATATAGATAACAATGCTGATAGCAAGAATCCACTTCCAATTGGGATAGTTCTCAAGTTGAAGCTGAAAGTGCTTCCAGGCCTGAAGCATGTAGCTTGCTACGCTTGCATACATAAATCCTGAATAGACAGGCACAGAACCAAGACGCCAATTCCCTGAGTCTGGATAGCTCCATGAGCCGTGATTCACCTTGTATATCTCTAAGCCCAATCCGCAAAGATGAAAGATTCCCAGCACGTAAATCTCGCGCAACGATTCCAGTTTGGCGATAACAAGCAAAAGCTGAGCCGACAAACATGCGATGAAAATGAAGTCGTAACGCGCCAGTCCTGCATTCCAAAAACTCGAAGCTGCAATCGTTGCAAAGAGAAACAATGGGAAGAGGGCTGAACGAAAGTGAATTGCAACAAATGCAACCGCTTCGGCTACAACGGCACGACTCGCTTCGTTGAACTTGACTTGAAAGAAAGAGTGCATGAACGATCTCTGGAAGTAACACTTGAAACCCGCGAGAGATTCCATGTGCCCTTTTTGAACCCTCAGTTCGATAGACGGACTAGAAACTGAGATCCTCGCACTCCCTTTGCATGACCGTTACAGGTTTGATTCCAGGTAACTTCCCCACATGCCCGAAAAGCACCTCGTGATCATTGACGGATTCAGCCTTTTGTTCCGCGCTTTTTTTGGCACGAGGTACCTCAGTACAAGCGACGGACGCCCTACTAATGCCCTTTTTGGCTTCACTGGAATGCTCTTTTACATTCTAGAAAATACTAAACCTGACGCCATCGTAATCGCTATGGATGCCCCAGGAAAGACATTTCGCCATGCCGAATACGCCGAATACAAGGGCACTCGAAGGGAAACCGACCCTGCGATGATCGCCCAAATTCCTCCCACCTATGAACTAATACGCGCTTTAGGAATTCCTCTGATCGAAATGGTTGGATACGAAGCCGATGATGTTGTTGGTACTTTGAGTCTAAAAGCGGAAAAGAACGGCTATACCACAACAATCGTTTCTGGCGACCTCGATCAGCTCCAATTAGTAGATGAACACATTTCCGTTCTAACCACTCGCCAAGGGGTCACAGATACCGTAATTTATGATCCTGCAAGAGTTTTTGAGCGATACGGCGTGACACCCACACAGCTTCCGGATTGGAAAGCGATAGTCGGAGATTCAAGCGACAATATTCCGGGAGTGCCCGGTATCGGGGAAAAGGGAGCGACCATCTTGATTCAGGCTCACGGTAGCGCGGAGGGAATTCTGGAAGCGTTAGAAGGGGGCCAAGTCGAGCCGAAATTGGCTAAAAAGCTCACGCCAGAAGCTTGTGAACAACTAAGAAAATCGAAATGGCTGACTACGATTGTTCGAGATGTGCCAGTCAAATACGATTTTGCCCCGTTCCAGGTAAATGCAACTCAGATCGAGGCTGCAAAGGCCTTCATGGAATCTTTTGAGCTTCGGACACTTGGAAAGAGATCGGTTACTGTGCTCTCTGCGTACATGGAAGGTGGAGCCGTTGCTCCGCCAATGGAAGTTGTCGAAGAGTCAATTGCGATCAAGCAACGGGAAGAATCTGATCCGCAAAAACTGCTGAATTGGGTTGGGGATCGGCCCTACGCTTTGCTGTTTGAGGCGGCGATTGTCCAGGCTTCTATGTTCGATGAACCAGAACGAATTGCTTATATTGCGATTGGAAGCGAGGTCACAAAAACCACCGAATCGGCGGCACTAGTGGTTTTCAGCGAACGAACTAAGAATGCCATTGGTCACGACCTAAAACCGCTTTACAAGAAGATTAAGCGCACATTCACGCCTCCCAAATTCGATGCGATGTTGGCAGGATATGTTTTGCAATCGGCAAGGTCGGGTTATGCGCTTCGAGACCTAGTTCAAGGCTATCTGGATATTGCGCCCCCCGGAACAATGGCCGACATGGCGGCGGCGTTAGTTCAGCTTGAAGCTGTTATGTCGGACCGCTTGGCCAAAGAAAGCCAAACCACTGTTCTAACAGAAATCGAGCAGCCGCTCATGCCAATTCTCGCGGAAATGGAGCAATGGGGGATTGCTCTGAATTCTAGCTATCTCGGCGAATTTTCAATAAAGTTAGCGACTGACATTGAATCTGTTGCCAAAAAGGTTTATGAACTTGCTGGAATGGAATTCAACATAGGTTCTCCAAAACAGTTGGGCGAAGTGCTTTTTGACAAACTTCAGATTCCGGGCGAAAAGAAGACCAAGACAGGCTATGCGACTGGAGCAGAAATTCTTCAAACTCTCGCTCCGAACTATCCGATCTGCGCGGAAATCATGAATTACCGCGAACTCACAAAATTAAAGTCCACCTACTCAGACGCACTGCCAAAAATGCTCTCCGAAGACGGAAGAATCCATACGACTTTCAACCAAACGGTCGCCGCAACTGGCAGATTGAGTTCCATTGATCCCAATTTGCAGAACATCCCGATTCGCACAGAACTCGGAAGACAAATTCGGAAAGCATTTGTTCCTGCAAGCGGATTCGACCTAGCTTCATTTGATTATTCACAGATCGAACTTCGAGTCCTTGCCCACATGTGCGGCGAGCCTGCGCTTGTCGAGGCGTTTTCGAAAGGCGAAGACATCCACGCTGCAACAGCTTCGCTGATGTTTCAGATTCCACAGGATGGAGTTAGCAAAGAGCAACGGCGGTACGCGAAGCTTTTGAATTTCGCTGTGCTTTATGGCGTCACCGATTTTGGATTGGCGAATCAGCTGGGCGGAGAGTTTTCGGTCTCTGACGCCAAGGCCCTTATCGCACAATACAATGAGCGGTTTCCAATGATAAAATCCTTTATGGAAGGCATAGTGGCTGATGCAAAAACGAAAGGATTCACGACCACCCTTCGCGGAAGAAGACGATTTTTCCCCGATATCCATGCTCAAAATCGGAGCGAGAGAATGGGTGTCGAGCGTCAAGCTATGAACGCACCCTTGCAAGGAACAGCCGCCGACATGATTAAGGTTGCTATGATAGATGTTCGGAAACGCTTAGGCGTCGAAGCAACTCGAATGCTGCTTCAAGTCCATGATGAACTTGTTTTTGAAATGCCAGTTGCAAATCGAGAACTAGTCGAACCGCTGCGTTCAGTAATGGAAGACGCGCATCCTCTCAATGTTCCTGTCGTTGTTGAGGCAAAAATTGGAGGGGATTGGTTAGAAATGAAAGAAATTTGATGAGCGAATGGAGCGCGGAGCTACTTGTTCGCATAGTATTCAAGTTTGTCGCAACTAAGCTCCGTATTCTGGTACCTGGACGTCTACATCCGGTCTGAACTCTCAAAGTGTTGCCACAGCATTGTTAACGCAGCTGCAACACTTCGACGTCTAACAAATTCTCGATTTCCGCGAAACCGGTGCTTCACTACCTCGGAAACCCATCGACTGCAAAAGCCAATATAAACAAGCCCAACAGGCTTATCTCCCGTCCCGCCGTCAGGCCCTGCAACTCCAGTAATGGAAATCGCCCAATCGCTTCTCAGCCGATCTCTAGCTCCACTTGCCATTTCTCTTGCAATCTGTTCCGATACCGCTCCAAATTCCTGCAGCGATTCTTCACTAACTCCAAGAAGCGACACTTTCAGTTCATTTGAATACGAAATCACTCCTCCAAGAAACACATCGCTGCTGCCAGAAACCGATGTAATTGATTCTCCCAACATTCCACCCGTGCAACTTTCGGCAACAGCAAGGGATTGTCCTTGGTTACGAAGTAACTCCAAGACAGCCGAAGCAAGCGTTGTCTCGTCGTATGCAAAAATGTTGCCGCCAATCCTCGACTGAATTTCTTCAATCACAGGCTTGATAATTTTGTTAGCCGTCAAACTATCTGATGCAGAGCCGGTAACTCTCAATTCCACTTCGCCGGGATGAGCATAGATGCCGATTGAAGGATTCGAGCCGTGGAATAAATCACGAAGCGATTCCTCGACCATCGCTTCTCCCATTCCGCAAATCTTAACCGCCCTTGAAACAATAACAGTGCCGCCAGTAAACCCAGCTAGAATTGGGCGAACCGATTTTTCAACCATCGGAACAAATTCGAACCTTGGACCTGGCAAGGAAATGACTACTTTCCCATCCTTTCGACAAACCAGCCCAGGAGCCGATCCGTTTGGATTTTCGATAAGTTCGCCGCACTCCGGACGATCAGCCTGCTTTAACTGAGCCTCAGTCCAAGGCAGATTACGTTGAACGAAAAGGCTCTTGATGCGTTCGGCAAATTCTTCGTCCCGAACCAATGCTTCACCAAGTGCATCGGCGATGCCTTCGCGGGTGATGTCATCCTCCGTTGGCCCTAGGCCCCCAATCGTAAAAACTATATCAGAACGAGAAAGGGCTAGCCTTACAGCCTCGGCGATCCGCGACCGATTGTCGCCAACTGTCTGCCGATGGCAATGATGAATTCCGTACTCGGGCAATATTTTGCCTAGAACCTGTGAATTGGTGTCAACAATCTGCCCGAGTAGAATCTCGGTTCCAATCGCAACGATTTCAGCTACTGGCGGATGGTTCATTTCGGTTCGAGCAAGAAATAGTCTAGCCCTAATACACACTCCTTGTGTGCACTTATTCATTTGATCGAGCTCGGGTTTGAGCGAGCAAAGTCGCTTCGAGTGCCTCACTAATTGTTTAGAAATTTTCCTGGGGTTGTGCCGAATTGTCTTCGGAACGACTGAATGAACCCACTGGAAGTATCAAATCCGGAAGCCATCGCTGCCTCAAGAACGGTAGCCCCACTTGCAATGGTGCGCAACCCAATTAAGGCGCGAGCTTGCTGGCACCATTGCCCTAAAGTTAAGCCGGTTTCTAAAAGGACTCTGCGCTCAAGAGTTCGCCGTGAAAAACCTGCTTCAAAAGCGACTGAAGGATCATCAAAAAAAGCTTCAGCCCAATTTCGCAGCCAGTCCGATTCTGGCATGGGGATGCACATCGGTATTAAAGGTGCGGCTCGAGTTTCTAGCTGGATAATAGTAGCAATAGCTTCAGATTCGCGATTCCCCCTTCTCAGCGGGCCCACTCGGCAAGCTTCCCCGATTAGCTCTCTGAACAATGGTCGAACGTCCATGGGACCAGTTTCGCGAATAACACCAAGCTCTGGAGAAAAGTAAAGCGTTCGCACTCGTGCCTTTCCCAATGTTCGGGCAGGATGCGGCTCGCCTGGCTGTACCCAAAGTGCCCGATTTGCAGGCAGTATGTGTAGCTGCCGCTTTGTCTCCACGTGGAGTGTTCCCTCTAGGGCGAAAACCAACTTTGGCCACGGGCTCTCTGGCCAAAGAATTGGTTCCGCTCGATGGTGATCTAGAGACCAAAACCGTATAAGTACGCCAGAATCGCTTGACTGTCGTGATCGCGACATTTATTGTCATTTATTATAGATCACGTCAAGAAAAAGTATCTTCATAATGAGCACATGTCATCAACGTATCAACCAAACACCCTTTCTCATTTTGCGATCAACGTAGAGGATTGCGACCGCGCAATTTCGTTCTATGAGTCCGTTTTTGGGTGGAATTTCACTGCTTGGGGGCCACCAGGATTCTTTTTGACACAGGTCGGCGCACTTCATGGAGCAATTCAGAAGCGACAAGATGAGCCATTTCCTACGCTCATCGGAAATTTTGAGTGTTCAATCGCAGTTGACGATGTTGATCGTATCGTAGCTTTGATAGTCGAGAATGGTGGCCAGGTCACGATGCCGAAAGTGACGATTCCCTCGGTTTGTGATATCGCCCGAGTTAGGGATTGCGAAGGGAACACCTTTAGTGTGGCAAAATATCTTTGACGATGGACTTGCCCGAGCCTCCTGAATTCGTAGAATTTCTCGCCCCATACCCCACTTCCACTCAAGAATTGGCCCGGGGATTGAGACGGAAGCTCGTGAAGATTCTGCCGCCGTGTATCGAGATAGTTTGGGATGCGATCAATACCGTTGGCCCCTCATATGGTTTTACGGAGAAGAACGCCGACCACTTCATTCACCTTCCGGTCTACACGAATTACGTGAATATCGGATTCTCGCATGGTGCGCTACTCAATGATCCTCAGGGTCGGCTAAAAGGAAGCGGTGCAAGAATACGACATATTCGTTTGAATCAGGTTGAAGACCTTGATGACCCTTATTTGTATGATTTGATTCAACAAGCCCACCTTGGTGCAACCCAAAGTACCGAGCCCGTTGAGCCCAGCACGATTGTTCGCGTAATGGATGGTTTAAAACGGCGCCCAAATTCAAAGTGATAGCCGTTGTTCATTTTGGTTCAAGTAAGAAATAGTCTAGCCCGAACATGTTGCCTTCTAGTGCTCCCTTCCGATGTCCGAGTGACTGCACTACGACCCGAAGTGTCTTCCCAAACGCTTTAACTTCACCTAAATCCATCTTTTCCCAAAGCAACTTGTCTGAATAGAAGTCAATTGTCTTGGTCACGCCGCCAACTTCAATTCGGTGAATTCCGTAATCCCTTGCCTTGCAGAAGTTGCCGATCAATCGATAATTGCCCGGCCGTGGAACAGGAATTTCCAAGACAAGCGTATCGCCAGACTTCATATGTGTCCACCAAAGCTGCTCGCCACTAGAGAGCTCAAAGAATCCGCCTTGTACTTCAATTTTCCCTCCGGTCGGTTTGGTGAATTTGAGCGATTCGCCTTCGATCGCGCCTTTAATGGGAGCCGATGGCGCTAATTCGGCTGGAAGCAAGAGCGATTCGTCAATTTCGGCGATCGTGGTTCCTCCAGGTTGCTCGTACCAGTAAGTGACCCTTGAAAATTTGACCTTACATGACGCCCAATGCCAAAGCTCCATATCAAATTGAAGGCTTTTTTGAAAAGGGATGGCATCGGCTGTGAACCACCGATTCACGCTTGTATGACCGAAATTTCCAGGGCCATCTACCCTTGGCTGAGCGTGAAACGGCCTTGCAAAAACTTCCGGCCAACACCATGCGTAATTATAAAAATCTTCTGTTCCGGTGCCAAAGAAGCTTGGAAACGCCTCGCCATCCACGAAAATCTTCTCGTCGCCTTCGCCCCACCATTCAGGACGCGAGTTTTCAATGTAGAGCGCGGATCCGACAAGCCAACCCGAGCCTTTGGCATGAAGCATTTCCATATCACGCTTTGGTTGCGAATCGCCATAATACGAAAGCCATTGAGCCTTGAAGTGGTTGCGAGAAGGAGCTTTTGGTGTTCGCTCAACTTGAAAGTCGTAGTCAACATCAACTGGTCTTTCATTCAAATTTTGAATCTCGATGCGGGCTTTCTGATTGAATGGCATTGGAAACCAGCAAGTCATGAGGCCATTTTTGTCAACAGTCATAGAAACCGATCGGTAAGGATTAATGCCGACTCCAGAACCGAAGAAATCACTAAGTGGCACTACGATGCACTTTTCTCCATCGAACCAGGCTCGAAGGATCAATTTGCGAAGAATGTTATGAGTTCGCCTGGGGTCTTTCCAGGATAGTCCAGGCACATCAGAACGACATGTCACACGCAACGAAAACGAGCGTATCAAACCGGAAAACCCAAACTCTTGGAGAGTTTGCGACTTTCCAGTTGGGATCGTCTTGGAAGTTTTCGGAATCGGCAGGGAATCGTGTACCAGGTACCTCGTCGAAAGAAGCGTAGCCGGCGATACAACCGGGCTGAAAGAATACGTCTCCACCTTTGCTGAATCCGAATAATGCCTGTAACCAACGTGATAATACATGCTCTCAGTTCCTGCTCCTTCTGCCGTGATTTTCAGAGACTTCGCATATGGGAACGGGTAATACAGGTTCCAACCTCGCGCAGAAACGTAAGAAAACGGATCAGGAAAAGAAGGAACTTTGCCGCTCAGCAAATCTCCGGCTGGAAATGACATTTGGGGAGTTTCGGAGCCATCAAAATAGAACCGAAGTATGCCAGCGGGGTTGGCAGACCAAATGCTCATGACCGCCCCAGGTCCTTTTGCGTTCATCATCACCCGTTCCGTTCGACCTCCATTCGTTTCAACACGAATGTACTGCCCTGCATCGCCGTTTGCGAACCAAGCGTCGTTTCCAGCTGTCTTTGAAGCTCGATCGTAACTCGAATCCTGCTTCATAACGTAGTTTGTCGGTGAAACCAACAGATGATCGAACGAAGCGTATTCTCGCAAGAGGCCGGATTCAGTAATTGGAATCTGGCCAGCAAAAAAGGGTAACAAAACGAGTACGGACAACATACTTTCAAGCTTCGACAACATTGTGGCCGACTCCTGCGAACACAATCAGGCATGTTGGATTAGCCCGCATTTTCAACGCGTAGCTTAGCAAGTACTTCAAGTCTTTCTGGAAATTCGATAAGCTCCAAGAGTTCGGGAAGGGTGCTTTCAACAATGGTCCAATCAATTCTTTTCCCCTGCCTGACAATGATCCCGCGTACATCCTCCCAATCCCTTGGACGCCCCGCAAAGACTTTCATAGTAATCATGTCTTCTGCACTGGCGAGAGGAAGAACAACGCCATCAGTAAGCTCGATGACTGTGCTTCGCGCCAAAACATCTTCTTCAAATGGAAATGCTGCTAGACCAATGTCAATGCCGATTCCGTTCGGAGATTGGCAGAGTAGCACTCTGTATTTCAACGCTTGTTCGAGGGCACTTTCCGACCGAGCAGGAATTCGTGAAAGGATTGTCCCTACCTTTTGTTCTTCGTCATCGAATCCAGTCAGAACCGAAACATCCACGTCCCTCGTGACTCTTGATTCGCCCCACGCTTGAAGGGCAATACCACCAATAAACGCATGCTGCAAACCAAGGTCAGAGAGTTCCGAATGAACCCACGCGGCGACGTCAAAAACATCGTTCATTGTGATTTTTTAAGTGCTTCGTAAAATTGAATCAATCCGCTCGAAGTGCGCGGGGGCTGTGACTTTGCGGCAAGCCGAAACGCCTTGCGAAGGGATCGGATTCCATCTGTGGTTGATGTCGTTCGAATTCTATGGTCGCGCTCTTCCTCGGCAATTCTGTAGCCCTCTTGCATACGTTGATAAATCTCGCGAAATCGGAGTTTTTCTACTTCGGTCACTTGAACAGCGTACCTCGTGAGCCTGGCGGCCCCGGAGGGAATCGAACCCCCGACGCCCTCCTTAGGACGGAGGCGCTCTATCCACTGAGCTACGGAGCCACTATTGCAAGTTTATCTTATGGGGGCGTTGGAAGGTAGTTGGCAAGTTGCAATCAACTTGCAAGCAAGTAGTAGTATTACGGCTTGCCGGTAACCTGCAGACCACATGCCAACCACTTGCCGACTACCTGCCAACGCGCCTTATCACCCACGAATCAACCCCAAGAGCTCCTCTGTCTTCTCCCGCATCAGAGCCGGATTTCCACGAGTTTCTACGTTCAAACGAATCACCGGTTCCGTATTCGAGCCTCTCAAATTGAACCGCCATTGGCCAAATTCAATAGAGATTCCGTCAAGCCTGTCAATTTTCCCATCAGAGTAAGCAGCTTCGACTATAGCCAGCACTGTAGGCACATCTGCAACAATGGAATTCACCTCTCCGCTACAAGGGTAATTAGCCATCATTTCTCTGACCAATTCGCCAAGTGATTTGCCGGAAACCGAAACAAGCTGAGCGACTAAAAGTAACGGAATCATTCCCGAATCGCAGTACCAATGACCTTTGAAATAGTGGTGCGCACTCATTTCGCCACCATAGGAAGCATCCTCGGCACGCATCTTTTCCTTGATGAACGCATGCCCCGATTTGCAAATCACTGCTCTCCCGCCGTATTTCGCCACGATGTCCAGCGTATTCCAGGTCAAACGAGGGTCGTAGATTACTGTCTGATTGGGATTTGCGCTCAACAGTGCATGCGTCAGCAATCCGACGATGTAATAGCCTTCAATGAAATTGCCATTCTCATCCAAAAAGAAGCATCGGTCGTAATCGCCGTCCCAGGCGACGCCGAAATCGTAGCGACCCGGATTTGACCTCATCTTCGCTTCCATCTCTGCACGGGATTCTTCAAGGATCGGGTTTGGAACACCGTTTGGAAAGGTTCCGTCCGGAGCAAAATTCATTCGATCCAGTTTGAACGGCAAATGAGCTGCAAGAGCTTCCATGGCAACTCCCGCAGCCCCATTTCCTGGGTTCGCGAGAATCCGTAATGGCTTCAGTTTTGAAACGTCAACTTGGTTCAATAAGTGAGCGACGAAGTCGCGGTAAACGCCTTTGTCAGTAATCGTGCCTGTGCCATTTCTCTCCCAATTCCCTTCAAATGCCCTCTTTTCGATGTTGTACAGTCCTGTGTCACCACTGATCGGGCGACTTTCGGAACGAACCATTTTCATGCCATTGTATTCGGCAGGGTTATGGCTTGCTGTTAGCATTATTCCACCGTCATAACCATAGAATGCAGTTGCAAAATACACCATTTCGGTCCCAACCATGCCAAGGTGAATGACATCCACACCAGCGTCGTTTAGACCCCTTGCCAAGGAATCGTATAGCTCTGGTCCTGAAAGTCGAATGTCGTAGCCAACACAAACCGTTTTTGCGCCCGTTTCGTCGGCAAAAGCTCGACCGATTTTATACGCAAGTTCGGGATCTAGTTCGCTTGGGACTTTGCCACGCACGTCGTAGGCTTTGAAACAGGGAAGATATTGACCCATTGGTGGAAATTGTTGTACCCATTTCTGGAGATTGGCTGGGTGTGGATGGGAATCGGTGGAGTTTGTTGGGAATTGCCACAGTTTTCAGAGTTGCCTTGACTCATCAGTTACTTGCTATTTTCACACTCTGTTGCCATATTCATCCACTCCCATCCTCTCTCAGCTACACCTAGCACCCCCAATCAACTCCCAGCCAACACTAGGAATCGGGACTTTTGGGCAATTTTGGCATCAAACCTGCCATAATGATCTTGCTCGGGCGCGCAGTCTGCGGTTTGAGTTTTTTTTGTGCCTAACACAAGAAACATAGACTAATGTGCTAGACACAAGAAATACGAACCTTTATGCCTGAAACAAACACCCCCAACGGATTTGGCGAATTAAATTTGCCTGACCGAATATATCAAACCCTGAACCGACTCCAGTTCCACACTCCAACGCCAATCCAAGCCAAAGCAATACCTGTCGGCATGAATGGTAGCGACCTCATTGGAATTGCAAAAACCGGCACCGGCAAAACGCTCGCATTTGGGATTCCAATTGCGGTGCGGCTCAAGCCTGGATTGACTGCCCTCGTTTTAGTTCCCACACGAGAACTTGCGATTCAAGTTCAAGAGAATTTAGGGCAGCTCGGTTTGCGAACTGCCTGCGTCATTGGCGGAGCGCCAATGCATCGCCAAGTTCGAGAATTGCGCTCAAATCCTGCTGTAATCGTCGCTACTCCGGGCAGGCTTATTGACCATTTGAACCAGCGAACAACGAATTTGAACCGAGTTTCAATCGTCGTTCTCGACGAAGCCGACCGGATGTTTGACATGGGGTTTGCCCCAGCCGTCCGAAATATCCTTGACCAGATTCCTGCAGGAAGGCAGACTATGATGTTTTCGGCGACTATGCCGAAGGAAATCTGCGACCTTGCCAACGAGCAGTTGGTGAACCCGGTTCGAGTTGAAATCGAACCTGCTGGAACGATAACCGATAATGTCGCACAAGAGGTTTGGACTGTTCCCTTCGAGCAGAAACAAGCAACTCTGGAGCACATTTTGTACGAGCACAAAGGCTCAATTCTCGTATTTACCCGAACTCGGCACGGCGCAAGAAAACTGGCGAAATCCATTCGAGTGCTAGGTTTTTCGGCGGACGAAATTCACTCTGACCGAACTCTAAATCAGCGCCAAAGCGCAATGTATAGCTTCAAAACAGGAGCAATTCGAATTCTCGTCGCAACAGATATTGCGGCGCGAGGAATTGACGTCAAGGAGATCGGCCTAGTCCTGAACTTTGACGTTCCCGAAAACCCAGAAGACTACATCCACCGAATCGGCAGAACTGGTAGAGCTGGAAGTTCGGGTCGGGCCATAACACTGGCAACACCTCAGCAACACCGAGACATTAAGGACATCGAACGGCTTCTGAAAGCTCCGTTGCCTCGATTCAATGCAAGCGGAATTGCCGAGAAGCCGAGAGTTGAGGAATCGTCTGAAAGGCGTCCAAACCGAAATTCTCGAAATGATCGCCAGGATTCAAGACCTGCTCCGCGAATCGAGCGACCAGAAGCAACCCAGGATCCATCCCAACAGCCAGCATTTGAAGGCCAACGGCAACAACGAACAGATTCACGGCCAGCTTCAAACAATCGGAGTTTTCAACCTAGATCAAGTTCAAACCATCATCCACGGTCAACTTCAAATGCAAAGCGCTCAGGAAAACCGACTTGGAAGCGAAACGATGGTCGTGCAGCCCAGCCAGATCGAAATGGCGCGATGAAGGCTGAAGCACAATTTGAGCAGCCAAACTTCTCAGACAATCGAGATTCCAGGCCGAATTTTTCTGACAATCGTCCTCAAAGGCCGAACTATTCGGATAATCGAGATTCTCGGAATTCAAATTCCGATAATCGTCCTCAAAGACCGAACTATTCGGATAACCGAGATTCACGAAACTCAAATTCCGACAACCGCCCACAAAGGCCGAACTTCTCGGATAACCGAGACTCACGAAACTCAAATTCCGATAATCGTCCTCAAAGACCGAACTACACGGATAACCGAGATGCAAGACCTTTCAACTCGGACAGCAGACCACAAAGGTCAAATTATTCAGATAGTCGAAGTCCCAATCCGTCTAGCGGCGAGAATCGAACTCCGAACCAAGATAAGCCTTGGTCAGACAATCGGCCACAGCCGCCAAAAGCCTTCAGAAAGGCTAAAAAGGCAAAGTCTCATGTTGCCAGGCAGTTGATTGCCAACAAGAGCAAATCGAAGGGCCCAAGCCGATTTGAGCGAGTATTGAGTGCATCCAAAGCTGGCAAGCCTGCAAAGAGAAAATAGGGGATTCGGGATTCGGGAATCGGCACTCGGAATGCATGGATGCGTTACAATCCAAAATCCAAAATCTACAATCCAAAATCCCCCCATCTCCGGTAAAGTTATCAAATGCCGTCCCACCTTCTCGGAGCTCATATGCCCGCTGGAAAGGGGATCGGCAACGCGTTACGAGAAGGCAAGAGGATTGGATGCAACGCGGTCCAAGTCTTCACAAGCAGCCCGCAAATGTGGAAGGCTTCGCCCCCAACTCCCGAAAAGATTCAAGATTTTCAGAAGGCAAAAGTTGAGACCGGAATTGAAATCGTCGTTTCCCACGACAGCTACCTAGTTAATTTTTGTGCTACGAACCCAGAAATCAAAGAAAAGAGCCTCGCTGGATTGAAGGCCGAGATTCAGCGATGCGCCGACTATGGAATCGGTTTTGTTGTTTCGCACATGGGATCGCACCTTGATCAAGGCGAGGAAGAAGGACTTCGAATCGTTGCGGAAAGCGCCCTCGAAGTTCTCGCGGAGACGCCTGAATCCGTCATGCTGCTCGCCGAAACAACAGCCGGACAAGGAAGCGCTCTCGATTACAAATTCGAACACCTTGCGATGCTTTTTGAACTCTTGAAAGGTCATCCGCGCCTCGGTGTTTGCCTCGATACTTGCCACATTTTTGCGGCTGGTTACGAAATTCGAACTCCAGAGACTTACGAATCCACATTTGCTGAATTTGACCGGTTAGTCGGAATCGAGAAAATCAAAGCGATTCATTGCAACGATAGCAAAATGCCGTTCGCATCCAAAAAAGATCGCCACAATCACATCGGCGAAGGGGAAATTGGGATGGAAGCGTTTCGATGTTTGGTCAATGATCCTAGATTTTTCAATGTTCCAATTCTGTTAGAGACTCCGGAAGCTGAAACGGAGCATGAGCGGAATTTGGCGACGCTAAAGTCGCTGTGTAAATAGCATCGCATTTCGGTTCACCGCCACACGAACATCGCCCTTCCTTGTCCCATCACGGCAGAAGGAATTGGACCTGGCATGAAAGTGAAGGCTAATAGCCCGAGTCCAGATTTCCTTCCGATTCAAGAACCTCAATCCCCCTCAACCGACGAATTCTTTCGTCTGTCGGCGGATGCGTGCTAAAGACGCTTGTTAGCGACCGCTGTTCAGGATGGAGTGGATTGATAATGTACAAGTGCTGCGTCGCCCTGTTAGCGACCTCCAACGGCTCTCTATCAAGCGCGATCTTCTCAAGAGCCGAGGCGAGCCCTTCGGGATAGCGAGTGAGCTCAGCGGCGCTTGCATCAGCGAGATACTCCCTTTGACGACTTACGGCAAGCTCAAGCAGCTTCGACAAGATCGGGGCAATGATTGACAGCACGATCACCAAAACTAGAAAGACAATCTGAAGCTGCCCGTTGTCCTTATCTCGGCTACGACTCCGACCTCCGCCGTACCAGAGCATTCTGCGCATCCAGTCAGCCAGCAAGGGAATCAGTCCGGCCACCATCGCTAAGGTAGTCATCAGCCGAATATCATAGTTCCGAATGTGCGATATCTCGTGCGCCATCACGCCCTGAAGCTCTTCTCGGTTCAACTTCTCAATGATTCCAGTTGAAAACACAACCACAGCGTGTTCAGGGTCTGGGCCGGTTGCGAATGCGTTTGGAGCCGAATCGTCAATAACAAGCACCCTCGGCTTGGGAATTCCGGCGGCAATCGCCATTTCCTCGGCGACGTTTTCCAATATCTGGCCGGAAAGTCCGTCAGGCTCGTGAGCGCCAGACATACGTAAAATGATTCCGGGTCCCGCATACCGAGCGACGATTGCGCTGATGATTCCTGCCATTCCAGCTAGCGCGGCGCCAATCATCCAAGAATCGGGATCGTAATATCCTGCAATGACCGCACCCATCAATGTCAGCAACATCGCGAGAAGCGCAACGTAGAATGCACTCGCTCGCTTGTTGCGGGCGATCTGTTCGGGAATATTTTGCATCGGGCAGGGTCTTCTGTGATATACGTTGGAAATGCTTAACTGGATGCGAATGCAGTGGAACTCACTACTAGGACAACTTCTTTCACAATATTGAACAAATATGGTTATTGTAAATTGGAAAGGCGAGCAAGTATTTGAGGCAGACACCCCGACAGGCAGCAAAGTTGTGATGGATGCGTACCCAGATCAGCTCGGCACGGCAAAGGGTGCCACTCCGGTAGAGACATTCCTGTCCGCAATTGCAGCATGCACTGCCATGGATGTGGTTTCCATTCTTGAAAAGAAGAGGCAAGTCGTCACCTCCTATCGCGTTGAAATTGATGGGGAAAGAACACCCCAAGGTGAGTTCCCTCGGCCGTTTCAATCAATAAAAGTACGGCACATATTGACTGGAGAAAACTTAGACCCCAATGCAGTAGACCGCGCGGTAAAGCTAAGCGATGAAAAGTATTGCTCGATTAGCGCAACGGTTCGGGCGGCTCCCCCAATCATCACTGAATGGAAGATTGAGTGAGGATGCAAGGATTCTAGGGTGCTGTGCGAACAAAACCGAACTAATACTTATCTGAATATTCGGAATCCGAAAATTCCTTCGCTAAGCGACCTTTGGATAAAGAAAGCTGCATTCACAAAAGTACCAATATCTTGAATGTTTGGCGTCTTGTTAAATGAAACATAAACCATGTCTCCAGCGATAAGCTCAATGTTTTCGGGCCCAATCCGCTTATCCTTAAATTTCACCATGTTAAATGTCAATCGGCTGACATAGTTTGGCTGACCCAATTGAGGTCGGATCACGTAAATCTCGCTCACTTTTGATCGGCCAGGAATATCACCTCGTGCCATAGAAAGAGCATCCATGACTCTCATTCCTGCACGAAATGGATAGGTGTTGGGTGCCTGAACTGCTCCCATTACACTAATCGTATTGGATAGGCCGCTAGTCACATCGTCCGGCACCGTCAAAATGTCGCCGTCTTCGATCACATAATCTTGGCTGGCATCGCCGTTCTGCATAGCTTGCAAGTCAACCGGAATAACTTCTTTAGAATTAGCACGACGGAAAGTTGCGCGGCGAATAATCGCTCGATCCACGACAGGGCTTCCACCAAAGCCTAACAGTGCCATGATCGTGTCTCCAGGACGCATTTCATAAGTGCCTGGGCGGTTTACGGCTCCACTTACGGTTGCCCGAACAGTTCGGTATCGAAAAATAGTTACGGAAACTTTTGGGTTCCGAAGTTGAAGCTTCTCTTTGTAAAGGCGAATCAAGTCGGCTTCAATGTCTGATGTTGTTCTTCCCTCAGCCTGCAATACTCCGACAAACGGCGCCGAGATGTTGCCATCGGGGCCAACGGGCACCTGAGAAGTAATCTGTGTTTCGCCGTATACCGCAATTACAAGAATATCGTCTGGCTTCAAGCGATACGTGCCCGATTGACCAAGCGCCCCTGCAACGCATACCAGCATCAACATTACGATTATTCCAAATCTAGCCATTCTATAAATCCTTAAAAAGCGCACTTTTTTGCGCTTAGGCGTGCCAATTATACTTCAACTCACGTTATTCATCGGCAATTCGTCGCACACCTTCGATCACAATTGTGAATTCTCCCTTGCGAGGAACCTGTTTCTCTGTTGGTATTATCGGCAACTTTTCTCGAAACACCTGCTGATGAACTTTAGTTAGTTCCCTGCATATCGCATAATTTCTTGCCCCCAAAGCTTCATAGGCGCAAAAAAGCAGATTTTCTATCCGATGTTGCGATTCAAAGGCGATTAGGGTTAGGGGGGAATCCTTAAAAAATGAAAACTCCTTCTTCATGGGCCCCGGCTTGCGCGGGAGGAAGCCCAAAAAGGCAAATCTCTGCCCAAAGAACCCACTAAGAGTCAATGCCAGAATCGGTGCAGACGGTCCAGGAGTAGCTTCGATTTCAATTCCCAGCGCTACACATGCTTGGACGACAAGCGTACCTGGATCGCTGACTACGGGACTTCCGCCATCCGTTATTAGCGCAGCTGACTTTCCGCTAACGATTTCAGCAACATATTTTGCAATCGTAGCTCCCGAAGTATGCTCGTTGCATACCGACATTGGCTTTCGGATTCCAAAATGGGATTGAAGCTTTCCCGAAATCCGAGTATCTTCGACGATCCAAAAATCAGCCAGTTTGAGAGCCTCTTCCGCCCGAAACGTAAGATCGCCAAGGTTCCCAATAGGCGTTGCAATTAGGGTTAGCTTGCCGTTTTCCATTGCGACCTAATTTTGGGAGTACTCACGAAAAACACTCCCAAACCAATTCCAAGACATCAATTGCCCGATTTGCCAGTTGGATTCAAAAGGTCGCTGCTACCTGGCGCAGATGGTGTTTTCTGCTTCGAATCAGGCTTGGGAGCACTCTTAGCGAGTTCTGCATCGTATGCCTTTTTCTTTTCCCTCCATTTGCCCTGGAGAGCCAACAGATCGTCTCGTTCCTTTGCCGTGATATAGTTGGCCTTAAAGAACCGGTCAATCCGAGCATTTATGTTTGAAAACTCTGCTTGGCCCGGCTCCGAATAGTCTTCGTTTAGTGCGATTGCAGCCTTCACATCAACTGCCACATTTTGCTTCCACTTATTCAACTCAGTTCGTAATCCTTTGGCAACATCTGACTTAAAGTAGCCTGCCTTTTCAAACCGGTCAACATTTGCCAATTGAGCCTCAAACTCAGCTTCGCCAGCATCAGAATGGTCGGTATTTCCTTCTGCAGCCAACTTAATCTCTTCCTTCAAGTCTGACTCCCAACGCGCATAAAGATTGCGCAAATCTTGAATCTGGTCTGGCTTTGCAATGTTAGCTGCAACCAGTCGCTCGATGAGAATTTTTTGAGATTTGTGCTGGTTTTCAGCTTCAGGAGAGCTTCCTGAAGTCAAATCCATGGCCCCCGTCAATGCTTGGACGACCACGTCAGCGTCCTTTTGCTCCAAAGCAAGCTTTGCAAGCTCATGAGAGCTTTCGATATGCGGGGCTGCTTCCAAAACTTTTGCCATCAGTTCCAGGCGTTCGGCGGCCAATTCCTTCATTTCTTCCGGAGAAAGTGAATCGAAATAGTCCTTAAAAATAGCGTATTGCGCGATTGAAAGAACTGTTTCGCCAAGAATTGGTTCCTCCAAGTTCTTCACAGCCTCGTACGATTTTTTTAGACTTTCCTTACGCTTTGCCTTGTCAGCGGAAATCTCGGGATCAGACATGGCGACTCGCCAATCAACAAGCTCCTTGAGCACTTTACTGTCATATTTGACATCCTTCAGTCGCTTTCGAAGATCTTCGCTTGCAGCCTTATTTGCCAATTCGTTGATTCTGCCTTCGCGAATCGTAACTTTTGATTTTTCAAAGTCGGCTGGGATTTTTGACTGAATCTTGTAAAGTTTGTAAATCGCAGGACCAGATGATGTTTGAAGAATTGCTGAGACTTCGCCTAGCTTTAGTTTCAAAATTGGTTCTAAAGCTTTATCAAAAGTCAAAATTGAATACTGTAGGTCAACCGTAGATTCGCCCTTAGTTTTCATCGTTGCAGGTTTTGGATCGTCTGAAAACTTGCCCATTGCGTCTTCAAAGCTCATTCCACCTTTCAGTGCCGCTTGGGCGTCGGCGAGCAGTTTGTCCTGGCTTGCCTTTGAAATCGCTTCCCACTTGCCGTTAACCTGTTTGTTCGAATAAGCGATGATACGCTTGGTTGTATATGTGTCAAACCCTTTTTTCAGGTCCGCGTCGGTCAGATTGATGGACGACTTGTACGAGTTCGTGACCTTCTTTCCTAAAGTGGAGAAAGCGAGATCGGCCCGCTGTCCAGGGTCTGCAATTGCCTTTTCCAAATCTGCGTCAATTTGTTTTTTGACATCCGCAAGTGATCTGCCAGCTTGAATTTCGTATGCTGATGCAAAATCGGCTTCCGTGGCATCGGACTTTAGGAGCTTGCTCTGAATCATTTGCATCTTGTATTGCAAAAGCGAGGAATCAACAGATGCTCTTTGTTCATCTCGAATTTCCTGGTCTGAAACCGACAGCCCCTTTTCACTCGCAATAGATTGAACTAGTGCACGGCTGACCAGGCTTTGAGCCACATTTGCATACATCAGGCCAGTCGTTGCCGGGTCGGTTGAACCACCCATAGACTGAACTTGCCTCTCGATCAGAGTCGAAAACTCTTTCAAAGTTACGCTTGCGGCACCTATTTTGGCGAGCACAACCTTGCTTCCTTCATCTTGCGTAGAGTTTGGGTCGTTGCCGCACGAACGTAAATTAAACAGGCTGAACACCATAACGACCATTAGGGCAATCCCGACGGCAAGGCCGCAGCCACTCTTTTCAAGAAACGATCTCGCTGTACTTATGGACACAATAACACCTTGAACAATGAAATGCTTCGCATCGTTCGCAATTTTCGAAAAAGCGTTCAACAATGCAAATGGCCGAGCGAATCATCGCTACAACCAGGGCAAAGTATGACATGATTGGCCGAATTTGACCATATTTGTTTTGAATGTGCATACTATAGTAGACAAATTGGGTGTATAATTCGTCTACAATCGTGAAGGAAGTGATTGTGCTATGGCAAAAGGATTAACCAAACGACAAGAAATGATTCTGCATTATGTGATTGATTACGTTCAGCGCATAGGGTATCCGCCCTCCATTCGTGAAATTGGTGCCGACTTTGGCATCGGGTCTCTTCGGGGCGTAACCGTTCATCTTGATGCTTTGGCGCGAAAGGGATACATAACGCGATCAAACACGCCCCGCTCGATCAAGGTGATTCACCCCCAAATGCAGGTCAACAACCGGGTCATTATGTTGCCGCTGATTGGCACCATTGCCGCGGGCGTACCCATTTTGGCTCAGGAAAGCGTTGAAGACACGCTTCCAGTGCCGTACGAAATGGTTCGGAACATAAACGATGCTTTCTTGCTTCGTGTAAAAGGTGATTCGATGATCGGCGATGGCATCATGGCTCGTGATCTCGTCGTAATCAAACCCCAACAAACCGCAAGCAATAACGAAATCGTGGCAGTAATGATCGAAGATGAAGCAACTGTGAAGAGATTCACAAGAGATTCGAAGGGCATCGCTCTCATGCCCAGCAATGAAGCCTACGAGCCGATCCGCATCGAAACGGAAAATGCGAGAATCATCGGGAAGGTCGTTGGCCTGATTCGAGACTATACGGGCTCATCTTTTTGAAAAATTGAATCGAGTTCTTGGATGACCAACTTTGCTGTCTCGGTCAATGCGGTTGGGCTTCCAAGATACTCGTTTAATTCCTGAAACGCCGCAATTTGAGTTGACCGGTATTCGCCATCAATGATTAGCTGGTCAAGCGACTCTCGGATTCGTTCAGGAGTTGCAAGGTCTTGCAGGAGTTCCCGAACGATAGGCCGCCCCATCAGTATGTTGGGCTGGCTGATAAAATCGGGCACGACACGAATGATATACGACTCGAATTCAATTAGCTTCGAAACTCGGTAAACAACAACGAATGGACAACCACATAACGCTGCTTCTAAAGTAGCAGTTCCGCTACAAATGACTCCAGCGCGAGCCCGTCTAAGAACGCCGTACGTATCGTTCGCAATGAATCGGTCAGTTACGCGGTGTGGGCACAACTTCAGCCACCTAGATCGCATTTCTTCCTCAGAGAATGACGGAGCGACTGCGAATTCAAAAATTCGTTCATTGTCCCCAATCGCTTTAGCAATCGCAGGCAATAATTGCACGATTTCAGCCCGACGGCTGCCAGGCAGTATCGCAATCGTCTCTCCTCGCCCAATGTCGCCTGCCGTTTCAGAAATCAGTTGCTTTATCGGGTGACCGAACCAATAGGCATCTGCACCCATCTTTTTGAGAATTTCTGCCGACCAAGGAAAAGGAGTTACGATCTTGTCAGTGAGGCGAGGCAAGTCTTTGCCTTGGCGGTCACGCCGCCAAGAGCCTGGCGGGTTCACATAAAGCACTTTCCAACCAGCGGCACGCCCCGCCTTAGCAATTCTCAAATTGACAACGCCGCAGTCAATCAAGATCAAGAGCCCTGGGTTGCCCAATTTTAGGTGATTGCAGGCATGCAGATAGCCACGTAGGCCGCTAAAAAACTGGCGAAAGACCTCGATCCAACCGATGGCACCCCAAGAAGAAGAATCAAAGATGATCTTTGCGCCTGCTTCACGCAATTTCGCAGCACCAATCCCCTCAAACTCAATGTCTCGACCTTCTGCTAACGCGCGAACATGGGAAACGATCTCTGACGCGATGACGTCACCGCTGGGCTCGCCCGCAGACAAAAACACCCTCACGGTTGATCGCCGCGGCCGTTCTTTCCCTTAAACAGTCGCTCCATAAACTGAACTAGGTAATCAACTTCAGCACTGTTATCAACTTGCTCTTTGACCAAATTCAGTGCATTTGTCAAGCCTAACGAGGACTTAAAGATCAATTTGCATGCCTTGTGAACTGCAAGTCTTGATTCCGCCGTAACACCCATCCGACGAAGGCCTACAGCATTGATGTCATGGACTTTGCCCGTTGAAGAATCCATGAGCATGAATGGCGGCATGTCGCGGACGATCTTTCCAAATCCGCCAACCATGGCAATTTTGCCGATTCGGGCAAACTGATGCACTCCCACCATCCCGCCGATCGTCGCAAACTCTTCGACCGTAACATGCCCTGAAAGATTGCACGAATTCGCCATGGTAACGTTGTCAAACAGCGTTCCGT
Organism: Armatimonadota bacterium; assembly: GCA_031400935.1. GTDB lineage: Bacteria > Armatimonadota > Fimbriimonadia > Fimbriimonadales > Fimbriimonadaceae > JANNJE01. The sequence goes on from JANNQV010000065.1 coordinate 119,204, forward strand.
TGTGGCCAACATGGCAAAACGCCATCAAGAAGCAATGGTTGCCGATGACGGTTGACTTCCCTTCGCCAGAGGCACGATGAATCGTTACATATTCGCGAAAGATATTGTCATCGCCGATTTTCAAAAAAGTCGGTTCGCCCTTATACTTTCTATCTTGCGGGTCGCCGCCAATTACCGAACCTTGCCCAAAGAAATTGTTCTTGCCGATTGTTGTATTGCCTTTGATCGTTACGTGGGAATCAAGCTTGCATCCTTGACCAATGACTGCGCCAGTTTCTATGTAGCAATAGGGACCTACAATCACATCAGGCGCAATATCTGCACCCGTCGCAACATAGCTCAGATCGTGAATCTTAGCCAATTTTCAACTCATCCACTAGTTTGAATGCGCATTCCATTGAAGCAACAACTTCGCCATCGACCGAGGCCTCGCCAGAAAATTTGCCAACACCACTTCGGTAGAATATCAAACGACAATCGCTGATCAACTGATCACCAGGCACAACTGGCTTTCTAAATTTGACATTGTCAAAAGAGCCGATTAGCGGAATTTTGCCCTTGTGAATTGGATCTGATAGGAGCAAGATTGCTCCAGCTTGAGCGATGGCTTCGATAATCAATACTCCGGGCATCACCGGAATTCCGGGATAATGTCCCAGGAAAAATGACTCGTTGATTGAAACGTTTTTCAGGCCACGGCTAGAAACTCCGGGAATCACTTCCAACACGCGATCAACCAGCAACATCGGATACCGATGCGGCAGGTATTCCATTATTTTTTCGATTCGGATTTCACTCATGGGTCAACAATTGGACTGAGTTGTACCCGGTTCTCTGCAACGTGGGCTTATGTAGGGTTATAGCAAGTCAAATTGGACCAACTACCCAATGACCTACTCAATATCCTCACGAGGCAGATACTCGTGTGTTGAGAACCATAACGAGCTGATCACAAGGCACGCAACAACGCCGACAAGTGTCGCCAACCATGCCATTTGCGGTGTGAGAGTCGAGACCATCAGCGAATTCATCGCGTCTTGCATCTGGTTGCCTGTCGTTACCGATGGTCGCCTTGAAAGAACTTCCAAATAGTAGCCAATTGATAGCATTTTGAGATCACCAGGCATATTCCCAAAGATCGTTTCCGCTCCAAATGCGTAAAGCAAATTCACGATCATGGAACGGTTGATCCAAAGCGATAGCAACACAAAAAATGAAGTGTAAAAAACCGAACCAACGACAATTCCCAAAATGTCGCGGTGGAAATAGTTGTGCCCCAACCCTGAAACACCCATTGAAGCCACAGCCAATGCCGAACCTGCCATGATCCCAACGATCACGCACATCGTCATCGCCGCAAAGGTGCGTCCGAGAAGTAACTGCCATCTTGGAATGGGGCGAGTGAGCAGATAAACAATGGTCTTTTGCTCGATTTCGGCACTCACAACAGCCGTGCTGATAATGGCAGACGCTAACGCCAAAACTCGGAACAAGAACAGGTCCGCTAGTCGGAGGTAAGTTTTTACGCCGTCTGGCTCCCTTGAAACAATTGCAACGAGTTTGACGATGCCAAATAGGACTCCGACTACAAAAATCCAAGCAAGCAAGCGTCGAACCCGTAAGAAATCCCTGAGAGCAAATGTATAAAGGAACGTGATCATTACTCTCCCACCAAATATCGGAAAACCGATTCGAGGTTGTTGTCCGGGCTCGAAATACCTTCTATCGGAAGCCCATGATCTAGACAAAGCTTAGGAAGCTCTTCGTAAAATTCCGCGGGAGATTTGGTTCGCAATTCTATTGCATTTCCGCGAGCATCTAAGTGAACGCTCTGAACATAAGGAAGTGCGACCAGCTTTTCAGCAACGTCGCGCGGACGGTCTGTTTGAATCCGAATTCGGTGAGGATGCTTGTCAATCAGCTCTCGAATCACTCGCAAATCCCCCGAAGCCAGAAGCCTTCCTCGATGAAGCAAAAGGATGTTTCTGGTCATTTGTTCGACCTCGAACAAAATATGGCTGCTCACCAAAATGGTCTTTCCTTGTTTGGCAAGGATGTTTAGCAAATCCATGAGCTCGCGCCGGCCAATCGGGTCAAGTCCGTTCAGCGGCTCGTCTAGCAAGATGATATCCGGCTCGTGCAGCATGGCTTGCGCCAGCTTTATGCGCTGCCTCATGCCTTTGCTATAGCCGAGAATGATCTTGTCGCAACGCTCCGCCATGCCGACTTTCACCATCATTTCTTGGGTTCGTGTCTTTGATTCTGCGGCATCGAATCCACTCATTCGAGCCATCGCTTCGACGAACTGACGCCCTGACAGATGCTCGTAAAAATTGTCAATATCGGGGCAGTAGCCTATCTTTCTGAAAACTTCTGGATTGCAGAACGGCTCAATTCCGCATACGGTTATGGAGCCAGTGGTAGGCATCATTTGACCTGTTATCAGGCGCATGAGGGTCGTTTTGCCCGCTCCGTTGACGCCAAGAAGTGCTGTGACTCCGGGTTCGATCTTGCAAGTTACATCGTTCAAGCCGATGACTTGCCCGTACCAGCGAGATGCGTTCTGAAGTTCGATCATCCGACCACCTCTACGGCTCGAACTCGCTTCCAAGCAATCAACATGCTAAGCATCGAAACTATGATAATGATTGCGAAAGCGGCTAGAAATGGAGGCGCGGGTACCTGTTCCATCCTGTCTGGAATCCCAAATGGTGGAGATCCGCTTGTAGCGAGCGTTGACTTTGCCAATCCGATGTTCAATCCGTCAACAGATCCATAAAACAGCTTGCTTACGATTCCCTTGGCCGTTGCATTTCCGTCGTCCTGAAACGCCATCCAAGCTCCGCTCATCGCTTGAGTAAAGAAGTTTGAAAGGAAATAAACTGCAGCCATCGTTGCACCAGCAAGTCTGCCCTGATTGAACAGCGACGATATTCCAATAGCCAGGCTCGCGTAGATTGCAGCGTTAGTGACTAACAGAAAAAGTAATTTGAAGAGCAATAGCTTGTCGCCAGTGAAGAAACCGTAGTCCCGATAGCTGAGAATTCCATAGGCATAAAAGAACAAGCTTGGAATTGACATTCCAATCAACAGAGTCAAAAAGACTCCCATCCATTTACCAAGGAGGTAATCCTTCTTGTCGCATGGCTTGCTTAAATAGACGAGAAGGGCGTTGGCACGATTGTCGTTGGCAATTGTCCCAACTCCGACGACCAACGACATGATCAAGAACCACATTTGTCCCATCGAAATGCCATGCACAAATTGATCTTTCCAGATAATCCGATCCATAAGCTGCTGAAGCGGATTCATGGCAGGCATATTGCTCCCAGTCATCATCGGAGCCGTAGATTGCGACATCCGCTCAGTAAAGAAGAAGATCGCCATCATGATCGCGAAATAGCTTCCTGCCAAAAACGACATAACCCACAAAATACGCTTTTTCAAGCTGACTCGCAATATCTGCCTTGCGATCACCCACCAAAGCTTGTTGGGCGATTCAAGTGCGCCATCGTAATTTCGATAGCTTAGGTCGGCAATTGGGGCTGAGCTCATAGATTTTTCCTTAGCGAATTGCCTCTAAAAATGCGTCTTCGAGAGAGCGCTCGGCAACGCTGAATTCTCGAACCTGGGCGCCCGTTTGCCTTGCGGCTTGAAATGCTAATTTGCTGACTTGGTCTGGAGTTCCGGGAGCCTGAATTCTATAACGGTAGCCCTTGGATTCAAGGAGCGTCGCTCCCAATGTTTCAATCGCGGCTACAAATGCTGGGCTCGCTTCTCGCAACTCAATATCGCACGGATGCCCTTCAATTTTCTTCAGGTCTCTGATCAATCCTTCCGTCCTTAGTTTTCCGCCGACAACGACGATCACATGATCGCAAATGCGCTCAATGTCTGGAAGCAAGTGGCTTGAAACGATGACATTGAGTTCCTTTTCATGGGTTATCGAACGAACCAGTTCGAGCATATCTTCCCGCCCTTGCGGGTCTAGTCCGTTGGTAGGTTCATCCAGAAGCAAAAGTTTGGGTCCGTGGATCAGTGCTTGCGCCAATTTGATGCGCTGTTTCATTCCCGTCGAATAGGTTTCGACATTTCTATACCTCGCTTCACCAAGCCCGCAATATTCGAGGACTTCATGGGCACGGCGAAGGGCTTGTGCGGCGGGCATTCCGGCCAGCTCTCCCGCAAACGCCACGAATTGAACTGCGCTCATACCCGGAATGTGACAATCTTGCTCTGGCATTAAGCCAATTTTTTGCCGAATCAAGCGGCCATCCTTTTTGATATCGTGGCCAAAAACTGTTCCCCCGCCCGCAGCCGCATCAATAAATCCGAGCAAGGTCTTGATGAGAGTCGTCTTACCAGCACCATTCGGCCCTAAAAGCCCAACGCACCCGTTCGGCACTTCCACCGAGAAATTATCAAGGGCAGTAAAGCGGCCGTATCGAACGGTGAGATTTTGTATGCTTGCGACAGACACAGATGACACTTTACCAACCTCCCATCAGGCGGTGTTTCGGTTAGGAACGGTTTTGGCACTGAAATGGTTTCTCGGTGGGACTTTTGACTTTGGAAGTGCGCGGGCTTGACCGCGCTTTTGAACGGGAAATTGAATGAAGGATAATGGATAAAGGACAAACCTTAATTCGACTTTTTTCATTATCCTTTGTCCCTTTTCCGTAAGTGTGAGAAAAGCGCGGTCAAGCCCGAGCACTCCCAAACAGAACTCCAAAGGGTACAATCGAACCCGAAATCAACCATGGAAACCACACTCGTACTCATCAAACCAGGCGGAGTCAACCGCAATCTCATCGGCGAAATTTGTCGCCGAATCGAAGCCAGAAACCTGAAAATTGTCGGTCTCAAGCTCATGAATGCGCCTCGCGCAACTGTTGAAGAGCACTACGCCGAGCATAAGGGAAAGGGCTTTTATGAAGAAGTTGTGGGATACCTTTGCAGCGCGCCTGTTGTCGCGATCGCCGTCCAAGGAACAAATGCAGTAAGGGCTGTTCGAACCATGATGGGAGCCACAAACCCTCTCGAAGCCGATCCTGGAACCATACGTGGCGATCTTGCTTTGAGCATTGATGACAATCTGACGCACAGCTCAGCCGATGCTGAGGCTGCCGCTAACGAATTGAAATTGTGGTTTTCTGAAGGGGTTTAGTGGGAAGGTGTGAGGGAAAATAGGACAGATAAGTCTTATAAGATAAATGGGACTTATTCGTTCTAATTCCTTATGACCCTATGACCCAATTACCCCAAGAGCCTACTTCTTCCCTTGATCCAAGTTCACCATAGTGCCCATCAGAGTCTTTTCAGCCCCAGCGGTGTCGCCTGATTGAATCGCTCGCATAGCAAGAGTAACTTCTTGTGCCTCTTGAGTTCGCCCTTCTTGCAGCAAAAGCATTTGAGTTTTCTGAAGATCGGCAACGGCTCCCATTACCGTAATCTGCCCAGATTTCAAGCCCATAATCGTCTTTTCGACAACCCTGGACGCTGCCTGAATGTCGGCGGCTTGGCGCACCTGCGGATTTACCGGAACCGAGTATTTCGAAGCGTCGGCGGTGAATTCTATCGCCATATCAATGTCAACTGTTTCTGTTCGTCCAGAAAGACAATTGTCAAAAGTCAATCGTCCAGCAACCACTCGGTAGTGCCCAAGCGGGTGATTTTGGAATTCAACATCTACCACTTGCTGCATGGTTGCACCACGTTCCATATCGGCTAACGCGATGGAAAACTCGCGATTGTCGGCCCCTTTTGCTTCCCATCCAGTTGACCGAAGTGAAACCCAACGTGCCAATTTGACTTCCAAGCGTAGGTTCTGCGCGACCACGGTTGACAATTTCTCCAGTTCAGTTCGAAAAACTTCAGGAATCAAATCAGGACGCGGAATAAAGTAGTAATTTCCACCCGTTCGCTTTGCCATTGCCGCCAAAAGCTCTTCGTTGTAATCGGGCCCAAATCCTAAGAACGTAACGGTTATCCCGCGATTCTTTATCTCATGGGCATGCTGAACTAATGACTGAAAATCCTTGATGCCCGCAGTCGGGTCGCCGTCGGAAAGCACGATCATTCGCGTTGCTCGATTCGCGTCTGCCGTTTGTAAAACTTGCGCCATTCCAAGGGCCAGGCCATCGTACAGATTCGTTGTATTGCCTGGCGTCAGCCTTGAAATGCCTTGCTTGATCGGGTCCTTAGCCGTAACTCGCTGCGGCGGCATTAATACGTCAACTGTTTCTTCAAATGTGACAATGCTCAGCACATCGTTTGGCGAAAGGAGGTCAACCACGTAGCAGCAAGCCTGCTTTACATATTCGAGCGGAGCGCCCTCCATCGAACCTGATCGGTCAATCACCAGGCACAAATTCAACGGTGTTCTGGTTACTCCGACACCCAATCCTGGAAGTGCTGTTTGTCCAGCAGCTTGAAGTTCGATCAAGAACTGTTCTCTCGCAGGGCCATTTGCCATCGTGGCGTCGCGGCTAGAAATGATGGAAGCTGAAAGCGCGGCTTCTGGAGCCATTGGAGCCATCATCGAAGTCTTGTTTGGGTCCATCGCACCCATGGCTCGGGTCTTGTTCGGATCTGTGGCAACGGGCGATCCAAGCACAGTTCGGTTCGGGTCTATGGTCGGTGCTCCAATAACGGTTTTGTTTGGGTCAACTGGCTGCATAACAATTCTCAAAACGACTTTTGATTTATTAGTTTATCGGTATTTCGGGCAAATTCATTCGACACGGAACGTCGTTACACCTATTTTGACGAGATCACCTGGTCGAATCGTTGTTGTTGTTATTCGTTGTCCGTTCACAAAAGTGCCATTTGTGCTTCCCAAATCGGCCACTTCTACACCGTTTGGTGAAGTTGAGAATCGCACATGCTTCCTCGAAACAGAGGTGTCAAATGCAAGTGGAATCGGTCCCGATTCCCTTCCAATTTCCAAAGCAATATCTATCGAGAACATTCTTCCTGCCATAGGGCCATCCACTGCATGTAGAACTCGTGGTACACCAGCCTGGGGCGCAGGCTGCATCGGTTGCGGCATTGCGACGGTCTGTTGAACGGTCGAAACTTGCTGAGTCATTTGGCTCGCCGGGTCGTACATTTGAGTACGTTGCTGTCCTTGCATTTGTTGAGGGTATGCAGGCATTTGACTTTGCATCGGAGCCATTGGCGCCCCGTGCGCCGCCTCTACTGCCTTACGTTGAGCGCCCGCTCGAAGTGAAAAGATCAACTGATATGGCCCGATCTGAATCACGGCGCCATCATATAGATGTGCTTGTGAAATCCTCTGGCCGTTAATGTAAGTTCCAATCTGGCTCCCGCCATCTACCAGCATATACTGAGGGCCATTACGCTGAATGCAGGCATGCATCGGAGCGATGTTCATATCGCCAAAGAGCGGAACATGAGCCCTTTCGTTTCTGCCCAAAAAGGTTTGTGCTGCATCCACGATCCACTCTTTTCCTTCGTTTCTTCCGAGCACGAGCCGAACCCATGCGGTGCGAGTGAGTCGGGCAAAAATGGCTGTGAAGAGGCCAATGGACATGCCAAGCAGAATTGCCAAAATGGCTCGCGAAGGCCCACCCACTTCGGCGGCGATTCTCGGAATCCCGTTCGCATCAACTTGGTTCAGCCCGCCCTTTGCCATGATCACCATTGGCCCGAGAATTCCGGCGATAATATCAAAACTCATGCCGCTTAGGATTCCGCCAACCGCTCCACCTAATGCACCCACCGCAACCCGTCTCCATGAGAGCCCAGTAGCACCAACAACAGCTCCAATCACCGCTCCAAACGGCATAAACGCAAGCGTTCGAGCAAGAATCGCCATCGGTAATGGCATTCCTTCTACGCCCCCGCGCGAACTTGCAATGGACTGAAAAAGCTGTCCTCCGATTTGAAGTCCGAGAAGCCCGCCTGGCGCACCAATCAATAGGCCAAGCAGTCCTCCTCGGATCACGTGCGATTTGCTTCCTTGATACCAACCATTGACGGCTCCGATTGCACAACCGATGAATGCCCCGATAATGGCGGCATACATCATTTCCCAACGTTGCCAGGCTATCGGATCGTTTACAAGCCCCGGATTCATCGGCTCTACAATCGCCCAGCCCGCAAAACCAGCAAGGCCCCCAGCGATCATGGCAAAGAAGAGTAGGCCCATACGTTACGCCTCGTATCGAAACCGAATTGCACCAAATTGAACTGTGTCGCCAGGTTTGAGTTCGGTTTCGGTTGAAATCTGAATTCCATTGACAAAAGTTCCGTTCGTACTTCCTTCGTCCCTTATTCGAACAACCCCTGCGCCGGATGAAATCGTTGCATGTTTGCGGGAAATTGTCGTCTCGCCAGGAATCACCAAATCTCCAGCTTCTCGGCTTACCAAACTGTCTCCTTCTGGGATTTCAAAAGCCGTACCAGATTCTCCAACCAGCCTAGAAATCCCCGAAGCGACCGAAGCGACAAAGGGGACAGAAGCGACACCGGACATAGTAGGTGGAACCCCTGGATCAGCGTCGCCCAGAATGATTTTCTCTGGAGGAGCTAAAACAACTGGCGCGACCTGCGTTGCAGCCGCGGGGTCTTGGTCAGGCGATCTGGGAACTTGGACTCCCATTTCCTCAAGTTTCTTTTGAACCGTCGCTGGGTTCTTTCTCACCCATGAAAGCAGCAGCCAAAACGCCGCAGCCGCGACGATCAACGCTATGAGAAAGCTAAGAAGTCCTCCAAGCGGATTGGTTGTGTCTGAGCCGCCTTTACCGCCTCCGCCTGTCGCGCCCGTTCCGCCCTTTGGCTCGTCTCCTTTGGAATCAGGATTAGCTGCACCACCCTCGCCGGATTCTTTGGTTTCGCCTGATTCAGAAGTAGCACCCTCTTCAACGGTCGCAACAGGTTCTGCAATGGAGACGACCAATGTTGGTATCGGAGTTTTTCGATTCAAATCGAGCTTGAATGATTGCGAAATTGGTTCGCTGGTTTTGCCCTGCGTGCTGTATGTGACCTCGACTAAAATGCTGTTCGGGCTTACCGCAAAGAATGACAATACGCCCTTACGAGTCGAATCCAATATATTTGTAGCATCTCTTCTGCCATCTTTGAACCGAACGCTTGCACTTTCAACCGGCTTGCCTTTGTGCTCGACACGAACATCAACTCGCATGATCCATTTGAAATCGCTCGCCTGAATCGCCCATTGGCCGGCAATCTGAGAAAGCGGTTTTGCAGCCAGATTTCCAGAGACCAAATCCCATACAAAAACTTGGTCTCTTGTCCCAGCGTTCGGGGTTTTGAATTCAAAAGTGCCTCCCGTCGCCTGTACCATCTGTGCGGGAATTGTGTCCGGCGGCATTTCAGCGATCCAGATTTGCCGCTCGCTGGCGGACGGAAACGTGAATTTCACTTGGCCTTGTGAAAAAGAAAAACCGCACACGCAACAGGCGAAGGCAATGAGTACAGACCGAATCATTATTCCAAGGGACGAACCTCGCACAAATTTGGTTCTATTCCGTCCTGGTCTTTAGGAGATTGATCCAAAGCGGATCATTTAAAATTACCACTTTCAGATTCTGGCACCCTTTGGGAAACAGCTGAAAATACTGTTTCCCAAAAATCTCGAAGAGATTTCGTACGTCAACCCAAGGTTAGCTCCGTCTACGGGGCTAACCTTGGGTCATGCATCGTTGGTTTCCCAACCTCGAAGAGGTTGCGTACAATTCGATTTGGCAAAGAACCGAAACGCAACCCTTTCAGGGTTGGAATGTAAAAACGTCCGTTACCCCACGTTGATTCGGTAGACCGAATTAATGTGGGGCTGACATACGAAATCTCTTCGAGATTATAGGCAAATTACATCTGAATTGGCCGGTTTGCATCAATCCCAGCCTTTTAGAATCTCTTGGCGTGCCCTAGGCAACAAATCGGCGAGTTCATGAGCCAAGAACCCAATTTCGCCTATTTGCTTAGCCGCCAAATCACCTGCAAAACCATGCCAAAACGCCCCTGTAATTGCCGCATCAAATGGCGACAGCTTTTGGGCAAGAAGTGTTCCAATCACACCTGATAGAACATCGCCCATTCCAGGAGCGGCCATCCCGGAATTTCCGGTTGTGTTCTGCACCGGAATTGCGCCTGGAGCGGCGATTAGCGTTCCTGAGCCCTTCAAGAGCACAACAGCCGAATATCGCGATGCCGCATTTCCGACTGCTCTCTTGCGGTCAAACCGAATCTCGTCTGATGTGGACTGAAGCAATCTCGCTATTTCGGCCTCATGCGGGGTCAAAACGCAAGGCGATTGCGGCATTTTTGCGCCTTGGGCAATGCAATTCAATCCGTCCGCATCAATCACAGTTGGCAATTTCCAATTCAGGAAAAGCTCGGACAAGAAGACTTTTGTCGTTTGAGCGATTCCAAATCCTGGTCCAATAACGGCAGAATCCACATTTGCTGCATAGTGCCGAACAACTTGAGCAGCGTCAATTGAGATTTCTCCTGCCATTCCCGTTGGAAGTTCGAGAAGAATTGCTTCAGGGAGATTTACTCCAACCGTGGTCAAAACACTGGCAACACTTGCAACAGTCACCTTTCCTGCCCCGGCACGTAGTGCTCCTCGTGCTGCCAAAACTGCCGCACCAGGCATATTCTTGCTTCCGGCAATGATGAGCACCCAACCGTTGTCTCCCTTATGGCTATTAATAGTCCGTTGAGGCAACAATTTGGCTATCTCTGAATTTGAAATCGTTTCCACAGTCCTCATTCTAGCGGTTCAGCGGACCGTAGTCCTACGAATTTGATCGGAGCGCCGCATGTGGCATGAACAAAAGCTCTTCGTTTTGGAAGTCTTCGCTTTCTGGGAAGTTCGGCACCGCATCCGATGCATTTGTAAATGACTAATTGCCTAGCTTGATTTCGCTCTACCTCGTATTTGTGACGCACGATCGGCTCTTCTCCAAGTTCGCGCATTGCTTTTTGCCAAATAGGACCATGTCCGCGTCCGTTTCTCGGCGAACGTTCAAATGCAATCAAGTGGGCGTATTCATGCAGCAATGTAGAGCTAAGCCTCTCCTCATCTGTTATCAAAAGCCGGCTCAAACCAATCGTTCCGACTTCCAGATACGCCTTTCCAGCAGCAACCCGATAGTTTCGCCAAACCAACTTGGCTGGAGTTCTTAACGGATGGCCCTCAGATAATTCGTCAAGCATTTTTTCAACAATTTGCTGGAATTCGACGTTCGGTGAGCCCTGGCAAGCCAACCTCTCTGAGGTAGTTTGTTCTTGCCTACGACTGCCGAAAAGCTTCAACATTGGCTTCGCCACTCATCCACTGCTATTCGAAAAAGCTCCAGCACCAAATCATGGTACCGGTCGGTTTGGCCCTGATGCATCAATCCGCATCGGACAGCGACACGCCATGACGCCTGGTTTTCGGCCAGCAGAATGGCAAAAATCTCCTCAATACCTATAACCTCGAACCCATAGTTAATGGCTCCCTTTGCGGCTTCAGTTGCATAACCCACTCCCCAATATCCATAGTGCAAATGCCAACCAACTTCTATCCTATCATCGTTTGGCAATGGCTTCAGCATCGTGCATCCGATCACTCTTTGATCTTCTTTGTGCCAAATCGCCCAATAGCCGTGGGGCTTGTCCTTCCACATCTCGATGATTGGGGAAATTCGTTCTCTTATTTCGTCGTGAGATTGAACGGGGTCGCGTTGAAGAAATGTCATCACTTCTGGGCGAGAGTAGATTTCAAAAAGATCGGGCACGTCTTTTTCGCTCAATTCTCTAATGATGAGCCGCTCGGTTTGGAAAATTTCGCGCACTAAAGACCCAATTTTCCAAATAAACCAGAACCAAAATCAGTTGAAATTGAGAACCACTTTCGCGTGTCGTACTTGTTGCAAATGCCAGCGACGAGGTCGTCTGTTGTCCTTGATGGCTTGCCAATTCGAGCTTCGCTCGTACCCTTCATCCCAGTAAGGATGGCGATTGCCTTCTTAGGTTCGTCCATCCCAGTTTCGATCTGCTTGACGATTTCAACGATCATCGTTCCCGTTTCATTTAGAGCCATGTTGTATGCGTCGCGAGTTGGAATGCATTCAGCTGGAGGAGGAAGCGACCAGAAATCTTCGTTCAGCTTGGTCCATTCAGTTTGATAGTTCTCAAACTCTTTCTTTGTAGATGAAGCTGGGGATTCTGGTGCAGAACCTTCTCCCGAATCGTTGATCATTGAATTGATTGCATCCAATCCGCCGCCTAGTTGGAGTTCGGTCATAGTTACAATGGCTCCAGAAAGCTGTTCTGTGCTCAATTGCCCTCGTTTCTTTTCAATTCTCTCCAAATGTTCGAGCCATTTCCGAACGTCATCTGGCATGACGGCATGGCTACCGTCGGCTTTAAGGGCTGCAGGAGAACTGTTTCCTTTGGCCTGTAAAATCCCAGAACCTGCTGAGCCTTCCGCTTGAAGAACTCCAGAACCCGCCGACCCTTCAGCTTTTAGCGAATTGCCCGATGATGCACCTTCTGCGACCAGAGTCTTCCCTCCACCTGAACGGCCAAATGCGCTCAAAATGCGCGGTGTTCCAACTGCTGCAAACAAAATAAGTAGAACAAGAGTTATTCCGATTGCGTACTTCAGTTTCGTCGCCCGAAGCGAATCTGGGCTAGCCTGCATCGCCATTGCCGCACCGCAATTCATGCAGAACGCCGCCCCTAAGGCGGCTGGTTGGTTGCATTTCGGGCAGTTCATGTTTGGTTAGACGTACTCCTGGGGGAAGGTGGTTCCAAGGGTTGTACTAGGGTACGGGGTTTGGGGGCCAGGGTAACAAAATTGACGGACCTGGTTCTGTGCCTCCATAAATTGACACAGTGGCCAATGCACAATGCCCAATACCTCTTACCCTAAATCCCAAACCCCCATACCCCAAAACCCAAACCCTATTTAAGAAACCGATCCATCCACCCAACATTCTCGGCGAGCCTGTGCAGCCTCAAATCTGGTGGGCCGTTTCGGGAAAGCCCATGAAATGTGGACTGCGGATAGCGAACAAACCGGCTCGGAACACCTTGCGCTTGTAGCGCATGGAAAACTTGTTCGCCCTGTTCAACGTTGCAACGAAGATCGCCTTCGGAATGAATGACAAGCGTTGGCGTCTTCACATCTGTAAAGTAGGCAAGCGGCGATTGCTTCCAGAGCGGAGCGATGTCTTCTAACGAACTCCAGGCACAACCGCCGAAGTAACCGTCCCGGTTAAACGGAAAATCGCTCGAGCCAGCCATGGAAACCAGGTTGGAAACACACCGATCAGAGATAGCGGCTGCGTAGTCGTTCGTGTGTCCGATCGCCCAGTTCGTCATGTACCCGCCATAGCTTCCGCCCATCACTCCCAATTTGCCAGCATCAATTAACGGCTGATTTTGCATCCAACGAGTGATGGTTTGAACGTCGTCCCAGTCTTTGTTGCCCCAATCGCCTTTGATTGCGGCGCAAAAATCTTCTCCGTAGCCCTTTGAACCGCGTGGATTGCTATAAACCACGACATACCCTTGCGCCGCAAAAACTTGGAATTCGTGAAAAAACGCCCAACCATATTGGGTATGAGGTCCACCGTGAATATGCAGAACTGCAGGATATAGTGCGCCTTGTTTTACACCAACGGGCATCATCACCCATGTGTGAACTTTCGCACCATCCGTAGATTCGAGCCACATTTCTGTAGGTTCGCTCAGTTCAATTTCATCATGAAATTCTTGATTGAATTTTGTTAAAACCTGCGGTGTCTCAACGTTTTTTGAAAGGTCGAAAACTCCCACTTCGGGCAACATGGTTGGATGCCCAAACAGTACACCGAACTTCTCGCCGTTCGCCGAAATAGAACCTGGAACCACTTGGTGATTCCCTTTCGTGAGTAACTTTACTCCACCCTTTTCAAGTTCAATGAAGCCAATTTGGTTTTCGCCATGCCACCCGATGGAAGAATAGAGTGCTTTGCTATCCGGCGACCAAATGAGCGTCCCTTCAAAGGAGGCCTCTTTCGAATCGCTGAGCGTAGCGACATTTAGGTCGTAGTCCTGGCCTTCTGTCAAACACCTGGGTTCGCCACCGTTCACAGGCACTACATAGAGTTTGGTGTTTCGAACGCCCCAAGGGTCGTTGTCGCTTACATCGCCTAAAAAGCCGATCCATTTGCCGTCGGGAGAGCATTGAAGGGAGGCTTTGTTCCCCTTTGGCAAACCGGGAAGCATCGTTGATTTACCCTTTAGATCAATGCGGAAAAGTTGGTCGTTTGGCGGATCGAAAGCCACGTTCTCTGCGGCTGATCGCGAAACAATTAATGCGTCGCTTGATGAGAGCCAATCAAAGTTGTAGTTACCATCCCACGCATCACTCGAAATTCGATGGTGCTCTCCGGAAGCAATGTTTACAACAAAAAGCTCGTGTCTTTCGTTGAGAAAATAGCCGTCGCCATCGAGCCGATACCAAATCGTATCTATCTCCCTTGCGGGCGTTGACAGCCCTTTCGCTTCTCGATCTTTGGCGGATGCTTTTGTCCATTTGGCGTCGGTTTGCCGATAGGTGAATGCGATCCACTTGCCATCTGGTGACCAGTCATACGTTCCGATTGAACCTTCCGGAAGGCTCGTGAGCTTCCTCGCTTCTCCTCCTTCCAGACTTAAGAGAAAAATTTGGCCAATTTCTTCGGAACGTGCACTAAGAAATGAAATCTGCTTGCCGTCCGGCGACCACTTGCCAGAAGAACTGCCCGATTCGCCTTGGGTTAGCTGCGTAGTCGCGCCTTCTTGATCCACCAGATATAGGTGATTCAGGTACTTGTTTTTCGAAGTAATGTGCTTTTTTCCAAATAGAATTCTAGTTCCATCGGGACTAATTTGAGGATCGCCGACGTAATGGATATTTAGCAAATCTTCGGCTTTGATAGGTCGCTTTGGCATTGAGAAAGCGTACCTAGGTTGCTAGGATTTGAATTCTCGAAAGGGATTGACTTTGTTCGGGTTGGTTCGGGCCTACTATGCCGAGGCTTTCTTCAGCCGGTCATGAATGGCAAGCCAATCAGAATCAATTGGAGGGGACTCAACCAAAATCTCAGTCGGTTGCAATTTGTCGAGCTGAAAGAGAACGTCGTACAATCGGGCGGCATAAGCTTCTGGGTTAGTTGGCATTTGAATCTGACGAACCGATGGCGTGCCAAATGTTAAACCGCACTCATTGGTTGCAATTTTGGAGACCAACCTAAGCGGCGATTTTGGAGAATAGTGCTTCAGATACATCCCCGGAGATCGCATTTCCACTTCATTTGAACCTAAAATCACTTCCGATCCCAGGACTCGCGAAATCTGTTCAATCGAAACTCCGCCTGGGCGCAGCACTCTCACATGATCAGATGTTAGGTCAACCACCGTAGATTCAACGCCTACTTTGCATGGGCCGCCATCAAGCACCAATTCGACAGACGCCACAATATCTGGGGCAAGATGTTCAACTCTAGTTGGGGAAAGTCCCATAAATAGGTTCGCGCTTGGCATAGCCAAAGCTGTGCCAGAAGCCAGAATTACGTCTAAAGCAACAGAATGATCGGGCATTCGAATCGCAACAGAGCCTAACCCGGCGGTGACGATTTCAGGTACCCAATCCGATTTTGGAAGCACCAAAGTTATCGGACCCGGCCAAAATGCCGTCGCCAATTTTTCGGCTCGATCATCCCATTTCAAAACAAATTTCCTTACGTCTTCAATATTTGCAATATGGACGATCAAAGGATTCTCGGGCGGGCGTCCTTTAGCTTCAAAAATCTTTGCAACGGCATCGGGATTGCTTGCGTCGCCGGCAAGTCCATAGACAGTTTCGGTGGGCAGTATTACAAGTCCACCAGCCCTGATTATTTCCCCGGTGTGGTGAATAGCCTCGGCTGTTGGCTCCACTATTTTCAAGAGTTTCCGCCTGATAATGCGTTCCGGTAAATGGCTCGATCAACGGTCTTTCCCGTCCAAAATTCCATAGAAAGCGCACCTTGTTCGATCAGCATTTCTAGGCCATCCATCGTTCGTAGACCGGCAGATTCTGCACTGTTCAGAAATGGGGTTGCGACTCCAACCATCAAGTCGTAGGCAAGGCAATTAGGGTCTGCTTGCGACCAATCTAAGTTCAAATCAATGGGAGAAATTCCTGGAGTGCAGTTAATGATCAAGTCGAATCTACCCACAGCTGGCTCTGGTATCAACCGAAAGTCAAAGTTGCTTATTGCTGCTTTGCCGTACCACCCCTTATTCCGTGCCCACAATGAAATCGCGTAATGGCGGTGCATGGACAAAGCAACATACACGGATCTCGCTGCACCTCCTGCACCGAGGATCAGGCAGAACTTCGGTTTCTTTTCAGTTTCATCAGGCAGAGTTGCGAGAAACCCAGGTGCATCCGTATTGGCTCCCCTTCGGTTAGTTAGATCGAGCGTATTTACTGCCCCGATCAACTCCGACAACTCATCAACGTGATCGCACCATTCGAAGGCAACCGTCTTGTTGGGAATGGTCACGTTTACACCCTCGTAACCGAGAGATCGCAGATGATCCATCGCATCGCCAAATTCGTCAATAGGCACCCGAATGGCAACATACTTCGCGTCAATTCCCTCCGAGTCCAGCCAAGCCTGATGCATTTTGGGAGAAAGAGAATGCCCGATGGGGTCGCCAACCACGGCATATTTCGCTGGCGGCGCATCACGCCATTCAAACCACGGATTCATCCGATCTCCGGCGAAAGGCAAAGAATTTTTGTCCTGCAAAATTCCAAAACGCTACCGATGCGGCGGCAATGACTATTGTTATTCGTTCTCGGACCTTTCCTGTGCCGGGAAGCACATGAATGAGCACGGAGCTAATGATAACATTAATGAGCAATCCTGAGACCGAAACGAGCAGGAACCTCATGAGTTGGTTGCCACGATCTTGTGATCCACGA
>JANNQV010000066.1:0-13346 GCA_031400935.1 Armatimonadota bacterium
ACGCAACATATGGCGGGAATCAAAGACAGTAAATGTATCGTAGCGATAAACAAAGACCCAGATGCACCGATTTTTGAATTTGCCGATTTTGGGATTGTTGCCGACTTGTATGATGCTATTCCTGAACTAATGAATCTACTATAAACCCCAACGTCTCAAAATTGCGAAGAAAGGGACGCAAATCGAAATCAAATACGTTTAAAGATACTAGAATCGCAAAAGAAGAATTTTATGAAAATACATCCGCTCATATTGATAGCAAGCTTTGCCGTTTCAGGATTCGCTAATTCTCAAGTTGACAATGCCCGAATTGTCGCCGTAATCAACGGCGAGGAACTGAAAGGTGCTGAATTCTATCGTCGAATGGAATACCTCGCAGAAATCGGTCGAATTGTGAACAACGATTTTGTGGAGAGCACACCGGCATTTTGGACCCTTGAGCGAATCATTACCGAAAAGCTCATTTTTGCCGTTGCCAAACAAAAAGCGGTATATCCTTCTCCGACCGAGATTCAAAATGAGGTTGCGCTCAGAACAGCAGATGTTTCGGCTGTAGAGATTTGGACGGCAAGCGGCCAAACCAAGGCCGAGCTTGAGTATCAGATATTGATTCAACTTTGTCAGTTCAAAATAGCAACAGCAGGGATAAATGTCACCGATTTGGAAGTCGAGAAGTTCTTCAAAGACTATCCCAGCATGTTCACGATTCCAAAGCGGCACAAGTTAAGGGTCATTTCAGTGGGAGACGATGCCAAGAAAGCCCAAGTTGATTTTCAGTTGCAAAGTGGAAAATCGTTTGTCGAAATCGCAAAGACGATGAGTGATGACTTAACGAAAGCTAGCGGTGGCGACTTTGGCGCAGTGGATATCACCAGGGTAAACGAAACGATGCGCAAGGCAATTGAGGTCACAAAAGTTGGCGGCGTAACAGCTTGGCTTGACGCGGGACAACAAAAATTGAAGTTTTTAGTAGAGGAAATCCTGCCGGCGCAATTGCAAAAACTCGATGACAAGCTCAAAAAATCAATTCGTCGCCGAATGATGCTGGATCGGGGCAAGGTCAAGAATGACGTGCCGAAAATGATGCTTGAAGCCCGCAACGCTATGAAAATTGACATCAGGTCAAAGGAACTTTCTTCAGAATACGACAGAATCATGAAGAGGCCGACACCGCCGTTGCCAAGCACGATTAAACCGTAAAACCAGTGGCTATGGGTTCAAATGGAGCATCGGAAATTGGAAAGCTTATCGAAGTTGTAGATAGGCTTTTAGGGCCAGGCGGTTGCCCCTGGGATCAGGAACAAACCCACGAATCGCTCAAAAAACATCTTTTAGAAGAGGTTTATGAAGTCTTCGATGCCATAGATTCTGGTGACAAGGATCGCCTTTGCAACGAACTTGGTGACCTGCTTCTTCAACCCATCATGCACGCCCAAATGCAAGCTAGAGATGGCGGCTTTTCAATAGAAGATGTTGCAAGCGGAATTACCGAGAAGCTGATTCGGCGACATCCGCACGTTTTTGGCGATGTTGAAGTTGCCGATGCAAATGAAGTCCTTCAAAATTGGGATCGGATCAAACAATCTGAAAATTCATCAAAAAACCCTCCATCTATCCTTGACGGAGTACCTAAGACCCTTCCTTCCCTTCATGGCGCCTTTGAAGTCAGCAAACGAGCAGCAAGAGTTGGTTTCGAATGGCCCAACCAAGTTGAGGTTTTCGAGAAGTTAGACGAAGAATTATCGGAGCTGAACCAAGCTCTTGCATCAAAGGACAAAGAGCAAATCGAAGCTGAAATCGGCGACGTTCTTTTCACAATTGTAAATATCGCAAGGTGGAACGAGATCGAACCAGAAGAAGCAATGAGGAAAATGCTCGGGCGATTTACATCTCGCTTCAACCAAATGGAGGCTGATGCGAAAAAGCCACTTCGTGAACTATCAGCGGAAGAATGGGACGAGCTTTGGAATACGGCGAAGGCGAATGAAAGAGTTTAGGAAAATAAGCGCGGAATTCAGAAACAGCAATCCACCATCTCCACCATAATTGAAACAATAATGAAATTGCGAAAATACAAATCAAAGAAAGGTCTTCGAACGACCTTCCTGGCATCACTGATTGCACTGGCATTGCCGACTTTCGCATGGTTTGAAACCGGCCATATGGTCGTCGCCGAAATTGCGCTACGCCATTTAGAACCAAACACTAGGAAACAGGCCCTAGAACTTCTTCAAGAAGCCTATCTTGACGCTCGCACGAACGACTTCCGAACCGCTTCCGTTTGGGCAGACGACCACAAGTCCTCCGCCGATGCCCACTGGCACTACATAAATTGGTTCTTCAAGGTTGATGGCAGCGATGGTTCTGGCAAGCCTCGCGAAGAAAATGTTGTGTGGGCTATCGAAAAATTTAGGGCACTTCTATCAGACACTGCAAGCACAAAAGGGCAAAGAGCACAAGCTATGGTTTGGCTGTTGCACTTTGTTGGCGATATTCATCAGCCGATGCACTCAGTCGCACGAGAATCTGCCGCTCACCCAACTGGAGATCGCGGTGGAAACGAATTCTCAATCACTTCCCCCGATTCAATCACTCCTCCTGTCCGAAACCTTCACTTTCTGTGGGATTCTGGTGGCGGTTATTTTCCCAAAGTTGTACGCCCGCTTAACGATGTCGGGCAGCGAACAATTGCTCGCCTGGCCGACGAATGTGAAAAATCGTTTTCGTGGGACAAAGCCCAAACGGAACTTCATACTTCAGATTCAAATCGTTGGGCAAAGGAGAGCTTTGCTTTAGCGAAAAGCGAAGCGTACGATCTGAAAGAAGGCGAAGTCCCATCTGAGGCCTATCTCAAGAATTGCCGGGCGATTTCAATGCGAAGAGTGACTCTTGCAGGTTATCGGCTAGCGGCAGTTCTCAATAAAGCGCTTTAGCGCTCGATACTCCCAGCTTTTATCGGAAACGGTGGCGAATCGTATTTGAGGTTCAGTTTCAGGTTGCTTTCATCGGACTTGCACGAAGCCCAGCCGCCGCCGCCTCAACCGTAAGTCATGGAGCCAGATGCGTTCAAATTGCCCTTCGAATCAAACAATTCATAACCAATTGGAATCCGTTTGCCGCTTGCATAGATTGAAAGTCCCGAACGGTTCTCACCTGTGATTTCCATGGAAACTTGAACTACGCCCTTCTTTGCCATCAAACCAGAATTGACAACTATTTCTGAACTGATATCTAGCCTTGTTTCCTTTCCGGCGTCAACGCGAAACGACTTGATTTCTGGCCCCATTGTCGAAATGTGCCAAACCTTGCCATCCTGTGCTTTTCTAATAATTCGATAGCCTCGAACCGTGTAGTTCCCTGCTTTTAGGAATCGCTTTGAAGATTTTGCATCTTCCCAAGACAATCGAAAAACTTTGCCGTCTTCACTAGCAACCAAAATTGCACCATTGGCAAAATCAGTTCGAACCGAACCGAGTCCCGCTCCAGGTTTTGAAAGGGCCAATTCAGGGATACCCTCTTGAATTGTTTGGAAGTAAGTAATCAGGGCCTCACGGGCCCCCTTTTGCGTATCGCTTCAGGCAGTCTCCCGAACTTGGCCGAGCCAAGCTCTTTCGGTTTCAAACCGAGTGTCTGGGGGCACATGGCAAGAAGAGCATTTCTTCTTGAACATTTCGCCTGCGTTTGCGAACACCTCGCTACTAGGGGCATGATGTTGGGTTGTAGGGGCGGAAAAACCAACGAGGGTAATGCCCGCAATTCCTAAAATCGCAAATCCCAAATGAGCTCGCATTCCTAAGATTAGCACGTTGGTCAACGCAATGTCTCGCTTCAATTGCATTTCTGCAAATTTGGAATTTGGTCGGAGATGCAATTCGTCTACAATTCTCTTAGAATCTCTTATGTTGCGATCCACATTCATTTTCATCCCTGGCGTCGGCCCCACAACCGAACGCGCTCTCTGGAAGCAAGGATTTACCGATTGGACACTCCTGCGAGAGAATTTGAAAGAAGCGAAGCTTGGAACAGCAAGTATTGACGACGCTAAAAAGTCCATCGACACAGCTGAAAAGATGCTCAGCGAGGGAAATCACCAGTATTTCGCCAAGAAGTTGGGAATCGCCGAAGCCTGGCGGGCTTGGCCGCATTTCAAGGATTCGATGGTCTATCTCGACATCGAAACCGACGGCGGAATGCGAGGCGAATCGGTCACGATGATCGGCCTCTATGATGGCAAAGAATTCAAAGCGCTGATTAAAGACGACAGCATCGAGGAATTTAAGGATCTAATAACACACTACAGTATGATCGTCACGTTTTTTGGGACAGGATTCGACCTGCCGATGCTTCAAAAACGGTTTTGGGGAATGCAGTTCGACCAAATCCACCTTGACCTTTGCCCGACTCTCAAACGCCTTGGCTATCGCGGCGGGCTGAAAAAAATCGAGCGTCAGGTCGGAATTTCTCGCGCGGAGGAAACCGACGGTCTTTCAGGCATGGACGCGATTCACCTTTGGAATCGGCATTTACGGGGAGATGAATCTGCGCTACCGACTTTAGTCGCTTACAATCGTGAAGACGTAGTGAATCTTGAAAAACTTTCTGAATTGGCGTATTCGAAACTTGAGGCGACGGTCCGCGGGAGTTTGGGAGTGTTGTGTTAGGCGATCCCCCTTTCCATGCTTGGGAGGAGGAGTCAAGGCATACTAGCCGGAGGTCGAAGTCACCGGGTTCTGTAGTAGTATCAACCCCGCAACCTGGAAGGTTTGCAGCAGAATTTGGCTACGACAGAGTGCATCTCTTAAGCTAAATTCACTCTGATTTCGATTTGTTCCGAGCTTTGGTGCTGGCATCCCTCCAGGATCGTTGAATGCACACTAGAAATCGTGCCCCTGCTCCCCTCAGTTATCTCGTAAGTTCTCCCAAGCCGCCCGAAAGCCCACAGCATCAACCTTGCTGGATGCAATTCCATTTGTGTTTTCCAAAATTGAAATGGCAATGTGGATGGGCATCACGGAGGAACCTTCATCAACAGCTTGCAGATGCGCTTTGGTGAGAAATTCGGAAAGGGATGGTTCGATTGTTTCAATCCCTTCTGATGCCATCGCCAACATTCGAAATTCGATGGAAGACATGATCTCAAGTCTTTCTTAGTTCAATTCGGCCAATACTCTTCCGATTTCGAAATCTTGAGAGGCGAGAAGGCTAAGGAAAAGGTGATCCAGAACAAACCTCCCCTGGTGAAGCATCATGAACTGGGCGGCATCGGCTAAGGCTCCCAGTATCCTGTTACTTTCTGATTTTGCAACGGCTTTCCTCACCATCTTCGTCAAGGATTCTGCTGCCTCATCAGAGACTGAACTAGCGGCATATGGAAATCGTTCCTCCCCATCCGTCAATTTCAATACTGCTTTTCGAGCTTCTTCCAATGTAGCGCCCATTTTTGCCAAAACTCTTCCAGCCAGCCCGTCTCCTTCGCGAATCAATCCCAGCAGCAGATGCTCAGTGCCAATGAAGTTGTGGTTCAGATTTCGGGCCTCATCATACGCCAGGTCATTAACTCGCTTGGCGCGAGGCGTAAGCGTCATGTCCTGACTTGGTCCAATATCTCCTCTAGGAAGTTGTTTCTCTAATTCAGCTCGCACTCTGGACAGCGAGAGGCCTAGCTCCCTCAAAATACTGGCGGCGGTCGAATCTTCTTCTCGCACTAAACCTAGAAGCAAATGCTCTGTGGAGACATAACCCTCTCCAAAATTCTGCGCCTCTTCCTGAGCGTAGAAAACAACTTTCCGAGCACGTTCTGTAAATCTTTGCCACATCCCATATTTAGAGTTCGGCGGATAGAATCAATTGTCCTTCAACTACACGTGACATGAACTGCCATTTGAAACGACTTCATGCGAAAGTGGGGGGAGCTCAATGCAAAAAGAAACGGCCCCACGAAAGTCGTGGGGCCGTTTTGAAGGAAGTGAAAAACAGCTTAAACTGTCGGTGGAATTCTTCGTCCGCCCTGAGCCTCGTTAGGATCAGCCTTGAACGGCTCTCCCAACATGCCCTTTAGGGTTGCTTTCTGAGAATCAGTGAGAACCTTTCCTAATTCCTCGTCAAGAATCTTATTGTTCTTGTCTCTAAGTTCGCCAGATTGCTCTCGCTCGATTTCGCCGTTTCGAACTTTCTCCTGGATCGCTTGGTTTGCTGCCTGTTGTTTTTCTTGAAGAGACTTGATTGAAGCCTTTTGTGCGTCTGACAGAGCAAGTGCCTTCTGAAGATCAACGTCGTTCATAACGGCACGATTGCCAGCTAGTTGCCAGCCAATCTGCTTGAGTCGTTTGGATTGCTCTGGTGTTAAAACCTTGTCAATTTTCTCTTGCTGCTTTTTCTGGAAAGCTTGGAATTGCGCCATCATGGCTTCTCGGTCACCGCCGCCACCGCCGCCTTGGAATGCAGCTTGCATTTCCTCTCGACCCGCCGTATTGATAGCTTCGATCTGCTTGATTTGATCGGCTGTCAATTTGAGGTCTGCTTGAACGTCTTTACGGTTCAGTTGCTGACCGCCGCCCATGCCGCCACGTTGGCCAAAACCGCCGCGGCCTTGTCCACCGCCGCCTTGAGCGTACGAAACTGAAGCTGCGGCTACGAGTGTTGCAGCTATGCCAAATAAAAATACTTTTTTCATGCTTTTTCCTTGAGTCTAGAGGTGTTAAGCCGGGGAGGCTTCACCGTCCCACCGCCAGTCTTAGCAGGTTCTGACGAACCGACACCTGCCTTGTTCACTGATTCTTTTGTTTGCTTGGAAAGATTTTTGAGTTGCTCTTCTCGAAGCTTTCGTGCCTCTTCAGGATCACGTACAACCCTCGGAGTCAAAAAGACGAGCAATTCTGTCTTTACATTTTGCTTGTCAGTTGATTTGAAGAGTTGTCCTAAGATAGGAATATCTCCAAGCAATGGCACCTTTTTGGTCGTTGCGCTGACTGTGTTGCGAATAATTCCGCCAAGGATTATTGTTTCGCCATCTTTGACCGAGACAGTAGTGTCAGCTTGGCGCTGATTGATAATCGGCGCGTTGAAGGACGTGAATCCTTGCAGGTCGTTGGCCTGCTGGTTGATTTCCATCGTCACATAGCCGTTTGAAGTGATTCGAGGAGTGACGGTAAGCACGATTCCTACATCTTGGAATGCATAGGTGAAAGTCAGATTTCCGTTCGGATCTTCTCGCGAACTCAATACATACGGAACTCGCTGGCTGATGTTGATCGAAGCCTCAGAGTTGTTAGAAGTAAAAATTCTTGGAGTGCTTAGCACATGGAATTTTTGATCAGTTTTCAATGCATTGATAAACACACTGAAGTCGTTTCCGGCCAGCGTGTACTTAAATCCTTCACGCTCTGGATTCGCATTTCCAACGCCAAATCCTGTACCACCCGAATGGCCAAAACCGCCCTTGCTTGCGGAAAACTCCCATTCGACGCCAAGTTTCGTTGACGAGTCAAGCGTTGCTTCAACGATCAAAGTTTCGATCATTACCTGCTCGGGAATCTTGTCAAGCTGGGCAAAAATTTGACGAATCAGCTCGAGATTCTCAGGCGAAGTAACTACGATCAAGCTATTTGTGTTTTGATCCGGAATAACGGTGATTTGGTTTGTCAAGTCTCGTGTCGGCACCAATCTGCCTTGAGCATCCCGACCTGTTGATTGAGCTGTTGCTGGCCGATTCTGTTGCCCGCCTGCGCCGCCAAAGAATCCGCCTTGCTGAACCGCAATGCTGGTTTCTAATGCGCCGTTGTCAATATCTGGGTTGTTCAAGAGTGCTTCTAGTTCGGCTTGAGTCATGCCAGTCTCAGCATTTCCACCACCAAACGCTCCGCCACCACCGCCGCCGTTATTTCGAGGCTGTTGATTGTTTCGGGGCTGGTTGGTTCCCGTCGCTCGTGCTCCACCAGTATTGGTACGATTGGTACCCGTACGAGCACCGAACGCCTGGTTCATCAGGTTTGCAATCTGATCCGCTCTGGCATTCATCAATGGGAACACAAATGTAGTTGATTCCATCTTGATATCAACATCAAGCTCTTTGATAACCATATCAACAAGCTTCAAATTGTCATCGGTAGCCGTAACAATCAAAGAATTCGTTCTAGGTTCAGCAACAACAGAGCCAAATGCCGCTTGCGCGTTGCCCAATCGGAAGGCAGTTTGGAATCGTTGCTCGATTGGAACCTGTTGGTTGCCCGAACCGCCACGACCTCGTGGAGCATTCGCTGTCAATACGTTTTGAACCGCGGCCGAGATGTCTTGAGCAACAGCAAACTGAAGTTTAAATACTTTTGGACTCAAAGGCTGTTCTGTTTGTTTGTCAATTTGCTTGATAATGTTTTCGATTGATGATTGCTGGCTTTGAGGCGCGTTTACAATTACTGTATTTGAAAAGTCATCTGAACTTGCTCGCACCGACTGCCCGCTTGAACCGCCACGTCCGCCAAATCCGCCACCCGTTTGGCCACCAAAACGACCGCCACGTTGCCCGCCTTGAGGCTGGTTTCGGTTACCTTGCTGTTGTTGCATTTGTTGCAAAAATTGAGTCATTGGGTCTTGCGCTTGAGCGAAGACATCGTTGAGCACTCTAGCAACTTGGGCAGCGTTAGCATATTGAATCGGATAGACCTTGAGGCTTGTTTCTCCGCCGCCAAACATGCCTCGCATTTGTTCAGGGGACATTGAACCGAAGTCCATTCCGCCTCCGCCTTGATTTCGTCCGCCCTGAGCATTGCGATTATTCGTGTTCCGAATAATTATCAACTTGCCTTGATCCTGCATTTCAAAACCTTTCAGTTTTAGAGTTGCGCTCAAGACTTCAAAGGCTTCGTCTAGTGGCAATGGTTTCGCGCTTGTAATCGTAATCGGGCCGGTCAACGTGGGATCCTTTACAAGCGTGATTCCAGAAGTTTTGGAATACAGGCTGAGAACCATGTCAACATTCGCATTTTTGAAGTCAAGCTTCATTCGCGTTTTTGTGTTCAATTTGAACTTCTTCCAAGGTTCGCTCGGACCGGTTGCGCCACCACCAAAATCAAATTGCGCCGTGGCAAAGCATGTTGCCAAAGCCATAGTCAAAATCAATGCATTTTTAATTGTTGCCATCGCGCACCTCGATTTCATTTTGTCCGTTATTCGCTGCTACAGGATTTCTAGTTGGTCTTCCGTTTAGTTGAGTCGGCTGTACTTCAAAACCGTTTGCAATATCTCCTCGCAAATTCGGATTCACTGGCGCAAAACCATTATTCGCCAATAGTCCAGACGAGCGGTTTTCCGATTCCGTTATTGTCAGAGTATAATTTTTTCCGCTTCTAGCCACTAGTATAAGCGAAAAAGGCGAAATTCCAGTAACTGTTGCCATTTTCCATGATTCGGAATGCTTCAAAAACACTCCTTCACCGGTCACCTTGTTTTCAAGCAACCCCATGGGAATTCCGTCAATTTCTGCCATTCCCGTATAAACCCAATTTGGGTCTCCACCCGTTAAGACGCTCGGAACTGCGTTCGGGCTTAGTGCTGTTTCGGCACCACCCGAATTCGTCCTTACTACTATCGGCACAAATGCGTCTTTCACTGGTTCCGGAATTCGGTCAAATTTGGCTGTAAGGTCGGCTTCAGTAAAGCCCTCAGGAAGGTTTGAAGCTACTGTCGCTGTTTTCTTCTTTGTAGCACCTTTTCGAGCTACCGAATCTGGATTGGTGAAGACATAGCCACCAATAGCAACTGATCCGAGAAGCATATAGAGTACTGGTCTGCTGATTTTCATATTACGCGTTCACTTTTCCTTTCTTTGCTTTGATTTTTGGGGGTGCCTTTTGAAAAGCCCAAAGACCAATCACTGCATTTACAGCAGAACTTGATCCATCCGTAGAAGACATTTGCACTACATGTACGACAATTTTATGGATCGGCAACTCCATTTCACGCACAAACTCGACAACTTTTGGATAAGTTCCTTCTATTGAAACGAGAAACGGCAAACGAATGGTTGCGCCTTCCGTTATCTGCTTTTGAGGTCGAAATGCTGAAAGTTTGATGCCTAGGCGATTTGCAACTGCTGTAGTTGCTTCAAGAGTTACTGGGCCGACTTCGTCAGATTTTCCAGTCCACATTCTCTCAAACGCAAACTTTTCTGATTCCAGGACTTCTTGATAAAGGGATTGAGCTTGTTTCCGAACTTTTGTCTCTTGTTCCGCGACAGCTTCACCGGTAAATCTGAATTTTGGCATCGGTGTTGCCAAATGGTAAATCAAGATTCCAACCATTGCAAAAACTGAGATTCCAAGCAAAACGTTCCAGGGCAAAATGGCTGATTTTTGGTTCATTTCTTGCTCCTCTCCTGCTTGGTTTTGATGGTTGGCAAGTTCCCGACAACATGCGATGAAATCGAGAATTGAACGACACTTGTGGACTCGATCAAGGTTTGGTTTGCGAAAGCAAGTTTTGAGTCCCGAAATCTGTCGTTCGCGTTTAAACTCTGAAGGTAGACCCCCAATGCCTCGTGACTCATTGCCATTCCGCGAAGCATCAGTGGCTTGCCGCGCTCCAGGCTCACTCCCGTAAGCCAAACGCCGTTCGGAACATCGTTGCTCACTGCGGTAAACACATCGCTCATGGGCTGAGCAGGTTGAAAAGCGCGTTTGAGATCGTCGTAAACTGCGCTTGCAGCAATTTTCTGTGTCACAACGCTGTTGCGTTGCTTTGTCCAGGAATTAATGTTTCTAGAGGCAGCGACATTTTGCTTGTCAACCATTTTTTGCATTTCGTCTCTCTGGTCCCAAACAACTGCGCCAACTCCAATCGCAGCGGCTACCATCAGCAATGAAAAGCGGGCACGACTTGAAACTGCTGCTTTCTCTCGCTTGGCAACTAAGGCGGGCAATTCTAAAAGCAAAGTGGAAAGATCGGCAACGTGGTCTACGATGCTGTTTGCGATTGTAGAATTTGACTTCAAGTCGCCAATTCGGCTTGATTTTGATCCTAGAACTTGGCTCGAAGGGAAACCGCTTGCTGCAATAGTTCTCTCGATCTCTACTTGAAAATCGTCACTTCCAGCTATCCGGCTGTAAACGGTCGTTCCATCTGCTACAACGTCAATGGATGTGCCTTCAAAACCGTCCTCGACAACCGTTGCGTTCTGTGCACCCATTTCAGATGCTAGCAAACCAGCACCGATTCCGGCGGCAACCGCACTCTCAATCTGAATTCCAGCTTCGCTTGCTTCCTCGAGAAGTTTTTCCAACAAGGTGACTGGAACTGCGCTGAGAACTGCCAAGCGGCCTTCGGAATTCACATCAGAAGTCAGTTTGAATCCGTATGCCAACTCACCTTGGACCTGAGGGAAAAGCTGAGCGCCATGCATTTGGACAATTGCTAGCACATCGGCGGCCTTTGCGTCAGGCAATCGGGTTGCCTTCAAATACGTTGAGCGACGACTGAGCACAAGCAGCACTTTGCCTTGAACTTGCCCCTTCAGGTCACTCAAAGATGAACCTCGGAAAGTAGCCTTTGTAGCTACGTTGGTAGCAACCACCAAAGAAGGCGACCACTCGATCAGCCACGTCATCTGGCTTCGCTTCTGGTTCATCGCGCCTCCGCAAGAATCACGTCGCCAGTTGTCGTTTCAACCCAATTCCATTTTTCTAGCATAGAGCGTCGAGATGATTCCCAAGTTGATGCGACTGTGGCAGTACCATTGGCAATCGTAACTAATGCTTCTGAAGAATAGATTGCGCCTCGAAAAACACTTTGGATCCGAATTCGAAACGCCCGCGAGCCAACGACAAACGAATCTGCGTTTAGCTGAAGCCATTGCAAATTCACGCCAGGAATAGTGGTGACATCCCCGATTAAGGTGAATCCTGTTGCTTGTCGAGTAAGAATTGCCGACGTGATATCAGGCGTTGAATTCGGCAACGAATTCAACGCCGCCTCTGACGCTGTATTTAGGTTGAGTCGGCCTGTCACTTCTGTAGATGCATTAACGCTGAGATTGTTCAAAATGTTCGCTACATTTTGCAAGTTCACGCCGTTTACTGTTAGAACCTGACCGAGGGTTGCAAAAGTGCCCTGGCCCCTGCGATTGATGATTGCTTGTGCAAGTTGCTGGGATTGAAGAATTTGTTGAAGATTTGCCAGTGTCGCAGTGTTAACGTTCAAGCGAGGCTGTCCGCCTGGATTAGTCCAAGGAGCACGAGAATAGACAGTTGCTAAATTGGACAGCACAGGCCTTGCTTCTTCGGAACCAGAAACCAGAGGAGGTAAACCTGACTCTTCGGTTGGAAGCTGGTCTAGTGTGGCTTGATTCCAACCCCGGATAAGCAAGAGTTCATCTAAAGTACGAATCGGTTGAAGAGCAGTATTGTAAGGTACTGCCAAATTGTTGTAAAACTCGTCCTTTGCTCCTTCAGGTCGGGCATCGAAACCTGGTTGGCGCCAATCTAAGAGACTATCAACTTGCTCCGCGGTTAATCCAAGGTTCAGCAGTTGCTGTTCATTGGCTTGATTCAAATTTACAAATGAGCCTTCGTCTAGAATTTGAACCCGAAACGAACCTTCATCCACAAGGAAGTTTTCGCCGTTTTCTTCTCCGAGCAAAAACCACGTGTCTGTTTGAAGAACTGTGTTTTCGTCAATCGAAGCCATCTCGGCAAGGACTCGTTGGACGCCAGCCTGTGCAATTCTCTTTGCTTGAAGTTTTTCGAGTTCGGCGGTCACTTCTTTGATTTCGGAATTTTGGGTTGCTGCAAAAGAGACGACAAGCATGACTAGCCCGGCCAATACTGCTAAAACCATGATGAATGCGGATCCTTGGCATTTTCTCATTGTCCACCTTCCGTTTCCACAGGATTTTCAGCCGTCACATCGCTTCGAGGCAATCGGACAATCAAAACGTGCTCGGTTCCCTCAGCGTCACCAGAAAGAGCGTAGGTCACTCTGACTAAAGACGGAATTCTTTTCGTGGTCATCGCCGTAGTGTCCCAAGTATTGATCCATTGCAGCCCGTCCCAAGCTTCAAATCCAATAGAATCAATATTTCCCTTTAAAACCCGTTCGGTTCCGCCTTGCGCTTCGTCACCGTCTGCGGGCCGTTGCGTTCGCAAGAAGAGTCCTGCTGCATCGGCGGCATCTCCGACCGCAGTTGTTGACAAGCTCAATTCAGCCAATCCGCCTTGCGGACCGAAGGATTCATTTTGAGATTCAAAGTCGAGCTCCGAATTGGCGGCTGCGCCCGAAGAAGGCAGTCCAGTTGCTGTAAATGTCATCGTATCGGCGCTGTCGCCACTATTCCCGGATGCAGGACCATTTCCACCAAC
>JANNQV010000067.1:0-17793 GCA_031400935.1 Armatimonadota bacterium
CGCGGCTCTCAAAGTTCGCCAGTTTCGCGATTTAAAAGGATGCCTGTTATTGAAGCGCTGAAATCAGGAAGGACGTTCGTTACAGTATCCCAAACGATGTCGAGCTTCACACCAAAATAGTGATGAATGAGCTTGTCTCTCATTCCCGCGATTTTGGTCCATTCGATTTCAGCATGCATTACTTTAAGGCTGGAAGAGAGGTTCTTCACAGCTTCGCCAATGACTTCGAAATTTCGAATGACAGCGTCCTGAGTCTTGTCGTCGGCATCGAATGCGGCTTTGCCGTCTGCGGTAAACCGCTCGATTTTCTCGATGGCATCGAGGATGTGCCGAAGATAGACGTCGTCAGAATTCAAATGGCGATTGCCTCTGAGAGGATCTTCGGTTCGATATAAGGGCTGATTCCTCCGTCAACGACCACGTCGACCTTTCGCCCAACCAGTTTCGTCAGGTCCTGCTCCAGGCCGACGAGGTCAAGGAGCGTTCTGCCTCGCTCAAGGGAAACCAGAATATCAATGTCGCTATCGGCTCGATCCTCGCCCCGAGCGGCGGAACCGAAAACGCGGATATTGTCCGCCCCGTAGTGTCGAGCCACAGCAACAATTTTCGGCTTAAGCTGAGCCAAAAGTTCGACAGTTTTCATTGCTCTATTGTAGCACTGAGCCGAAGGAATCCCTTCGTTGTGCCTAGCTATGCACTCTCAGATTCATCATGATCGAGCCGTTCACCGCGCTCACATCTAGACTCCCAGTTCCATCTCCCAAGCGGCCTGAAACGTGCATCTCGCTCGTGCTTACATCTTCAAGCTCGAGAGGGCATGTCACATGGCCACGGAGAGTCGAAAGGGTGACGCGGCAATCGCAGCCGTCTGGCACTGCCAGAGTAGTTGAGCCATTTACGGTTCGAATGCTCGTTGAACCTGTAACGGGTTCAATTAGGTCAACCGAAACATCGCCTGAAACCGATTCCACGCTTAGGCTTTTGCCAGAACATTCAGCAAGAGTGAGGTCGCCTGAGGCTGTGCGAATATTCATGTTTCCAGCAACTTTCATTAGCGAAACATTGCCCGATTTGTTCTCCAGAGTGAGCGTTGGAGTCGTTACGTTTTCAACAAACACGCTTCCACTTTGCGACGAAATCTCGACTGCACCATTGACCGCCGCAACCCGGATGTTGCCAGAGTTCGCGGTCACTTTGCAGTTGCCCGAAATCTCATTTGCCAATAGGTCGCCGCTCCAGGTTCGTGCGTCAACATGAACTCCTGCCGGGATTGATATATCGAGGTCAACGTGAATTCCGGAGCTATCGGGCTGGCGAATCATGACAATATGGTCGGATTCTTCAACAACGATTGTATAGTCAGCGGCCCGCCTTTTTGCTTCTTCAGCATCAATTCCGTGGACTTTGGCTACGGCCTTAATCAGTCCAGAATCATGTCCGCCAGTTATACGAATATCTCCGATTGGATTCTCAATTTTGAGCGTTTGACCAGCGGAAAGTTTGAGTGGCATTTCGATGGTTCGGACTTCTTTTGCAGAAAAGAGATCGAAGTTGAACTTGCCGTCTTTCTTAATCTTGTCAATTCCTTCCTTCAGGCTGTCAAAGCCCTTTTGAGCGCCAGTGCGGACTTGGCGAGCAACATCTTGCCAATTGACCGACTCGCTCACCTCCTTTCCGATGCCTTCGACGTAGCCGATGAAGTTCTTGAAAGGATCTTTATCTGTTGAAGTTTCAGCTTCGTCAGATGGCGGAGGCGGGGGCGATTGGCCAGTATCCGAATCCGTTTCCTCGTCTGAAGAATTGAATGCGTCAATCAGTTCAGCAGCGTCTTCTGGGCTCAATTTGCCATCTTGAACTAGCTGCATGATTCTTCGTATCTCGTCTTTCACCGGTTATGCTCCTCCGCGAATCTTTGTCTTTGCCTCTTCAGCAGTGATCTCGCCTTTCTCTAATTGATCCAAAATCTTGCGCCGTTTTTCGGCTTCCTTCGACTTGTCTCTGGGTTTTCCGCCGTCTTTGATCGGGGTTATATCAAGGGCAACCAAAAGGTTTTCGAGTCTCCCCCGAACGGTTGGATAACTGATTCCCAGTTCCTTTTCCATTGCGTTCAGCATGCCTCGGCATCTTAGAAAGAGGTCGAGGAACTTGGCGTTTTCCTTGTCAAGCTTTGAATAGCGCGGAACAGCGAATTTGCCTCGGATCGTAACTCCGCTTTCCTCGCTCGTGAGCTCGCTCACATACAAATCTGAACCCGAAACTGGGTCTTTGTACGGCAGGTCGTGATATTTCTGCTTGCTCATTGTGTTTGTTATACCGAGGATATCGGCTCTGCGTTTCAATTTTATTGAAGTCCTAGTAAGTTTTTTCCGGCATATCAAGTGGACCCAGGTGCGAAATCAAATTTGAAAATTGCAGAAAAGCGAGGTCAAGCCCGCGCACTCCCAAACGGTACAATTCTTTTCATGTCAGCAACCGTTTCAACCGACTCAGCCGTCGCCAAACTTCGCCAGCGAGCCTATCAAATCAACGCCGTATCCATGGCAATTGGGCTTATGGATTGGGATCAGCAGTGCTACATGCCGCCTGGAGGTGCCGATGCCCGAGCAGAGCACATTGGCATTCTTTCGCAAATGAAGTTCGATTTAGAAACCGCCGACGAAACGGGACGGCTCATTGAGAATGCAGAGAGAGAAGCAGCCCCCAATTCTGAAGATGCTGCCATGGTTCGGGTTATGAAACGAAGTTACAACCTTGCGACCAAGCTTCCTCCCACGCTTACAGCGGAAAAGAATCGCCTGGGCGCATTGGCACATGAAGAGTGGGTGAAGGCGAGAAAGAACAACGACTTTGCAACTTTTGCCCCTTGGCTCGAGAAAATGTTCGATCTCACTCGCCAAGAAGCTGAATGCTACGGTTACACGAATCACATTTACGACGCGCTGATTGACCTTTACGAAGAAGGCGCGACGGAAGCAGATTGCAGGCGAATGTACGACACGTTGAAGGCATCGAACGTGGATTTGATCAAAGCGATCGGAGAAAGCCCGATCAAACCAGACGACTCAAAACTTTATGGAACTTGGGACGAATCAAAGCAGCGGGCATTTACTGAAATGATCGTTAAGGAAATTGGCTTTGACATGACGAACGGACGTCAGGACACCGCTCCGCATCCATTTTGTGCAAATTTTTCTACTACAGATGTGCGGTTGACCACTAGATTTAAGGACTACATTGGCTCCGCCATTTTTGGCTCGCTTCATGAGGCCGGTCACGGAATGTATGAGCAGGGAAGCCCAAAGAAATGGGACAGATCGCCACTTGCTGGGGGCGTTTCGCTTGGAATTCATGAGAGCCAATCCCGAACTTGGGAGAACATTGTAGGAAGGTCTAAGGCATTTTGGAGCCGATTTTTACCTCGATTGCAAGAGCATTTTCCTTCATTATCAGACTTTGATCTGAACACATGGTATTCAGCGATCAATAAAGTTCAGCCTTCGTTCATTCGTGTGGAGGCCGATGAAGTCACTTATAACATGCACACGCTCGTGCGATTTGAAATCGAGTGCGATGTGCTTAGCGGGAAGATGAGCATCAAGGACATTCCAGGTGCGTGGAACGCCAAATACAAAGAATATTTGGGAGTAACCCCTGAGACTGACTCGGTCGGTTGTTTGCAAGACGTTCATTGGTCAGCGGGATTGATTGGCTACTTTCCGACGTATTCAATGGGTAACTGCCTCAGCTACCAGTTCTGGAATTGCTTAACTCGCGATTTGGGTGACGTGGATGCAATGATGGCGGCTGGCAATTTTGCCCCGATTCTTAACTGGCTAAGAGAGAATATCTACCAACATGGTTGTCGCTATCAGCCAAAGGAGTTGGTGCAAATCGTATCTGGTAAGCCAATTGGCGCAGAAGACTATCTTGAGGGGCTCAAGGCAAAGTATTCTGAGATTTATGCCTTGTAATCTCTGGCAAATGATCCATTCAGGGAGATTCGTAATTTGAAAGTTCTCGTCATTCGACGCGGTGCTTTGGGAGACGTTATTCATGTTTCCGCTTGCTTTGACCAGGTGAAGGCTCAGCGTCCTGATGTCGAGATTCATGTCTTAACGGACCGAAGTTGCTTTCCACTTTTGGAAGGAATGAAGTCAGTTGACAAAATCCATGAGTGGCCGAGAAACAGCGATCCAATCGGATATGTGGCAACTCTAACTGCAGCTCGAAGAATCAAAGCCGAGCAAGTAGATTTGATTGTTAATTTGATGCCAGCTGTCAAGTCCAGGTTGATCGCGTGGTTTTGCAAAGTGCCTTCAGTAACGCTTAAAAAGCAGCGAAATTCTTCACGCGGTTTGGCATTGCGAAATTCTCCAATTCTTCACGTTGCTGAAGAGTATTACGAAACCTTTCAACGCGGGATTGGCCTTATGCCATTGACTCGCGAAAAATTAGTTCCTCTGATTCAAGGTTCGTCAGACAGTGAAGAACAACAATCGCAAAAGAAAAGAATTGGCTTGGTACTTGGCGTGGGAACTAGAAGACAAAACAAAGCTTGGCCCCTTGAAAATTTTGCTGAACTTGCTAACAAGTTACTAAGTAATTCTGATTGCGATATTGTGTTGATCGGAAGTGCTGAAGAGGCAACACTTGCCGAGCAGATGCCAAGCGACGAGCGCATTCACAATCGAATTGGCGTTTCACTCACAGAAACAATGCAAGAACTCGAGAGTTGCACCATTGTCATTGGTGCAGACACTGGGCCAATGCATATTGCCACGGCTTTAGGCGTGGCAGTCGTGATGTGCTTTGGCCCAACCTCTTCGATTCGGACAGGACCGTTGGGAAAAGGTGTAGTGCTCGTTCCCCCGAGTTCAATGGAATGTTGGCCTTGCGAACTTCGAAACTGTCCATTGCACGGGAACGAGTTTCGGCAATGCATGCGTGAAATCTCAGTTAACGAAGCATTGGAAGCGTGCCGCTCGCTACTTGAACCGGCAATAGTTCACGAAACTGCTTGAATTCCAGACCACGAGCGTTGACGCAATGTTATTGCGAACTTCCCCTTTTGCAGAAATGGTCATATTTCAAATGAAGGGCTAAACTTAGACAACATGAACCGCAAGCGCTTTCAATTGGGAGTTGGGATCTTAGTAGTTCTCATTTCAACGACCCTTGGGCTGGCATATTGGCAAGAAGTCAAGTCAATGGACGCCCTTGAAGAACAATTCCGATTAGCGAGGGCAGAGAGAATACCGACCAACGCACTCGAATTTGCTGCGCTGATTCAAACCGCAGATCTGTCGCACAATGCCGCATCATACTATCGAGATTTCAATTTCCACCGAATGCGAAAGGGCGATTCCGCTGTAATTGCGTCCGACCTTATCTTTGAAAGAAGTGCCGAAAACCTGCAGCAGGCAGAAACATATCTAGCTACAAGCAGTATGGCCCTCCAAATTCTCGACGAAGCCGTAAATTTGCCGCGATGTTGGTTCAACCGGGATTGGGCTCAAGGTGTGGCTGTTATCTTGCCGGAATATTCGCAAATGAAAGAAGCAGCCAAATTGCTGGCGTTACGGGGTTCGGTTGCTGCTTCAAGCGGAGATTGTGAAACTGCAATAGACAATGTGCAGAAGATGTTTGTGATCGCAAAACATGCTCGAGAAGAACCCATTGCAATTGGTGCGCTTGTCAGCGAGTCGATAGAAAGCATTGGAATCAAGCATCTTGCTTATTGGTCGTTCACGGATCGAGATCAGCCTGAATACGCTGCTGCACTGAAAGTGGCGATCGATCGGATGAGTCGCCCAAACCTGAAACGTGAGTACAGCGGTGAGTTATTCGTGTACTTGTCTGCGATAGATTTATCTTCAGATCCGTCATCCGCTCATACACTTGGATTCAGAGACGATGCAATCGGCATGCAAGAGAAACTCGTTGCGTTCTTCAAAAACAAGAGTGCTGCTCGAGCTTCGGTTATCAAGGCTCAGCGAGCCTTTTTTGCGGCTTTGGACAAGCCTCCGAAGGAACGGGAGAAAGCTTTTGACGCAGCGGCATTTGAGCGTAATTCGGCACTAATTGCATTTCCGGCCGCATTGAGATTGTATTCTGAAAGCGGAGATTCATACGATTCGGTTGCGATGCGTGAACCTAATTGGCAAGCCAAACGCCAGCAGTACATTGCACTATGGAGGGCACTTAAAAGCAAGAAAATTCAAACGACCATCGAAACCGAAGACCTATTAAGCCCATTTGACGTCAAACCGCTTAGTTACAAATTCGACGGAAAGCAGATAACTATCCAAGTCAGCCGATATGAGAAATCAGGCGATTCGAAGGCTCTAAAGGTTCCGCCACGACTGAATCCGTAGTTCAAGGCATGCCCATTGATACATGAATTAAATCTGTGATGATGGGGCGTTTTTGTCAATGTCACAAAGTCAAGTTGGATTTATTTTCGATTGACCAATTCATTCTAAAAATTTTTCTCGAATTTTCCGAACGATTCCATTTTCGATCCCGTCTACTTTGCAGAGGCACCGCACGGGATCCTGAAAAGAATCATGTAGGTCTCGAATTAGATAACTTTACGAGTAGCTAACTATTGGTGTTAGTTACGCTCGTAAGGTTTTTTTATTTGTCGAGAATGACGCAATTGTTAGCGTCGAATACGATTGTTAGCCAACGCTAAAACAGCACTTTTTAGGTTCAATCATAAGAAAATTGCACTTTTATTAAAATTTTCTGAACAATTTTAGCGGCGTATCGTTCTTCATCATTGAACATGAAGAATCAACAAACAAACCGACTATTACCTTGTCTCGCTTTAGTTACGTTACCGGTACTTGCATTCGGATATATTGACGGCGCAACAGGCAGCATGTTAATGCAAGCCGCAGTTTCCGGAATATTGGGACTGATGTTTGTAGGAAGAACGCTTTTCACGAATTTATTCCGCGGGAAAAAGAACGATTCAGCTGTTGAATGCGAATCAACCCAGCAATGACCGCAACGCGAGAACCCTCTTCATTTCGAGACCCAGACGGCTTCGTCTTTTTTGAAGATGGTTTACCATTTCGGGTCGTAAAATCTTCCTTCCAAGAAGACTTTGATGCAATCAAAACGTCTGGCCTTTGGCAATCATTGCAAGGGCAAGGCGATCTGATTGATCATGAGGAAGTCAGGTTTTCAGAAGCAGAGTTTCCGGGTGCCATTGCGGTTCTGAAACCGGAAAAAGTCCCCTTCATTTCCTATCCCTACGAATGGGGTTTTTCCCAGTTGAAGGATGCCGCGCTGCAAACGCTCAAAGTTCAGCGCAAATCTATTGCACTCGGAATGAGTCTCAAGGATGCTTCGGCATTCAATGTTCAATTTGTTGATGGCAAGCCAGTGCACATTGATTCGCTATCTTTTGAAATCTATCGAGAAGGCGATCCTTGGCAAGCTTACGGCCAATTTTGCCGCCACTTTCTAGCTCCATTGGCATTGGCAGCCGCTGGACATATTGACAGCCAACGCCTTTCGATGGCGTTTATTGATGGCATTCCTCTAGATCTGGCGGTCAGCTTGATTCCGCTCCACAAGCGACTGAAACCAGGGCTGATGATTCACCTTCAGGCTCATGCAAAATCGCTTGCTTCCGCAAGTGCTGGTGCCAGTTCCGGTCAAAAGGGCAAAGTATCCAAGGTCGGAATGCTGGGGCTCATTGACAGCCTGAGGGGCACTA
The DNA here is from genome assembly GCA_031400935.1 of Armatimonadota bacterium. Classification (GTDB taxonomy): domain Bacteria; phylum Armatimonadota; class Fimbriimonadia; order Fimbriimonadales; family Fimbriimonadaceae; genus JANNJE01. The sequence continues at coordinate 7,730 of JANNQV010000067.1, forward strand.
TCGCCTCCCTCCAATTGCGTCGAGAGCGCACCAAGTGGTCCGACTATTACACCGACACGAACTATTCAAAGCGTGCCATGGAATCGAAATGCGAGTTAGTTGGGCAAATGCTGGACCAGATTCAGCCGAAAACTGTATGGGACATCGGTGCAAACACTGGCGAATTCAGCAAACTTGCCAGCGACCGAGGAGCATCGGTGATTGCTTGGGATATGGATGCGGCTTGCGTGCATCGGCATTATGAACATCTGAAGCTTGAAAAATCGGTGAAAATTCTTCCTCTGGTAAACGACATTTGCGCGCCGTCGCCTGCTATTGGCTGGAACTTGGCGGAAAGAAAGTCGTTTTTTGATCGTGCTGATGCGGATACCGTAATGGCGCTAGCGCTAGTCCATCATCTCGCAATTACCAACAACGTTCCGCTTCCAATGATTTCTGAGACTTTCAGCCGACTTGCACCGAATTTGATCATTGAATTCGTGCCGAAATCTGACTCGCAAGTCCAAAGAATGCTCAGTTCTCGTGAAGACATTTTTTACAAATATAACGAGGAAGAATTCGAAGCTGCATTCGGCAAGGAATTTGAACTGATTCAAAGCGTGCCAGTTGCAGACTCGAAGAGGACTCTCTACCACTTTCGTAGGCGGGAATAGTTTTGAAGGCGATCAAGGCAATCCATCCCCCGTTGTTCGCACTTTACTTTCCGCTAACGCTCTATTCAGTCAATGCTGGGATTGTTCCTTGGAGTGATATAGTTGTCCCTTCGATCGTCCTGATCGGAATATCGCTTTTGCTGTGGTTCGCAACTTTCAAGCTGCTCAAAGATCAGGTTCGAGCCGCTGCTGTAACAAGTGCTTTCCTTATCTGCTTTTTTTCGCACACCGCCGCCCTCGAACTAATTTTTCGAAGGACACCGCAGAATATTTCGCATCTTGATTCTGCGTTGTTGGTTGGTTTATGGATGCTTATTGCGCTGGCTTTCATTTTCGGTTCAGGATGGAAGGGCAAGCACAACCAGTATGTGAATCAATTTCTAAACTTCGGCGGTTGCGCACTCATTGTATTGGTGCTATTTTCGATTGGGAGCACTACTTTCAAGCGAATCACTTTCCAACCGATGAACGAGGGAGTCCTTGCAAATGCCTATTCAAACATGCCTGCAGAACGACCCGATGTGTTCTATATTATTCTTGACGGCTACGGCTCGAACTCGACCCTCAAGAATTCATACAGTTTTGATAACGAAAGGTTCCTTACCAGCTTGAAGGAACGTGGGTTCTATGTTGCCGACGATGCCAAGTCTAACTTTTGTGAGACAGAAATTTCGCTCGCTAGCAGCCTCAATTTCGTCGGAACTGAGGGACTTCCGCACCCACAAAACAACACTTCGCTTGATAGAATGTTTTTAGACAAAATGGTTGACCAAAGCATGGCAGCTAAAGTGTTTCGTGGCTATGGCTACAATTACTATGCGGTTACCACTGGCTTCCCATCACTCGCATTTGATTCCGCAGATTTCGTGCTTGCAGACTCTGGGAAATTCTCACTTTTCTTAGATGCGCTCTTGGCAAAAACTCCGATCCGATATTCAACTCAAGGCTTGCAAAGCGGGCTAGATCGAAGGCGTGATCAACTTCGCTCAGGCTTTGATAGTTTGACAAAGTTGTCTAAAAAGGGAATTGCACCTCGGTTTATTGTCTGTCATATCTTGGCTCCTCATCCTCCATTTGCCTTTGGTCCAAACGGCGAATCTGTTCGCCAAAAAATTCCATTTGGACTTTGGGATGGCAACCATTACATGGAAATGGGTGGAACTTTAGATGGGTACCGATCTGGTTATGTTGGGCAGTTGCAATACGTAAACCGGCGAATTTTAGAATCAATTGATGCAATAAAAACTGCATCGCCGGACGCGATCATCATCTTGCAAGGTGACCATGGCCCAAAATCTGAAACCGATCAAAACGATCTGAAAAAAACAAATGTTGACGAGCTTTTTGGAATACTCTATGCTGTACGAGGCCCTGAGAAAGTCCAAAAGCGGCTTTACAGCTCTATAACGCCGATCAACACATTTCGAATCGTGCTGAGCGAATTGTTTGGTCTTGACCTAAAGTTGGCTGAGGACAAGTCGTATTTCTCGGGATGGGAGCATCCGTTGGTCTTTGAAGATGTGACTGAACGGCTGAAGTAACACGCGGGGTCTAGCTAGAACTCCTGAATTGGATGTAAATCTTGTACCTTGGAGTTGACAACTTTCTCAATTCGCCCGATCAATCCTGATTCCATGGCAGAAATCGAGTTGATCGCAGCTCGAATACGGCAAACCCTAGTCGAGGTCATCAACGAAGAAGTTGGCGGTTCCATGTACTCGCTAAATTGGCTGATTGAACGTGCCAAATTTCATCTTGATCCAGCGCAGTGCGATGGCCAGATTTTTGTTGCAGAGTCTGAATCTGGAGACATAGTAGGGCATACAATTGTGAGGGTCGAAAGGGAAGAGCGGAGTGCGGAGAGTGGGGAAGAACAAACCAACAACTAATAACTATGTATTTGTACTATCCTCTACTTTCTACGTCGTCCCAGAGCATAGAGGAATGGGGATCGCTTCCCAATTTATTGAAACTGGCGAAGCGTGGATGCGAGTAAAGGGTTTGCAGAAAGCCCGAACCTATACGGCAGAAGATAACGAGAAACTGCATCGTCTGATGTTCAGGCATGGCTACGAGATTGAGCTTAGGAAGAACGATATGGTTTCGTTGGTGAAGGAACTGATTTAGCTGGGAATGGCTGGGTGTGGCTGGCATTGGTCCCAAATAACGTCTAGCAAATCCCGGCAACGCCCAGCTATTCCCAGCGACCAACAAGTAACAAGTACAATCCCTTCGATGAAACTCTTTGTGGATACTGGCGATGTGGAAGAAGTGCGGCAAGCCGCCGAATGGGGAATTATTGACGGCGTAACCACCAACCCGACCCTCATTGCTAAATCGGGAAAGGGATTCAAAGAGACTGTTCTGAAAATTTGCGAATTGATGCCTGGCGGAGCGATTTCGGCGGAAGTTGTGGCAACCGACTACAGCACCATGCTCAAAGAAGCACTTGAGATTTCATCATGGCATGAGCAAATCGTTGTAAAGGTGCCTTTAATCGAGCCAGGAGTTCGCCTGGTTTCAACTCTTACGGACAAAGGAATTCGGACAAACGTGACTCTGGTCCTTACTGTTTCCCAAGCTCTCTTGGCAGCTAAAGCTGGAGCAACCTACATTTCAAATTTCGTTGGAAGGGTTGACGACATTTCAGGAGATGGGATGGAAGCTGTTGCCGATACGGTGGACATGGTGAACACCTACGGTTTCGAATCAGAAGTTCTTGTGGCATCGGTTCGGCATCCTCTACATGTGGTTCAAGCCGTTCAAGCTGGCGCCCATGTGAGCACAATGCCTTTCAAGATTTTGCAAATGCTCTTTAAGCACCCATTGACGGATTCGGGCTTGAAGAGGTTCTTGGATGATTGGAATCAGGCTGGGTTGAGTATTAGTTAGGTTTGGGCTAACCTAATCCTCTCCCTTGATGGGAGAGAAAGTGCGAGGAACGCTTGTCCCGCCGAAGGGAAATGAAATCGGGTAGCTCAGGCAAGGGTGTCAGATTTCGCGAACCATGCAGGGATCACCGTCATCCCAGTTCATCAGCCTCCTGCGTCGGCAGGATTCACAGGCCTTCTCCCATCGAGGGAGAAGGAATTGGTACTTGTATAGCAAAGGTTATACCGCCCCCGCCACCTCATCCAAATCTACTCCGAGAACGATTGTCGCAATGGGCAGCAAATTGAACTTACAGATTCAGGCTATCGTCTACTTCATACATAGGGGACGATATGACCGGAATAACCATTCTATTAGCCGCCATTTTGCCGCTCGTCGGTACTACAAACCATCAACTAACTACCTACACTCCGCTGACCGATTTCGTGGGTCAACAGCTTTACAAGGGCGAGGCGGGCGGGCTTTATGGTCGGAACTCCAATCGTCCGCCACTTGAACACTTTCGGGCTGCCGGAAGGGCCGGAAAGCGAATCGTGCCCAGAGATTCTGGAGGAAATCCGTCTCCATCGGGCAGAATCGGACTCGTCTCGATTGGAATGTCCAACACCACGCAGGAGTTTTCCAGATTTGTTCAAATAGCAAGTGCTGCGGGGCAAATGTCACCGAGAGTCACCTTGATAGATGGCGCACAAGGCGGACAAACGGCACGCGCATGGGCTACAAATCAAAATCCTTGGGATGTTCTTGCTCAGCGATTGGCGAGCAGTGGAACCTCGAACGCCCAAGTTCAAGCCGTTTGGATAAAGCTTGCTCAATCAAATCCAAGCTCACTTGGCGCGTATCCTTTGCATGCCAACAGCCTTCGCTCTGATACGGCAATCGTGGTGCGAAAACTGAAGCAAGTATTTCCTAACCTGGAAATTGCATATCTATCGAGCCGAATCTACGCGGGATACGCATCTACAACCTTGAATCCCGAACCGTACGCATACGAAAGCGCGTTTGCAATGCGGCAACTCATTTCTGACCAGATCAATGGAGCGCGAAACCTGAATTGCGACCCACGGTCTGGGCCTGTGGTAGCTCCGATAATGCTATGGGGACCTTATTTATGGGCAGACGGGCCGAATGGAAGGCAGATTGACTCCCTAGTTTGGCTACCAGGCGACTTCGCTGCCGACGGAACTCATCCGGCAACATCTGGACGCGAAAAAGTGGCGCAATTGCTGCTTACTTTTTTCAAAAACGATCCGACAACTTCAAGTTGGTTCAACCCATAGATTGATCCAAAATCAGAACGCCTTCACCACGTCGTCCAAACTCACTCCGAGAACATTCGTTGCGATTTTTTGCAATTCTGCTCTGGTTCCCGAAAAGTGCATCGTTCGGCTCAGATGCGTCCTCGATTGCCCAGGTGCCAATGCCAAAGCATGCGACGAAGTCTCTAACTCATAAAATGGGCCCAGGGGCTTCTTGCCGGGTGCTGGAGGGCCATCGTTGTAGCTGTTCACCACATCGCCGCCATACGGGTTGTCTTGCATTTCCCACATAGAATTCACGAACTTTGTTTCACCATTCTTCTTCGAATACTGGACAATCGTCAGCAGGTTTCGTACAGGATCGTAGCTTCCGCAAGCTGTCGTCGAGCGGTGCGGGTTCAAGCCGATTTTCGTTCGCATCTGCCCATCGGCTTTGAAGTAGACAGCGTTCTTCCCGATCTTCAATCGGTTAGCGGGCACCTTGCCAAAGTAGGTGTCGTTGACGATCGGCCCCATTTTGGATTCTGGACCTGGGTTAAATGGGCAAATGACCGTAGTTGTGGGCGAGTGCTTCAACATTCCCAAAATCCAGATTGAAATCAAACCAGTATCCAGACTCCAAGCTAAGTCTCCAGTGTTCTTCACCGTGTTTCGCGTTTCATAGGCTACAAATTTGACTCCAGCGCCCAATGCGCCCCCAACGAAGGCTTCCACGCTCGCTTTGGAATTCATGACGACTTCGCGGCGGATGTGCAGGTTAAACTGAGTTCCCCAATAGTTTTTGAGAATGCCATCTTTTTCGAATATTGCAGATGTAGCTGTTTTGGAAGTCACTGTAAATGGATCGGTGTCAATAAGGGCAGGTGTCTGCCAGTGGGCAAGGTCAAATGGATCGCCACTCTTGAAAAATACGGAGAATTGACCGCCTTCCGGGCCAATCCAAAATCTGTCTTCACCGCCAAATACGTTGATGTGGGGAACGATTTTTCGGCTGGCGATATGCTCGTAGTTCAGCCACCCGTTTCCTGCGCCTGATTTTGCGTCAAATGTGCTGGTTGCAACTCGGCCTTGCCATCCCGGCACTAATGCGACGGCAGAATTTCCACTTCTTAATACAATGGTTGGTACGTATTTTTGAAGGAAGGAGACGTCTTGAGCGAAAGTTTTGGGTTGAGCTTGGACTTGGTTCATGGCGGCGCAAAGGGCTAGGATTGATAGAGATAGTTTGATTTTGGACATTTTTCGGCCTCTGAATGATTGTAGATTCGAGGAGATAAAGTGGATTTCCTTCTTTTTTGAGAGATTGGAAAGGGTTTAGGGTCGGTAATTACGATTGTTCACAGAGCCAATTGCACTTTGAAGCAAAACCGTGACCCTAAACCCTGCACCCCATACCCTGACCCCAAAAATCCTCCCCCACCCTTGACAACTAGTTCAGAGACTGGTATTATTCTATTTCGCTGCATTTGACGCCTGTTTGGGTGTCAATCTGTAGCCAGCGACGAGATCTTTGACAGTTGCATATAGCGTTTTTTTATACTAGCGTGTGCATCGAGCACTCAATTTTTTTGCTTCGTAAGAATAAGCTTTTGAGGGTGCGCGAAGAATGCCTAGGGACAAATTGCCGATGAAGGACGTGTAAGCGACGAAACGCTTCGGGGAGCAGCACAGATGCGACGATCCGGAGATGTCCGAATGGGGAAACCCGGCAGAGCAATACTCTGTCACGTATGAGTGAATACATAGCTCATTCGAGGGAACCTGCTGAACTGAAACATCTAAGTAAGCAGAGGAAAAGAAATCGAAGAGATTCCGTAAGTAGCGGCGAGCGAAAGCGGACCAGCCTAAACCAGACGGCTTGCCGGCTGGGGTAGTGGGGCATCCACTAAGTCTCCCAAACGGAGTTCCAAGTAATTGGAATTGCGTTTGAGAGATTTAGAAAAGAAGATTGGTATTGAGTTAGAGGAAACATTCAGGAAAGCTTTCCCATAGAGGGTGACAGGCCCGTACTCAAAAACTCAACCAAATTCAGGGTGTACCCGAGTAGCGCGGTACACGAGGAATTCCGCGTGAATCCGCCCGGACCACCGGGTAAGGCTAAACACGATTTGTCACCGATAGTGCAACCAGTACCGTGAGGGAAAGGTGAAAAGAACCCCGGGTAGGGGAGTGAAATAGAACCTGAAATCGCGCCACCCGCTAGCAGTCAGAGCACAATGTGAGGAGCAATCCTTTCAGGTGTGATGGCGTGCCTTTTGCAGAATGAGTCTGCGAGTTACTAGTACTGGCAAGGTTAAGCGTTTAAGACGTGGAGCCGGAGGGAAACCGAGTTCGAATAGAGCGTCAAGTCAGTATTAGTAGACCCGAAACTGCGTGATCTAGCCATGGCCAGGTTGAAGTGGTGGTAACACACCATGGAGGACCGAACTCATAGATGTTGAAAAATCTCGGGATGAGCTGTGGTTAGTCCGGTGAAATGCCAATCGAACGCAGAGATAGCTGGTTCTCCCCGAAATGCATTGAGGTGCAGCGTTACGTGTTGTCACTGGGGGGTAGAGCACTGAATGGACTAGGGGGCTTACCCGCTTACCGAATCCAACCAAACTCCGAATACCCAATGATTAGCGTAGCAGTGAGACGGCGAAGGATAAGCTCCGTCGTCAAAAGGGAAATAGCCCAGATCGACAGCTAAGGGCCCTAAACGGTAACTAAGTGTAAAACGATGTGAGATCGCGTAAACAGCCAGGAGGTTGGCTTGGAAGCAGCCACCCTTTAAAAAGTGCGTAATAGCTTACTGGCCGAATGTGATCTTGCGCGGATAATGTAAGGGGGCTAATGTTACCTCCCGAAGCTTCGGGATCAACGTAAGTTGATCGGTAGGGGAGCGTCGAATACACAGTGAAGCTGGAGCGTAAGCACCGGTGGAGAGTATTCGAGTGAGAATGCAGACATGAGTAGCGATAAGACAGGTGAGAATCCTGTCCGCCGATAACCTAAGGTTTCTCCGGCTATGTTCGTCAGACGGAGGTTAGGCGGTCCCTAAGGCCAGGCCAGAAGGCGTAGCCGATGGGTTTCCGGTCGAAATTCCGGACCTCGCGCATAGGCAATGGGAAGACGCTTCTTGATCATCCATCCCACACCGTTGGTTGTTGTGGGCTAGTGGAAGGCTGGGCTACTTGTAAGAGTAGCGGAAAGGCCAACCACGGGGAAGGAAAGCCTTCGGGCGGACTGAACTGGGTGTGAGGGGGGCCGAGAAAATCCCCACAGCTATACTATGTTGCGAACCGTACTGCAAACCGACACAGGTAGGTAAGTCGAGAAGACTAAGGCGTTCGAGAGAACTCTCGTTAAGGAACTAGGCAAACGAGCCCCGTAAGTTCGCGATAAGGGGCGCCCCGCAAGGGGTCGCAGCGAAGCATCCCAGGCGACTGTTTACCAAAAACACAGGTCTCTGCCAAGGTGAAAACCGAAGTATAGGGGCTGACGCCTGCCCAATGCCCGTAGGTTAACAGGAGGTGTTAGGAGCAATCCGAAGCACTGAATCGAAGCCCGGGTGAATGGCGGCCGTAACTCTAACGGTCCTAAGGTAGCGAAATTCCTTGTCGGCTAAATACCGACCCGCATGAAAGGCGTAACGACTTGGGAACTGTCTCAACGAGAAGCTCGGTGAAAATGTAGCACCCGTGAAGATGCGGGTTACGCGCAGTAGGACGGAAAGACCCCGTGGAGCTTTACTACACCTTAAGATTGTGACTTGGTTATGCATGTAGAGCGTAGGTGGGAGCGTAAGCATCAATGGAACACCACCCTTGTATATCTGATTCACTAACCGGATCCCTGATCGGGATTCGAGACAATCTTAGGCGGGTAGTTTGACTGGTGCGGTCGCCTCCAAAAAGGTAACGGAGGCGCCTAAAGGTTCACTCAGGCTGGTTGGAAATCAGCCGTCGAGCGTATAGGTATAGAGTGAGCTTGACTGTGAGACCTACAAGTCGAGCAGGGACGAAAGTCGAGCTAAGTGACCCTCTGATTGTGCGTGGGCACGTCAGGGTTCAACGGATAAAAGCTACCCCGGGGATAACAGGCTTAACCAAATGAATAGGCCCCTGTGTTCGCAAGGACACAGGATAAAAAACCAGGCTTATAACGGTGAAACCCAACATTCTTTTGTTGAAACACACACGCGTTATGGACGCGCGGCGACACACGTCGTCGAAAGAAGAGGGCAATACCGTGGGAACGTGTCACGAGTCATGTAATATCAAAGTCTCGTGTCATGCCCGTAACGACTGTGTCACGCCCGTGCCGCTAGGCACGGTCCCTGTCTGTCGGAAGGGATCATAAAATGGGCGTTGCAACGATTTCCTTCGTACAAGGGCTTCGTTCGACACGATGGTGTTTGTCTTCATCAGCCGATGAAGAAATCAAAAACACCATAACACGCCAGGCTCCTGTGCCACCTTTCGGTGGCGTCTCCGAAATGAGACAAAACAGGATGATGATATAGTCTGCACCCCATGGAAATGGGGACATATGTGTATCGGATCCAAGAGCCCATATCGACGATCCGGTTTGGCACCTCGATGTCGGCTCATCGCATCCTCCCGCTGGAGTCGGTGGGAAGGGTTTGGCTGTTCGCCAATTAAAGCGGTACGTGAGCTGGGTTCAGTACGTCGTGAGACAGTACGGTCTCTATCTACCGTAGGCGCAGGACATTTGAGGTTGAGTCGTCTCTAGTACGAGAGGACCGAGATGAACGCGCCTCTGGCGTACCGGTTGGCCCGCCTGGGCCATGGCCGGATAACTATTGCGCGGAAAGGATAAACGCTGAAAGCATCTAAGCGTGAAGCCAGCCCCAAGATGAGATGTCCCGTCCCCTTGTGGGACCTAAAGACCAGGAGAAGACTACTCCGTTGATCGGCAGGATGTGGAAGCGTGGCAACACGTGTAGCTAACCTGTACGAATCGGTCGTGCGACTTTGTCGCATCTTTGTATCCAACATATTAAATGTCTTGACTTTCCTATTGGTGTGTCAAAGACGATCTTTTTGGGGGCAGAATTCCCGGTGCTTCTCGCGATGGGGTCACACCCGTTCCCATTCCGAACACGGCCGTTAAGCCCATCCGCGCTCATGGTACTTGAACCGCAAGGTTCTGGGAGAGTAAGTCAGTGCCGGGAGTTGTGCCCCTGAAGCTTGTGGTTCTGCAGAAAATATCGTAGAATCCCATTTCCATAACGAAGCGGCAAAGACCGTAGGGC